>JAXHLV010000012.1:0-79295 GCA_034521935.1 Roseovarius sp.
ACGCCATGCCCGGTATCGCGGACACGGGACCGCACGGACCGGGCCGCGCCGATGACCTCCACGGTCAGTTTCCGGACCTGCGCATCCTTCATGGCCACAATGCTGTTGTGGGCGAGGTTCAGCACGACCTGACCGATCTGGACCGGGTCGGCGAGGACGCGATGCGATCCTCGCGCTGCACCAGCAACAGCCCCTGCGCATTGACCGCCTGCATCAGGACGCCCAGTCGTCGATCAACCGCGCGCAGCTTGGAAAAGGTGAGATCGAGGGGACTTGCGCATGCCGCAGTTGGCGATGCCTCTCCCGTGGTCCAGGATCGGCACCCGCGCGCTGTTGATGTCGGGGATCGACCGCACGACGTTCAGCAGGAAATGCCGCCGCGCAGGATCGGGGATGTCGGAGGCGGGGTAATGCAGGCCGAGCAAGCTGTCGGGGCGGTTGGTGGCGGTGCGGCAGGCATCCAGCTCGATCCGCCCGCCATCCGGGCCGGAAAACCCCATGAACCACGGGCTGAGCAGCTTGGGCGACGAGGGCTCCAGCGGCATGGCGCGCAACTGCCCTGCATTCCCGGTGCCGATCTCCGTGGCGATATCGTTGCCCGGGATATGCTGGCCCCGAAATCGACCGTGCCGCCGCGCACGGCAGCCTCGCATCGGTCGCGGGCGGCACCCGGTCCAGGCGCGGTGCGGGCGGGTTGCGTCGCGCGGGCGGTCGCCTCCGGCTCGGATGCCCGGGCGATGTCGACGGTGTCCGCAGGCTCCGCCGCGTCGAGGGCGTGGCCTGCGCCGTCTCCGCCTCCCGCTCCGTCTCCCTGCGCTCGGGCGTCGGCGCGGCCTCGGGCGTCTCGGGGCGCAACGCGTCGCCCGGCTGGCTTGGGTTGACCACCTCGTCGGATTGGCGATTGGGCGTCACCGTGCTGTCGGAAACGGGCTGCGTCGCGCCCGCCACCATGTCGGCAAAGCTCCATCCCAGCATCGCCTCAACGGCCCCAGCGCCGCCCTCGATCTCGATCCGCGCGAGCGGGCCGGACACCCACAGCCCCGCCCCGTGCGCCGCCATCGCGGCCAGCACGCTCAGCGACAGCACCGAGGCGCGAGCGGCGGATCATCGCAGCCCCACTCGGTCACCATCACCACGCGCCCCGCCCCCGCCGCGCGCAAGGCCCAGCCCAGCCGGATCAGATCGGCGGCGGGCAAGTTTGCATCGGGCACGATGCGCACGGTCGCGCGCGCGTCCTCGGGCAGCATGGCCATGTAGGCGCTCGCGTCCGGCAGCGCCTCGCCGCGAAGCCCGAGCCGCCCGTCCTTTAAGATCACCAGCGCATCGGGCGGCGCGCGCCCCTCCAGGTCGGCGGTGCGCACCAGCCGCAGATCACCATCGAGCGGTGGTGCCAGCGTGGCGGCAGCCATGAAGAAGATCAGCATCAGGAACACGATGTTGATCAGCGTGATGCTCGGCTCGCGGCGGCGGGGCGCTCTCATGACGGCACCAGAACCTGCACCGTGAGGCCCGGAATGCCGCGTAGTGCCAGCAGCAGGCCGGTCAGCCGTTGCGACGTCACATCCGCCCCGGTGCTCACCAGCGCCCGCGCTTCGCCTTCGACCCAGGGGCGCGAGCGCCTCGGCCAGCCCGTCGAGCGTCACCTCGCGCGCGTTCACCCGCAGGCTGCCCTCGCGCAATTGCACGAAGACGGGCCGCGCCTCGGACGAGACCCGCTGCCCCGCCCCTGCGGTAGCAAGGTCCACCTCGGAGAATTGCGAAAACGTCGAGGACAGCATGAAGAACAACAAGAGCAGAAAGATCACGTCGATCAGCGAGGTAAGCGATAGCTTGCGCCGCTGAAACGGTCGGTTACGCACCAAGGGGCACCGCCCGGCCCTGCGCCTGCGCCAACGGCGCGTCGCCGCGCATATCGGGGTGCAGCACCACGCTCAGCGCATGGTCCGCCAGCGCGCGTTCCCCGGACATGCGCGATTCGAACCACGACAGCACCACCGAGGCGGGCATTGCCACCGCCAGTCCGGCGGCGGTGGTCAGAAGCGCCACCCAGACACCCCCGGCCAGCAGCGACGGATCGACCTGTGAGCCTGCCGATTGCAGCGCCTGGAACGCCTCGATCATGCCCAGAACCGTGCCGAACAGCCCCAGCAGTGGCGCCAGCTGCGCCACCGTGTGCGAGAAAGCGAAACCCGCGCTCGAGCCGGGAAAACCGCGCCTCGGCCTCGGCCTCGATCCGCCGGGTGGCCTTGGGCGCGCGGATCGGCGGCAAAGGCGCGGGCAATCACCGGCGCGAGATAGCTGCGCGAGCCTTCAAGCGTGCGGCGCGCGGCACGGCTCTCGCCCCGGTCCCACGCGTCCACGGCAGCGCGCAGGGCATAGCGCGCCGCCACCCCGAAGCACGAAACTGCCAGAGCTTGTAGAAAACGACCGCAAGCGTGGCCACCGAGATCGCCGCGATGATCGCGATCACCGGCCCACCCGTCTCGACCAGCCCGCGCAACCGCTCGATCATTGCCGCGAGCACGCTCATCCCGACACCCCGATCTGCGTATCGGTCGACAGCCGCAGCCCCTCGAGACAGGCAGCGGGCGACAGGCCATCCCCCTCGCAGGTGCCGATGCCGTTGACCAGCACCTCGCCCAGCCCGTCGCAGGACTGCCCCGCAAGATCGAACTGCCGCACCCTTGGCCGCCCCGCAGGCAACGCGCCGAAATCGAAAAGCGTCAGCGTGGCGACCCGCCCCGCGCCATCGAACAACACCGCCTCCGCCACGAGGCTCTCGATATCCGCCCCCAGCCCGTTGCGGATGACGAAGGTCAGCCGACACCCCCCCGCCTCCGTGGCGCTCACCGTGTTGAGCGTGAGGCCGAGTTGCGGCTCCGCGTCCTCTTGCACGGATTGCGCAAGCGCCGGGGCCGTGCCCGGCAAGAGCAGCGCCAGCGCGGCAGCCACGGCCCTGAAGGATCGGCTGGTCATGTGAGTGGCTCCTTTGTCTTCATCATCAGAACGTCTTGGCGAGCGTCAGCTTGAAGTTGCGCCCCGGTTGCGAGCGGGTGGCAAGGTTGGGGGTGTATTGCTCGTCGAACAGGTTCTCGATCCCGAGGCGGAACTCGGTATCTTCCCACACGCCCTTGCCCCGGGGCGCGACGGTCAGGCGCAGGTTGTGGACGTCATAGCTTTCCCCGCTCGCAAACGCGCCCGGATCGCCATTGATGGTGATCGACTCGCCAAAGACCGCCTCCCAACTCAGATCGTAGGTATCGTCGAAGACCTTGCCGACTGTCAGGCGCAGACCGTCCTGGGGCGTGTTGCCATAGTCCTGCACGACGCCCGTTACCGTCCGCTCATCCGCGTCGGTGATCGTGGCGTTGAGATCGACGTAAAAGCCGCTCGTCATGGCGTAGGACGCCTCTATCTCAAGCCCCTCGATGTTGATCTCGTCCAGAAGTCCGGTGCCCCCCGACAAATCTGTCGCCGAGGTCACGTCCCAAAGCTCCGTGTCGAAATAGGTCAACTTGACCGCGAGATCGTCGTTCTCGCGGAACACACCCTGCCGGTCAAAGGACGCCCGATCTCGTAGGTGGTGGATTTTTCGCTTCGTCACGATCCGCTCGGGGAAAATCCAGATCGTCGATGATCGGCATCACCTCCGTGTAGGCGGCGCTACCGAACACGGCCAGCCCCTTGCCGAAGGCGTAGCGCACCGAGAGCCCGCCCATCAGCGCATCCGTGTTGAACGGTCCCGGTCCGACCGCAGAAGTGGCCATGCCCGTGATCTCGTTGTCTTCATACCGCAGGGCCGGTGTGACCGTCCAGGCATCGCCGATGCTGATTTCGTCGATGACATAGATCGACCAGCGTTCCCCCTCGCCGCCCGGGGCGGCAAAAGCATCGGCGCGATCACGGTTGGCGTATCGATCCCGGCGGTCAGGTCACGGTAGCCGTCGGGTCTCGCCTGATCTCATCCTCGCGACCGAAGGTGCAGGGCCGCCTGAAACCATCGCGGTGCTGGAGGCATCGGGGTATCCCCTTCACCACGGTGCCCGAGGCCACCGATGGCCCGGCATCGTTGAGAAGATCGCCGTTGTGGGTGACGCCCTCGGCGCGCCCGGCCGCGCCGGCGCGCGTCGTCGAGCAGGACCCGCGCCGGCCCCACTAGACATTACCGCGCAAAAGCAGACCGCCCGCATCCCCCCCGAGAGCCGCAAACGGGTGCTCTTCATCCTCAGCCTTCAGGGCGGCGCAGCCTCACGGGCGGGCTGGGACACGCAGGCGCAGGGCGTCATCCAGGCATGGCAGGCGCGGTGAACGCCGTGACCGAGTTCGAAGGCTACAAGCAGATGACCGACGAGGCGGTGACCGCTTCGGCCCCCGACGCTATCCTGATGATGGATCGTGGCGGCGATCATGCCATCGCCGATGATGTGCTCTTGTCCATGCCCGCGATCCGCACCACCCCCGCCGCGCGCACCGAAACGGTAATCCGGATGCAGGGCCTCTACCTGCTGGGCTTCGGCCCGCGCACGGCGCAGGCCGCCCGCGATCTCAACGCCGCGCTCTACAGCACACCGCAGGCAGACGATGACACTGACCCAAGCTGACCCGATGCACCGCGCGCAGGTGCCCGACCGGCGGGCACGCGCGCGGGCGGCGCACCTGTGGCTCGCGCTGCTGCTTGGCCTGACCTGCGCACTCAGCCTCGAGTCGGGCGCCTCGGGCGTGTCGCTCCTCGCGCTGCTGACGGGGCAGGACCAGAACGAGGCGCTGGCCGCGATCATTCTGTGGGAGCCGCGCGGGCAGCATGGGTCCAACTGGCTGTTTCTCGACGAGCCGGTCGCGAGCCTCGATATCGGGCAGCAGCTTGTGGTGATGCGGCTGGCGCGCGAATTCGCCTCGGGCGGCGGCGGTGTCGTCACGGTGATGCACGACCTCAACCTCGCGGCGATGTTCGCCGACGTGATCGTGGTCATGCGGCAGGGCCGGGTGGCGGCGCGCGGCATGCCCTCAGACGTGATGACCTCGGATATCCTGTCGCAGGTCTATGACTGCCATTTGCGCGTCAGCACTACCCCGCCCGTCGGCATCCCCGATATCCTGCCCCACGTGGCCGGGCCGCAGGCCTCGGGTCCCCCTCGGGATAGGGACGCCCTGCTCGGCGAGGGATGGCGCTGGCAACCGCCGCCGATCCTGTGTTATATGTTGCTCCATGAGCACCGATGACACTCTCATGCGCCTCGGGCTGGCGCTGGCGCTTGGCCTCATCCTGGGGCTCGAGCGCGGCTGGCATGGCCGAAAGGAGCGCGAAGGCGCCCGCATCGCCGGCATTCGCACCTTCGCGCTGACCGGCCTTCTCGGCGGGCTGAGCGGGTGGATCGCCACCCTGACCAGCCCGGTCTTCCCGGCGCTGGCGATCTTCGCGCTCGGCGGGCTGCTCATGGTGAGCTACTGGGTCCGCCTGCGCAACGACGACGATCTCGGCCTCACCACCGAGATCGCCCTGCTGCTGGCCTTCGCCCTCGGCGCGGTCGCGGTTCTGGGGGAAATGCTGCCCGCCACCGCCGCCGCCGTCGTCGCGGCGTTGCTCTTGTCCACGAAACCCTTGCTCCACGGCTGGATCGAGCAGGTCGGGCGGCTCGAACTCGAGGCCGTCTTCAAGCTGGCACTGATTTCCGCGGTGATCCTGCCGATCCTGCCGGATGAGGGGTTCGGCCCCGGCGCGGTGCTCAACCCGCGCGAGATCTGGCTTGCCGTCGTCATCGTCGCGGGGCTGTCCTTTGCCGGGTATGTCGCGATCCGGGCGGCGGGGCCGCGGGCGGGCCTGCTTGTCACCGGGCTTTTCGGTGGCCTTGCCTCCTCGACATCGACGACGCTGGTGCTGTCACGCCTCGCGCGCGGGCACGCGGCGCTCGCCCCGGCTGCGGCGGCGGGGATCGTTATCGCCGGGTCGGTGACCTTCCTGCGCATCCTGGTGCTTGTCGCGGTGTTCCAGCCCGGCCTGATCGCGCCGCTGGCCGTGCCGATGGGGATCATGGCGGCCACCGGCCTTGCGGGCGCGGCCCTGATCCAGCTCGGCGCGGATCGCGGCCAAAAAACGACCAAGCCGGTCGACAGCCCCGGCAACCCGCTGGAACTGGCCACGGCGCTCGGCTTCGGCCTGATCCTCGCGGTTGTCCTCGTCGCGCTCTACTACCTCCGGGACTGGCTGGGCACCGCTGGCGTCCGATACCGGCGCGGCGCTGTCGGGGGTGACGGATGTGGATGCCCTCACGATCTCGGTCTCGCGGCTGGTTGGCGAGGACCTCGCCGTGCAGAGCGGCGCGCTCGCGATCCTCATCGCCGCCTCGGTCAACACCGGGGTGAAAGGCGGTATTTCGCTGGTCGCCGGCAACAGGCCCCTCGGGCTGCGGGTGATCGCCGTCTATTCGGCGGTGATCGGCGCAGGCAGCCTCGGCCTCTGGCTGGGGGGCTGACGCCCGCCAGCACACACCACCGGGTGATGATCTGGCCTGCCGTGTAACAGGGAGGAATGGCCCGTAGTGGACGGTCAAGGCCTCTGGCCCCGGCGCGGCTGCTCGGCCGTTGCGTGACCATTCCCTTAAGGCCATGACCGCCCCTCGTGTCACGTATCGACATGGACGGGGGCAACCGGCCTTCGTCGTGCCTCCTGCCGAAAATTCCCGCAGCCGCGAGAATCGCCGCAGCGCGGAATTATTTCGCATAGGCAGAAAATCCGGGAATCCGGCCCCAACGCCGCCTAAATCCACGGCGTTCGCGCGCACCTGCACCGCTATTGCCCGGTAAAAGTGGGCGTCCTGCACTCGCTCTAGGGCACGATGGCCATTTCCGAGACCACGCTCAAGGACACCGTCCTGATGCTGGTCGAGCAGCAGAACGCCAAGGGCGGTGTTCTGGGCTGCGAGATCGAGGCGGTGGTGGTCGATCCCGCGTCCGACTGGCCGCTCTTCGCCGAGAAGGCGCGCGAATTGCTCACCGTGAGCGAGGTCGACGTGATCTTCGGCTCCTGGACCTCCGTGAGCCGCAAATCGGCCCTGCCGGTGCTGGAGGAGTTGAACGGTCTGATGTTCTATCCCGTGCAATACGAGGGCGAGGAGAGCTCCAAAAACGTCTTCTACACCGGGGCCGCGCCCAATCAGCAGGCGATCCCGGCGGTGGATTACTTCGTCGAAGAGCTTGGCGTCGAGAGCTTTGCGCTTCTGGGCACCGATTACGTCTATCCCCGCACGACCAACAACATCCTCGACGCCTACCTGAAGTCCAAGGCATCGCCGACGATTTCGTGGTGCTCAACCGTGACGAGGTGCGCCTGTCGGAGCCTGCGGCGGCGGTGGAGCGGGAGCGGCTTTTGCGCGAGGTGTCCATTCGATGTGGGACGCGGCAGGGGGCGGCGACTGGCCTTGAGCTGCCGTTGAAGGAGAAGCCCCCTTCACCCTCTCCCCCGCCATCTCCGAGGCTGCCAGGCGTCCTCGACGCCTGCCCCAGGCCTCCGAGATGTGGATGTAATAGGGATGATCCGCCTGGATGCGCCCGTGCGCCCGACGCACAGGCTGTCGGTGGCGTAGAAATCGATAGTCGAACGGCGGCGCGACGCTCAGGTTGGCCTTGACCGTCGAATCGAAGCTCACCAGGAGCAGCCGCATCGCGTCTGCGAACCCGAGCGACCGGTCATAGGCGCGCACGAGGATGGGCTTGCCATACTTGGTCTCGCCGATCTGGAAAAACGGCGTATCCTCGCTCGTCTCGATGAAATTGCCCTCGGGATAGATCAGGAACATCTGCGGCGGCCCGCCCTTGATCTGCCCGCCAAGGATCAGCGTCGCCTGAAACGAGGCATCGGCCGTCATGCCGCCCGACTCGTGCGTCGCCACCACATCGCGGAGCGTTTCGGCCACGATCCGCGCCGCCTGGAACATCGACGGCGCGCTCAGGATACCGGGATCGCGCTCGCCCGGCGCCTTGCCCCGCTCTTCAAGCTGGCTGATCACCGCCTGCGTCGTCGCGAGGTTGCCCGATGACAACAGCGTCAGGCACAGCGTCCCCGGCACCTCCCACACGGTCATCTTGCGAAAGGTCGAGACATTGTCCACGCCCGCATTGGTGCGGGTGTCCGACATGAAAACGAGCCCCGTCCCGAGCGCCAGCCCCACGCAATACGTCATGTTCTGCCTTTACTGCCCGACCACCGTGATCCCGACATCGAGCGTCTCCGCCTGTCCGCCGACGCGCGTGCCCGTCACCGGCGAAGCATCCGAATAATCAAGCCCGGTGGCAACCCTGACGTAGCGCGCATCGGGCGAAATGGCGTTTGAGACGTCGAACCCGACCCAGCCCAACTCGTTGATATAGGCCTCGGCCCAGGCGTGCATCGCAGTCTGATCGACCTGCCCGTCGATCAGCAGATACCCCGAGACATAGCGCGCCGCCAGCCCCATGTGCCGCGCGCAGGCGATAAAGACATGCGCGTGATCCTGACACACCCCGCGCCCGGCGGCGAGGGTCTCCTCTGCGCTCCAGGTGGGCTCGGACACGCCGGTCTCGTAGGGCACGGCCGCGCCGATCATCGCGCACAGCCGGTGCAGCCGGTCCAGAGTACTCCCTCGGGCAGATCCCGCAACAGCGCGCGCACCAGCGGCCCCGCCTCGGTGCGCGGCGTCACCCGCCCGTAAAGCCACAGGGGCGCAGGCCCGCGATGCGCGCCGATGATGCCGTGGGTGTCGCGCACCTCCACCTCGCCCTCGCTCAGCACATCCAGCCGTTCGGTCGCGCTGTCAAAGCTGATAAGCTCGGTGGTGTTGTGGTGATGATCCTCGAACACCAGCTCCTTGCGACCGCCCGTCACCTCGGTGCGCCAGTTCAGCACCGTCTGACAGGGCGTCGTCTTGGGCGTCTTGCGCACCTGTTGCAGCCCGAACCGGACCGGCTCGGCGAAGCGGTAGCTGGTGACGTGGTGAATGCTCAGGCGCATGGCTTACTCATAAAAGCGATAATCCACCTCGATCTGCCGGGCGAGATCGGAAAACGCATCCAGCATCTCGGTGATCATCTCGTGCAGCCCGAAGGCAAAGATATCGTCGATCCCGTGCGACAGATAGCGCGCCTCGATCTGCGACACCAGCTTGAGCGACGGCGTGGGCGCGCGATGGCCCCGGTTGAGATAGCTCAGGTTGTCGCAGATCCTGGCGATGCAGAACGCAAGGCTGCGCGGCATCCGCTTGTCGAGGATGAGGAAATGCGTGATCTCGCGCGGTGCCATCTTTGAGCCGTATTGCATCCGGAACCCGCCCCTGGCCGAGAGCGAGCGCAGGATGCTCTCCCATTGCACGTTGTCGATGGAACTGCCCACCGCCACCGTCGAGGGCAGCAGCACGTAATATTTCACGTCCAGAATGCGCGCGGTGTTGTCGGCGCGCTCCAGGAACGTGCCCAGCCGCGCGAAATCGTAGATCTCGTTGCGCATCATGGTGCCGTGGGTCATGCCGCGCACCAGCGCCGTGCGCTGCCGCAGCGCGCGCAGCACACCCGGCAGATCACGCTCGCCGACCTTGCGCGCCAGCACCTCGCGCGCGTGTATATACGTGGCGTTCATCGCCTCCCAGACATCACCGGTCAGCGCGGTGCGCACCATCCGCGCGTTTTGCCGCGCCTGCTCGACGCAGGCCAGGACCGAGGACGGGTTGTCGCGCGCCCGCAGCAGCCAATCCACCGCCGCCTCGCGCGTCACCGTCTCGTTAACGGCGAGATAGGGATCGAGCACCGCCGCCGATTGCAGCACCGGGCGCCATTCGTCATCCGGGTGCTTGAGCTGGGTGAGCGCGAGGCGCTGCCCGGTCTCGATCAGCCGCGCGGTGTTCTCGGCCCGCTCGAGGCCGCGATACATCCAGAATATCCCGTTCGCGGTCTTGCCCAGCATCGGCTCAGTCCTCCAGCACCCAGGTATCCTTGGTGCCGCCTCCCTGGGATGAGTTGACCACCAGCGATCCCTTCTTGAGCGCCACCCGCGTGAGGCCCCCCGGCGTGATGTTTATGCCGTCGGGGCTGACCAGAACATAGGGCCGCAGGTCCACATGCCGGGGCGTCAGCCCCATGCGCGAGAATATCGGCACCGTCGAGAGGCTCAGCGTCGGCTGCGCGATATAATTGCCGGGCCGTGCCTTGAGCTTGCGGCGAAACGCGGCGATCTCCGCCTTGGTGGCCGTGGGCCCCACCAGCATCCCGTAGCCGCCCGAGCCATGCACCTCCTTGACCACCAGGTCGCCCAGGTTGTCGAGCACATGTGCCATCGCGTCGGGGTCCGAGCAACGCCATGTCGGTACATTGGGCAACAGCGCCCGCTCGCCGGTGTAGAACTCGACGATCTCGGGCATGTAGGAATAGATCGCCTTGTCATCGGCGATGCCGGTGCCGGGCGCGTTGGCGATGGTGATTCCGCCGGCGCGGTAGACATCCATGATGCCAGGCACGCCAAGCTGGCTCTCGGGGTTGAAATTGAGCGGATCGAGGAATTCGTCATCCACCCGGCGATAGAGCACGTCGATGGGCGTGTAGCCGCGCGTGGTGCGCATCGCCACGCGCCCGTCCACCACCCGCAAATCGTGCCCCTCGACAAGCTCCACCCCCATCTGATCCGCGAGGAACGCGTGCTCGAAATAGGCGGAATTGAATATCCCCGGCGTCAGCACCGCCACCACCGGATCACCCGTGGTGGCGGGCGGCGCGCAGGCGGCGAGCGACCGGCGCAGGTTGGCGGGGTAATGCTGCACCGGCCGCACCCGGTTGCGCGAGAAAAGCTCCGGGAACATCTGCAACATGGTCTCGCGGTTCTCGAGCATGTAGCTCACCCCCGAGGGCGTGCGCGCGTTATCCTCGAGCACGAAGAACTCCCCCTCGTCAGTGCACACGAGGTCAATGCCGACGATATGGGTATAGACGCCGCCCGGCGGGGTGACGCCGATCATGTGCGGCAGGAACGCCGCGTTGCGCGCGACCGCCTCCTGCGGCACCCGCCCCGCTTTCACGATCTCCTGCCCGTGATGGATGTCGTGCAAAAACGCGTTGATCGCCCGCACCCGCTGCTCGATCCCGCGCGACAGCCGGGCCCATTCGCTCCCCGAGATGATGCGCGGCACGATATCGAACGGGATGAGCCGCTCCTCGGCCTCGGCGCGGCCATAGACGTTGAAGGTGATGCCCGTCAGGCGGAAGATCTCCTCCGCCTCGCGCTGCTTGGCGCGCAGACGTTTGAGGTCTTCCTGCGCGAACCAGTCGTGAAACCCGGCGTAAGGCGCGCGCAGCACCTCCTCGCGTCCCCACATCTCATCGTAACACGCGGACATACGCTCCTCCGACCTGCATTGCTCTTGTCAGGTCACGAGGTTCGCACGAGATATCGCCCGCGCAGAAGCCGATTAAACCATCGAGCAACGAGAAAAGTGTAATTATTATGCCAAATCATAGATAGTGCCTTCTTTTCAGGCAGTCTTTTCTTGCCCAAGGCCCCGCACCGGACTTTTGAATAAAGTGTGATCATTGTCTTTTCGGGAAACCTGGCACCCGCGCGGGCAGTACCGCCCCATCGATGCGCGGGCGCGCGCAGTTGGCGATGGTGCTGTCAACGGCCTTCACCGGATCGCCCTGCGTGCGTTCCTCGCCCGAGACCTGGTAGCGGGTTGGGTCCATGCAAGCCGAGAGGATCAACGCTACGGCAATACTCAAACCAAGTTTCGAACAAGACAGCATCTTGCTCTCCATTCGCGATACGGGCGGCAGTGCCCGAGACGCATCAAACCCCAGCATGGCCCTCGCGCTGCATTGATGCAGATCAAGATCGCGCGTGCTACGCGTCTCGCACGCTGCCGCAAATTTTCTGCCACGCGCCTTCATGCTCATAACCGGGCACTCCACGCCCGGATCGGAGGATCGGGTGCATACGATGCAACTGATCTAAAGCAAGGCACAGGCATCCGGTTCAGACTAGGATACCTATTGGTCGCGGAGCGATCGGGCAGGCGATTCTGCGTGCCGACTCAGAAAAAAGGACAGAACGATGAAACCTTGGAGAACGACACTTGTTGCAACCTGCGTCCTCGCCCTGGCAGGCTGCGAAGGCATGTCACCCGAATCGCGCACCGTGGCCGGGGTCGCGGGCGGCGCGGCGGTCGGACTGATCACCGCCGAGGCGCTTGACGCGGACAACAACTGGCGCCTGATCGCCGCGTTGGCCGGGGCCGCCGCAGGCACCGTCGTGGCGCAAAATACCTCAACGGGATATTGCGCCTACGCGCGCGGAGACGGCACCTATTACCGCGCGCCCTGCCCCTGATAAAAAAGGCCCCCGTCAAAGGGGGCCTTTGCGGGGGCTCTCTGGCGGCACCTAGCTGCGCAGGATCGATCGCCCCGCATAAACGGCGCTTTCGCCCAGCATTTCCTCGATGCGGATCAACTGGTTGTATTTCGCCAGCCGGTCCGAGCGCGCAAGGCTGCCGGTCTTGATCTGACCGCAATTGGTGGCCACCGCCAGATCGGCGATGGTGGCGTCCTCGGTCTCGCCCGAGCGGTGGCGACATCACGTTGGTCATGCCCGCGCGATGCGCCATCTCCACCGCCTGAAGCGTCTCGGTCAGCGTGCCGATCTGGTTGACCTTGACCAGCATGGAATTGGCCGCGCCCTTCTCGATGCCCGTCGCCAGCCGCGCGGGGTTGGTCACGAACAGGTCATCGCCCACAAGCTGCACCCGCGCGCCGAGCGCCTCGGTCAGCGCCACCCAGCCGTCCCAGTCGTCCTCGGCCATGCCGTCCTCGATCGACAGGATCGGGTAATCTGCCACAAGCGCTTTCAGATACTCCACATTTTCGGCGCTCGACAGGCTCAGCCCCTCGCCGGACAGTTCATATTTGCCATCCTTGTAGATATTCCGTCGCCGCGCAATCGAGCGCGAGAAAGATATCCTCTCCGGGTTTATACCCCGCCGTCTCGATCGACCGCAGGATGAAATCCAGCGCGTCGCGCGTGCCCGAGAGCGCGGGCGCAAAGCCCCCCTCGTCGCCCACGCCGGTGGCCAACCCCGCCGCCGCCAGCTCCTTTTTCAGCGTATGGAACACCTCCGCGCCCATGCGCACCGCGTCGCGGATCGTGTCCGCGCTGACCGGCATGATCATGAATTCCTGGATGTCGATGGGGTTGTCGGCGTGCTCGCCGCCGTTGATGATGTTCATCATCGGCACCGGCAGGACGCGCGCCGAGGTGCCGCCCACGTAACGGTAAAGCGGCTGCGCGCTGTAATCCGCCCCCGCCTTCGCCACGGCAAGGCTCACCCCGAGGATCGCGTTGGCCCCCAGCCGTGCCTTGTTGGGCGTGCCGTCCAGCTCGATCATCGTCTCGTCGACGGCCACCTGCTCGGTCGCGTCCATGCCCAGCAGCGCCTCGGCGATCTCGCCATTGACGCCCGCGCAGGCCTCCAGCACGCCCTTGCCGCCATAGCGCCCTTTGTCGCCGTCGCGCTTCTCCACCGCCTCGTGCGCGCCGGTCGAGGCCCCCGAGGGCACGGCCGCGCGTCCCATCGTGCCGTCCTCCAGCGTGACCTCGACCTCCACCGTCGGGTTGCCCCGGCTGTCAAGGATTTCGCGGGCGTGAATGTCGATGATGCTGCTCATGGCGGGGGTGTTCCTGAAGGTTGATTGGCTTCGCACGCTGCATAACAAGAAAGCCGGGCGATGCAAACGCAGCATATTGTGCGGGACCTCGTCCAAGAGGCGGCGTTTGGCCTTGAGCGGACGCTCGATCTCGGCTCCGGCGCGAATTCACGCCCAACGACAGCAACAGGTCAAATCGTGCCGCCCCTGCCCGGCCAGCCTTCAGGCCAGCCCCATGTCGCGGCCCAGCATCGCGGCGTGGGTGCGGTTGCGCGCGCCGAGTTTGCGCGACAGCGTCTTGAGGTGGAGCTTCACCGTTACCTCCTGGATCGAGAGATCGCGGGCGATTTCCTTGTTGGATTTGCCGTCCGAGACCCCGGTCAGAACGTCGCGTTCCCGCGCCGTCAGGGAGATATCGGCTTCGGCCTCCGGGTCCCTGTCAGACGTCAGGAAATCGCAGGGTGCATAGATCTCGCCACCAAGGATATGCCGCACCGCCGAAATGAACGCGCGCGGGGCCAGCGTCTTGGGCAGGAACCCCGCAGCGCCGGCGCGCAGCGCGCGCCGGGCCACCTCGGGCGGGGCGGTGCCCGACAGGATCGCCACCGGGCAGCACGCCGCTGCCTGCATCCGCGCGAGCCCCGCGAGCGCCTCCATCCCCGGCATCCGGAAATCGAGCAGCACGAGGTCATGGCCACCCCCGCGCCGCACCGCCGCGAGCGCGGCATCGAAGCCGCCGGCCACATCCACCTCGAAGCCGCCCTCGCTGCGCAGATAGGCGGCGAGGGTCTCGCGCACGAGATCGTGATCGTCAGCGAGCAGAACGCGGGGCATGGTCTCTCCGGTTGGGGCGGGTGGCCGAGTTTCAGGCAACCGGAGTTTAATCCGGCCCGGCTGAAATGACAAATGCGTGATCGCACGCCGGTTTGACAAACGCCACCCCGTTCAAAAGCATAGGAGGGCTGGGCACGGGCCGGAAAATACCGACACTGACGGCACACGCTAAGGGAGACGACATGCCGCGCAGCATCGCCCTGATCATCCGGGCCGCCGTTGGCCTCTGCCTCGCCGTGGCGGTCGCCATCGGGGCGGACCGGGCGCGCGCGCAGGAGGGTGCGCAGCTTGTCATCCTGGAGCCGGACGGCGCGCGGCTGGCGGCGCTTGATCGCGCAGCACTCGCCGCGCTGCCGCAAACCGAGTTCACCACCCACACGATCTGGACCGAGGGGCCGCAGCGATTCGAGGGCGTGTCGCTGGCCACCCTTCTGGCGCATCACGGGATCGAGGCAGAGCGGCTCGACCTTGTGGCGGTGAACGACTATATGGTGAGTCTGCCCGCCGACGGGATCGGCCCTGTCTTTCCGGTCATCGCGCATAGCCGAAACGGCGCGCCGATGCGCCTGCGCGACAAGGGGCCCTACTGGCTGGTCTATGATTACGATGCCAGCCCCGAATACCAGCGGGAGACCGTCTACATGCGCAGCATCTGGCAACTCGACCGGATCACCGCGTATCCTGCGCGGCGCTGAGGGGCGCGTACGATGCAGACCCCCAAGGATCACCGGCTTTCGGCGCGCGAGCGGCTGGCGCTGGTTCTGCTGGCGGTGTTCGCCATCGGCTGCATGATCGCGGCGGTGGTCATCACCGCGCAGGTCGTGGGGCGCATCGGCACCTATGGCACGGCGCGCGACGACAACGTTCAATGGACCATCTCGCAGATCGAGGTGGATCAGCTCAAGTTCCGGCTCGCGCTGGACCGTCTCGACCCGGCGGACCCGGTCTCGGCGCAGGCGGTGCAGCGGCGGTTCGATCTGCTCTACAGCCGTGCTGCGACCCTGCGCAACGCCCCCGCCTATCGCGAGGCGCTGGCGCGGTCGCGGGCGGAGGGCGAGGTGGGCCGGGTGATCGCGATCCTCGACGAGATGATCCCGGTGATCGACGGCACTGATGCAAGACTCTTCGCGGCGCGCGACCGGCTTGGCGATCACGCCGCCCGGCTGACCCCGCCGATCCGCCGCATCGCCGCCGAGGCGATCGCCATCGACGCGCGCCGCTCGGAGGGCGAGCGCGCGCGGCTCACCCGGCAGATCATGACGCTGACGGGACTGAGCGCGCTGATGTTCGTGGCGCTGTTTCTGCTGCTGGTGCTGGTGTGGCGGCTCTATCGCGGGTGGCTCGCCGCCGCGGCGGCGATGGCCGCAGCGCGCGACGAGGCGCTCGCCGCCGAGCAGGCGCGGGCGCGGTTTCTCGGCATGACGAGCCACGAGATGCGCACGCCGCTCAATGGCCTGCTGGGCGCGCTCGATCTGCTGGAGGACAGCGCGCTTGACCGCGAACAGGCCGGTAACGTGCGGATCATGCGCCGGAGCGGCGAGGCGTTGCGCAGCCAGATCGACGAGGCGCTGGCGGGGCTTGATCCGCAGGCCGGCGCGCCGGTGCTGCACCCCGCGCCGTTCGATTTGGCCGCGCTGCTGAGCGATCTGGTGGCGGGCCAGCGGATCGCGGCGGAGGCGCGCGGCAACGCGCTGCGGCTCGATATCGACGCGGGCAGCGCAGGCCGCGTCATCGGCGATGCGCGGCGGCTGGGGCAGGTGTTGCTCAACCTCGTGGCCAATGCTGTCAAGTTCACCGAGGACGGCACGATCACCCTGTCGGCCCGGCGCGGGGCGGGGGACGACAGGGTGTTTCGAGTTCAGGATACCGGGATCGGCATCGCCGAGGCGGAACAGCCGGCGATTTTCGAGGATTTCATCCGCCTGCCCACGCCCGACGACGACGCGAGCGGCACCGGGCTGGGCCTTGGCATCGCGCGGCGGATCACGCAGGCGATGGGCGGGCGCATCGCGGTCGAGAGCTGCCCCGGCGCGGGCAGCACCTTCACCGTGACCGTGCCCCTGCCCGCCGCCCCCGATGACGTGGTCACAGCCCCCGAGGCGGGCCCCGCCCCCCTGCCCCGCCCGTTGCGCGTGCTGCTGGCCGAGGACACGGAAACGAGCCGCACCGTGACCGGGGCCTTGCTGGAGCGCGACGGGCACGCGGTGCACCTTGCCCGCGACGGGCTGGAGGCGGTGGAGGCAGCCGCGGAGCACCCGTTCGACCTGATCGTGATGGATGTGGCCATGCCGCGCCTCGACGGGATCGAGGCGACCCGACGCATCCGCGAAGGGGACGGCCCGAACGCGGCCACGCGGATCGTCGCGCTGACCGCCTGGCACGGCGAGGAGACGGCGGCGCGCCTGCGCGCGGCGGGGGCCGATGCGGTCGAGGTCAAGCCGCTGTCGCGCGCGGGGCTGCGTGCGCTGCTGTCGCAAGGGAGGCAGGAGGCAGGCTTGATCGACACGGGCCATATCGCGCAAATGGAGGCCGCCCTGCCCGAGGCGCAGATGGCCGCGACGATGGCGGCCCTTGTGGCCGAGGCCGAGGCGCTGCTGGCCGATCTGGAGCGCCTCGGCCCGCGCGATCTGCGCACGCGCGTCCATCGGCTCGCGGGCAGCGCCGGGGCCTGTGGTGCCACGGCCTTTCACGCGCGGCTGGCAGAGATCGAGGCGGCATTTGACGCCGGAGACGATGCGCGGACGCTGTGCGACAGTCTGCCCGCGCTCTGGCGGCGCACGCGCGCGGCGCTGCGGGCGCAGGGTTTCGGCGGCTGATCCTCACGCGGAGTTGCCTTTCACCGCTGGCGCAGTAGGTTTATGGCAAAGCCTGACCCCGTCCCCGCACAGGACCGCGCCACCATGTCCATCTTCAAGCAGATCATCGTGCTCGCCGCGCTCGGGGGGCTGGCCTATGGTGGTTATGGCTATTGGCGATGACACTTACGGGGCCGAGGCCGAGACAGAGGCCACGCAGGGGCCACGCCCTGCGACGGTCGAGCTTGCCGTGGCCGAGACCCGGCTGATGCAGCGCACGGTCGAGGCCGTGGGCACCACCCGCGCGCGCCGCTCCATCGAGATCGTGCCCGAAACCGACGGGCGGCTGGTGGCGCTTGATATCGCGCCGGGCAGCCGGGTGGAAAAGGGCGAGGTGCTGGCGCGGCTCGACGATGACATCCAGCGCGCCGATCTGACCGAGGCCGAGGCCATGCTCAAGGAACAGACCGACACGCTTGCCCGCCTGCGGCAACTGCGCCAGACCAACGCCGTGTCGCTTGCCGCCGTCGAAGAGGCCGTGGCGCGGCTCGCGGAGGCGCAGGCGCGGGTGGAACGTGCGCGGCGCAGGCTGGATGACCGGGTGATCACCGCGCCTTTCGACGGGGTGGTGGGACTCACGGGATATGACATCGGCGCGCGGGTGACCGAGGGCGAGGTGCTGGCGCGGCTCGACGATCTGAGCGAGGTGGAGGTGGAATTCGGCCTGCCCGAGACGGTGTTCGCGCAAGTGGCGCGCGGCCAGCGTATTACTGCCCACGCCGCCGCCTTTCCCGACCGCCGTTTCACCGGCACCATCGCCGCCGTCGACAGCCGCATCGACCCGGTGAGCCGGTCGTTCCTCACCCGCGCGCTTATCCCCAACCCCGACAGCACCCTGCCTGCGGGCATGTTCCTGTCGCTGACGCTGGTGCTGGACGAGGCCGAGCGGATCGTCGTGCCCGAAGAGGCCATCGTGTTCCAGGCCGCACAGACTTACGTTTTCGTGGCCCGGGACGGGATCGCAGAGCGGCGCACGGTCACGACCGGACAGCGCCGCGACGGGGTGATCGCCGTCACCTCGGGCCTTGCCGTGGGTGACAGGGTCGTGGTGCGCGGGCTCGGGCGGGTGCGCGACGGGGCACCGCTCAACATACTGGAACGTGACCGCGACGCCACCGCCGGGGATGAGGCGCAGACCGGCGAGGCCCCGACATGACGCTTTCGGACATCTCCGTGCGCCGCCCCGTCCTTGCGGCGGTCGCGAGCCTCTTGATCATCATCTTCGGCGTGGCCGCCCTGCGCGATCTGCCGGTGCGCGAGCTTCCGGACGTGGACAAGTCGGTCGTCACCATCACCACCACCTATCGCGGGGCCGCGCCCGAGGTGATCGACACCGATATCACCGAGGCCGTCGAGGGTGCCGTCGCCGCCATCGCGGGCATCCGCACCATCACATCCGAGAGCCGCCAGGGCCGCAGCCGCGTGACCGTCGAGTTCGAGACCGGCGTCGATATCGACGTGGCCGCCAGCGATGTGCGCGACGCCGTGAGCCGTGTGCGCGGCGCGTTGCCCGACGAGGCCGACGAGCCGCAGGTCGTCAAGAGCGACGCCGACGCCTCGCCGGTGATGCGGCTCGCCATCACCTCGGACCGGATGACCACCGCCGAGATCACCGATTACATCGACCGGTTCATCGCCGACAGGATCGCCACGGTTGCGGGCGTGGCCAGCGTCGATATCGCGGGCGACCGGCCCTTTGCGGTGCGCATCTGGCTCGACCGCCGGGCGCTCGCGGCGCGCAACCTCACGGTGTCGGATGTCGAGGCGGCGCTGCGGCGCGCGAATATCGAGCTTCCGGCGGGGGACGTGGAATCCGACAATCGCCAGCTCACCGTGCGGCTCAACAGCCGCCTGGCCAGTATCGAGGATTTCCGCGACGTGGTGCTCGACCGGGTGGCGGGCTACCCGGTGCGGCTGCGCGACGTGGCGCGGGTAGAGCCGGGGGTGGCCGACGATTCCACCGTGGTGCGCACCAACGGCAACGACGCGGTGGGCATGTGGATCCTGCGCCAGAGCCAGTCGAACACGCTCGAAATCTCCAACGCCGTGCGCGCCGAGATCGCGGCGATGAAACCCACCCTGCCCGAGGGGATGGAAATCATCGTCGGCTCGGATGACGCGCTCTTCGTGGGCGCGTCGATCCGCGAGGTGATCATCGCGCTCGGCATCTCGCTGGCGCTGGTGATCGCGGTGATCCTCGTGTTCCTGCGCAGCCTGCCCGCTACGCTCATTCCCGCGATCACAATCCCGGTCTCGCTCATCGGCACTTTCCTGCTCATCGGGCTGTGGGGGTTCTCGCTCAACACGCTGACGCTGCTGGCGCTCTTGCTGGCCATCGGGCTGGTCGTGGATGATGCAATCGTGGTGCTGGAAAACATCCAGCGCCGTATCGAAGACGGCGAAAGCCCGCTGGTCGCGAGCCTCAATGGCGCGCGGCAGGTGACCTTCGCGGTCATTGCCACCTCGCTCACGCTCATTGCCGTGTTCGTGCCGCTGTCGTTCATGCCGGGTCAGGTGGGGCGGCTGTTTGTCGAATTCGGCTGGGTGATGGCGGGCACGGTGGCGATCTCCACCTTCGTCGCGCTGACCGCCTGCCCGGCGCTGGCCTCCAAGGTGCTTGGCACGCGCAGACAGCGCATCGCCGCGCCCGACGCCCCGCGCCGCGAGCCGATCCTCCTGCGCGGCTACCGCGCTCTGCTCGGGGGCGCGATCCGGGCACCGCTGGTGGTGCTGGCGCTGGCGCTGGCGGTGACCGGGGGCGCGGCGCTCTTCTACGAGGGGTTGCCGCGCGAACTGGCCCCGCGCGAGGATCGCGGCGTCGGGTTCGTGCCGCTCACCGCGCCGCAGGGCTCGACCGTGGCGCATTCCGACATGGCCGCACGGCAGGTCGAGGAAATCCTCGAGCCGTATGTCGAGAGCGGCGAGATCGAGACGGTGTTCACCTTCACCGGCTGGGGCGGGCGGGCGTGGCGGTCCTTCGTGGTGTTCCGCCTCGCGCCGTGGGACGAGCGTGACCGCCCCATCTCGGCACTGGTCGGCGATCTCGCGCCGCAGATGGATAAGGTCACCATCGCACGCGGCTTCCCGGTGACGCCTGCGGGCCTCGGGCTGCGGGGCAGCTCGACCCCGGTGCAGGTGGTCATCGGCGGCCCGGATTTCGAGAGCGTCAAGGAATGGGCGACCGAGTTGCTGGCCCGCGCCGAAAGCGTCGAGGGGCTGGTCAACCCCGAGATCAACTACGAGGAAAACCTGCCGCAGCTCGATATCAGGATCGACCGCGCGCGCGCCGACGATCTGGGCATCTCCGCCGAGGTGATCGCCGCGACGCTTCAGACCATGCTCGCCTCGCGCGAGGTGACGACATTTGTCAGCCGGGGCCGCGAATATCCCGTGCTGGTGCAGGCCGAACCCGCCGACCGGCGCACGCCCACCGATATCGGCAACATCTTCGTGCGCGCGGGCGACGGTGGCACGCTGGTGCCGCTCGGCTCCATCGTGACGCTGGAGGAGAACGCCGCCGCCCCGTCGCTGCGGCGCTTCGACCGGCTGCCCTCGATCCAGCTTTCGGGCGCGCTCGCGCCCGACGCACAGCTTGGCACCGTGATCGGGCAACTCGAAGAGATCGCTGCGGAAATCCTGCCGCCCGAGGCCAAGCTGGGCTATGACGGGCAGTCGCGCACCTACAAGGATACCGCCGGCGGGGCCAACATCGTCTTCGTTCTGGCGCTCGTCATCGTCTACCTGGTGCTCGCCGCGCAGTTCGAGAGCTTTCTGCACCCGGTGGTGATCCTGCTCACGGTGCCCATCGGCGTCGCGGGGGCGATCTACGCGATGGCGCTGGGCGGGCTGTCGCTCAACGTCTACAGCCAGATCGGGATCATCCTGCTGATCGGCCTGATCGCCAAGAACGGAATCCTGATCGTCGAGTTCGCCAATCAGTTGCGCGACGAGGGGCGGGCGGTGCGCGAGGCGGTGATCGAGGCGTCGGTGCTGCGGCTGCGGCCTATCATGATGACCGCGATCTCGACCGTTCTCGGCGCGCTGCCGCTGGTGCTGGCCACAGGCGCGGGGGCCGAGAGCCGGATCGCCGTGGGCACGGTCATCATCGCGGGGCTGAGCCTCGCCACCGCGCTGATGCTGTTCGTGACGCCGGTGCTTTATGATCTGCTGGCGCGCTTCACGCGACCGCGCGGCGCGATGGCGGCGGCGCTGGAGCGCGAGGTGGCACAGGCCGCGCATCCGGCCGAGTGATTTTCTGCCACCCCGGCGGGGACGGCTCTGGCCAAGGCGACCGCGCAGTGCGATACATGGGCAATGTTTGTGGGGGGTCTGTCGTGCGGAAATTTCCGGCCCGAGTCGTGGTTTTCATTCTGGCGCTGGCCTGTCTGGCCGCCCTGCCCGCCCGCGCGGCCGAGGTGCGCCTGTCGGCACCGCAAGCCCCCGACAAATTTGCCGACCGGCTGCGCGCGGCCTCGCTGAGCATCACCGCAGCCGCGCAGGACGACGGCACCGCGCAGGACCTGCTCGCCGCCGCGCAGGCCGATTACGCACGCCTCATCGGCGTGCTCTATGCAGAAGGGTATTACGGCGGCACCATCTCGATCCGCGTGGACGGGCGCGAGGCCGCCGACATCCCGTCGCTGTCGCCGCCCGGCGAAATCGGGCGCATCGAGATCGAGGTGGTGCGCGGTGCCGGGTTCCGCTTCGGCAAAGCCGAGGTGACGCCGCTCGCACCGGGCACCGGGCTGCCGGGCAAGTTCCTGTCGGGCAAGCTGGCCAAGGCGGGGCTCATTGGCGACGCCACGCGCGCGGGCGTCGAGGGCTGGCGCGATGCGGGCCACGCCAAGGCGCGGATCGCCGCCGAGGATATCGTCGCCGACCATCCCCGCGCGCGGCTTGATGCGCGCATCGCGCTCGATCCCGGCCCGCGCCTGCGCTTTGGCGACCTCGATATCAAGGAGGGCGACAGCCCAAGCCGCGTGCGCGCCGCGCGCATCCGCGAGATCGCGGGCCTGCCGACGGGGCGGGTGTTCTCTCCGGACGAGGTGGAGGACGCCGCCAACCGCCTGCGCCGCAGCGGCGCGTTCCGCTCGGTCCGCCTGACAGAGGCCGACACGCCCAACCCCGACGGCACGCTCGACATCGCCGCGCAGGTGACCGACGCCAAGCGCCGCCGCGTGGGCGTGGGCGCGGAACTGGCCTCTCTCGAAGGCGTGACGCTGTCGGGCTTCTGGCTGCACCGCAACCTTTTGGGCGGGGCCGAGCGGTTGCGCATCGACGCGATGGTGGGGGGGATCGGCGGCGATTCGGGCGGCGAGGATTTCCGCCTCGGCGCGCGGCTCGATCGCCCCGCCACCTTCACCCCCGACACGGGTGCCTTCGTGCTCGCCAATGTCGAGGAGCGCGACGAGCCCGATTACCGCGAGCGCAAGGCCGAATTGGGCGGCGGGCTCACCCATGTCTTTTCCGACGAGCTGAGCGCCGAGGCCGGGATCACCTATCGCTATTCCGAGATCACCGACGATCTGGGCAAGCGCGAATTGCAGCACCTGCTGTTGCCGCTGCGCGCGACATGGGACCGGCGCGACGATCCGCTCAACCCGCGCGAGGGGCTTTACCTCGACGTCGCACTCACGCCCTTCGCCCGGCTTGATGAGAGCGGCGGCGGCGCGCGGCTTTATGCCGACCTGCGCGACTATCTCACCCTCGGCGAGAGCGGACGATTCACACTCGCCGGACGCGCGCAACTGGGCTCCGTCGCGGGGGCGAGCATCATCGACGTCCCTGCCGACATGCTGTTCTATTCGGGTGGCGCGGGCACGGTGCGCGGGCAAAGCTACCAATCGCTGGGCGTTGACCTCTCGCCCACCGAGACCGTCGGCGGGCGGTCGTTCATGGGCGTCTCGGGCGAAGTGCGCGCGATGGTCAACAAAAGCGTGCAGGCCGTGGCCTTTGCCGATGCCGGGTTCGTCGGCGAAGATGCGCTTGGCACCGGCACGGGCGAGTGGCACGGGGGCGCCGGGTTCGGCGCGCGCTATTTCACCGCCGTGGGACCGATCCGCGTCGATCTGGCCACGCCGCTCGATAGCGATGCGGGGCAGCAATTCGAGATCTATATCGGCATAGGGCAGGCATTCTGATGCGGATTCTGGCGATCATCGCAGCACTTGTCGCGCTTCTTGCTCCGCCGGTCGCCGCGCAGGACGAGGATGGCGGCGGCTTTCTCGAACGCACGCTGGAAGACAGCCTGTCGGGCTCCGGGTACGAGGTGAAGATCACCGGCTTTGCCGGGGCGCTGTCCTCTCAGGCGCGCATCGAGACGATGACCATCGCCGATTCCGAGGGCGTCTGGCTGCAGCTTTCGGGTGTCACGCTCGACTGGACGCGCGCGGCGTTGTTGCAGGGTCGCGTCGAGGTAAACCGGCTCGCGGCCCGCGAAATCGCGCTCCTGCGCCCCCCCCTGCCCAACCCCGGCCTCAGCCCCGAGATGGCGGAGGCGCAGCCTTTTGCCCTGCCCGACTTGCCGGTCTCGGTGCGCATCGACGCGCTGGAGGCCGAAACGATCGTGCTCGGCGCGCCGGTTCTTGGCGAAGAGGTTCGGCTCTCGCTCAGCGGGTCGTTGACGCTTGGCGGCGGTGAGGGGGCGGCGAAGATCACGGCGGAGCGTCTCGATGGCGGACGGGGCGCGTTCCGCTTCGATGCGGCGTTCGACAACGTAAGCCGCGTTCTGGCGCTCGACCTCACGCTCGACGAAGGGCCGGAGGGGATCGCGGCCACGCTGCTCAACCTGCGCGACCGCCCGGCGCTGATGCTCACGGTCAAGGGCGAGGCCCCGCTCGACAACTACGCCGCCGATCTGCGGCTGGCTACCGATGGCACCGACCGGCTCACGGGGCGCGTGACGCTTGAAGGGGACGAAGCAGGCGGCACGCGGTTCGATGCAAGGCTCGAAGGCGATCTGACGCCGCTCATGGCGGCGGAGTTCCGGCCCTTTTTCGGCACGCAGAGCGCGCTGGACATAGGCGGCACCCGCGCGGCGGATGGCGTGCTCGATATCGAGAGGCTGCGCCTCTCGGCGGCGCAGGTCACACTTGATGGCCGCCTTGCGCTCGACGCCGCGGGCTGGCCCCGAAGCTTCGATCTCAGCGGGGAGATCGGCAATGGAGGCACCTCCGTGCGCCTGCCCGTCTCCGGGCCGCCGGTCACGGTGCGGCAGGCGTCGATCACCGCGCGCTACGATGCGGCCGAGGGAGACCGCTGGCGCGCCAGCATGGCGCTGTCACAGGTCGAGCAACCCGGCCTTGCCATTGCCGGTGCCACGCTGGCGGCGCGCGGACGGCTGGACCGCGCCGCGCCGCGCGGCGTCACCGCGCTGGCCGAGTTCGACCTGTCGGGAATCGACCTGGCCGATCCGGCGCTGGCGCAGGCCGCCGGGCGCGCGCTTTCGGGCCACGCGAGCGTCGAGTGGCGCGAGGGCGCGCCGGTTGTCGTGCGCGGGCTGCGCGTGACATCGGGCGCGGCAACGCTTGCCGCCAAGGGGCAGATCGCGGCGCTGGCCGAGGGCTTTCCCGTCGAGGGCACAGCGCGGCTCGACGCACCCGATCTCGCCCGATTTGCCGCGCTCACCGGCCTTGATCTTGCGGGGGCGGCGGGGGCGACGCTCACTGGCTCGGGCAGCCTTCTGGGGGGGGAATTCGATATCGCGCTCGACGCCGAGACCAACGGACTCGCCCTCGGGATCGCACAGATCGACCCGCTGATCGCGCCACCCGGCACGCTGACGCTCAAGGTGCGGCGCGACACGGAAGGCACCGCGCTGGAGCGCCTTCGCATCGCCAACAGCGCACTCGAGGCCACCGCGGAGGGCAGCCTCGACAGCCAGAGCGGCGCGCTCGACGTTACCGCCGCGCTGAGCGATCTGGCCCTGGTTGACCGCCGCCTCGACGGACCTGCGCGGGTCTCGGGCAGGATCGGCTGGCGGGCGGACGGCGCGGTCACGCTCGAGGCGGTCGAGGCCACGGCAATGGGGGCGGACATCACCGCCGACGGCGCGATCGAGCCAAAGGCCGAGGGCCTGCCGGTCGCGGGGCACCTGAGCGTGACCACCGATGACCTCAGCCGCTTTGCCGCGCTCGCGGGCCGACCGCTCAGGGGCCAGATCACGGCAAATCTCAACGGTTTGGGCGCGGCGGACGGACAGCGCCTCGACATCGCGCTCGACGCCGAGGGACGCGACCTCGCCACCGGGATCGCCGATCTCGACCGTCTGCTCGCCGGGCGGCTGGACCTTTCGGCAGAGGCGCGCCGCACGCCCGAGCGGATCGAGATCGCCGAGATCGACTTCGCCACCCCGCAACTCACTCTTTCTGCGACGGGCGACGACACCGGCGGGCCGGTGCGGCTCGATGCGCGTCTGGCCGATCTTGGCCTGTTCCTGCCGGAATTTGCCGGGCCGGTGACGGCGGAGGGCACGGTTACCCTGCACGGCCCCGAGGCGCGGCGCATCGCGCTCGCGCTTGACGCCACCGGGCGGGGGGGCACCACGGCGCGCGTCTCGGGCGATGTGCTGGATCACGGCGCGCGGCTCGATCTGGCCGCCACGGGGCGGCTGCCGCTGGCGCTGGTCAACGGGATGATCCGGCCCAACACGCTCTCGGGCAGCGCCGGGTTCGACCTGGCAGTCGCGGGCGCGCCGGGGCTGGGCGCGCTGTCGGGCACCGTCGAGACAAGCGGCGCGCGCGTGTCCCTGCCCGATGCGGGCCTCGCCATCGACGATCTGAGCGGCACCGTGCAGCTGGGCGCGGGCCGCGCGCAGACCGATGTCACCGCGCGCCTGCGCGATGGCGGCTCTGTGCGCGTGACCGGGCCGATATCGCTCGACCCATCCCTCGACGGTGATCTGACCATCGCACTTACCAACGCGGTGCTCACCGACCGGCTGATCTATACCACCACGGCGGGCGGCACGGTGACGGTGCGCGGCCCGCTCGGCGGCGGCGCGCGGATCGGCGGCGGGATCGTGCTGGAGACGACCGAGATTCGCATCCCATCGGGGCTTGGCCCAGACACCGCTACCCTGCCAGGGCTGCGCCACGTGGGCGAGCCGGCGGCATCGCGCGCCACCCGCGCGCGCGCCGGCCTGATCGAGACGGGCCCGCGCAAGACCCGCGCCCGCCCCTACCCGCTCGACTTGACGATCAGCGCGCCCGCCCGCATCTTCGTGCGCGGTCGCGGGCTCGATGCAGAGCTTGGCGGGCGGCTGCGCGTCGGTGGCACCACCCAAGACGTGGCCCCCGACGGGTTTTTCGAACTGCGCCGGGGCAGGCTCGACATCCTCGGCAAGCGCCTCGACCTCAGCGAGGGGCGGGTGACCATGCAGGGTTCGCTCGACCCGTGGCTGCGCTTTGTCGCCGAAACGGCGATCGACGACGCCGATGTGCAGGTCATCATCGAGGGGCTGGCGAGCGCGCCCGAGGTGCGCTTCGCCTCGTCGCCGGACCTGCCGCAGGAGGAAATCGTCGCGCGGCTCATCTTCGGGCGCGGCCTCGACAATATCTCGCCCTTGCAGGCGGCGCAGCTCGCGAACGCGGTGGCAACGCTCTCGGGCGGGGGCGGCGGCCTCGTGGGGCGGCTGCGCGGCGGCATCGGGCTGAGCGATCTCGACGTGACGCAGACCGCCGAAGGCGACACGGAGGTGAGTGCCGGGGGCTACCTCTCGAACAATATCTATACCGAGGTGACCGCCGACAGCGCCGGGCGGCAGAAGATCAACCTCAACCTCGACATCTCGCGCAACCTTACCGCCAAGGGATCGGCGGCAAGCGACGGCGATACCGGTATCGGCATCTTCTTCGAAAAGGATTACTGAGCCTCCGCCCCGCTGCCTGCCGAAAGAAATGCTCCGGCACGGGCGGCGGGTCTTGGCCTGGAGCGGACGGTCGGGGTGAGCCGCGCCATCGACAGGCCGCGGGCTGGCGATCCGACGGTCGTTCAGGGCACTTTATCTCTCAGCATCCGCGAAACCTCGAAGTGGCGCGCATACTTGACGAAATCGCCAGTCCGTCGGGGCGGGTCATGCTGAAAGCATGCCTCCGGCATGACCGATGGCGCGGCGGCCTGCGGCCTTGATTCCGCGCCGGGGCCAAGCCGCGACCGTCCGCTCAAGGCCATTCACCCGCGTCACGACGCGTTCAGCCATCGTCTGCGCCGCCGTGACGGAAGGGTCGGGCACAGCCCGGTCCGACGCGCGTGCTGGCGCATGTGACAGACGCGGACAAAACCCCATCTGCCCGAATTAAAGGCAGAAATGACTCGCATTTTCGCGGTGCGATCTGCAACAGTAATCGCAAAGTGATAAAAGCTTGGGAGGGGCGCTTTGCGTTATATTCCACTTATAATCTGCCTTGCCCTGATACCGGCGGGGCTATTGCTTGCCATATGGCTGCCGTTTCTTGGCGGGCTCGTGGCCGGGGTGGCGGGGATCGTCGCGGGGGTCGGGCTTTACGATTTCTGCCAGACCCGGCGCGCCGTGCTCAAGAACTATCCGATTTCGGCGCGGCTGCGATTCATGTTCGAGCATTTCCGCCCCGAGATCCGGCAGTATTTCCTCGAAAGCGACCACGAGGAGACGCCCTATTCGCGCGAACAACGCTCGCTCGTCTATCGCCGCGCCAAGGGGATCGAAGGGCTGCGCCCGTTCGGCACGCTGCTCAACGTGAACGAGATCGGGCATGAATGGATCAACCACTCGATGGCCCCCTCGCATCTGGACTCCCACGATTTCCGCGTGACCATCGGCGGGCCGGATTGCACGCAGCCCTACGACTCCTCGCCGCTCAACATCTCGGGCATGTCCTACGGGGCGCTGTCGCCCAATGCCATCGAGTCGCTGAATTGGGGCGCGAAACTCGGCGGGTTCGCGCATACCACCGGCGAGGGGTCGATCTCGCGGTTTCACCGCACGCATGGCGGCGATCTCATTTGGCAGATCGGCTCGGGCTATTTCGGCTGCCGCACGCCCGAGGGCGCGTTCAACCCCGAGATGTTTTCGAAAACCGCCGCCGATGATCAGGTCAAGATGATCGAGATCAAGCTGAGCCAGGGGGCCAAGCCCGGCCACGGCGGCATCCTGCCCGGGGCCAAGGTGACCGAAGCCATCGCCGAGGCGCGCGGCGTGGAGGTGGGCGAGGATTGCATCAGCCCGGCGGGTCATTCGGAATTTTCCACGCCCGAGGGGCTGTGCGCCTTCATCGCGCGGCTGCGCGCGCTGTCTGGCGGCAAGCCGGTGGGGCTGAAGCTCTGCGTCGGCCACCCGTGGGAGTTCTTCGCGATGGCCAAGGCGTTTCACGCCACCGGCATCACGCCGGATTTCATCACCGTCGACGGGGCCGAGGGCGGCACCGGTGCCGCGCCCGCCGAGTTCGCCGACCACAAGGGCGCGCCCATCCGCGAGGGGCTGATGCTGGTGCACAACACGCTTGTCGGCATGGACCTGCGCGAGCGCATTCACCTTGTCGCGTCGGGCAAGCTCATCAGCGCTTTTGATATGTGCCGCATGTTCGCGCTGGGGGCCGATGGCTGCAACATCGCGCGCGGCTTCATGTTCGCGGTGGGCTGCATCCAGGCGCAGGTCTGCCATTCGGGCAAGTGCCCCACCGGCGTGACCACGCAGGACCCGGGACGCTACCGCGCGCTGGTGGTGGCGGACAAGTACAAGCGCGTCGCCAATTTCCACCGCAACACCATGATGGCACTCAAGGAGGCGGTGGAATCCTCGGGGCTGCACAGCCCGCAGGAGTTTACCCCGCACCACCTGATGATCCGGGTGAGCAGCCGCGAGGTGCGCTCGGCGGCGAGCCAGTATCTGTGGATCGAGCCGGGCGAATTGCTCTCGGGCGAGGTGAGCCACCCGGCGTTTGCGAAATACTGGGATCGCGCGCGGGCCGATACGTTTGCCTTTGCGTGAGAGCGGGGGGAAGAGGCGACACGGCACCGGGACAGTGCCGCCTCACACCTTGGTCGCCGAGACCGGTGGCGTCACCCGCCGCTTGAGCACCGCCTCGCGCCACGATATGAAGCTCACCGCCGCCACGATCACCGTTCCCCCCAGAACGACGAACGGGTCCACCCCCTCGCCGAAGACAACCGCGCCGAGGATCACCGCCCAGACCAGTTGCAGAAAGGTCACCGGCTGCGTGACCGCGAGCGGGGCCGCGCGAAATGCCAGCGTCATCGTGTAATGGCCCCCCGTCGCAAGGCACGCCACGCCGAAGAGCACGCCCAGTTCCCACCAGGTGGGCGGCACCCAGACCGCCCAGGCCATCGGCGCAAGGCCGACGGTGACGGTAATCGACAGCATAGACACCACCACCCCGGCGCTGAGCCGCCCCGAGATCACCTTGGCCAGCAGGTAGGAGCCGCCAAAGAACACCGCCGTGAACAGCATCGCCAGATGTCCCGCCCCCACCTCGCGAAAGCCGGGGCGCAGGATGATGAGCGCGCCCAGGAGCGCCACCCCCACCGCGATGATCCGCCGCGCCGCCAGCCGCTCGCCCAGAAACAGCGCCGCGCCCAGGGTCACGTAGATCGGCGACAGGTAATTCATCGCCGTCACATCCGCGATCGGGATGCGGGCCATGGCAAAGAACCAAAGCCCGACGCCGAGCGTGTGAAACGCCCCGCGCGCACCAATGAGGCCCCATGTCGCCCGGTCGAGCCGCAACTCGCGCAGCGTCGCCAGCAGGGGCAGCAGGAAAACCAGCCCCATCGCGTAGCGCAAAAACGCCGCCTGCGGTGCCGGCACCCGGGTGCCCAGCACCTTGACCAGCGCCGTGACCCCCACGAACAGAAGCCCCGTCACCACCATCCAGAACACGCCCCATCCGGGGCGCGCGGCGGCCTCCGCAGAAAGACCCGTCTTCGCGCTCATAGGTGGCATTAACTCACGCCGCGCCTGATCTGTCGAGCGGGTGTCGGGCCCACATCCATGCGTAAATCGCAATACGCCGTCCCGATACATGCATGTCTCAGCCCAGCAACAGCCCCGCGGCAATCGCCCACATCACTGTCCCCACGCCCGCGTCGAGCAGCCGCCAGCTTGCCGGGCGGCAAAACAGCGGCGCGAGCAGGCGCGCGCCATAGCCCAGCGCGAAGAAGAACACGAAACTCGCCGCAACCGCGCCGCTGCCAAAGGCCAGCCGGTCCGCATATTGCGCCGAGACCGAGCCGAGCAGAACCACGGTATCGAGATAGACATGCGGGTTGAGCCATGTGAGTGCCAGACAGGTCAGCACCGCGCGCCGCAGGCTGCCCGCGCCAGTGCCCGCCTCCAGCACCGCGCCCCCGCGCCACGCGGCAAGAAACGCACGCGCGCCGTAAACCAGCAAGAACGCCGCGCCGCCATAGCGCATCACCCGCTCCAGCCCCGGCACCATTTCCGCCAGCGCGCCAAACCCCGCGACCCCCGCCGCCACCAGCGCCGCATCCGACAGCGCGCAAACGAGCACCACCGGCAAGACATGCTCGCGCCTGAGGCCCTGCCGCAGCACAAAGGCATTCTGCGCCCCGATGGCAAGGATCAGCGAAAATCCAAGGCCGAACCCCGCGACAGCCGCCTGCATCCGCCTGCCCCTCTTCCTCGGTCAAATACTTGAAATCCGCCCGCCGGGTGCCCCCCGCTTCATCTTTCCATAAATACTCAAGGCGCACGCGTCAAAGCTGCGCCATCACCTCGTCTGACGCCTCGAAATTGGTGGTGACGCGCTGCACGTCGTCGTCATCCTCCAGCGCGTCGATCAGCTTCATGAGCTTTTCCATTCCCTCGAGGTCCATCTCGGTGGTGGTGGTGGGTTTCCACACCAGCTTGGTCGACACAGACTCGCCCAGTTCCGCCTCCAGCGCGCTCGCCACCTCGTTCAGATCGGTATCGGCGCACCAGATCGTGTGCCCGTCCTCGCCGCTCTCGACATCCTCGGCCCCCGCCTCGATGGCGGCCATCATCACCGTGTCGGCGTCGCCCGCCTCCGGCGGATAGCTCACCTCGCCCTTGCGCTCGAACATGAAGGCGACGCTGCCGGTTTCGCCCAGATTGCCGCCGGTCTTGGAAAACGTCGAGCGCACGTTCGACGCGGTGCGGTTGCGGTTGTCGGTCATCGCCTCGACGATCACCGCCACGCCGCCCGGGCCGTACCCCTCATAGCGGATTTCCTCGTAATCCTCGGCATCGCCGCCGCTCGCCTTCTTGATGGCGCGTTCGATATTGTCCTTGGGCATGGATTGCGCCTTGGCCTCCTTGATGGCCAGCCGCAGGCGCGGGTTCTTCTCGGGATCGGGATCGCCCATCTTGGCGGCGACGGTGATCTCCTTGGAAAACTTGGAAAACAGCTTGGCGCGCACGGCATCCTGCCGCCCTTTTCGATGCTGGATATTCGCCCATTTGGAGTGGCCGGCCATGTCGTCCCCTTGTCGGATACTTGAAAGCTGTGAACTTTTATCGTCGCAACGCGCGCGGGGCAACGCCCCAAAGGCTCACGGCCCCGCCTGCGGCAACCGCCCGCCCTGCCGCACCATCTCGATGCGGGTGGCGCGCCCGGTGGCGTCGTCGGTCTCGACGTAAACCCCCGACAGCGTGACCGCCCCCATCGCGGGGCTGAACCGCTCGCGGCCCATGCCCGCCACAAAGCGGCGCATCGGCTCGGCCTTGTCCATGCCGATGACCGAGTTGTAATCGCCGCACATGCCCGCATCGCCCTGGAACGCCGTGCCGGCGGGCAATATCTGCGCATCCGCCGTGGGGATATGCGTATGCGTGCCCACCACGAGGCTCGCCCGCCCGTCGCAGAAATGGCCCATCGCCATCTTCTCAGAGGTGGCTTCGCAATGCACCTCAACCACCGCCGCCTGCACCGCGCCGCCCAGCGGATGGGTGCGCAGCACCGTGTCGATGGCCGAGAACGGATCGTCGAACGCGCGGCGCATGAACACGTTGCCCAGCACCTGCGCCACCAGCACGCGGCGCCCGCGCCCGTCGGTAAAGACGCGCGCACCCCGCCCCGGGGCCGCCTTGGCATAGTTGAGCGGGCGCAGGACGCGCTCGTTGCGCTCAACCTCTTGCAGCATGTCCTTCTGATCGAACGCGTGGTCGCCCAACGTGACCACATCCGCCCCCGCCTCGATCAGCCCCCGCGCATGGGCCGCCGTCAGCCCCATCCCGCCCGAGGCGTTCTCGCCATTGACCACCACGAAATCGATCTTCCACGCCTCGCGCAGCCCCGGCAGACGCTCCGCCACCGCCGCGCGGCCCGCGCGCCCCATCACATCACCGAGAAACAGAATTTTCATGGGGCCCTGTTAGGCGGAGATGGCCGGAAGCGCAAGCGCCGCGCCCGATGGCCTGTCCGCCCCCCTTCATCTTGCCAGAAATATCCATCTTTCAAACACGGAATGCCGGGCGCATCGACCGACCTGTCCCCACCTCCGCTTCAGCCGCGAAAGCCCGTCGCCACCACGAATTTCTCGGAACTGTCGGCGCGCGAGGCGGGGGGCTTGACGTTCGCCACCTTGGCGAAGCGCTGCTTGAGCAGTTTCTGCAACGCGCCCTCGGCCCCGCCTGCCAGCACCTTGGAGACAAACGTGCCGCCCTCTTCCAGCACGTCGAAGGCGAGATACGCCGCCGCCTCGCACAGCGCGATGATGCGCAGGTGATCGGTCTGCTTGTGCCCCGAAGATGCGGCCGCCATGTCCGACATCACCACATCCGCTTTCCCCCCGAGCCACGCCTTCACCTGTTCGTCGGCACCGTCGTCCATGAAATCGAGCTGATGCAACTCGGCCCCGGCGATGGGCTCCACCTCCGACAGGTCGATGCCGATGAGCCGCCCCTGCGCCTTGCCGGGCCGGTCGCCCAGCGCGTTGATCCGCGGCACCGCCACCTGACACCAGCCGCCGGGCGCGCAGCCCAGATCGACCACCCGCGCGCCGGGCACCAGAAAGCGATACTTGTCGTCGAGCTCCATGATCTTGTAGGCGGCGCGGCCGCGATAGCCCTCGGCCTGCGCGCGCTTGACATACGGATCGTTGAGCTGCCGTTGCAGCCACCGCGTCGAGGACGCTTGCGCCCCCGCGCGGTCTTGACCTTGACGGTCAGGTCGCGCTGTCCGCGCCCCGAGGTGTTCTTGCCGTCCGGCCCCTTCGCCATCAGTCCTCTTCCTCCTCGAGCACGCCATCGGCGGCCATCTGCGCGTAAAGCATCCCCTCGCGCAGGCCGCGATCAGCCACGCTCAGCCGGTCGGTGGGCCAGCACCGCAGGAGCGCCTGAAGGATCGCCGCGCCGGACATGATGAGCGTCTGCCGGTCCTGCCCGATGCGCGGATCGCGCCGCCGCCCGGCGGGGCCGAGCACCAGGTAGTTGCGGATCACCCGGTCGATCTCGTCGCTGGTCATGCGCAGCCCGTCCACCTTGTTGCGGTCATAGCGCCGCAGGCCCAGGTGGCTGGCCGCGACCGTGGTGACCGTGCCCGACGTGCCGATGATCTGGAACCCCTCGCGCGCCTGCTCGTCCTTGTAGGGGGCGAACTCGGCGAGGTTTTCCTCGAAATACCAGCTCATCAGCGCGAACCGCGCGGCGTCGTCCTCGACATCGCGGAACTGGTCGCGCAGCGTCGCCACCCCGAGCGGCACGCTGATCCAGTCCACCACCCGCGCCGCCGGCCCCTCGCCGACCGACTGAAACCCCATGTGCATCCGCATGATCGCGCGCTTGCGCTCGGCCTCGGGCACGCCGCGCAGGTCGATCCAGACCAGCTCGGTCGAGCCGCCGCCGATATCGACGACCAGAAGCTGCTCGGTGCGCGGACTGACCAGCGGCGCGCAGGAGATGACGGCAAGCCGCGCCTCTTCCTCGGGCGCGATGACGTCGAGGGTGAGGCCGGTCTCGCGCTCCACACGCGACATGAAATCCGCGCCGTTCACCGCCCGGCGGCACGCCTCGGTCGCCACAAGCTGCATCCGCGTGACGCTGTGGCGGCGCAATTTCTGGCGGCACACCCGCAGCGCCTGAATGGTGCGGTAGATGGCGGCGCGCGACAGCCGCCCCGACCGTTCCAGCCCGGCCCCGAGCTGCACGGATTTGGAAAAGCTGTCGACCACGCGAAACGACTGCCCCTCGGGGCGGGCGATCAGCATGCGGCAACTGTTCGTGCCAAGATCGAGCGCCGCATAAAGCGGCGCACGGTCCGGCAGGCTCGGCGCGGGGCTCTCGACCGTGTCCGGGATAGCGCCCGCACCAATCGGACGCTTGGGCGTCATGACAACACGCCCTCCATTTCAAGTTACCCTGAAAGTAGGCGCATCCGCGCCCCCGCGCAAGACCTCGCCCCGATATGCCGTGTCCCGCGCTCAGCGGAAAATCCGCTCGCCCTGCTCGTCGATCACCTGTTTCGCCTTGCGCAGCGACAGCGCCGCCGCCTCATCGCGGTCGCGCACCACGTCGGCGCGCAGGAAGTGGTGCACCTTCACCTCGCCGCCGATCTCCTTCTCGATCCGCGCACCGACGCGATAGCCGTCGCTTTCCTCCTGCGGGGCGGGGGTGATGCGAAAGCCGTTATAGTCATCGGCGGGCAGCTCTTGCGCCTCGCGCTTTGCGCCACTTCCGAACAGGCGGGACAGGATGGACATGGGGGCCTCCTTTGTGGTCCGATCACGGACCAAAAGGTAAATCGGATGACCCTCGCGGTCCATCCCGTATCACCCGTAGGGTGCGCATTCATGGCGCACCCGCATTCATGGCGCACCCGGTTCCCGACCCAGTCCATTATCCCGATGCCACGACGAATACGGCCAGTCGGACGGCTCGGCCACCAGCCCATGTTTGACAGGGTTCATCCAGCAATACCTCACATGGTTTGACCAGTCCTTCGTGGTGCGGATGTGATGCTCCCAGAACCTGCGTTGCCAAAGCCCGTGTTCCCGCCGCGCCACGTGGCTCTTGCGCCGTGGCATCTGTGGCATCGCGCTTGAAAACCGCGCCTTGATCACGCTCCAGCGCGTGGAATAGTCGGCATCGTCCGGCGGCAGGCGCCAGACACAATGCATGTGGTCGGGCAGGATCACCCAAGCATCGATCCCGAAGGGCCGTTCGCGCCGCGTCTGCCGAACGGCGTCGCGCAAAACTGCGATCTCGCGCACCAGAAGGTCCGAGCCGCGCTCGGACAAATTGACGGTGAAAAAGATGCAGGCCCCGGGCAGTCGGGGGCGGATATAGCGCGACATGCGACGAAAGATGCGCGCACGACGGTTAAAAGAGCGTTACGTAGGGTGCGCATTCATTGCGCACCGCATACCACAACCGCCATCGCGGCGGGTGCGCAGTCATCAAACATCCGCCAGCCCCGTAGGGTGCGCATTCATTGCGCACCTTCGTGGGCGCATTCATTGCGCACCGCATACCACACCCGCCATCGCGGCGGGGTTTCGTGGGGGAGGGATTTGGTGCGCAACAAGTGCGCACCCTACGGCTCGCTACCCGCGCCTCAGCGTAGGTCCGGAGGATTTGTTCGGCCAAGTCGTCATTCTTGCCCACCCTACTGATCCAGGAAACTCCTCAACTTCCGCGACCGGCTGGGATGCTTCAGCTTGCGCAGCGCCTTGGCCTCGATCTGGCGGATGCGCTCGCGGGTGACGGAGAACTGCTGGCCCACCTCTTCCAGCGTGTGGTCGGTGTTCATCCCGATGCCGAAGCGCATCCGCAGCACCCGCTCCTCGCGCGGGGTGAGCGAGGACAGCACCCGCGTCGTGGTCTCGCGCAGGTTGTCCTGAATGGCGCTGTCCAGCGGCAGGATCGCGTTCTTGTCCTCGATGAAATCGCCGAGCTGTGAATCCTCCTCGTCGCCGATGGGCGTCTCCAGCGAGATCGGCTCCTTGGCGATCTTCATCACCTTGCGGACCTTTTCCAGCGGCATCTGCAGCTTTTCGGCCAGTTCCTCGGGCGTCGGCTCGCGGCCGATCTCGTGCAGCATCTGGCGCCCCGTGCGCACCAGCTTGTTGATCGTCTCGATCATGTGCACGGGGATGCGGATGGTGCGCGCCTGATCGGCGATGCTGCGCGTGATCGCCTGCCGGATCCACCACGTCGCGTAGGTGCTGAACTTATACCCCCGGCGATACTCGAACTTGTCCACCGCCTTCATCAGGCCGATATTGCCTTCCTGAATGAGATCAAGGAATTGCAGGCCGCGGTTGGTGTATTTCTTGGCGATGGAGATCACCAGCCGCAGGTTGGCCTCGACCATCTCCTTCTTGGCCTGCCGCGCCTCTTTCTCGCCCTTCTGGACCTGGCCGACGATGCGGCGGAATTCGGAGATGTCGAGGCCGACATACTGGCCGACCTGCGCCATGTCGGCGCGCTGTTCGATCACCTTGTCGGCAAAGCGCTCGGTGAACATCTGCCAGCCGCGCCCCGATTTCAGCGCCATGTCCTCGAGCCAGTTGGGGTCAAGCTCGCGCCCGCGATATTCCTCGATGAATTCACGCCGGTTGATCCGCGCCTGATCGGCGAGTTTCACCATCGCGCTGTCGATCTGCATGATCCGGCGGTTGATGCCGTAAAGCTGGTCGATCAGCGCCTCGATGCGGTTGTTGTGCAGGTGCAGCGAGTTGACAAGCTCGACGATCTCGGATCGCAGCTTCTGGTATTTCGCCTCCTGCGCCCCGGAAAACGAGCCGTCCTCGTTGAGCGTGGCGGAAATGCGGTTGTCCTGCATGTCGCTGAGTTGGACGAAATCCTCGGCGATGCGGTCGAGCGTTTCCAGCACGCGCGGCTTGAGCGCGGCCTCCATCGCGGCGAGGCTCATGTTGGCCTGCTCGTCGTCCTCCTCGTCTTCCTCCGTCTGGCGGATCGGGTTGCCGTCGGCGTCAAGCTCCGGCGCGGTCTCGCCACTGTCCTGCGCCGGGGCGGCGGGGGCCGCGCTCGCGGGCGGGGTGGGGACGTTGGCGGCGACCACCGGCTCGTCGCCCTCCTCGCCCGGCTGGTTGCCGAAGGTGGTCTCGAGGTCGATCACGTCGCGCAGCAGGATGTCTTCGCCCAGCAATTCGTCGCGCCAGATGGTGATCGCCTGAAAGGTCAGCGGGCTCTCGCAAAGGCCCAGGATCATCGTGTTGCGCCCGGCCTCGATGCGCTTGGCGATGGCGATCTCGCCCTCGCGGCTGAGCAACTCGACGCTGCCCATCTCGCGCAGATACATGCGCACCGGATCGTCGGTGCGGTCGAGCTTTTCCTCCTTGCCCGAGCCGAGGGTGATCTCGCCGCGTCGGCCCACTTCGGCGACGGCGGTGGTCTTGCCGTCGTCCTCCTCGGCCTCTTCTTCCTCGATGATGTTGATGCCCATCTCCGACAGCATCGACATCACGTCCTCGATCTGCTCGGACGAGACCTGGTCGGGCGGCAGCACCTGGTTGAGCTGATCGTAGGTGATAAAGCCCTTTTCGCGGGCCGCGGTGATCATCCGCTTCACGGCGGCCTGTGACATGTCGAGCGAAACGTCCGGCTCCTGCTCTTCGGGCTTGTGCTCGTCGGTGTCCTTGGCGGCCATGCGCATCTCCTCGGCGGTTGTGGGGGCGGTTGCGGGCATGTGATTCGTTCTCCCGAATCATTAGCGCGATCATCTGATTCGCACACCCGTTTACTCTGTATTTCTTGCCGCTTCCGCATCGAAATGCGGTTATTGTTGCGAATCGGTCTCTTCAGCGCCCCGGCTTGGAGCGGTCCAGTTGCCCCAGCAGCCGGGCAAAGGCCTCGCGCTCCTCGCGGTCGAGGCGCAGGCCGTTCTCGCCCAGGTCATAGGCGGTGCGGTCCTCCTGCTCGCTGCGCTGCGCACGGTTGCGCGCCTGCGCCGCCTCGCGCAGCCGCCATGTCAGCGTCTCGTCGGCGAGCCCGGCGATATCCTCCGCCGCCTCGCGCAGTTCCGCCTCCATCCCCGCGCCCGCCGCCAGCTTGGCGAATTCCTCGCGCAGGGTCATCGTCGCGCGCTCGGCATCACCCGGGTGACGCACCGGCGGGCAGAGTGCGACGTGGGGCAGCGACATCAGCTTTTCAAGGGTCTCCTCGCCCATCTCGGCCCCGATCTGCGCGCGCAGGGTCTCGGCCCCCGCCCCGGCATGGCGCAGGATCGCCGCGCGCAGCCCCGCGTGATCGGCATCAATGCAGCGCATCCGCTCGATCTCGGCCTCGAAATCGTCCACCACCTCGGGGCAGGAAATCAGCGTCGCGAGAATCACCGCCTCGCGCAACCGGATGCCCTCGTCCGTCCCGGACGAGACCAGCAGCGAATTGCGCGTCTCGGCGCGCGCCGTCTCGGGCGGGGCCCATTTGCCGCCGCGCCGGCCCTTGGCGGGTTGGGCCTGCCTGCGCGGGTTGAAGAGTTGCCAGCGCAAGTCCTTCAACTCGCGCTCGTAATAGCCGCGCAGCGACGGGTCGCGGATGAGCGCGGTCTTCTCGATGCACACGCGCTCCAGCGCCGCCTTGCGCTCGGGCGTGTCGAAATCGTGCCCTTCGGTCTCGCGCTGCCACAAGAGCCGCACCAGCGGCAGCGCCGCGTCGATCCGCGCCTGCACCGCGCCCGCGCCCTCGGCGCGCAACAGGTCATCGGGGTCGCGGCCCTCGGGCATCAGCGCAAAGCGCAGCGTGCGCCCCGCCTCCAGCAGCGGCAGCGCCAGGTCGATGAGCCGGTAGGCCGCCCCCAGCCCGGCGCGATCCCCGTCGAGCATGATCACCGGCTCTTGCGCGATGCGCCACATGAGCTGCGCCTGATCTTCGGTGATGGCCGTGCCGAGGGGCGCCACCGCGGCGTCGAACCCCGCCGCCACCAGCGCGATCACGTCCATGTAGCCCTCGGCCACGATGAGCGGCGCGCCTTTGCCCGCCGCCTCGCGCGCGGGGCCGTGATTGTAGAGCGTGCGGGACTTGTCGAACAGGTCGGTTTCCGGCGAGTTGAGATACTTGGCATTATCATTCGGATCCATCGCCCGCCCGCCAAAGGCGATGCAGCGCCCGCGCGCGTCGCGGATCGGGAACATGATGCGGTTGCGGAACACGTCATAGGGCTTGCCGCCCCTGCTGCTCTCGCGCGCCAGACCGCAGGCGAGGATCATCTCGGGGGGCACGCCCTTGCCCGTCAGGTGATCCCACAGCCCCTGCCAGCCATCGGGCGCAAAGCCCAGCTCAAAACGGTCCTGAACCTCCCGGTTCAGGCCGCGACCCGTGAGGTAGTCGCGCGCCGCAGCGCCCGCCCCGCTGCGCAGCTGCAGCCGGAAAAACCGCACCGCCTGTTCCATCACCTCGGCCAGCTGCGCTGCGACGGTCGGCCTTTTGTTGCGCCTGCGGGTCGCGCTCGGGCACGGTCATCCCCGCCTCGGCGGCGAGGATTTTCACCGCTTCGATGAAATCGACGTTCTCGGTCTCGCGCACAAACGATATCGCGTCGCCCTTGGCGTGACAGCCGAAACAGTAATAAAATCCCTTGCGGTCATCGACGTGGAAGGACGCGGTCTTTTCCTGATGGAACGGGCACGGGGCCCACATGTCGCCCTTGGCGGGGTTGGACTTGCGGTTGTCCCACATGACCTTGCGGCCCACAACCTGGGACAGCGACAGGCGCGACTGCAATTCGTCGAGGAATCCGGGGGGCAGGCTCATGCCCTATATATCGGGTGCCGGAGGGTGTCTGTCCAGAGGGTCAAGCGAAGCTCACTGCGCCTCGCATTGGGTGACCCACGCCCCGGCCACGTCCTTGGCGAGGTCGTCTTCGGGCAGCTCATAAACCCAATCGACCAGCGGCTGCACGGCGGGGGCAAACCCCGCCTGCGCCTCGGTCAGCCCGGCTGCGATGGCTTCGCGGGCGGTGTCGGCGGTCTGCCCGGCGCGGCGGGCCTCGACCGCGTCGGCGACGATCCCGCCGGTGGGTTCGCAGATCGGGTTCTGCGCCGTGGCGACTTGCGGCATGAGCGGCAGCACGGCCAGAAGGGTCAAGGATATCAATCGCATCGGTCCGGTCTCCTCTCGCAAACTCGGCGCAGCCTAGTCGATTCCCCCGCAGCGTTCCAGCAGGTTGCGTGCAGCGTGGGGAATCCGGGCGGGAGGCACGAATTGGCCTCGAGCGAACGCTGCCGCGGTCTGACGCCAGCGCCGGGGCCGAGATGGAGCGTCCGCAACAGGCCAACCCTCGCCCGTCGCGCCCACCGCTCAGCCGCGCGCGGCAACCCGGCGCATGGCCAGTTCCACCTCGTGGACAAGGCTCGCCGCCATCGAGCGGAACGCCATGATCTGATAGGCTTGCGCCCCCGCCCGCGTCACCGCGCCGGCCATATGGGCCACGTCGGTGCGCGCCGTGGCCCCGTCGCCGAAGACGGCCGCGCGCAGGTCGAGCGGCGTCAGCCGCGCCATCACGTCCCTCGCCCCCGGCCCGTCGAGCCGCAGCACCGCCCAGGCATCCGACTGATCGGTGAGCGCGGCATGATCCGCCAGCGCCGTGTCGGGCTCCGGCCCGATGAGCAGCGCCAGATCGAGGCCGAACCACTGCACCGCGCCGCCGTCCCCGGCGATCACCCGCCCCGGCTCGGGCCAGCCCAGCCCGTGCGCGGTCTCCAGCGCCCGGCCCAGCGCCTCCGCCTGCCCCTTGTAGGGCGCGAGCGCCGTGATCCGCCCCGGCACCCCCTCGGTCAGCCGCAGCGCCCCCGCCGTCACCGGCACCAGCCCCGCGCAGGGCGTTCTTTCCACCAGATCAACCACGCATCCGCCCTCCCTCGGGATCGACCCATCCGGGCGCGCAGACCTCGCAGATCGTGGCCGAGCCGCGCAGGTGATCCACCGCGCGCACCCGCTCGCCCAGCCGTGCGCGCCCTCGGGCGAGAAATCCCAGCCCGATCACATGGCCCATCGTCGGCGAATAGCCCGCGCTCGTCACGTAGCCTTGATCGTTCGCGGCCACCGGCTCGGCCCCCTCGTCGAAAAGATGCGCGCCGGGCAGCAGTTCCTTGACCGCACCAACCGGTTTCAACCCGACAAGCTGCTCGCGGGTCTCGTCCATCAGCCCTTCACGGCCCGCCGCCGGTTTGCCGATGAAGTCTTTCTTCTTGCTCATCATCCCCTGCATCCCCACGTCGAACGCCGTCACCCGCCCGTGGATCTCGGCGTGGGTGATGAACCCCTTCTCGATGCGCAGCACGTTGAGCGCCTCCATCCCGTAGGCCCCGCCGCCCAGCGCCTCGGCCTTCGTCACGAGCGCCTCAAAAAGCGCCGCTCCATAGCGCGCGGGCACCGCGACCTCAAAGCCCGTCTCGCCCGAAAACGAGATGCGGAAAAGCCGCGCCGCCACGCCGCCCAGCGTGACCGGCCCGCAGCCCATGAACGGCAGGTCCGGCACCTCCCCCAGCAGATCGGCCATCAGCTCCTTCGCCTTCGGCCCCGCCACGGCGAATTGCGCCCATTGCTCGGTCACCGACACCGCCCGCACATCCCAATGGGGCCGCAACACCTGTGCCGCGAAATCCACATGGCGCATCACCGCGCCCGCCGCCGCCGTGGTGGTGGTGACGAGGAAATGATCGTCAGAGAGCCGCGCGCAGGTGCCGTCATCCATGACATGCCCGTCCTCGCGCAGCATCAGCCCATAGCGCACCCGGCCCGGCGCCAGCTTCGACATGGCATTGGTATAGAGGTAGTCGAGAAACGCCGCCGAATCCGGCCCCTGCACGTCGATCTTGCCCAGCGTCGACACATCGCAGACGCCCACGGCCTCGCGCACCATCGCGACCTCGCGGTCGCACGATTGCCGCCAATGGCTCTCGCCCTTGCGCGGGAAATAGCTTGGCCGGTACCACAGCCCCGCCTCGATCATCGGCGCACCGCGTTTCACCGTGCCCGCGTGCGAGGTGGTCAGCCGCTCGGGCGCAAAGCTCTTGCCCTTGCCCCCCGCGCCCATCGCCGCGACGGGCACCGGCACGTAAGGCGGGCGAAAGGTGGTGGTGCCGGTGCCGGGAATGCTCCGCCCCGTCGCCTCGGCCAGCACGGCGAGGGCACCGACATTGGAATTCTTGCCCTGGTCGGGGGCCATCCCTTGGGTGGTGTAGCGCTTCATATGCTCGACCGAGCGGAAATTCTCCTTTGCCGCCAGTTCCACATCCTTCACCGTCACGTCGTTCTGGAAATCGAGCCAGGCGCGTCCCCGCCCCTCGACCTGCCAGAGCGGCAGGATGTCGTAGGCTCCATCCGAGGCAGGCGGCAGGTCGGGAGCGCGCGCCTTGAGGCCCAACGCCTCTGCCGCGCGCCGCCCCTCGGCAAGCCCGCTCTCGAGACAGGCGCGCGTCGAGAAATGCCCCGCCGCCGCGCCCGCAACGGTCATCCCCGGCACCGCCCCCTCGGGCGGCAGAAACGCCGCGCGGCCCGCGTCCCAGACCGGGCGCGCGCCGGTGTGGCAGGCCAGATGCACCGTCGGGTTCCACCCGCCGGAGACGGCCACGGTATCGGCGGCGATGCGCTCTTCGCCGCGCGCGGTAGCGATGCACACCGCCTCGACGCCGCGCCGTCCGCTCGTGCCGGTAACCTGCGCACCGGGATAAAAGGCCACGTCATGGGTGCAGGTGGCGTGTGCCCGCGCATCGACAAGGGCGGCCACATGCACGCCCGCCTCGTGCAGGTCCGCCACCGTGCGATGCGCGCTGTCGTTGTTGCCAAAGACCACCACGCTGCGCCCCGCCGCCACGCCCCAGCGGTTGAGATAGGCGCGCACCGCGCCCGCCATCATGACGCCGGGCCGGTCATTATTGCCGAACGCCACGGGCCGCTCCAGCGCCCCCGCCGCCAGCACCGCGCGCCGCGCCGCGATCCGCCAGAAACAGCCTGCGGGCGCGTGGGGGCGGCCCTCGATATCGGGTGCGACCCGCTCCAGCGCGCCGAAGGTGCCGCCGTCATAGGCCCCGGTCACCGCCGTGCGGGTCATGATCCGCACGTTGGGCATGGCCCCAAGCGTCGCCGCCATTTCCGCCGCCCAGTCGGCCCCGTCCTGCCCGTCCACCTCCTCGGTCTCGGCCAGCAGGCGGCCGCCAACCGACACATCCTCCTCGGCGAGGATCACATCCGCCCCCGCCTCTGCCGCCACAAGCGCCGCCATCAGCCCAGCAGGCCCGCCGCCGATCACCAGCAGGTCGCAATGGGCAAAGGCGCGCTCATGCCGGTCCGGGGCCGCCTCGCCCGACAGCGCGCCAAGGCCAGCCGCGCGCCGGATCGCGGGCTCGTAGACACGCTCCCAGAACGCCTTGGGCCACATGAAGGTCTTGTAGTAGAACCCCGCGCCAAAGAACGGGGCCATCAGGTCATTGACGGCCAGCACGTCGAATCCCAAGGACGGCCAGCGGTTCTGGCTGCGCGCCATCAGCCCTTCGCGCAATTCCACGGTGGTGGCGCGGCAATTGGGCTCCTGCGCCGCCCCCAGCCCCAGCGTCACCAGCGCGTTCGGCTCCTCGCTCCCGGCGGTCATCACGCCGCGCGGGCGGTGATACTTGAACGACCGCGCCATCACACGCACGCCGTCGGCCAGCAGCGCCGAGGCGAGCGTATCGCCCGCGAACCCCTCGTGGCGGTGCCCGTCGAAGGTGAACGCCACGCGACGCCCCCGGTCGATGCGCCCCTTGCCGTCGATCCTCATGGCGTCACCTCCGCCCCGGCCAGCGCCACATCAGTCACCTCGTGGCTCACCGTGTCGCGCACCACCACCAGCCACGCGCCGCAGCCCTGCCCGTGATACCAGAGCTCACGGCTCTCGCCCGCCGGGTTGTCGCGGTTATGCAGGTAGTCGTCCCACGCGCCGCTCCAGTCCTCGCCCCCGGGCACCGGCAGCGCCGCGCCACGAATGCTGAACTCGCGCAGGTCGCGCATCCCGCAGATCGGACAGGGTATCCTCACCGGTCTTGCCCCTTCATCTTGCCATAAATACTCATCTCGCCGCCTCGATCCTCAATGCAGGTTGTGCTGGCTGCCGGTGGCCTCTTCGTCCATCAGCCCGCGCCCGTGGCGAACCGGTCGAGCCGCAGCCGCGTCGCCGCCGGGTGCGGCGCGTCCGTGGCGATCAGATGGGCGAGCGCATCGCCCGACCCCGGCACCGCCTTGAACCCGCCATAGCACCAGCCGCAGTTGAGATAGAGCCCCTCCACCGGCGCATGGTCGATGATGGGCGAGCCATCGGGGCTCATGTCCATGATCCCGCCCCAGCTTCGCAAGAGCCGCGCGTTGCCGATCATCGGCACCATCGCCATGCCTGCCTCCATCACGTGCTCGGCCATCGGCAGGTTGCCGCGCGCGGCGTAGGACGGGTAGAAATCGAGATCGCCGCCAAAGACCAGCCCGCCCTTGTCGGACTGGCTGATATAGAAATGCCCCATGCCGAAGGTCACGACATGATCGAGGCACGGCTTCAGCCCCTCGGTGACAAACGCCTGCAACACATGGCTCTCGATGGGCAGGCGCAGCCCCGCCATCGCCGCCACCTGGGACGAGCGGCCGGCGACCACGATCGCCACCTTCTTCGCCCGGATCGCACCGCGCGTCGTCTGCACGCCGGTCACCCGGCCATTCTCGATGTCGATCCCGGTCACCGCGCAGTTCTGCACGAGGTCCACGCCCCGGTCGCTCGCGGACCGGGCAAAGCCCCAGGCCACCGCGTCGTGCCGCGCGGTGCCGCCGCGCCCGTGGAAAAGCCCGCCATAGACGGGAAACCGCGCGTTGTCGAAATCCAGAAACGGCACCAGCTTGCGCACGCCGTCGCGATCCAGCAATTCGGCGTCATCGCCCTGGTTGCGCATCGCGTTGCCGCGCCGGGCAAACGCATCGCGCTGCCCGTCGGAATGGCACAGGTTGAGCACGCCGCGCTGGCTCATCATCACGTTGTAGTTGAGGTCCTGCTCCAGCCCCTCCCACAGCTTCAGGGAGTGGCTGTAGAATTCCGAGTTGCCCGGCAGGCCGTAATTGGCGCGCACGATGGTGGTGTTGCGCCCGATATTGCCACCGCCGAGATAGCCCTTCTCGAGCACCGCGACATTGGTGATCCCGTGCCGCTTGGCGAGGTAATGCGCGGTCGCCAGACCGTGCCCGCCACCGCCGATGATCACCACGTCATAGGCAGGCTTCGGCTCGGCATCGCGCCAATGCGCGCCCCAGCCCTTGTTGCCGGTGAGACCTTCCTTGAGTATCCGCAGTGCCGAAAACCGCATCACGCCCCTCCGCATCGCGCGCCACCCGCGCGGCCCCTTTCGTCAGACCTAGCAGGGCAGGCCCGCCCCGAACACCCCGCTTCGCGCCATTTTCCGGTCTATGCGCGACGCGGCCCGGCTCTTGCAAGCGCCCGGGTTTCTTCCTGGCCCGAATACCCCCGCCGGAGGCGTCCGGGGCCGCGTCAAAGCCGCGCGAGCACCGCGCGCGCCGCGCGCAGGCCGGGGGCCTCGCCCCCCTCGCCGAGGCGCTGCATCGTGGTCTCCATCGCCGCCTCTTGCGCGCCCGGCTCCGCCATCACCTGCAACAGCGCAGGCGCGATCGCCTCGGCGCGACAGGCGCGGCCGATGAATTCCGGCACAACACGCGTTTCGCTCACGAGATTGACGAGGGTCAGCGTATCCACCCGGATGAGCCGCGACAGGATCATGCGGCTGAGCGGGGCCATGTCATAGGCGACCACCATCGGCGTGCGCGCGTGCGCCAGCTCCAGCGAGACCGTGCCCGAGGCCGCGAGTGCCAGATCGGCGGCGTGAAAGGCGCGGGCCTTCTCGGCGGCATGATCGGGGTCATCGGGCGACAGGATCAGCGGGCGCGCGGGCCAATCCGCCACCGCGTCGCGCACAAGCGGGGCCATCGCCGCCGTGGTGGGCAGCACCAGCCGCGTCTCGGGCCGCGCGTCCAGCACCCGCGCCAGCGCCGCGCCGAACACGGGAGCAAGCCGCGTCACCTCGCCCCGGCGCGAGCCGGGCAGCACCAACAGCAGCGGCGCGTCGCCGATGCAGTGGCGCGCGCGGAACGCCGCCACCTCCGACGCCGACGGGTGCGGCTCGGCCACCACCGGGTGGCCGACGAAATCGCAGTCCATGCCCGCCGCCTCCATCAATGGCGGCTCGAACGGCAAGAGCGCCAGCACCTGATCGACATGGCGCGCCATCCTTGCCGCGCGCCCCGCCCGCCACGCCCAGACCGAGGGGGCGACGTAATGCACGATGCGGATTGCCGGGTTAAGGTGCCGCACCTGCCGCGCCACGCGCAGGCAGAAATCGGGGCTGTCGATGGTGATGAGCACATCCGGCGCGGCGTCGAGCACCGCCGCCACCGTCTCGCGCAGGCGGCGGCGCAGGTGCAGGTAGCGTGGCAACACCTCCGCCAGCCCCATCACGCTCAGATCGTCCATCGGAAAGAGGCTCTGCAAGCCCTGCGCCTGCATCATCGGCCCGCCGATACCGGCGAATTGCGGCGCGGCAAGCGCGTGCAGCCCGGCCATCAGCGCCCCGCCAAGCCGGTCGCCCGACGCCTCGCCCGCGACGAGGAACGCCTTCACCCCTGCCCCCCGGCGCGCGCCATGTCGCGCACCCACAGGAACATCCCCGCACCCGCCAGCACCTCGATCACCCGCGCACGGTCGAGCACCATGACGCCACCGGCCGCGATGACGATCCCGGCAAGCCCGGCGCGGGCGGCGCGCGTCGCGGTGTCGGGGCCGATCACCGGCATGTCCACGCGCATCTCCTGTCCGGGCTTGGGGGCCTTGACGAGGATCGCGGGCGTGTCCCCCTGCGTATCCGCCCCGCTCAGCCAGTCGGCGGCAGAGCCCAGCGCGCGGTCGGCGAGATCGACCGGGTCGAGCGTCCAGTCATCCCCCTGCGCCAGATCATCGAGCATGGCGTCGGTGCCGCGCGCGTCCTCGCGCGCGATCACCGTGCCGCCGCGCAGCACCAGCGCCTGCCCCTCGTCGGCGCGGCCCATCTCGGCCAGCGCCTCTGCGGCGGCGGCCATCGCGGGCTCCATGCCAGGTGGCGGCGCACCGGTCAGCAGCCCCGCCCCGGGCAGCAGGTCCGGCGCGATCTCCGCCGCGCCGATCACCGCGATGCCGGCCTCCTCGATGATCGCCACGATCTCGCGCAGGGTGCCGTCATCGCCCCTGGCCATCGCCGCCATGAGGCGCGGCGCCAGCGGTGCCGTGGCCGCGTCGATGCGGGCGGGGTCAACTGCGGGCCGCCGCATCGCGCCCGCCATGCAGAGCCGCGTGACACCGCGCGCGCGCAAGGCTTTCCAGCAGGGTGCCGAAGGTCTCCAACCGAAAGCCGAGGCGCGGCAGATCGCCCGCGATTTGCGACGGAAACTGCTCCACCTCACAGACAAGCGGCACCTCGCCCCGCGCCAGCAGCACCCGCACGAGATGCGGCGGCACGCCCCCCTGCCCGGCGATGAGCGCGAGGCCCACCGCCCTAGCCCTGACCGGGGGTGAGGTAGGAGCGATCCGAATGCGCGGTCACGAAATCGACGATCCGGCGCACGTAATCGCTTGTCGTCTCTTCACCGAGACGGCGGGCGCGTTCCTGGAACGCGCCCTCGCCCTGCGCCAGCATCTGGAACGCGGCGCGCAGCGCGGTGATGTCGGCGCGCGGCACGCCGCGCCGCTTGAGCCCCACGAGGTTCAGCCCGTCGAGATAGCCGCGCGGCCCCTGCACGAGGCCGTAGGGGATCACGTCGTTGGTGACCATCGTCACCGCGCCGATGATCGCGCCGTGGCCGATGCGCACGAATTGATGCACCCCCGACAGCCCGCCGATGATGACATCGTCCTCGAGCACGCAATGCCCGGCCAGCGCGGCATTGTTGACCACGATCACCCGGTCGCCGATCTGCACGTCATGGGCGACGTGACAGCCCGCCATGAAGAGGCCGTCATCGCCCACCCGCGTAACGCCGCCGCCGCCCTCGGTGCCGGTGTTCATGGTCACATGCTCGCGGATGCGGTTGCGCGCGCCGATCACCAGCCGCGTCGCCTCGCCGCGATATTTCAGGTCCTGCGGGATTTCGCCGATGCACGAAAACGGAAAGATCACCGTGCCTTCGCCGATCTCGGTCTGGCCGGTGACGATCACGTGGGATTTGAGCGTCACGCCCGCCGCCAGCCGCACCTGCGGGCCGACATGGCAGAACGGCCCGACCCGGCAGCCCGCGCCGATCCCGGCGCCCGGCTCGACCACCGCCGAGGGGTGGATCGCCGTCTCGCTCGTCATCTCGCTCATCGGCTCAATCCTTCGGCATGTCCATCATCGCGGTAAACTCCGCCTCGGCGGCCATCTCGCCCGCCACCGAGGCCACGCCGGCAAATTTCCAGACCTTGCCGCCGGGTTTGCCGCGCCGCGTCTCGACCTTCAGCTCCAGCACATCGCCGGGCACCACCATGCGGCGGAACTTGGCTCCCTCGATGGCCATGAAATAGACCAGCATGTTGCGGTCCTCCAGCCCGAGTGCCGCGCCCACCATCACCGCCGCCGTCTGCGCCATCGCCTCGACGATGGTCACGCCCGGCATGATCGGATGACCGGGGAAATGGCCCTGGAAATGCGGCTCGTTCATCGAGACGTTCTTGATCCCCCGCGCGCTTTGATAGCCGTCGATATCGAGCACCCGGTCAACCAGCAGGAACGGGTAGCGATGCGGGATGAGCCGCTGGATCAGATGGATATCCGCGGATTTCAGCGGCTCGCTCATGGCTCGTCCTCTCAAGGTTGCGACGCGATGTCCCTAGCAAGAGCGCCCGCGCGGGGCAAGCGCGCGGGTGCGGCTACTCGTCGGCGGGTGCGTCGGGGGAGCCGGGCGGGCTCTGCGCCTCGGGCCCCGCCCCGATGCGCGCGTCGATCCGCGAGATGGCGATATCGGTCACGTCGGCCACGTCGGCACGCAGGATCACACTGCGCACGTCGAGAAGTGCGACAGCATCCGCCTCGCGCAGAAGCTCGCCCAGCACCGGCTGCACCACGCGCATGAACTGCACCGGCGCGAGGTCGCGCTGCCGTTCGAGATCGCGCGACAGCCGCTCACTTTCACGCCGCAACTGCGTGACCTTGGTGTCAAACGCGTCGGCCATCTCGCGGAATTCATCGGGCGGGGTGGTCGCGCGCAGCTCTGTCAGCGCCTGTTCCTCGGCCTCGAGCTCGGTCGCCACGCGCTCGTTGCGCGCGATGAGCGCGTCGCGCTCGGCCTCGATCCCGGATTGGAGCCGTTGGCCATAGGCGGTCTCGGCGAGCAGGCGCTCGATGTCGATCACCAGAATGTCGCTTTGCACGACGCCCAGTTGCTGCGCCCGCGCGGGTGCCTGTGCCGCGCCTGCGGCCAAGGCCAGCATCACGAAGAGAAAGAGCCCCGCGCGCATGCTCAGAAGTCGGTGCGAACCGTCAGGTTGAAATTCTGCTCGATGTCACCCGGCTCGGACGAGAGCGCGTCGGAGAAATTCATCCGCAGCGGCCCGAAGGGCGATTCCCAGAAGACCGACAGACCGATCACGTGGCGCGGCTCGAAATTTCCGGAATTAACGGGAAAGCCACGGCTCTCCACCCCCCAGATCGACCCGATGTCATAAAAGGCCCCCCCGGTGATGCCGTATTCGTCGGGCAGGCCGAGCGGGAATTCCGCCTCGAACTTGACCGCCGCGAAATAGTTGCCGCCGAGATGCTCGGTGCCCTCGACCGGCCCCATCCCGTTCGGCTCGAACCCGCGGATCACCTGGTCGTTGAAGCGGTTGATGAAGCGGCTGTTCTGCCCGCTGTTGAACTCGATCGCGCCGCCCTCGACGATGGCGCGCAGCGTCACTTCCTCGTTGAGAACGGCAGTCTGCCCCACCAGCCGGGCAGTGGTCTTGATATACTCGTTGTCGCCGCCAAGTCCGGCGAGTTCCTGCCCGAACGAAAGCAGTATCCCCGACTTGGGATCAAGACCCGTCCGGCGCGTGTCAAAGCTGTAATCATAGCCGATGGCGCTGGTCCACAAATCTCCTTGGTTCACCTCGGCCTGGAGGATGCCGCTGGTTCCGTTGTAATCCGACATGTCCTCGTAGCGACCGTTGTAGAACACGCTCAGCCGACCGTTCTCGCCCGTCGGGAAGGTCAGGCTGGGGCGGAACACGCCGATGGACGTGTCGAACAGGCTGTTGTCGCTGTCGGTTTCCTGGAACGCGAAATCGAGACCGAACGCCACGTCACGCCCGAGAAAGGCGGGCTCGACGAAGCCGATGTTGTAATTGAGCGTGTCGCCGGTGCCGAGGATGTTGAAGCTGAGCTGTTGCCCGCGCCCGAGGAAATTTCGCTCTGAAAAGCCGAATTGCAGCCCAAGCCCCGAGTTGGTCGAGAAGCTGGCCCCGATGGACACCGACCCGGTCGTGGTTTCCTCGACCTCGGTTTCGATCACCACCTGGTCGGGGCGCGAGCCCTCGCGCGCGTTGACATCGACATTCTCGAAAAAGCGCAGCGCGCGGATGCGCTCGGCGGCCTGCCGGATGGCGCGGGGGTTGAACGGGTCGCCTTCGGCGGTGTCGAACTGGCGGCGGATCACCCGGTCGAGCGTCGTGGTGTTGCCCTCGATGTCGATGCGCTCCACGAACACGCGCGGCCCGCGCTGCAACACGAATTCCAGGTCGAGCGTCAGATCGCGGTCGTTGCGGGTGACGCGCGGCTCCACGCGCAGGAAATCGACGCCCTGCTTGACGCCCAGCCGCTCCATCCGGGCGATGGCACTCTCGATCACGTCGGGAGAATAGACCACACCGGAGCGCAGCTTGAGCGTGTCGTGATACGCCTCCGCCTCGACACCGGCATATTCGCTCACGGTGGTCACCTCGCCAAAGCGGAATTGCTGACCTTCCTGCACGGTGAAGGTGATGAAATAGGCGTCGCGCTCGCGGGCGAGCTCGGCATTGACGCCGGTGACGCGGAAATCGACATATCCGCGCGAGTTGTAGAAGTCGGTCAACACCTGCCGGTCAAAGGCGACCCGGTCCTCGACGAACGTGTCGCTCTGGATCAGCGCGCGCAACAGCCCCGCCTGCTTGCTCTGGATCGCGCGGCGCAGGCGACGATCCGAATAGACGCGGTTGCCGGAGAACCCGATGCGCGCGATCTCGATGGCCTTACCCTCGAACACCTCGAAGACGAGATCCACGCGGTTGTCGCTGCGGCGGATCACCTTGGGCGTGACCCGCGCCGAGATGCGCCCGTTCTGGGCATAGGCTTCGGCGATGGTGGCGGCGTCGCGTTCGGCCTGCGTGGGGCTGAACACCTGTCGCGACTTGCTCTGGATAAAGCCCTCGAGGTCCTCGTTCTTGAGCTTCTTGTTGCCTTCGAAAGCAATGCGGTTGATCGTCGGGAACTCGGTCACGCGGATCAGGAGGCGGTTGCCCTGCGGCTCGACCTCGACCGCCTCGAAGAGGCCCGAATCGAGGATGCGCTGGTAAGCGGCGTTAAGCTCGCCCGCGCTCACCGTCTCGCCGCGCGCGATCCCCGCGAAGGACAGGATCGTGTCGCCCTCGATTCGCTGGTTCCCCTGGATGGTGACATCAGTGAACCGGTAGGTCTGCGCCTGCGCAGGCGCAGACAGCGCGACCACAACGAGGCAGAGCGCCGTGATCACATGAAAAAGGCCACGCTTCAAAAAGGCGGCAAGCGGACGAGCCGCATCACAATCGATCATCGGTCAAACCCATTTCAGACATCCCATTGCTAATGTGACTAGCTGGTCTGCCGGGGCTTGTCAAAACGCGAATGGACGCGTCAGAGGGTGCCGAGATACCCCGCCGCGATCAGCGCCGCCGCAAGCGTCGCGGCAAAGAGCAGCAGATCGGCATTGAGCGCAACCAGAACGGTCGCGCCGCGATATGCGTGTTTGAGGCTGGTCATGGTGCGCTCCTTTCCGCCAAACTCTGACGAAAAAAGAGGATGCCCGCCCGGAATGGCGGATTTTTGCGCGGATCATGGCGAAAATCGGGCGCGGGGCACCCGCGTCAGCGCGCCGCCATGAACGCCGCGAGCCGCGCCAGCCCCTCCTCGATATCCGCCGTGGCGCGCGCGTAGGAAAAGCGCAAGGTGCCCGCGCCGCGCGCCGGGTCGAAATCGAGCCCCGGCGTCACCGCCACCCCTGCGCGGTCGAGGATTTCGGCGGCGAGCGCGCGGCTGTCATCGGTCAGGTGGCGCACATCGGCATAGACGTAGAAGGCACCGTCGGGCGGCGCGATCCGGTCAAACCCCGCCTTCGGCAGCCCTTCGAGCATAAGCGCACGGTTGCGGGCGTAAACCGCACGGTTGGCCTCGAGCTCCTCGCCACAGTCCATCGCCGCCAGCGCCGCGATCTGGCTGGCATGGGGCGGGCAGATAAAGAGATTCTGCGCCAGCCGCTCGATGGTGCGCACATGATCTTCGGGCACCACCATCCAGCCGACACGCCAGCCGGTCATCGAGAAATACTTGGAAAACGAATTGATGACGTAACAATCATCGGTGATCTCCAGCGCGCTCACCGCGCGCGCCTCGTAATGCAGGCCGTGGTAAATCTCGTCGCTGATGAACTGCGCGCCCGCGTCCTGCGCGGCCCCGATCAGCGCGGTGAGGGCGGCCCGGTCCAGCATCGTGCCCGAGGGGTTTCCCGGGCTCGCCACCAGAAGCCCCGCCAGATCGCGCCCCGCCAGATCGCCGGGCACCGGTTGCAGGCGGTTTTCCGCCGAGGTCTCGATATCCACCGGCACCAGGTCGAGCGCGCGCAGGATCTGGCGATAGCTGGGATATCCCGGCGCACCGATTCCCACCCGGTCGCCCGCGTCGAAAAGCGCCGTGAAGGCGAGGATGAACGCCCCCGACGAGCCCGGCGTGACGACCACCCGAGCCGGGTCGAGATCGACGCCATACCACTCGGCGTAGTGCCGCGCGATGCGCGCGCGCAACTCCGGCAGCCCCAGCGCCACCGTATAGCCAAGCGCCCCCGCCTCCATCGCCGCGGCGAGCGCCGCGCGCGCGCCCTCGGGCGCGGGCGTGCCGGGCTGGCCCACTTCCATGTGGATGATCCGCCGCCCGGCCTCTTCGGCGCGGCGCGCGGCCTCCATCACGTCCATCACGATGAACGGGTCGACCTTGGATCGGCGGGCACGGCGCATTACATTCCTCCTCGGAGCAGGGCGGCACGTCCCCGTTTCACTGGGAAAGGCAGGCGAGGTCAATGCAGGCAGTCCGGATTTTCGCGGCACTCATCGTGCTTGTCATGACGCTTGCGGCACCCGCGCGCGCGCTCACCCTTCTGCGCGATCCCGATATCGAACACGGCCTGAGGACACTGGCCGCGCCGGTGCTGCGCGCCGCCGGGCTGAGCGCCGACCGGGTGGACATCCTCGTGATCGACGCGCCCAGCCTCAACGCCTTTGTCGTCGATGCCAATTCGATATTCCTGCATTCCGGGCTGATCCTGCGGATGGACAACCCGGCGATGCTGCAATCGGTGATCGCCCACGAGGCCGCGCATATCGCCAACGGCCACCTGATGCGCCGCCCCGTCAACCTGCGCAATGCCCGCACCGCCGCCGCCCTCGGCACGATCCTCGCCGGGGTCGCGGGCGCGGCGGCGGGCAGCGGCGAGTTCGCGGCGGGCGCGGCGGCGGGAATACAGGGCGCGGCGATGCGCAGCTTCTTCTCGCATACCCGCGCCGAGGAAAACGCCGCCGATACCAGCGGGATGCGGTTCATGCACGCCGCCGGAATCGACCTTGCGGGCGCGGTGCAGGTGATGGACCTCTTTCGCGGGCAGGAATCGCTGTCGCTGACGCGGCAGGATGCCTATGCGCGCACCCACCCGCTCTCGCGCGACCGCTTTCGCCGCGTCCGCGCGCTGGCCGAGGCGCAGGCGGGCAAGGCCAAGCCCGACCCGGAGGCCGACTACTGGTTCGCCCGCACCAAGGGCAAGCTCTCGGCCTTTCAACGGTCCCCGAAATGGACGCTGACGCGCGCCGGCGAATCGGGCTTCAGGGATGTCCGCCTGATGCGCGAGGCGGTGGCGTATCATCGCCGGTCCGATCTCGGTCGCGCGCTGCCGGCCATCGACGGGGCCATCGCGCAGCGCCCCGATGATCCCTACCTGCACGAATTGCGCGGCCAGATCCTGATGGAAAGCCGCCGGACCAAACCGGCCGTCGCCGCCTACGGACGCGCCGCCAATCTTGCACCGCGCAACGCGCTCATCCTCGGGGCCTACGGGCGCGCGCTTCTGGCCGACGGGCAGGTGCAAAAGGCCGCCGACTTCCTCGAATCGGCCCGCGCCCGCGACGGGCGCGACATCCGCGTGCTGCGCGATCTCGCGCAGGCCGAGGCGCAGATGGGCAATCGCGGCATGGCCTCGGTGCTCACCGCCGAACGTTATGCGATGGCAGGCCGCCTCAAAGATGCTAAGCTGCACGCTGATCGCGCCAGCGGCCTGCTGCCCCGGGGCTCGCCGGGCTGGCAGCGCGCGCAGGATATAATCGTGGCGGCAGAGACCGCCGAGAAACGGAGAAACTGACCTTGCCCTACCGCCTCTTCACCGCCGCCCTGTTTTCCCTCGGCATGGCCCTGCCCGCGCAGGCGCTCGACCTCGACAGCCTCGATGAGGCCGACCGCGCGCTCCTGCGCGAAGAGATCCGCGCCTACCTGCTGGACAACCCCGAGGTCATCATGGAGGCCGTCGCCGTGCTCGAGGAGCGTCAGGCCGCCGGTCAGGCCGAGGCGGATGTCGAACTCGTGCGCGCCAATGCCGATGCGCTCTTCGACGCGCCCCACGACTGGACCGGGGGCAATGTCGAGGGCGATATCACGCTGGTCGAGTTCATGGATTACAAATGCGGCTATTGCCGCCGCGCGGTCAGCGAGGTCGAGGGGCTGCTCTCCTCCGATGGCAATATCCGCTTCGTGCTCAAGGAATTCCCGATCCTCGGCGAAGAGTCTATCGCCGCGTCGCGCTTTGCCATCGCCACGAAACAGGTCGCGGGGGATGACGCCTACAAATCCGTGCACGACGCGCTCATGGCCTATAACGGCGCGATGAACGTGGCCGGGCTCACCCGTCTCGCCGATGCGCTGGGTCTCGATGCCAACGCCATCACCGCCGCGATGGACAGCGACGCTGTGACCGAGGTGATCGCCGCCAATCACGCGCTCGCACAGCGTCTGCGCATCAACGGCACCCCCGCCTTCGTCATGGACGACCGGATGCTGCGCGGCTACCTGCAACAGGACCAGATGCAGCAGGTGGCCGACGAGATCCGCACGCAATAGGTGATGCGGCCCGCATCTCTCGGAGTGGCGCTGCTCGCCTGCACCGCCGCGACCGCGCAGGAGGCCCCGCGACACACGCGCACGCCCCTTGGCGAGGCGATTCGCGACGTGCTCATCTCGATGCCGGAGCTTTTGCCACCCGCCCCCGGCCTGTCGCGCCCGCCGCTCGACCTCTACGGGGACGATATCGCCCGCGATCTCGATATGCTGGAGCGCGCCGCGCCGCGTCTCTTTGACCCTGCCCGCCCCGGCCTCGGCCCCGAGGAGGCCCCGGTGCGCATTGCCTTTTTCACCCGCGCCGATTGCGCCACCTGCGTCACCGCGCGGGCCGAGTTGCAGGCGCTGGCAAACCGCATGGGTTTTCGCGCGACGCTGTTCGACATGGAAAGGGATGCCGCTCTCGCCCGCGAACTCGGGCTCGACATGGCCCCGTCCTACGTGCTGCCCGACAGGATGCTGCGCGGGGCGATGCCCGCCATCGTGCTCGAACGCTACCTGGGCCCGTGACCGCGCTCAGCCGCCGATCACCGGCAATTCCGGCCCCGCCAGCGGCGACAGCGCGCGGGGCGCGCCGTCGGTGATCGCGATCACCTCCTCATGCACCATGATCCGCGCGCGCGCCGTGGCGATCACCGGCTCCAGCGTGATGACCATGCCGGGCACGATCACCGTCTCGTCACCGTCCCTCAGCGACAGCCCCTCGGTGAGCTGCATCCCCAGCCCGTGGCCCAAGCGCCCGTCGCCCGCGCCCACGATATCGGCCATCGCGCGCCAGACATCGCAGGCCCGCGCGCCGGGCCGCGCCGCGACCATCCCCGCCTGCACCGCCTCGATCAGCCGCGCATGGGCCGCGCGGCTCGCATCGCGCGCATGGCTGACTGCGAAATTCCGGTCGAAATCGCAGAAATACCCGTCGCAGACCGCGCCCGTGTCGAGCATCAGCACATCGCCAGCGACAAGCGGCCGGTCGCCTGCGGGCGAGATCACGTCGGCGTAGCCCTCCGCCCCCGCACCGCCCGCGAGATAGGGCACCCAATCCGCCCCCTCCTCCAGCAACAACCGCTGGAATTCGCGGAACACGGCGTCAAGCGGCACGCCCTCTGCCGCGATCTCGCCCACCCGGTCAAAGGCGCGGCCCGCCACGGCACAGGCGCGCGCGATGCACGCGGTCTCGGCGTCGGATTTCACCGCGCGCAGCCCCGCCACGATACCCCGGTCATCGGTGAAATCCAGCCCGGCCATCGTCTTGAGCCGCGCGAAATCCGCCAAGGGCATCCGCAGATGCGTCTCCGGCCCCGAGGGCACGCCCACCGGCCCACCGGCCTCGCGCAAGGCCTCGGCCAGCAGCGCCACCCCGTCGCCCGCAGGCGCGGGCCAGGTGCGGATATCCGCGATCCAGGTGCGCGCCATCAGTGCCGCGCCGATTTCGGGGATCACCGCCACCGGGTCGCCCGTCGCGGGGACCACCAGGAACCATTCGCGGCTCGGGCTTTCCCAGAACCGGGTCAGAAACCCGCTGAAATAGCGAAATTCCGCCTCGGTGGTCAGCAACAGCGCCCCCAGCCCTGCCGCGTCCATGCCCGCCTGCGCCCGCGCCACCCGCGCACGATACTCGGCCACGTCAAAGCCGCTCACCCTTCGGCCTCCTCGCTCAGAATGGCCAGCGCGCGGGTCTCCGGCCCCAGCCCCATCGCGGCAATCGCGGCGACCCCCGCCGCGCCCGAGGGCGTCGTCGCCATGCCCCGTTCGGCCAGCGCGGACAGCACGCCCGCGGCCTCCGCCTCGCTCACCGTGGCAAAGGCATCGGCATCGCGCGCCAGCCCCTTTAATGCTATGAGCGACGGGGCCTTGCAATCGAGCCGCCCCATCTCCGAGACCGGCCCCTCGGCCACCACCGGATGCCCGGCGCGGATGCTGCCCAACAGCGCGGGGGCGAATTCCGGCTCCACCACCACGATCCGCGGACCCGCGCCCCAGACCGCGCGGACATGCGCCGCCACCGCCGCCGCCATCCCGCCGACCCCGGCCTGAAGCGCGATGACATCGGGCGGCGCGGGGCACTGCGCGGTGATCCCGGCGGCCATCGCGAGGTAACCCTCCATCAACCGGTGCGGCAGCGCCATGTAGCCCGGCCACGAGCTGTCCGACAAAAGCACGCCCTCGCCCGCCGCCGCCGCGGCCTCCGCCGCCGCCATGCTGCCCGCGTAATCGGCACCTGCGCGCACCACCTCCGCGCCCTTGCCCCGCAGCCGCGCGGCAAACCCCTCGGGCACCGTTTCCGCGAGATACACCACCGCCCGCGCGCCAAAGACGCGTGCGCCCGCCGCCACCGACAGCCCGTGGTTGCCGGCGCTCGCGGTCACGTATGAGCGCCCTTCCAGCGCACGGCCCATATCCGCCGCGCCGGTCGCCACGGCATCATGGGCGATCACATACGCCGCCCCCAGCGCCTTGAAGCTGCCCAGCCCCATGCGCCCGCGCTCGTCCTTGAGCCACAGCCCGCACCCGAACCCCGGCACGTCCACCAGCGGCGTCTCCGCCGCCGCCGGACAGCGCGCCAGAAGCGCCGCAGGTGCCGCCGCATCAATGCTCGGCCAGGGCGCGCCAGCGAGCACCCCATCGGGCAGGCCCGCACCCCGCCACGGATTTTCCAGAATGTCCACGATGCCCCCCGTCTTCCCTGACCGAAGGCAAGGCGATATCGCCGCCAAGGTCAAGCACGCCTTGTTTCTTCTTGGTCCAAATACTCATCCACCCGCACCACCAACACCCCCGGCATGGCCCCTTTCCCCCGGCCTGCCAATGGCCTAAAAGGCGCGCGAAGCGACAGCCGAGGGGATCCATGCCGATGCAAGAGCCAGACATCACGCCCGACCTGATCGCGGCCCACGGGCTCAAGCCCGAGGAATACGACCGCGTCCTCAAGATTCTCGGGCGTGAGCCCTCGTTCACCGAGCTTGGCATCTTCTCGGCGATGTGGAACGAGCATTGTTCCTACAAGTCGTCGAAGAAATGGTTGCGCACCCTGCCCACCGAGGGGCCGCAGGTGATCTGCGGGCCGGGCGAGAACGCGGGCGTCGTCGATATCGGCGACGGGCAGGCGGTGGTGTTCAAGATGGAGAGCCACAACCACCCCTCGTATATCGAGCCCTATCAAGGGGCCGCCACCGGCGTGGGCGGCATCCTGCGCGACGTGTTCACGATGGGCGCGCGGCCCGTCGCGGCGATGAATTCCCTGAGCTTCGGCTCCCCCGACCACCCGAAAACCCGCCAGCTCGTGCATGGCGTGGTCGAGGGCGTGGGCGGCTACGGCAACTGCTTCGGCGTGCCGACGGTGGGCGGCGAGGTGCGGTTCGATACCGCCTATGACGGCAACTGCCTTGTGAATGCCTTCGCCGCCGGCCTCGCCGACGCGGATGCGATCTTCTACTCGGCGGCCTCGGGCGTGGGAATGCCGGTGGTCTATCTCGGGGCGAAAACGGGCCGCGACGGGGTGGGCGGCGCAACGATGGCCTCGGCCGAGTTCGACGCCGATATCGAGGAAAAGCGCCCCACCGTGCAGGTGGGCGACCCGTTCACCGAAAAGCGCCTGATGGAGGCCTGCCTCGAGCTGATGCAGACCGGCGCGGTGATCTCGATCCAGGACATGGGGGCCGCCGGGCTCACCTGCTCGGCGGTCGAGATGGGCGACAAGGGCGGCCTCGGCATCCGGCTCGATCTTGACCGCGTGCCGCAGCGCGAGACCGCGATGAGCGCCTACGAGATGATGCTGTCGGAAAGCCAGGAGCGGATGCTCATGGTGCTGCGCCCGGAAAAGGAACGCGAGGCCCGCGCCGTGTTCGAGAAATGGGACCTCGATTTCGCCATCGTCGGCGAGACCATTGCCGACGACCGCTTCCTCATCCTGCACGGCAACAACGTGAAGGCCGACCTGCCGCTCTCGACGCTCGCCTCCTCGGCCCCCGAATACGACCGTCCTTATACCGAGACCGAGGCCCCCGCCCCGCTCGACCCTGACAGCGTGCCGGGGCTCGACCCCGTCGACGGGCTCAAGGCGCTCCTTGGCTCGGTCAATTACTGCTCGCGGCAATGGGTGTATGAGCAATACGACACGATGGTGATGGCCGACACGGTGCGCACGCCCGGCCTTGGCGCGGGGGTGATCCGGGTGCACGGCTCGGGCAAGATGCTTGCCTTCACCTCCGACGTGACGCCGCGCTATGTTGCCGCCAACCCCGAAGAGGGCGGCAAGCAGGCGGTGGCCGAGGCCTGGCGCAACCTGACAGCAGTCGGGGCAACGCCGCTCGCCACCACCGACAACCTCAATTTCGGCAACCCCGAGAAGCCCGGGATCATGGGGCAACTCATTGGCGCGCTGCGCGGCATCGGTGCCGCCTGCGCGGCGCTCGACATGCCGATCGTGTCGGGCAACGTGTCGCTCTACAACGAGACCGACGGCACCGCGATCCTGCCCACGCCGACCATCGGCGCGGTGGGCCTCATCCGTGACCCCGAAACGGCCATCCTCGGGCAGGCGCGCGCGGGGCATGTGGCGCTCGTCGTGGGAGAGACGCACGGCCATCTCGGGCAGTCGGCGATCCTTGCGGAGGTGTTCAACCGCGCCGAGGGCGACGCGCCCCCGGTGGACCTCGGGGCCGAGCGCCGCAACGGCGAGTTCATCCGCGACAACCACGCGCTGATCAAGGCTTGCACCGATCTCTCCGATGGCGGCCTCGCGCTCGCCGCCTTCGAGATGGCCGAGGCGGCAGGCGTGGGCGTGGCCCTCGACGCCGGGGACATGGGCACGCTCTTCGGCGAGGATCAGGGCCGCTACCTCATCGCCTGCAATTTCGACCAGGCCGAGGCGCTGATGATTGCCGCCGGAAAGGCCGGCGTTCCGCTCACGAGCGTCGGCCGCTTTACCGGCGACACCGTGCGCATGGGCCGCACCGAGGCCCCGCTTTCAGAGCTCTCGGCGCTCTATCACGGAGCCTTTGCCGCCGCCTTCGGGTAGGGCGGAGGGCTGTTTTCGGGCCTTGAGGGGACGGTCGAGGCGAAGCCCCCTTGCGCGGAATCAAGGTGCCGCAAGGCACCGCCGCGCAGCGGTCATGCCAGAGGCATGCCTCCGGCATGCGCGTCGCACGTGGCGGCGCGCTTTGGCGTGACGGTGCGTTCAACGTTCACCTATGATCGTTGGAATGTTCCGAGCCATAAAGCGCCCTCCTTCACCGTCGGAGCGCCCACCCGCGGTCGGGCGCTGCGCGGCTCCTCCAACGTCTACAACAGTCCAAACCCGGACCTCCACGACGTATCTTCCGCGCTGTGCCCGCTACCGCCCGCGCACCCGGCGAAAGCACAGGATGCGCCCCCGCGACGGCCCCGGATCGTAGGTGAGCCCCGAGACCGACATGCAATCGACGATGCGCTGGATCACCGTGTCCGGGTAGCGCCCCGGGTGCAGTTCCATCATCACGGCTTTCACATGCGCGGGCCAGGGCGCATCAAAGAGATGCGCCTCGGCCCCCTCGATATCCATGATGACGAGGCCCGGACGCACCCGCGCCATCAGATCGCCCAACCCCAGGTTCGGCACCCCGACCACGCGCCCGGCCTTGCTTGCCTCGTCGGCGATATGCCCCGCCCAGAAGCTGCGCGCGGCGTCGAAGGCGAGCGGCTCCGCGCCCCCCTCCATGCCGCCCACCGCCCCGTGCAGCACCGTGACCCCCTTGATCCCGTTGCGCACCAGATTGCCTTCGATGACCGGCAGCAGGTCGGGGTTGGCCTCGACCGTGGTGACATTCTCAGGCCCCGCCACCCGCGCGCAGAGGCAGGCGATGAAGCCGACACCCGCGCCAAGCTCGAGCACCTTCTGACCGGGGCGCAGGCGCATCAGCGCCGCGCGCGCCTCAAGCGCCTCGTAGCCGCCTGAGGCGAGCTTGGCATGAATGCGGTCGTTGAGAAACGCGTCGGGCACCTCGAGCCGCAGCCCGTCGATCTCGAATTCCGCCATCCCCTGCCCTCTCGCCGTTGATTCCGCCGCGCACGCAGCCTACACCACACTCACCAAAGATCGGGGGATGGGCAATGAAGCTCTTTGCGGGCCTTGGCAATCCGGGCGCGAAATACGCGCGCAACCGCCACAATATCGGCTTCATGGCGGTGGATGCCATCGCGGCGGATCACGGTTTCGGCCCGTGGCGGGCGAAGTTTCAGGGGCGGGTGTCCGAGGGCGTCCTTGGGGCTGAAAAGGTGATCCTCCTGAAGCCCGAGACCTTCATGAACCTCTCCGGCCAGGCGGTGGGCGAGGCGGCGCGCTTTTACAAGCTTGGCCCCCAGGACGTGGTGGTGTTCCACGACGAGCTGGACCTCGCGCCCGGCAAGCTGCGCGTCAAGCAGGGCGGCGGGCACGCGGGCCATAACGGGCTGCGCTCGATCGAGGCGCATATCGGACGCGACTTCGCGCGCGTGCGCCTTGGTATCGGCCATCCCGGCCACAAGGACCGGGTGGCAGGCTATGTCCTGCAGGATTTTGCCAAGGCCGATGCCGACTGGCTCGACGACCTGATGCGCGGCATCGGGGATGGCGCGCCGTGGCTGGCAGAGGGCAAGCCCGACCGGTTCCAGACTGCCGTGGCGCAACGCGTGGCCCCAGCGCGTCCCACCACGAAACCGCCGGCGCCACCCCCCGCGCCCGAGACGCCGGACGCCCCCCCCGGGGATGGCCGCAGCCCCTTGCAGAAGCTGGTCGACAGGTTTCGCTGAGCTTTCGCGACTGATCGAAACAGGGCGGCCCCGCCCTGTTACCGCAGCATCCATCTGCCATCCGGCCAGAACGCGTGGAAGGCGAAGGCGAACATCACGTCATGGGCCACGTCGCGCCCCTGCGCGTCGCGCACCCGAACGGTGCCCACATCGCGGCCCTTGGCGATGGTGCCGTGATCCATCGCCGAGGCCTGGCCGCTTTCCCATGAGATGCGCACCCCCGCCTCGGTCACGCCGCCTTCGTCGCGAATCCGGGTGAGCGGCCAGGCGCGGTCGCCCACCCGCACCACGCGCGCCACCGGCGGGATGCCGTGCGGCGGGTTCTCGCCGGTATAGAGGAACGGGCGCTGATTGGTGTCATACCCGGCATAGGGGTTGCGCCCGTAGGCGCGGCTGTGGCGCGGCTCGGCCATCACCAGCCCTTGCGGGTTGCGCGCGCGGAACTGATCCCAGCTTTCCATCCAGCTTGGCATTTGCCGCAGGTTCACCCCGTTCATCGCGCCGACGATCCCCTGCCCCACCGCCTGCTGCCACCAGCTTTGGGTTTGCCGGTCATACATCACCATGTCGGAATGGCGCAGCTTGCCCGACACGCCGAAGCTCAGCACCCGGCCGTTGACCCGCCGATCAAAGGTCATGCCGGAATTGCACAAGGGGCAATAGGTCACCGCCACCGGAATACCGCCCACCACGTCATTCACGATTTCATGCCACATGAGATAGCGGATCGGGTAGGCGCGTGGCTCCGCGCCGTCGATCTCGACAGTGATGACCGGCTCGACGCCCTTGATCCCGCGCTTGTCCCCGGCGCGCACGAATTTCGGATCGTCGATCGCCGGGATGCCGTCCTTGGGCGGCCCGCCCGACATGATCTCGGACCAGTCGTCGATGCTGGTCCGCGAAAAATCCGTCTCGGGCCATTCACTCTCCCACAAGGACGGGTTGGCATGGGCCTGCGTCAGGCCGATAGCAATCGCAAAGATAAGGCTGGCAAGGCGGGGCATGGGCGTGCTCCTGTTGACGGTCTCACCCGCAGGATGCGCCAGGCGCGCCCCTTGGGCCAGTCCCTCCCACGCAGACGTGATCGCGCGTCAGCGCCGCTTCGCCTCGCTCAGCGCGCGATCCCAGAGCCGGTCGCGCATGATCCGGCGCATGGCGCGCTTGAGCTCGCCCGCCGCATCGCGCTCGTAACACCGCCCGTGGGTGAGGATGAGCCGCTCCGGCCCCCAGTCGAGCACCTGCTCGACCAGGTCGCCCACCGCCCCGCGCCCGCCGACGCGGCCCATGAGGCCCGGCGGCGGCTTGCCATCGCTGTCGTCTATCCCCGCGAGCCAGACGAGCGCTCGCGCCCAGGGCGGCATCGGCGCGGTCTCCACCGCCATCATCAGCCGCGACAGGATCACCGAACGGCTCTCGTGATGCAGGAAAGCGCTTTCGCCCTCGCGCCCCGACACGCTGAGCGGTCGGATGGAGCGCCGCCACGGGGCCTCGGCCATCTCCTTGCCACGCCAGAGCCGCGCCTGCGGATACGCCGCCCGCCAATCGTCCAGCCACGGCAGAACCGGGGCGGTCGGGGCGACAAGATGCGCCACGCGGCCCTGCCCGTCGAGCCACGCCGCCAGATCGGGCGTCAGCGGCCCCGGCGCATGAACCCAGAGCGCGCCGCCGCCGAGCCGCGCCACCACCGTGCGCAGCGGCATGGGCACGCCCATCCGCCACGGCACGACCGCCCCCTCCAGCGCCCAGAGCCCATCTGCCAGCGGTCGCGGCGCGATGTCGGGCGCGGGGGTCACGTCAGTCGGTGACGCGCACGGCGGTCATCGTGTCGGGCTGACCCACGACCGCGCCGGTCTGCCCGCGCCCGCGCTTGATCTTGTCGACGATATTCATGCCATCCGTCACGCGCCCCACCGCCGTGTAGTCCCCGTCGAGATGCGGTGCCGGGGCGAACATGATGAAGAACTGCGAATTGGCGCTGTCAGGGCTGCGCGAGCGCGCCATGCCGAGCACCCCGCGCTCGAACGAGATATCCGAGAACTCGGCCTCGAGATCGGGCCGGTCGCTGCCGCCGGTGCCCGCGCGGCGCATGTCGCCGCCCGCGCGCCCGAACTCGACATCGCCGGTCTGCGCCATGAACCCGTCGATCACGCGGTGAAACACCACCCCGTCATAGGCCCCCTCGGCGGCCAGCGCGGTGATCCGTTCGACATGACCCGGGGCCACGTCCTCGAAGAGATCGACGGTGATGGTGCCGTTGGCGACGCCCTTGATGTCGATTTCAAGACCCGTCGCGCCCACCGGCGTGCTTGTGAAAATGGCAAAGGCGGGGCCAGAGGCCAGAAGGCCGAGGGCAAGGGCAAGCTTACGCATCAGAGGCCACCTTCACGCTGATCATCCGGTCGGGGTTCGCGGGCGGCTCACCCTTGGTGATCGCATCGACATGCTCCATCCCGGAAATCACCCGGCCATAGACGGTGTATTGCCCGTTGAGGAAATGGTTGTCCTTGAAGCTGATGAAGAACTGCGAATTGGCTGAATTGGGGTTCTGGCTGCGTGCCGCCCCCAATGCGCCGCGATCATGCGGAATCTTGGAGAACTCGGCCTTGAGATCGGGCAGGTCGCTGGCCCCGGTCCCGGCGCGGCGGGGGTTGTAGTCCTTTTCCATGTTGGCGTGCTGCACGTCGCCGGTCTGCGCCATGAACCCGTCGATCACCCGGTGAAAGGCGACGTTGTCATAGGCCCCGGCGCGGGCAAGCGCCTTCATCCGCGCGCAATGCTCCGGCGCGATGTTGGGCAAAAGCTCGATGGTGACGGTGCCGTCCTTCAATTCCATCAGGATGGTGTTCTCGGGGTCGGTGATCTCGGCCATGCCGCGCTCCTCAATTCTGCGTTTGCCCAAGGCATAGGCGGAACGCGGCGGCTTGCCAAGGGCAGGCGGTTGACGCGCGCGCGCCTGCGCGCCAAAGAGGGGCCCAAGCGACGCAGGAGGCATAGCGGCATGAGCTGGAAAACCCTCGACGAGATGGAGATCGCGGGCAAGCGCGTGCTGGTGCGCGTGGATATCAACGTGCCGGTTGACGCGGGCACCGTGACCGACACCACCCGCATCGAGCGGATCAAACCCACCATCGACGACATCCTCGACCGTGGCGGCAAACCCATGCTGATCGCCCATTTCGACCGGCCCAGGGGCAAGGTGGTGCCGGGCATGTCGCTGCGGGTGACCGTGCCCGCGCTGGAAAAGGCCCTTGGCCGCAAGGTGCGGCTCATCGAGACGCTGGAAGGGGCCGAGACCCTGACCGAGGAGGCCCGCGCCGCCGATGTGCTGCTGCTGGAAAACATCCGCTTTCACCCCGGCGAGGAGGCGAACGACGCCGATTTCGCCGCCCGTCTTGCTGCTCTTGGCGATATCTACTGCAACGATGCCTTCTCGGCGGCGCATCGCGCCCACGCCTCGACCACCGCGCTCGCGCATCTGCTGCCCGCCTGCGCAGGACGGCTCATGCAGGCGGAATTGCAGGCGCTCGAGGCCGCGCTCGGCAATCCCGCGCGCCCGGTGGTGGCGGTGGTGGGCGGGGCCAAGGTCTCGACCAAGCTCGACCTGCTCGGCAATCTCGTGGAGCGGGTCGACACCCTCGTGATCGGCGGCGGCATGGCCAACACCTTCCTCGCCGCGATGGGCCTCGATGTGGGCCGCTCGCTCTGCGAACACGACATGGCCCCGACCGCGCGCGAGATCATGCTCAAGGCGGGGGCGGCGGGCTGCGCCATCCTGCTGCCTGCGGACGTGGTGGTGGCGCGAGACTTCGCCCAAGGCGCGGCATCAGAGGTGGTGGGGGCCCATGCCTGCCCAACCGATGCGATGATTCTCGACGCGGGGCCACGGGCGGTGGCGCGCATCTGCGCGGCGCTCGACGCCGCGAAAACGCTTATCTGGAACGGGCCATTGGGCGCGTTCGAGATCGCGCCTTTCGACGCCGCCACCAACGCCGCCGCGGGCCACGCAGCACGGCTCAGCCGCGAGGGGCGGCTCATTTCGGTGGCGGGCGGCGGCGATACCGTCGCGGCACTCAACCGCGCCGGGGCGGCGGAGGATTTCACCTATATCTCCACCGCCGGGGGCGCGTTCCTCGAATGGATGGAGGGCAAGGACCTGCCCGGCGTCGCGGCGCTCAAGGGCGAGGGATGAGCCCGGCGGGGGAGCCTCGCTCTTTCCCGATGCGCAAATACGCACGCCACCCGCCGGGGGCCCCTGAAGGATCACTCCGCCCGCACCCAGCGGTGCATCACGTCGCCGCCTACGGCCCGCGTCTCGACCAGATCGAATCGCGGGGCCTCGTTCAGCCGCGACAGGCCCAGCGCACCAAGGCCCGGCAACCCTTCGGCCCCGATGGCGAGCCCGGCGGTGAAGCCCACAAGCTCATCCACCAGCCCCGCACCCAGCAGCGACGCGGCCAGCGCGCCGCCGCCCTCGCAAAACACCCGCGTGAGCCCCGCATCGCCCAGCGCGCGCAGCATCGCGCCCGCCTCCACCTGCCCTGCCACCACCGCGCAGGGCAGGAGCCGCGCGCCCAGACCCCGCCATGCTGCGACAAGGTCCCGGTCAACACCGTCGCCGTGGCACAGCCACAGCGGCACCTCGCCCGCGCTCTGCGCGAGCTGCGACGTAAGCGGCAGGTCGAGCTTACGCGACACCACCACGCGAACCGGCTGCCGCCGCGCGCCCATGCCGCGCACCGTCAGCATCGGGTCATCGGCGCGCGCCGTGCCCGCGCCCACCATCACCGCATCATGGCGCGCGCGCATGGCATGAACGACGCGCCGCGCCTGCGGCCCGGTGATCCATTGGCTGTGCCCCGAGGCGGTGGCGATGCGCCCGTCAAAGCTTGCCGCGAGCTTGAGCGTGACGCGGGGCCGCCCTTCGGCGTTGCGCAGCAGGAACCCGGCGTGATCGCGCCGTGCCGCATCCGCCAGAACGCCGGTCGTCACCTCGATCCCGGCGGCGCGCAGCATGGCAAATCCCTGCCCCGCCACGCGCGGATCGGTGTCATCAAAAGGCGCGACCACCCGCGCCACGCCCGCCGCGATCAGCGCCTCGGCGCAGGGCGGGGTTCGCCCGTGATGCGCGCAGGGCTCCAGCGTGACATAGGCGGTGGCGCCGCGCGCGAGGGCGCCTGCCTGCTTCAGCGCAACCGTCTCGGCATGGGGCCGCCCGCCCGGTGCCGTCACGCCGCGCCCGACGATGCGGCCCTCGCGCACGATGACGCAGCCGACCGCCGGGTTGGGCGCGCATTGGCCCATGCCCCGCCGCCCGAGCGACAGGGCCAGCGCCATGAACCGGGCATCGCCCTCGCGCATCCTGTTCAGTCTTGGGCAGTCGCGCCATCCTCGGGGCGCAACTCGCTCACGAAGCGGTCGAAATCGTCGGCTTCCTGGAAATTCTTGTAGACGCTGGCAAAGCGGACATAGGCCACCGTGTCGATCCGCGCGAGCGTCTCCATCACGATCTCGCCGATGGTCTTGGAGGGGATGTCGGTGTCGCCCAGGCTTTCGAGCCGACGCACGATGCCCGAGATCATCTGTTCGATCCTCTCGGGGTCGATGGGGCGTTTCTGGAGCGCCATGCGGATCGAGCGTTCAAGCTTGTCGCGGTCGAAATCCTCGCGTCGCCCGTTCGATTTGATCACCACGAGATCGCGCAACTGCACCCGCTCGTAGGTGGTGAACCGCCCGCCGCAATCGGGGCAGAATCGTCGCCTGCGAATCGAGACGTGTTCTTCTGCGGGCCGTGAATCCTTGACCTGGGTGTCGATATTTCCGCAAAACGGGCAGCGCATCCCCGTCCCCCTTTTTGTCTCCGCCTCTTGGATCGTGGGTCTGTCGCCCGGTTATCCACAGGCACTATAGGACAGCCGCAAGGTTTTGGGTAGGGGGGATTTGAAGCCCCCAGATCAGGGGGCAGTCCTGTCATTTTCGCCTGCGCATGAAGCCGCGCGGCCCCCGCAGATCGCGCAGCGGTGCCAGGAACGCCCGCAAAAGGCTGCCCCCGTCCGGCTCGGGCCGCAGCGCTTGCGGCGCGCGATACCAGCCGCTGTCAAACAGCGGCGCAAGCATCACCTCGTCGAGCACCCAGCGCCCGCAGCGCCCCTCCTGCCGGTCGGCGCGTTGATACCCGAGCCAGCGGTCGAGCGTGGACCGACACCCGACCCGCGTGTCCGGCAGCGGCAGGTAGAAGCCGCTGTTGATCCGCAGGCAGATATTGTCGAGATGCCGCGTAACGGGGCGATACGCGTCGGGCACATGCGGCTTGGGCAGGTAATTGAACCGCTCCGGCGCACCGCGAAAGAACACGCCGAGCGCGGTGGCAAGATCGACATCGCGACGCGCCATGATCCGCCCCAGCCCCGCGCACGGGGCCTCGGACCAATCGACCGCATCGAGCGCCCCGGCCAGCGCGTCGCCCGAGAGATGCTCGAGCGCGGCGATCTCCGCGTTGGTCACCGTGCCTTGAGTGCGCGCCGTTTGTGAACCTGCCATGTTCCGGATATCCCTTTGCGATCACCCCTGGGCAGAGCGTGATGCCGCAAGAGGCGATTTCTGAGGAGCAATCGTGGCGACGTTGCGGCATGATCGCTCGTTGCGTGAACACTGTGTTCACCCGGAGTTCACCTCCGGGTGTTCACGCATGATTTTCGCTTTGGCCCCGGGGCGCGGGCCGTTAAGGTTGGGTCATGTGGCCTCGTATCCTCTCCGCGCTCTCCGCGCCGCAACCCGCGCCCCTGCCCGAGCCCGACGAGCGGCTTGCCCTCGGGGCGCTGATGGTGCGCATCGCCAAGTCGGATCGCGATTACGCGCTGGCCGAGATCAAGCGGATCGACCGGTTGCTTGCGGCGCTGAACGGGATCGGGCCGATCGAGGCGGCGCGGATGCGCGCGACCTGCGAGCAGCTAGAGCGCGCCGCGCCCGGCACAGACCGGTTCGGCCACATGATCCGGGATTGCGTGCGCATCGACGCGCGCCTTGCCGCACTTGAGGCGCTGTGGGAGGTGGTCCTCTCGGACGGCACCTGCGCCGCCGAGGAAATCGCCGTGCTTGATGCCGCGCGCGAGGCAATGGGCCTGAGCGAAAGCGACAGTGCTGCGGCGAGGGCGCTCGCCGAAGAGCAGAGGCAAGGTTAACCGAATCGTGATCACGCGGACGCGCGAAATCGTGATCGCGCAGACGCGCGAATCGGGGACCGCGCCGCATGATTACCCTCGATCCCGAAACAATCGCGGGAGTGCAGCCGTATTGACCTCACCGCACGAACAAAGGCTTAACCTTCTGCCGCAATCGGCGGCAGCATCGTGATCAGGGGCGGCGCGGTTCGTCGCTGGAAACAATCGCTCCGCTGACCCGCCCGGCATCACGCCTCGCATCATGGGGCACCGCGATTTAAACCATATTTCATGCGTATCCGCGCCATGTTTGGCCTTGTTTGGCGAAACAATCGGCACGGTCAATTTCATCAAGTAAATGGCAATCACGGCGAAAATCGGTCACCACATGGCAGGGTTGGGCACATTTCCGACAAAATTCTTCTTGGGCAAAACCCCGCGCTCAAGTAAAACAAGCCCAAGCCCAACTGGGGGGTGATGTTCATAGGTCACGGGGGCGACCGCTTGTTTCCGCAGCGCGATTATTCGCGCCGTCGGAGAAGGGATCGCAATGCTGCCGGTCACACGACCGGTCGCATCAGCCGTGCGGCAGTGCCGCGTCGCCGGGCCATCGCTTCTCATGTTCGCGGTTACGACGGTCGCCCCTGCCCTTGCGGCATCCATTACCTCTCGGGGCACGTGATTTTAAACGTCGGAGAACCGGTCGGTGCGACCGCTTCGCGAGATAGGAGTTGAGACATGCCAGTGAACAGAGTTGAAGGTGACAACGGCGCGAATCTGATCGACGACGCGTTCCTCGACGATCCCGAAGGGGATCAGATCGACAATCTCGACGCGCCGGACGGATCGAATGACGACGTGGCCGAGGGTTTCGGCGGCGATGATACGGTTCTCGCGGGCGAAGGCGACGACACGGTCTATGCCGGGTCGGGGTCCGACTCGGTCGAGGGCGGCGCGGGCAACGACCTGCTGATCGGCGACAGCGGCAACCCCGACGCGGGCGGGCGCGAGGTGTTCCAGTGGTCGCTCGCCCCCGACCCTGACGGGGCAGACCCGATCGAGGATGGAGACTCGATCGCCGACTTCATGCAGAATACCGGCTCTGTCGATGTCAGCTTCAGGTCACTCTTCGAAACTGCCCCGACCGACACGGCCTTTGCCGCCAACCCTCAGAACGTGGACGGCGTGGTGACGGACGGGGCACCGGCGGATGACGCAAGCTCACTCGCGGCGGAATTCGAGGGCGCGGGCCTCACCGATCTCAAGCTGGCATTCTCGGCGGACGTGACCGATGTCTCGTTCCAGATCAACGATCTCGACGGCACCGAAGGCGTGCAGATATTCGCGGTCGACGCCGATGACAACCTCATGCCCATCACCCTCACCGGCGGCTCTGACGTCTCGGTGGCAAGCGGCGAAGAGGCGCATGGCAGCGGCTCCGGCACCGACGCGGACGCCTCCAACGCGCTCAATGTCAACATCGAGGGACCGGTCTCGCAGATCGTGATCCGCTACACCGATCCCGACGGCACATCCGACGGCATCAACGTCACCGACGTGTATTTCAACGCCCCATCCGGCGTGATCGATACCGGCGCGCCGGGCGACGACACGCTCCTGGGCGGCGATGGCGATGACACGATCTTTGGCGAAGGCGGGGACGATTCCATCTCCGGCGGGACCGGCGCGGACGTGCTGAACGGCGGCGATGATCGCGACATGTTCTTCGACACCACGCCGGGCGACGTGATCGACGGCGGCGACGGCGGCGATGATTTCGACACGCTCGATCTGCGCGGCTCCGGCCCGCTTCGCGTCGTGGATGTCGTCACCGACAGCGACGGTAACGGTTTCGACGGCACGGTCGAGTATCTCGACCCGGATGATCCCGACGTGGTGACCGGCACCACCACCTTCGAGAATATCGAGGACATCGTCCCCTGCTTTACCCCCGGCACGCGGATCGCGACGCCGCGTGGCGAGGTGGCGGTCGAGGACCTGCGCGAGGGCGACCGCGTCATCACCCGCGACAACGGCTTGCAGGAGGTGCGCTGGGTCGGCACCCGTGCGCTTGGCGCGGCAGACCTGATGGCCGCACCGCATCTGCGGCCCGTGCGCATCCGCGCCGGTGCCCTCGGCCACGGCCTGCCCGAGCGCGACATGCTGGTAAGCCCGCAGCACCGCCTGCTGCTCACCTCCGAGCGCGCCGCACTTTATTTCGGCGAGCGCGAGGTTCTGGCGGCGGCCCGGCACCTCACCGATATGGAGGGCATCGACGAGGCCCGCGCCAACGGGGCCACCTATATCCACTTCATGTGCGACCGCCACGAGGTGGTGCTGTCGGACGGGGCCTGGACCGAGAGCTTTCAGCCCGGCGAGCAGGTGCTCGGCGGGATGGGCGATGCGTCGCGCGAGGAAATCTACACCCTGTTCCCGGAATTGCGGGAAGCCACGGGGATCGAGGCCTACCAGGCCGCGCGCCGCTCGCTCAAGCGCCACGAGGCACGGCTTCTGGTGGGGTGATCCGCTGATAGGAGCGGCCCGGCCGGTCGGGCGGCACCGCATGATAATTGAGACAATCCCGGCCCTCGCGCCGGGATTGTTTCCATTTCAGAGCATGTTGCTCAAAAGTGGGACCCGGTTTTGAGCTCCTCGAACATGCGAGATCAAACCGTCAGAGCGTGTCGCGTGAATGCGGATGAACGCGGGCACGCGCCAGGCAAAAGCGTGCCGCAACCACACGATCAGCCGCAGACTTGATCCGCAACAAGGGCTGTGTCACAGTTTCGCCTTGGCGGTTCCTCAACCAGAACAGGAAGCGCAGCCAGGTCTGCTTGCTGTCGGGTTTGCCGACACTTACAGGGAATTTGCAAGTCGAGGGACCCATGCGCCGAGTCGTTCTGCCCATCTGCCTTATCCTCGGAGCCTGCGTTCCCGGCACATACCAAACGAATACCGCGTCGCGCGCCGCGATGCCCGACGAGAGCGTGCTGCCGCCGATGAAGGGCTTTTCCTCGCCCAGCCCGGTGCCGCCGGAACGCTCCAACCGTGACATCCTGCGCGACTTTCTCGACCTTGCCTTTCAGATGGAATCGGGGCGGATGCTGTCGAGCTTCTCACGCTTCGAGGGGCCGGTCACGGTGCGCGTGACCGGCGATGTGCCGATCACCCTGATGGCCGATCTCAACCGCGTGATCCACCGGCTGCGCACCGAGGCGCGCATTGACATCCGCCGCGTCACCGAGGGCGCGACCAATATCACCATCGAGGCGGTGCGCCGCGACGAGATCCGCCGTCACCTATCCAGCGCCGCCTGTTTCGTGGTGCCCAATATCGACAGCCTCGCCGACTATCGCCGCGCCCGTGGCACCAGGGCGACCGACTGGACCCGCATCACCCGGCGCGAGAAGGTCGCGATCTTCGTGCCCAACGATGCCAGCCCGCAGGAAACCCGCGACTGCCTGCACGAGGAACTGGCGCAGGCGCTGGGGCCGCTCAACGATCTTTACCGGCTGTCGGACAGCGTGTTCAACGACGACAACGTCCACGCCGTGCTGACCGGGTTCGACATGCTGATCCTGCGCGCCTATTACGCGCCGGAGTTGCGCGCGGGCATGTCGCGGCGCGAGGTCGCGGACCGCCTGCCCGCCATCCTCAGCCGCCTCAACCCCGCCGGAGACCGCATCGCGCCGCGTTTTGCCGGGCCGACGCCGCGCGCCTGGATCGAGGCGATCCAGACAGCACTCGGCCCCGGCGCGCGCGCGCCCGCCCGCCGTGCCGCCGCGCTCGACGCGGTGCGCATCGCGCAGGCCATCGGCTGGACCGACCACCGCCGCGCCTTCAGCCATTTCGCGCTGGGGCGGCTTGCACAGGCCAGCGACCCCGATTTCGCGCTGGAACAATTCGCCATCGCCGACAAGTTCTACCAGACGGTCCCCGGCACAGGCCTGCACCGCGCCTATGTCGCGGCCCAGCTTGCCAGCCACGACATCGCGGCCGGGCGCGGCGAAGAGGCGCTCGCGCGTCTCGGCCCGCAGATCGCCGTCGCCGAGCGGTTCGAGAACGCCGCCCTCATCGCCACGCTCAAGATGCTCCAGGCCGAGGCGCTCGATATCGAGGGCCGCGTCGCCGAGGCGCAGGCGGTGAGGCTGGACAGCCTCGGCTGGGCGCGTTACGGATACGGTGCGGATTGGGCCGTGCAGGCCAAGCTGCGCGAAGTGGGGGCGCTCAGCCCGCTCAGGGGACCGAACGGATAAGCGATGATCGTCATTACCGGCGCAATTCTCGGGGCCGCAGGGGGCGGCCTGGTCGCGTGGCGGCGCAAGGGCAAGCCCGCCGACATCCTGCTCTATGCCGTTGTCTATGGCCTGATCTTCGCGCTGGCCGGGCTGTTCCTGACGCTGATCCTGCACCGCGCCTCCGTGTGAGGCGGCGATGTTCCTGCCCTTCTTCGAAAACCTCAGGGCGGGCGGCGTTCCCGTCTCCTTGCGCGAATACCTGACATTCCTCGAGGCGGTGCGCGCGGGGCTTGTCACCTACGACATCGAGGCGTTCTACTATCTCGCCCGCGCCGCGATGGTGAAGGACGAGCGCCATATCGACCGCTTCGACCGCGCCTTCGCCGAGACCTTCAAGGGGCTGGAAAGCATCAGTGCAGACGAGGTGCTCGAAGCGGTGGACCTGCCCGCCGACTGGCTGGAAAAGATGGCCGAGAAACACCTCAGCCCCGAGGAAAAGGCCGAGATCGAGGCGCTCGGCGGGTTCGACAAGCTGATGGAGACGCTCAAGGAGCGGCTGAAGGAGCAAGAAGGCCGCCACCAGGGCGGCTCGAAATGGATCGGCACCGCCGGCACCTCGCCCTTCGGGGCGCATGGCTACAACCCCGAGGGCGTGCGCATCGGCCAGGACGAGAGCCGCCACCGCCGCGCGGTCAAGGTCTGGGACAAGCGCGAATTCCGCAACCTCGACGACAGCGTCGAGATCGGCACCCGCAACATCAAGGTCGCGCTCAAGCGCCTGCGCCAATGGGCGCGCGACGGGGCGCATGACGAGCTCGACCTCGACGGCACCATCCGCGCCACCGCCGAGCATGGCTATCTCGACGTCAAGACCCGGCCCGAACGGCGCAACGCGGTCAAGGTGCTGCTGTTTCTCGACGTGGGCGGCTCGATGGACCCGCATATCAAGGTGGTCGAGGAGCTGTTCAGCGCCGCCCGCGCCGAGTTCAAGCATCTCGAATACTACTATTTCCACAACTGCCTCTACGAGGGGGTGTGGCGCGACAATGCCCGTCGCTGGAACGCGCAGACCCCGACATGGGAGGTGCTCAACACCTACGGGCCCGATTACAAGTGCATCTTCGTCGGCGATGCCAGCATGAGCCCTTACGAGATCGCCTATCCCGGCGGCGCGAACGAGCACTGGAACGCCGAGGCCGGGCAGGTCTGGCTGGAACGGGCGCGCGCGCAATGGCCCGATCACCTCTGGATCAACCCGGTGCCCGAGCGCGAGTGGGGCTACACGCAGTCCATCGCCATGATCCGCGAGATATTCGACGACCGGATGGTGCCGATGACGCTCGAGGGGCTGGATCAGGGGATGAAGCAATTGGTGCGCTGAGGGCGGACCGGAACAGGAGGCCGGGTCTGGCCTGGAGCGGACGTTGCGGCGCCCGGCCGCGCGGAATCCACGCCGAAGGCACCGCCGCGCGGCGCCCGACCGCCCCCCGGCGGGGCGCTTTCCACCGTCTAACATTTTATAATCGTTGGAGTGTGCTGCACATGAGAACTGCTCTCCTCCACCCGGAGGAGCGCCCACCCGCGGTCGGGCGCTGCGCGGCTCCTCGCCCATCGTGCGAGCCGTCCGCTTCCAGGCCAGACCGCGCCCCTCAGGCCCGCAATTGGCGCAGCATCATCGCGACAAGATAGACGATGCCAACGCCCGCCAGAGCGATCACCCCGGCATTCACGGGCGCGAGATTGGCAGCGATCACGCCCGCAAGCGCCCAGATCACCGCCGCAGGATAGGCAAGACTGTCGGGGCGGATGCGCTGCATCCCCGCCGCGATCCCGAGCGCGAGCACGAGGCCGGCGAAGGCCGCGACGGTCTCCGAGGTGAGGCCGTAACCCGCCAGCACCAGCCCGATGGAGACCGACGCGCGCCGCCGTGAGCCGGCCCGCATAGGCCCCATCGGCTCGCGCTGAAGCCAGCGGTCGCCGGTCCCTGCGCGCGCCAGCGCCACGAGCGCCGCGGCCAGCATGATCCAGATCAGCACGGTCGCCATGATGACCGATTCCTGCGCGACCGCGATCCAGCCGCTGCCGACCGCCAGGCTGAGGAAAAGCGGCGCGCGGCCCGCGCGCCAGTCCGGCGCGTCCGCCCGCACAAGCAGGCCAAAACCGCGTGCCCGCGATGAGCCACAGGTAGAGCAGCCCCCAGATCGCGAACGCATAGCCCGCCGGCTGGATCGGCGGATCGTCCTGCGGCACCGGAAACTGATCGGCGGCAAAGCCGTTGAACCCGCTCGTCAGGAACGGAGAGGCCGCGAAGGCGACGGCGGCCACGAAGGTCAGAATGGCAAAGGCGCGGGTCATGGCGGTCTCCGGTCCGGGGGGCATTGCCCTCTACCCTCGCCCGGTTTCGCCCCATGCTCAAGCCGTTTCCGGCGCGCGCCCGGCTCAGCGCCGCCGTGCCACCCGTGCCTCGCGCATCAGCGTGTAAAGACCCGAGGCCACGATCACCGCCGCGCCAATGAGCGTCCAGCCATCGGGCCGCTCGCCGAACACCATCACGCCGATCCCCAGCGCGAACACCAGCCGCGTGTAGCGAAAGGGTGTGACCACCGCCACCTCGCCCACCCGCATCGCCGCGACGATGGCGTAATAGGCCGCCACCGCGCAGGTCAGCGCCAGCGCAAGGTCGCGCACCCCGTCCGCGCCGGGCACCACCGGCCCCGCGCCAAAGGCCAGCAGGATCGCCCCCGTCGGCACCAGCGTGGCAAACGCATAGGCCGAAAGCTGCATCGACGAGATCGCCGCCGGCACCGCCCGCGTCGCCAGATCGCGCACCGCCAGCCCGATCACCGCCCCCACGGCGAACAGTGAGGCGGGCGCGAAGCCTTCCAGCCCCGGCCGCACCACCATCAACACGCCCGCGAATCCCACCAGGATCGCCGACCACCGCCGCCAGCCCACCGGCGCACCCAGAAAGAGCGCCGCCCCCAGCGTCACCGCCAGCGGCGTCGCCTGAAGGATCGCCGAGGCCGATGACAGCGGCGTGAGGGCAATCGCGGTCACGAAACACATGGTGCCCGCCATCTCGCCCGTATTGCGCAGCAACACCGACCGCGCCAGCAGGTCGCGCGACACCAGCCGCCGCCCCTGCCCCAGGCAGATCAAGGCGAAGATCACCGCGCCCCCCAGCCCGAGGATCATGATGATCTGCCCCACCGGCATCGCCTCCGCCAGCCGCTTGATGAACATGTCCTCCAGCGCGAAACCGGCCATCGCCAGCACCATCAGCACGCTGCCGCGCAGGTTGTCCATGTCCGGGGCCTTTCCTTAGGGGTTACGCCCTCCTACCCTGCCGCTCCGCGCAAGGCTACCCCGTCACGACAGCACGACAATGCCGCTATGCTTGGCCTTGTGCTCGGGCTCCACATGAATGGTCACCCGCGCATCCGGCAGCGCATCCATCAGCGCCGCCTCGATGCAGTCGCAGACGCAATGCGCCGCCTCCACCGTGGTCTCGCCCGGCACCACGAGGTGAAACTCGATGAACGTCACCGGCCCCGCGTGCCGCGTGCGCAGGTCATGCGCCTCGAGCGCGGTATCGCCCTGCGCGGCCTCGGCGATGATATCCCGGATGCGCGCCAGTTCGTCGTCGTTGACCGCCTCGTCCATCAGCCCGCTCAACGAGCCGCGGATCACCCCCCATCCCGACCACAGGATGTTGAGCGCCACCAGCACCGCCATCGCGGGATCGAGCACCCACCACCCCGTCGCCACCGCCATCGCCACGCCGCCGAGCACCCCCACCGACGACACCACGTCGGTCATCAGGTGCCGCCCGTCGGCCACCAGCGCGGGCGAGCGGTGCCGCGCCCTCGCGGATGAGCAGCCACGCCCACGCCCGCGTTGATGAGCCCCGCGCCCGCGTTCACCATGAGGCCCAGCCCCGGCGCGTCGAGCGCGCGCGGGGCCATGACCCCGTCCCACGCCTCGCGCAGGATAAACAGCGCCGCCAGCACGATCAGCACGCCCTCCAGCACCGCCGAGAAAAACTCCGCCTTGTGGTGTCCGAACGGGTGATTGGCATCCGCCGGACGCCGCGCCAGCCGCAGCGCCGCGATCACCGCCAGCGCCGTGGCCACGTTCACCAGGCTTTCCAGCGCGTCCGACATCAGCGCCACCGACCCGGTGATCTGCCACGCCGCCAGCTTGAGCGCCAGAACGCCAAGCCCCACCACCACGCTGCCGATGGCCAGCCGCATCACCCGGTCCATGCGCTACTCCCCGCGCTTGCGCGGCACGGCGTAAAGCTCGAGCCGGTGCCCCACGAGGCCATAACCCAGCTTTTCCGCGATGCGCTCCTGCAAGGCCTCGATCTCGGGATCGACGAATTCCACCACCGCGCCGCTCTCCACGTCGATCAGGTGATCGTGATGCGCGCGCTCGGCATCCTCGTAGCGCGCCCGCCCGTCGCCGAATTCGAGCTTGTCGAGAATCCCCGCCTCCTCCAGCAGCTTCACCGTCCGGTAGACCGTCGCGATCGAGATTTTCGGATCGCGCGCGGCGGCGCGGGCGTGCAGCTCCTCGACATCGGGGTGATCGTCCGAGATTTCCAGCACGCGGGCGATCACCCGCCGTTGCCCGGTCATCCTCAGGCCCCTGGCCGCGCAGCGCTCGGTGATGGTGTCGCGCATGGCACGTCTCCGCTTGGGTGTCGGGGGCCGGGATAGCGCCCTGACGCGCGCATTTCCACCGTTTTCGCGATGGCCAACACGCACTCCAACACGGATCAGGCCCGCGCGGGGGCGGTTCGGATCGGCAGATGATGCGTCTCCGCGAATGCCTTGATCGCATGACGAAAGTGTTTGCGGAAGCCGACCGACGCCTTCGAGCGTTGCTCCGCGCTCGGGACCGCGAAACAATACTGGATACTCAATCGCGGCTCGAACGGGCGGACCCGGACCCCGGCGGCCGCCCAGAGCGGCGCGGAAAACGGCTCTGCCAGGCTGGTCGCCAACCCGTTCGCGATCATCGCATAGCGGGTCGAGGACGTGTGGCACCAGATCCGCCGCATGGCCGGCGCTTCCAGTGAGCGACGAAGGTCATCGGACTCCTGCACATCCTGTATCCGCCCCGCCATGTCGCCGATAAGGCGCTCACCCTTCAAGTCCCCCGCCCGCACGCGCGCCTGACGCATGAGCGGATGGTCTTTCGGGGCCGCGAACACGTAATCCGCCTCGGCCAGCCACTCGATGTCGATCCCGTCCATGCCGGGAATATGAAAGGTCACGGCGAGGTCGATGCGATCCTCCTCCAGCGCGATCAGCGCCGAGTCGTAAGTCGCGGTGTCCACTTCCACTGCCGTGTTCGGAAAGTCGTCGTGAAAACTCTTCAGCGCGAGTGGCAGGACCGTGGCCGACATTGTCGGCAGGCACGAGATGCGCAGCCGCTGGCCGAAGCCGAGGAGAATATGCTGGTTTGAA
>JAXHLV010000013.1:0-92180 GCA_034521935.1 Roseovarius sp.
ATAGGCGCGCAGGCAGAACTGCTCGACCGCCTCGCGGAGGTAACCAGGCATCAGCGCGCTTCGCCTCAAGAGCGTGCGCGGCGGCGCGTGTGAGTTCCAGGCAGGCGCCGCGGCCCCAGTAATCATCGCTGCGGCGGGTGACGAACTCCATGTATCCGGTAGACAAGGCTTTCGCGCGTCTTCGCGGGCAACGCCCGCGCGCCGAGTGCGCGCCGGGCGAGATGCGCGATGCAGGGCGTGGGCAGCCAGTCATCCGTGGGCGGCACCAGCGACCAGAGCACTTCGCGCGCCTCGTCGCCGCGCCCCTCGGCCAGCAGGAGCGGCAGCAGCGCAGCCTTGCTCCAGGCATCGCCGGGCAGCGGGCCGTCGGTGATCCCGGCATCGCGGGCCATCGCGGCAAAGCCGTCGAAGGCGGGGCCGTCGTGGCGCGCCTCGGCAAAGACCGGCGCAAGCGCGAGGCACAGCCCGCGCCGCGCGCACGGGGCACGGCGAGGCCGCGCAGCACGTCGAGCGGATCGGGAGCGGGCGGGACGCTCATCGCCTGGCTGAAGCGGGCGAGCGCGGTCCGGATCTCGCGCGCTTCGGGCGGAGTGGACTGCGGCAGCGGGGGCGAAGCCCCGGGAAGCTGGTCGGCGAGGCCGAACCGCCGGGCGAGCGCGCGCGCGGTGTCGAGGGCCGCAGGGGACAGCGCAGCGGCGAAATTGCCGTGGATCAGGTGTTCGAGGAGGGTGAGGGTGAAGGCGGTATCGCGTGAGTCGATCCGGTGACGAAGGGCCGTCTCGAGCCGGTCACGCATGGCGCTTCGGGTGAGGCGGAGCGGCGTGGCACCGTCCCGCGCGATCACCAGAGCGGCATCGGCGGGCAAATCGGCCCGAGACCCAACCGGGCAACGCGGCCTGCACGGCACCCGGCCCGGCGGGATCGGGCAGGCGCCGGCAGGACGTTACCGTCGCCATGTTCCGGGCGCAGCGGCCCCTTGCCGCCCTCGACATGCAGGATCAGGCGGGGATCGAGGAGGATCTCGCCCGCGCAGGGCAGCGACGGCACCACGTCGAGCAGGTCGAGGGGCCGTCGCAATCCAGAAAGGCGATGGCACGGTCCGGCGGGGGCGCGCGCAGCACCTCGGTCCCGTCGAGGGTGACGCTGACTCCGCCAGTGGTAAAGCGCACCACCACGGTGACCGCGCGCGCCGAGAGCGCCACGCGGTGAGGGCGCTCGGCAGCCCATGCGCCCGTTGCATCGCGGGTGTTGAGCACGAGCCGGCCCTCGTCGCGGCGCAGCGAGAGGTGCACCGGGATCGCCACGCGATCCTCGTTGAGGAATGACAGGTTGGCGTAGTGGTGCCGCCGCGCAGATCGGCGCGCAGGCGCAGAAACCCGTCGCGTCGTCAGAGGAAAGGGGGTAAGGTCCGCATCGAGACGCGGGATCGCCCTGGGCAGGCGGGAGCGGGCCGAGAAACCGCGCGATGCGGGGCGGGGATGCCAGGGTCGAGACCCGCAGGCGGCGGCGTCGCGGCGCGGTAGCCCCGCCGCAGCGCCCCGGCAAGCGCAGCGAGCACCATGACGCGGCGGCGAGGGCGGGGCCAGTGCTGCGCGGCGCACCAGTTCTGCCAGAGCGCGCGCAGAAACAGCCGCCGCTGCCACCCCTCGGGCAGGCCTGCGGCGAGCGGCGCGGGCAGGCTGTTGATTCGAGCATCGTGTTCGGCGAGCAGCGCGCGCGCCGGAAGGGCCGGGGCCAGGCGAGCGAGGGTGGCCGGACCGGGCAGAGCGATCACCCGCCCCGCCGCCAGCGCCGCGCCAAGGCAGAGCGCCCGGCCGTCGCGGTCCGCCGGGTCGAGGTGCAGACGATGGGCCTCGAGCAGATCGCGGCGAAAGAGATGCGCGGCAAGCGCGCGGGGATCAGCGAGGGCATCGGTATCGGCCAGTCTCGCCGACAAGGCCGAGATCGGCCCCCTCGTCCAGCAACCGCACGGTCCATTGATGGAACCGGTCGGTATCAGGCCGGTCACCTGCCCGCGCGAAGATCGCCACACGGCTCCTCGGGCGGCCTCAAGGCCGGTGGCCTCGGCTGCCGCCGCCCCCTGCCCCGCCTGCACCAGCACGCGCATGGTCTCGGTGCGGCGCAGCGCCCCGACGCGGTTTGCGGCGTCGCGGTCCGGGCAGACGATCAGCACCTCCTGCCCGCGTGCCGCACCCTCTGCGAGCGCCCGAGCGAGGTGGCAAGCGCACCCGTATCCGCCCCGTCCCACGCGAGGATCACGGAAAGCAGGGGCCGCCCACCGCATCTCTTCGCGCCAGCAGGGATCGGGGCTATTGTCCACCTCATCGCCCAGATACGCCGCCGCGCGCCGCGCAAACCGCGCGCGGCGTCCGGGGGAGGCGAGAACCTCGGCGCGTTCGCCGATCAGGCGCTGTGCCAGCGTCGCCAGCGCGGCATCGCCGCCGGAGCGGGGGCTGTCGGTGAAAATGTCGCGCATCCGGTCGAGCACGTCGAATGTCTGGAACACGCGGTCATCGTCGCGCCCGGTGATCTGCCCCACCCGGCCCCGCGTTTGCAGGTAGAGCGGCTCGGCCAGGTGCCAGAGGTGATCGGTGCGCGCCGCCACACGCAGAAAGAAAGCGTGATCCTCGAACCAGGTGCCCTCGTCGAAGCGCAGATCGCCGATGAGCGAACGACGATAGAGCTTGTTCCAGGCGGAGGGGAAATGCGCCACCGCATCGGGCCATGTCGCCAGCGCATGGCGGCAAAGCGCCGGGTGCGCGTCGAGCGCGGGTGCAGTGTGGATAGCGGAATGGGTGGCCCCGCTGTCATCGGGGAAACAGTAGCGCAGGGCGCAGGCCGCCCAGTCGCCCCCGGTTCGCTCCAGCACCCGCAAAAGCCGCGCGAGAAAATCCGGCATCACCCGGTCGTCGCCATCGACGAAGGCAATGAAACGCCCGCGCGCAGCATCGAGCCCGGCATTGCGCGCCGCCGAGAGCCCGCCGTGATCCTGCGCGATGAGCCGGAAACGTGGATCGCCCGCCATCGCCTCTGCCGCACGGGTGGCGGTGGCATCGGTGGCACCGTCATCGATCACCAGCGCCTCGAAATCGGCATGAGTCTGGACGCGCAGGCTGTCGAGACATGCGGAAACGTGGTCGGCCACGTCATGCACGGGCACGATCACCGAGATAAGCGGCGGGTCGGTCATGCGGCTCTTCGGGCGTGGGCGCGGGTCATCCCCGGTATCTGTCCCAGCCGCGCGGCCAAGTAAAGCCCGCTGATCGGCTTTCGCCTCTGGTCCGGGGGCGGGAGATCGGCTACCCCTCTAAGGGTGAGAGGGGGGGGTCATGCTGATCGGTCTGGACAGGAAATTCGTGTTCATCGCCAATACCAAGACCGCCTCGACCTCGATCGAGACGGCGCTCGCGCCGGTGGCCGAGATTGCCCTTGGCGGCAATCCGGCGCGCAAGCATGTGCCGCTGCACGATGCGATCACGGAGCATCCCGAGATATTCGCGCAGCCCGGCCAATGGCCCCGCTTCTTCTTCAAGTTCGGGGTGATGCGCGATCCGCTGGACTGGATCAACTCGTGGTTCCGCTATCGCAAGTCGAACCGGGTCGAGAGCCCGCTGCCGAAGGACATGAGCTTTGCCGAGTTCTGGGAGCGGCAGGATTGGAATTTCCGCCGCGCCGATGGACGGCCCTACCTGCAAGGCCACATGTTCTGCGGTCCGCAGGGCAAGGTGCTGGCGGATGTCGTCGTTCCCTATCACCGGCTGCCGCAGATGTTTCCCGAATATGCGCGGCGCTCGGGTCGCGGCCCCGTTGCCGCGCGAGAACGTGAGCCGGTTGCGCGAGGCCGAGACGCTGACGCCCGCGCTCGAAGCGCGATTGCGAGGCTTCTACGCCCAAGATTATGCGCTTTTCGACCGGCTGGACGCGATCAATGCTGCGGGTATGGCGTGGCTGAAAGCCCGCGCGCCGGGTGAACCGAGGGCGCGCTGAGCCCGGTCAGGAACAGGAAATCGTCGGCTGAGAGGTCGCCAGGGGCCACAAGGTCAAGCAACAGCGAACCGCCGTCGCCGATGTCGATAAGCAGGTCCGCGCCCTGCACGGTGCCCGCAGAAGCACATCCTCGAGCGAGCCGAGGGCGGTCACGCCTGTGAGGTCGATCCGCTCGGCGGGGTCGAACGGGTCGAAATCGCCGATGGTGTCGTTGCCGTGGCCGTCGGCGAAGAGGAAAACATCCGAGCCGCTACCGCCGAACATAAGGTCGTTGCCTCTGCCGCCGTCGATCACGTCGTTCCCTGCGCCGCCGCCGATCATGTCATTGCCGCCGCCGCCCATGATCGTGTCGTTGCCCGGCCCGCCCCACAACTCGTCATCGCCCGGCCCGCCGTCGAGAAAATCATCGCCCGGCCCGCCGCCGAGCGTGTCATTGCCGTCACCGCCAAACAGCGTGTCGTTGCCATGCGCCCCCCACAACTGGTCGTCGCCTGCCCCGCCATCGGCCCAATCATCGCCCCAGAACAAGCCGATCATGTCATCGCCATCGCCGCCGAACACGGTGTCATGGCCAAAGCCCGCCCATATCTCGTCATGCCCCGGACCGCCATCGAATCCAGTCGTTGCCCGCGCCGCCGCCCAGCGTGTCGTTACCCTGCTCGCCCCAGAGCGTATGGTGGCCGTCCGAGCCCCAGAGGTCGTCATTGCCCGCGCCGCCAAAGAGCAGGTCGTTGCCCGGCCCGCCGCCGAGCAGGTCATCGCCGTCGCCGCCGCGAAGCGTATCGTCAGCCGCGCCGCCGAAAATCTCGTCGTTCCCCGCGCCTCCCTCTATGATGTCGTCTATCATTCGTGCCCGACGAGCGTATCGGGCCCCGCCGTGCCGGTGATCGGCGGGATGAAGCCGGAGGCGAAGATCGGCAGGCGGTCGGGCCAGTCGAAAACGGTGCCGAAGAGGGTCGCCGGCGTCGAGGATCACTGGCGCGGGGCTGGCAAGCTCGATCGCGCGCGTCGCGAAAGGTGATGCGCGCGAAGCCGAGCCCGGCCTCGACCCCGAGTTGCCCCGGGCCGCGCAGGAATGGCGATGATCGGACAGGTCGAGCCTGTCGGTGCCGGGGGTGAAATCCTCGATGGTGACGCGGCGTGAGGTGGGCAGAGACCACGAAGGTATCGGCCCCCGCACCGCCGCGCAGCACTGTATCGGTTGGGCCGGCAACGAGGATGTCGTCACCCGCGCCACCGTCGAGCGTGTCGGCCCCGAAGCCCTCCGACGTCAACAGATCGTCGCCCGCTGTGCCCGCAAGAAACGCGGCGGCGTTGCCGCTGGTGGTGGCAACGAGGCCGAGCCCCGAGACATCCTGCGAGAACTGGCTGACACCGCCCCGCGCATCGCCCGCCACAAAGACCTGCAACTGCCCGCCGAGGATGGCCGCGCCGATATCCTCGACATTCTCCAGCCCCAGCCCGATGTCGTGCGGCAGAGTTTCCATGTGCAAGAGCCGCCCGTCGGGCAGCAGGCGAAACAGGCTCAGCCCGTCATCTGCCCCGCCCGCGATGACGAAGACATGATCGCCCGCTTGCGCGACGCTCAGCCCGTGGAGCCCCGCCGAAGCGGGTGCCGAGCGTGTCGAGCAGGTGATCGGTGACCGTCAGGCTGCCATTCTCGCCAATGCGCACCACGCTGAGCGAATCGCTGCCCGCCGCGCCGATCACAGCCCATGTCGCGCCATGCGCCGCGATCACCTCCATCGCCGTGGGATCGGCCACCGAAAGGCCGTGAGTGCCGTCGATCCACCCACCGGGCGAGAGCGCGCCGGTGCCCCGTCCATGTCGAAGGCGTGCAACACGCCGGTGACCTGATCGAGCGCAAGAAGCCGTGACCCGCCCGCCGTTTCGGCCATCGCCAGAAGCGTCGGGCCGTCGGAACCGACTCCACCGCCCGGCCCCTGCGGCGTGGCGGTCGAGGCGGGGGTCGCGCGCCAGGGCGATCGACGAGGATCTGCGCCCGTGCCGCTATCGGCGACGAACAGCGTCTCGAGCCCGCCCACAGAGGCCGAGACCAGCGCCGAGACCCGCCCGCCCGCCGGGCAGTTCGGCGAGCGAGAGCATCGCGCCGAACGTGCCGTCGCCATTGATCTGGTGCGCAAGGAGGGCGGTGCCGCTGCCATCGCGGCGCGGTGCCGAAGGCGAGCGATTGCTGGCCCGGCGCGCCCACCGGCGTTGCAAGGCCGGTGGTCCCGGTGCTGGCGGAGCCGGTAGAATGCGCGGCATCGACGAGGGGGGCCGGGGCCCCTGGCCGGGCCGCCACGAGATCAGCCCGCCGGTTCGGCCCGGTCCCGGCCACGAGGATGCACGGCCGCCGTCGAGCTTGCGCGAGGCCGCGATCGCGCAGGTCCTGATCCAGCAGGGGGTCGGTCGAGCAGCAGGTGGGAGACGAATTCCAGGCTCACCGTGGCACCGGTTCCGGTTCGGGGGATACCCGCCGGGTATGCCCGCGCGATCACGCAGGGGCCGGGCCGCAATTCCGGCAAAACCGTGCCTTTCGGCAACGGCTTTAGAGCAGATTCTCCCACGCATTGCGGGATGCAGTGTGCGGCGCGGCCGGCCAAGCACTGCGAGGCATGGGGCGATGCAACTCTTGGACGTGCTCCCACTCTTGCCGGTCCGTTGATGGCGATCGGACAGGGCCTTGACCGGAAGAGCCGGCGCGCGCGGCGCTCGACATGGGCGGACGAAGAGGGACAGCATGCCGATACTTTGCTTCGGTGGGCGCGGGCCTTGGCGGTGCCGTCATCGCGCGCGAACTGGCCGAGGCGGGGGATGGCGTGACCGTGACCCGGAGCACGCCGCATGGGCGGCAACTGTACCGCACCGAGCGCTGCCCCGGGCCCGGTATCCTCGTGCACGTCTATGGGCCGCACATCTCTTCCGTATCCTGACGAATACTCGAGGTTTGGGACTACGTGAACGAATTCGCGCGGTTCCGCCCTTATGCGCACCGGGTGAAGGCGACGGTGCAAGGCCGAGTCTATGGCCTGCCGCTCGGCCTGCACGCGATCAGACCAGTTCTTCGGGCGCGCCTTTCGCCCCGAGGAGGCGCGCCGCTTCATCACGGCGCAGCAGGTGCAGCCCGACGGTCATGACCCGCGCAACCTCAAGGAACAGGCGCTTGCCATGATGGGGCCCGCCCTCTTCGAGGCGTTCTTTCGCGGTTATACCGAGAAGCGATGGGGCTCTGCCCTGCAGCGCGGATTCCGGCCTCGGTGCTGAAGCGGCTGCCGATGCGCTTCAGCTGGCGGACGGCTATTGCCGCGCCGGTTCCAGGGCCTTCCAGAGCAGGGCTATACCGCGATGGTGGAGGCCATGCTCGAGCCGTCCCGGCATCGACCTGCATCTCGATTGCCCCTACACGCCCGAACAGGCGGGGCGGGCCGATCACATGTTCTGGTCCGGACCGCTCGACGGCTATTTCGGCTGTCACGGCTAGGCGACCTATCGGATATCGGACGCTCGATTTCTTCGAGACGGTTGGTGGCGGGGGGGACTGGCAGGGCTGCGCGGTGATGAACTATCCCGACCGCGACACGCCGATCACGCGGATCACCGAGCACAAGTATCTCAGCCCGTGGGAAAGCCACGAGGCGACCGTATGCTATCGCGAAACGCCGCGCGCCTGCGAGCCGGGCGACATCCCTATTCCCGATCCGGCTCGCGCAGGAACTGCTGCTTGCGCAATACGAGCGCCTCGCCGCCGCCGAGGAAGGCGTGAGCTTCGTAGGACGGCTGGGCACCTATCGCTACATCGACATGGACGTGACCATTCGCGAGGCGCTCGATACAGCACGCGGCTTTGCCTCGCGGCGGACACGGGCCTCGACACCGGTTCCGGCCTCGATGGGGTAGCGGCGCGCCGCATGGTCCTGGCTCGCTCCACCCCCTCCGCGCTTGCGGATCGCGTCGCGCTGGCTTAACCCGCGATCGCACAGGGGCAACGAGGAAGACGTCGGAATGAAAAAGGCACTCGTCACCGGGATCACCGGTCAGGACGGATCGTATCTGGCGGAGTTTCTGCTCGAAAAGGGCTACGAGGTGCACGGCATCAAGCGCCGTGCGTCGTCGTTCAACACCCAGCGCATCGACCATATCTACCAGGATCCGCATGCCAACCACCAGCGGCTCAAGCTGCATTACGGCGATCTCACCGACAGCTCCAACCTGACCCGCATCCTGTCAGCGAGGTGCGGCCCGACGAGGTCTACAACCTCGGCGCGCAAAGCCATGTGGCCGTCAGCTTCGAGGCGCCGGAATACACCGCCGACGTGGACGCCATCGGCACGCTGCGCCTGCTAGAGGCGATCCGGTTTCTGGGGCTGGAAAAGACCACGCGGTTCTACCAGGCCTCGACCTCCGAGCTTTTCGGGCTGGTCGCAGGAGACCCCGCAGCGCGAGACGACGCCGTTTCACCCGCGCTCGCCCTATGCCGTGGCCAAGCTCTACGCCTACTGGACATGCGTCAATTACCGCGAGGCCTACGGCATGTATGCCTGCAACGGTATCCTGTTCAACCACGAGAGCCCGCGCCGCGGCGAGACCTTCGTCACCCGCAAGATCACCGCGGGCTGGCCAATATCGCGCAAGGGCTGGAAGACTGCCTCTACATGGGCAATATCGACGCCCTGCGCGACTGGGGCCATGCCCGCGATTACGTGGCGATGCAGTGGATGATGCTGCAACAGGAGGAGGCGGAGGATTTCGTCATCGCCACCGGCAAGCAGTATTCGGTGCGCGAGTTCATCACGCTGGACGCGCCGCCGAGCTGGGGATTTCGCTGGAATTTTCGGGCGAGGGCGTGGACGAGATGGCCACGGTCGCCGGCGTCGAGGGCGACAAGGCGCCCGGCGGTCGAAGCCCGGCGACGTGGTGCTGCGCATCGACCCGCGCTATTTCCGCCCCGCCGAGGTTGAAACGCTTCTGGGCGATCCGTCGAAGGCCAAGGCGCGGCTCGGCTGGGAGCCCGAGATCACCGCGCAGGAAATGTGCGCCGAGATGGTCGCCGAAGACCTGCGCACCGCGCGGCGGCACGCGCTTCTGCGTGAGCACGGCATGGACATGCGGTGAGCCTGGAGAGCGCGGGTGAGGGGATTTATCGGCCCGGCCGGGCCGCGCACCCGCAGCCACCTACTTCATCCCAAGCGACAACGCGCTCCGGGCGGCGGCATGGGCTTTGCCTGACCCGGCTCACGCCACCATCGCTTCGGCCTTGTTGAGATCGACCGAGACAAGCTGGCTTACCCCCTGCTCGGCCATCGTCACGCCGAAGAGCCGGTCCATCCGGCTCATCGTGACGGCGTGGTGGGTGATGATGAGAAACCGCGTCTCGGTGCGGCGGCACATCTCGTCCAGCAGATCGCAGAACCGCGTGACGTTGGCATCGTCGAGCGGCGCGTCCACCTCGTCGAGCACGCAGATCGGCGCCGGATTGGCGAGGAACACGGCAAAGATCAGCGCCAGCGCCGTCAGCGTCTGCTCGCCGCCCGACAGCAGACTCAGAGTCGCGAGCTTCTTGCCCGGCGGCTGGCACATGATCTCGAGCCCCGCCTCCAGCGGATCGTCGCTCTCGACCAGCACGAGATTGGCCTCGCCGCCACCGAAAAGGTGCCGAAAAAGCAGCGTGAAATTGGAATTCACCTGCTCGAACGCGGTCAGCAGCCGCTCGCGCCCCTCGCGGTTGAGGCTCGCGATGCCGCTGCGCAGGGTCTTGATCGCCCCTTCCAGGTCGGCCTTTTCCGCGCTCAGCGAGCTGTGTTCGGCCTCGACCTCGCGCGCGTCCTCCTCGGCGCGCAGGTTGACCGCGCCCAGCGCGTCGCGCTGCCGCTTGAGCCGCGCCACGTCGGCCTCGATCGCGTCGGACGCGGGCATCGCCCCGGGGTCAACCTCCAGCGTGTCGCGCAGGGCCTCGGGCGTGAGGCCAAGCGCCTCCTCGATCCGCCCGGCGGCCAGATCGCAAGCCTCGCGCGCGCCATCGCGCTGCGCCTCGGCACGGGCGCGGGCCTCGCGCGCCTCCGACGCGCGGCGCTCGGCCTCGCGCTCGTCCGCAGCGGCCTGCCGTGCGGCCCCTTCGGCGGCGGAAAGCGCATCGGCGGCGGCGGCGCGGCGCGCCTCGGCACGTGTGATTTCCCCGGCCAGGTCCGCACGCTTTGCGGCCAGCGTCTCGGGCGTCGCCCGCGCCTCGGCCAACTCGTCCTCCGACGCCGCCTTGCGCTCGGCCAACTCCTTGCCGCGCGTCTCTGCGGTCTCGAGCCGGTGCCGCCAGCCGCTCACTTCGCGGGCGATCTCCTGTCGGCGGTCGGTGCGCCGCTCGCCCTCGCGGCGCAATTCATCCGCCGCCGAGCGCCGGGTCATCATCGTGATGCGCGCGGCCTCGACCGTGGTCTTGATATCCTCCAGATCGGCGCGCGCCGAGGGCAGGTCTCCCAACTCCGCAAAGGCCGCTTCCGCCTGCCTGAGCGCGGCGCGCGCGGCCTGCGCTTCCTCCTCGTGACGTGCAGCGGCAAGGCCAAGCGACTCGTGGCGCGAGGCGGCAAGGCTCCGGTCGGCCTCGGCGCGGCTCAGCGCGCGGCTCGCCCCGGTCACGGCGGCATCGGCGGCGCGGCGGGCCTCGCGCGCGGCGCGGTCTGCTTCGGTGCGCGCGGTCAGATCGGCGCGCAGCGCCTCATGCGCGCGCTGCGCCCCGTCGGCCCGCGCCTCCGCCCGCTCCAGTTGCTGCTTGAGCTCCTCCAGCCGGTTGAGCTGTTCGAGCCGCAGCGCGGCGGTCGAGGGCGCATCCTCGGCCCATGTCCGAAAGCCGTCCCAGCGCCACAAATCCCCCTCGCGGCTCACCAGCCGCTGACCGGGTTTCAGGAGCGGCTGAAGGCGGGGGCCATCCTCGGGATCGACAAGGCCGATCTGCGCCATCCGCCGCGCCAGAACGCCGGGAACGGTGACGTGATTGCCAAGCGCCGTCACCCCGTCGGGAAGCGGCTGCGGCACCGGATAACCGGGCAAGTCGCACCAGCCCGACGGCCCGTCCGCCGCCACCTCGGGGGCGCGCAGATCGTCGGCAAGCGCCGCTCCCAGCGCCTTCTCGAAGCCGGGGGCCACCTGCAACGCATCCATGATCTGCCCGCCCTCGGCGGTGTCGCGCTCCACCAGCCGCGCCAGCGCCGACGCCTCGGCGCGCAGCGCGCCAAGCTCGCCCTCTACCTCGGACCGGGCGGCACGCGCCTCGGCCTCGCGACTCTGCGCGGTGGCGCGGGCCTCGTCGGCGGCGACAAGCGCGGCCTCTGCTGCCTGCGCGCGCGCCACCGCACCCTGCTCGGCCTGCTCTGCCGCCGCGTGGGCCTCACCGGCGCTTTGCTCGGCGTCGCGCGCCTGCACCTGCGCGGCGCGCGCGCGCTCCGCCTCGGCCTCGCTGCGCATCAGCGTCTTGCGGTTGTCATCAATCAGGCGCTGCGCCGATTGGTGACGGGCAGAAAGGCGCGCCATGTCCTCGGTCATGCGGGCGAGATCGGCCTCGCGGGCCTCGAGGATGCGCGCCGCCTCCTTGGCCTCGTCGGTGGCCTCCGCGAGGCGCGCGTCGTGCCCCTCGCTGGCCTTTTCAAGCTCCGCCGCCTCCCAGTCGAGCCGCTCGATGGTCTCGTGCGCGTCGCGGTTGAGGCCCGCCTCGCGCTCCATGTCGCGGTCAAGCTGCGCGATGCGCGCCTCGAGCGTGGCGATCCGCTCGCGCGCGCTGCTTTCCTGTTGCTCAAGCGTGTCGCGCTCGACGCTCAGGCGCTGAAGAATGGCGGCGGCGATGGCCTCTTCCTCGCGGGCGGGGGGCAGCGCCGCGTCGGCCGCGGCGCGCAACCGCGCGGCCTCGCGTGCGGCCCCTTCGGCGCGGGCGGCCTCGGTGGTGCGGTCGCGCAGGGCGGTCTCGGCCTCGGTGCGGGCCGCGTCGGCCTCGGTCCAGCGCCGCCACAGCAACAGCCCCTCGGCATGGCGCAGCTCTTCGCCGATCCGGCGATAGCGCGCCGCCTGTTTCGCCTGCCGCACCAGTTGCGCAAGCTGGCTCGCCAATTGCTCGATCACATCATCGACGCGGGTGAGGTTGGTCTCGGTCCCGCGCAGCTTCAACTCCGCCTCGTGGCGGCGCTGGTAAAGGCCGGAAATCCCCGCCGCCTCTTCGAGGATGCGCCGCCGCGATTTGGGCCGCGCATTGATCAACTCGGCGATCTGCCCCTGCCGGACAAGCGCCGGGGAATGCGCCCCCGTGGAGGCATCGGCGAACAGCATCTGCACGTCGCGCGCGCGCACATCCTTGCCGTTCAGCTTGTAGGCGCTGCCCACATCGCGGGTGATCCGGCGGGTGATCTCGAGGTGATCGGCATCGTTGAAGCCCGCCGGTGCCAGCCGGTCGGAATTGTCGAGATGAATCACCACCTCGGCGAAATTGCGCGCCGGGCGGCTGGCCGAGCCGGCAAAGATCACATCCTCCATGCCGTCGCCGCGCATCGCCTTGGCGCGGTTTTCGCCCATCACCCAGCGCAACGCCTCCAGAAGGTTGGACTTGCCGCAGCCATTGGGCCCCACAACGCCGGTCAGCCCGTCGGCGATCACCAGGTCGGTGGGATCGACGAAGCTCTTGAATCCGGTCAGTCTGAGCTTGGAAAACTGCACGCGTGCCCGCCCCTCGGGATGATTCCGATGAATGGGAATTGTGCTGGCCCAAGGGCACGGCTGTCAACATTGAAGCACAGGATATGGGGAAGATAGGCTACTTATCCACACCATATTGGGCGCAATCCTGCCGTGAGAGCCCTTGCGCACGGGCGCGGACACGGCGTATCCCTTGCTCATGCACACGGCCAACCTCATCATAGCCCCCGGCGACCCGCGCGAGCCGGGGGCGGCGGCGCTCTTGCGGCGCTCGCATGATCTCATGCGCGGACTGTTCCCGCCCGAGGAGAATTTCTTTCTCGACACGGATGCGCTTTGCACCCCCGATATCCGGTTTTTCGTGGCGACGCGCGAGGGCGAGACGGTGGGCACGGGCGCGCTTGCCCTGCGCGATGGCTATGGCGAGGTGAAATCCATGTTCGTGGCCGAGGCGGCGCGCGGGCAAGGCGTGGCCGAGGCGCTGCTCGCCCGGATCGAGGCCGAGGCGCGGGCAAACGGCCTGCCCTGCCTGCGGCTCGAGACCGGCGACCGGCTCGGCGCGGCGCTGCAACTCTATGCGCGCCACGGCTTCGTGCGGCGCGGGCCGTTCGGCGATTACCCGGATGCGGGCAGTTCGGTGTTCATGGAAAAGACGCTTGGCCCCGCGCGCGGCTGACAGGCCACTTCCGTCCAGCGCCTGCGCGTCGGCACCACGCGGCAGTCATGCGCGCGCACTACGCCGCGCCGCGTGCCCGCATCCGGCCCGCAAAAGAGCGCCGCTTCGAGCATCGCCTGATCGCCCCAGAGCCGGGGCACGTCACAACCGCTGACGGCGGCAATAGCCGCAGCGGCGCGCGGCGCGACCGTGATCGTGCGCGGGGCCCATTCCCGGCTCATACGGATCGCCTGCGCGTGCTGTCCCTTTAGGCGCACGTCAAAGGTGCTCGGCCCCACGGTGACACGCACCGGCTCCACGCCGTAGAACGCCGGGGAGGGGTGCGAACAGGCGGCCAGCAGAACCACGAGGACAGGGGCAATCCAACGCATGGCCGAGCCTGTCACCGAAAAGGTTAACATCCCCTGAAAAACCTGCGGGTATTCGCGCTCTTTACGACGACCTGCCCGTGGCCTCTTCGAAGCGGTCGAGCACCGCGCGCAGATCGTCGGTGAGCCGGTTGCGCGCCTGCTCGGCAATCGGGGCAGGCAAGCCGTGCAGCGCCTCGGCCACCGCGCCGGTGATGCAGGCGAGCGTATCGGTGTCGCCGCCAAGGCCGATGACCGTGCGCACCGCCTCTTCCCAGCCGGTGGAGCCAAGGGCGGCGGCGAGCGCCGGGGGCACCGTGCCCGCCGCCGAAATGTCAAACCCGCCCCGGCGCAAGGCCACCTCGGGGCGCAGGTCATAGCCGAACCGCGCGGCCAGCGTATCGCGCAGGGTGGCAGGCGGCGCGCCCTGCCGCAGGTGCAGGATCGCCAGAGCCACCGCCTGCGCCCCGGCGATCGCGTCAGGATGATCGTGGCTGACGGCGGCCTGCGCGGCGGCGAGGTCCTGCGCCTCCGTCTCTGTCCGCGCCCACCACCCGGCGGCGGCGGTCCGCATCGGCGCACCATTGCCCCAGCTACCATAAGGCGGGGCATCGTCGGCGAGCGCCCAGCGCAGGAACATGCCGCCATACCCGGCATCGGGATAGCGCCGCACCCAGCGCCGCAAGCTTGCCGCGAATTCCTCGCCGGTGACAAGCGCCTCGGCCACGGCAAGCGAGCAGACCGTATCATCGGTGAAACAACAATCGGGATGAAACAGCGTGAACCCCCCGGGCGGGGCGGGATGCCCCTCGAAGCGCGATCCGATGATATCCCCGGCGATGGCCCCCAGCATGGTGATCCTCCTCAAGCAAATGCTAACGCGCGACCGGGCACCCCCGCAACAGCCCCCACGCCCCGGCCTTGCCCTTCGGGCCTATATCTCCTCGACCATGACCACGCCGGTCAGGCTGCGGATCGCGCCCTTGATCTGCGGGTTGACGGGGTATTCCGCGCCGCTGTCGATCTCGACCTCGCCGGGCAGCCCCGCCCCCAGAAGCCGGAAGCGGATCGGGCCGGGCCGCGCGCCGCGCGCGGCCTGCCGCGCCCCCTCCAGCACCGCCGCGACAGAGCCGATCGCCTCTGCCTGATCGATGAAGACGCACAGCCCCACCGCCCCGGCATCCGCCACCATGCCGTCCACGGGCTGCACCGTGCGGCACAAGAGCTTCAACTGATCCGCCTCCATCGTCGCCTCGGCGGTGATCACCACCTGCGCACCGGCTTCCAGATGATCGCGGGATTTCTCCAGCACCTCCGAGAACAGCGTGACCTCGTAGCCCCCCGTGGGATCGCTCAGTTGCGCAAAGGCGAAACGGTTGCCGCGCGCGGATTTCCGCTCTTGCCGCCCGGCCACGACCCCGGCCATTTTCGCAAGAAACGGCCCCTGCCCGGCCCGCGCCATCACCTCGTCGAGCGTCTTGACCTCCTGGCGTTTCAGCACCGTCATGTAATCGTCGAGCGGGTGGCCGGAGAGGTAGAACCCCACCGCTCGGAATTCCTCGGTCAGCCGTTCTGCGGGCAGCCAGTCATCGACAGGAGCAAGGCGCGGCTCGGGCAGGTCTTCGCCCGCGTCGCCAAAAAGCGAAACCTGATCCGACGCCTTCTGCTCGTGGATCGCCGCAGAGTAATTCATCAGCGCGTCAACGCTTTCGAACACGCGGCGGCGGTTGCGGTCGAGCGCGTCGAACGCCCCCGCCCGCGCCAGCATTTCCAGCGACCGCTTGCCGATCCGCTTGAGATCGACCCGGCGCGCGAAATCGTAGAGCGTGGCGAACGGTTTTTCGCCGCGCCCCTCGGCAATCAGCTTCATCGCCTCGACGCCCACGTTCTTGAGCGCACCGAGCGCGTAGTGCAGCACGCCCCCGCGCACCACGAACTCCGCCTCCGACCGGTTGACGCAAGGCCCCGCCCAGTCGAGCGCCAGCCCCTTCTTCACCTCCTCGAAATAGACGGCGAGCTTGTCGGTGAGGTGGATATCGCAATTCATGACACCGGCCATGAACTCGACCGGGTGATTGGCCTTGAGCCACGCGGTCTGATAGCTCACCACCGCATAGGCGGCGGCGTGGGATTTGTTGAAACCGTAATTGGCGAACTTGTCCAGGAGGTTCCACACCTCGAGCGCCTTGGCGTCATCCACCCCGTTCGCCTTGGCCCCGGCGATGAACTTTGGCCGCTCGGCATCCATTGCCGCCTGAATCTTCTTGCCCATCGCGCGGCGCAGCAGGTCCGCGCCGCCAAGCGAATAGCCCGCCATTTCCTGCGCGATCTGCATCACCTGTTCCTGGTAGACGATGATGCCCTGCGTCTCGTCCAGGATGTGATCGACCGAGGGGTGCAGGTGATCGCGCGCGCTCAGCCCGTTCTTGACCTCGCAATATTTCGGGATGTTCTCCATCGGGCCGGGACGGTAGAGCGCGACAAGCGCCACGATATCCTCGATGCAGGTGGGCTTCATCCGCTTGAGCGCATCCATCATGCCGCTGCTTTCCACCTGGAACACGGCCACCGTGCGGGCGCGGGCATAAAGCTCGTAGGTTTTCGCGTCATCGAGCGGGATTTGCCCGATATCGTTCTCGGCGCCCTCGAAAGGCTCGTAGATGGTGCTCCCGTCCGCCGCGATATGCAGGTCGCGCCCCTCGGCGTGAATCTGCTGGATCGCGTTCTGGATCACGGTCAGCGTCTTGAGGCCGAGAAAGTCGAACTTCACCAACCCCGCCTGTTCCACCCATTTCATGTTGAATTGCGTGGCGGGCATGTCGGAGCGCGGGTCCTGGTAGAGCGGCACAAGCTCGTCGAGCGGGCGGTCGCCGATCACCACACCGGCGGCATGGGTGGAGGCGTTGCGCAAGAGCCCCTCGACCTGCTGGCCATAGGTGAGCAGCCGGTCCACCACCTCTTCGGCCTGCTTCGCCTCGCGCAGGCGCGGCTCGTCGGCGAGCGCCTTCTCGATGCTGACGGGCTTGACGCCCTCGACCGGGATCATCTTGGACAGGCGATCCACCTGCCCGTAGGGCATCTGCAGCACGCGCCCGATATCGCGCACGGCGGCCTTGGACAGAAGCGCGCCGAAGGTGATGATCTGCCCCACCTTGTCGCGACCGTATTTGTCCTGCACGTAGGCGATCACCTCCTCGCGGCGATCCATGCAGAAGTCGATATCGAAGTCGGGCATCGACACCCGCTCGGGGTTCAGGAACCGCTCGAACAGCAGCTTGTAGCGCAGCGGATCGAGATCGGTGATGGTGAGCGCATAGGCCACGAGGCTACCCGCACCCGAGCCGCGCCCCGGCCCCACCGGGATGTCGCGCTCCTTGGCCCATTTGATGAAATCGGCGACGATCAGGAAATAGCCCGGAAAGCCCATGCTCTCGATGATGCCAAGCTCGAAATCGAGCCGTTTGTGATACTCCTCGACCGGGGCGGCATGGGGGATGACGGCGAGCCGCGCTTCGAGCCCCTCGCGCGCCTGACGGCGCAGTTCGTCCACCTCGTCATCGGCGAAACGCGGCAGGATCGGGTCGCGCTTATACGCGCCAAAGGCGCAGCGTCTGGCGATCTCGACGGTGTTTTCCAGCGCCTCGGGCAGATCGGCGAAGAGCGCGGCCATTTCGTCCTGGCTCTTGAAATAATGCTGCGGCGTCAGGCGGCGGCGCGGCGCGTTCTGATCGACATAGGCCCCGTCGGCCACGCACAACAGCGCATCATGCGCCTCGTACATCCCGGCCTCGGGGAAATACACATCGTTGGTGGCCACCAATGGCAGCCCCATCGCATAGGCGATCTCGACATGCCCCCGCTCGGTCAGCCGCTCGGCCTCCGGCGCGCCGCCGTCGCCGGGATGGCGTTGAAGCTCGACATAGAGCCGGTCGCCGAAAGCCGCCGCCAGCCGCTGCATCAGCGCCTCCGCCGCCGGGCGCTGCCCGCCCCGCAAGAGCCGCCCCACCGGGCCATCCGGGCCACCGGTGAGGCAGATGACGCCCTCGGCATGGTCGGCCAGATCGTCGGGCGTCACATGCGCCACCTGCCCGTCGCCGCGCAGGTAGAGGCAGGAGTTGAGTTTCATCAGGTTGCCATAGCCGGCCTCGTTCTGCGCCAGCAGGACCACGGGCGCGGGCGGCGTCATCCGCGCGCCAGGCGCAGGCGGGGCATAGGCCACATCCACCTGACAGCCCATGATCGGCTGCACCCCCGCGCCCTGCGCGGTCACGGAAAATTCCAGCGCGGCGAACATGTTGTTGGTGTCGGTCACCGCCACCGCAGGCATCCCCGCTGCCGCGCACAGGCCCGGCAACGCCTTGAGCCGCACCGCCCCTTCGAGCAGCGAATATTCGGTGTGCACGCGCAGATGGATGAATCGGGGATCGCTTGTCATATGGGCAGCGTAGCCCCGACGCATGCGGAACGAAAGCCTGGACACGCCACATTGCATTGCCGCCCACCCCGAGGCTGGTCTAGGGTGCCTGTGACAGAAACACCAAAGCCGCCCAAAGGGCGGGGGACAGACCGAGTGACCGCGCCATTGCTCAGCATTTCGGGCCTGACCAAGGCTTATCCCGGCGTGATCGCCAATGACGCGGTGTCATTCGAAATCCGCACGGGCGAGGTCCACGCGCTTCTGGGCGAGAACGGGGCGGGCAAATCCACGCTGGTCAAGATGATCTACGGGCTGGTCAAGCCTGACAGCGGCGCGATGTCCTTGCGCGGCGCGCCCTATGCGCCCGCCAACCCGTCCGCAGCACGCAAGGCGGGCGTGGCGATGGTGTTCCAGCATTTCTCGCTCTTCGATGCGCTGAGCGTCGCCGAGAACGTGGCGTTGGGGATGGAAAACCCGCCCCCCATGCGCCAGCTTGCCGCGCGTATCCGGCATGTATCGGAAACCTACGGCCTGCCGCTCGATCCCGGCCGCCTCACCGGCGATCTGTCGGCGGGCGAGCGTCAGCGGGTGGAGATCATCCGCTGCCTGTTGCAAGAGCCCCGCCTTCTGATCATGGACGAGCCGACGAGCGTTCTCACCCCGCAGGAGGTGGAAATCCTCTTTACCACGCTGCGCAAGCTGACCAGCGAAGGCGTGGCGATCCTCTACATTTCCCACAAGCTCGAGGAAATCCGCGCGCTCTGCGATCACGCCACGATCCTGCGGCTGGGCCGCAATGTCGGCACCTGCGTGCCGCGCGAGACCTCGGCGCGCGACATGGCCGAAAAGATGGTGGGCAGCACCTTCGCGGCACCCGCACGCGCCGCGCACACACCCGGCGAGGTGGCGCTGGAGGTGAATGCACTGTCGCTGCCCGCCCCTTCGGCCTTCGGCACCGCGCTCAAGGCGATCAGCTTCACCGTCAGACAAGGCGAGATATTCGGCATCGGCGGGGTCGCGGGCAACGGGCAGGACGAGCTGCTCGCGGCGCTCTCGGGCGAGATGACCACGGGCGCGCAAACCGTGACGCTTCACGGCACGCCGGTGGGCCATCTCGGCCCGACCGCGCGGCGGCGGCGCGGCCTTCTCGCCGCGCCCGAGGAACGCCTCGGCCATGCCGCCGCCCCCGACATGACGCTGACCGAAAACGCCCTTCTGACCGGGGCCGAACGCGAGAACCTGCTGGCTGGCGGCTTTATCCGGTGGGGGGCGGCGCGCAGCTTTGCGCAGGCAATCATCAACCGCTTCGACGTGCGCACTCCCGGCCCCGGCACTGTCGCGCGCGCGCTGTCGGGCGGCAACCTTCAGAAATTCGTGATCGGCCGCGAGGTGCTGCAACGGCCCGAAGTGCTGGTTGTCAACCAGCCCACCTGGGGCGTCGATGCCGCCGCCGCCGCCGCGATCCGGCAGGCGCTGCTCGATCTCGCCGACCAGGGCACCGCGATCCTCTGCATCAGCCAGGACCTTGACGAGCTGATGGAAATCTCCAACCGCTTCGCCGCGCTCAACGAGGGGCGGTTGTCACCCTCCCGGCCCTCTTCCGGGCTGAACGTGGAGGAGATCGGCCTGATGATGGGCGGCGCGCATGACATGGAGGTGGCGCATGTCTGAGGCGCGGGTTTTGAGTATTTCTTCCAAGAAGAAGCCCGTGAGCGTGCCATGCTGAGCCTCGAGAAGCGCCCGCAACCCTCGCGCATCTGGACATATGCCACCCCGCTGCTCGCTGTGCTGATCACCATGATCGCGGGCGCGGCACTCTTTGCCGCGCTCGGCAAGGATCCCGCCGAGGCGATCGCCACGATTTTCTGGAAGCCGCTCTTCGGGGAGTTCGCCTTTTATTACCGCCCGCAGCTTCTCATCAAGGCGGCACCGCTCATCCTCATCGCCATCGGGCTCAGCCTCGGGTTCCGCGCCGGTGTCTGGAACATCGGGGCCGAGGGGCAGTATATCGTCGGCGCGCTCACCGGCGCGGGGGTGGGGCTTGCGTTCTACCCGCTCGACAGCGTGATCGTGTTCCCGCTGATGGTGCTCGCCGGCGCGCTCGGCGGATGGGCCTGGGCGATGATCCCGGCGCTATTGCGCGTGCGCTTCGGCACCAACGAGATCCTCGTGTCGCTGATGCTCGTCTACGTGGCAGAACAGCTCCTCGCGGCGATGGCGCTGGGACCGATGCGCAACCCCGACGGGCGCGGCTTTCCCGGCTCGCGCAACCTGCGCGACTATCCCAGCGCCCATAATGCAGAGATATTCGAGGGCACGGGGATGCACTGGGGCGTGGCGGCGGCGGTGATCGCGGTGATCCTCGCCTACGTGCTGCTCAGCCGCCACATGCTCGGCTTCCAGATCCGGCTCGCCGGGCAGGCGCCGCGCGCGGCGCGCTTTTCGGGGGTGCGGCCGGGGCGGCTTGTGATTGTGTGCCTTGGCACCGCCGGGGCGCTCGCAGGGATGGCGGGGATGTTCGAGGTGTCCGGTCCCGCCGGGCAGGTCAGCATAGATTTCAACGTGGGCTACGGCTTTACCGCGATCATCGTGGCCTTTCTAGGGCGATTGCATCCTGTGGGAATCGGGCTTGCGGGCCTCCTGATGGCGCTCACCTATATTGGCGGCGAGATGGCGCAATCGACGCTGGGCCTGCCCGCCGCCGCGGTGCAGCTTTTCCAGGGGATGCTGCTGTTCTTCCTGCTGGCGGTCGATCTGCTGACGAATTACCGCATCCGCCTGCGCAAGAGCGAGGTGGCCTGATGGGCGCGATCGATCCGACCCTGCTTCTGGCATCCCTCATGGTGGCGGCAACGCCGATCCTTCTGGCCGCGCTGGGCGAATTGGTGGTTGAGCGCGCGGGCGTGCTCAACCTCGGGGTCGAGGGCATGATGATCACCGGCGCGATCTGCGGTTTTGCCGTGGCCGTCAATACCGGCTCGCCCGCGATGGGCTTTGTCGCGGCGGCGGGGGGCGGCGCGGTGCTGGCACTGTTATTCGCGGCACTCACGCAACTGGCGCTGGCCAATCAGGTGGCGTCGGGGCTGGCGCTGACGCTCTTCGGACTCGGGCTCTCGTCGCTGCTGGGGCAGGGCTATGTCGGGATCAAGCCACCGCCCACGCCCCGGCTCGATCTCGGCCCGCTGAGCGATATCCCCTTCCTGGGGCGCGTGTTCTTTTCCCACGACCTGATGGTCTACCTCGCGCTGGCACTGGTGGCCGTGGTCTGGGCCTTGCTGAAATACACCCGGGCGGGCCTGATCCTGCGCGCAGTCGGCGAAAACCACGATGCCGCCCATGCGCTGGGCTACCGGGTGGTGCGCGTGCGGGTGCTGGCGATCCTCTTTGGCGGGGCCTGCGCGGGGCTGGGCGGGGCCTATATCAGCCTCATCCGCGTGCCGCAGTGGACCGAGGGCATGACGGCGGGCGCGGGCTGGATCGCGCTGGCGCTCGTCGTCTTCGCCTCGTGGAAGGCGGGCCGCGTGCTGCTCGGGGCCTGGCTTTTCGGCGGGGTCACGGTGCTGCAGCTCAATCTGCAGGCGGCGGGTCTTGCCATCCCGGTCGAGTATCTTTCCATGTCGCCCTACTTGATCACCATCCTCGTGCTGGTCATCATGTCGGCTGACAAGTCGCGCGCCCCCGCCTCGCTGGGCCGCATTTTCCACGCCTCGCAATGACAACCAAAACAGGGAGACACCCACATGACACTCACCCGCCTTCTCACCACCGCAGCGCTCGCGCTCGGCCTCGCGACCGGGGCGACAGCCCAGGACAAGACCAAGGTCGGCTTCATCTACGTCGGCCCCATCGGCGATGGCGGCTGGACCTATGAGCATGACAAGGGCCGCCTCGCCGTCGAGGAGCATTTCGGCGATGCGGTCGAGACCGTCTATCAGGAGAGCGTGCCCGAGGGCGCCGATGCCGAGCGGGCGATCACGCAGATGGCGTTGCAGGGCGCGGACCTGATCTTTACCACCTCGTTCGGCTTCATGGAGCCGACGCTGGCGACGGCCAAGAAATTCCCCGACGTGAAATTCGAGCACGCCACCGGCTACAAGACCGCGCCCAACGTGAGCACCTATTCCGCCCGCTTCTACGAGGGGCGCGCGGTGCAGGGCCATATCGCGGGCAAGATGACCGAATCGAACATCATCGGCTATATCGCCTCCTACCCGATCCCCGAGGTGATCCGGGGCATCAACGCGGCCTATATCCACGCCCGCAAGGTCAACCCCGATGTCGAGTTCAAGATCATCTGGGCCTATACATGGTTCGACCCGGCGAAAGAGGCCGACGCCGCGCAGGCGCTGATCGAGCAGGGCGCGGACGTGATCTTTCAGCACACCGATTCCACCGCGCCGCAGGCCGCCGCCGAGAAGGCCGGAAATGTCGTCACCTTCGGGCAGGCCTCTGACATGGCCGAATACGCCCCCTTCCCGCGCGTGTCGTCGATCATCGACAACTGGGCCCCCTATTATATCGCCCGCACGCAGGCGGTGATCGACGGCACATGGGAGAGCACCGAAACCTGGGACGGCATCGGCCCCGGCATGGTCGAGATCGGCGAGATCACCGACGCTGTGCCGACGGATGTCAAGGCCGAGGCGCTGGCATTGAAGGACGCGATGGCGGCGGGCGACTATCACCCCTTCACCGGCCCGCTCAACCGCCAGGACGGCAGCGCGTGGCTCGCCGAGGGCGAGGTGGCCGAGGACGGCACGCTTCTGGGCATGGATTTCTATGTCGAGGGGATCAGCGGGCAAATCCCGAACTGATCCCGCGACCGATGCGACAGGACCCCGCCGGTTCCGGCGGGGTCTTTCGTTGCGCGGGGATCAGTTGACGCGTTTTTCCAGCACGAGGAAGGTCATCATCCCCATCGGCGGCAGGTCGCGGCGTGTGACCACATGCAGACGCGAGTCTTGCAGCACGGTGCCGATCTCGAAATCCGAATGCCAGCCCAGAACACGCTCCAGCGGTGCTGCGGCGCGGGCCAGACCGGACCAGACACCACGTTCATGCTTGAAATGGTTGGTGATGACCACCTGCCCGCCGGGGCGCAGCACGCGGGCGATCTCGGACATCACGCGCTCGGGCTCGGGCACCACCGACAGCACATGCATTGCCGCCACCGTGTCAAAGCTGGCATCGGGAAAATCGAGGTCGCGCGCATCCATCTGCCGCAGTTCCACGACGTTGTGCAGGCCGCGTTTCGCCACGCGCGCGCGGGCCTTGCGCAGCATGTCGTCGCTGTAATCCATACCGGTGACGCGCAGCGCCTTGTCATACGCTTCGAGCGACAGCCCGGTGCCGACACCGACCTCGAGCACATCGCCCCCGCGCGCGTTGATATGCGCCACCGCCTCGCGCCGCCCGGCATGTGTGATCCGCCCGAAGGTCGCATCATAGACCGGGGCCCACCGGGCATAGCTGTTCTTTACCGCGTCGAGTTCCATTTCCTGCCCCTTTACTTACTCAGATCGGTCTTTCGGATACCAGAACACCGCCGCCCAGATCACGACCGCGATATAGGCGAGGCAAAGCACGATCAGCGCCCCCCACGTGAAGAGCGCCAGCGCCGCCGCCACGCAGGCAAAACCCAGCAGGAAGAACTTCACGTTCTCCCGCGATATCCGGGTTTTCTTGAACGACCAGACCGGCACGGGGGAAATCATCAGGAATCCCACCCCGGCCATGTAGAGCGCCACCAGCGGCGCGGGCGGCTGCGACAGGCCCGGCACCGCGAAGGTAAAGAACATCGGCAGCATCGCCAGAAGCGCGCCCGCCGGGGCGGGCAGGCCCTGGAAATATGCGCCCGATCCGCCCTTGGCACCCTCCTCGCGGGAACTGACGTTGAACCGCGCCAGCCGCATCACGCCGCAGACCGCAAAGAACAGCACCGCGATCCAGCCCGCCTGCCGCATCTCCTGCAAGCCCCAGAGATAGATCACCATCGGTGCCGCGACCCCGAAATTGACGAAATCCGCCAATGAGTCGAGCTCGGCCCCCATCGCCGAGGTGCTGCGCAACAGCCGCGCCAGCCGCCCGTCGAGCCCGTCGAGAATCCCGGCGATGAGCAAAAGCTGCACCGCGCGCACATAATCACCCTGCACGCCCATGCGGATCGCCGTGACGCCTGCACAGATCGCCGCCACCGTCAGCATGTTGGGCAATAGCTGCGCCAGCGTGAGCTCCTTGCGCGGGGCGCGGCTCATTCATCCGTCTCCGCGATCACCGTCTCGCCCGCAACCATCGTCTGGCCCACGCGCACCAGCGGCACCACGCCCTCGGGCAGGTAGACATCGAGCCGAGAGCCGAAGCGGATAAGACCGAACCGCTGCCCGCGCCCAAGGCTCTGGCCCTCGCCGGTGAAACAGACGATCCGCCGCGCCACCAGCCCCGCGATCTGCACCACCGGCAGCGCGCGGCCATCCTCCATCTCGATGACGAGGCCGTTGCGCTCGTTATCCGCACTCGCCTTGTCGAGCGAGGCATTGAGGAACTTGCCCGGGCGATAGGCCTGCTTCACCACGCGCCCCGCCACCGGCGCGCGGTTCACATGGCAGTTGAACACGCTCATGAACACGCTGACGCGGGTCAGCGGCACGTCCGGCAGGCCAAGCTCCGCAGGCGGCACTGCGGGTTCGATCAGCGACACGATGCCATCCGCCGGGCTGACGATCAGGCCCGGGCGCGCGGGCGTCACCCGCTCGGGATCGCGGAAGAAGTAATAGCACCAGACCGTCAGCCCCGCGCCGATCCATCCAAGCGGTTCCCAGATCAGGAACAGCACCAGCGTGACCGCGGCAAAGATCGCCACAAACCTGCGCCCCTCGGGGTGCATCGGCTTGATGAAGGTCTCGTGCATCTTCATGGGCGGGCGGTCCTGCATGGTCAACGACCCATCGCCTAAGGCGCTTGGGCATACAATGCAAGGCGGCACCTTTTCATTGCGTCTCTTGCATGGCACCTTGTTGGGCATGACACCACGGATCACCTCCCCCGACGGCAGCCCGTCCAGCCGCTTTGCCTTTGGCACCATGCAATTCGGCGGCACGGCGGACGAGGCCGCCTCGCGCGCCATGTTCGAGGCCTGCCTCGCGGCGGGCATCACCCATTTCGATACCGCGCATCTCTATACCGACGGTTTGGCAGAAACCCTGCTCGGCCGCTTTGCCGCGCCGCATCGCGACCGGCTCGTGATCGCCACCAAGGCGGGCTATTCAGGCGGTGCCGGGGCCGCCAATATCCGCGCGCAATTCGACATCTCGCGAAGGCGGCTCGGGATGGATCACGTCGATATCCTCTACCTGCACCGGTTCGACCCCGACACGCCGCTGGAGGAAACGCTGGAGTGTTTCGCCGACCTGAAATCGCGCGGGCAGATCGGCCATGCCGGCCTGTCGAATTTCGCGGCGTGGCAGGTGATGAAGGCCGCCTGCATCGGCGCGCGCCTCGACCTTTCCATCTCGGTCCTGCAACCGATGTATAGCCTTGTGAAACGGCAGGCGGAGGTGGAAATCCTGCCGATGGCGGCCTCCGAAGGCATGGTCGTGGCGGGCTATTCACCGCTCGCGGGCGGACTGCTCACCGGCAAGTATGCGCGGGGCGAAACGGGGCGGCTCACCGGCAACGAACGCTACGCGATCCGCTACGGACAGGACTGGATGCAGGAGGCCGCCACCGCGCTGGTTGACATCGCGGCAGAGCTTGGAACATATCCCGCGACGCTCGCCGTCGCCTGGGCCGCACACCACCCCGCCGGGCCGGTGCCGATCATCTCGGGCCGCTCGGCGGAACAGATCGCGCCTTCGCTCGCGGCCATCAACTATCCGATGGATGACGCGCTCTATCGTCGCCTCGCCGCGCTTACCCCGGCACCGCCTCCGGCGACCGACCGAACGGAAGAGGGCGCATGACCGCACGCCGGACCCTGCCGCCAATGGCCTCGGTCGCGCATGAGGGCGAGGGGGCCAAGCTGCACGCGCCCTCCGCCGCGCGCAACGCCGCGCCCATCACCGAGGCGCTGTGCGACATCGCGCCGCCCTCGGGCCGCGCGCTCGAATTGGCCTCGGGCACCGGTCAGCACGTCGTGGCGTTCGCCCGCGCCATGCCGGGCCTCGACTGGCAGCCCACCGAGGTCGACCCCGCCCGCCGCGCCAGCATCGACGCGCATGGGACCGAGGCGATGCTGCCCAACCTGTCGCCCGTCCTGCCGCTAGACGCCACCGCACCGGGATGGGGTATGGCCCATGCCGGGCAGGACCTGATCGTTCTGATCAACCTGCTGCACCTCATCAGCACGCCAGAGGCGCGCACGCTGGTCACCGAGGCGGCGCAGGCGCTCGCGCCCGGTGGCTGCCTTGTGCTCTATGGCCCGTTCCTGCGCGCGGGCCAGGCCACCTCCGAAGGCGACGCGCGCTTTCACGCGAGCCTCACCGCGCAAGACCCCGAGATCGGCTACAAGGACCTCGCCGATGTCACCGGCTGGGTCGTCGCGGGCGGGCTGAGCACGCCCGATATCCGCGAGATGCCCGCCAACAACCTTCTTCTCGCGGCCCGCCGTCCCGCCTGATCTGGATCAAGGCCCCGCGCCCGCCACGGTGCTTTCTGCAATGGCACAACACCCCGGCTGAAAGGACGCCAGAATGACGTGGCAAGACAAGAACGACACCCAGAGAACCGAGTTGCGCGCGCTCAACGCGCTCATCCCCGACACCGCGCGCGCCTTTGGTGGCCTTGGCAAGGCGGTCAAGGAGGGCGGCACGCTCGATTTCAAGACCAAGGAGTTGCTGGCGCTCGGCATGTCCATCGTCATCCGCTGCGAGCCCTGCATCGGGCTGCATGTCGAGGCGCTGGTGCGCGCAGGGGCCACCCGCGAGGAGGTGGGCGACGTGCTTGCCGTGTCGATCCAGATGGGCGGCGGCCCGGCGATGATGTATGCTGGCCACGCGTTGGCCTGCTTTGACGAGTTGGCAAAAAATACCTGACGGGGGCGAAAGCGGCTGACCGGCAGGGGACGGACAGGGTAGGATCGACAGACACCCCCTGCCCAAAGGTGCCTGCCAATGCTGCGAATCCTGTCCCTGTGCCTCTGGCTTGCCACGCCGCTCCATGCCGCCGGGCCGTTCGGCGATTACGACCCGGTGGATTTCGGCCCCAAGGGGCCTGCAAGCCATGCCGTTCACGGCATCGACGTGGCGCGCTTCCAGGAAGCGATCGACTGGCGGCGCGTGGCGGCCTCGGGCGTGGCCTTTGCCTTTATCAAGGCGACCGAGGGCGGCGATCTCAAGGACCCGCGATTCGACCGCAACTGGCAACTGGCCGCGCGCAACGGCATCCCGCGCGGGGCCTATCATTTCTACTATTTCTGCACCCCGCCGGAGGTGCAGGCGCGCTGGTTCATCCGCAACGTGCCGCGCCGGGGCAAATCCCTGCCCCCCGTCCTCGACATGGAATGGAACCCGTTCTCGCCCACCTGCACCGTGCGCCCGCCGGGGGCCGAGGTGCGCAGGCAGGCACGGATTTTCCTCGATATTCTGGAGCGTTACTACGGCCAGCGCCCGATCATCTACACCACGCCGGAATTCTATGCGCAGACCGGCATCGGGCAGGTTCGGGCCGAATTCTGGCTGCGTTCGGTGGCGAAGACGCCCGATCAGGTCTATCCGGGGCAACCTTGGGTGTTCTGGCAATATACCGGCACCGGTGTGGTGCCGGGGGTGGAGGGCGGCGTGGATATCAACGTGTTTCGCGGATCGAAGGGGGCGTGGCGCAGGTGGTTGCGCCAGCATGAAAAATGAGGGTGCGCCCGGAGGCACCCCCTCTACGGCTCACCCGTCCTTGCGGATGGTTTCGTTCTTCGGATCGTAGGGGCTGTCGCAGGTCACCACCGCATCCCACAGCTTGTCGAACATGCGAACCTGTAGTTTCGTGCCCTCAACCGCAAGGTTCGGGCGGACGTAGCCCAGGCCGATGGATTTACCGAATGCCACCGAATAGCCCCCCGAGGTGAGGCGGCCCACCCGCTCGCCCTCGGGGGTATAAAGCGCCTCGCGCCCCCACGGGTCGGCATCGTCGGGGCCGTCGATCAGCAGCGTGCAGCATTTCACCCGCACGCCGGTCTCGACCATCGCCGCCTTGCCGCGAAACTCCTTGTCGAGATCGACGAAGCGGGGCAGGTCGGCCTCGAGCGGCGTGGCGTCGCGGCCCAGCTCGTTGCCGAAGGCGCGATAGGATTTTTCCTGCCGCAGCCAGCCCTGCGCGCGCGCGCCGACCAGCTTCATGCCATGGTTTTCACCGGCCTTCTCCAGCAGGTCGAAGAGGTAATTCTGCATCTCGATGGGGTGGTGCAACTCCCAGCCCAATTCGCCGGTATAGGCCACGCGGATGGCGTTGACCGGGCACATGCCCAATTCGATCCGCCGCGCCGAGAGCCACGGGAAACGCTTGTTGGAGAGCGCGGTGGTCGGATCGGCGTCGCGGATCACCTCGTTCAGAACATCGCGGGATTTCGGCCCGGCGATGGCGAAGACGCCATATTGCGTGGTCACGTCCTGAATTTCGACATAGCCGAACTCCGCCATCTTGTCCTCGGCGGCCTTGCGCATGTAGTCGCCGTCGTATTCCGTCCAACCACCTGAAGACACGAGGTAATACTCGTGCTCTTTCATCCGCACGATGGTGTATTCGGTGCGCGTGGTGCCGGCATCTGTCAGCGCGTAGGTGAGGTTGATGCGGCCCACCTTGGGCAGCTTGTTGCAGGTGAACCAGTCGAGAAAGGCGGTGGCGCCGGGGCCCTTGACCACGTGCTTGGTGAAGGCCGTGGCGTCGATCAGGCCCACGCCCTCGCGGATCGCGCTGGCCTCGTCGACCGCGTATTGCCACCAGCCGCCGCGGCGGAAGCTGCGGGCGTCGTGGTCGAAGGTGTCGGGCGCGTCCAGCGGCCCGTAATAGTTCGGCCGCTCCCAGCCATTGACCCAGCCGAATTGCGCGCCGCGCGCCTTTTGCCGGTCATAGGCAGGCGAGGTGCGCAGCGGGCGGGCGGCGGGGCGTTCCTCGTCGGGGTGGTGGAGGATGTAGACGTGGTCATACGCCTCCTCGTTCTTGCGGGCGGCGAATTCGGTGGTCATCCAGTTCGACGAGAAGCGCTTGGGGTCGAGCGACGCCATGTCGATCTCGGCCTCGCCATCCACCATCATCTGCGCAAGGTAATAGCCGGTGCCGCCCGCGGCGGTGATGCCGAAGGAAAACCCCTCGGCCAGCCACATGTTGCGCAGGCCCGGCGCGGGGCCGACCAGCGGGTTGCCGTCGGGGGTGTAGCAGATCGGGCCGTTGAAATCGTCCTTGAGGCCCGACTCCTCACACGACGGGATGCGGTGGATCATCGCCATGTATTGCTCTTCGATCCGCTCCAGATCGAGCGGGAAGAGATCGGCGCGGAAGCTGTCGGGCACGCCGTATTCAAAGCAGGCGGGCGCGTTCTTCTCGTAGACGCCCAGAATCCAGCCGCCGCGTTCCTCGCGCACATAGCTTTGCGCGTCGGCATCGCGGATCACCGGGTGTTCCTTGCCGCCGTTCTTGCGGTAGTCCACAAGTGCGGGGTCCTTGTCCATCACGATGAACTGATGCTCCACCGGCAGGGCGGCGATCTTGATGCCCAGCTTCTGCGCGGTGGCCTGCGCGTGGTTGCCGGAGGCTGTCACCACATGCTCGGCGGTGATCACGATCTGCTCGTCCGAGGGCACGAGGTTGCCGCCCCGCTCCACCATCTTCGTGCAGGTCACTTCCCAATGCGTGCCGGTCCAGTGGAAGGCATCCGCCTGCCACTTGCGCTCGATCGTCACGCCGCGCTGGCGCGCGCCCTTGGCCATCGCCTGCGTCACGTCGGCGGGGTTAATGTAGCCGTCGGTGTTGTGGTAAATCGCGCCCTTGAGGTCCTCGGTGTTGATCAGCGGCCAGCGCGCCTTGATCTCGTCGGGGGTGAGCCATTCGTAGGGCACGCCGCAGGTCTCGGCGGTGGCGGCGTAGAGCATGTATTCGTCCATGCGCGCGTCGGTCTGCGCCATGCGCAGGTTGCCCACCACGGCAAAGCCCGCGTTGAGGCCGGTCTCGGCCTCCAGTGTCTTGTAGAAATCGACCGAATACTTGTGGATATGGGTGGTGGCGTAGGACATGTTGAACAGCGGCAGAAGCCCCGCCGCATGCCATGTGCTGCCCGAGGTCAGCTCGTCGCGTTCCAGAAGCATGACATCGCTCCAGCCTGCGCGGGCCAGGTGATAGGCGATGGAGGTGCCGATCGCGCCGCCGCCGACGACGAGGGCTTTGACTTCGGTTTTCATGGCGGGCGACTCCCTTGGGGTAACGTGCTTGCGCCGATGTTTATCAATCCTGTGAAATCACGCGCAGCCCATCCGACACAACGCCGCACGAAAGCGACGCAGGTGCCATAGAGCCGTGCCAAAACAGAGAGGTGGATTTCCCCCGCGCGGCTTGATAGCAAGCGCGCCAACAAGGACATGACGGAACCCACAGCCATGAGCGCCACCGCCCGCAAGACCGCCCCCCTGCCCGATGACATAAGGGCAATGAAAGGGCGCACGCCCATCGTGTCACTCACTGCCTATACCACGCCGATGGCGCGGATGATGGATGCCGAATGCGATGTCGTTCTGGTGGGCGACAGCCTCGGGATGGTGGTGCATGGCATGACCTCTACCCTTGGCGTGACGATGGAGATGATGATCCTGCACGGGCAGGCGGTGGCGCGGGGGCTGAGCCGCGCGATGATGGTGATCGACATGCCGTTCGGCAGCTACGAGGAAGGCCCCGCGCAGGCGTTTCGCAATGCCGCGCGGATCATGCGCGAGACGGGGGCAGCGGCGGTCAAGCTCGAAGGCGGGCAGCACATGGCCGAGACCATTGCCTTTCTGGTGGCGCGCGGCGTGCCGGTGATGGCGCATATCGGCCTGACGCCGCAATCGGTGAACACGCTCGGCGGCTACAAGGTGCAGGGGCGCGGGCCGGCGGCCGAGGCGGCTGCTGGCCGATGCGCGCGCGGTGGCCGAGGCGGGCGCGTTCTCGGTGGTGCTGGAGAAGGTGCCGTCAACATTGGCCGACCGGATCACCGCCGGGATCGACATCCCCACCATCGGCATCGGCGCGGGGGCGGGCTGCGACGGGCAGATCCTCGTGGTCGATGACATGCTGGGGCTCTTCACCGCGTTCAAGCCGAAATTCGTCAAGCGATACGCAGAGTTGGGCAACGCGGGAGAGGCCGCCATCGCGGCCTATGCCGACGAGGTGCGCGCCCGCGCCTTTCCCGCGTCCGAGCATGGATTCGCCGACGAGGCGCCGAAGTGAGCGCGCCGATCCTGCGCCGCCTCGACGATATGCGCCGCCTGACCGCCCCCTGGACCCGCGCCGGGGACCGGGTGGGCGTGGTGCCGACGATGGGCGCGCTGCATGACGGGCACCTGTCGCTGGTGGCGGCGGCCAAGGCGGTCTGTGACAGGGTCATCGTGACGATTTTCGTCAACCCGAGGCAGTTCAACAGCGCCGAGGACCTCGCCAATTATCCCCGCACCGAGGAAGAGGACGCGCGCAAGCTGGCGCGCTACAACGTCGATGCGCTCTGGGTGCCGGATGGTGACCAGATGTATCCCGCGCATTTTGCCACGACCGTGTCGGTCAGCGGGCTGACGGACGTGATGGAGGGGGCCGCGCGCCCCGGCCATTTCGACGGGGTGGCCACCGTGGTGACCAAGCTTTTCACGCAGACCGCGGCCAGCGACGCGTTCTTTGGCGAGAAGGATTTCCAGCAGCTTCTGGTGGTGCGCCGCATGGCCGCCGATCTCGATCTGCCGGTGACGGTGCACGGCTGCCCGACGATCCGCGATATCGACGGGCTGGCGCTGTCGTCACGCAACCTGCTGATCTCGGACCGCGCGCGCACCACGGCACCCCGCCTGCACGAAGAGATGGAGGCGGTGGCCGAGGGGCTGCGCGAGGGCGGTGCGTTCGAGGAGCTTGCGCGCGCGGGCGGTGGCGCGGCTGGAGCGCGCGGGGTTCGCGCGCGTCGATTACCTTGATTTGCGGGCGCAGGATGACCTCTCGGCGCTCGATGCGCCGGACCGGCCCGCGCGGCTCTTTGCCGCCGCGTGGCTTGCCGGTGTGCGGCTCATCGACAATATCGCGGTCGCTTAGTGACGGGCGTGTGACGCTATGCCACGCCCCTTGAGCGGGCAAAGGTAAGGAAAACCTGACGGGACAAGCGCGCGATTTTTCCCCATGCGGAGCAGGCCGGGATCGCGCAGTGTTGCGTTGGTAAAGAGTGTCCCTTTTACCGGTTCCGGCGCGCCACCACTCACGTCTGTTGTGTGCCAGAGGGCCCCGGTGGCAACACCGGGGCCCTTGTTTCATCCGAACCGTGCCCGCCACGCGGGCAGCAAATCGTCGAAGCCGGGCCGCGCGGCATGGATCGCGCGGGCGATGGCGCGGGCCATCGTGCAGGCGGCGGCGTGGCCGAGCAGCACTTGCGCCGCGATGTCGGGGGCGGGGCGCGCGCCGGTGGTGGCGGCGAAGATCGCATCGCCATCCATCAGCGTGTGCGACGGCAGGAGCGCGCGGGCGAGGCCGTCATGCGCGGCGGTGGCAAGCCGCGTGCATTGCGCCTGCGTGAGCAGGGCATCGGTGGCGACGATGCCGATGGTGGTGTTGCCATGCGGCGCGAGCTTGGTGGGGGCGCTCACCGGGTCGGGGACATGCGGCGCGCGGCCAAGCCCGCCGAACTCATCCCCGATCTCGAAGGGCGCGGCCCAGAAATGCGGGCCATCGCCCACGGTGGCACCCCCGAGCGCGTTGACCGCGACCAGCGCGCCCACCGTCGTGCCGTCGGGCAGCAGGGTGGAGGCCGAGCCAAGCCCGCCCTTGAGCGTGGCGGTGGTGGCCCCCGTCCCCGCGCCTTCGCTGCCGATGGTGAAATCCTGCGTGGCGGCGGCGAGTGCTGTGCGGCCCAGCGCCTTGTAGGGGTTCTCGGTCCAGTCCTGTGCGCCGCCATTGAGCAGATCGAACAGGATCGCGGCGGGCACGATGGGCACGCGTTGGTCCCCCACGGCAAAGCCGCGCCCCATCGCGCGCAGACCCTCGGCCACGCCCGAGGCCGCATCGAGGCCGAAGGCCGAGCCGCCCGAGAGCACCAGCGCGTCCACCTCCTGCACCGCGCGGTCAGGCGCAAGCAGATCGGTCTCGCGCGTGCCGGGCGCGCCACCCATCACATGCACCCCGGCGGTGAAGGGCGTATCCGCCGTGAGCACCGTCACGCCGGACCGCAGCCCCGCGTCACTCGCATTGCCCACCCGCAGCCCGGCCACGTCGGTGATAAGGTTGCGCGGTCCGGTCTGCATATCCTTACTCCACGAGTGTCAGGCGAGGTGATCGACCACCTGCAAGTGCTGCGCCAGACGGTCCACCTCGGACAGGTAGCGCGCCACCAGTTTTGGATCGTGCGGCGCGGGGGTGACGCCTGCGGGGATCTCGCGCGCCAGCACCGATTCGACCGCCAGCGACACCGGCACCGACACCAGCCGCGCCATCGCCGTGCCGCGCGCATCGCCCCAGGCATCCATCACGTAGGTCTTGTGCCAGACCGGCGCGCCGTCCCGCTCCGCCTTGAGATCGACGCAGAGCACGACGCGATCCGCCTCGCCCTCGGCGTAAGCGTTGTCGCGCCAGAACTGATCCGACATTTCCTTGAGCCGCGCCTCGCCGGCCTCGCCCTCGAGCGTCTCGATCTCGGCGAAGACATCCTTCCACGCCTCGGACCAGCCATTCAGCCGCAGCGTTCCGCGCACGAAATCCCTGATCCGCCAATCGGGATCGAAGCGGTAATCCTCGATGAAGGGCAGCGAATCGCGGTTGGGGTAGACCTCGAAGGTCTCGGGCACCGGCAGCGGGGCGTCGTAGGTCGAGAGCGCATCCCAGGGCCGCGCGACGTTCAACTCGGAAAACGCGCGGATCGAGCGCGAGGGCGAGCGCAGCGCCTTGAGCACGCCGAGGGGCGACCAACTGAATTTATAGCGGAACGGCGTTCGGCACTTTCGGCACGCCGCCGCAATAAGAGGTGAACGACAGGTCATTGGCCGCGTCGCACACGCCCGAGGCGCGGTAATCGGCCACGAGGTGATGCGCCATCAGGTGGTCGATGCCGGGATCGAGGCCGATCTCGTTGACGAAGCTCAGACCGCGTTCGCGCGCGGCGGCGTCCAATGCGCGCATCTCGGGCGCGATATACGACGACGAGACGAAATGCGCAGCCCTTTCAAGGCACATCTCGGCCAGCGGCACATGCCAGTCGCCGGGCAGCATGGAGACCACGACATCGCCCGGTTGCACCGCTTTGGCGAGCGCATCGCGATCAAAGGCGTGGATATCATCGGTCAGGTCGCCCACCGCCGCGCGCGCCTTGTCGGTCGAGCGGTTCCAGACGGTCACGTCATGCCCCGCCTCGATCAGCCGCCGCAGGCCGGGGATGGCCGAAAGGCCGGTGCCGCACCAGTGAATAGTCATGTCTCAGACCTCCTTTATATGGGTGTCGAATGTCGCCCGCGCCCGGCCCCAGACGCCCGCCTCCAGCCGGTCGAGCGTGAGAAGATGCGGCAGAAGCTGCGCCGCGAAATCCTCCGACGATTCGCGCGGCAGGAGCGAGGGCAGGTTGTCGATGGCCATCACGTCGAGCGGTGGCGCGTCATGCACGCGCACCACCGGCGCGGCCCATGTGGTGGCGGTGTCATAGACCGGCACGGGGTTGTAATCGCTGTCGGGATCGCAGGCCACGTCGCCGATGACCGAGAGGCGGCGGGGCGCGTCCAGCGCCGATTGCGGCACGAAAACCGGCGTGCCGGGCCGCGCGAGGATGCAGTTGATGAAAAGATCATGGTCGAGGATTTGCGGGAACGGCCCGCCATGCGCGGTCTCGGCCATGTCCCATTTCGTGACGCTCACGCCCAGCGCCGCGCACAGATCGCTCGCCCCGGTGCCGACGCGGCCCAGCGCGCCGATGACGATGGCGGTGGGACGCGCGCCCGCCGCGTCGAGCCGCGCGCCGAGATCGGCGAGCAATGCATCGCGCCCGGCGAAGGTATCGACCGGCGGGCAGAGCGCGCCCTGCCGCTGCGCCGCCCACGCCATGAGCGAGACCGCAGCCCCCGCATAGCCCGCCCAATAGCCGAAGGCGGCGACGCGGCGACCGTCCTCGTCCACAAGGTATTCCAGATCGTAAAGCGCACCACCCCCTGACTTGAACCTCCGCAAGAGGCGTTTGCCGGAATGCTGCCCCTTGAAGGCATGGCCGAACATGATGTGGCGATGCGGCAGGGGCGTGCCGTCCTCGGGCAGTTCCTTGAGGCCGAAGATGATGGCATCATTCGGCGCGTCGGGCCATGTGCCCTCGGGTGCGATCCCGCAACCCGCGTCGCGATAGCCGTCGATGGAAATCGCCCGCGCGCCGCTTTCCTCCACCGTCACGCGCGCACCTTGCGCGATGAGCGCCGCCGCGCCCTCGGGCGTCAGCCCTACCCGTTCCTCGTTGGGCCGTTGCTCGGCCCTCACCCAGAGATGCACCATGCCCGTCCCCTCAGATCATCTCATCCGCGATCACCTGCTGAACCGAGGCGCGGGCGCGCATCGCCTCGACAAAGGCGGTGATCTTCGGGAACGCCGCGACATCGACACCGTCGCCCTCCAGCCAGCTACAGGCGACATAGAGATAGGGATCGGCCATCGAGAATGCCTCGCCCAGCACATACGGCCCTTGCAGCATGTGATCCTCGACGTGATGCGCACTCGCGGTCATCGTCTCGAGCGCCTTGGTCTTCATGTCGGCGAGCGAGCTTTCGTCATCGGCCCAGCGATGGCCGCGCGCGCGATGGGCGTGGTTCACATGCATGGTCGAGGCGAGATAGCACATCGCCTCGCGCATCTTCGCAGCCTGCCAGGGATCGGACGGGCGCAGCCCGGCGGCGGGGGCGAGATCGGCGATGTGGTCAAGGATGGCGGCGGTCTCGGTCAGGGTGCCGTGATCGGTGACAAGCGCGGGCACGCGACCCTTGGGGTTGACCGCGTGATACCGGGGCCGCGTCTGATCGCCCGCCTTGAAATCGAGGCGCACCGGCTCGAACCCGATCCCCGCCTCGCGCAGCGCGATGGCCACGGCGATGGCGATGGTGCCTTTGGCATAGTAAAGCTGCATCGTCGTCTCCTCTCAGATGAAGGTGCGGGCGTGGGCCCGGTCCGGCGCGTCGAGATGCGGCGTGGCGTTGAACGCCCCCAGCATCAGCATGTCATGGACGTGATGCACCCGGTGCAGCGAGCTGTTCATCACTTGCAACATCACCTTGGACATGCCGCCGATATCGAGGCCCAGCGCATGGCGCAGGGCCATGCCGATGACGCCCCCGGAGGTGACGACCAGAACGCGCCCGCCATGCCCCGACAGATCGTCGAGCAGGTCGGTCACGCGGGTGGAAAAGCTCTCGTAGCTCTCGGGCAGCCCGTCGAGAGTGCCTTGCGACCAATGCTCGATCACCTGCGGCAGGTAGCGGGCGAATTGCGTGGCGTCCTGCGGTGCCGGAATGCCGTGCTGTGCCTCGACCGCCTGCGCGAGCGCGAAATAGCTGAGCTCATTCAGCCGCGCATCGACATCGCCGCCGGTATAGCCCATCGCCTGCGCCGTGCCGCGCTGACGGGTGAGCGTGCCGGTGATGACCCGGTCGAAATGCGGATCGGTGGTGCGCATATGCGCGCCGAGCCAGTCCGCCTGCTGCACGCCAAGGGGCGAGAGCCGGTCATACCCCGCCTCGTCGGTGGCCCTGTTATTGGCCTGCCCATGCCGCACCAGAACGATCTCGGTCACGTCGCGCCCCCCGTCTTGCGCCGTGACGTTAGCGCCCCGCGCGGGCGGGCGAAAGGTGGCGCGGCGGGTTTTCTTTGCCCCCGCCTCGCAGGCAGGCCCGCCCGGCCAATTCCTGTTGCGCCCCCTGCCCGCCTCGGTTAAAGCGACACCCGGTCCCGCTGCGGCATACGCCGCGCAGGACCGTCGGGAAGGTGGCCGCTGTAGCTCAGCTGGTAGAGCACGTCATTCGTAATGATGGGGTCGGGGGTTCGAGTCCCTTCAGCGGCACCAGCCTTCTCCGCCACTTCCCCCGCCCCGCGCGCTCTGCCATACTGCCGCTCAACCCATAAAACAAAGAGCAGCGGCATGAACGATCTTCTCTCGCCCACCCCGAAATCCGAGTATGACGCCTCCTCGATCCAGGTGCTCGAGGACATGGAGCATGTGCGCCTGCGGCCCGGCATGTATATCGGCGGCAAGGACGACCGCGCGCTGCACCACATGGTGGCCGAGATCGTCGACAACTCGATGGACGAGGCGGTCGCGGGCCATGCCACCTGGATCGAGATCGAGCTGCACGCGAACGGCCATGTCAGCGTGCGCGACAACGGGCGCGGCATCCCCATCGATCCGCACCCCAAGGACCCGAGCAAGACCGCGCTGGAAATCATCTTCTGCTCGCTCAACGCGGGCGGCAAATTCTCGGGTGACAGCTATCAGACCTCGGGGGGGCTGCACGGCGTCGGGTCTTCGGTGGTCAACGCGCTGTCGGATCACCTGAGCGTCGAGGTGGCGCGAAATCGCACGCTTTACCGCATGGATTTTTCGCGCGGCGTGCCGCAGGGGCCGCTGGAACAGGTGGGATCGGCCCCCAACCGGCGCGGCACCAATGTCACCTTTCACCCCGACCCCGAGATTTTCGGCTCGCTCACGCTCAAGCCCGCGCGGCTCTTCAGGATGGCGCGCTCCAAGGCGTATCTGTTTTCCGGCGTGGAAATCCGCTGGAAGACCGAGATCAGTGATGGCGAGACGCCGCAGGAGGCCACGTTCAAATTCCCCGGTGGCCTTGCCGATTACCTTGCCGAGACGCTGGCGGGGGCGACCACCTATGCCGAGCGTCCCTTTGCCGGAACGGTGGAGTTCGCCGACAAGTTCAACGTGCCGGGCAAGGTGGAATGGGCGATCAACTGGACGCCTGCGCGCGACGGCTTTCTGCAATCCTATTGCAACACCGTGCCCACGCCCGAGGGCGGCACCCACGAGGCCGGGTTCTGGGCGGCGATCCTCAAGGGGATCAAGGCTTACGGCGAATTGACGAACAACAAGAAGGCCGCGCATATCACCCGCGAAGACCTGATCTCGGGGGGCTGTGCGCTGGTCTCGTGCTTTATCCGCGAGCCGGAATTCGTGGGCCAGACCAAGGACCGCCTCGCCTCCACGCAGGCGCAGCGCATGGTCGAGGGGGCGGTGCGCGACCATTTCGACAACTGGCTGGCGGCGGATACCAAATCCGCCGGCGCGATCCTCGATTTCCTGGTGCTGCGCGCCGAGGAACGCCAGCGGCGCCGGCAGGAGAAGGAGACGCAGCGCAAGACCGCCACGAAAAAGCTGCGCCTGCCCGGCAAGCTGGTGGATTGCACGGCGACCAACCGCGCGGGCACCGAACTGTTCATCGTCGAGGGCGATTGCGCGGGCGGCTCGGCCAAGATGGGGCGGGACCGCAAGACGCAGGCGCTGCTGCCGCTGCGGGGCAAGATCCTGAACGTGCTGGGGGCGGCAAGCTCGAAACTGGGCAGCAATCAGGAGATCAACGACCTGACGCAGGCTTTGGGCGTGGGGCTGGGGTCGAAATTCAACCTCGACGACCTGCGCTATGACAAGATCATCATCATGACCGACGCCGATGTGGACGGCGCGCATATCGCGGCACTGCTGATGACGTTCTTCTTCACGCAGATGCGCCCGATGATCGACGCGGGGCATCTGTATCTGGCCTGCCCGCCGCTCTACCGGCTGACCCAAGGGGCGAAGCGGGTCTATTGCCTCGACGAGGCGGAGCGCGACGCGTGGCTGGAAAAGGGCCTCGGCGGCAAGGGCAAGATCGACGTCCAGCCGCTTCAAGGGCCTGGGCGAGATGGACGCCAAGGACCTGAAGGAAACCACGATGGACCCGGCCACCCGCCGCCTCATCCGCGTGACCATAGACGAGGACGAACCGGGCGAGACGGGCGATCTGGTGGAGCGGCTGATGGGGAAAAAGCCGGAACTGCGGTTCCAGTATATTTCGGAGAATGCGCGGTTCGTGGAGGAGTTGGATGTATCGAGAGGGGAAGGGAATGGCCCTAAGCGTAACCAAGGCAGTCGTAGTATTTTAAAAGACTGTCCGGACAGAAGAATGACTGCGCGCGAAATTGCGAACGAGGTAATGCGGATTTTTCGAATGAAGTTGAAGAAGCGCGCCAACGTAGCCGGGCGACAAAAATTACTCTCGAGACAGACGATGCGATGGTCCAGCAGATTGTTGCGGAGATAGGTGCACAAAGAAAAGCAATCCAGAAGAAAGAGTAAGCGGATAAAAACCACGGAGGGACGGCCCCGCAATACCACTTTACCGAGAAATCGGATGCGGATGAGATCGAACCGGACAACTGGAAGCAAAGCGCTGCTGCAGAGTGCGAAGTGACCGAGTTGAACTTGTACGGAGTAGAGAAGTTTAGCGAGGCTTCACTTTATCCACTGCTTGCGGGTTTTCTTATTAGGGACCTCGATTTTTGACCGTTTTTGCGGCCACGCAGCGTCACAGGTTGCGTAACGCAGTGTGGTGAGCGTCATCTGACGGCCTTCTGCCCTCCAAAGTTCTCGATTCTGCGCCTTTCATCCTCAGCTTTTCCTGCCATGTCGGCGGGTCGGCTTGATCATCAACGCGATGGTCACGCCGGGCACGGGTTGATGCGGCGCAGCTGGACGAGGCGGCGCATGTTGTAGGCGAGGTTCTTCATGCCGATCTTCGCTTTGGCGCGCGCGATGCCGACCGTGCGCACCAGCGTGCCGCCCATGTCGTTGGTCTGGGCACCGAAGACGTGCTCGACCCGGACACGCACGGTGGATTTGGTCCGGTTGCTGCCCTTCGCCTGCTGGGTCAGCGGCTTGCCGCGCTTGCCCTTGCGGTGGATGTGGCTCTTGAGTTTCTGGTCCTGCAGCTTGGCCTCCATCGCCTCGGACCGATAGGCTGAATCCGCCCAGACGCCCGCGCCGGTGTTGCCCTGCATCAGCAGGTGATCCACCGCCTGGCTGTCGTGCAGGGCGGCATCTGTCACGTGATAGCGCCGCACCAGCTTGTGCTTGCGGTCCACGTTCACGTGGTTCTTGTAGCCGTAATGGCTCTTGCCGTGCTTCTTCGTCCAACGAGCGTCCACGTCCTTCTGGCTGCGCTTGGCGGGCTTGTCGGCCCAGTCCTCGGGCACCTCGCCGCTCTTGATGGTCTTGTTCTCCTCGCGCGTGTTGTGGTTGCGCGGCACCGCCACGATGGACGCATCGAGGATCTGCCCGCCCCGGGCAATATAGCCCTGGCGCGACAGATAGCCGTCGAACTGGCGGAACAGCTCCTCGACCAGACCCGCCTGCGCCAGCCCCTCGCGATAGAGCCAGACGGTCTTGGCATCCGGCACCCGGTCCTCGAGACCGAGGCCCAGAAACCGCATGAACGACAGCCGGTCGCGCACCTGATACTCGATCTGGTCGTCGGACAGGTTGTAGAGCGCGCTCAGCACCAGCGTCTTGAACATCAGCACCGCGTCCATCGGCTTGCGCCCGGCGCGCGACTTGCGCTCCGCCTCCGGCTTGCGCCACACCCGCTCGAGCGTCGGGCGAAACTCCTCCCAAGGCACCACGGCGTCGATCCCGACCAGCGGATCGCGCTTGGCATCGAGGCTCGCATACCGGTCCGAAAGATCAAAGAAACCCATCTGCGCCATCGTCTTACCCCCATGCCGGTTCATCGCATCAATCATCCGCAGCGCCGGGTTCAGGGCAATGATCGAGGTGCAGCGTGACAGGGTGCTGCCGATGCAGCGTTGACGACCGCGTTGCAAAAAGAGTAATCGAGGGAAGGGCGGATGACAAATGGCTCTATCCAGATCTGGTGGGGGTATGGGAGACTTAGGCCGCTCTTGGAATCTGGAGCGGTTATTGACTCGCGAGGCGGCGGATAAAGAGACTGCGGCATATACTTGACGCTGCTGGCGTTTGAGGTGAAACTCAAACTCAACGGCTCAAACGTTTGCTGGTGTCTAGCTTTCAAGCGGTAAGCAACTCTTCGTGGGCAAACATCGGGTATCTCTGTTTTCCTCTGAAATCGAGGGAAGTGAGACAGTCAATGAGCTCAGAATGTTATCTGGCTTGCATGGTATCGGTGTGATCCGTTTGGACGTTGATAACGTGGCAGAAAGCCAAATCATGATCCCCGCCAGAACGCACCGAATAGACTGGAGCACGGTAAGCAGGCTTGTTGACGAGAACTCAGACTTTAACAAATATGTCAAATTAATACGTCAATTCTCATCAAACAGGCGATCCAAGACCGAACGATTGGGATCAGGGTCCAAGGACGGCGTAGTTTCGATTTTGGCTAGCGCCCGCGCGGAGTCGAGGCGCAGCTTGCTGCGCCGCCGCGTGATCGCCGGGCCGCCCCCGGCACGGCGACAGCGCCGCCCATCACCCCCCTTGCCGCCACGCCCCCGCCCGCTTATCTTCCACAGTGCAGCACCGGCCCCGCGCCGTGCCTGCTGCGCCCGAGGGCTCATCGCCCTGACCCTGTCAGGCCCCCTGATCCCCGGAGCACGGCCCGATCCGGCACCCCGCCCGACCGGGATCTTTCAGGAGACGCTCCCATGTCCAAAGGAAAAAGCCAGAGCAACCGCGAGGCCAAGAAGCCGAAGAAGGAACAGCCCAAGGTCCTCGCCACCGCGAATTCCAACAGTGGAAAGACCGCCCCCGTGATCGCGGGCAAATCGGTCAAGTAACACCGAACGTCTTGCGCGGGGTGGGGTGATCCCCGCCCCGCGCGCCGTCCGCCCGGTCGTCCCCTCCGACATGCCCCCTTGCCATTCCGCGCCACTCATGCTCTCGTATTCGCATCTTTGCATTTGATGGACCGAGGGGGGAGAGACATGGAGATCACACGGCGCAGGCTCATGGCGGGGGGCGGTGCGGCGCTCGCGGCGGGGATCGCGGGCGCGGGATTCGCCGCGACGGGGGCGGTGCTCGGCTCCGGGCGGCTCACCACGCTGAGCGACGGCAACCTCGTGCTGCCGCGCGATTTCCTGCTCGGCGACCTGCCGGAGGACGAGGCCAACGCGGCGCTCGCCCGACACGGCATCACCGGCGACACGCTCACCCCGCCCTGCAACCTGACCCTCTGGCAGGACGGCACGCGCACCGTGCTTTTTGACGCGGGCTCGGGTCCTGCCTTCATGCCCAGCGCGGGCAAGCTCATGGACGCGCTCGACGCCGCCGGGGTCGCCCCCGGTGACGTCACCCATGTGCTCTTTACCCATGCCCATCCCGATCACCTCTGGGGCGTGCTCGATGATTTCGACGATCCGGTGTTTGCCAATGCCAGCTACATGATCGGGCAGGCGGAATGGGAATACTGGACCGACCCCGCCACGGTGGACAGCATCGGCGAGGCGCGTGCCAGCTTTGCCGTCGGCGCGGCGCGGCGGCTGGCGGCGATCGAGGACAGCGTCGAATTCATCAAGGATGGGCAGGAGGTGCTGCCCGGCATCCTCGCCCACGACACGCCCGGCCACACCCCCGGCCATATGGGGTTCGAGATCCGGCAGGGAGGTGACGCGGTGATGGTGGTGGGCGACGCCATCGGCAACGGCCACCTCGCACTGGCGCATCCCGACTGGGCCAGCGGTGCCGATCAGGACAAGGAGACCGGCATCGCCACGCGGCTCCGCCTGCTCGACCGGCTCGCGACCGACCGCATGGCGATGGTCGGCTTTCACCTGCCCGAGGGCGGGCTTGGCCGGGTGGAGCGCGCGGGCAACGCCTACCGCTTCGTGCCGGAGGTGTGAGATGATGCGCGCAATTCTCACCGCCCTTGCCCTGCTCGCCACGCCTGCACTGGCCAGCGAGGACATCGCCGACCAGTATCCCGGCTCGCTGCTTTATTCCAAACCGGTGGAGTTCATCCCCGGAATCTGGTCCGCCATCGGCGCCACCGCGCCGCCCACATACGAGAACGCGGGCCACAACAACAACCTGAGCTTCATCGTCACCGGCGAGGGCGTCGTCGTCATCAATGGCGGGGCGTCCTACGGGCTGGCCCGCGCGCTGCACGACGAGATCAGGACGATCACCGATCAGCCCGTCACCCATGTCTTCAACGAGAACGGGCAAGGCCACGCCATGCTCGGCAATTCCTACTGGGTGGAGCAGGGCGTGCCGGTCATCGCCCACGCGGACGCGCTGCACGAGATCGAGCGTTTCGGCGGCACGTCGCTGGAGGCCGCGCGGCGCATCACCCGCGAGCGCGCCGAGGGCACCGAGGTGGTGCCGCCGACCGAGACCTTCGATGACGCCTACGTGCTGGAGATGGGCGACACCCGGATCGAGGCGCGCTACCTCGGCCCGGCCCACAGCCCCGGCGATATCGTGATCTGGCTGCCCAAGCAGAGCCTGGTCATTTCCGGCGACATGGCCTTTCACGAGCGCATGTTGCCGATCTTCGAGCACACCATCACACGCGACTGGCTCGAGACTTGGGACAGCGAATTCGAGGCGCTGGGAGCCACCTACGTCATCCCCGGCCACGGCCACCCCACCAACATGGACCAGGTGCGCCGCTACACCAAGGGCTACCTCGAATACCTGCGCGCCCGCATCGCCGAGCATCTCGACGCGGGCGGCGACCTGACGGATGCCTATTACGTGGATCAATCCCCCTACCGGCATCTCGACACGTATGAAGAGCTGGCCACCAAGAACGCGGGTCGCGTCTACGAGCAGATGGAATGGGAGTGACGGCACCGCAAGAGAGTATTTGAGCCAAGAAGAAACAAGGTATCTGCAAACCCGGCCCCGGTTTCTTCTTGGTAAAAATACTCCTCTTGCGACGCCTCAGCCCAGCGCCGCGCGGCGGGCCGGGCGCATCATCATCAGGTGCGTGGCCATCGCACCCAGCCACATCGCGGTCACCGCGACCCAGGCTGTCAGCGCAAAGATCGCCCCCCCCGACATGCCCGCGCCAACGGCGCAGCCGCCCGCGAGCATCGAGCCGAACCCCATCAGCGCCGCGCCCACGAGGTAGCGTTCCATCGGCGTGTCGGGGCCGAAACGCTCGATCTTCCATTCGCGCGTGACAAGCGCCATGCCTGCCGCACCGACGAACACCCCCGGCACAAGCCCCACGCCGAAACCGAGCGGCAGCGCGGTGCTGTTCACCAGCCCCATCAGCGTATCGGTCGACGGCCCGGTGAAGGTGACCGAGGAAATCTGGATGATCTCGAAAGAGGTCTGCGCGACCCAATAGGTCGCGAGCCAGCCCAGCCCGATGGCCAGCCCGACGCCCATCGCGGCGACCGCGTGGCTTGGTCGCACATGGCGCATAAGCGCAAGCGCCACACCGGCGATCAGCACCAGTGCCGCGATCCCCGCCGCGACGCCCGGCGACATCCCCAGATGCGCGAGGATATCGCGCGCCTCGCCCCCCGGCACGAGCCACAGCCGCGCCAGCCCCTCGCGCGCGGGCGAGAGAACCCCGCGCAGCGCCGATTGCGCGACGATGGTCAGCACCAGCCCGGTGATGAGCGCGCGCAGGTTGCCGGTGGCCGAAAGCACCAGCAGGCGGCTTGCGCAACCGCGTGCGAGGATCATCCCCGCGCCGAACATCAGCCCGCCGATGATCGCGCCCGACAGGCTGCCGGTGGCGGCCAGCGGGCGCGCCTCGCTTACATCCAGAAGACCAAGCGCAATCGCCCCCTGCACCGACAGCACCCCGGCGGAAAAGGCGATGAGCCAGATCGACAGGCGCGGGCCAAGGTGGCGCTCGGCCACTTCGACCGAGGCCGAGCGCAGGCAGAACCGCGAATGCTGTGCCGCCGCGCCGAATATCACGCCAACCAGCGCGCCCGCCACCGCGAGCACCGCCCCGTCGCCGTAGGTGTCGATGAGTGTTTCCAGCATGACGGGCCTTTCACATGATGTTGCAGGGGTCTACCCCGCGCGCAGCCCGCCTGCCTTGCGTTAGGTCAACCGGGCCGCCTGCGCGGCCCGGTCAGAGCGTATTATTCCAGCGCGTCCTGCACGATCTCGTCGAGGAAGGCCTGCACCTTCTGCATCTCGCCCTCGGGGTAGGTGCGATAGCCCACCATCACCTCGCCATCCCGCTCGGCGACAAAGACGCCGTAGGGGCAATGCGCAAGGTTCATCGGGTCGGCCTCCATCACCTCGCGCGACAGCGTGGCGGAACAGAACAGAAAGATATCCGCCGCCTCGAACAGCTTCACATCGCTGCCCACATCCGCGCCGGTGCGGTTGAGCATGTCGCCCACATGGCTGGTGAGGTCGATCACCAGACCCCGGTCGAGGATGGCGCTTTCGACCGCGAAGGCGGCATCGCCGAATGTGCCCTCGAACGGGTAGGTCACCGCCTCCTGCGCCACTGCGGGAAGTGCTGCGAGGCCCAAAACCCCGGCCAGAATTGTCTTTTTCATTTCCGTCTCTCCTTTGTTGGTCACGCGTTCGCGCGCCGGTTAGCTGAACATGTCGGTGGTGATGCCCGCATACCAGCCCACCGATTCCTCGTAGGTGGCCTTGCGGGTTGCGGCATCCTCGCCGGTCTGCGAGATGAAGCCGTCGACCTTGGCGATCTTTTCCTCGGTCGCCTCGTAGGTTGCGCCCACCTTGACGCCGTCATCCTCGGCGATGAGCGACCAGCAGGTGTTGGTGAACTTGGCCGGGAACACCTTGGAGCCGGTGAGCGCCCCGCGCACCGCCATCGCGCAGACCTTGGCCTGTGAGTTGGCGGCAAAGCCGGATTTGGGCATGTCGCCCTGCGCCGCCGCATCGCCCAGAACGTGCACATCCGGGTCGGCCTTCGACGACATGTCGGCGGCATTCACCGGGGCCCAGCGGCCATCGGTGACGCCCGCCATATCCGCAATCTTGCCCGCCTTCTGCGCCGGGATCACGTTGCAGACATCGACCTTTTCCACCATGCCATCGATGTCGATGGTCATGGCGTCCGGATCGACGCTCACGTTCTCGCCGCCGAAATCGGGGCCAATCCGCTCGATCATGCCGCCGTAATGGCGCTGCCAGCCTTCCTCGAACAGCGCCTGTTTCGAGAATTTCTCCTTGGGGTCGACCAAAAGGATCTTGGCGGTCGGGTTCACCCGGCTGAGCACGTTGGCTACCATCGAGATGCGCTCATACGGCCCCGGCGGGCAGCGGTAGGGGTTGGGCGGGGCCACCATCGCGAAACGCCCGCCCTCGGGCATCGCCGTGATCTGCGCCTTCAAGAGCTCGCTTTGCGAGCCGGCCTTGTAGGCGTGCGGCATCGCATTCTGCGCCGCCACCGACCAGCCCGGCACGGCATCCTCGACGAAATCAATGCCGGGGCTGAGGATCAGCTTGTCATAGGGCAGAACCGCGCCGCCCGCGAGGCTGACGGTCCGGGCCGCCCGGTCCACGTCCACGGCCCAGTCATGCACCACGTTGATCCCGTATTTCGCGGCCAGCGTGCCGTAGGTGTGGCTGATATCCTCCAGATCGGTGAAACCGCCGATATAGAGGTTCGAGAAATAGCAGGTGAAATAGCTGCGCGACGGCTCTACCAGCGTCACGTCGATGGCACCCTTGCTGTCCTTGGCGATATAGCGCGCGGCGGTGGCCCCGCCCGAGCCGCCGCCGATCACGACGACGCGTGGCTTGCCGTGTCCGGCGGCCAGCACCGCAGGGGCCGAAAGCGTCGCAGCCGCAGCCGTTCCAACGGCCATGAATGTGCGTCGGTTCAAAGTCATGGTATCTCCTCCCTTGAGCGGACCGCGTTTATTCGAGGTCCTTGAAATAGGCCGCCAGCGCCGCGATCTCCTCGTTCGACAGGCGACCGGCCATCATCTGCATCACCGGATGGGGACGCAGTTTGTCCTTGTAGGCGTGCATCGCCACAACGAAATCCTCTTCGGGCCAGCGGGTGATCGAGGGGATGCCGCCCCCGGTCCCGTCGGCCTGATGACAACTCACGCATTCGCTGCTGAGATATTCGCCGTAGTCCGGATCGCCCTGAATCGCCAGAATTTCAGGCGCGACCGAATGATCGGTGCCGATGGCCGTCGGCTCGGCCTCGGGGATGTTCGCGGGGTTGTCGGAAAAGGTGCGCAGGTAAGCCAGAAGATCGGCCCTTGCCTGCTCGTCCTTCATCCCGCGATAACTCATCCGCGTCTTTGAGACGAGCGCGCGCGGATTCTCGATATAGGCGTCGAGCGTCTCCAGCGTCCAGGTCAGTCCATCGACGCCCGCCCGCTCCATCGAGGCGGAATAGCGATAGCCCTCATGCGCCGCTGCCTGCCTTCCGAAAAGGCCGTTGAGATGGGGGCCGATGCGGTCCTCGGCCCCCTTCCCCACCTGGTGACAGCCCTTGCACGCGTTGAAATGCCGCGCGCCCGCCTCGGCATCGCCGATGAGCTCCGCCCGCGCGCCACCTGCCGCGATCAGCGCGGCGAGGGTCATCGCTTGCAGGAGAGGCGGCAAGCGCATCGCGTTACTCCTCGAAACTCATGAGGTAAGCGGTGACCGCGTCGATATCCTCGTCCGAGCGCAGCCCGGCAAAGCCCATCTTCGTGCCTTTCATGTAACCGCGCGGGTCGTCGAGGAAGGCGGCGAGGCTTTCGGTGTCCCAGATCAACCCGTCGGCGGCCATGTCCATGAGCGCGGAGGAATACCTGAACCCGTCCACCGCCCCGGCGGCGCGGTTCACCACCCCGTTGAGCTGCGGTCCGACGCGGTTCTTGGCCCCCTCGCCAACCTGGTGGCAGGCCTTGCACTGGCGGAACACCTTTTCACCGGCGGCGACAAGTTCGGGATCGGGCGCGGCGGCGGCGGGTTCCGGCTCCGGCTCGGCCACAGCTTCCTCGACCGACGCTTCCCCGGGCGCGGGGGCTGCGGCCTCCTCCTCCACCGGGGTCACGTCGAGCACGGCGGCGCGCATGGTGATCTCGACGCTGTCCTTGCAATTCTCCATGCACGGCTCGCCATGCCAGACCGCGTATTCCGTCTCGGCGCGATCATCGACGATGAAACCATCCGCATTGGGCATCTCGAACTCGGCGAAGTTTTCGTTCGACAGAACGAAATCGTCATCCACCAGAAAGTTGGAATAGAGGATGTAGGCCGTGATCGCATACACGTCGTCGGGGCTGAGCGATTGCGCGTTGCCATAGGGCATCGACCGGTTCACGTAATCCCAGACTGTCGAGAGATACGGCCAGTAAGACCCCGTGGTCTTGACCGGGTCGTCGTCGGCGAGCGTGCCTTCGCCGCCCGCCAGCGCGGGCCAGTTACCGGCCCCTTCGGCGAAATCGCCGTGGCAGACGGCGCAGTTCTCGATGAACGCCTCCTCGCCGGTCCACACGTCGCCTTCGCCCTCGGGCAGGCCGCGACCGTCGGGCATGATCTTGACGTCCCAGGCGGCGATTTCCTCGGGCAGCGCCTCACGCCCCAGCCCGTATTCGCCCGACCAGACGACCGTCGCGGTGGCGCTGACGGTCAGGCCCGCGACCAGCGTGAACTTAAGAAACCTCGACATTCTCTGCCTCCCCGTTGGGCCGCACCCACCATGTCTGAATACAGTTGTTGTGATAGATCGAGTTCTCGCCGCGCACCTCGCGCAACTGCGCCTTGGTGGGCTGGATATACCCCGTCTCGTCCATCGCGCGACTTTGCAGCAGCATCTCTTCGCCATCCCAGTGCGTGTCGAGGTAGAAGCGGGTGAGCGCCTTGGCCTCGCCTTCCCTGGCCAGGCGCGCGGTCTCCCACGTCTTGCCGCCATCCTTGGAGACATCGACGCGGGTGATCGCGCCGTGGCCGGACCATGCCAGCCCCGAGATCACCAGCGGCCCCTTGCCATGTGTGATCGGTGCCTGCGGGCTGGGCGAGGTGACGATGGATTTGGCATCCATCACCCATGTCCATTTGCGGGAGGTGCCATCGGCCAGCGTGTCGGTGTATTTGCTGGTCTCCTCGCGGCTTTCCACCGGGCCGTCGGTGACCTCGATGCGGCGCAGCCACTTGACCCACATGTTGCCTTCCCAGCCGGGCACGACGAGGCGCACGGGGTAGCCGTGTTCCTTGCGCAGCGCCTCGCCATTGGCCTTGAACGCCACGAGACAATCGCCAAGCGCCTTGCCCATCGGGATCGAGCGCCCGTTCGACGACGCATCCGCCCCCTCGACATAGACCCACTTGTCCTGCAACGCGCCCGCCGCGTCGAGCCCCGCCTCTTCCAGCAGGGTGCGCAGCGGCACGCCGGTATATTCCATGTTGTGGATCATGCCGTGGGTGAACTGCGCGCCGTTGAGCTGCGCACCCGCCCATTCCATGCCGGTATTGGCCGCGCATTCGCAGAAATAGACGTGGTTCTCGCGCGGGAAACGCTCGAGATCGGCATAGGTGAAGACCAGCGGCGTATCGACCAACCCGTTGATCATCAGGCGGTAATCGTCCTTCCTGAGGTCAATCGCCCCGGAATGGTGCCGCTCGAACGCACAGCCCTGCGGCGTGATCGTGCCGTCGAGCGCGTGGATGGGGGTGAAGTTGATCGAACTGATCGTGTCGGCGGTCAGCCATTCGACATTGCGGCGCACCACGTCCGACTCATACTCGATGGGCAGGCCGTAGGGAGTGGCATCCACCCCGTCGCCCCAGCCCTGCGCCCAGGGTTGCACTTCGGTGATCAACGGATCGGGCGTGCCCGCCTGCGCCGCCCCCGCCGTCACGGCCCCTGCCGCCGCGGCCGCGCTGCCGCGCAGGAAGGCGCGGCGCGAGGTGGGTTTTCCCTTGAAAAGCTCAGACATTCCGAATGCCTCCTCTCAACATGCTCTTACGCGCCGATAACCTTGACGCTGTCATTGGGGGGGACACGCACGGTGCCCTGCTTGCGGATGTGGCTCTCGACCACGTCCCAGATCTGCGGGCCCTCGGTGCCCTCGTTCACGCTGGCCCAGCCGGCGACCACGTAGGTTTTCGAGGGATCAATCGCCTCGCCGGTCCTGAGCAGCACCATGTCGCTGATCCGGCTGCCCTGCGGCTGGTTGATGTCGATCCGGTAGCCCATGCCGCCGATGCGCACCATGTCGCCGCCTTGCTGGTAATAGGGATCGGGGTTGAAGATGTTATCGGCCACGTCCTCGAGGATCACCTTGATGAATTCCCCTGTCATTTCCGTGCGATACGCCTCGCCATAGGTCATCGAGGTGACGTTGAAGATATCCTCGCGGGTGATATCCTGCCCGGGGATGAGGCTCGGCCCCCAGCGCACGCCGGGGGACATGGCGATATCCGCGTCGCGCTCGGAAATAAGCGCCTCGCAAATGAGGTCATCCCAGGTGCCGTTGAAATTGCCGCGCCGGTAGAGCAGGCTGTCGGTCTGGCCGATCACCTCTTCGAGTTCCGCCTTGAACGGCGCGCGCTGTTCGTCGATCAGCGCGGCGACCTGCGCGTCCGGCGCGATCACGTCCGAGAAGATCGGGATCAGCTTGTGGCGGAAGCCCATCATCCGGCCATCACGCACATCCAGATCGACGCGGCTCACGAACTTGCCGTTGGAGCCGGAGGCGATCAGGATCGTCTCGCCCACCAGCACCGGTTCGGGCAGGGCGTCATGGGTATGGCCGGTCAGGATCACGTCGATCCCCTTGACCTTGCCCGCCATCTTCTTGTCGACGTCAAAGCCGTTATGGCTCAGGCACACGACCAGTTCGGCCCCCTGCCCGCGCACCTCATCGACCATCGCCTGCATGTTTTCGTCACGGATGCCGAAGGAGTATTCAGGGAACATCCAGCCGGGATTGGCGATCGGCATGTAGGGAAAGGCCTGACCGATGACGGCGATCTTGACGCCGCCGCGCTCGAAGAACTTGTAGGGCGGGAAATGCTCGGCGGGTTCGTCCCATTCGGCGTCGAACACGTTCTGCCCAAGCGCGGCAAAGGGCAGGCCCTCGACGATCTCCTGCACCCGCTCGGTGCCGAGGATGAATTCCCAGTGAAAGGTCATCGCATCGGGTTTCAGCGCGTTCATCACGTTGACCATGTCCTGCCCTTGGGTGTGATAGCAGGTGTAGGAGCCGTGCCACGTATCGCCGCCATCGAGCAGCAGCGCATCGGGGCGCGCGGCGCGGATGGAATTGATGACCGTCGCCACCCGGTCCAGCCCGCCGACCTTGCCATAAGCCTGCGCCAGCGCGCTGAAATCGCCTGAGGACAGCGCGTAATGCGACGGGCTGCCGTCGTCGATGCCATAGAGCTTGCGGAAATCGGCCCCGGTGACATGCGGCACTTCGCCCTTGTTGGCACCGACGCCGATATTGATCGACGGCTCGCGGAAATAGACCGGCTTGAGCTGTCCGTGAATGTCGGTGATGTGGATCAGGCTCACATTGCCGAACGTGTCGAAATCCAGCAACTGATCCTGGCTAAGCGCCTGCTGCGCGGCCAACCTCGCCCAGTTGCCAAATGAGGACGCCCCGAGAATGGCCGAAGCCGCCATGCTCGTCTGAAGAAAATCGCGACGCGAGACCATGTCTGACCTTTCCACACCCGCAGGGATCACATGCGGTATTTTGAATGTTTTGAGTTGAGAAAAACCCCGCCCGGCGCTTGGCCCGGCGGGGTTTCCCGTTCAGTTCCGGATCGACGGACCTTCGACCGACAAACCATTGCCACGGCTCGCGACATACAGTTCCAGTGCCACGAATTCTGGGCTGCCGGGCTTGTAGGTCTCGGCGCGGGTGTCGCGCACGCAGCCCTTGAAGCGGGCGTGAACCGAGTTCAGCTTGGTGTTCTTCAGCCGGTAGACCGGAAAGCCGTTGATCTGGCCCTGGCTCAGGTGGTCGGCGCGGATCATGCGACCGTAATTGTCCTCGTGACAATTGGCGCAGCTCAGCTCCAACTGACCGGTGCGGGTATAGTAGAGTTCCTTGCCCGCCTCCCACGTTTCGGCCACCGGGCCATCCGTGGCCACGTTCACCGGCAGGCCACGCGACACCGAGGAAATCAACGCCACCATGCTCGTCATGTCGGTGCCGGTGTATTTCAGCGGCTCGGCCTCCATGTTCTCGGTGCGGCAGGCATTGACCTGCATTTCCAGAGTCCGAACCTCGCCCGCGTCCTCGTTCCACTTCGGGTACACCGCGCGCACGCCCTTCATGCTCTCTTCCACGTCACCGTGGCAGCTTGCGCAGGATTTGCCCGCCTCGCCCTCGACCGTGTCCCAGGAGGCCATCGCATCCTCGACAAAGATCATGCCGGGATTGTCGAAATCGTCGGACTGCATCGCGCGGGTCTCGGTGCCGCGGAAATGCCACCCCGAGATCACCTCCGAAAGCGCGCCCTCGACGGCTGCCGGGGCCTCGGTCCAGGTGGTGAGTTCGATGTCTTCGTTCAGGATGAGCGTGTCCTCGACAGGGTCGGCGAATGCCGCCCCCGCCGCGATCACGCCCGCTCCCAGAAGCGTCGGTATCAGTGCTGTTCTTGTCATTCTCGTTCCTCCCTGACGATGCGGCCCTTAGGCCATCGCGACGGTTTTGGTCTCTTCGTAGACATCGCCGTCGTCGTCATACCAAGTGAACTTGAGATCACCGGCCTCGGGAATCACCGCCTCGAACTCGAAATACGGGTTGGTCGAGATCGCGGGCTCCATCGCCACATCGACAACCATCTCGCCGTTGAATTCGCAGGTGAAGCGATGGATGATCGAGCGCGGGATGGGGTTGCCGTCGCTGTCCTTGCGCTGCCCGGATTCCATCGGGTGGCTGATCAGGGTCTTGATGGTGACCGCCTCGCCGGGCTCGGCCTTGCGCGGCGCTTTCACGCGGGGTCTTACATTGTCTGCCATTTTCGGAGTCTCCTGTTCCTGTGCCTCAGCCGCCGCAGCCGCCGATGGTCACCTTGACGTTGCTCGAGGCGCGCGCGAACGAGCCGTCCTTCATTTTCGCAATCGCCACCACGTCCTGCGTTCCGGCGAGGCGGATACGGGTCGAGGCGGTCTGTGATGCGGCCAGCGGGCCGAACCTGAATTCCGCCACACCGGGCGTCGGGTTGCCCATCGCCAGCACGAGGATCGCCTCGGCACCGGGGGCCGAGACCTCGATCGGCACGGTGTTGCCGTTCTCGGCGATCTCGGGCGCGCTGAGGGTGATGCCGCCCTCGGCCATATCGGCCCCGCCGGTGAATTCGGCGATCTTGTCCTCGCCTGCGGCACTCGCCCGCATCGGCAGGCCAAAGGCCACAACGGCCCCAGCGCCCATCACCATCACGCTACGTCTTGTCAGTGTCATCTCGTCTCTCTCCTTTTCAGGCCGCCCGCCACGCGGGCGCTGGTCTCATTCCTTGAGGGTCAGCAGGTAGGCGACCACATCCTCGATCTGCTGCGCGCTGAGAAGCGGCGGCAGATCATCGGGCGCGGCATCGCCGCTATAGGCGTCTCCGGGGCGCACGAACCCGTCCACCTTGTAAAAGGACGGCATCATCGAGCCGGGGAACATCATCTTGGCGTTGGTCACGATCCCGCGCAATTCCGCCTCGCTCCAGCGCTCGCCTGCGCCGTCAAGCATCGGGCCGATCTCGCCGTGGAACGGGATGTCGCTCATGTCGGAATTGGCGTGGCAGGCCACGCAATTGCCGAGCGACTTGCTGCCCACCACCTCGCGCCCGCGTTCCGCGTCACCGGGCTGCCCGGTGAGCGATTTCTCCACCGCGCCATAGTCGAAGGCCACGTCGCCGGGCGCGACCTCTGCCGCGAAAGCGCCAGATGCCACACAGACGAGGCCAAGGGCAATTATGTTGCGTTTCATGCGTCCTCCCTAACACATTCAGAATTCAGTATATCATAGAACACAAACGCGCGAGCACACAACATTAAATTCTGATTTTTGAATTTGATGTATTCGCAGGCTCAGGTTTGGCCCGATTCAGTCCTGTTTCGCGGCGGCGCGCTCGGCGATTCTGCGCGCATGATAACGCTGAAAATCCTCACCATCATCAAGCAGATACCGCTTCTCGTTCACCCAAGTCAGCAGGTCCAGCGTGGTCGCCGCTTCAAACGCGCCGGGCATCATCGCGACCGCGGCCTCGCCCGCGCTCTGCCCCTCCGACACATCTTCGGGCAGGAACAGGATCGACGGGGTGAAGAGCAGCCCCCACTTGCGCGTGGCGGCCTTCTCGCTGAGTGATTCTCCGTCGAGATCGGTCACCTCGATATCGCCGTGCAGGTTGATCTGCACCACGAAATAATTCTCGCGGATATAGTCGGCGATCTCGGGGCGGGGAAACACCTCCTCGTGCATCCGCGTGCAGTAGATACAGCCGCGCTGCTCGACGATCAGCATGAGGCGCTTGCCCTCGGCATTCGCCTCGCCCAAGTCCTCGCGCAGGTCCTTGAACGTCTCGCGCATCCAGTCGGTCTTGTGCAGCCCGTCATCGCCAAGCTCCGCCGCGCCCACTGGCACCGCCATCAGCAGCGCCGCGATCATCCCCAGAACATGTTTCATGCCTTGTCCTCCCTAGATTTCCTGGAACGCCGGAAACACTTCCAGCATCCATTGCGCGATATAGTTGACGCTGTCGGTGGCGATGAGCACCGCGAACACGATCAGCAGCACACCCATCGCCTTCTCCACCTTGGGCAGATGCCGCCGGAACCGCGCGACAAAGCGCAGGAACGGCCCTATGAACAGCGCCGCCACCATGAACGGCGTGGTCATGGCGAGGCCGAATACCAGCATCAGCCCCAGCCCCTTCATCGCCGTGGCCTCGGTGCTTGCGGTAAAGACAACAGCGGTCAACACCCCGCCCACGCAGGGCGTCCACCCGGCGGCAAAGGCGAACCCCACGAGATAGGCCCCAAGAACCGACATGCCCTTGGTTTCGCCCGCCTCCATCTGGAACACCCGGTTGAGAAAACCGATGCGCAAGACCCCGAGGAAATGCAGCCCCATCACCAGCACGATCAGCGCGGCCACGGCGCGAAACTCGGTCTGGTGCGCGCGGAATGCCTGGCTGAGCCCGAAAGCCGCCGCACCCAGAAGCACGAAAACGGTGATGATCCCCGCCGAGAACATCACCGAGGCGGCGAAGGCCCGCGCCCGCACCCCCGGCGCGATGGCCCCTTCGGTCGTCACGGCCGAGACCGAGGCCCCCGCCATGTAGCTCAGGTAGAACGGCACAATGGGCAGCACGCAGGGCGAGAAAAACACCACGAGCCCCCCAAGAAAGGCGCTCAGCACGGAAACGTCGAACATCGGACACCTCTCGAAGGTTGCATCGCAGTCACATTCAAACTATCATATGTTTTTGAACATTCGTCAATCGGAGCGCCCATGCGCGTGACCGCCTTTCTTCTCGGCCTGATCCTCGTGATCCTGCCTGCCGCACCCCGTGCCGCAGAGCTTCTGATGGTGGAGCAGCACGGCTGCCATTGGTGCGAACGCTGGAACGCCGAGATCGGCCCGATCTATCCCAAGACCGACGAGGCGAAGCGCGCGCCCCTGCGCCGCGCGATGATCCGCGATCTGCCCGAGGACGTGGAGTTTGCCTCGCGTCCGGTCTTCACGCCCACCTTCGTGCTGATCGAGGACGGGCGCGAGCTTGGCCGGATTGAGGGCTACGCGGGCGACGAATTCTTCTGGTTCGTGCTCGGCCAGTTGCTCGACGCGCATCCCGGGGCCACGGCGCTGCCGTGACCCCCAAGGACGAACCGATCCGATGGACATGACCCAACAGGACCTCGACGCGTTCCACAGCCACGCCTGCAACGCGGCAGAGTTTCTCAAGGCGATCAGCCACGAGGGGCGGCTGATGATCCTGTGCTATCTCGCCAGCGGCGAGAAATCCGTCTCGGAGCTCGAGGATTTGCTGTCGGCGCGGCAGGCGGCGGTGTCGCAACAGCTCTCGCGGCTGCGGCAGGAAGGGCTTGTCACGCCAAGACGTGAGGGCAAAACGATCTATTATCGTTTGACAGATGACCGCACCAAGAGAATGCTCGACGTGGTCTACGATATGTTCTGCCGCACTGCGTGACAGGCCGTCGTGGCACCGGGCAGAGGGAGGAAGCCTATGGCCACCGATATCCCCGATCCGATCCTCATCGCGCTGGTGGCCTTTGCGGGCGGCGTCCTGTTGGGCCTTGCGGCGCGGGTCGGGCGGTTCTGCACTCTGGGCGCGATCGAGGACCTGCTCTACCAGAACAGCGACACGCGGCTGCGCATGTGGATTCTGGCCATCGGTTTTGCCGGGGTGGCGGCCTTCGGCATGGCGGCGCTGGGGCTGTTCGATATCGGTGCGAACGTCTACTGGGGCACGCCCTGGTCGCCTGCGGCGAGCGTGGTGGGCGGGCTGCTTTTCGGCTACGGCATGTCGATCGCCGGCAATTGCGGCCACGGCGCGCTGGCACGGCTTGGCGGCGGCGATCTGCGCGCCTTCGTCATCGTGCTGGTGATGGGCATCTCGGCCTATATCATGATGTCCGGCCCGCTGGCGGCGCTGCGCGTGACGTTGACCGAAGCCACCACCGTCGGCTGGCAAACCCGCAGCTATGCCGAAATCCTGTCGGCGCTCACCGGGCTGCCGACGGTCTGGGCGGGGCTGGGCCTGTCGCTCGGCATCGCGGGCCTTGCGCTCGCGTCGGGGCCGTTCCGCGCCAACCTGCGCGCGGTGGGCTGGGGCGCGGCGGTGGGGCTTGCCATCGCATCCGGCTGGGCGGTCACCTCGCATGTGGCCACCCACGGCTTCGCGCCGCAGCCGGTGATCTCGCACACGTTCTCGGCCCCGCTGGGCGACACCATCCTCTACCTCATGACTGCCAGCAGCGGCACCGGCATCAGCTTTGGCGTCGCCTCGGTGTTCGGCGTGCTCGCAGGCGCGCTTGCGGGCAGTTTCGTGCAAGGTCACTTCCGGTGGGAGGCCTGCGACGACCCGCGCGAATTGCGCCGCCAGATCCTCGGCGGGGTGTGCATGGGCTTCGGCGGGGTGATCGCCGTGGGCTGCTCCATCGGGCAGGGCATGTCGGCGTTTTCCGTGCTGTCGCTGAGCGCGCCGGTCACGCTGTCGGCGATCTTCGCCGGCGCGGCGCTCGGCCTGCGGCAACTCATCACCGGGTTCGCGTGAGGGGTCAGTTGGGGCAGATCAGCCCCTTTGATCCGCCGCCGCGTCCAGCACCTCGGCCACCAGCGGATTGGGGAACCGGCGCCGCAGCGTCACCGCGAGAAACCGCTCGGTGATCCCCTCCAGCCGCGCGCGTTCCACCAGCATCCCCGAGGCAAGCTCGTCCTGCACGACGATGGGCGGGATCACGGCAAGGCTCGTGCCGCTGCGCGCCAGAAGCCGCAGCATCGCCATGTCGTCGGCCTCGGCGGCGATGCGGGGCACCACGCCCAGCCGCTCCAGCAGCGCGTCAAACCCCGCGCGCAGGGCCGATTCCGGGGTCGGCAGGATCAGCGGCTCGGTGCTCAGCAACTCGGACAGGCTGCGCGCGTCGGCATCGTGAACCGGCGCGCCGACAAGGCTCACCGGCTGTTCGGAAATCGGGTGGACGAGATAGGGGCTGGCGGCGTCACGCGCGGGCACGAGGTTGGTGAGCACGATATCCAGCGACAGCGCCTCCAGCGCGCGCAGAAGGTCGGTCTGCGCGCCAGAGCGCAGCACCACCTCGACATCCGCGCGCCCGATCAGCGGCCCGACGAACCCGATCTGGAAATTGCGCGACAGCGTCGAGAGCGCCCCCACCCGCAAAACCCGCCGGGATCCGGGGGCTTGGGCAAGGGTGGCGGTCAGGTCGTCGGCGGTGCGAAAGATCGCCTCGGCATGGTCGAGCGCGATGCGGCCCGCCTCGGTCAGCACCAGACCCCGGCCGCGACGTTCGAAGAGGTCATGGCCGAGCGTCGCCTCGAGGGTGCGCACCTGCGCCGAGAGGGCCGATTGCGACAGGTTCAGACCGCGCGCCGCCCCGGTCAGCGTGCCATCGCGCGCGACGGCACGAAAGAGGCGCAGGTGGTGGAGGTTCAGTTGGGCCATTGTTCTATTATATAGAATGTTATGCCTCATAATATGTAATTTTATAGAACATATGCAAGCGGTATCTCCCTGTCCAAACCCTTGGAACAGGAGACGCCCGATATGACCCTTCCCCCTCTCATTCTTCTTACACCGTTGATTTTACTGGCAACGGCGGCATTTGCCCTTGCCCGTCCCGGCCGCCGCCCCGGCACTCTGCCCCGACTGGCCGAGGGGGCGGCGCTGGCGGCGCTGGCTTTCGGGATCGCCGGGCTGGCGCAGCTTGTGATCGCGGGGCCGGTCGCGTTTGCGGGCCTTGTGCGGCTTGACGGGGTGAGCGTGACGATGGTTGTGCTGGTGTCGTTCGTCGGCTGGGTGGTGGTGCGATATGCGCGCAGCTACCTTGACGGCGAGGCGCGCGAAGGGGCGTTTCACGGCCTGCTTCTGGCCGCCCTCGCGGCGGTGAACCTGCAGGTTCAGGCCGCGAACCTTGCGGTTCTGGCGGTCGGGTTCATCGCCACCGGGCTGGCCATTAAGCAACTCCTCATGTTCTACCCCGACCGCGCCGAGGCACGCCGCGCGGCGGCGAAATTCACGCTCGTCTGGGGCGCGGGCGACGTGGCGCTGATCCTCGCCGCCGCGCTCCTGTGGCACGCCTTCGGCACCATCGAGATCAAAGCCCTCACCCAAGCGGCCGGCGCGGGCCTGCCGCTCGCGGCCAAGCTCGCGGTGGCGCTCATCGTGATCGCGGCGGCGCTCAAGACCGCCGCCTTCCCGCTGCACGGCTGGCTCACCGAGGTGATGGAGGCCCCCACCCCGGTCTCGGCGCTGTTGCACGCAGGGATCATCAACGGCGGCGGGCTGCTGCTCATCCGGCTGGCGGAAGTGGTGCAGGCCAGCACCGGCGCGATGGCGGCGCTGGTGATGCTGGGCGGGCTGACGGCGATTTTCGGCGCGGTGGTGATGCTCACGCAAAGCGCGGTCAAGACGGCGCTGGCCTGGTCCACCGTGGCGCAGATGGGGTTCATGCTGCTGCAATGCGGGCTGGGCCTGTGGGCGCTGGCGCTGCTGCATATCGTGGCGCATTCGCTCTACAAGGCGCACGCCTTCCTCGCCTCGGGCGGCGCGGTGCAGGCGGTGCTGTCGGTGCGGCGGCCCGGCCCGGTGGCGGTGCCGGGGCTGGCGGCGGTGGCGCGGTCCTTCGCGCTGGCGCTGGTGCTCTACGCGGTGGTGGCCACGGGCTTTGGCCTGATCGCGGGGCCGAAATCGGCGCAGGCGCTGGCGCTGGGGGCGATCCTCATTTTCGGGGTGGCCTACCTGGTGGCGCAGGGCCTCGCCGACGCCGCGCCCCGCGCGCTGACACGGCACACGGCGCGCGCCTCGCTGGGCGCGGCGCTGGCCTATTTCGGCTTTCACACGCTGGCGGGCGCGCTGTGGGGCGCGCACCTGCCCGCCCCGCCCGCGCCCGGCCCGCTGGAATGGGCGCTCATCGTGCTGGCGCTGGCCTCGTTCGGGCTGGTGGCGGTGGCGCAGGCGCTGTTCCCGCTCTGGGCGCATCACCCCTCGACCGCCGGGCTGCGGGTGCATCTGGCCAACGGGCTTTACCTCAACGCGGTGCTCGACCGGCTCATCGGTGGGCTGAAAACCGCGAAATCCAACTGAACCGACAGGAGAAAGACAGATGTTCCTCAAGCATGCACAGATCGCGCCCGACCGGGTCTCGACCCTGCTGACGAGCGCCGAGGCCGCCGCACGCGCCATCCCGCCCGCCTTTCCGCTCGATGCCACCGTCGCCGTCAACCCGTTCCTGGGGCAGACGGGTGAGAACCTTGCCACCACATCCGCGCGGCTGGCGCGGGTGGCCGGGGTGCGCGTCACGCGCCCGCGCGCCGACTATGCCGCGCAAGTCAAGGCCGGTGAGATCAGCGATGACGACCTGGCGGCGGCGCTTTTTGCCTGCGACTCGCCGCTGAAGCCCGCCGATCTGGCGATCCTCAAGGCCAAGATCGCCACCGACAGCCCGGCGCCGCACGCGCTGCCCACCGTGGCCGATCTGGCCGCAACGGCCACCGGCACCGACTGGCCCGCCGTCATCGCGCGCAGCTTCGGCCTGTGGGCGGCGGGGCATTTCGACCGGGGGCAGGCGCTCTGGACGCCCGCGCCGGGGCGCGGGGCGTTCGCCGCGTGGCGCGAATGGGCGACCCATGACCTGACGCCCGAGATTGCCGGGCTGACCGGGTTCTGCGCCCATGTGACCGCCGCGCCGGACACGCCCGACCGCGCGATCCTGCGCGCCGCCGAGGCGCTGGGGCTGAGCGATGCAGCCGCCGAGACCGGCTTTCACCGGCTGCTGATGGACCTTGGCGGCTGGTCGCAGCACGCGCGCTGGATGCTGTGGCAGGCGGAGCTGACGGGCGGCAGCGACAGCACCATCACCGATCTGCTGGCGATCCGCATGATCTGGGAGGAGGCGCTGCTTGCCCATGCGCCGCAGGTCGCCGGGCAATGGCAGGAGGTGGTGGACGCGCACGCCGCGCCGGTGGTCCCGACCCCGGATCAGGTGATCGACACGATCCTGCAAGACGCCGCCGAACGCGCGCATCAGCGCCGCCTCGCCGCCGCGCTGACGGGGCCGAATCCGGTGGACGCGCGGCCCGCGCTTCAGGCCGCGTTCTGTATCGACGTGCGGTCCGAGGTGTTCCGCCGCGCGCTCGAGGCGCAGGGCGGTGATATCGAGACCATCGGCTTCGCCGGGTTCTTCGGCCTTCCTGTGGCGCACAAGCCGAAAGGCACCGACATGGCGCAGGCGCATCTGCCCGCGCTCCTGTCACCCGCGCTGACGTCGTGCAGCCATGCCGAGGGGGAGGACGAGGCCCGGATAGCGGCGCGCGCGATCCGCGCCTGGGGCCGGTTCCGGCAGGCGGCGGTGTCATCCTTTGCCTTTGTCGAGGCGGCGGGGCCGGCCTATGGCTGGAAGCTGGTCAAGGATGCGCTGGGGCTGGGGGCCAAGAGCCTTGCCCCCGACCCGATGCCGCATATCGAGGGCGGGCTGAGCGCCGAACAGAAGGCCGAAACGGCGGCGGCCGTGCTGCGCGCCATGAGCCTGACCACGGGGCACGCGCGGCTGGTGCTGCTGTTGGGCCACGGCGCGCAGATGACCAACAACCCGCATCAGAGCGCCTATCACTGCGGGGCCTGCGCGGGGCAGACCGGCGAGGTGTCGGCGCGGCTGCTGGCCGGGCTGCTCAACGATCCCGAGACGCGGGCGGGGCTGCCCGCGCGGGGGATCGCGCTGGGCGGGGATGTGCTGTTCATGGCCGGGCTGCACGACACGGTGACGGATCGGGTGACGCTTTACGAGGACAGCCCCGCGCCGGATCATGCCGAGGACATCGCGCAGGCGCGGGCGTGGCTCGGGGCTGCGGGGCAAATGGCGCGGGCCGAGCGGGCGCTGCGGCTGCCCGGTGCCGTCGCCGGAAACGTCGCCGCGCGCGCCCTCGACTGGGCCGAGGTGCGCCCGGAATGGGGGCTTGCGGGCTGCGCCGCGTTCATGGCTGCGCCGCGGGCTGTGACGGCGGGGGCGGATTTGCAGGGCCGCGCGTTCCTGCACAGCTATGACTGGCGCAGGGACGAGGGATTCGGGACGCTGGAATTGATCCTGACCGCGCCGGTGGTGGTGGCAAGCTGGATCAGCCTGCAATATTACGGCTCGACCGTGGCGCCGCTGGCCTTTGGCGGCGGCAACAAGCTCATCCACAACGTCGTCGGCGGGATCGGCGTGGTGCAGGGCAATGGCGGCATCCTCCGGCCCGGCCTGCCGTGGCAGACGGTGCATGATGGGGATAAGCTCATGCACGAGCCGCTGCGCCTGTCGGTGATGATCGAGGCCCCGCGCGACGCGATCACGGATGTGCTGGAACGTCATCCGGGCGTGCGCGCGCTTTTTGACAACGGCTGGCTACACCTCTTTGCGCTGGAGGAGGGGCGCGTTGCGGCGCGGTATCTGCCGGGGCTGGCGTGGTCGGGGGTGCGGGGGGCGTGACCGCCCCCGGCTCAGGTGGCGTGATCCTCCAGGATCATGTCCGAGGCCTTCTCGCCGATCATGATCGCGGGGGCGTTGGTGTTGCCCGAGACGATCTCGGGCATGATCGAGCAATCGGCGATGCGCAGCCCGGTGATGCCGTGCACACGCAGCCGCGCATCGACCACAGCCCCCGGCCCCTGCCCCATCTTGCAGGTGCCGGCGGGGTGGTAGATCGTGGTCGAATAATTCCGCGCCCAGTCGAGCGTGCCGTCGTAGTCGTCCATGTCGAGGCTGGCATCGGGGCGGAATTCTTGGGAAATCTTGGAATTGAGCGGCGCGTGGCGGGCGATGCGGCGGGCGATCTTGATCCCCTCGACGATGGTCCGGCAATCGGTCTCGGTCGCGAGGTAATTGGGGTGGATTGTCGGGTAGGTGGCCGGGTCGGCGGAGGCGAGGCGGATCTGGCCCCGGCTTTCGGGGCGCAACTGGCAGACCGACATGGTGAAGGCCGAGAAGGGATGCACCCCCTCGCCGGGGCTGTCGGCGGACCAGGGCTGCACGTGGAACTGGATGTCCGGCGTTTCCACATGATCGCCGCTGCGCATGAATCCGGTGGCAAGGCTGGCGGCCATCGCCATCGGCCCGGCGCGGAACATCGCGTATTTGAGCGCGATGCGCGCCTGATCCCAGAGGCTGCGCACCTCGTCGTTGAGCGTCGGCTCATTGCATTTGAACACCAGCCGCGCCTGCAGGTGGTCCTGCATGTTGCGGCCCACGCCGGGCAGGTCGCGCAGCACCTCGATGCCGTGCTCGGCCAGATGCGCCGCCTCGCCCAGCCCCGAGAGCATCATCAGGTGCGGCGAGCCGATGGCACCGGAGGACAGGATCACCTCGCGGCCTGCGCGGACGATATGCTCCACGCCGCTGCGGTCGCGATAGGCCACGCCGGTGGCGCGGGTGCCGTCAAAGGTGATGCGGCTTGCCTGTGCGCGGGTCACGATGGTCAGGTTGTCGCGCCCGCGCACCGGGTTGAGAAAGGCCACGGCGGCGGAACAGCGCCGCCCGTTGCGCGCGGTAAGCTGGAAATACCCCACGCCTTCCTGCGTCGCGCCGTTGTAATCGGGGTTGAACGGATAGCCCGCGTCCTGTGCCGCCGCGACCCAGGCATCGCAGATGGGCCGTTGCAGGCGCATGTTTGACACCGCGAGCGTGCCCTGGTCGCCGTGATACTCGTCGGCCCCGCGTTCTTGCCACTCGGACCTTTTGAAGAGCGGCAGCACCTCGTCCCAGCCCCAGCCGGGATTGCCCATCTGCGCCCAGCGGTCGTAATCCTGCGGTTGGCCCCGCACATAGAGCAGCCCGTTGAGCGACGACGACCCGCCCAGCACCTTGCCGCGCGGCCAGTCGAGCGCGCGACCGTTGAGGCCGGGATCGGGCTCGGTGCGGTAGCACCAATCGACGCTCGGGTTGTGCATGGTCTTGAAATAGCCGACGGGGATGTGAATCCACGGGTTCCAGTCGCGGCCCCCCGCTTCGAGCAACACCACGGTGGTGTTCGGATCGGCGGAGAGGCGATTCGCGAGCACGCATCCGGCAGAGCCTGCCCCGACGATGACGTAGTCCGCTGATATTTCCGACATTTTCAACCAACCTTTGCACAAATTCTGTGCGGAAAAGATTTTCCTTGCCAGACTCAGCATAAGTCTATCATTATTGAGACTGCAAGTATCAAAATTTGCAATAAGGGAGGACATCATGAAAGTATCCAAAGCCCTCAGCGGGATTTCCCGCCGGGATCTGTTTCGTCTGACCGGCCAGTTCGGCCTGTCATCGGTGGTCTTCGGCGCAGGCGCGCTCACCGGGGCGGTATCGCTGCCGTCGCTCGCACGCGCCGCCGAGAGCACCTACAACAAGCGCTTTGCCAAGGAGGCCAAGCACACGCTGAAACTGGGTGCCGCTGGCTTTAACGCGCGCAACCTGCTGATCGAGCGCGCCGGCGTTCTGGAATTCGCCCGCGACCTGGAGGAGCGGACCGAGGGCGAAATTCGTGTGGAATTCATCGGCGACAACCAGATTTGCGGCCAGCTCAACTGTGTCGAGAAAACCCAGACCGGCGTGATCGACATGTATGCCGCCTCGACCCAGAACTCGGCGGGCGGCGCGCCCTATCTCAATGTGCTCGATTACGCCTACATGTTCCCGAGCCGCGCGGCGCAGTATCATTTCCTCTATTCCCCCGCCTCGCAGCGCGTGCTGCGCGAGCCGCTGGAAAGCCGCCACGGGCTGAAATTCCTGTTCTCGCATTGCGAATTGCGCGGCATCCAGCTTGGCAACAACTTTGCCGACAAGCCGACGGTGACCAAGCTCGAAGAGCTGTTCGGCACCAAGAACCGGGTGACCGGCACGCAGCTTGGCCGCATCGCGATGCAACAGCTCAACCTCAACCCGGTGCCCGTCGCGTGGGAGGAAACGCTCGACGGTCTGAAACAGGGCTTGATCGACGGGGCCGAAACCTGGGCGTCGGCGGTGGCCTATGCCAACATGTCGCCGGTGGTGAGCCAGTCGGTGGACCTCAAGTTCTTCTGCGGGACCGAGCACACCTCGATGTCGGCGCGGGTGTTTGACGCGATGGAACCGCATTTGCAGAACGCGATCATGGAATCGGCCTATCTGGCGCAGGTCCATGTGCAGGCGGCGAACGAGGCGGCGCTGATAAAGACCGTCGGTTTCTCCGATCCGCAGCTTCCCGGCACGATCTTTGCCGAACACGGCGTGCGGCCTGCGTTCCTCGCCGACGATCAGATCAAAATGGCCGAGGAAATGTGCTCGCCCGAGTTCAACCCGGAGCCGTGGGCACAGTGGCGCGAGCGGCTCAACAACTGGGCGGGTGGCATCGACACCTACCAGGAAATCTACGACGTAGCGCGCGAGATTCCCAAGGACACGCTGCCCGAGAACGTCGAGCCGCGGCGCTGGTGGCGCGCGGCGTGATCGCCTAAGCTCGGGCCGGGCCGCCCCTCACGGGGCTGGCCCGGCCTCAAGCCGCGACGAACGCGGCGCATACATACGGCAACCCAAAGGGAGGGGTGGGCATGACCGGCTGGTTTCAGGGCGCGGGAGAGATTATCAGCGCGCTCGCCGCAGGCGATGCGTGGATGTTGAGCGAGGCGATGCGGCACCCGGTGGTCTGGCCGCTGGGCCTGATGGCGATGCTGGTGCTGGCGGTCGGGTTCCTCATCCTCTACCGCGTCGTGCCCTGGGCCGAGCGCAATCTCGAGCAATCGCTCATGGTGGTCTCCTATCTCGCCATCGGCGGGATCATCTTTGTCGAAGTGATCCGGCGGTTCGTCTTTTCCCTGCAAGCGCCGTGGTCCACCACGCTGCCGCCGTTCCTGTTTCTCATCATGACGTGGTTCGGGTGCAGCTATAACGTCAAGCTGCGCACGCATCTGGCGTTTGCCGAATTCCGCACCGCGATGCCGCGCAAGGGGCAGCTTGCATGCCTGATGCTCGATGCCGTCTTGTGGATCGGGTTTTCCTGGGTGGTGATCGTCACCACGCTGAAGCAGGTGGTCAATTCGGCGTCGAATTTCCAGATCATGCTGGGCACCGACAACGTGATGCAGTGGTGGTTTCTGATCTCGATGCCGATCGCGTTCACCACGCTGGTGGCGCGGGTGCTGGAAAACGCGCTGCGCGATATAGAAAATTACCGGCGCGGGGATACGCTGATCACCCAGGCCGTGATCGGAGGCGATTGAGATGACCGACCCGACGATCATCACGCTCATTTCCATCGGCGTCACGCTTCTGTTCATGCTGGGCGTGCCGGTGTTTCTGATCATCGGCTACTGGGTGATCGGCATATCCTTTGTCATCGGGATGCCGTTGCAGAATATCGGCGGGGCGCTGTCGAATGTGTTCACCGACGGGTTCGCGCTGCTGGCGATGCCGCTCTTCATCCTGACCGGCGATCTCATCAACCGCTCGGGGATCGCCCGCAGGCTGTCGGATTTCGCCTATGCCTGCCTTGGCTGGATACGCGGCGGGCTGGCGATGGCGGCGCTGGGGGCCTGCGGGCTTTTCGCGGCGATCTCGGGCTCGAATTCCGCGACCACGGCGACCATCGGCTCGATGCTGCACCCCGAAATGGTCAAGGGCGGCTATGACGAGCGGTTCTCGGCGGCGACCGCCGCCGCCGGTGGCACGGTGGGGATCATCATCCCGCCGTCGATCATCTTCATCGTCTACGGGTTTCTGCTCAACCTGCCGATATCGGAGCTGTTCGTGGCCGGGATCATCCCCGGGTCGCTGATGGTTCTGGCGATGATGACCGCCGCGTTCCTCATCAGCTGGAGCAACAAGTGGGGCTTTCTCATCGCGCTCAGCCCGATGCGGGTGATCAAGACCGCGATCGGTGCGTGGCTGGGATTCTTTGCCATCGGGCTTGTTCTGTGGGGCATCTACACGGGCAAGTTCTCGCCCACCGAGGCGGCGGGGGTGACGGTGGGATTCTGCGTGATCGTGGGGTTCATCAGCCTGCCGCTTTACCGGCTCATGGGCGGGGCCAAGGGGCGTGACGTGTCGCAAAAGCGCGTGTCGGAAATGCTTGTCGTCGAAGGGTTCAGCCCGCTGGAACTGCCCTCGATCACCATGCGCTCGGCGCAGATCACGGGCATCCTCGCGCCGCTCATCGCGGTGTCGGTGGTGATGCAGCAAATCCTGTCGGTGCTGGGCGCGCAGGAGGTGATCGGCAATTTCGTGACCTCGATGGGCGGCTATTACGCGGTGCTGTTCACGGCGATGGCGATTGTCTTTGTCTGCGGCATGGTGCTCGAAAGCCTGCCGGTGACGATCATCCTCGCGCCGATCCTCGCGCCCATCGCCCATAGCGTCGGGGTCGAGCCTGTGCAGTTCGCGGTGATCTTCCTTGTCGGGGCCTCCATCGGGTTCATCACGCCGCCTTACGGCCTGAACCTTTATGTCGCATCCGGTGTGACGGGCGTTCCGTATTTCCGGCTTTTGCGCTACACGGTGCCTTATCTGGTGGCGCTGCTCTCGGTCTGGTTCCTCGTGGCGCTTGTGCCGGAGCTTTCGACGGCGCTTCTGCCGAACCGCTGAGGATGGGGTGCGCATGGACGGGGACAGCACGGGGACGATCCCCACGAACCTGCGCCTGCTGATGGTGATCGAGGAAATCGCGCGGGCAGGCGTGCCGGTCACGCCCACCGATGTCAACGCGCGGCTCGGCCTGCCCAAGCCGACCATCCACCGCCTGTTCGCCACGCTGGAGGAAGAGGGATTCCTGCAACGCGACATGGACGGGCGCACCTATTCGCCGGGGCCGCGCCTGCGCCGCATGGCAGGCGGCATCCTGTCATCACTGCGCATCCGCACGGCACGGCAGGCGATCCTCAAGCGGCTGAGCGGCGAGATCGGCGAGACCTGCAACATCGCCCTGCCGGACCGCGACGCGATGATCTACCTCGAACGGGTCGAGACGCAATGGCCGCTGCGCATCCAGTTGCCCATCGGCACGCGAGTGCCGTTTTACTGCACCGCGAGCGGCAAGATGTACCTGTCGTCGCTGACGCGAACGCACCTGGTGAAATACCTCGCCGCGACCGATCTGGAGCCGCGCACGCCCAACACGCTGACCGATGCCGACGCGCTGATGGCCGAGATCGCCCGGGTGCGCACGCAGGGCTATTCCCTCGACCGCGAGGAATTCATGCGCGACATGATCGCGCTCGCCGTGCCGATCCTCGATGTGAACGACCGGCTGATGGCGACGCTGGCCTTTCACGCGCCCACGCAACGCTTCGATATCGCGCGGGCGCTGGACTATCTGCCATCAATGCACGCGGCGGCGGCGGACCTGTCGCGCCTCGTCTCGGAGGGAGAGGGGGGCTAAGCCCTACCGCCCCTTCCAGACCGGATCGCGCTTTTCGGCAAAGGCGGTCTGGCCTTCGAGCAGATCCTCGCTGCCATAAAGCGCGTCCACGGTGGCGAATTGGCGCCGCGTCACCCGGTTGAGCGCATCGTGAAAGCGCATCGCCTCGGCCTCGCGCACGATCTCCTTGATCGCGGCATAGACAAGCGGCGGGCCGCTTTCGAGATGCCGCGCCAGCGCCCATGTCCGCTCCATAAGCTCTCCGGGCGGGCAGACCTCGCGCAACAGACCCCAGCGCAGCGCCTCGTCGGCGTCGAACCAGCGCCCGGTGAGCAAGAGGTCCATCGCGACGTGGTAGGGGATGCGCTTGGGCAGCTTGATCGAGGCGGCATCGGCCACGGTGCCCGAGCGGATTTCGGGCAGCGCGAATGTCGCCGTGTCGGCGGCGAGGATCAGGTCGCAGGACAACGCGAGTTCCAGCCCGCCGCCGCAGCAGATGCCGTTCACGGCGCAGATCACCGGCTTGTTCATCTGCGGCAATTCCTGCAAGCCGCCGAAACCCCCGACGCCGTAATCGCCATCCACCGCGTCGCCCCCGGCGGCGGCCTTGAGATCCCAGCCGGGGCAGAAGAACTTGTCACCCGCCGCGCGCAGGATCGCGACGCGCAAGGTATCGTCATCGCGGAACGCGGCGAAGACATCCCCCATGATCCGGCTTGTCGCCAGGTCGATGGCGTTGGCCTTGGGCCGGTCGAGCGTCACCTCGAGCACCGCGCCTTCGATCCGCGTGCGGATCGGGCCCTCTGTCAGCAATTCCATCATGTCTCCTCCCGGATGAATGCGTCCGCCGCCACTGCGCCGTCACGGCGCAGGATCAGCGGGTTGATTTCGATTTCCACGATTTCCGGCGCGTCCGCCATCATGCGCTGAAGCGTCAGAACCACCGCCACCGCCGCGCCGGTATCCGCGCGCGGCCCGCCGCGCCAGCCGTCGAGCAGCGGCCAGAGCCGCAGGCGGCGCAGGGCGGCGGCGATCTCCTCGGGCGCGGCGGGGGCGACGAGCGTCACGGTATCGGCCAGAAGCTCTGCCGCCACCCCGCCCATGCCAAGGGTGAGCGTCACGCCATAGACCGGATCGCGGCGCAGGCCGATCAGCATCTCGGCCACGCCGCCGGTCACCATCTCTTCCAGAAGATAGCCGGTGACGCCGGGCATGTCGGCCTCGTGCGCGGGGTCGGTGACGCCTGAGGCGCACGGCCCCGGCCTCGGTCTTGTGGGCAAGGCCGAGGCCCTTGAGCGCGAAGGGGGCGGCAAGGCCCGCACCCTCGGGGTCAAGCCCCGCGAGGTTTGGGGCTGTGATCCCGCGCGGCACGGGAACGCCTGATGCGAACAGCCGCACCTTGGCGGCAGCCTCGTCAAGCAGGCGGGTCGCGGCGGGGGCACGCACCGGCCACGGCTGCCAACCCGGCTGCGCGGGCGGGTCGGATGCCGACAGCACGGCGAGCGCCGTCTCCAGCCCCGTCAGCGGCACCACCCCGCGCCCCATCATGGCGATGGCGCGCGGCTCGTCGAAATTCTCCGGCAGCGAGGCCACGGGAAAGGCGGGTTTGCCTGTGGCCGCCTGCGCCGCCTCGATGGCGTCGAGCGCGGGCTGAAAGCTTGCCGGGTCGCAGCGGTCCGGGCGCGGCGGGTCGATGATGAAAAGGCCCGCGTCGTAGCCCGAAAGCATGGTGGCGAAGACATCGGTCATCCGCTCCAGATCACCCCAGATGAAGGTGTGGTAATCAATCGGGTTGGCCACGCGCACCATCGGGCCAAGCAGCGCCGAGAGGCGCGCGCCCTGCTGCGCGCCGGGCGGCTCGAAGCGTATCCCGTGAGGGGCCGCGAGATCGGCCACAAGCCCGGCCTCGCCCCCCGAGCTTGACACAGCGCAGAGCCGGGGGCCGGGCAACGCCCCGTGAACATGCAGGATTTTCAGCGTCTCGATCAGTGCATCCAGCGTCGCCACCTCGGACACGCCGCATTGCCGCAGGAACGCGGCCGAGGCCGCGCCGGCCCCGGTGAGCGACGCGGTATGGCTCGCGGCGGCGTCCCGCGCGGCGTCGGTCTTGCCCGATTTCAGCGCGACGATGGGCTTGCCCGCCGCGCGCGCCCGTTCGGCCAGCGCGGCAAAGCCCGGCGCGTCGCCCACCCCCTCGATATAGAGGCCGAGCGCGGTGACGCGCGGATCGTCGAGCATGGCAAGGGCAAGGTCGGTCAGCCCCACCTGCGCGGCATTGCCGAGGCAGGCCACATAGGCCAGCGGCAGGCCGCGCGCCTGCATGGTGAGGTTGATCGCGATATTCGAGGATTGGCTGAGGATGGCGACGCCGCTCTCCACCCGCCGCCCGCCATGCTGATCGGGCCAGAGAAGCGCACCGTCGAGATAGTTGATGAACCCGTAGCAATTGGGCCCCAGCACCGGCATCGGCCCGGCGGCGGCGAGGAGCGCGTTTTCGAGATCGCCCTCGCCCGCCTCGCGCCAGCCCGAGGCAAAGCACACGGCCCCGCCCGCGCCCATGCCCGATAGCGCCGCGACGGTATCGATGGTGGCGTGTCGGTTGATCCCGAGAAAGGTGGCATCGGGCGCGGCGGGCAGGTCGGCAAGGCTGCGGAAACAGCGCCGCCCGCCGATCTCGTCGCGCCTGGGATGCACCGGCCAGACCTCACCCGCAAAGCCCATGCGTTCGCATTGCGCGATCACGTTCTCGGCCCAGACCGCCCCCATGACGGCAATCGAGCCCGGACGCAGGAGCCGCGAGAGATCACCCATGCCGCCCCCTCAGCCGCCCAGCGGGCGCAGCAATTCGCGGCTGATGATGTGGCGCTGTATCTCGGAGGTGCCTTCCCAGATGCGCTCGATCCGCGCATCGCGCCAGATGCGTTCGAGGGGTAATTCCTCCATCAGGCCCATGCCGCCGTGAATCTGGATCGCCTCGTCGGCGATCATGGCCAGCACCTCGGTCGCCTTGAGCTTGGCCATCGCCATGTCACCATCGGTGACGGTGCCCTGATCGGCCTTCCACCCCGCCCAGAGGGTGAGCAACTCGGCGGCCTTCAACTCGGTCGCCATGTCGGCGAGCTTGAACGACACGCCCTGGAACTTGCCGATCTGTTGACCGAACTGTTGCCGCTCGGCGGCCCAGTGCAGCGCGTGGTCGAGCGCGCGCTCGGCCCGTCCGAGGCTGGTGGCCGCGACCTGAAGCCGGGTGGCCCCGAGCCAGTCATTGGCCACGTCAAACCCCTTGTGAACCTCGCCCAGAACGTTTTCGCCCGGGATACGGCAATCGTCGAATTCGAGGATCGCGTTGGTATAGCCGCGATGCGAGACCGAGCGATAGCCCTCGCGGATCGTGAAGCCCGGCGTGCCCTTGTCGACGAAAAAGGCGGTGATCCGCTTTCGCGGGCCGCGCGGCGTGTCCTCCTCGCCGGTGGCCATGAAGGCGATGGTGAAGCCCGGCGATATCGGCGTGGCTGATGAAATGCTTGGTGCCGTTGAGCACCCAGTCGGTGCCGTCGGGCCGGGCGGTGGCGCGCATCCCGCGCAGGTCCGATCCCGCCCCCGGCTCTGTCATGGCGAGACAATCCCAGGTCTCGCCGCGAATGCAGGGCATGAGGTAGCGCGCGCGCTGTTCGGGCGTGCCGGCAAGCAGGATGTTGGACGGGCGCGCCACGCAGGTCCAGTGCAGCGCGTAATTGGCGCGGCCAAGCTCGCGCTCGTAGAGCAGCCATGTCAGCGTATCGAGCCCGGCACCGCCCACCTCCTCGGGCATGTTGGCGGCGTAGAGACCCGCCGCCTGCGCCTTTTTCTGGATCTCGGTCACGAGGTCCATCGGCAGGTGTCCGCTGCGCTCGACCTCGGCCTCGTGCGGAAGCAACTCGGCCTCGACAAAGGCGCGGGTGGTCCGGGCGATCATGCGCTGTTCGTCGGTGAGGGCAAAATCCATCGCGCTCACTCTCCTGTTTTCGCGTGGCTTGCGTCGTGGTCGGTGAGCACCCGCCCCGCGCCCCAGCCGTTTTCCTTGAGCACGCGCAAAAAGCCCACGAGGTTGCGGTCGCGGATACGTTCCAGATCCCGGATGGAGTGGTGCCCCGATTGCGCGTCGGACTGCCCGGCGATGAGATCCACAAGCGCGTCGTCATACTCGGGCACGTCCATGAGCCGCGTCCACGGCTCTGACAGGCAGGGGCCGAACTGCCCGAGGAAATGGCGCATCCCGGCCTCGCCCCCGGCGATGCGGTAGGTCTCGAACAGGCCCATCTGCGCCCAGCGCAGGCCGAATCCCATGCGGATCGCGTCGTCGATTTCCCCGGTGGTTGCGACGCCGTCGCGCACCAGCCACAGCGCCTCGCGCCAGACCGCCTCGAGCAGGCGGTCGGCGATATGGGCGTCGATCTCCTTGCGGACATGCAGCGGGAACATGCCGATGTCTTGCAGGATCGCCTTGGCCGTCCCGATCACCTCCGGCGCGTTGGCAGGCGAGGGCACCACCTCGACCAGCGGCAAGAGGTAGACGGGGTTGAACGGGTGCGCGACGAAGATCGACGCCGGGTGCGCCGCCTCTTCCTGCAACACCGAAGGGCGGTAGCCCGAGGTGGAGGACCCGAGCGGCGTGTCGGGGGCGGCGGCCTGGATTTCGGCATAAACCCGGTGCTTGAGCGCGATCCGCTCAGAGACCGATTCCTGGATATAGGCCGCGCCTGTCACCGCCTCGGCGATGCTGTCGGCATAGGTGAGGCGGCCTTCGGGGGGCATCGGCACATCCCAAAGGTCGGGCAGCGCGGCGCGGGCGTTGTCCAGCACCTCGCCGATCTTGCGCGGGGTCTCTGGGTCGGGGTCAAACACCGCCACGTCCCAGCCCGCGAGCAGGAAGCGCGCGGCCCAGCCGCCGCCGATGACGCCGCCGCCGATGATCGCGGCCTTGCGGGACGCGCCGGTCATCGCGGTGCCCTCTTTTCAAGATGGAGCCGCTCGCGCACGGCCTCGGGGCCGATCACGGTCGCGCCCATCGCCTCGATCATGCCCGCCGCGCGCTCGACAAGCTGCGCGTTGGTGGCGAGCACGCCGCGATCCAGCATCAGGTTATCCTCGAGCCCCACGCGCACATTGCCGCCCGCCAGCACCGACGCGGCGACATAGGGCATCTCGTTGCGCCCCAGCCCGAAGGCCGACCAGTGCCAGCCCTCGGGCACGTTGCCCACCATCGCGAGGAAGGTGTTCAGATCATCGGGCGCGCCCCAGGGCACGCCCATGCAAAGCTGCACCAGAACCGGCTCGGGGATGATCCCCTCGCGCACCAGTTGCTTCGCGAACCACAGGTGGCCGGTGTCGAACGCCTCGATCTCGATCCGTGTTCCGGCGGCCACCATCCGCGCGGCCATGTCGCGCAGCATTCCGGGCGTGTTGACCATGACGTAATCGGCCTCGGCGAAATTCATCGTGCCGCAATCGAGCGTGCAGATTTCGGGGCGACACTCCACGACATGCGCCACCCGCTCGGTCGCGCCCGCCATGTCCGAGGCCGCCGACATCCGGCCCATCGCCTCGGTGCCGTCGAACATCAGGTCGCCGCCCATCCCGGCGGTGAGGTTGAGCACCACGTCGGTGGCGCTGTCGCGGATGCGCTCCGTCACTTCGCGGAAAAGCGCCGGATCGCGCGAGGGCGCGCCGGTCTCGGGGTCGCGGACGTGGCAATGCACCACCGCCGCGCCGGCCTGTGCGGCCGCAATGGCGCTCTCGGCGATGGCCCCGGGCGAGCGGGGCACATGCGGGCTGCGGTCCTGCGTGCCGCCCGATCCGGTCACGGCACAGGTGATGAACACCTCGCGATTCATGTTGAGTGGCATTGGGTCCTCCTTGATCGGCACCAGCCTAGCAGAGTTGCACCGCGATGATTGGCGATTTACGAAACGAACATGGCACATTCCGAAACCATCTTCGCCCCTTCGCGCGCACCGCTGGACATCGCGGTGCTGGTGCTGCCCCGCGCCTCGATCCTCGAGGTGGCCTCGATCCTCGACCCGATGCGCAACGCCAACCGGCAGATGGCGCGCGCGGCGTTCCGCTGGCGGGTGGTGACGCCTGACGGGCGCGCCGCGCCGCTGACCTGCGGCATCGAACTGCCCGCTTCGGGGGCCTTTGCCGATCTGGCGGGGGCCGATCTTTTGATGATCATTTCCGGCTACGATCAGGCCGAGGTCGCGACCCGCAGCCTGATTGCCGCGCTGCACCGGATGGCGGGGCGGTTCGGCGTGATCGGCGGCATCGATGCGGGGCCGTGGATCATGGCGCGCGCCGGGCTGCTCGACGGGCACCGCGCCACCGTGCATTGGGAGGATCTCGAGGATTTCGCCGCCGCCTTTCCGGCGGTCGAGGTGGTGGCGGATCGCTATGTGCGGTCGGGCAACCGGCTGACAGCGGGGGGTGCGGGGCCTGCGGCGGACATGATGCTGCACCTCATCGGGGCGCGCTATGGTCTGGGGGTCGCGGGGCAGGTGGCCGATTCGTTTCTCTACGACCGGCACGCCGACGCAACCCGCCCGCAGCGCCCCGGCCTTGTCCCCGGCGCGCGCGACCGGCGGCTGTCGGCGGCGCTGACGCTGATGGGGCAGGCACTTGATGCACCGCTGCCAATCCCGGCGATTGCCGCAAGGCTCGGGGTGGGGACAAGGCGGCTGGAGCAGATATTCCGCGACGGGCTGGGGATGAGCCCGGCGGCGTGTTACCTTGACCTGCGGCTACAGGCGGCGCGCCGGATGATGCACGACACCGACCACCCGCTGGTGGAGATCGCGCTGCGCACCGGGTTTGCCGACCGGTCGGGCCTGTCGCGCGCGTTCCGCCGCCGGTTCGGACAATCGCCGCAGGCAAGCCGCGCGGCGCGCTAAGAAGGATCGCACGGTCCGGCTGGGATACAACGCCCGATACACGCTAACCGGTGCCGGGCGAGGGGCGGTTCGTGGCCTTAAGGGGACGGTTGAGGCGAAGCCCCCTTGCGCGGAATCAAGGTGCTGAAAGCACCGCCGCGCGGCTGCCAGAGCGCCTCCGGACGATGCGCCCACCGATGCAGCTTTGACTGGATCGCTGGCAGTTACCTTCCGACGTTATAAACTGCCTTCCGTCACGTCGAGTAGCGCCCACCCGGCGGTCGGGCGCTGCGCGGCGGTGCCTGCGGCACCTGATTCCGCGCAAGGGGCTGACCTGATGTCCGCTCCAGGCCGGAACGCTCCCCGGCCAGCACCGCGCACTTTGTGTCAGGTATCGAACTTGCGTGCTGTCTCGCGCTCTGGAAATCGCGCGGCGTGCGGGCTATTGTCCAATTTCGCCTCGCCGCAAGGAACACGCCGCCAATGACCCGTTTCACCGCCCCGATCGCCGAACAGATATGGTCCATGAAATACCGCTATGTCACCGAGGACGGTGGCGGCGATGCCAGTGTCGAGGACACCTGGCGGCGCATCGCGCGGGCGCTGGCCGCCGTGGAGGCCGACCCGGAGGCGTGGGAGGAGCGGTTCTACGCAGCGCTCGAGGATTTCAAATTCCTGCCCGCAGGCCGGATCACGGCGGGCGCGGGCACAGGGCGCAAGGTGACGCTGTTCAACTGCTTCGTCATGGGCACGATCCCCGACGACATGGGCGGCATTTTCGACGCCCTGCGCGAGGCGGCGCTGACCATGCAGCAGGGCGGCGGGATCGGCTATGATTTCTCGACCATCCGGCCCAGGGGCGCGGTGGTCAAGGGCGTGTCGGCGGATGCCAGCGGGCCACTGTCGTTCATGGATGTGTGGGACGCGATGTGCCGCACGATCATGAGCGCGGGGAGCCGCCGGGGCGCGATGATGGCGACCATGCGCTGCGACCACCCCGATATCGAGGATTTCATCGCCGCCAAGTCGGACGCGGCGCGGCTGCGGATGTTCAACCTCAGCGTGCTGGTCACCGATGCCTTCATGGAGGCGGTGAAGGCAGACGGGCCGTGGGAGTTGCAGTTCGATGGCCGCGTCTACCACACCCTGCCCGCGCGCGACCTGTGGAACAAGATCATGCAGGCGACCTATGATTATGCCGAGCCGGGTGTGATCTTTATCGACCGGATCAACCAGGCGAATAACCTGAATTATTGCGAGGAGATCGCCGCGACCAACCCCTGCGGCGAACAGCCCCTGCCGCCCTATGGCGCGTGCCTTCTGGGCTCGATCAACCTCGCGAAACTGGTGATCGACCCGTTCGGGACACGCGCGCGGCTCGATGCCGCGGCGCTCAAGGAGCTTGTGCGCGTGGCGGTGCGGATGATGGATAACGTGGTGGACGCCTCGCAATTCCCGCTGCCCGCGCAGGCCGAGGAGGCGCGCGCCAAGCGGCGCATCGGGCTGGGGGTGACGGGGCTGGCGGATGCGCTGCTGATGATGGGGCTGCGTTATGGATCGGACAAAGCGGTGCGGCAGACGGAGATCTGGATGCACAAGATCGCGGTTGCCGCTTACCTCGCGAGCGTCGATCTCGCGCGCGAGAAGGGCGCGTTCCCGCTGTTCGACGCGGAGAAATTCCTCGCCTCCGGCACCATGCAGGAGATGGACGAAACCGTGCGCGACGCCATCGCCCGGCACGGCATCCGCAACGCGCTTCTGACGAGCGTGGCACCTACCGGCACGATCAGCCTCTACGCGGGCAACGTCAGCAGCGGCATCGAGCCGGTCTTTGCCTATAGCTATACCCGCAAGGTGCTGCAAAAGGACGGATCGCGCACCGAGGAAGAGGTCGTCGATTACGCCGTGCAGATGTGGCGTGACACGATGGGCGACACCCCCCTGCCCGACCATTTCGTCAACGCCCAGACATTGCCGCCCGAGGATCACGTGCGCATGCAGGCGGCGGCGCAGAAATGGGTGGACAGCAGCATCTCCAAGACCATCAACTGCCCCGCCGATATCGCGTTCGAGGCGTTCAAGGATGTCTACATGCAGGCCTGGGACCTGGGCTGCAAGGGCTGCACCACCTACCGGCCCAACGAGGTGACGGGCAGCGTGCTGAGCGTGAGCGAGGCCGGGGACAACGTGCCGGGCGAGACCCCGGATCAGGCCCGGGGCGACTTCCCCGCCACCGGCGGCGAAGTCGTCTACTTGTCAGAGCCGCTCGACCGGCCCACGGAACTCGAAGGCGCGACCTACAAGCTCAAATGGCCCGACAGCAACCACGCGATCTATGTCACGGTGAACGACATCGTGCTGAACGGGCACCGGCGGCCCTTCGAGGTGTTCATCAACTCCAAGAACATGGAACATTTCGCCTGGACCGTGGCGCTGACGCGGATGATCTCGGCGGTGTTCCGGCGCGGCGGCGACGTGAGCTTTGTGGTGGAGGAACTCAAGGCCGTGTTCGACCCGCGCGGGGGGGCCTGGATGAACGGCAAGTATATCCCCTCGATCCTCGCCGCCATCGGCGGGGTGCTGGAGCGGCACATGGTTTCCATCGGTTTTCTCGAGGGCGAGGGGCTCGGCCTCAAGTCCGATCCAACGGCGCAGGTTTCAGGGCCCGAGGGTGCCGCCCCGCGCGGGCCCGCCTGCCCCGCCTGCGGCAGTTACGACATGCGCATGATCGAGGGCTGCATGACCTGCGGAAGTTGCGGCCACAGCAAATGCGCGTGACCGCGGGTGCATCGCAGTTTATTCCGACCACCAATTAGTGGCCACCGGCGGGGGTGAAATGGCCATTTTGCAAGCAATAAGTGGCCATCGGGCAAAATAGCCCGGACTTTGGTCGTTTTTTTCGAAACTGCGTCAGGGCAGTTCGAATCCCTACGAGGAAAGTGGGTCTGCTTCCGCTGCTCGCAAAACGGTATTTTTGTGTCTTTAAGCTGTTGGCTTTGGGCCCTACTACGCTGAACTACGCCCCGATATCCCTGAATTTGCCCTTCTGCGACGACTGCGTTGCACACATGAGCCGCAAGACGAAAATGGCATCCATCACCAAACTTCCTCCTGTGCCTGACCTCGGTCCAGATCAGACGAAAGGGTGGCTCACGCGAGACGGCGCGAAGCCGCAACGCTGGCCCCAGCCCGAGCGGAGACCCGGATCGATCAGGGGCTGGCATCTGCAAGCACGTCCGTCTTCCGCCTCGCCAACCTTCACGCGATCTTAGCGTCCTTCTGATAATCGATGTGTGCGAGGGTGGCAAACCGCCGCGCCGCGAACCAAAGCCGCGAATCTTGCCACCTTGAAGCGCGATCCGGGCAAGGAGCGGATCGGGCACCCGGATCGCTCGAGGCTCATTGACTACGGCAAGATGCGCGCGGATCACGGGGACGGATCGGTGACCCGATAGCCCTTTTTCCATCATTCCCCGCGCATCGCCTGCATTGCCACCCTCGCCGTGATCGCGTCCACATCCGTTTAGTTTTCCGCCGCGACACTGCCCTGATCCGCTGTCGGCCTTGCCTCGGGCGTTGCAATCGCGGACTATTCGACTCGGGGACACGAGGGAGGAGAGACCAAGCCTCGGAAGGATCACGAGCACATGACTCGAGAAGGCCGCTTTGACAGACGCGCGTTCCTGTCGTCGCTGACAGCCGGACTTGCCACCGCGCGTTATGCCAGCGCCCGGGGTCAGCCCCCTTTGCGCATCGGATTGACGCCTGTTTTCCTCGATAACGAGTGGCAGGTCCTTGAATCACTGCGCGCCCATGTTGTCACGGTGACGGGCCAGCATGTGGAATTTGTCCAGCGGCGCACCTATCAGGAAGTCGTGGCCCTTCTGCTGCTTGGGGAACTCGATACCGCGTGGTTGTGCGGCTACCCGCTGATGCAGCGGCCTGACCGGCTGACGGCTCTCGCGATCCCGGTCTGGCGCGGCCGGCCTCTGTATCAGGCCTATATCATCGCGGCAGAAAACCGCGATGCAGAGACGCTGAGCGATCTGAAGGGAGACATCCACGCTTATTCGGACCCGGATTCCAATTCCGGTCACCTGGTCACGGTCGCCGAGCTTCTGGCACAGAACGAGCGCCCGGAGGCTTTCTTTGACACCTCGTTCTTCACCTTCGGGCACCGCAATGTCGTGCGGGCCGTCGCACAACGATTGGCGGGGTCTGGCAGTGTCGACGGTTACATCTACGAGGCGCTCTCAACCGCCGAACCCGACCTCGTCGACCGCACCCGCGTGATCTGGCGGTCGGACTGGCACGGCTTTCCCCCCGTCGTGATCGCCACCGAGCGCAAGGACAGCATGGCGACGGCAGCACTCTCGCGGGCATTGTTCGAAATCGAGGCAACCGAGCCGGGGCGTGAGGCGCTGAGGCAGCTTCAACTGGATGGCTTTGCCCATCCTCGCCCCGACAGCTTCGACAGCATTGCCGCGCTCATGGCCCGTGTGGCGGATCGGGGCTAGGCTGTGGCCTCGGTCGCATCATCCCTCACCCTGCCGCTCAGCCTGCGCGTGCCATTGATCGTCGCCGGGCTGATGGTTCTGATGGGGCTCATCGCATCGCAACTGGTGATGTCTTCGCTGGTCCGCTCGCAGGAACGCCAGTTGTCCGATCTGGCGCGCAGCGATTTCGTGACATTGTCCACAACGATCGCGCCGCTGATCCAGAGACAGGACATCTGGGAAATGTACGATGTGCTCGATCGTGCGACGCAACGAACCGGTGGCTTTTCCGCGATCAGTGCCAGTCTTGTCGATGCGCGCGGGCGGGTTATCGTCTCGACCCGGCCGGAACAGTATCCGGTCGGTGCGCACGGGGTTGACCTTATTGCAAGCTCGGTCCCGGTCACGGAATTGTCCTATGACAATGCGCAGGATGTGATTTCCCTGCGCGATGTCATCGTCTACCAGGGGCGGCCAATTGCCCAGTTCATCATCGAGTTCGACGCCAGTGCATTGGCCGCGGAACGGCGGCAAACCTGGTTCTGGCTGATTGCGGGGAATGCGGCTGCAACGGGCCTCCTGGCGTTGGGTGGGTATTTCATGATTCGCCGCGTATTGGCCCCGATCGGGCGCCTGTCGCGGGCGATGTCCGTGCCGGGCGGTCCACCACAGGCATTTGCGCCGGAGATGATCCCGCACCGCGACAGGGAGCTTGCCAACCTGTACGAGACCTATAATTCCATGACACGGGCGGTCGAAGCCCGCAGCCTCACGGAACGCCGCCTCGCCGAGCGCGAAAGGTTCGTCAGTCTCGGGCGCCTGTCGGGCACGCTTGCGCACGAGATCAACAACCCGCTGGGTGGACTTCTGAACAGTGTCGACACGATCAAGCGTTTTCCCGAACGGTCCGATGTGGTCCTGAAATCCGCCGACATTCTCGAGCGGGGTCTCAAGCAGATGCGTGACGTTGCCCGCAGCACCCTGAGTACCTACCGCAACGATCTGGCGACCCTGCCGCTCACGACGGCTGATTTCGAGGATCTGTACCTGCTGATCCGGCCGGAAATCGAGCGCAAGGCGCAGGAACTCCATTGGAATATCGACGTCGACGACGCCGATTGCGCAGCCTTGCCGGCAGGGCCGGTGCGCCAGGTGCTGCTGAACCTTCTTCTGAATGCCTCGGGCGCGTCCGATGCTGGCACCGAACTTGGCCTGCGGATCGGCGTCGAGGCGCAAACCCTGCATCTGACGGTGTGGGATTCAGGCCCTGGCCTGCCGCCTCACGTGCGACCTCGACTGTTGAGCGACGCGCCGGTGGACCCCGGCGGCGGGCTTGGTTTGCGGCTTGTCCGAGACCTTGTCACGTCCCTCAAAGGCGATATCAGGCTGTCGCGAACCGAAAACGGGTATAGCGCGATCATCGTGACGCTTCCGCTTTCTCCCGCAGAAGAGAAATCCGACGATGCTTGAAGGTCGCCACATCGCATTGGTCGAAGACGACGCGGTGATGGGAGCATCTCTGGTGCAGCGTCTTGAGCTTGAAGGCGCGCGGGTCATCTGGTTCAAGACATTTCACCGTGCGCTTGGGGCCTTGCGCACCCCGCAACGCCCGTTCGACGCGGTGCTGTGCGATATCCGCCTTCCGGACGGCACGGGTGAAGAGTTGTTCACGCGGTTGTGCGAGACCGCAACACCGGCACCATTCATCTTCATGACCGGGCAGGCATTTGCGGAACAGGCCGTTCGGCTGCTGCGGTCGGGTGCCGCCGATTACGTGGTCAAACCGTTCGAGATCAGCGATATCGTCGACCGGCTTGTCCAGATCACGGCCCCCTTGCCGCCGGATGAGGGTGGCGCGTGGTTCGGCGTCTCACCTGTTGCCAAAAGTCTTGATGACGACATTGCCCGGGCCGTAGGGCGGGACGAGCCGGTGCTGATCCTCGGCGAGGAGGGTACCGGAAAGAGTGTCGTGGCAAAGCGCCTGCATGCGTTGTCGGACCGGCGCGCCGCCCCGTTTGTCAGCGTGGACCTGACGCGTCTGACCGCGCAGGAAGCGAAAGAGGCCCTGTTCGGTGAACAATCCGGCGCTTTTGCCAGAGCGGGAGAAGGCACGGTCCTGATCGAACAGATCAGCGCGGCCGACGATGCGCTGCAAGCCGCATTCCTGCCCCGCCTCTGGTCCGAGGGTCCGAAACCTCGCCTTGTGGTCACCAACAGGCCGGATTTCGGACGCGCAAACCTGCGCCCGGATCTCTATTACCATCTGGTCGCTCTGCCGATCACGATCCCGCCGCTGCGCACCCGGCCAGAGGATGCCGTCTGGCTGCTGTTACGCCTGTTTTCGGGCATGAACGCCCGGCGAGAGGTGCCGCTCCGCGGGATATCGGCGCAGGCCGAGGCTGCTGTGCGGGTGCATGACTGGCCCGGAAATGGCCGCGAGGTGCGGGCGCGGTTGCTGCGGGCCATGGCGATGGCCGAGGGCGAGATGGTCTTTCCCTCTGATCTGTTTCCCGAGGGCCTGCGCGGTGCGTCGGACCGGGAGGACGCCGTGTTCCCCTCGCTTGCCGAAACACGCGAGGCCGCCGAGAAAGCCCTGATCGAGCGGGCGCTGGAGCAGTGCAACGGGTCGCTCACCGCCGCGGCAGAGCTGTTGCAGGTGGGGCGCTCGACCCTTTGGGACAAGATGCAGAAACTGGGTATCGCGACACAGGACTGAACGTCCGGATTTCCGGACGAAGTTCACAAAATCCATCCGGAAACCCGGATGCCGGAATAACGGTATTAATACCAGTATCTTATGAGGCCAGCGCAGCGCAGCCTTTCGTACATCGCTGTATGCAATCTGCTATGCTTTATTTTCTGAAGACCAAGCCAGCGGGTGCTCTCGGGTGTCCGCAGCCAGGGGAGGGGCAATGGCCGCATCGCAAACCAGACAGGACATTCGCCCGGCCGCCGATCCGCCGGTCAGCCTGTCGAAGGCGGCCTGCCTGACGGTGCAGCGGCCGGACCGTCCCTGTGCCGCCTGCGCGACGGCTTGCCCGGAAACTGCCATTCGGATCAGGGGGCGCGATGTAAGTGTGCGGCACATGTCCTGTTCCGCCTGCGGGATACTGTGCAACCGTTTGCCCGACCGGCGCCATCGAGGTCGCGGGGTTCGCTGCGGATGTCGTCTCTGTCGCGCGGTGGGAATGCAGCCGTGCGCGCAAGCCCTCGGGCGTCGTGGTGACCTGCCTTGGCGGCGTCAGAGCCGAGGATCTGCGCGCGGCTCTGCTGGATGGTGACGTAACGCTTGTCGATCGCGGATGGTGTGCCGGGTGCCCGGTATCGGGCGGGCGCGCAGCCCCCTGGGCGGATGCGGTGGCCACCGTCAATGCCGAGATGGACGCACTGGGCGTGCCGCAGCGCGCCATTATCGAATACGCACCGCTGGCGGGTTGGCGTGCGCGTCCTGCACCGTGCCCGGCCACGGATAATCCGGATCGTCGCGCCCTGTTCAACCGGATTGCGGCAGGTGGCGGATCGGATGCAGACCGGGCGACAATACCTGACAAGGTGCAGACGCCGGGGCCTGCGCGCAGGCTGGCGGCCCTGGCCAAGCTGGTGGACGGCCAGCCTGTGCCCCGCGCTTTTTTTCCGGCCTATCGGATGGCAGGGACAGCGGTCGATCTGGCCGCTGTTGCACAGCTTTGTCCGACCAGGGCGCTGTCGGTCGACGACACAGAAACGCACCGCGCCCTGATCTTCGATCCCGCCGCCTGCATCACGTGTGGGGCCTGCGTCGAGGCAGGCGCAATGCTGCCCGCACCCGCACCCGAGGGTGCATTCGACGGTGCCGAGATACTGACCAGCGAACCCCGCGCAACCTGCACCCGATGCCGCGCGCGATTCAGCCCCAAACCGGGCCGGGACGCCTGCGGCGCTTGCGCCCGCGACACCGATCTTGCCGCCCTGGCCCACGGGCTGATGCGGCGAAACCCAAGCCAAGACCAGTCGATTTGAAGGGGAGGATCGTCCAGATGGATGAGATCAACACCAATGTCAACCGCCGCAGGTTCCTGCAGGCTACGGGCGTAACGGGGGCTGCCGCTGCCGTCGTCGGTGTTCCGGGCACCGGGCTGGAGGCCACCAGCGCCGAGGCCCAGACCGCGCGGAGCAAGCCCAACACCGTCGTGACCAAGAACATCTGCCACCAGTGCCCGGCGCGCTGCGGCATCGATGTCTACACCACCGATGGCCGGGTGCACGCGATCTATGGCACCGCCGATCACCCGATCGCAAACGGCAAGCTGTGCCCCAAGGGGCCGCTGGGCACCTATATCCTCTACGATCCCGACCGCTGGCGCGGCCCGATGAAGCGCACCAACCCCAACAAGGGCCGCAATGAGGATCCCGGTTTCGTGCCGATTTCCTGGGACGAGGCGCTGGATACCGTCGCCGGACGCCTGAACGCCCTGCGGGACAAGGGCGAAAGCCACCGATTCGGGCTGTTTTTCGGTCGCGGCTGGGGCGCGTCGGATGCCGGCATCCTCGGCACCTTCGCCAAGCTCTACGGCTCGCCCAATATCGGAATCGGGCACTCGTCGATGTGTTCCGATGGCTCGGTCATCTCCAAGAAGATGGTCGACGGGAACGCCGCCTACAGCGCCTATGACTATGCCAACACCAACTACATCCTGATGTTCGGCTGCGGCTTTCTTGAATCCTTCAGGCCCTACAACAACAACATGCAGGCCTGGGGCTACATGCGCGGTCGCAAGACACCGAAAACGCGCGTCACCGCCGTGGACGTGCATGTCAACACGACGTTGGCGGCCTCGGATCGCGGCCTGCTGATCAAGCCCGGCACCGATGGCGCGCTGGCGCTGGCGATTGCGCATGTGATCCTGACCGAAGGGCTTTGGGAAAAGAGCTTTGTCGGCGACTTCGCCGATGGCCGCAACCATTTCGTCGCCGGCCAGACGGTCGAGGCGGCGGCGGTGCCCGAACCGGTCACCGACCCCGAAACCGGCGAAACCATGACGCCACCGGTGGAGGGGACAGGCTTTGTCGAGAAATGGACCAAGGGCCTCGTCGAGTGGTGGAACCTCGAACTGAAGGACCGCACCGTCGAATGGGCCGCCGGGATCACCGGCATCCCGGCGCGCGACATCCTCGCCACCGCCCGCGAATTCGGCGGCACCCGGCCCGCGATGGCGATTTATGAACGCGGCGCGCACGCCCATTCCAACGGCATCTACAACGGCATGGCGATCCATTCGCTGAACGCGCTGGTCGGGTCGATGTATGCCAAGGGCGGGCTGATGAACCAGATGGGTCCAAGCTACGGGCCCGAACCCGCCGATGCCAACGACTACCTGGACGACTGGGCGAAAAACGGTGCCTGGAAGGACATGCCGCGTATCGACAAGGTGGGCGAGAAAGACGGCTACCTGATGGCCAAGAACATGCTTCAGGAGGTCGGGCCGAACCACATGGCGGGCGATCCCTACAAGCTTGACACGATGATGTTCTACCTCACCAACCCGATCTGGACCGCGCCGAACGGGCAGGTCTGGGAAGAGGCGCTGAAGGACGTGTTCATCATCGACACCTCGCCCTTCCCGTCGGAAACCGGGCATTACGCCGACCTGATCCTGCCCGATCACACCTATCTGGAACGGCTGCAGGACGCGCCGACATACCCCTTCCAGGGCTTTCCGATGGCGCAGCTTCGGGTGCCGGCGATCGAGCCGATCCACGATACAAAGTATTTCGGCGACGTGGTCTTCGAGATCGGCAAGCGCATCACCGGGCCGACGGGCGACTATTACAAGGTGCTCGACAACTCGGAGAATTTCCTGCGCTTCATGGCGTCCGGTTTCGCCAACGATCCCGGCGACAACGGTGTGACGGACTTTGAGTCGTGGAAGGAAAAGGGCGTCTGGTACAAGAAACCCTATATCTACCGGCAGGTGAAACGGCAGGTTCCTGAAGTGGGACGGCCATGACTACACCATCGAAATGACCGACGAGGAGGTGCAGGCAAAGCTGCTCAAGACCCCGTCGGGCAAGTTCGAGTTCCGCTCGGGTCAGATGGAAGAGAACGCCGACTGGATCGCCGGGATGACCGGTCGTGACAAGGCAAAGCTGATGTTCCCGATCTGGGAAGATCCGATCCAGAAAGGTGGCGGCGATCTGCATCTGGTCTCGCCCAAGGTGGCACTGCACGCCGAGGGCCGTGGCTCGAACATCCCGATGGTCATCGCGCAGCTGCAACCCACCGTGGGCGGCCGCGGCGAAGCCTATCTTGAAATCAACCCGGTCACGGCACGCGAGCGCGGCATCGATGATGGCGACCGCGTCAGGATCACGTCGGATGTCGGCGAGATCGAGGCCACCTGCCGCCACTACGAGGGCATTCGCCCCGACACCGTGGTGCTGCCGATGGAATACGGCCACTGGCGTGCCGGGCGATGGTCGGAAAGCGTGCCGACCGGACATTCCGGCGAATGCACCGTGAACCAGTCGGACCGCGTCACCGGACAATGCAACTACTACACCAGCAAGGTCAGCGTGACCAAGGCCTGAGAGAGGAGGAACAGAGATATGCCCAAATGGGGAATGGTCATCGACCTTGAAACCTGCACCGGCTGCCAGGCCTGCACCACGGCCTGCGCGATGGAAAACAACCGCCTTCCGGGCGAGAACTGGCAGGACGTGCTGTTCTATTCCGACGGCGAATATCCGAATATGAACCTGTCGTGGCTGCCACGGCCCTGCATGCATTGCGAAAACCCAAGCTGCGTGTCGGTCTGCCCGACCAAGGCAACCTACAAGGACGAGGGCACAGGCGTCGTTCTGGTGGACTGGAACAAGTGCATCGGCTGCAAATACTGCATGGTTGCCTGCCCGTATGGCGTGCGCTTCTACATGGACGAGGCCCCGGTTGTCGAGCCCGATGTGAAAGACACCTATCCCGGCGATGGCAAACGGACATGGAACCCGCCGTTCAAGATGCCGGATGAATACGAGGATGCCAGCAAGGGCATCGGCATCCAGCCCAAGGGCGTCGTGTCGAAATGCACCTTCTGCTATCACAAGATCAGCCAGGCTCCCGAAGGCGTCGCCGATCTGGACGAAGACAATCCCGAGACCAAGGAATTCACCCCCGCCTGCGTGCGCGTCTGCGCGCCCAAGGCGCGGTATTTCGGCGATCTCGACAACCCCGACAGCAAGGTGAACGAACTCATCGCCGAAAAGGGCGGTGTGCGCCTGAAGGAAGAGACCGGCAACAAGCCGCAGGTCTATTACCTGTCGGGTGGCGGCTCGCCCGTGGTGCCGGGCAAACGCTCGACACGGTCCTGAGATTTGGGAGGGAATGAACAATGGCTATGATGACAGACACCGCCCCCGCACATGGACGGGGCAATCACTTCCTTCTGCATCTGCTGGTGGCCTTGGTGCTGCTGGTCCTGGGCGGGGGCTATGTGCTCTACGAGATCGCGCAATTCGGCAAGGTGCAGTTCAACACCACCAATTACGGCATCTTCTGGGGCTTCGCGATCGTGGTCTATGACTACTTCCTGCTGACCTCGACGGGGCTGGCGATGGTGGCCTCGCTCTACCACGTCTTCGGGCTGGAAGAGTTCAAATCGGTCGCCCGCCGCTGCCTGTGGTTGGCCTTTGCGGGCATCATCGGCGGCGTTGCGGTTTTGTTTCTTGAACTGGGCAACCCGCTGGTCGCGATCTGGGCGACACCGCTCAACATGCAAACGGCCTCGCCGCTGTTCTGGAAGGTGCTGCTGGTGGGGGCTTATACGGTGATGCTTGCGCTGGTGCTGTTGGGCATGATCAACACCCGCGAGGACAAGCGCAATCCGCTGATGATCGCGGTCGGGGCTCTGGCGCTGCTGGTCACGCTGGTGGCAGGCTCGGTCTACGGCATGATGGCCATGCGCCCGGTCTGGTTCGGCGGCACGGTGCCGGTGGTGTTCCTGATCGAGAGCTTCATGGGCGCGCTCGCGTTCACCGTGTTCTTTTCGCACCTCGAAGAACGGCTTCAACCATGACAACATGCGCCCTCAGACACGCGCGCTGTTCGAGGGCACGCTGGCGCGGATGTTCGCGATTTCGATCGCGCTGCACTTCATCCTGCACGCGGGTCGCGCGGTCACGGGCCTGTGGTCGAATGCCGAAGGGATGCAGATCTGGGACCACATGGTTGCCAGCCCGATGTTTCAATTCGCCATGTGGGGCTGCATCGTGCTGCCCTTCATCCTGATGGTTCTGCCCTCGACACGCTCGAACGGGATGATGCAGATCCTCGCCTCGATCCTCGTCATGGTGGGGCTGTTGATCAGCCGGTATGAATTCATCATCGGCGGGCAACAGGTGACGCTGTTCAAGGGAACATGGGCACCGGAAATTCTGTCCTACAGCCCATCGACCGGGGAATGGGCGCTTCTGGTGCTGGCGGTGGGGCTGGCCAACGCGGTCTATGCCTTTGCCGCCTGGAAACTGGGCGCGGAAGACCGCGCCTGATAAATCCACGCGGGGCGGCAGATCATGCCGCCCCGTCCTGACGCTCGAGAGGACAGACCGATGAATCCCACCGCCGCGACGGCCTTCTCAAAGCGCGATTTCTGGCTCTGTCTCGCGCGGGCCTTTGCTCCGCCGGGCACGGGCGAGGATTATCTGCGCGCCTTCCAGACCGACCTGCCCGATGATCTGGCCGCAATCAGCGAGGAACTGGGCTTGCAACTCGGGGCCGAGATCGCGGATTTCCGCGCCGCCGCCGCGCAACTCGCCGACCCGCTGGAATTGCAGAAACTCTACGCGGCGCTGTTCCTGACCCCACCCACGCCGGTGATGGTCAATACCTGCTTCTACATCGACGGCGGCATGCAGGGCGCGTCTGAGCAGGCGCTGGAAAAGGCCTATGCCGCGCATGGCTTCAAGCGGCACGAACATTTCCGCGATCTCAACGACACCGTGGGCGTGCAGGCCGATTTTCTGGCCCTGCTGTTCGAACAGGCCGGCACCAAGGCGATGGCGGGCGAGGATATCGACGCGCGCGCCTACCTGGCGCAGGCGGACCAGATCATCGCCGATTATCCCTGCCGCTGGATCACGCCGTTCCTGCGCGATCTCGAGGCGGTCAGCCGCGATCACGACGTGAACCCGGTCTATGCGCATCTGGCGCGGGTGATCTGGCTGGCCGTCGAGGGCAACGCAAAAGCGCCAGAGATCGTCGAGATCAAGCAAGGCATGGCGCAACTGCCGCGAGGCTCGGCCCGTGGCATCGGCGCGCTGACCGCCGAAGACCTGGCCGAGATCGCCTATAAACTGCAACGCGACGGGCTGGCCTGGGATCATGTCGCGGCGAATGATGGATGGGATGACGCGGTGTTTGCGGCGCGCCGCGCCAAGGGGGAACGCGTTGAATCGGTTCATTGAAACAGGGGCCGCTGCCCTTCTCGCTCTCGGGCTGGCAACGCCTGCGCTTGGTTGGTCCTGCGCATCGGACGAGGAACTGGTGGCCACCGCCACGCCCGAGGAACGCGCCCGCATCAGTGCCGAAATCGCGCGTCAACGGGCCTGGGCCGAAGCGATGACCTGTATCGAGGCGGGCGGCAAGGAGTGTCCCGACCCCCCCGACCTGAGCCAGCCGCTGAACTTGCCTGCCGGGGACTGAATGCGGCTTTGGTGTGTGCTGCTCTGCGTGATGTTTGCGCTGCCTGCACGGGCTGAAATGGCGAGTGACGATTACCAGACGGAGGCCGGCAGCCTGAGTCCCGAGGAGCGCGAAGCCGCCCGCCAGCGGCTCGCGGAGCGGATCGCCGCCGAGCGCGCACGGGCCGAGGACGCGGCGCAAAAGGCACAGGCCGAGGCAGAGGCGCGTGCCGCCGCCCGCGCCGCGCGCCCTTTGGGCGAGAAGCTGGTCGAGGCGCGCTGTTTGACCTGCCACGACCGGCCCCAGATCGATGCCGCAGAATTTGGCCCTCTTGGCTGGAATATCACCGTGCTGCGGATGCAATGGCTCAACGGGGCCGAGTTGAAATCCGGCGACCGCCGTGTGATTGTCAGCCATCTCGCGGCTGCCAGCCAGGGGCGCGCGGTGCTGGAATGGGGCCTTGCCGTCCTGTCCGGGCTGGCCCTTCTGGTGGCTGTCATGGCGACATGGCTCTGGTGGCGCAGGCGGGCGCGGTCATGCTCTGGCGTGGTTCTGGGCCCGAAAAGGCACTATATCAAAGCGGCCAGACGATCAGCAACATCGGGACGCTGACGGCAACCACAAGCGCCTCGAGCGGCAGGCCCAGTTTCCAGTAATCACCGAACCGAAACCCGCCGGGGCCGAGGATCAGGGTGGCGTTCTGATGCCCGATCGGTGTCAGGAACGCGCAGGACGCGCCGATCGCCACCGCCATCAGGAAACTGTCGGGGTTGACATCCAGGCTCGCCGCGATGCCGATCGCGATCGGGCACAGAACAGCGGCCGTGGCGGCGTTGTTCATCACGTCCGAAAGAAACATGGCCGTCACCAGAACGACAACCAGCGCGGCGATGGCATTGTCCCGAGCGATGATCGAGACCAAAAAATTTGCCACCATATCCGCCCCCCCGGTGGACTGCATCGCACCCGCGATCGGGATCAGCGCCGCCAGCATAATGATCACCGGCCAGTCGATGGTCATGTAAATGTCTTGCAGCCGCACAGTGCGCAAGGCCATGGTGGCCAGCACACCGAGCGTGAAGGCGGCGGCAGCCGGAAGCAGGCCGAGGGTCACGATGCCGATCGCGCCCAGCATGATAACAGCTGCGGTGATTGCCTTGCGCTTGTCGGGAATATGCAATTTGCGCTCGCGTAGTGGCACACACCCGGTATCATTCGCAAACTCGGACATCGCATCCTCGCGGACCTTGCAATAGCAGAAGATCGCCGGATTTCAATTTCAGGCTGCGCAGCCTTGCCCGCGGCGGCTGCCCCCTGCGCGACACGGCCAGCAAACTCAGACCGTAGCGTGTGCGCAGACGCTGATCCCCGGCAGATCGCCCGACGATATGCGATCCGGGCAGGATGGCCAATTCGCGCAGTACAATCTCTCCGTCGTTATCGATGCTATCCTCCTCATCCGCATCGGCAGTATCGTCGTTCGCGCTCTCACTCTCTGCGTCTTCGGCTTTGGGCTTTGTGCTATCCGTATCCTTCCTGTCTTCCGAGGATACGCGCTGTTCTTCCAGGTGGATGTCGAAGACAGCCAGCGCCTCTTCCAGCGCATCGACATGGGCGTCAAGCAACAGAATGTCACCGGCCCGAATGCGGCGGGCACCATGTGGCGCGAACATCCGGACCTCATTGCGCACCAGGCCCACGACCTGCGCCTCGCTGCCCTCGATTTCGCGTTCGAACCCGCGTATTGTCAGGCCTTTGGCCTTGCTGTCTTGAGGAACACGCACTTCTGTCATGTAGGTTCCGGTTTTGAATTCCTCGCCAGAGAAGGATTTGCGCACCGGCACCAGCCGCCAGCCGACGACGGTGATGAACACCACCCCGACCAGCGCAACCGCCACACCGACCGGGGCAAAGTCGAACATGCCGAAATGTCCGAACCCCGCATCATTGCGAAAGCTCGAGACGATCAGGTTCGGCGGCGTGCCGATCAGCGTCGTCATGCCGCCAAGGATGGTGCCGAAGGCCAGCGGCATCAGCACCTGTCCTGGCGTCAGATCCAGCCGGTGCGACATCTTTATGGCGACCGGCATCAACAGCGCCATCGCACCCACATTGTTCATGAATCCCGACAGCGCGACACCAAGCCCGAGCAGCGTCGCCATGCTGGTCAATCGCCCGGCCTCGCGGTGGATTACACGACGGGCGAGCCAGTCCACCGCGCCCGTGTCCTGCAATCCGCGGCTCAGGATCAGCACGCAGGCCACGGTTATCACCGCCGGGTGACCAAAACCAGCAAAGGCCTCGTCGGCGGGCACCAGCCCGGCGATTACGCAAGCCATCAGCGCGGCCAGCGCCACAAGATCATGGCGCAAGCGCCCCCACAGGAAAAGCAGCAACATGGCTGCGATTATCGAGAAGATCAGGACTTGCTGGGTAGTCATGGGGCCTGGGATCCAGCTTGATTGAGCGAGAAGGATATCATCATGAGACTAACGCCACACCATCAAAGTGATCTCATGGGCCAAGGTGACAGTTTATCGCTGATCGAGCTGGATGTCTGATCCCGGATGATCACATTTCGCCTCATCTGTCGGCACCATTCATGGCCGTTGCGGGGTTTTCATCGGGTTGAGAAGCTGCTTCCCCCTCGCACGACAGTTTTGTTGCTCGCCTCGCGCCCGGGCTTTGCCCCGGTTCAGGGCGCGGCATATTTACAACTCCGTCCGCTACCACGCGATCACCCTCCCCCAGCAGAAAGACCAGAGGCTGACAGCCCCGCAGCAATCACCGCAGCATACACAAGACCCACGCGCAGACCTGAAGGATCTGCCGCCGATCGCGATGGTGCCATTTGCGCCCGACAGATCGTCGCCGAAAAGGTTGGAGACCGAAATCGTCAGTGCATCGACATC
>JAXHLV010000014.1:0-93996 GCA_034521935.1 Roseovarius sp.
GGCAAATAGAAACTCGGCATGAAATGGTCAAACGCGACACGCGCGACTCCTTCGTGAAGGCGGGCGTTCATCCGGGACGTTCTGGTGAATACGGGGCCATTTCCGGTCCGGCCATGAACAGGTCTGGCAGTTTCGCGATTTCTTCATCCAGCGGCGCGTAAACGGTGTGGGCCCGCTGACGCAGGTCCTCGGGGATATTCTTTTCAATTCGCGCCTGTTTCGGGGGAAGATCAAAGGCATAGCCCGTGAAGCGCGCAATGTCGCCCGCATGACGCCAAAGCGCGTCAAGCCGCACGCACAGGACGGGCACTTCATCGAAGACAGACCACTCCTTGATCTGCTGCGCCATTCCAAGAGCATCAAAGCGGAACAGATCGTCGAATTTGGCATCGAAGGCTTATCCCCTTTGCTCCGGTCCTACAGGATGTTGATGGACTGGTCTTGCATCGCGCTTATGTTCCTGTATTGTTCTTGCCATGCCAGCCCGTTGGAAAACCGACAGACCCATGTCTCGCCAAACGTTCGACGCGCGCTTTTGCGACGAGGACGCGTGCGCGCAGTATCTGGCCGAACGGCGCTGGCCCGAGGGCTTCGTCTGCCCCTCTTGCGGCACCTGCAAGGGCTGGCCTTTGAAGCGCAAGCGCGCGACCTGGGAATGTGCGGGATGCGCGCGACAGACATCCGTGACGGCCGGAACGGTGATGCACGCCAGCCATCTGCCGCTCCGGACGTGGTTTCTGGCCGCGCATATCATGACCAGCCATTCCAACGGCATGTCGGCGTTGCAACTTCAGGCGCAACTGGGCCTGGGCAGTTACAAGACAGCTTGGCTTTTGTTGCAGAAGTTGCGTCGGGCCATGGTCAATCCGGACCGCAACCCACTGAAAGACCTTGTGGAAATCGACGAAACCGAGATGCCCTTCCGGTCCAGGCACGATCCTGATGACCGACCGAAAGGCGGTCGTAGCCCGGTGGGCAAGATGTTCGTGGTCGGTGCCGTGGAATTGTCCGAAGACGGGCAGCCGCGCCGTATCCGCATGGAGCACATCCCCGACGGGTCTTCGAAGACGCTGCACGGCTTCATCGACCGCGCCGTCAAACCGGGCGCGCATATCGTCACGGACGGATGGCTCGGCTACGAGAACCTACCCTCGAACACGCACGAGGCCAGGGTCGTGACCGGCAAACGCGCGCACGACATCCTGCCTTGGGTGCATCGCGTGTTCTCCAACCTCAAGCGATGGGCGAAAGGCGTGTTCCACGGCCTCAGAAAACGCCACCTGCAACGCTATCTCGACGAGTTCGTGTTTCGCTGGAACCGGCGACGACACATGCACGGTGCCTTCGACACGCTGCTCGGCATCGGCGTCGGCCTCACACCGGCCACCTACCGCGACTTCGTTGATCAGCGCGTCTGAAGATCGTCATTTTTCGCCGCAATGGCGGTATCCAGCTGAGCATGGCTCGCCGAAAATCATTCAAAGCAGAGCGCCAAACCACTACGGCGGCTGCGAGCGGCTCAACATGTCGTGCTCACCGGAAGGAAAGGGATAAGCCTTTGGCAATTCGCGAGCGCTCCGCTACCCAGTCCGCCCCAGACCGCTCGACACGTGTAGACCGATAGCGCCGCATCATAGGTAGAGCCGAAGATGAAAAGCACCTTCACCGCCTCCCGACGACCTTGCAACGCATCCGGGTAATCATGCGTCTTGACGATTGTGCCGCGAGAAAGCCGCGCCCGAGCAAGGCTTGCCTTGAACCTTGCCGGGCGCCGGTTCAGGATGGTCTTGGCCGATTTCTGAAGGGTCGAGAAGCACAGCGTGCTACCGGAGCGGTCCCATGCTTGCGACGATGACACAGTGGTTTGAGGCTTGCGAGTTTCACCTTGCTGTCTTCTTGCTGTCCTGCCGCTGGATCACGGGTCGTCGGCGAAGGTGTATCCACCCAGCTCGATTTCCTTCGAATACACAGACTCCACATATCTCACAAGCTCACGGTCATAGCATTCGCATGTAGGCAGGTTTGGACGACTTATTGCGCACCGGCAGCGTGCAACGGGGAATGCCGATTTGATCGCAGACACGCTCGAAGTCGCTTTGCAGGGTCTCGAAGCGAATAATGGCATGAGGCGTTCGATAGCACTGTCCGGTATCGGGGTCCTTTAGAAAGCGCTCAAGCGGCTTTACTTCGCCGCTCCGGACGAGCTTTCCGCAAAGCACGTAGCGACCATTTTACGCCTCCGCGATGCGGAGAAAAGAAGAAGCTTACCAAGCGAATCAACTGGATTTCTGCATACAGCAAAACACAGCAAAATCCGACAATTTATCTCCATAGACTGAATTGTCAGTCAGCGAGTCAGGCGTGTTCGCTGGAGAATATCTGAGTTCGGATCGCTCAGCCCGAACGTTCAATGCGATCTTGGTGGGTCATTGAGGCGATGAGGTTTTCATCCTGAACAACAGCCGTAGCGAGAACGCTCTGGATTGAATTCCCCCCCAGTCTTCTGGAACGTGTAAGTACAGAAATTTTTTCTTTGACTGAAATCACTTTCGTGATCTCTCCATTGTTTCGTTGCCAGTCGATCTGTTGTCGGCAGCTTTGAGTTCTCCATGAGAATGATATGAAAGGTTCACGCCTGAGGACCCTTTGATGACTTGCGTGGTGATCTCTCATCAGACGCTGTTCCGGCGCGGAAAGGTGGCCGCCGTCACACGATGTATGGATCACCCCACATAGCACCCTGAGCAAATTTTGCCGCACGCATCGGCTCCACAACACGCATACCATAAGGAAGAGCACCACTGAGGACGCATTTGACGCCTCTGAAAATTGATAATTGGTGAACTGATTTGATGATGCAAAGGCCTCGTAAATCCGCGCTTTTCGGTCCATCCGTAACCGTGACCGGCTCACGAAACCCAACTTTTTCTTGACTTGAAAGGTGCACGAATTTCAAACCCGAGGAGTGCACCGCAACCTCGCGCAGTCCGGTGTTGAGTGTTTCGAAACGTAAGATTTTATCCACGATCAATCTTCCTCTGCGATCGGGACATTCGACTGTATCAATCGGCAGCGGGCCTGTCTCCAAATAGCGCTCCCAAAGTCAATTTTTCCGTTCTTCTGTCATGAAACGCGCTGTCTCAAGCATACAGAAGTGACTGATGCACTTATCCACAGGCTCGCGTTCGACGCAGAATTTGAAATAACGGTTGAACTGTTCATCTTCCAATAACGGCTTTTACCTCAGAAGCCGACATATGGTTGTACAATTTTGTTTTTTTGATGCCGAGTAGCCCGTGGGATTTTACGCGTAGTTGCGCGGTATATGCTTGTTTGCCGCAGGAAAAATAGGAGTTACTGTATCGTCATCCCCCATAATCTGACTGAGCGCAACCTCGATTGAGGTTCCCGCAGTCTTGGCTGTCTTGATAAAAATAAAATAAATCGGTATTTGTGGCTTATCAGCATGTCACTCCCATTCGATCGTCCCCGGCGGACTTCGGAGGTCAGGTCATAGGTGGTGACGCGGTTGATGCCCTTGACCTCGTTGATGATGCGGGTCGCGGTCTCGCCGAGGAAATCGTGGCGTGAAGGGGTAGTAGTCGGCGGTCATGCCGTCGACCGAGGTGACCGCGCGCAGGGCGCAGGCGATAATCGTAGGTCCGCCCGTCGCCCATCACGCCGACGGTGCGCACCGGCAGGATGGCGACGAAGGCCTGCCAGATCTCGTCGTAGAGGCCGTGGCTTGCGGATCTGGTCGATGATAGACCGCGTCGGCCTTGCGCAGGATCTCGAGCTTTTCGCGGGTGATCTCGCCGGGGCAGCGGATGGCGAGGCCGGGGCCGGGGAAGGGGTGGCGGCCGATGAAGTGCTCGGGCAGGCCAAGCTCGCGCCCGAGCGCGCGCACCTCGTCCTTGAAGAGCTCGCGCAGCGGCTCCACCAGCTTCAGCCCCATCTTCTCGGGCAGGCCGCCGACGTTGTGGTGCGACTTGATCGTGACCGACGGGCCGCCGAAAAGCTGACGCTCTCGATCACGTCGGGGTAGAGCGTGCCCTGGGCGAGGAAGTCCGCGCCCGCCCACTTCGTTCGCGTGCTTCTGGAACACGTCGATGAACAGCCGTCCGATGATCTTGCGCTTCGTTCCGGGTCACTCACGCCGTCGAGCGCACCCAGGAACAGCTCGGACTCGTCGGCGTGGATCAGCGGGATGTTGTAGTGGTCGCGGAACATGGTGACCACCTCCACGGCCTCGTTCTGCCGCAGCAGGCCGTGATCGACGAAGACGCAGGTCAGTTGATCGCCTATCGCCTCGTGGATCAGAACGGCAGCGACCGAGGAATCGACGCCGCCCGAAAGCCCGCAGATCACGCGCTTGTCGCCGACCTGTTCGCGGATCTTGGCAATCGCCTCTTCGCGGTAGGCCCCCATCGTCCAGTCGCCGGCAAAGCCCGCGAGCTTCACGAAATTCTCGTAGAGGCGTTTGCCGTCGGGCGCGTGGTGCACCTCGGGGTGGAACTGCACGGCGTAGAAGCGGCGCGCGCGGTCGGCGGTGATGGCGAAGGGCGCACCGGGCGAGGTGCCCAGAACCTCGAAACCGGGCGCGATTTCAGAGACATGGTCGCCGTGGCTCATCCAGACCTGCGCGCGCCCGGCCCCGTCGGCGAACCAGCCCTCGATCAGCTCGCTTTGCAGCCCCGTGGGGGTGACCCAGGCGCGGCCGAATTCGGCGGTGGCGGTCTCTCCCGCCTCCACGCGGCCACCCAAATCCTGCATCATCACCTGCTGGCCATAGCAGATGCCGAGGATCGGCACGCCGAGATCGTAGACCGCGCGCGGCGGGCGGGGCGAGCCCTCGCGCGTGACGCTGTCGGGGCCGCCGGAGAAGATCACCGCGCGCGGGCGCATCTCTTCGAGCAGCGCCTCGGTCACGGCCTGGTAGGGGTGGATTTCGCTGTAGACGTTCAATTCGCGCAGGCGACGCGCGATAAGCTGCGTCACCTGGCTGCCGAAGTCGATGATCAGGAGGCGGTCGTGGATGGGCTGGCTCATGGCCCCGCCTGATAGAGCGCGCCCGTGATCTGCGCAAGAGGATGTGTGGCTACCAGCGGTAGCTGAGGCCGGTGGCGATCTCGTTCTGGTGCATCCTTATGCGCACCCGCTGAGGTGCGATGGTGAGCGCCGGGTTGACGCCCGAGAAGCTGTTGGAGAATGCGTGGGTATAGGAGAAGGTGGCCGACCAGCGGTCGTTGATGGCATAGCTCGCCCCGGTCGAGAGGTGCCATTGCGGCGTGGCGGGGGAGAGCGTGTCGATGACCACGTCTGCGCGGTTTGAGATGAAGTCGGTGGAAGGCAGCGACGCCGCCGCGCAGGGTGAGCCGGTCGGATTTGCGCCAGATGGCTGCGAGGCGCCACACGTCCACGTCCTGCCAGCCGAAGCCGACGCCGTTCGACGCGCCAAGCGGCCCGCCCGGCGGGGCGCTGGTATTGGCGATGGCGTTGATGTCGCCGTAGAAAATGCGCTGGTATTCGCCCGTGATGGTCCAGTCGGGGGCGGCGTTGGGGGTGAAGGCCGCGCCGAGGGTGAGCATGGCGGGCACGTCGAAATCGCCGCCCCCGGCGAAGAGGCCGCGATATTTCGAGAAGGACGACATCTGGATGCGGCTGGCGAAACGCCGCGCCGAGCGTCCATTCGGGGCTTGCGTCATACATGAGGCCGAGGTTGACGCCGAACCCGGTGGACCAGTCAGTGCCCGCGATTGGTGACGTTGCCGGGGCTGAGCGACAGGCCGGAGAACCCTTGTAGGCCCTCCGCCTTGAACCGCTGCACCGCGAGGATGGGCGAGAGGCCGAGGGTGAGCCGGTCGCCGACCTGCCGGGCGTAATTGAGGGTAAAGAAAGCCTGTTCGAGGTTGACCCCAACCTGCGGCGAGGCGGAGCCCGGTGGCGGCACGAAACCGGCGAAGAAATTGCTGTCGAACTCGGTGTTCATGCCGCCATTGGCAAAGACAAAGAGACCGAGCGACGAGCGGTCATCGAGCTGCCAGTTGGCACCGCCGCAGGGGATGAAGAACACGTCGTTGCGGCTGGTGAACTTGCCCGGGGTGAGCGGACCGCCCGGGCTGATGGTGACATCGCGGTCGGGCGCGAAAGTGGTCAGGCAAAAGCCCGCGGCATTGCCCACGCGGACGCCGGTTGCGGGGTTCTGCGCCATGCCGAGAACACCGGTGGGCACCGCCACGCCCGCGCCCGCCATGCCCTTGGACTGCCCGCCATAGCCATTGGCGAAATAGCCGTTGGTGGCCGATGCCGGCGATGCCAGCAAACACGCGCCCGCGATGGCGCAAACCCTGGCCCAAGGGGCGAAACGCGTCTTCATGTCCCTCATCCTCCCGGTGTCGGCGCGGTTGATCCGCGATCATCAAAGCCAAGAGACTATTGTGACGCCCGGTCGCAGGGCAATGAAAAACCGACTCCCCGAGTCACCTAATGGCTTTGATGAATGTAATTCGGCATTCACTTTTCCGTGTGGTGTACCGAAGATCGTCATTCACGGCGCTGCGGCGGCGCGCCCATGTCGCTTTTCCCCCAACGCGCCGCTATACGCCACCGGGGCGCGGGGGCGACGCGTTAAAACCGTTGGAAACCCTCGCATTTTGCGGGGATCACAGGTTTCCGACCGGTCTCGAAGAAAAGGGGGCACTCATGGCAGAAGCAGCAGCGCGCAGCAGGCGGGCACGGGGCGGCGGCGGGGCTGCGCGGCGGGCCGAGCGCACCGCCGTGAGCGTCGAGACGGCGCGCTATATCGAGCGCAACATCCCGAATTTCGAGGTGCTGACCGAGGAGGCGCTCGAGATCATCGAGGCGAATGCCGAGACGATTCTCGAAGAGATCGGCGTCAATTTCGTGCAAAGCCCCGCGGCGCTGGAGCGCTGGCGGCAGGCGGGCGCGGATGTGCAGGGCGAGCGGGTGCATATCCCGCGCGGCCTCGCGCGCAAGCTCATCGCCACCGCGCCGTCGCAATTCACCCAACACGCGCGCAACCCCGCCCGCAATGTCGAGATCGGCGGGCGCAATCTCGTGCTTGCGCCCGTCTACGGCCCGCCCTTCGTGCGCGACATGGAAAACGGGCGCCGCTATGCCACGCTCGAGGATTTCCGGAATTTCGTGCGGCTCGGTTACATGTCGAAATGGCTGCACCATTCGGGTGGCACGGTGTGCGAGCCGACGGACATCCCCGTCAACAAGCGCCATCTCGACATGCTGCTGGCGCATATGACGCTGTCGGACAAGCCGTTCATGGGCTCGGTGACCGAGCCCAGCCGCGCGCAGGACAGCGTGGATATGGCCGGCATCCTCTTTGGCGAGGAGTTCGTGCAGTCCAACACGGTGATGACCTCGCTGATCAACGTCAACTCGCCGATGACCTTCGACGACGTGATGATGGGCGTCGCTCGAGGTCTATGCCGCCAACAACCAGGCCTGCATCGTGTCGCCTTTCATCGTGGGCGGCGCGATGGCGCCGGTTTCCGTGGCGGGCACGCTGACGCAGGTTCTGGCAGAGTTGATGGCGGGCATTGGCTATTCGCAGCTCGTCAGTCCCGGTGCGCCGGTGATCGCGGGGGCGTTCGTCACCTCCATCGACATGAACAGCGGCGCGCCTACGTTCGGGACGCCCGAGGCCGCGCATATCACCTATGGCGCGGGGCAACTGGCGCGGCGGCTGGGGCTGCCCTACCGCTCGGCGGGGTCGTTCAACGGCTCCAAGCTGCCGGACGCGCAGGCCGCCTACGAGACCGCCAACAGCCTCAACGTGGGGCTGCTGGCGGGCGTCAACTTCATGCTGCATTCCTGCGGCTGGCTGGAGGGGGGGCTTGTCGCCTCGTTCGAGAAATTCGTGATGGATGCCGATCAGCTTGGCACGCTGCACCATATCGCGCGCGGGGTTGAGATCGACGAGAACGCGCAGGCGATGGACGCGCTGCGCGAGGTGGGGCCGGGGGGGCATTACCTTGGCTGCGCGCACACGCAGGCCAATTTCAAGACCGCGTTCTGGCGCTCGGACCTGTTCGATTACAAGCCCTACGAGACCTGGTCCGAGGAGGGCGGGCGCGATACCGCGACGCTGGCCAATGCGCGGGTCAAGAAGCTGCTGGCCGATTACCAGCAGCCCGCGCTCGACCCCGCGACAAACGAGGCGCTCACGGCCTACGTGGCCACGCGCAAGGAGGCGATGCCCGACGCGTTTTCCTGAACGGGCGATGTGGCGGCGCGCGGCTCTGCATCCAGGAGCTGCGCCTCGCCCATCACCGCGATGAGCAGGGCGACGTGATCGGCGGCACGGTAATTGATCGCCCCCGCGCGGCGCGCGGCGTCCTGCGCCGCCTCGGCCTCGATCAGCCGGGCCAATGCAGCGCGCACCGGTGGCACCGGCCCGGCACCCAGAAGCCGCGGCAAGGCCGCGCCGCGCTTGTAGCCTGACGCGCCCAGCCGCGCGGCGCGCACCAGCAGCGGCGGACGGCGCAGACGGGCCAGCGCCTGATGAATGTCGGGCTGAATATCCTGCATCGAACGAACTCCCTTTTGCGATCATGCGCGGCAAGCGTTGCATGACCCGGCGGGGTGTTGCGCGGCGCGCGGGTTCAGCGTTCGGCGGGAACAGGGATTGTTCATGATTTGGCAACAAAGGTTTAATTTCTGGAAACAGTTAACGAACCGGTAATCATTGCACGCCTAAGTTGAGCGGACCATGTGGATAAGCCTGTGGACAACTTGTCCCGCTGCCTGGGCAGGACCGCAGGCCGAAAATCGGGGAACCGCGATGCCAGAGCAGCTTTTGACCAAACCCACCATGCCGAAGGTGCCGTCCTGGGTGCCCGAGGCCGCGGTTCATTATCTCGCGCATATCGAAAGCGGCGCGTCGATCCGGGCGTTGGCGCGGCGGTCGGGGCGGCACGCCTCGACCGTGCTGCGCCAGATCCGGGCGTTCGAGACGCGGCGCGACGATCTGCTCGTGGATGATGCGCTGCGGCGGCTGGGCGATCTCGTCGGTCATGCAATGACACCCGGTTCCCCAAGCCTGGAGACCCGCATGAGCCCCACACCTTCCCCCCCGACAGACGATCCCGCCACGCTGAGCAACACGCGGCTGCGGCGCGAGGCGCGGCGCGTGCTGCGCAGGCTGTGCGAGACCGGCGCGCGGCTTGCCGTGGCCGCCGAGATGGACAAGGCCGTGGTGGTGCGCGACACCGGCACGGGGATGCCCACGCGCACCGCCGTGGTCGAGCGCGAGGTGGCCGAGGCGCTGGCGCTCAAGGCCTGGATCGCCTGCGACAACCCCGGGCGCATCTCGCGCTATCACATTACCGCCGGGGCGCGCAGCGCTCGGAGCCATGCTCGCCGAAGAGGAGAACGCCGCCTCGGGCCTGCGCGAGGCGGTGGTGCTCGACGGGGCGGAGGCAGGGGGCGATCCCGCCTCGGGCACGGATCAGACACGCTTTGCCCCCGGCGACACGCCGCTCGCAGCGCTGGCGCGGCGGCGTGACAAGGACGGCAAGCGGTTTCTTGACGCGGGTCTCGTCTCGGCGGGCGAGCGGTTGCGCGAGGATTTCGAGTTGGCGCAGATGGCCCCGCGCATGGCGCAGAACTGGGAGCATTTCCTCGGCCATGTCGATGAGGGCGGCGGCGCACCGGAGGTGCAGGGATACGGGGCCGAGGCGGCGCGCGCACGGCTCATTAGCGCGCTGCGCGAGCTTGGCCCCGGCCTTGGCGATGTGGCGCTGCGCTGTTGCTGCTATCTGCAGGGGCTGGAGACGGCGGAAAAGAAGATGGGCTGGTCGGCGCGGTCGGGCAAGATCGTGTTGCGCATCGCGCTTCACCGGCTCAAGCGGCATTACGAGCGGCTTGGCGCGCAGGCAGGGATGATCGGCTGAACGGGCGCGCGGGGCAGGGGGCTTGCGCCGGGCCACCGGGGGGCTACTCTCGCCGACATGAACATAACCCTGCGTCAGCTCCGCTACTTCCGCGCGCTCGCCGAGCAACGCAATTTCGGGCGGGCGGCGGCGGCGATGAACATCTCGCAACCCGCGCTCTCGGTGCAGATCCGCGAACTGGAAGCGGCGCTTGGCGGGCGCGTTGTCGAGCGTCGCGCCCGCGATGTCGCGCTGACACCTTTCGGGCGGCGCGCGCTGCACCATGCCGGGCGCGTGCTCGACGAGATGCAGGCGCTTGCCGAGGCGGCGCGCTGGCAGGAGGGGTTGTCGGGCGAGCTGGCGCTGGGGATCATCCCGACCATCGCGCCCTATATCCTGCCCGGCGCGCTCGCGGCGCTGCGCGCGCGCGACATCGCGCTTGACGTGCGGGTGCGCGAGGCGCGCACCGACGAGCTGGCGAATGACCTGCGCGCGGGACGCATCGACGCCGCGCTGATGGCGCTGCCGCTGCCCTGTGACGATCTCGAGGCGGCGGAGCTGTTCGAGGATCGGTTCCTGCTCGCGGGCAGCGCCGCGCGGCTCGATGCGCTGAACGCGGCGGGCGTGGCGCCCGATCCCACCGCGCTGGGGCAGAGCCCGCTGCTTTTGCTGGAGGACGGGCATTGCCTGACCGATCAGGCGTTGGAGGTCTGCGGGCGGGGCAGGGGGCACGCGCAGATCGACACGGGGCCTCGTCGCTGGGCACGCTGTCGCGGCTGGTGGCGGCGGGGTTCGGCCTGACGCTGATGCCCGAGATCGCCGCGCCGACCGAGGCGCGCGCCGCACCGGGGCTGGTGCTGCGCCGGTTCAGGGCACCCGAGCCTGCGCGCCGCGTGGCGCTGGTGCGCCGCCGTGGCGCGGGAGAGGCGCAATGGTTCGATGATCTGGCGCAGGTGCTGCGCGACGCGGGCGAGACGCTTGTGGCGACGGCCCGCGCCGATGGGGGCGCGGGCCGGTGAACACCAGACCACTCGTTAAAAGGGGATGGCACCATTGACACACGCACATACCGGCACACGGTGATGCACCACTGGAACTCACCATCGCTCTGGCTTATAATATAAAAACGTTACCAAATCATTCGCGGGGAAATATCGTGCGCGATCTCAAGCTACCCGACCAGCGCCACCCCGAAAAGGCGCGCCGCCCTGACACTGCCCAGCCGAAAAAGCCCGACTGGATTCGCGTGAAGGCCCCCTCGGGAAAGGGCTATACCCAGACCCGCAACATCATGCGCGAGCACAAGCTGGTGACGGTCTGCGAGGAGGCGGGATGCCCCAATGCCGGCGAATGCTGGTCCCAGGGGCACGCCACGATGATGATCATGGGCGAGATTTGCACCCGCGGCTGCACCTTCTGCAACGTGGCCACAGGCAAGCCGCAGACGCTCGACGTGTTCGAGCCGGGCGCGTGGCCGATGCGGTGCAGAAGCTCGGGCTCAATCACGTGGTGGTGACGAGCGTGGATCGCGATGACCTCGACGATGGCGGGGCCGAGCATTTCGCCCAGACCATCCGCGCCATCCGCCACCGCAGCCCCGGCACCACGATCGAGATCCTGACGCCCGATTTCCTGCATTGCGCGCCGGGCGTTCTGGAAACCGTGGTCGCGGCGAAACCGGACGTGTTCAACCACAACCTCGAGACGGTGCCCGGCCTCTATCCCGGCGTGCGGCCCGGCGCGCGGTATTTCCACAGCCTGCGGCTGTTGCAGCGGGTCAAGGAGCTTGACCCGACGATGTTCACCAAGTCGGGGATCATGGTGGGCCTCGGCGAGGATCGCGCCGCGGTGCACCAGGTGATGGATGACATGCGCGCGGCGGATGTCGATTTCCTGACCATCGGTCAATATCTGCAACCCACGCCCAAGCACCACGCGGTGGCGCGGTTCATCCACCCGGATGAATTCGCCGCCTACGAGAAGGCCGCCTATGGCAAGGGCTTTCTGATGGTCTCGGCCACGCCGCTCACGCGGTCGAGCTATCACGCGGGCGACGATTTCGCGCGGCTGCGCGAGGCGCGGCAGGCGCGGCTCGCCTGAGCGGCGGCAGGGCGGTCAGGCGCGGCGGTGCCGCTTGCCCGCGTCCTCCGGCGCGCGATCCGGCGGATAGACAAGCCCCGCCGAGATCACCAGCTTGGCCGCGTCCTCGATCGACATATCCAGTTCGATCACGTCCTCGCGCGGAAAGAACAGCATGAATCCCGAGGTGGGGTTGGGCGTGGTCGGGACGAACACGCTCAAGAGGTCGCTGCCGGTTTCGGCCTTGGCGTTGATCTCGCCGCGCGCCTCGGTCGAGATGAAGCCGATGGCCCAGACATCCTTGCGCGGATATTGCACGAGGCACGCCTTCTCGAAGCTGCGCTCGGACTGTGCGAACACCGTCTCGGCGATCTGTTTCACCCCTGAATAGATCGAGCGCACCACCGGCATCCGGTTGACCAGCGATTCGGCAAAGAGGATGAGCGAGCGCCCGATCAGCCCCTTGGCGACCCAGCCCACGACGATGGTGAAGATCAGAAAGATGATGACGCCGACGCCGCGCAGGTTGATGCCGATATACTTCTCGGGCTGAAAACCCGCAGGAATGAGCGGCAGCACCATGCCGTCGACCCAGCCCGCGACCGTCCAGATGAGCCACAGCGTGAGGCCCACCGGCGCGATCACCACGATGCCCGTCAGAAAGCTTGCCCGCAGGCCCGACAGGCGCCGGGGTTTCTTCGGCTCGGGCTGCAATTCGTCGAAGGGCGTGTTCATCGTGCGATCCCTGTTTGCGCCACCGCCGTTATCTAGCCACGTAGCACCGGCGCGACAATGGCTCAATCCGCATTCCGGCGGGGGTTGCGCCCGCCTGATACCGGGGCTATACGCGCGACACTGAAATCCCGCAGGCACGGGCGGGCCAGCCGGGGGAGACATCCCCGCTGGTCCACCGGTTGAAGCGTCCGCTTCTCTCCCCGTGCCGAGGCGCAAACCGGAAAAGGAAACCGATCATGGCTCTTCCCGAGTTCAATCTGCGACAGCTTCTGGAAGCTGGCGTTCACTTCGGCCACCAGACGCAGCGCTGGAACCCCCGCATGGGCGAGTTCATCTACGGCGCGCGCAACGGCATCCACATCATCGACCTGACGCAGACCGTGCCGATGCTCGACGCGGCGCTCAATGTGATCCGCGAAACCGTGGCCAAGAACGGCCGCGTTCTGTTTGTCGGCACCAAGCGGCAGGCGGCGCAGCCCATCGCCGAGGCGGCCGAGAAATGCGCGCAATACTACATGAACCACCGCTGGCTCGGCGGCACGCTGACCAACTGGCAGACGGTTTCGAAATCCATCCAGCGCCTGCGCGAGATCGACGAGATCCTCGAGGCCGGCGGCGAGGGCCTGACCAAGAAGGAGCGCCTCGGGATCGAGCGCGACCAGACCAAGCTTCAGGCGAGCCTTGGCGGCATCCGGGAAATGGGTGGCGTGCCCGACCTGCTGTTCGTCATCGACGTCAAGAAAGAGGCGCTCGCGGTGTCGGAGGCCAACAAGCTGGGGATCCCGGTCGTGGCCGTTGTCGATACCAACTGCCCGCCCGACAACATCGACTACGTCATCCCCGGCAACGATGACGCCGCCCGCGCCATCGCGCTTTACTGCGATCTGGTGAGCCGTGCCGCGCTCGACGGCATGTCGGCACAGCTTGGGGCGGCCGGTGTCGATGTGGGCGCGCTCGAATCCGCGCCGGTCGAAGAGGTCATTGCCGAGACGACCGGAAGAGCGCCGAGAACGCCGGCGCCTGAGACGTCATGAAACCGTCACGGGGCAGGGCATTCCCGCCCCCGACGACCCGCACATATTTGAGGAGAGCCGAGAGATGGCGATTACCGCTGCAATGGTGAAGGAACTGCGCGAAGCAACCGGCGCAGGCATGATGGACGCGAAGAAGGCGCTGACAGAAACGGATGGCGACATGGACGCCGCCACCGACTGGCTGCGCACCAAGGGCCTGTCAAAGGCGGCCAAGAAATCCGGGCGCACCGCCGCCGAGGGGCTTGTCGCGCTCCGCGTCGAGGGCGGTCGCGGTGTCGCGGTCGAGGTCAACTCCGAGACCGATTTCGTCGCCAAGAACGCCGAGTTCCAGGAGATGGTGGCGAACATCGCCGGGGCCGCGCTCGACGTCGGCCGACGTGGACGCGCTCGCCGCCGCCGACCTGGGCGGCAAGAGCGTCGGCCGACACGCTGACCGACAAGATCGCCAAGATCGGCGAGAACATGTCGCTGCGCCGCATGGCCCGGATCGAGGGCGACGGTGTGCGTCCTACGTCCACAACGCCGCCGCCGACGGCATGGGCAAGATCGGTGTTCTGGTGGCGTTCGACGGCGACGAGGGCTTTGCCCGGCAGGTGGCGATGCACATCGCCGCGTCCAACCCCGCAGCACTTGACGAGGCCGCGCTTGATCCGGCGATCGTCGACAAGGAGCGGCAGGTCCAGATGGACATCGCGCGCGAATCGGGCAAGCCCGAGGCGGTGATCGAGAAGATGATCGTGGGCCGGATGAAGAAATTCATCGCCGAATCGACGCTCATGGGGCAGGCCTTTGTCATGAATCCCGACCTGACGGTCGAGGCCGCTGCCAAGGAAGCCGGGACAGCGATCACCGGGTTCGTGCGCCTCGAGGTGGGCGAGGGGATCGAGAAGAAGCAGGAAGATTTCGCCGCCGAGGTGGCCAAGGCCGCGCAGGGCTGAATTCGCTCTCATTGTAAGCGTTCAAGGCCCCGGAACCGGGGGCCTTTTTCGTGTTTACCGTCCTGTCGGGCCAGCGCTGGAAAAGCGGCGGTGCGCCCGGGACGACACCGCCTTGACCGGTCGCAATTGGGGATGAACGACGGTCAAACCGAACCGGCTGCCAACACCGAAAAACAGGTGCCGACAGCCGGACACCGGCGGAGCCGGAGGAAAACCGACCCCCCGAAAACGACTGGGATGGGCCTGCTTTCGCGATGTTCCAAGCCAAAAAAGGCCACCACTCACGGAACCCGCCTGTTGTGCGGCTTTACCCGGCGTAAGAAAAGTAAGGGTTTCCTTACCGTTCAGATAGCATGTTGATATGAAACAATTTTCAAATTTATCTTCGGTTGAGGGTAAATATCTGGTTCTGAAACGCGGCTTTGAGGATCGCCTGCGCCGTCGTCTCTACCGACAGCGCCCGGCGCGCCAGCCGCAGGTGCTTTTCCACCGTGGCGGGCGTCAGCCCCATCAAGAGCGCGATATCCTGCACCGTCTTGCCGTCGCCGACCCAATCCAGAACCTCGCGCTGCCGGTCGGTGAGCGGGCGGCGGGGCGAATCGTAGGGCAGGCACATGATGCAGCGATGCACCACGTTGTTGAGCGCGAAGATCGTCGCCCCGTCGCGCTGCCAGCGCGCATCCACCTCGGCCTGCGTCATGCCCTCGCGCGCCGTCAGCGCGATCGCCGCCTTCATGCGCGGGCGCAGCGAGCGAAAGCTGATCGAGTAGCCCGCCGTGACCCCGTGCTTGCGGTTGAAGGCGAGGACCTTGCGCTCCTCGGGGTGAAATCGTCGGCCTCAAAGCGCGCATCGAGCACCGACCACGAGCACGCCCCGTCATTTTCAAGCGACCAGCGCACCATCGGCGCGTGGAAATAGAGCCCGTCATTGACGTAGGTCTCGGTATAGTCGGGCGCGTGGTTGGTCAGAACGACGAAATCCTCGGGACAGCCCAGCGAAGTGGCGGTGCGGAACTGCGTCGCGCCATAGATCAGCCGGTCGAACCCGTAGCCCGCCATGACCCGCGTGTGAATGTCCCACAGCTCTTCCATCGTGGTCGCGTCGAGCAGACGGTTGAGGACCGCCGGGTCGATCATCCACGGCGCTCCAGGTGGCCGCGCATCGCGTCGATGGCCAGCACGTAACCGTGCGAGCCAAAGCCGCAGATCACGCCAAGCGCCACGCGCGCGATGTAGGAGCGGTGGCGGAACGCCTCACGCGCGTGGATATTCGACAGGTGCAGCTCGATGGCGGGCAATTCGACGGAACTCAGCGCATCCATCAGCGCGACGGAGGTGTGGGTATAGGCCCCGGCGTTGAGGATGATCCCGTCGTGATGCCCGCGCGCGGCGTGGATGGCATCGACGAGCGCGCCTTCGTGATTGCTCTGCATGAAATCGAGCGCCAGTCCTTGTGCCTCGGCATGAGCGCGGCACATGGCTTCGATATCGGCGAGGGTCTCGTGGCCATAGACCTCGGGCTGCCGCGTGCCGAGCAGGTTGAGGTTGGGGCCGTTCAGGATCAGGATGGATGCCATGCGATGTCTCCTCGGTGATCCTTGATAAACCGGGGGCGCGGTCTGTCGAGGGTGCGATTCAATCTGAACTATGGCGTTCAAATATATGATTTCAGGCTGAAATCACATGTCGGTAAAGCGTCGGTATTCTGTCGGTATGGGTGTGGCAAGATGTTACTTAACATAATACTGATTATGCGCGCCTTGTGTGTCATGCCGGAGGGGCGTGTGCGTCGCCCCTCCGCGTCAGCGATAGCTGCGTCCGGTGATGATCTGCATTCGCTGATCCGGGCATGTGTAATGCGTGCGCAATGGATCGCGGCACGGTGCCTCGATCACCCGCAGCGCCAGCCACGCGCCAAGCGCGGCGAATAGCGCACCGCCGAGCGCCTGACCGATGAGCACGCCCTCGGCCCCGAAAGCCGCCCCGAGCGCCACCGCGAACGGCCACGTGCCCGCCGTGTGCCGTCCCCAGTTGAGCGTGGTGGAATAGCCCGGATGCCCCAGATTGTTGAACGCCGCGTTCGCCACGAACAGGATGCCGCCGAGAATCGTCGCCGGGGCCAGCGGCCCCATGAAGAGCAGTATCAACTCGCGCATCTGCCCCGTCGCCCCGAAGAGATCAGCCACCGGCGCGCGCACGCTCACCATCACCACGCGTCGCCCCCAGCACGTAGATGGCGAGAAAGCGCAGCCCCTCGCGGAACGTGCCGAGCACCCGGTCCATGCGCCCTGCCCCGAAATTCTGCGCAAAGATCGGCCCCAGCGCGCCCGACAGCCCGAAGATCACCGCCGAAACGAACGGCATCATCCGGTTGATGACGGCCATGCCCGCCACCGCGTCCGAGCCATAGCGCGCCATTTCGCGGGTGACGATGGCGGTGCCCACGGGCGTGGCCACGGTGGTGAGCATGGCCGGGACCGCGATGCCGAGGGCGTCGCGAAAGTCGCGGCGCAGGCAGTGCGGGCGCGGCCAGCAGAACGCGCGGTGGCGCGCCTGCGCGAGGCTGAGCGCCAGCCCGGCGGTGGCGAGGCGCGCCAGCACCGTGGCCATCGCCGCCCCGTCCAGCCCCATTCCCAGCGCGAAGATGAGGATCGGATCGGCCACCCCGTTGACCACCGCACCGATGAGCGACGGCACCATCGCGCCGCGCGCGTCGCCATGCGCGCGCAGCGCCGCCACCGCCACCATCGCCAGCCCCGACAGCGCCGTGCTTGGCAGGATGATCCACAGGTAGCCCGCCGCGAGATCCGCCTCGTGCCCGCCTGCGCCGAGAAAGCCGAGGATCGGGCCCAGCAGCGGCAGCGCCAGCAGCGGCAGCAGCGCGCCGAACCCCAGCGCGATGACGGCGGTGCTTGCCGCGTGCTCGGCGGCAAGCTGCGGGTCGTCCTCGCCCAGGCCCCGCGCCACAAGCGCGCCCGCCGCGATCGACAGGCCGATATTCAATGCGCTGGCAAAGAACATCACCACCCCGGCATAGCCCGCCGCCGCCGCCAGCTCGGATTGGCCCAGCATCGAGATGAACAGCACGTCGATCAGGTCGACGGCAAAGATCGCGGCGATGCCGAGGCTCGAGGTGAGCGACATCACGGTGACGTGGCGAAAAAGGTTGCCTTGGGTGAACCGCGCGCCGGGCTTGGGGGTGTCTGTCAGGGCCATTCTGCCGTTCCTTGGTGTGAACGGAGATGTAGACCCTGCATCCGTGCAGAAAATCCCCCGGATGTCACAGCACCTGTGCGGAAATATCAGAGTCGCGCGGCCATGAGGTGGACCATGCGCGCCGCCGCCTCGAAGCCGAGCGTGCGCAGCGCCGAGAGCGCCTCTGTGTGGCTATCCACGAGGGGAACCGGCAGCCCGTCCTCGCGGCCCGTCAGCAGCGCCGTGGCGGCAGCCTCGCCGAATACCGTGCCCGGCGCGATACCGCGCCCGGAATAGCCGAAGACGGCCAGCCCCTCTGGCCCCAGCCGCAGGATGCGCGGCAGGTGATCGCCGGTCATGGCGATGCGACCCGACCAGACATGCGCGAGCGGCGCGTCGAACAGCCGGGAAAGAGCCGCGTCAGCTTGCGCCGGGCCCAGCCCTCGTGAAGCGCGCCGCCCGCGCCCATGCCGCCGAGGATCACCCGTCCGCTCGCATCGCGGCGCAGCGAGGTCATCACCGTGCCGGTATCCCAGCCCCCTTCCCCGCCGGGCAGGATGTCGCCGGCGATGTTGTGGCCAAGCGGCCCGGTCGCGATCTGGAAAAACTGCACCACCGGCAACTCGGGGAGATGCGTGCCCTCGGCGGCGTGGTGATAGGCGTTGGTGGCCATCAGCAGGCGGCGGGCGCGGAGCTTGCCGCCATCGGTGCGCAGCACCCATTGGCCGCCGTGATGCTCGCAGGCGCGCACCGCGCTGTGCTCGAAGATGCGCGCGCCGGCGGTGGTGGCGGCGCGGGCCAGGCCGCGCGCATAGCCGAGCGGCTGAATCGTGCCCGCCCGTGGATCGTGGAGCGCGCCGTGAAAGCGCGGGCTGCCGGTGCGGCGCGCGGTCTCGTCCCCGTCCAGAAGCGTGACCTTTGCCCCGCGCGCCTGCGCCTGTGCCGCGCGGCGGCGCAGGTCCTTCAGGCCGCCGGGGGCATGGGCGAGGTGCAGCGTGCCCGCGCGCCGTGGCTCGCAGGTGATGGCGTGCTGCTCGATCAGCTCAAAAACGCGGGTTGGAGCGGCGGCCAGCATGGCGTTGAGCGCCTCGCCGGGGCCCTCGCCGAGGCGTGAGGCCACCGCGTCGGGCGGCAGCCACAGACCGGCATTGACGAGGCCGACATTGCGCCCCGAGCCGCCGTGGCCCACGCGCGCGGCCTCGAGCAGCACGACCTCGGCCCCCTGCTCGCCGCCGCGAGCGCCGCCGAAAGCCCGGTATACCCGCCGCCCACCACGGCGAGATCGGCGCTGCGCTCGCCTTGCAGGTCGGGCGCGGCGAAGGTCTCGGCGGCGCTGGCCTGCCAGAGAGAGTTTATTTCTGTTTTATCTTTTTTATCCAGAGGATTACGCCCTGTTCTTCATGTTCAGAAAAACGCCTGAAGCCCGGTCTGCGCGCGCCCGAGGATGAGCGCGTGAACGTCATGGGTGCCCTCGTAGGTGTTGACCGTCTCGAGGTTCGACCATGTGGCGCATGACCTGGAACTCCTCGGAAATCCCGTTGCCGCCATGCATGTCGCGGGCCGCCCGCGCGATCTCGAGCGCCTTGCCGCAATTGTTGCGCTTGATGAGGCGTGATCATTTCGGGCGCGGCGTTCGCGCCTCGTCCATCAGCCGGCCCGCGCGCAAGCCGCTTGCAGCCCGAGTGCGATCTCGGTCTGCATGTCGGCGAGCTTGTTCTGGAAGAGCTGCGTCTGCGCCAGAGGGCGGTCGAACTGCGTGCGGTCCAGCCCGTATTGGCGGGCCGCATGCCAGCAGAATTCGGCCGCGCCCATCACGCCCCACGCGATGCCGTAGCGGGCGCGGTTGAGACATCCAAAAGGCCCCTTAAGCCCTTGAACGTTCGGCAAAAGTGCGTCTTCGCCGACCTCGACCCCGTCCATCACGATCTCGCCGGTGACCGAGGCGCGCAGGCTCAGCTTGCCGCCGACCTTGGGGGCGCTGAGGCCGGGCGTGCCCTTGTCGAGCACGAAACCGCGGATTTGTCCGTCATGGGCGTCGGACTTCGCCCAGATGACGAAGACATCGGCGATGGGGCTGTTGGAAATCCACATCTTGGCGCCGGTCAGGCGATAGCCACCATCGGTCTTTTCGGCGCGGGTCTTCATCGCTGCCGGGTCGCTGCCCGCGTCGGGCTCTGTCAGGCCGAAACAGCCGATCAGGTCGCCGCTGGCGAGGCCGGGCAGGTATTTGCGGCGCTGTGCCTCGCTGCCATAGGCGTGGATCGGATACATCACCAGCGAGGATTGCACGCTCATCATGGAGCGGTAGCCGGAATCGACGCGCTCGATCTCGCGGGCGACGAGGCCGTAGCTGACGTAGTTCGCGCCAAGCCCGCCATATTCTTCGGGGATGGTGGTGCCGAGCAGGCCCATTTCGCCCATTTCGCGGAAAATCTCCGGCTCCACCCGTTCCTCGCGATAGGCGTCGATGACGCGCGGTTGCAGCTTTTCGCGGGCGAAGTCGCGGGCGCTGGCGGCGATCATCCGTTCCTCTTCGGAAAGCTGGTCGTCGAGGCGCAGCGGGTCGGCCCAATCGAAGCTGCCGAGATCGGGCGCGTCCTTGGCGCGGAGCGGAGAAGCGGGAGCGTTCATGGCGGTATCCTCAACATTTCGGTGTCATATGCGCAAGGATAGACTCGCCAGACCTCCGCGAACACCGGAAAAGTGTGGATTTATGGCAAGCCTGACACCTCGCCTGCCCCGAGGCCCCTGCCCCGCCAGGCCGTCTCAGCCGAGCGCGTAGCCCGCGCCGCGCACGGTGCGCAGCGGATCGTCGCCGCCATGCTGGCACAGCGCCTTGCGCAGCCGCCCGATATGCACGTCCACGGTGCGCGTATCCACGTAGATGTCGCGCCCCCAGACCCGGTCGAGCAACTGCTCGCGCGACCACACGCGGCCGGGTTTTTCCATGAAGGTGGCGAGCAGGCGAAACTCGGTCGGCCCCAGCTTGAGCGGCTTTTCGCGCCGCGTCACGCGGTGGGTCTCGGCGTCGAGCACGATATCCTGGTATTCCAGCCGTTCGCCCACGCTGGCGGGGCGCGTGCGGCGCAGTTGCGCGCGCACCCGGGCCATCAACTCCACCAATGAGTAGGGCTTGATCACGTAGTCATCCGCCCCCGTCTCCAGCCCGCGCACGCGGTCCACCTCTTCGGAGCGCGCCGAGAGCATGATGATCGGGATGCCCCGCGTCGCGGACCGGGTCTTGAGCTGGCGGCACACCTCGATCCCCGAGACATTGGGCATCATCCAGTCGAGCACGATGATGTCGGGCGGTGTCTCTGCCACGATCATCAGCGCCTCCTCGCCATTGCCGGCGGTCAGCACGCGAAAGCCGTCGGCCTCGAGATTATAGGCCAGAACCTCGCGCTGCGCGGGCTCGTCCTCGACCAGAAGCACGGTGGGTTGCTCAGAGGACATGTTTCTTCCCTCCCGTCACGACACCGGCGAGATCGAAGGGTCGGTGGACGTCTTGTCGCCCTTGGGGCGCGGCTCTTCGGGCATCTGGCCCGAGACGAGGTAGATGACCTGCTCGGCCACGGAGGTGACGAGATCGCCCATCCGCTCGATGTTCTTGGCGATGAAATGCAGGTGCATACAGGGCGTGATGTTGCGCGCATCCTCCATCATGAAGGTGAGGAATTCGCGGAAGATGGCGTTGTACATCTGGTCCACGTCCTCGTCGCGCCGGATCACCTCTGCGGCCACGTCGGCATCGCGCTGGATATACGCGTCGAGCACGTCGCGCAGCATCTCCTCGACCTCGCGCGCCATGCGCCGCAGCGCCGCCGGAGAGCCGTTGACCGTGGTCATGGTGGCGAGCACCGCGGTGCGCTTGGCGATGTTCTTGGCGTAATCACCGATGCGTTCGAGGCTGGCGGAAATCTTGATGACCGTCAGCACCAGCCGCAGGTCGCGCGCCGTGGGCGAGCGGATCGCCAGCACGCGCGCCGCCTCCTCGTTGATCTCTTCCTCCAGCGCGTCGATCTCGTGGTCGCGGCGGCGCACCTCTTCGGCCAGTTCCTCGTCGCGGGTCTCGAGCGAGCGCGCGGCGTCGGCGATGGCGCGCTCGACCATGCCGCCCATCTTCATGATATGCGCCTGCATGGTTTCGAGATCGCGGTCAAACGAGGACACGATATGCTTTTCGTTCATGGGCTTCCTCCGCCGGGGGCCGCGTTTCGCGGGCAGTGGGTGCATCAATCGGGCGCGGGGCCGCGCTGCCTGGATGCCGTGGTAGCTGTTTTCGACAACAGGAATGTTAAGGTTTTGCAACAAAATTATGACATCACGCAGCGGTGATCGGCCCCCTCACCCGTCCCAGCGCGGCAGGATCACGGCGAACGTGCTGCCCTGCCCCGGTGCGGAGGCGATCCGAAGCCGCCCGCGATGGCGGTTGACGATGTGCTTGACGATGGCAAGGCCCAGCCCCGTGCCGCCCATCTCGCGCGAGCGGTGGGTGTCGACGCGGTAGAACCGCTCGGTCAGGCGCGGGATGTGCAGCGGGTCGATGCCGGGGCCGCGGTCGCGCACCGTCGACGGCGATGGCCGGGCCCCGCAGCGTGACGTCGTCGGGGTGGGGCGCGATCGTGATCTCCACGCGGTTGTCCGGCCCGCCATACTTGATGGCGTTTTCCACGAGGTTGGTGAACACCTGCTGAAGCTGATCGGCATTGCCGGGCACGAGGTATGCCTCGTCGGGCGTGAACCGCAGCTCGCAGCCGCGCTCGCGCGCGAGCGGGCGCAGCATGGTCACCACCGTGCCCATGACGCCCGCGAGGTCCACCGGCTCGCGCGGGCGCACGCGCTCTTCGCCCTCGACCCGGCTCAGCGACAGAAGGTCATGGACCAGCCGTTCCATCCGCGCCGCCTCGCGCGCCATGATCCCGAGGAAACGGTCGATCGCCGCCGCATCGTTGCGGGCGGGGCCCTGAAGCGTTTCGATGAACCCCATGAGCGAGGTCAGCGGCGTGCGCAGCTCGTGGCTGACATTGGCAACGAAATCGCGCCGCATCTGCGCCGCCTGCTCGCGTTCGGTCAGGTCCTCGAACGACACCAGCACGCCGCGCGGATGCGCTGCCACGTCCACCCCGGCCACATGGGCGCGAAAGGTGCTGTCGCGGCCATCCTGCGCGGTCTGGTAGGTGATGGAGCGCGATGTGCCGTCGGTGGCGGTGGCCTCGATGGCGGCGCGCAGGTCGGGCTGGCGCATGGCGGTGAGGAAATGCCGCCCCTCGATGGCCTGTCCCAGCATCTCGCGCGCCGCCGCGTTGGCGGCAAGGATGCGCGCGTCGGGACCGACGAGCACCGCCGCGAGCGGCAGACCCTCGAGCAGCGAGGCCGCGCCCTCCATGCGCGTCAGACCTTCCGCAGCCCGGCCCGGAAGCGGCGCATCCGCTCCTGGTAGTGCAGCGCGCTGGCGCGCAGCCCGGCGATGGCGGCGGCGTCGAGGCTGCGCACGACGCGGCCCGGCGCGCCCATGACGAGGCTGCCATCGGGGATTTCCTTGCCCTCGGTCACCAATGCGCCCGCGCCGATCAGGCAATCGCGCCCGATGCGCGCGCCGTTGAGCACGGCGGCGCCCATGCCGACGAGAGAATTCTCGCCGATGGTGCAGCCGTGCAGCATTGCCTTGTGCCCGATTGTGCAGCCCGGCCCGATCACCAGCGGATAGCCCATGTCGGTATGCATCACGCAGTTTTCCTGCACGTTGCTGCCCTGTCCGACACGGATGTCCTCGTTATCGCCGCGCAGCGTGCAGCCGAACCAGACCGAGGCCCCGGCCTCGATCGCCACGGCACCGATCACGTTGGCGTCGGGGGCGATCCATGTGTCATCGTCGATCTGCGGGGCGATCCCGTCCAGGGCATAGAGCGTCATAGCGTCTCCTCGAATTCGGTTTGCAGGCTGCGGACATGCGCGTTGAGCCAGGGCTGTTGGCTGCGGCGCAGGCGCGTGGCCTCGATGATGGTGCGCAGATGTGCCTCGGTCGCGTCGAGATCGTCGTTGACCAGAACGAAATCATAGCTGTCCCAATGGCTGATCTCGTCCCAGCTTTTCTGCATGCGCCGGGCGATCACATCCGGCGTGTCCTTGCCGCGCTCTTGCAGGCGGCGGTGCAGTTCGCGGATCGACGGCGGCAGCAGAAAGATCGACAGCGTGTGCCCGCCAAGCGCCGAATTGCGGATCTGCTGCGCGCCCTGCCAGTCGATATCGAAAAGCACATCGCGCCCGGCATCGATGGAGGCCTGCACCGGGCCCTGCGGCGAGCCGTAGAAATTGCCGAAGACGTGGGCGTGCTCGAGCATTTCACCCGCCGCCACCTGCCGCTTGAACTCCTCCTCCGACAGGAAATGATAATCGCGACCGTCCGTCTCACCCGCGCGCGGCGCGCGGGTGGTGGCCGAGACCGAGAAGCTCAGCGTCGCGTCCCACTCCAGCAGCCGCCGTGACAGCGTGGACTTGCCCGCGCCCGAGGGCGACGACAGGATGATCAAGAGCCCCCGCCGATCCCTCATCGCGCGCGCCCGATCTTCATCTTGCCAGAAATATCCATCCGCCCTCTCCGCTCATTCCACGTTCTGAATCTGCTCGCGCATCTGGTCGATCACGGTCTTGAGGTCGAGCCCCACCGCCGTCAGGTCGGCGTTCTGCGCCTTGGAGCACAGCGTGTTGGCCTCGCGCATGAATTCCTGCGCGAGGAAATCGAGCTTGCGCCCCACCGGCGAGCCCTTTGCAAGCAGATCGCGCGCCGCCGCCACATGGGCGCGCAGGCGGTCAAGCTCTTCGGTGACGTCGAGCCGCACGGAGACAAGCGCCAGTTCCTGCGCGATGCGCTCGGGCGCGATCTGGCCCGCCTGCTCGGTGACGCGGGCGAGCGCGGTGGCGTGTGCCGCGGCGATGGCCTCGGCGCGCGCGTCGAGCGTGCCCGCCGCCGCCCCCGTCAGACCCTCGATCCGGTCGATCTGGTCGCCCAGCACGCGGGCGAGCGCCGCGCCCTCGGCCTCGCGCATGGCCACGAAATCGGCCAGCAGCGCGTCGAAATCGGCGGCGAGCGCCGGGGTGATGTCGCTTGTGTCGGTGGTCCCGGTCCCGGTCTCCAGGAGGCCGCGCAGCGCCAGCACCTGCGCGCCCGTCGAGGGCGCGAGCGTCACCCCCAGCGCATCGGCGCGCCGCTCGGTTTCGGCCAGCGCCGCGAGGGCCACGTCGAGCGCGCCCTCGTCGAGCGCAAGGCCGCCCGCCACCGGCGTGTCGTGAAACCGCAGCACCACCGTCACGTTGCCCCGCGCGAGGTGTTTGGCGGTCGCCGCGCGCAACCGCGTCTCGAGGCCCTCCAGGCCCTCGGGCAGGCGCAACCGCAGATCGAGCCCCTTGCCGTTGACGCCGCGCATTTCCCATGTCCAGCCCTGCGCGCCGTGCTGGCCGCTGCTTGTGGCGAAGGCGGTCATCGAGCGAAGCATGGGCGGCGGGCCTTCCTTTTGGCGGGTCTGTCCCCCTGTTAGCTATTGCGCGCCCGGCTGGCAAGCGCGGCCCCTGGCCCCCGAGTCTCCCGCGTAGGTTAACCAGATGCCGTGAATTTTAGATACATGCGATGCGAATTGTGGCAATCTCAATGCACCGCACGACGGTGCAGGCGGGGCGTTATCCACAATCGCGGATGGTCGCCCGCATGAGGCCCGCACCGGGACGCGGGGGCGTGGGTGTTCGAGAAGGGGTGAGACCATGTGGGACGATCAAAGAGATATTGAGGCGGGGAAAGCCGGAACGCGCGGGGCCGTCACGGACGTGCAAACGGCGGCGCATCTGCGCGCCTTCCGCGCCCATTGGGAGGCGTGCCGCCGCGGGGGGGACGTGCCGATGCGCGCCGATATCGATCCGCGCGGGATCGAGCCGCTGATTTCCAGCGCCTTCATCGCCGAACGCATCGCGCCCGGTGTGGTGCGGCTGCGGGTGGCGGGGATGGCCCTCAACGACCTGATGGGCATGGAGGTGCGCGGGATGCCGCTCACCACCTTCATCGCGCCCTCGGATCGCGACGCCTTTGCCCTGCGGCTGGTCGATCTCTTCGACGGCCCGGCGATCCTGCGGATGAGCCTGACAAGCCGCCGGGGGCTGGGACGGCCCGCGCTCGGGGGCACGCTGATGATGCTGCCCTTGCGCAGCGATCTGGGCGATATCTCGCGCGCTCTGGGCTGTCTCGTGACCGACGGGCCGGTCGGGCGCACCCCGCGCCGGTTTGCCATCGTGCAGGCCGAGACGCTGCCGCTGTCGGATGATGGAATGGAGCGGCCTGCGGCACCGCTGCGGGCGATCAATGGCACCGGCGCGCGATCTGCGCCCCGCCTGCGCGACCGCTCTCACCTGCGGCTGGTCATCTGAGCGTCAGGTTGCGCGGCCCGTGGTTTGGGGGCGCGGTTGGCCTGCAGCGACGTCGGGAGAAGCCCCCTCGCGCGGGATCAGGTGCGCAGGCACCGCCGCGCAGCGCCCGACCGCCCCACCGGCGGGCGCTTCTGCGACGCTCATCATTCTACAATCGTTGAGCATCCGCACCAGAAGCGCCCTGATCAACCGTTGAGCGCCCACCCGCGTCGGCGCTGCGGTCCTTGCCGTTGTCCCAACGTCCCCTTCAGGCCAAAACCCGACCCGATGCAACCGTCGCTCCGCTCCGCGCCTCAGACCGCGCGCGCCTCGGCCATGCGCTCGCGCAGGCCCTTGAGTTCCTCGGCCACGAGGAACGCCAATTCAAGCGATTGCGACGCGTTCAGCCGTGGATCGCAGGCGGTGTGGTAGCGGTCGCTGAGGTTCTCTTCGCTCAGCGCGCGCATCCCGCCGGTGCATTCGGTCACATCCTGACCGGTCATCTCGAAATGCACGCCGCCGGGGATCGTGCCCTCGGCGCGGTGGATGCCGAAGAAGTCCTGCACCTCGCGCAGCACCTGTTCGAACGGCCGGGTCTTGTAGCCGGTGGCCGACTTGATGGTGTTGCCGTGCATCGGGTCGCAGACCCAAAGAACGTTCGCGCCCTCCTCCTCGACGGTGCGGATGAGGCGCGGCAGGTTCTCGGCCACCTTGCCCGCGCCGAACCGCGCGATCAGCGTCAGCCGCCCGGCCTCGTTCTCGGGGTTGAGCGTGGCCAGCAGCCGCTTGAGATCCTCTGCCGTCATGGTGGGCCCGCATTTGAGGCCGATGGGGTTGAGCACGCCGCGCAGGAACTCCACATGCGCGCCGTCGGGCTGGCGCGTGCGGTCGCCGATCCACAGCATGTGCCCCGAACCCGCCAGCCATCTTGCCGGAGGTCGAATCGAGCCGGCGTCAGCGCCTCCTCGTATTCCAGCAAAAGCCCCTCGTGGGAGGTGTAGAAATCCACCGATCTGAGCGTATGCGCGCTGTCGCTGTCCACCCCCGCCGCCTTCATGAAATCGAGCGCGTCGGCGATGTGATTGGCCATCTCGCGATAGCGCGCGGCCTTCTCGCCCTCGGTGAAGCCGAGGGTCCATTGATGGACCTGGTGGACATCGGCATAGCCACCGGTGGAAAACGCGCGCAAGAGGTTCAGCGTCGCCGCCGCCTGGGTATAGGCCTGCAGCATCTTTTCCGGGTCGGGGATGCGCGCCTCGGGGGTGAATGGCAGATCGTTGATGATATCGCCGCGATAGCTGGGCAGCTCGACGCCCTCGACCACCTCGGTGGGTGCCGAGCGCGGCTTGGCGAACTGCCCCGCCATGCGGCCCGACCTTTACCACCGGCACCTTGGCCCCGTAGGTGAGCACCATCGCCATCTGCAGCATCACCTTGAACGTGTCGCGGATGGCGTCGGCCGAGAACTGGTCGAACGCCTCGGCGCAATCGCCGCCCTGCAACAAAAACGCCTCGCCGCGCGACGCGGCCCCCAGAGCGCGCGCTTGAGCCGCCGCGCCTCGCCGGCGAAGACCAGCGGCGGATACTGGCGCAGGCGCTCCTCGACACGGGCGAGCGCCGCGGTATCGGGATAATCCGGCATCTGCACCCGCTCTTTCGCGCGCCAGCCGGTTTTCAGCCATTCCGTCATTGTCGGTCTCCGCTTTGTCATTCGGTCGTATCCCTCTATACTCGACCGCACACGCAGAGACCAGAAGCGGTTTTGGTCAAAATGCGACACGATCACGCGTGTTTGGCTTGTGAATCGCGACGGTTTGGTGACAGTGATGCCTGAGATCGCGCAAAGAGAGGGCCGCATGTCGGATGTCCGTGACAGTCAAGGTGGATGTGCCGAAGGCACCGACGCGGTTCGTGTTCGTGCTGCTCGACGGGTTCACCCTGCTGAGTTTCGCGGGCGCGCTGGAATGCCTGCGCATCGCCAATCGCATGGCCGGGGCGAAGCTTTATACCTGGGCGCTGACCGGCGAGACCGAAGATTTCGTGACCTGCTCCAACGGCGTGCGGTTCCATGTCGACATGCCGCTCTCGGAGCTTGGCCGCGACGATGTGCTGATCCTGTGCGGCGGGGTGGATGTGCAGCAGACCGCCACCAAGCGGATGCTCAACTGGCTGCGCCGCGAGGCGCGCCGGGGCCTGCGCATCGGCGGGCTTTGCACCGCGTCATGGGTGCTGGCGCGCGCCGGGCTGCTCGATGGCAAGCGCGCCACGATCCACTGGGAAAACCACGACGCCTTTCTCGAGGAATTCGAGGAGGTGACGCTCACCAAGTCGATCTTCATCATCGACGGCAACCGCATGACCACGGCGGGCGGCACCGCGTCCATCGACCTGATGCTGAGCCTCATCGCCGATACGCATGGCGAAAAGCTCGCCAACGCGGTGGCCGACCAGACATGTCTATTCCACGATCCGCACCGACCAGGATACCCAGCGGCTGTCGGTGCCGACGCGAATTGGCGTGCGCCACCGGAAGCTCGGCCAGGGTGATCGCAGATCATGGAGAAGCAATATCGAGGAGCCGATCAGCCCCTCGATCCTTGCCGCGAGGTGGGCATGTCCACCCGCCAGTCGAGCGGCTGTTCCGCCGCTACCTCAGCCGCAGCCCGAAACGGTATTACATGGAGTTGCGTCTGCAGAAGGCGCGCAACCTGCTCATGCAGACCGACATGACGGTGATCAACGTGGCGCTGGCCTGCGGGCTTCGCCTCGCTCGTCGCATTTCTCGGAATGCTACCGGCGCACTGCACCAGACCACGCCTTACCGCGAGCGCGGCGCGCACGGGGCGCGGCTTTCGCGTGACGTGATCGGCGTCGGGTCCAGCCGCCACAGGAGTATTTCCGCCAAGAAGAAATCCTGTCAGGGCGCTATCCGGTAGGCGGCAGCCATTGTCCCACGCTGAGAAACCAGATACTGCCGTCGGGCTTCGCGGATGTCGCGGACGCGGGCCGTATCGGGATCTCAGGCGCTCGATCTCGCGCAGGGCCGGCCTGCGCAGATGCGATGAGGCCGAACTTGAGCGAGCCCACGAAGATGTGGCCGCGCCACTCGGGCCAGAGCGCGCCGGAGTAGATCATCACCCGACGGCGCGATGGACGGGTCCCAGTAGAATTTGGGCTGTTCCATGCCGGTCTTTGTGGGTGCCGTCGCCGATCTTTGCCCGGAGTAATGCCGCCCGTAGGAAATCACCGGCCAGCCGTAATTGGCGCCGCGGCGGATGGCGGCGGTTGATCTCGTCGCCGCCCCTGGCACCGTGCTCGACCACCCAGATCGCGCCATCCGGATCGGCGCCGCGCCCTGCGGGTTGCGGTGGCCGTAAGACCAGATCGCGGGCGCGCGCCGCTCGGTCTCCGCGCAACCGGATCGTCCGCCGGAATCGCGCCGTCCCGGCCAATGCGATCGACCGAGCCGTTTTCGCGGGCGAGGTCCTGCGCCGAAGGGCGGTCACCACGGTCGCCGATGGCGGCGTACGAGGTGGCCGTCCCGCCCTCGACGAGGCGCGAGCCGAAATGCCGCCCGCCCGAGGAGCCGGGGGTCAGCTCGAAGATCACCTGCCAGTTTTCGAGCCGCAGCCCGGTCCTGCGAGAGCCGCGCGCGCGCCACAGCCGTGCCCTCGCCGTTTGGCTGGGGCTTGGCATAGGTGAAAAAGAGCGTGCGCGTGGCCGCGAAATCGCGCGGCACCAGCAGGTCGAGCAGACCGCCCTGCCCGACCGTGGCAACCTGTGGCACCCCCGCGACCTCTTGGGTGCCGCCATCACGATAGAGCAGCAACCGCCCGCCGCGTTCGGTTACCAGAACGCCGCCTTCGGGCAGAAAGCCGAGCGCCCAGGGCTGATCGAGCCCTGCGATCATGCGGGCGACGGCACGCGGGCCTCGCTGCGTCTCGAACGCGTCGGCAGGAAGTCGCCAGAAGAAGGGCGAAGAGGGCGGCGAGGCGGATCATCGGGACGACTCCTTTGCTGCGCGCCATGATAGCCCGATCAGGCGCGCTTGTCGGCGCACCTGCCCAAGCCCCATGAGGGCCAGAACCCGCGCCTCGATATCGGCAGCCGAGAGCCGCGCGGTGGCATACATGTCGGCGGGGCTGGCCTGGTCGATGAAGGTATCGGGCAGCACCATCGAGCGGAACCTGAAGCCGCTGTCGAAGACTTCAGCTTCGGCCAGCAAGTGGCTGACATGGCTGCCGAAACCGCCGATGGCGCCTTCTTCGATGGTGATCAACGCGTCGTGCCGCGCGGCCAGATCGAGGATCATGTCGCGGTCGAGCGGCTTGGCAAAGCGGGCATCGGCCACGGTGGGGGTGATGCCGCGCGCGCGCAAGGCCTCGCAGGCGGTCATCACCTCCGATAGCCGGGTGCCGAAGGACAGGATCGCCACATCCGCCCCCTCCTGCACGATGCGCCCGCGCCCGATTTCGAGCGGTATGCCGCGCTCGGGCATCTCGACGCCCGTGCCCTCGCCGCGCGGGTAGCGAAAGGCGATGGGGCCGGTATCGTGGCGCGCGGCGGTGGCGACCATGTGTTTGAGCTCCGCCTCGTCGGCGGCGGCCATGACCACGAAGCCGGGCAGGTTCGCGAGAAAGGCGATGTCGAACGCCCCGGCATGGGTGGCCCCGTCGGCCCCGACAAGCCCCGCGCGATCGATGGCAAAGCGCACGGGCAGGCGCTGGATCGCCACGTCATGCACCACCTGATCGTAGCCGCGTTGCAGGAAGGTGGAATAAAGCGCGCAGAAGGGCCGCATTCCGCCTGCCGCAAGCCCGGCGGAGAAGGTGACGGCGTGCTGCTCGGCGATGCCCACGTCAAAGCATCGCGACGGGTAGCGCTCGGCAAAGAGGTCGAGCCCGGTGCCGTCGGGCATGGCGGCGGTGATGGCGCAGATGCGTGGATCGTCGGCGGCCTCGGCCACGAGCGCCTCGGCAAAGACGCGGGTATAGCTCGGCGCGTTCGAGGGCGTTTTCTTCTGCTTGCCGGTGACGAGGTCGAATTTCGCCGTCGCATGGCCGCCGTCCCGCGCGGCCTCGGCCGGGGCGTAGCCCTTGCCCTTTTTCGTCACCACATGGATCAGCGTCGGGCCGGTGGCGCGGGCCTTGACGGTGCGCAGCACGGGCAAAAGCTGTTCGAGATCGTGGCCGTCGATGGGGCCCACGTAGCTGAAGCCCAGTTCCTCGAACAGCGTGCCGCCCACGGCCAGCCCCTTGAGCATGTCCTTGGCGCGGCGCGCGCCCTCCTGGAAGGGCGGCGGCAGCATCGAGATCGCATTCTTGGCGGCGGCCTTGAAATCCTGGAACGGCGCACCCGCGTAAAGCCGCGAGAGATAGGCGGACATCGCGCCGACGGGGGGCGCGATGGACATCTCGTTGTCGTTGAGGATGACGATGAGCCGCTTTTTCAGGTGGCCCGCGTTGTTGAGCGCCTCGAATGCCATGCCCGCCGACATGGCCCCGTCGCCGATCACCGCGATGGCGTCGCCATGCCCGGTCTCGCAGGCGCCGCCCAGATCGCGCGCCACGGCAAAGCCGAGCGCGGCGCTGATCGAGGTGGAGGAATGCGCGGCCCCGAACGGATCGTAGGGCGACTCGCTGCGCTTGGTGAAGCCCGACAGGCCCCCCTTTTGCCGAAGGGTGCGGATGCGGTCGCGCCGCCCGGTGAGGATCTTGTGGGGATAGGTCTGGTGGCTCACATCCCAGACGATCTTGTCGCGCGGCGCGTCGAAAACGTGGTGCAGCGCCACGGTGAGTTCCACCACGCCAAGCCCCGCGCCGAGATGGCCGCCGGTCTCCGAGACCGCTGCGATCGTCTCTGTGCGCAACTCGCGGGCAAGCTGCGGCAGTTGCGCGTCGCTCAGCCGCTTGAGATCGCTCGGGATATGCACCTGATCGAGAAGCGGTGTGATTGGGCGTTCGGACATTCGGCCCCTCCCCGGGGTGGCGCTCAGAGCATGTCGCGTTCATTCGCATTCACACGACATGCTCCGACTCATTGATGTCGCATGTTCGAGAAGCTCAAAACCGGTTCCCGCTTTTGAGCAACATGCTCTAGTTCTGGCGCGAGATAACGAAGCGGGCCAGTGCCTGCAAGCTCCGCGCCTCCTCGCCAAACACAGATAGGGCGTCGCAGGCGGTGTCCACAAGCTCTGCCGCGCGCCGCTTTGCCGCGTCGAGCCCCAGAAGCGACACGAAGGTGGCCTTGCCTGCGGCGGCATCCTTGCCCACGGCCTTGCCGGTGAGCGCAGCATCGCCCTCGACATCGAGAATGTCATCGGCGATCTGGAAGGCGAGGCCGAGGCAGTCTCCATAGCTCTGCAAGGCGCGGGTTTGCGCGGGTGTGGCCCCGGCCATCACCGCGCCCGCGGTCGCGGACCAGCAGATGAGCGCGCCGGTCTTGCCCGCCTGAAGCTGCGTGATTTCGTCGAGGGTCAGGGGCGCTTCGGCATGTTCGGCGGCGATGTCGCGCGCCTGCCCGCCCACCATGCCGCCGACACCCGCAGCACGGGCAAGGCCGCGCACGAGCGCGAGCCGTGCGGCCTCCGGGCAGGGCGTTTCGCATATGAGGTCGAAGGCGAGCGCCTGCAACGCGTCGCCCGCGAGAACCGCCGTCGCCTCGTCCCATTCGCGATGCACGGTGGGTTTGCCCCGGCGCAGGTCGTCATCGTCCATGCAAGGCAGATCGTCATGGATGAGCGAATAGGCGTGCACCGCCTCGATCGCCGCCGCCGCCGGGGCAGAGGCCGTGCGGTCGATGCCGAAGAGGCGCGCCCCCTCCATCACCAGCACCGCGCGCAAGCCTTTGCCGCCTTGGGTGGCGTAGCGCATCGCCGAGGCCACAGGGCCATCGTGTTGCGCAAGGGCGGTCTCGATGCAGGCGCGGGCAAGCTCGGCGTCGAGGGCGAGCGCGGCGCGGTGATCGGCCGGGCCGTCGGCCATCACTGCCCCTCGACCGGCACCGTGCCCGTGGGGTTGCCCTCGGCGTCGAGGGTGATCGCGGCGACCTTCTCCTCGGCTTCCTTGAGCTTGGCCTCGCAGCGTTTCTTGAGTGCCGCCCCGCGCTCGTAAAGCGTGATCGACTCGTCGAGCGCCACGTCGCCGCGCTCGAGCCGGCCCACGACCTGCTCAAGCTCCGCCATCGCCTGCTCGAAGCTCAGCTCCGTGACCGGTGTGTCCGCCATGCCGTGTGCCCCCTGCCCGAGTTCCTAGCTTGACCATAGCGACGCAGGCAGGGCGGTGCAATTCGGTTGACGCACCCCGTGGGGGTGCGGAAAACTGAGGCGCATGAGCGAGCCCGCCCCCTGCCCGATCCCGATCTGCCCGAGGGGGCGGAGATCGACGCGCTGATCCGGCATGTTCCGGGCAAGCGCACGATCCTTGCCGGCGCTGGCAGGGGCGCGCGGCGATCTTTCGCCTCGCCACGCCCGGGACCGCCGAGGCGCAGGCGCGCGAATGGCGCGAGGCGTGCCGCATCTGGCCCTTCATGCAGGGCGCGCGGTTCCGCGTGGCCGAACCGCTGGCGTTTTTCCCCGAGAGGCACCTGATGGTGATGGAGCGGGTGGCGGGAACGCCGCTTCTGGATCACATCGCCGGGCTGCGCGCGGCCCGCGCGGGGCGGCGCTTGCGCCTGCGGCGGCATGGCTGCGACGCTATACGGATGTGTCGGAAATCTGGCGCGAGGCACAGTGCGCCGGGTGGCTCGCGCGGGCGGAGCGGGCGGCGCAGGCGCAGCCCTTTGACCACCTGCGCGAGAGCGAGGCGGGGATTCTTGCCGCGTTGCAGAGGATCGCCGGGCGCATCGAGGGGGCCGACTGGCGGGTGGCGATCTGTCACGGCGATTTTCACCCCAACAACCTGCTGGTATCTGGCAAGCGGCTGACGGGATCGACACCGGGGCCTCGGGGCGGATGCCGGTCGTGAAGGATATCGCGCGGTTTCTCATGCATATGGCGCGGCGCGGTGTTGCGCCCTCGGGGCAGACATGGTGCGGCGTGGATGCAGGGATGCGCGACGCCTTTGTCGAGGCCTTCGCGCTGACCGAGGCCGAACGGCGGCTGGTATTGCCGTTCTTCTGGTTTCGAGGCGCTCATCCGGGTGGAGACGCGCGCGTTGCGGCCCGGCGTCTGCGGCTCGCCGAGCGGGTCATGGCGCGCTGCGCGACGATCTGGCCACGTTGGATCCTGACCGAGAGGGTGCAATATCCGGGCGCGCGAAGGGCGGCCGATGGCCTTGATCTGCCGTTGAAGGAGAAGCCCCCTTGCGCGGGATCGAGATATCCGTCCGGGTCAAGCGGGTTTTGGTTGCCATGTCCTGTCCTCGCTTACGAGCGTGTTGGCGAGTTGGATGAGCTTTCTCATGAGGGTTGTAAGCGCGACCTTGTGGGGTTTTCCGGCTTCGCGCAGCCGGTCGTATTTGGCACTGAGGTCGGGGTTTTTCTTCATCGCGACGAGGGCGGGCATGAAGAGGGCCTCGCGCAGGTGCCTGCGCCCGCCGCTGATCCTCGCCTTGCCCTGCCACGCACCTGACTGTCGCGTCATCGGCGCGAGGCCGGCGAGGGCGGCGATCTGCTTGTGACGCAGGGTGCCGATTTCGGGACATTCCGCGAGGATGGTGCGCTTGGGTGTGCGTCCGATTCCGGGGATCGAGGTGAGGATCTGCGCGGCGCGTCGGCGCTTGGGGCAGGCGTCGAGGCAGGCGTCGATCTCGGCGTCGAGGGTGGCGATCTGGCGCTCGGCCTGGGCGAGACGCGCCTTCACGAGCCGCCGGACGAGCGGCAGCCGCGCCGCTGCAAGCCGGTTCATCAGGGCGGTCCGGTCGCGCACGAGGCCCGAGCGGGCGACGCGCAAGTCCCTGAGAACGATCTGGATTTCATCCGTGGGCCGGTCCGGGACCAACTCCAGCGCCCGCCCCATGAGCGCCAGCATGGCCGCGTCCACCGGCATCGGTCTTGGCCCGCGTGCCATGCGCTTGCGCGAAGCGCCGCGCCTGAAGCGGGTTGACCTTGCAAAGCGGCAGGTGCCCGGCGAAGGCCGCCTCGAAATCGCGGTGGCAGGGACCGGTCGGCTCGAAGACGATCAGGTCTGGTTGTGCCGCACCGAGCCAGCGTTTGAGCGCTTTGAACCCGGTGGCGGTATTGTCAAACCGGGCGCGCTCGCCGGTCGTGAGGCGGTGCGCGTCGAGATGGGCTTTCGAGATGTCGACGCCGATGGTATCATTGTTCATCTTCGCTGTCCTATGCTTGTCGTGCAGAGCCGTCGAGCTGCTGCGTATCCGTTCAGGCCTCAGGCGAAGACGGTGGTCGATCTCACTTGATTACGGTCCTCCATGACCGGGTGCGAAACGATCCAACCACCGCCAGTGGCCGCCATGCCGAACATGGTGGCCACTGACCCCACATTCGCACAAAAGCCACCAGAAGTATGAGACAAGGTGCCGCAAGGCACCGCCGCGCAGCGGTCATGCCAGAGGCATGCCTCCGGCATGACCCGCCCCGTCGCACCGGAGGTGCGCCGATATAAGCGGCACGCCTTTGGCGTGACGGGCGGGCGCTATTCAACGTTGCAAGTTATTGATAACGTTGGAGTATGCCGCACCATAAAGCGCATCATCTCACCGTAGGAGCGCCCACCCGCGGTCGGGCGCTGCGCGGCTCCTCTACCGTTGTCCCAACGTCCGCTCCAGGCCAAACGCCGCCCTCAGGCCCGCAACCTGGCGCAGCATCATCGCGACAAGATAGACGATGCCAACGCCCGCCAGAGCGGATCACCCCGGCATTCACGGGCGCGAGATTGGCAGCGATCACGCCCGCAAGCGCCCAGATCACCGCCGCAGGATAGGCGAAGACTGTCGGGGCGATGCGCTGCATCCCCGCCGCGATCCCGAGCGCGAGCACGAGGCCCGCGAAGGCCGCGACCGTCTCCGAGGTGAGGCCATAGCCCGCCAGCACCAGCCCGATGGAGACCGACGCCGCCGCCGTCAGCCAGCCCGCATAGGCCCCCACGGGCTCGCGCTGAAGCCAGCGGTCGCCGGTCCCTGCGCGCGCCAGCGCCACGAGCGCCGCGGCCAGCATGATCCAGATCAGCACGGTCGCCATGATGACCGATTCCTGCGCGACCGCGATCCAGCCGCTGCCGACCGCCAGGCTGAGGAAAAGCGGCGCGCGGCCCGCGCGCCAGTCCGGCGCGTCCGCCCGCACAAGCAGGCCAAAGCCGGTGCCCGCGATGAGCCACAGGTAGAGCAGCCCCCAGATCGCGAACGCATAGCCCGCCGGCTGGATCGGCGGATCGTCCTGCGGCACGGGAAACTGATCGGGCGCAAAGCCGTTGAACCCGCTCGTCGGGAACGGAGAGGCCGCGAAGGCGATGGCGGCCACGAAGGTCAGAATGGCAAAGGCGCGGGTCATGGCGGTCTCCGGTCCGGGGGCATCGCCTCTACCCTCGCCCGGTTTCGCCCCGTGCTCAAGCCGTTTCCGGCGCGCGCCCGGCTCAGCGCCGCCGTGCCACCGTCCTCGCGCATCAGCGTGTAAAGACCCGAGGCCACGATCACCGCCGCGCCAATGAGCGTCCAGCCATCGGGCCGCTCGCCGAACACCATCACGCCGATCCCCAGCGCGAACACCAGCCGCGTGTAGCGAAAGGGCGTGACCACCGCCACCTCGCCCACCCGCATCGCCGCGACGATGGCGTAATAGGCCGCCACCGCGCAGGTCAGCGCCAGCGCAAGGTCGCGCACCCCGTCCGCGCCGGGCACCACCGGCCCCGCGCCAAAGGCCAGCGAGATCGCCCCCGTCGGCACCAGCGTGGCAAACGCATAGGCCGAAAGCTGCATCGACGAGATCGCCGCCGGCACCGCCCGCGTCGCCAGATCGCGCACCGCCAGCCCGATCACCGCCCCCACGGCGAACAGTGAGGCGGGCGCGAAGCCTTCCAGCCCCGGCCGCACCACCATCAACACGCCCGCGAATCCACCAGGATCGCCGACCACCGCCGCCAGCCCACCGGCGCACCCAGAAAGAGCGCCGCCCCCAGCGTCACCGCCAGCGGCGTCGCCTGAAGGATCGCCGAGGCCGATGACAGCGGCGTGAGGGCAATCGCGGTCACGAAACACATGGTGCCCGCCATCTCGCCCGTATTGCGCAGCAACACCGACCGCGCCAGCAGGTCGCGCGACACCAGCCGCCGCCCCTGCCCCAGGCAGATCAAGGCGAAGATCACCGCGCCCCCCAGCCCGAGGATCATGATGATCTGCCCCACCGGCATCGCCTCCGCCAGCCGCTTGATGAACATGTCCTCCAGCGCGAAACCGGCCATCGCCAGCACCATCAGCACGCTGCCGCGCAGGTTGTCCATGTCCGGGGCCTTTCCTTAGGGGTTACGCCCTCCTACCCTGCCGCTCCGCGCAAGGCTACCCCGTCACGACAGCACGACAATGCCGCTATGCTTGGCCTTGTGCTCGGGCTCCACATGAATGGTCACCCGCGCATCCGGCAGCGCATCCATCAGCGCCGCCTCGATGCAATCGCAGACGCAATGCGCCGCCTCCACCGTGGTCTCGCCCGGCACCACGAGGTGAAACTCGATGAAGGTCACCGGCCCCGCGTGCCGCGTGCGCAGGTCATGCGCCTCGAGCGCGGTATCGCCCTGCGCGGCCTCGGCGACGATATCCCGGATGCGCGCCAGTTCGTCGTCGGACACCGCCTCGTCCATCAGCCCGCTCAACGAGCCGCGGATCACCCCCCATCCCGACCACAGGATGTTGAGCGCCACCAGCACCGCCATCGCGGGATCGAGCACCCACCACCCCGTCGCCACCGCCATCGCCACGCCGCCGAGCACCCCCACCGACGACACCACGTCGGTCATCAGGTGCCGCCCGTCGGCCACCAGCGCGGGCGAGCGGTGCGCGCGCCCCTCGCGGATGAGCAGCCACGCCCACCCTGCGTTGATGAGCCCTGCGCCCGCGTTCACCATGAGGCCCAGCCCCGGCGCGTCGAGCGGGCGCGGGGCCATGATCCCGTCCCACGCCTCGCGCAGGATCAACAGCGCCGCCAGCACGATCAGCACACCCTCCAGCACCGCCGAGAAAAACTCCGCCTTGTGGTGTCCGAACGGGTGATTGGCATCCGCCGGACGCCGCGCCAGCCGCAGCGCCGCGATCACCGCCAGCGCGGTGGCCACGTTCACCACGCTTTCCAGCGCATCCGACATCAGCGCCACCGACCCGGTGATCTGCCACGCCGCCAGCTTGAGCGCCAGCACCGCGAGGCCCACCGCAACGCTGCCGATGGCCAGCCGCATCACCCGGTCCATGCGCTACTCCCCGCGCTTGCGCGGCACGGCGTAAAGCTCCAGCCGGTGGCCCACCAGACGATAGCCCAGCTTCTCGGCGATGCGCTCCTGCAAGGCCTCGATCTCGGGATCGACGAATTCCACCACCGCGCCGCTCTCCACGTCGATCAGGTGATCGTGATGCGCGCGCTCGGCATCCTCGTAGCGCGCGCGCCCGTCGCCGAATTCCAGCTTGTCGAGAATCCCCGCCTCCTCCAGCAGCTTCACCGTCCGGTAAACCGTCGCGATCGAGATTTCCGGATCGCGCGCCGGCGGCGCGGGCGTGCAGCTCTCGACATCGGGGTGATCGTCCGAGATTTCCAGCACGCGGGTGGCCGCGTTGCCGGTCATCCTCAGGCCCCGTCGCGCAGCGCTCGGTGATGGTGTCGCGCATGGCACGTCTCCGCTTGGGTGTCGGGGGCCGGGATAGCGCCCTGACGCGCGCATTTCCACCGTCTTCGCGATGGCCAACACGCACTCCAACACGGATCAGGCCCGCGCGGGAGCGGTTCGGATCGGCAGATGATGCGTCTCCGCGAATGCCTTGATCGCGTGACGAAAGTGTTTCGGAAGCCGACCGACGCCTTCGAGCGTTGCTCCGCGCTCGGGACCGCGAAACAATACTGGATACTCAATCGCGGCTCGAACGGGCGGACCCGGACCCCGGCGAGCGCCAGAGCGGCGCGCGGAAAACGGCTCTGCCAGGCTGGTCGCCAACCCGTTCGCGATCATCGCATAGCGGGTCGAGGACGTGTGGCACCAGATCCGCCGCATGGCCGGCGCTTCCAGTGAGCGAGCGAAGGTCATCGGACTCCTGCACATCCTGTATCCGCCCCGCCATGTCGCCGATAAGGCGCTCACCCTTCAAGTCCCCCGCCCGCACGCGCGCCTGACGCATGAGCGGATGGTCTTTCGGGGCCGCGAACACGTAATCCGCCTCGGCCAGCCACTCGATGTCGATCCCGTCCATGCCGGGAATATGAAAGGTCACGGCGAGGTCGATGCGATCCTCCTCCAGCGCGATCAGCGCCGAGTTCGTAGGTCGCGGTGTCCACCTCCACTGCCGTGTTCGGAAAGTCGTCGTGAAAACTCTTCAGCGCGAGCGGCAGGACGGTGGCCGACATTGTCGGCAGGCACGAGATGCGCAGCCGCTGGCCGAAGCCGAGACGGATTTCCTCCGCGACGCGGCCCAAAGCCTCCATCTCGGTGATGCTGCGATCGACCTCCTTGAAGAACCGCAGCCCCTCCGGCGTCGGCTTCAGGCCCCGCCCCGACCGCACGAACAGCTTGAACCCGACCGTCCGCTCAAGCTCGGAAATCATCCGGCTGACCCCCGATTGCGTGAGGCCCATCGCCTCTGCCGTCGCCACGATCGTGCCAAGGCGCATGACGTGGACGAATGCCTGCAACTGACGAAAGGTCATGGCCGATCCTTCAATGAGTAATCCGCAACTAAGATGAGGATTTATGCGGATGTGTCAATTTTCAACCTGTGCGACGCTCAATCGAGTTTCGTTGATGCCGACAGGAGCGAGGACCGACCATGCCAAAGAAAAATCTTGGGCCCCTGACCCCGACCGGATATGACCGCCGGAAATTCCTGAAAACCACCGCAGCCCTCGGCGCGGCCGGGATCATCACGCCCGGCTTGGGCCTCGACGCGGCCTTCGCCGCCACGCCCAAACGCGGCGGCACCCTGCGCCAGGCGCTGCGCGGCGGGGCCACCACCGACACGCTGAACGGCGCGACATTGCAGGCCGCCCACCCGATCAACGTGAGCTGGCAGGTCCGCAACAACCTGACCGTGATCGACGCCGACGGAAACCTTGACGGCGAGCTGGCCGAGTCGTGGGAGTCCGCCGACGGGGCAAGGCGCTGGATCTTCGACCTGCGCAAGGGGGTCGAGTTCCACAACGGCAAGACGCTCGACGCGGCGGATGTCATCCATTCGCTGAACATCCACCGCGGCGAGGACAGCGGGTCGGCCGTGTCCAGCATCATGAGCGTGATCCGTGACATCCGGGCCGACGGCAAGCACAGGATCATCGTCGACCTGGAAAATCCCAATGTCGATTTCGCCTACCTGATGTCCGACTACCACCTCGTCATCGGCCCCGAGGGCACCACCGGCGATCAGTGGGACGCCGGCATCGGGACGGGTCCCTTCATCCTCGAAGAATGGAAGCCCGGCGTGCGCGCCTTCACCACCCGGAACCCGAACTATTTCAAGGAGGGCCTGCCGTATTTCGACGCGGTCGAGACGCTCAACGTCGCCGATGTGGCCGCGCGCACCAGCGCCCTGCAAACCGGCGAAGTGGACGTGATCGAAAACCCCGACCTCAAGACGCTGCACCTTCTGGAGCGGCTGCCCAACATCAACATCCTCGAGGTCGGCGGCACGCGCCACTTTCCCTACCCGATGCTCAAGACCGCGTCCCCCTTCGACAACAAGGACGTTCAGATGGCCCTGAAACTGGCCATCGACCGCGAGGAATGGGTCGACAAGGTGCTTCAGGGGCATGGCTACGTGGGCAATGACCACCCGGTCGGCCACAATCAACGTTTCTTCGCCGATGCGCTCGAACAGCGCAGCTATGACCCCGACAAGGCCCGCTTCCACCTCAGGAAGGCCGGATACGAGGACAGCCTGAACCTGTCGCTGACCGCCGCCGACGTCTATCCCGGCGGGCTGGACGGCGCGATCCTCTACCAGGCCTCCGCCAAGGCCGCGGGGATCAATATCGAGGTCAAGCGCGTGCCGAACGACGGCTATTGGTCGGACGTGCCGTTAAGCGTGCCGTGGCATGTCAGCAGCCTCGGCGGGCGCGTCACCGTCGATTGGGTGATGTCGGTCTCCTACGCCGCCGACGCGCCGTGGAACGACACGAAATGGGCCAACGAGCGCTTCAACAAGCTCCTCGTGGAGGCGCGCGGCGAGCTTGACGAGGGCAAACGCGCCGAGATGTATTTCGAGATGCAGCAACTGGTGCGCGACGACTGCCCCACGGTCATTCCGGCTTTCGCCAACCTCATCGCGGCCACCACCGACAAGATCGCCACACCGGAGAAGCTCGCCTCGAACTCCCAACTCGACGGGCTGAGGAATTGTGAACGCTGGTGGTTTGCCTGAGCCGGTTTCAGGTGCTGCGCCGCCTCAATGCGGCGCCACCTTCGAGAAAAGCTGGATCACCACGATCCCGCCGATGATCATCGCCGTGCCGATCACCGCGGGCAGATCGAGCTTCTGGCCGAAAGACGACATAGCCGATGGCGGCGATGAACACGATCCCCAGCCCCGCCCAGATCGCGTAAACCACGCCCACGGGCATGTATTTGAGCGTCAGCGCCAGCAGGTAGAAGCTGATGGCATAGGCCACCACCACGATGATCGAGGGCCAAAGCCGCGTGAATTGCTGGCTCGCCTGCAGCGCCGTGGTCCCGGCGGTCTCCGGACAGGATGGCGAGGGCGAGAAGGAGATAGACCTGCATCGCCGATAGCCTCCGGGGCCGGGGATACGCCTCGCCGGTCGTTACGCCAGCCGGGCGCGCCGGGGTCCAGCCCCGTCCGCCGCTTGCCAGCGGCCCCGCGCCGCCCCATATTCCGATCATGTTCAAATTCACGCCGATCCTTCTTGCGCTGCTCTACGCCCTCGCGATGTATCGCTTCTCAGTCTGGCGCACCACGCGCGAGCTCAATGCGAACTCCGCCGACTGGCCGATCCCCGCCTCAAGGCGATGTGCGACCGCCTCGCCCGCGCGCTCGATCTGCCGCGCGTGCGGGTGCATCTCTACGAAATCGACCCGGTCAACGGCCTCGCCGCCCCCGACGGGCGCATCTTCATCACCCGCGGCTTCTATCGCAAATTCCAGACCGGCGAGGTCTCGGCCGAGGAAATGGCCAGCGTCATCGCGCACGAGCTTGGCCACGTCGCCCTCGGCCACGCCCGGCGGCGGATGATCGACTTTTCCGGGCAGAACGCCCTGCGCACGGCGCTCGCGATGATCCTGTCGCGGGTCCTGCCCGGCATCGGCGTGTGGATCGCCAATGGCCTCACCACGCTTCTGGCGGCGAAACTGTCGCGCGGCGACGAATACGAGGCCGACGAATACGCCGCCGCGCTGCTGACCAAGGCGGGGATCGGCACCGCGCCGCAGAAATCGCTCCTGAGCAAGCTGTCGGCGCTCACCTCCGGCGCGGGCGGCGCGATGCCCGCATGGCTCATGAGCCACCCGCCCACGCCCGAGCGCATCGCCGCCATCGAGACGCTCGAGGCGCGCTGGCAGCGCTCGCTCAGTTAACGCCATCCCCGGACCTGACCCGAGCACCTCCCACCACCCGCGCGCCCCGTCATCCTCGGGCCTCGACCCGAGGACCTCCCGACAAGAGATCCTCGGGCCCGACCCGCGGATGACACTTCCACCGCCCGCACCGCACGGTGCCCCCTTGAAACGGTCGGTTCGCCGCCCGAACCGTGCGGTTGCCTTGCGGGGCACCTCGCTCAACTTTTGATCAAATTATGCTTGGCAAGCCCCCCCGCCCCGCGCTACGTTCGCCAAAACCCCGATCAGGACCTCCCCGATGGACCTCACACAGTTCCAGACCTTTCGCGTGGCCGCCTGCGACCTCAATGGCCGGATGCGCGGCAAGCGCCTGCCCGCGAGCTTTGCCGACAAGCTCGGTGACGGCAGCCTGCGTATGCCGCTAAGTGCCTTGAATCTCGACATTTTCGGTGCCGATATCGAGGGTTCTCCGCTGGTTTTCGACAGCGGCGATATCGACGGGCGGCTGTTTCCCACCTCGCGCGGCGCGGTGCCGCTGCCCTGGCTCGAAGAGCCGCAGGCGCTGGTGCCGATGGTCATGCACTTCGAGGACGGCACGCCCTTCGAGGGTGATCCGCGCCACGCCCTCGCCACCGTTCTCGCCCGCTATGCGGCGCGCGGCTGGGAGGTCTTCGCCGCGACCGAGCTCGAGTTCACGCTCGTCGAGCCTGCTGGCAAGTCATTGAAAACAGTGCGTGATCCGCGATCCGGTCGACGCATGAAGGCCCCTGGCATCCTGTCACTCGGACAGATGGATGCCTTTGATGCTTTCCTCTCGGCGCTCTACTCGGCGGGGGCCGAGATGGGCATTCCGGTGGAATCCGCGATCTCCGAGGCCGGGATCGGGCAGTTCGAGCTGACTCTGCACCACCAATCGGCCCTGCGCGCCGCCGATGATACATGGCTTTTCAAGAACCTTATCAAGGGTTTGGCACGGCGGCACGGCTATGTCGCCACGTTCATGGCCAAGCCTTTTGACTCCGACAGCGGCAACGGGATGCACATGCATTTCTCGGTGCTGGACGCGGACGGGCGCAACGTCTTCGACGACGGCACGCCGCGCGGCACCGATATCCTGCGGTCGGGCGTCGCCGGCTGCCTCGCCGCCATGCCCGCCTCGACGCTGATTTTTGCCCCGCACGCAAACAGTTACGCGCGCCTCGTGCCCGGTGCCCACGCCCCCACCGGGGCGGGCTGGGGCTACGAGAACCGCACCGCCGCGCTGCGCATCCCCGGCGGCCCCAATGCCGCGCGCCGGATCGAGCACCGGGTGGCGGGTGGCGACATCAACCCCTACCTCACCTTCGCCGCCATCCTCGGGGCCGCGATCACCGGCATCGACGACGCGATGGTGCCCCCGGCCCCGATCACCGGCAACGCCTACGAGGCCGACCTGCCGCAGCTCGCCGCCGATTGGGGCGCGGCCATCGACGCGTTCGAGACCGATCCGCTGATCGCGCGCATCTTCCCGCCGGGCCTCATCGCCAACCTGGTGATGACCAAGCGACAGGAACACGCACGCATCGACGCGATGGACGCGCGCGATCACTGGAAGGTCTATCTCGAAACGGTGTAAACTGGGGTGAAACCCGCGCCCAAAATTTGATCAAAACGGACACCCCATGAAGATCGGCATCCTAAAAACCGGCCACGCCCCCGACATCGTTCTGGGAGAGCAGGGCGATTACGACGCCATGTTCGCCCGGCTGCTCGACGGCTTTGGCTTCACATTCGCACCATACAACGTGGTTGATGAAGACTTCCCTGACGGACCGCACGCCGCCGATGGCTGGCTGGTGACGGGCTCGAAACACGGGGCTTACGAGGATCACCCGTGGATCGGACCACTCGAACAGCTCATCCGCGACATCCGCGAGGCAAACCTCCCGCTTGTGGGCGTGTGCTTCGGCCACCAGGTGATCGCCCAGGCGCTGGGCGGCACCGTGGTCAAGCACCCGGACGGCTGGCGCGTGGGGGCCACGCGATATGAAATCGACGATCGCCCCTTCACCCTCAACGCCTGGCACCAGGACCAGGTGATCGCGCCCCCGCCGGGGGCAGATGTTGTGGGCCGGGCCGAGGGCTGCGAGATCGCGGCGCTGCGCATGGGCCCCCGCATCTTCACCGTTCAGCCGCATCCCGAATTCGATGCCACCATGATGGACCGGCTGATCGAGCACCGCGCCCCCGGCGTCGTGCCCGAGCCGCTGCGCGATCACGCGCGGGCATTGCTCGACACGCCCACCGACGCGCACGCGATGGCGCAGACCATCGCCGACACCTTCAGGAAAGGCGGCTGACATGGCTGATCTGAAAGCATTCGTCAAAAGACTGCCCGAGGCGGCACAAGCCTACCTTGAAAACCGCCGCCTCGACGAGGTGGAGTGCATCATCTCCGACCTGCCCGGCATCGCCCGCGGCAAGGCCGTGCCCGCGACGAAATTCGCGCGGCAGGACTACTTTCACCTGCCGGATTCGATTTTTTACCAGACCATCACCGGCAGTTGGGGCGAAGCGGCGGGCGACGAGGGGTTCATCGAGCGCGACATGATCCTGCGCCCCGACATGTCCACCACCACCGCCGCCCCCTGGACGGCGGACTGGACCATACAGGTCATCCACGACGCCTTTGACCGCGAGGGCACGCCGATCCCGTTCTCGCCCCGCAACGTGCTGCGGCGGGTGGTCGAGATGTATCACGCGCGCGGCTGGAAACCGGTGGTCGCCCCCGAGATGGAGTTCTTCCTCGTGGCGCGTAACCTCGACCCGGCCCATGAAATCAAGCCCATGATGGGCCGCTCGGGCCGCCCGGCAGCGGCGCGGCAGGCCTATTCCATGACGGCGGTGGACGAGTTCGGCCCCGTCATCGACGACATCTACGATTTCGCCGAGGCGCAGGGCTTCGAAATCGACGGCATCACGCAGGAGGGCGGCGCGGGGCAACTCGAGATCAACCTGCGCCACGGCGACCCGATCAAGCTTGCCGACGAGGTGTTCTACTTCAAGCGGCTGATCCGCGAGGCGGCGCTCAAGCACGATTGTTTCGCCACCTTCATGGCCAAGCCGATCGGGGACGAGCCGGGCAGCGCCATGCATATCCACCATTCGATCCTCGACATGGACACGGGGCGCAACCTCTTTGCCGGGCCGCAGGGCGGCGAGACCGACCTGTTCTTTCACTTCATTGGCGGGTTGCAGAAAAACCTGCCCTCGGCCATCGCGGTGATGGCCCCTTACGTCAATTCCTACCGCCGCTACGTCAAGGATCACGCCGCCCCCATCAACCTCGCCTGGGGCCGCGACAACCGCACCACCGGCATCCGCGTGCCGCTCTCCGGCCCCGATGCGCGGCGGGTCGAGAACCGCCTGGCGGGGATGGACTGCAACCCCTATCTCGGCATCGCGGCAAGCCTTGCCTGCGGGCTTCTGGGTATTCTCAGGGAGGACTGGCCCGACAAGCAGTTCAAAGGGGATGCCTATTCCGGCGAATCCGACATTCCCAACGTGATGGGCGAGGCGCTGGGCGTCTTCGAGGAGGCGACGGCGCTGCACGATATCCTCGGGCCGGACTTCGCCCGCGTCTATGCCATCGTGAAACGCACCGAATACGAGGAATTCCTGCAGGTCATCAGCCCGTGGGAGCGCGAGCACCTGCTGCTCAACGTCTGAGCGAGCCGCACCGTCGGATATGAGTATTTGGACCAAGAAGAAACCATGAACCTGCTCCATGCCAATGACCGGCGCGGGCAATACCCGCCAAGCTGGTACGCCGCCACCACCGGGGCCTTGCCGCCTTTCCCGCCGCTGAGGGGGGCGGCGCAGGCCGATGTCTGCGTGGTGGGCGCGGGCTACACGGGCCTGTCGGCGGCGCTGCACCTGGCAGAGGCGGGGCTGTCGGTGGTGCTGCTGGAGGCGCAGCGCGTGGGCTTTGGCGCGTCGGGGCGCAATGGCGGGCAATTGGGCAGCGGACAGCGCATGGAGCAGACCGCGCTGGAGCGGCTGGTGGGCGCGGATGACGCCGCGCACCTGTGGCGGCTGGGCGAGGAGGCCAAGGCCCTCGTCAAGGGGCTGGTGGCGCGGCATGGTATCGACTGCCACCTGAAACCGGGCGTGGCGCACGCCTGTTTCACGGCGCGCGAAATGGCCGGGGAACACGCCTATGCCGGGCATCTGGCCGAGAGGTATGGCTACAGCGAGATCGAGACGCTGGACCGCGACGCGATGCACGCGCTCTGCCCCTCGCCCGCCTATCACGGTGGCGCGCTGGACATGGGAGCCGCACATCTGCATCCCCTCGCCTATGCGCTGGGGCTGGCGCGGGCGGCGCAGGCAGCGGGGGTGCGCATCTTCGAGGGATCGGAGGTCCACGATATCCGGCGCGGGGCGCGCGTGCGGGTGGCGACAGATCAGGGCCATGTCGAGGCAGATCATTTGGTACTCGCGTGCAACGGCTATCTCGGCGGGCTGGAGCGGCGCGTGGCCGCCCGCGTCATGCCGATCAACAATTTCATCGTCGCGACCGAGCCGCTGGGCGACGAGGCCGCCCGCGTGCTCACCCGCGACGTGGCGGTTGCGGACACGAAATTCGTGGTGAATTACTTTCGCCTCAGCCATGACAGGCGGCTGTTGTTCGGCGGTGGCGAGAGCTATGGCTACCGCTTTCCGCGCGATATCCGCGCGACCGTCGCCAAACCGATGCTGGAGATATTCCCGCATCTTGCCGATGTGCCGCTCGAATATGCCTGGGGCGGGACGCTGGCGATCACCATGAAGCGGATGCCGTATCTGGCGCGGGTCGCACCCAATATCCTGTCGGCCTCGGGTTATTCGGGGCACGGATTGGGCATGGCAACGCTCGCGGGGCGGCTCATGGCCGAGGCGGTGCGGGGAGACTCGGCGGGGTTCGATTGCCTCGCGCGGGTGCCCTGCCCCGCCTTTCCCGGAGGCACAATGCTGCGCAGCCCGCTGCTGGTGCTGGCGATGAGCTGGTTTACGCTGCGGGACCGGCTCGGCATCTGACGGGCTTTGACAAACCGTCACATTTCAGGCCTATATGTTCGGGAAAGCCGAAAACCACTTTCCGGAAAGCCGAAACCATGACGCAAGCCCCCAATGTCCACGATGCCGAGCCCATCCCCGAGACCGCGCGCGCAGAGATTGCGCGGATGCTCGAGAGCGGCGACCTGTTTCGCTACACCGCGCCGCAGGATGCGCCGGTGACGCTGCTCGAGCGCGAATTTGCCGCGCACATGGGAACGCGCTATGCGCTTGCCGTGTCATCGTGCTCGGCAGCGCTGTTTCTCTCGCTGAAGGCGCTGGGCCTGCCGCGCGGGGCAAAAGTGCTGATCCCCGGCTTCACCTTCGCCGCCGTCCCCTCGGCGGTGATCCATGCCGATTGCGTGCCGGTGCTCTGCGAGGTGGGCGAGAATTACCGCATCGACATGACCGATTTCGAGGCGCGGGTCGATGATGTGGAGGCGGTGATCGTCAGTCACATGCGCGGTCATACCTCCGACATGGACGCGATCATGGCGCTGTGCGACGCGCGCGGCCTGCCGGTCGTCGAGGATGCCGCGCATTCGCTGGGCACGCAGTGGCGGGGCCGCAAGATCGGCACTCTGGGCCGGGTCGGCTGTTTCAGCTTTCAATCCTACAAGCTGGTCAACGCCGGAGAGGGCGGGATACTCGTCACCGACGATGCCGATCTGGTGGCGCGCGCGATCATCATGTCCGGTGCCTACGAGCATAACTGGGCCAAGCACATGGATGCCCCCGACATGGCCCTCGACGCCGCCTTTGCCCGCTGGCAGAATCGGCTGCCGCTCTACAATCTGCGCCTGTCGAACCTGTCGGCGGCGATCATCCGCGCGCAATTGCCGGAGATCGCGGCCCGGGTGCGCACTGGCCGCAGAAATCACGATCACGTTGCGGCCCGGCTCGATGCCTCGCCCTGGCTGTCGGTGCCCTCCCCCCTCGACGGAGAAGAGCGCGCCCCCGATTCGATCCAATTCAACCTCGTCGGCCTGAGCGACGCGGAAACGCGCGATTTTGCCGATGCGGCAGCGGCGCGGGGCGTCAAGGTGCAGGTTTTCGGATTGAGCGCGGACAACGCGCGCGCCTTCTGGAACTGGCGCTTTCTGCCCGGCCCCGCCCCCGATCTGCCGCGCACGCGGGCGATGCTGATGCGGGCCTGCGACGTGCGCCTGCCCGCGCGGCTCTCGCGCGAGGACTGCGACGCCGTGGCCGATATCCTGCTCGAAGCGGTCGACGAGGTCATGGGCGCGCGCCGCGCCTATGGGACCTGAGCCATGAAAAGGGCCGCCCGCGATGCGGACGGCCCGAGGCTCTTGTGAGTGGTGAGCGCAAAAGTTACTCGGGCTTGCCCGCCTCGATCGAGATCATCACCTCGACCTCGTCGCTGACATAGGGCGCGAACTTGCCAAGCTCGAAGTCGGTACGTTTCAGCGTGGTGTTGGCGTCAAACCCCATCCACGGGCGGTTGTTCATCGGGTGGGCATCGGATTTCTGGTTCATCACCGTATCGAGCACGACCGATTTGGTGATCCCGTTCATGGTCAGGTCGCCGGTGATGAGCGCGGTGTCCTCACCGGTGACTTCGATCCCGGTCGAGGTGAAGGTGACCATGTCACCTTCCGTTGCGCCGAAGAATTCATCGGACATGAAATGCGCTTCCCGCTTTTCCCAGCCGGTGAACATCGACATCACCGGCATCGACACCTCCACCGAAGAGGCGGCGGGATCGTTCTCGTCGAAGGTGATTTCTCCCTCGAAACCGGAAAACATCCCCGTCGTGGTGGAAAAACCGAGATGGTTATAGGTGAACACGACCTGGCTGTGACTGGGGTCAAGCTCGTAGGTCTCGGGCGCGGCATGCACCGCGTTGGCGGCAAGCACGAGTGCGGCGGCGAAAAGTGTCGGTTTCATGGGCAAAACTCCAATCCATTAACGGTTATACGACGTTGGGGATCATGAGGCATACGTCGCAAAGAACAAGAGCACAGTTTCAAACAGCCTCTGTGGATTGGCGAACATCCGCCATGCGTCCATGCTCCGTCCGGCTCAGAGCGCGCCCGAGAGCGCCTTGCGCAGGGCCAGCTCGCCGCACCCGCCCGTCACCTCGAGCGACACCACGAGATCGCCGGTCCGGTCGCGCGCACTCAGCAGCCCGTCGCGCAGCGAAAGCTCCTGCAGATCGTCGAACCGGTGAACCGTCACGCCATGCGATCCGCGAGGGTCCGGGGTGAGAACGCGCAACTCGCGCGCGCGGCGGTCGATCTGCACTTCAGGACGTTTGCCGGGGCGGCGCGCGGCAAGAAGGCCGAGTGTTCCGGCACCGAAAAGCGCAATCGAAAACAAGAGCTTGATGAGCATCATAGCCGGATCAGCCGCGTCCGGTGGCAGCACCCACAGGCCAAACGCGGCGGCGGCCAGCCCCGCGCCCCCAAGCCGAAGACCGATCCGCGCGATGCCGCGATCTGCGGTCTGCGACGGGGTATCGGGGCCGTCCCCGCTGCACAGGGGCGGGCCGGAAAACTCGCGATCAAAATCGGGGAGCGCAACCATCATACTCTCCGTATCTGCCTCAAATGGCTGATGAAAATTCGCGGCGCTATCTTTTTGTGGCCATCGACCGTGCGACGCGCTGGGTCTTCATCCGCATCTTCAAGGCCAAGACCGCTGCCAACGCCCGCCGCTTCCTGCGCGACCTGGAGCGTGCCTGCCCGCTGCGCATCCGCACGATACTCACGGATAATGGAAAAGAGTTCACCGATCGACTCTTTGGATTGCGCAAACGCGCTGCAACCGGGGAGCACGAATTCGACACGCTATGTGCCACCCTCGATATCGAGCACCGCCTCACCCCGCCGAAGTCACCGCAGACCAACGGCATGGTCGAGCGGTTCAACGGCCGCATAGAAGAGGTGCTGCAAAGCCACCACTTCCAATCCGGCGAGGAGCTGGAGACAACGCTGCACCGCTACGTGCTGCTCTATAACCAGCAGCTTCCTCAATCAGCCTTGGGCAGCAAGACGCCCTTGCGGGCGATGAAGGAATGGCACAAACTCAAACCAGAACTGTTCAAGAAACAGCCATACCACCTTTACTCGATACGGGGCATCCTGCACCGAGACTTTGCCCGGAATTTGGCCCCACGGAGGCAATGCGGGGTCGGACAACACCACCCTTGCAGGTGCGGACATGGCACGGTATACGCCGCCCAACCTTTCGCAAACGTTATCAACCGCGCAGACTCTCGTGGACGGGCAGCGGAAGGGTATCGCCCGACCTATGAAATGCGCCTTGACAAAAATGGAGACGACATGCCGCTTTACGAGCATGTGATGATCGCGCGCCAGGATCTTTCCAACGCGCAGGCAGAAGGGCTCATCGAGCATTTCAGCACCGTTCTCGCCGATAACGGGGGCAAGGCCCTCGAGACCGAGTATTGGGGCGTCAAGACGATGGCCTACAAGATCAACAAGAACCGCAAGGGCCATTACGCCTATCTCAGGACCGATGCACCCGCCGCCGCCGTGCAGGAAATGGAGCGCCTGATGCGCCTGCATGACGACGTGATGCGCGTGCTCACCATCAAGGTCGATGCCCATGAAGAGGGGCCGTCGGTGCAGATGCAAAAGCGTGAAGAGCGTGGAGACCGTGGCGAACGCCGCGAACGCCGCTGATCCGTCACCTGAGAAAAGGACTATAACTGATGGCTACCAAACCGTTTTTCCGCCGCCGCAAGGTCTGCCCCTTCTCGGGGGACAATGCACCGAAGATCGACTACAAGGATACCCGCCTGTTGCAGCGCTACATTTCCGAGCGCGGCAAGATCGTGCCGTCGCGCATCACCGCCGTCTCGGGCAAGAAGCAGCGCGAACTTTCGCGCGCGATCAAGCGTGCGCGCTTCCTCGCGCTTCTGCCCTACGCCGTGAAATAAGGAGCAAGACCATGCAAGTGATCCTTCTGGAACGCGTGGCCAAGCTTGGCCAGATGGGCGATGTCGTCGATGTCAAGGCCGGGTTCGCGCGCAACTACCTGCTGCCGCAGGGCAAGGCCCTGTCGGCGTCCGAGCGCAACGTCGCCGGGTTCGAGGCCCGCAAGGCGCAGCTCGAAGCGCAGAACCTCGAGACCCGAAAGGAAGCCGAGGCGCTCTCCGAAAAGCTCGACGGACAACAGTTCATCGTGATTCGTCAGGCTTCCGACGGCGGCAACCTTTATGGCTCGGTCAGCACCCGGGACGTGGCCGATACCGCCACCGCCGAGGGCTTTACCATCGACCGCAAGCAGGCGATCATCCGGCAGCCGATCAAGACGCTGGGCCTGCACGAGGTGGAAATCCACCTGCACCCCGAGGTGATGGCAACGGTGACTCTCAACGTCGCGCGCTCGCCCGAGGAGGCCGAAATCCAGTCTTCCGGCAAATCCATCCAGGATGCCGCCGCCGAGGAAGAAGCCGCCGCCGATTTCGAGATCGCGGAACTGTTCGACGACATCGGTGGTGCCGCGTCGGACGACGACGAATTGGGGCAAGAGACCGAACAACGGGACGAAGACGCCAATTGACGCTCCGTACACACCGTCACCAGGGCCGCGCGACATGTTCGCGCGGCCTTTTTTACGGTTATCAAACGAATGTTCGATGAGGCAGAAGGGAAGAATCCCGCGCGATTGAAACTTTCGGATGTTTGCCACTATACTCCCGCGAACGCGTACTCGTACGGACCTGTTTGATGGATCTGATCGACCTGAGCAAAATCCCGCACGCGGATGATCGCTTCATGCGATTTCTGGATGATGTCTGCGATACGCTCGAATTCGATCACGCATCCTATGCCACGTTCAACCCGGTCTCCGGCGCGGTTCAGGGCTTTGCCAATTACCGTGCTGACTGGGTAGCGCATTACATGCGCAGGGGCCTCCACCGTATTGATCCGAGCATTCACATCGGTCGCAGGTCGATCGCGCCGGTCGACTGGAGCAGGTTGGAACGCACCCCCCATTTCCAGACGGTATTTGCCAATGCGCCCGATTTCGGCGTGTCCGACCGCGGCCTGACAGTCCCGGTCCGCGGGCCCTATGGCGACGTCGGCCTGCTCAGCGTCACCCGCGATTGCCCCGACGCGGAATGGCGGAGCCTCAAGAAAAAGGTGATCGGCAATCTTCAGACCGCCGCGGTTCACATGCACGACAATGTCATGCAATCCGGGCTTTCGCTGGCGGCCTTGCATCTGCCTGCGCTCTCCGCGCGCGAGCGCGAGATTCTTCAATGGGTCGCCGAGGGCAAGTCGCAACAGGATATCGGAGACATCCTGTCGATCTCGCACCGCACGGTCGAGGTGCATCTGCGCTCGGCGCGCACCAAGCTCGCCGCGCTGACCACGCCGCAGGCCGTGGGCCGCGCCGTCGGCCTTGGTATCGTTAAGCCAAGCTGACCCCGGTCGGGCAAACGTCTCACCGCTTTGACAAAAATACCCCGAATGTGATCGACAAAACGCCCGCCTACGGGAAACCCCTAATGGCGCACGGGCGCTTCCTGCGCGAACCTCGAACCACAATTATCAGATTGGGGATAGAACAATGATCATCGTCATCGATGCTCTTAACCGTGATCGCTTCGGCGATCTGTTGAAAGAGATGTATCGCCTTCGGGCGCGTGTGTTCCAGGACCGGCTCGGGTGGGATGTCACCGTGAGCGATGGCCTCGAGATGGATCAGTTCGACGAGCTTGATCCCGCTCACATCATCTCGCTCGACAGCGAGGGGAACGTCGTGGGATGTATGCGCCTTTTGCAGACCACCGGTCCGCACATGCTCGCCGATGTGTTCGTCGAGTTGATGGACGGAGAGCCCCCCTTGCGCAACCCGCAACTCTGGGAAGCGACCCGGTTCTGTGTCGATACCGAACGGCTTTCGCACGTGGGGCGCGCACCAAATTCGATCTCTTACGTCACCTCCGAGGTGATGATCGGGGCGTTCGAATATGGACGTGACGCAGGTGTGCTCGATGCCGTGGCCGTAATCGACCCGGTGATGAACCGCGTGATGATCCGCTCGGGCAACGCGCCCTATGACTATCTGGGCAAGACCGTCGATATGGGCAAGGTCGATGCCCTTGCCGCGCTTCTGGACTGTTCGGATGACCGCATAGACCGCATCCGTGCCCATGCCGGGATCGAGGGTGACGTGTTTCTCACCGAAGAGCAGGCGCTTGATCTCGCTTCGCGCCGCAAGAGCGTCCCGGCCAGGAGCGATCTCGAGACCTATTGCGACGAACAGATCGCCGCCGCCTCCACAAGCGAGGAGCGGGTGGCCGCGCTGCGGCTCAAGGCGGCCCTCGCCCAGCAGATTCGTTCTCACACGAAAGTCGGCGCCTGACCCCCAGCAGGGCCGGCCTGCCCGGCACACGCGCCGGGCCGGGTGATCGAACGAAGAGGGCCGCCCCATTCTCCCCGGGGCGGCCCTTTGATCTTTCTCGCAACGATAGCCCTGCGGGGCTTACTCGTCGTTCATGTCCTCGATCGCCTTTTCGAGGTCTTCCTTGGAGACCTCCTTGTCCGTGACCTCGGCAAGCTCGACCACGTAGTCGATCACCTTGTCCTCGAAGATCGGTGCGCGCATCTGCTGGCGCATCTGCGGGTTCTTCTGCACGAATTCAAAGAATTCACGCTCCTGGCCGGGATATTGCCGCGCCTGGTTCATCACCGCCTGCGTCATCTCGGCATCGGTCACCTCGACCTCGGCCTTCTGGCCCAGCTCGGCCAGCAACAGCCCCAGCCGAACCCGGCGCTCGGCGAGCTTCATGTGCTCCTCGGTCGGCTCGGGCTCGGGGTGATCGTGCCCCTCCATCTCCGGGTTTTCCTCGTGCAAAAGCTGGTGCGCGATCTGCTTGGCCTCGGTCTCGACCATCGTCGGCGGCAACTCGAAGCTCACCTTTTCGTCCAGCGCATCGAGCACATTGCGCTTGAGGATCGCGCGCGCCGCCCCGGCATATTCCTGCTCGAGCCGCTCGCCGATCTGCGTGCGCAGCCCGGCCAGGTCCTCGGCCCCGTATTTCTGTGCAAGCTCATCGTCGATCTCGGCGGCGACGGGGGCCTTCACGGCCTTTACCGTGCAGTCGAAAACCGCTTCCTTGCCAGCCAGATGCTCGGCCCCGTATTCCTCGGGGAAGGTCACGGTCACGGCCTTTTCCTCGCCCGTCTTGACGCCGACAAGCTGCTCCTCGAAGCCGGGGATGAAGCTGCCCGAACCGAGCGTCAGCGGATAATCCTCCGCAGCCCCTCCCTCGAACGGCTCGCCATCAACCTTGCCGACGAAATCGACCACCACCTGGTCTCCGTCTTCGGCGGCAGCGCCCTCGTCGCGATCCGCAAAATCCTGCGCGCTCTCGGCAAGGTTCTTCAACGCCTCGTCGATCGCCGCGTCGTCGGATTTGACCACCATCCGCTCCAGCGTGAGCGAGCCCAGATCGACCTCGGGGACCTCTGGCAGCGCCTCGTAGGTCATCTCGATCTCGACGTCGTCGCCCTCTTTCCATTCCTGGTTGGCCATCTTCACGTCGGGCTCGAAGGCCGGGCGCTCGCCCTTCTCCTCGAAATGCGCCTTCATCGCGTCATCGACGCTTTCCTGCATCGCCTCGCCTAGCACACGCTGTCCGAACTGCTTTTTCAACAGCGGCAGCGGCACCTTGCCCTTGCGAAAGCCCTTGAGCTCCACCTCGGGCTGCGCTTCCTTGAGCTTGGCGGTGACCTTGTCGTCGAGGTCCTGCGCCGTCAGGATCATCCTGTAGCCGCGCTTGAGACCTTCGTTGAGGGTTTCGGTGACCTGCATGTTCGTCCTTCCATGTGCATAAGGCCGCGGAGGCGTCCGCGGCGGTCAATATCCCGCGCCTTCTATGGGGGGATGGCCGCTTCGCAAGGGCAAACCGGCGGGCCGCAAAGGGGCGATTTCGCCGGTCTGCATCGCGTCGGTATTGCGTCGGTATTCCGTCGGTGCCGGAACAGGCCCCTCAGCCGCCCCGCAGCGCGGCGATTTGGGCGAGGGAGGCGTCGGTGAGGCCGAGCGATACGCTCTGCCACCATGTTGCCGCGCGCAAGATCGGGGTAGGTGGGCGGAAAGGCCCGGAGCATCTGCACGACGATGCAGGCCGCAACGTTGCCTGCGTGCAGAGCTTTTTCGACCATCACCGCCCCCTCTACCCGTGCACCCTAGTGTTCGCCACTAGACACAAGATACCCAATGACGGCTTGGAGCCCTTACTCGGACCTGTCGCCGTGCCGTGCGATGCTGCGGGTGCATGCGGCCGGTCCCAGCCAGCTTCGCGCCGTTGGGGGCGGTATCCCAAACAGCCTCGCGGCAATTTGCGGAACTGTGATTTTCAGCGGCCGCATGGTCGTGCGGAACGGCTGGAAGGCCGGGTAAGACGCAACGGAAGTTCAGCCTGCCCCCGCCACGGGGCGGGTCGTGTCCACATATCCGTCGGCCGAAGGCGCGTTACCGACTTCATGGAAGGGCTCTGATTTGGACGAACAAGACATAACCAACAGGGAGTTGGCAGCGATCATGGACGAGATTGTCGCCGCCAACTTCCTGCGACGCGTACGAGCACAATGACGGGTGTAGATCCAGGCTAGATATCTCTGGGATTGTGGAGATCGTTCTGCTTGTGCTCATACTTTGGCGTAGTTTGGTAGCTGGATGGCCGCTCTGTCCCGCACTGCTGCCGGTCGCGGGTCGACCAGCGTGCTGCACCGCCGCAAGGCGGGAAGCAGTCCAAAGTGCTCTAGCATGCTGCGGCACGGACGGATGCTGGCTGGCGGCACCAGCTGGCGAAGAGACAATGTGCTCTCGACCATTCGCATTGCACGCAAGACATGGTCCCGCAGCGCGCTCTTGCGCTAGTACGAGCAGGCTGATGCCAGCCTCATTCGGCTTCAGGTAAAGTGCTCGCGCGAATGCGATCGGTGTGAACGGCGAGCGCTCTACAAGTACGATGACGGGCTGCCTCCGCGCCTGTCCGTAGGGGCAAGTGACGATCCCGCGAGCGACAATTAGCGTGGCTTCCTGATCGAACGCTGCTATGATGAGCCATGCAGTGGATCGCAATGGACATGGTGCGGGCGGCATTTAACGAAGGCGGTCGATCCGGCTTGGCGTCGGGCCTGTGGACATTGAGGATTCCCAAATCACCTGAGGTTTGATTCAACCTTCCAAAAGGGAGGTTTGAATGGACGAGCAGAGGTTTGTGGTTTCCGACGACGTCTGGGCGCGGCTGGGGCCGCTTTTGCCCGGCAAGCAGGGTGACAGCGGAGCGACGGGCAAAGACAATCGGTTGTTTCTGGAGGCTGTTTTATGGCGGGTGCGGACGGGGTTGCCGTGGCGCGATCTGCCGAAGGAATTCGGCAATTGGAACAGCGTGTTCCGGCGCTTTCGAAGATGGGCTGAAGCCGGAGTTTTCGAGCGTGTTTTCAGAGAGATAAGCGGTGATCCCGATTTCGAGTATGCACTGATCGACGGCACGATCGTCCAGGCTCACCAGAAGGCGAGCGGCTCAAAAGGGGGACTCAAAATCAGGCCATCGGACGCTCGCGGGGCGGACTGACAACCAAGGTCGTGGCGCTGGTCGACGCCCTGGGGAACCTGTTCGATTTTCTTCTGCTGCCGGGTCAGGCGCATGACATGAAAGGCGTCGCGCCGCTGATCGAAGGCGTGGATTTCGATGCGTTGCTGGCCGACAAGGCGTTCGACGTCGACTGGCTGCTCGCCGAGCTTGATGCACGCGGCGCGAGGGCGGTCATCCCGCCCAAGGCAAACCGAAAGGTTGCACGCGACTACGACAAACACGCCTACAAGTGGCGGCACCTGATCGAAAACTTCTTCGCAAAGATCAAGGAATTCAGGGCAATAGCCACGAGATACGAAAAGACCGCGTCCAGCTACGCCGCCAACTGGCACCTCGCCGCGACGGTCATTGCCTCAAGGTAAATGTCCACAGCCCCTCACGCAAGCAATCAGCCCCATGGCGAACAGCACAGCGCCCATCTCAAATTCATCCGTAGGCGTCCTGAACACTGGTGACCTTGCAGAAAATAAACCGCAGTGATGGCGATCACGGAAGGGAGTGATGCTGAGAGTGGGTCACACCATCAAAGACTTCGCGCAAGCTGTGGTCAAATTCCGATAAGTGAGAAAGGGAGAAGCACGAGGTAGGCAAAACTGCTTCAGGTTACTGCTCAAACGATCTGGAAGGCGCTAAACCGTCGTAAAAGCGTCTGGGAATTGAGGAGCGGGTAAAGTCCGTGAATGTGCTGTGGGGCTTTGCAAGAAAAATCGGTAAGCTGCTAACAACCTTGGCGTTATCGCTTGACGCTCTTGCTTGTGGCCCCGGTCAAGATCCCTCTGCCGTGCATCTCAGCTCCGGGTTATCCCTCGCCCCATCCTGTTCCCCCCACCAATCGCGAGAACGCCCCCGTCGGCGGCACTGGTGGCTTCTTCTCACGCTCGGCCCACGGTTCCCGCTTGTTGGCCCGTGACGGGCCGGTTCCGAGTATTCGCGTCCTGCACGTTCTGGAAGCTGACATTGGCGCGATGCGCCTAACGGCAGCTTCGTCCGCATTGCTGCCGGTCGCGACCGCATCGCCCTCGGGCGCGGGGACCTTTTCGTCAGGGCGGCAAACACTCCAGCCGCCTGCGCGGGCCGGTCAACGGGAACGTGAGGGGCGGCAGCCGCGCCGATTCCACGCCAAAACGCGGAAGGCCGCCCGGACCGGACGGCCTTTCAGGGTATGGTGTATGACAGGCGTTCTCAGCGCTTGGAGAACTGGAAGCTCTTGCGCGCCTTGGCCTTGCCGTATTTCTTGCGTTCCACCACGCGGCTGTCGCGGGTGAGGAAGCCGGCGGCCTTGAGCGCGCCGCGCAAGGACGGGTCGTAACGCTGGAGCGCCCTCGAGACGCCGTGCTTGACCGCGCCCGCCTGACCCGAGAGGCCGCCGCCCTTGACCGTCGCCATCACGTCGAACTGATCCTCGGTGCCCGACACGGTGAACGGCTGCTTGAGGATCATCTGAAGCACGGGGCGCGCGAAATAGTCGTTGATCGGCTTGCCGTTGACGACAACCTTGCCCGATCCGGGCTTGATCCAGACGCGGGCCACCGCGTCCTTGCGCTTGCCCGTGGCGTAGGAGCGGCCAAGCGCGTCGCGCTCCGGCTCGCGCGGCGTCTCGAACGACGCGGGGGCCGCGGTCACGTCGCCTGCGACGGCTTCGAGACCTTCGAGGGATTTGATTTCTTCAGCCATCAGTAAGCCACCCGCGTATTCTTGGAGTTCATGTTCTTGACATCCAGAACCTGCGGGTTCTGGGCGTCATGGGGATGCTCGGCCCCGGCATAGACGCGCAGATGGGTCATCTGCGTGCGCGACAGCCGGTTGCCGGGCAGCATCCGCTTGACGGCCTGCATCACCACGCGCTCGGGGTATTTGCCCTCGAGGATTTCGCCGGTGGTGCGGCTCTTGATCCCGCCGGGGTGGCCGGTGTGCCAGTAGTTGGGCTTGTTGCGCTTGTTGCCGGTCAGTTGCACCTTGTCGGCATTGATGACGATCACGTTGTCACCCATGTCCATGTGCGGCGTGAAGCTCGGCTTGTGCTTGCCGCGCAGGCGCATGGCGATGATCGAGGCGAGACGGCCCAGAACGACGCCCTCGGCGTCGATCACGATCCAGCTCTTCTCGATATCTGCCGGTTTTGCGGAAAACGTCTTCATTTCGGGCAGAACCTTGCTGTTATTCCTGTGGTTTCCGGGCACGGGCGGGCCGCGCCGGTCGATGGGCGGGTTATACGCCGCTTGCGCGCCACGTCAATGGGCTGCATCCTTAGTTAAATCAATTAAATCAGGCCTTTACAATTACGGTATCATTTTACCCCAATTATCTGCTCCCTCTTGCCCTTCCGCAACCGCGACCCGATTGCCGCAGGTGCGAGATTCTTCGCATGCGCGGCAGAAATGGCTTGCACGAGTCGCACGGCACCCCTATCCGCCACCTTACATGATCGGAACCGATCCCAACTCCGGATGTCTTGCCGGGGGGGCGCTAAGGGACCGACTGGATTCAATCTGCTGGTAAGAAGGGGAGCGCCATGAAGGACGCCAACCTCTTCCGACTGGGGATCGGTCTGGAGACAGGCGCCCAAGAGGAAGACACCGCCCGCGGGATACCCCCCGCGAACGATACCACCACCCTGCCCCGCGACGTGCTGGACGAGACCCGCGATGATCATTTCATCCGGCGCGACGGAGCCGTGTTCGCGGGCACGCACCTCATCATCGAGGTGGCCGGCGGCCACGGTCTCGATGACGAGGCGCGCATTCAGCAGGCGTTCCGCGACTGCGTGGACACCTGTGGTGCCACGCTCCTGCACATCCACACGCACAAGTTCTCGCCGCAGGGCGTGTCGGGCGTGGCGGTGCTGGCCGAGAGCCATATCTCGGTCCACACCTGGCCCGAGATCGGCTATGGCGCGTTCGACGTGTTCATGTGCGGCGATGCCCGGCCCTGGCTGGCCGTGGATGTGCTCAAATCCGCGTTCGGCACCGGCGATGTCCGCGTGACCGAGCTCAGGCGCGGCGAGGGTCTCGTCACCGAGGCCGGTGTCGCGGCATGAGCGACTGGACCCGCGAGAGCCTGCACCCCGACTACGCGCAATCCCTGCGCGTGGACAAGATGCTCTATGACAGCAAGACCGATCATCAGCGGCTGAAGGTTTTCGAGAACGCTACTTTCGGCCGCGTGCTGACGCTCGACGACGTGGTGCAGACCACCGAGGGCGACAATTTCATCTATCACGAGATGATGACCCATGTGCCGATCCTCGCCCACGGGGCCGCGCGGCGCGTGCTGATCATCGGCGGCGGCGATGGCGGCATGGCGCGCGAGGTGCTGCGGCATCAGGGCGTGACCCATGTCACGATGGTCGAGATCGACGCGGGCGTAGTGGATTTCTCGCGGCAATATCTGCCGATGCTGAGCCAGGGCGCGTTCGACGACCCGCGCCTCGATCTGGTGATCGCCGACGGGGCCGAATTCATCCGGCAGACCAGGGGCGGCTACGATGTCATCATCGTCGATTCCACCGATCCCGTCGGGCCGGGCGAGGTGCTCTTTACCGACACGTTCTACGGCCACGCCAAGCGTGCGCTGACAGAGGACGGCATCCTCGTGACGCAAAACGGCGTGCCTTTCCTGCAAGGCGAGGAGCTGATGGGCACCATGCGCGCCTTCAAGCGCGCTCTTTGCCGACGCGACCTGCTACCTGGCCACCATCCCCACCTATGCGGGCGGGCCGATGGCGTTTGGGTGGGGCACCGACGGCCCCGCGCGCGCCGCGCCGCGCGACGTGCTGCAAGGCCGCTTCGACGCCGCCGGTCTCGCGACCGACTATTACACGCCCGAGGTCCACACCGCCGCCTTCGCCCTGCCCGGCTATGTGGCGCGGCTGATCCCCTGAGGCGCGGTGCTGCGCGTCACCGGCGCGCCGCGACCGCCCGACGCTCGGCGTTGAGCTTGCGGCTGTAGCCCGACTGCACGGCCTCCACCGCGACCAGCACCACCACCGGGAAATAGAAGGTGGTCTTGGACATCGGCACCACCTCGTGCCCGAAGAAGCGCAGCGCCAGCGCGAGGATGATCCCCCAGAACCGCACCGCGCGCTGATACGCCACCGGCGCGCGCTGGCTCTCGATCGAGATGTAGAGCAGGTTGTCAAAGCCGAGAACGGCCTGAAGAAAACACAACATCAGAAGATTTCCGAGATTCTCGGCGGTCAGGAGACCGACCGTCACAAGGCTCCTTTGCAGAACGGTAAAACTATGAAAGCGGTCGCCGCCCGGCGCGTGTGCCTCAACTGAAAAGTTCCCGTATACCACATGGACACCCAGCGAACGCGCGACAGGGTGACAGGCTGCGCGTGGCGGACGATGGCAAGGTTTGGCCTGAAGGGGACGATCAAGGCGAAGCCCCCTTGCGCGGAATCGAGGTGCCGCAAGGCACCGCCGCGCAGCGCCCGACCGCCCCCCGGGCGGGCGCTTCTGCACCGTTCAACTCCCTATGATCGTTGGAGTTTTCCGAGCCATAAAGTGCCTTCCTTCACCGTCGGAGCGCCCACCCGCGGTCGGGCGCTGCGCGGCTTCGCAACCGTTGCTCGACCGTCCGCTCCAGGCCAGGACCGGCCGTCCTCTCATGCGACCAAGTTGGACATCCCGACAAGATTGCCGTAGCGCGCCCGCGGCGCGGCCCGGTCACATCGACGCCTCCGGGCGGAACCCCTCGGGGATGCGGTCCGTGCCGTCGAGCATCAGGTCTGCCATGACCTCGGCCACCTCGGGGGCCATGCCAAAGCCGATCTTGAACCCGCCATTGGCGATGAACGCGCCGGGGCGCAGCGGATGCGCCCCCAGCATCGGCGCGCGGCTGCGGCTGCGGGGCCGCACTCCGGCCCAGCGCCCGATCACCCGCGCGCCTGCCAGCGCGGGCACCGCTGCGCGGGCCTGCGCGATCACGGCGTCGAGTTGTGCATCGGTGGTGGCGGGGTCAGTGTAATCGCGCTCGGAGGTGGAGCCGATGGCCGTGGTGCCATCCTCGTGGGGCACGATATGCACGCCGCCCGCAAAAAGCTGCGGCAGGTCGCGCGCGTCGAAATCGAGCAGCGCCGCCTGTCCCTTGACGCCGTTGCCCATGCTGCGGGAATGCCCCGCGCTCAATTCCGCCAGCCCCGCCACCCCCGTGGCCCAGAGCACGCGGCCCGCCGCATCCCCCTCGCACAGCACCTCGGCCCCTTTGCTGCGCAGCGCGGCCACCAGCGCGGCGCAGGCGCGGCGGGGATGCAGCCGCGCGCTCAGCGTGTCGCGGATGACATGGCCGGTGGCGCTTGCCGGGCACCAGTCGCCGCTTGCCTCCTCCACCCGCCATTCCGCCTCACCCCGCCAGAGCGTTGCCGCGCCCTGCGCGCGCGCGCGGGCCAGCGCCAGCGCGGCCTCGTCCATTATGGGCTGTATCCGCCCGAGCCGCGCATAGCCCGGCGATACGCCGCCTGCGCGCGCCACCTCGTCCCAGAATCCCTCGGCCATCAGCAGGCTGTCGAGTTGAAACGCCTTCTTGTCGTTCCAGTTCTCCGGCACATGCGGCGCGAGGGCGCCGACAATCCCCCCCGACGCCCCCGCGCCGGGGCCGTTCGGGTCAATCACCCGCACCTTCGCCCCCCGCCGCGCACAGGCCCAGGCCACCGACAGCCCGAATATCCCCGCCCCCATCACCGTGATATCGGTCATTGCATCGCCCTCTCGCGCCCGGCATCCTGCGCGGCGTTCTAGAGGATAGCCCCATGCAGGACCAGCAGGCGCGGATTTCATGGCGCGACGGTGATGTGCCCGTCTCATTGCGGTTCGATGATCCGTATTTCAGCCTCGAGGACGGGCTGGCGGAAACGCGGCACGTGTTTCTCGCTGGCAACGACCTGCCCGCGCGGTTCCGCGACGGGTTTCACATCGCCGAGCTTGGCTTCGGCACCGGGCTCAACCTGTTGGCCGCGCTTGATGCGTGGCGGGCGGCGGGCGTGGCGGGGCGGCTACGGTTTACCTCTTTCGAGGCGTTCCCGATGTCGCCGCAAGACATGCGTCGGGCGCAATCCCGCTTTGCCGATCTCGCACCGATCGCGGCGGAGCTTGCCCCCCATTGGACGGGCGGCGCGCAGAAAATCGTGCTGCCGGACCTGCATTTCACGCTCGTCACCGGCGATGCGCGCGACACGCTAAACCCTTGGTCGCATAAGGCCGATGCGTGGTTTCTCGACGGCTTCTCCCCGGCGAAGAACCCCGAATTGTGGCAGCCCGAGTTGATGGCAGAGGTGGCGCGGCACACCGTGCAGGGCGGAACGGCAGCAACCTACACGGCGGCGGGTTTCGTGCGGCGGGGCTTGGAGGCGGCGGGGTTTTCTGTCAGCCGTGTTCCGGGCTACGGGCGCAAGCGCCACATGACCCGGGCAAGGCTGGCAGACCAATGACCGATCAGAACACCCGCCTCGGCATCTGGATGATGGTGCTCACCACCTTCATCTTCGCCGTGCAGGACGGCATCTCGCGGCATCTGGCGGGCGAATACAACGTGTTCATGGTGGTGATGATCCGCTACTGGTTCTTCGCCGCCTTCGTGATGACCGTCGCCGCGCGCCGCGCCGGAGGCCTGCGCGCCGCCGCCGCCACGTCGCAGCCGTTGATGCAGGGGTTTCGCGCGCTGCTGCTGGTGGCGGAAATCTGCGTCATGATCTACGGGTTCACCCTTCTGGGGCTGGTCGAGAGCCACGCCGTCTTTGCCGCCTACCCGCTGCTCATCGCCGCGCTGTCCGGCCCGGTTCTGGGCGAGAGCGTGGGCTGGCGCAGATGGGTGGCCATCGCCGTGGGCTTTGTCGGCGTGACCATCATCCTTGAGCCGGGTTTCGGCGTGTTTCAACCCGCTGCCATCATCCCGTTCATCGCGGCGCTGATGTTCGCGCTTTACGGGCTGCTCACCCGGTTCGTCGCCCGGCAGGACAGCGCCGCCACCTCGTTCTTCTGGACCGGCACCGTGGGTTCCGTCGCGATGACCGCCGTTGGCGCGTGGTTCTGGGAGCCGATGACGGGGCCGGACTGGGCGTGGATGGGCGCGCTCTGCATCACCGGGGCGGCGGGGCACTGGACCTTGATCAAGTGCTACGAGGTCGCCGAGGCGAGCGCGGTGCAGCCCTTTGCCTATCTGCAACTGGTATTCGCGAGCACCATCGGCATCGCGGTGTTTTCCGAGACCATCCGCCTCAACGTGGCGCTGGGCGCGGCGCTCATTGTCGGCGCGGGGCTGTTCACGCTCTGGCGGCAGCGGCAACGCGCCTGAGCCCGCAGCGATCTTGCGGCTTGATTTACCTGCGCTCACCCGCTATCACGCCCCTTGTCACCAAGGCGGAATCGCCACGGACCAGAGAGATTGAGCAGGGTCGGCATCCCCGGCCCTCTTTGTTTTGTGGCCCGCCTGACCAACGACCTCTGTTCCACCAAAGGTGGACACCCTTCAAAGACCGGCGGAGACAACCGCGCGGCCGGAAAAAAACGATTGTAAAGGACACACACGCCACATGGCTCAGAACGCATCTATGGAGGAATTCGAGGCCCTCCTTAACGAAAACCTCGAAATGGACACCCCCGACGAGGGATCAGTCGTCAAGGGCAAGGTCATCGCCATCGAGGCGGGACAGGCCATCATCGACGTCGGCTACAAGATGGAAGGCCGCGTCGATCTCAAGGAATTCGCGAACCCCGGCGAACAGCCCGACATTTCGGTCGGCGACGAGGTCGAGGTTTACCTGCGCTCGGCGGAGAACGCCAAGGGCGAGGCCGTCATCAGCCACGAGATGGCCCGCCGCGAGGCGGCCTGGGACCGTCTGGAGAAAGCCTATGCCGATGAAGAGCGCGTCGAGGGCGCGATCTTTGGCCGGGTCAAGGGCGGCTTCACCGTCGATCTGGGCGGTGCCGTGGCGTTCCTGCCCGGCTCTCAGGTCGATGTGCGCCCGGTGCGCGACGCCGGCCCGCTCATGGGGCTCAAGCAGCCGTTCCAGATCCTCAAGATGGATCGCCGCCGCGGCAATATCGTCGTGTCGCGCCGCGCCATCCTCGAGGAAAGCCGCGCCGAGCAGCGCGCCGAGGTGATCGCCAACCTGCATGAGGGTCAGGCCGTGGACGGCGTGGTCAAGAACATCACCGAATACGGTGCCTTCGTCGATCTTGGCGGCGTCGATGGCCTGCTGCACGTCACCGACATGGCCTGGCGCCGGGTCAACCACCCGTCCGAAATCCTCTCGATCGGCGAAACGGTCAAGGTGCAGGTCATCAAGATCAACAAGGAAACCCACCGCATCAGCCTCGGCATGAAGCAGTTGCAGGAAGACCCGTGGGATCTGGTCGGGGCCAAGTATCCGCTGGCCTCGGTGCATACCGGACGCGTCACCAACATCACCGATTACGGTGCCTTCGTCGAGCTGGAGCCCGGTGTCGAGGGGCTGGTTCACGTCTCGGAAATGTCCTGGACCAAGAAAAACGTGCACCCCGGCAAGATCGTCTCCACAAGTCAGGAGGTCGAGGTCATGGTGCTGGATATCGACCCCGCGAAGCGCCGCGTCAGCCTTGGCCTCAAGCAGACCATGCGCAACCCGTGGGAGGTCTTTGCCGAGCAATACCCGCCGGGCACCGAGGTCGAGGGCGAGGTCAAGAACATCACCGAGTTCGGCCTGTTCATCGGCATGGAAGGCGATATCGACGGCATGGTCCATCTCAGCGATCTGAGCTGGGACGAGCGTGGCGAGGACGCGATCCAGAACTACAAGAAGGGCGATATCGTCCAGGCGGTCGTCTCTGACGTGGATGTCGAGAAAGAGCGCATCTCGCTCTCGATCAAGAACCTCGGCGGTGACAAGTTCGCCGAGGCCGTGGGCGGCGTCAAGCGCGGCACCATCGTCACCGTCCAGGTGACGGCGATCGAGGATGGCGGCATCGAGGTGGAATACGAGGGGATGAAGAGCTTCATCCGCCGGTCTGACCTCAGCCGTGACCGTTCTGAGCAGCGCCCCGAGCGGTTCTCGGTCGGGGACAAGATCGATGCCCGCGTGACCAATATCGACAGCAAGACCCACCGTCTTGGCCTGTCGATCAAGGCGCGCGAGATCGCCGAAGAGAAAGAGGCCGTCGCACAGTTCGGTTCGTCCGATTCGGGCGCGTCGCTGGGCGACATCCTCGGCGCGGCGCTCAAGGGCGACAAGTAAGCCACGGGTTTCCCGACGGCACGAGACGGCCCCGCCCCGCGCGGGGCCGTTTTGCGTTCATCGCCTGCGCCGTGGCCCCGGCGCGCGGGAATGAAACTCCGGTGGACGCCGGGCAACCCATGCGATGAATCGCGCGAGCCGGGGATGGGCGCGCAGCGCCTCGATGGTGTGATAGCCCCGCGCCAATTCGGCCTCGGTCAGCGTCGCGTGGATTTCGTTGTGGCAAATCTGGTGCAGGCGCACCACCGGTCCGCCCTTGCCGCCCTTGAGCTTCGGGATGAGGTGGTGAACGCTCTGGCGCGCGTTGGCCGGGATGGGCCGCTGGCAGAGCGGGCACAGGGGTGTGTCGGTGGCGGCATCATGATCCATCGCAACGCGGATCATGGCGCGTTGCGCGCCAAGGGCAAGGGGAGCGATGACGCGACAGACGGATATCGCGTCGGTCTATCCATGCTCACCCCGGCACGTTTGCCGCAATCCACGATCCCGCATTCCGGCTTGTCCGTTGGCGATGCCTCCGGTGCTGCCGTTCGCGGCAACAGGCCAAAGGCCGTCAGGCCGCGCGCCCCATCGCGGCCGCCACATCGAGCATCCGGCTGGAGAACCCCCACTCGTTGTCATACCATGCCAGAATGCGGGCGAGGTGCCCGTCCATCACCCGCGTCTGATCGGTGGCAAAGACCGCGCTCATCGGGTTGTGGTTGAAATCCGACGAGACAAGCTCGCGCCCTGTCACGTCGAGCACGCCCTTGAGCGACCCCTGCGCCGCCTCGGCAATGGCTGCGTTGATCTCCTCCGCACTGGTGTCGCGCGCCGCCTCGAAGGTCAGATCCACCGCGCTCACGTTCGGGGTGGGCACGCGGATCGCGGTGCCGTCGAGCCGACCGTCGAGTTCCGGCAGCACAAGACCCACCGAGCGCGCGGCGCCGGTGGTGGTGGGGATGATGTTGAGCGCCGCACCCCGCGCGCGGTAGAGGTCCTTGTGCATCCGGTCGAGCGTCGGCTGATCGCCGGTATAGCTGTGAACCGTGGTCATGAAGCCGCGCGTGATGCCGATACTCTCGTGCAGCACCTTTGCCACCGGGGCGAGACAGTTGGTGGTGCAGGAGCCGTTGGACACGATGATGTCCTGCGCCGTGAGATCGTCATGGTTGACGCCATAGACCACGGTGCGATCCGCCCCTTTCGAGGGGGCCGAGACGAGCACCCGGCGCGCGCCGTTCTTCAGGTGCCGCGCGGCGGCGTCGCGGTCGGTGAAAATCCCCGTGCATTCCAGAACGATGTCGATATCCGACCAGTCGAGCGCCTCGGGATCGCGCTCGGCGCTGACACGGATCGGACCGGTTCCGGCGTCGATCGTGGTCTCCGTCGTGTCGATACGACCGGGAAAGCGCCCGTGCACGCTGTCGAATTCCAGAAGGTGGGCGTTGGTCCCGACCGGGCCGAGATCGTTGATGGCTATGATCCTGACATCCTCGCGCCCCGATTCCACGAGCGCGCGCAACACGTTGCGCCCGATCCTGCCAAAGCCGTTGATGGCCAGTGTGAGTGCCATGATCATTCCTCCACGTTTCTACGATAGCGCTAACAGTCGCAGGCGAGCATAAACGAATACCAAATTCCGTCAATCTCATGACAAACGAATGTGATCAGCGCCAGAACGCAAGGTATTCGATCAGGTCCATGAGCTTGCGCGCGAGAAAGAGAACGCCGGCCGCATCATTGCGCAGCACGTCATAGGCCAGCCCCGCCGCGATCAGCAAAACCAGCACGGCGGCGATGCGGTTGGTCATCGGGGAGTCCTCACCAAAAAAGGTCCCACCGGGTATGCCCGACGGGACCGCATCGCGCAAGCGCGGGGCGTTATTGCAGGCGACCCATCGCCACCGCCACATCGGCCATGCGGCACGAAAATCCCCACTCGTTGTCATACCACGCCAGCACCCGCACCAGCCGCTTGCCGATCACCTTGGTCTGGTCGGGGGCAAAGATCGAGCTTTCCTCGGTGTGGTTGAAATCGACCGAGACCTTGGGTTCGGGATCATAGCCGAGGATGCCCTTCATCGGTCCGGCGGCGGCCTCGGCCACCACCGCGTTCACGTCCGCGCGGGTCACGTCGCGCTGCGCCACGAATGTCAGGTCCACCGCCGAGACGTTGGGCGTGGGCACGCGGATGGCCGAGCCATCAAGACGGCCGGCCAGTTCCGGCAGCACCTCGCCCATCGCCTTGGCCGCACCCGTGGAGGTGGGGATCATCGACATGGCGGCGGCGCGGGCGCGGTAGAGGTCCTTGTGGCGGCGGTCATGGGTGGGCTGATCGCCGGTATAGGCGTGGATCGTGGTCATCAGCCCCGATTCGATGCCGATGGCGTCATTGAGCACCTTGGCCAGCGGCGCAAGGCAGTTGGTGGTGCAGGAGCCGTTGGAGATCATCCGCTCACCCGGCTGCAAAGCGTCGTGATTGACGCCGTAAACCACCATGCGGTCCACGTTCTTGCCCGGTGCCGACAACAGCACCTTGCGCGCGCCGCGTTCCAGATGGGTCTTGGCGGTCAGCCCGTCATTGAACACGCCGGTGCATTCCATCACCACGTCCACACCCTCCCAGTCGAGCGCGGTCATGTCGTAGGTGGAAAACATCTCGATCGGGCCTCGGCCCAGGTCCATCGTGTTGCCTTCGACGGTGATCGGGTGGGCAAAGCGGCCATGCACGCTGTCATAGCGCATGAGGTGCGCCGCCGTCTCCAGCGGGCCGGTGGCGTTCACCTTCACCACCTTGATGTCGTTGCGCAGGCTTTCGGAAATATGGGCAAGCGTGCAGCGGCCGATCCGGCCGAAACCGTTGATACCGACGGTGATTGTCATGGGGGTCTCCTGCTGCGGGATTTTTCGGCGGTATAAACGCAGGCTGCACGGGCGAAAACCCGCAAAACGCGGGTTTTTCCCGGCATGTCAGGATGTTAGCGGTAACTGTTAGCGCAAATGGACTGCGGTGGCGCTAACGGTCCCCGGCGATGGCGCGGGCCACAAGGGCGGGCACCGCCGGGGCAAGGCCCAGCGGCGCGAGTCGCCGCCCCGTAAAGCCCGCAGCATCGAGCCCCTCGGGAATGTCGTCCAGAACATGCCCGCGCGCGGCGGCAAAAAACGGCAGGCAGAGGCTCCGCTCGCCCAGCCCGGTGGCCGCGTCGGCCAGAAACGGGGCCTCCTCGACAAAACCCACACGGATTTCCGCAAGCGCGATGTGACGCGCCAGCGCGTCGGCAAAGGCGCGGGTGTCGCGCGCCGAATTGGGGCTGCGGCCAGAGCCGTGCGCGGCAAGGAAAAGCCGCGTCTCGCCCGTCGCCCATCCCGCCTGCGCGATCTCGTCCGCGATCAGGTCTGCGGCGAGCGCGGGCAACTCGGGCGACACGCCCAGCGGGCGCAGCACCCGCGCTAGCGGGGCCCCGGCCAACCGGTTGCGCAGGTTCTCGCCGGTGAACCAGCCCTCGGTCATGAACAGAGGATAGACGACCGGCGCAGCTCCCGCCTCTGCCAGCGCCGCGTCGAGCGCGCCGGGCTGCGCCAGCGTGGCCGCGCCAACATGCCAGCCGGGCAGGTGCTCTGCCACCCGCGCGGCAAACCGGCTCAGTTCTGCCTCGGCCACATCCGGGTCGGAGGGCTGCCCGTGGCTGACAATAAGGGCTGAGGGTTGGGTCATCTGCGGCTCCTACTGCGGCGCGGGCAGGTCAACCCGTGGCGCAGGAAATGCACCGGGTGGTGCCGGGGTCAAGCGCGAGCCGCCCCTCGGCGATCTCCTCGCCGCAATCCTCACAATAGCCGAACTCGCCGTCGCGGATGCGCTCAAGCGCGGCACGCAAGCGCCGCCGCTCGATATCGCGGCGGGCATGGGTGGCGCGCGCCATCGCCTGCGATTGCAGCGCGTCCTGTCGGCTGAGGCGGCCTATGGCCTGTTGATCGAGTTCTACCGTGGCCTGCCCCGACCGCCCGAGCGCATCCTCCGCGTCGATCTCGGAAAGGCGCGCCTCGATGCGGGCGCGATAGCGGGCGATCTCGGTCTCTTTCATTATCGTGATCCTTCGCTGCCAGCCCTTTGCGTTTTACCCGCCCTGCCTATCTGTTATGATACCTGCGATCCAGAGGAGCATGAGCCGTGGCGCATACCAAAACCAAGCTGGCCGAATTCGATCCGGTCTGGGCGCGCATCGCCCGCGAATCCGAGGCCGCCATCGCCGACGAACCGCTGTTGGGCGGGCTGATCCATTCCAGCGTGCTGCATCACGGCGGGTTCGAGGCGGCGCTGGCCTATCGCATCTCGCTCAAACTCGCCTCCGCCGAGATGCCCGAACAGATCCTGCGCGAGATCTGCGACAAGGCGCTGGCTGCGGATGACCGCATCGGGCTGGCCGCGCGCGCCGATATCGTGGCGGTATGCGACCGCGACCCGGCCTGCGACCGGTTCCTTGTGCCGCTGCTGTTCTTCAAGGGCTATCAGGCGATCCAGGCTTACCGCATCGCCCATTGGCTCTGGACCGAAGGGCGCCACGATCTGGCGCGCTTTTTCCAGATGCGCTGTTCGGAGGTGTTCGGCGTCGATATCCACCCCGCCGCACGGATCGGCAAGGGCATCATGATCGACCACGCCCATTCCATCGTCATCGGCGAGACGGCGGTGGTGGGCGACAACGTCTCGATGCTGCACTCGGTGACGCTGGGCGGCACCGGCAAGGAAGAAGAGGATCGCCACCCCAAGATCGGAGACGGCGTCCTCATCGGCGCGGGGGCCAAGGTGCTGGGCAATATCCGCGTCGGCAAATGCTCGCGCATCGCCGCGGGCTCGGTGGTGTTGCAGGAGGTGCCACCGATGAAGACAGTGGCCGGCGTGCCCGCGAGGATCGTCGGCGAGGCGGGCTGCGATCAGCCCTCGGTCAGCATGGATCAGCTTCTGGGCGTGCGCGGTTCCGACGGAGAGGACGCGGAGTAAGAGACGCGCGCCGCGCCGCCGCACCCCGTCAGGGAATGATGCGCGTGTATTTCATGCCTTCGAGCGACACGCCCGCCATCAGCCCCGCCTGACCGAAAATCACCGCCACCACCGGCGAGGTGGAGGTCGTCGTCTCGGCACGCAGGTTCTCGCCCTGATCGTTGAAGACATACTCGATATCGCCGCCAGCGGCCCAGCCCGAGCCGCGGCGGAACCGCTCCAGCGCTTCTTGCGTCATGAAAAACAGCACATGGGCGAATTGCTGCGCGCCGAATTGAAACCCGAAACTGCCCTTGGTGGCCGAATAGTAATCCACCGTCACGTTGTCGATCCGTAGCGCGCCGCGCCCGTACCCGCCGCCCACGAAAATCCCGCCCTCGGTGATCACCGGCATCACGAGGATGCCGCTCGCCTTGTCGGCCAGGTCGCGCGTGCCGGGATAATTGGAATACATATGCTCCAGCGTCGCGTTGACGCGCGCGTCGATCTTGGCCCCGCCGGAACTGCCCACGCCATTGCTGCAAGCCGCCAGGACCGGCACGCCCGCAAGCGCTCCAACGGTGAACCCGCGTCTCGTAAGAGTTTTCATGTATCTGCCCGCCTCAATTGCCTCTGATGCGCCCGGTCTTTCCATGCCGCCGGATCGTTGCACGCAATATAGGCGAGTCAGCCGCCCCTGTCACCAAGGATTGTGGCCCTGCGCAGGATATCGCGCACCCTTCAGTGCCCGGCCATCAGCCGCGCGGCAGCGGGCGCGAAATAGCTCAGCACCCCGTCGCAGCCCGCGCGCTTGAAGCACGCAAGGCTCTCGATCATCGCGCGCTCGCCGTCGATCCAGCCGTTGAGGGCGGCGGCGCGGATCATCGCGTATTCGCCCGACACCTGGTAGGCAAAGGTCGGCGCACCCAGTTCCGCCTTCACGCGGGAGCAGATATCGAGATAGGGCAAACCCGGCTTGACCATCACCATATCGGCCCCTTCGCCCAGATCGCGCGCCACCATCCGCAACGCCTCGTCCGAATTGGCCGGGTCCATCTGGTAGGTCTTCTTGTCACCCTTGAGCGCCGTCGAGGCCCCCACGGCGTCGCGGAACGGCCCGTAAAAGGCCGAGGCGTATTTGGCTGCGTAGGACATGATCGCCACATCGCAGTGCCCCGCAGCCTCGAGCGCCGCGCGCATCGCGCCCACACGCCCGTCCATCATGTCCGACGGGCCAAGGATATCGGCCCCCGCCTCGGCCTGCGCCAGCGCCTGTTTCACCAGCGCCTCGACGGTGGCATCGTTGACGATCCGCCCACCCTCGACAAAGCCGTCATGGCCGGTATCCGAGTAGGGATCGAGCGCCACGTCGGTCATCACCGCGATTCCCGGCACCGCGGCCTTGATCGCACGGGTGGCGCGGTTGCTCAGGTTGTCGGGATTCCACGCCTCGGCGCAATCGGCGGTGCGCTGCTCGGGTCCGGTATAGGGAAACAGGCAGATCGCCGGAATGCCCAGATCCTCGGCCTCGCGCGCGGCCTCGACCACCCGGTCGATCGAGCGGCGCATGACACCGGGCATCGAGGCCACCGGCTCTTCCACCCCCTCGCCGTCACGCACAAAGACCGGCCATATGAGGTCGGACGGGCCAAACCGCGTTTCGGCCACGAGATCACGCAGCGCGGGCGAGGCGCGCAGGCGGCGCGGGCGGCTATGGGGAAAGGGGGCCTGGATGGGGGGCATGGCGGGCTCTCTGCGGGTTTTCTGTGGGCTGTTACATTCGGAGTAATGCCTCATTTGCATGGAAATTCCGCCATCTCAAGGGTAGGAATTACCGCGCGCGACCGCTAAGAGAGCGGGCGATCCACCGACAGAGGCGCGGCCTTGACCCTTCTTGACAACGTTTTCGAGTTGATCGACCTGCGCTCCTTCAGCAACCTGTGGTTCTGGATCGCGCTGGCCGTCACCTGGTCCACCGCGAGCCACTGGGTTCTCGGCGTGCCGTGGGACATGGCGATCCGCGCACGGCGCAGCCACGGCGACACGGCAATGGCGGATTTCGAGGACATGGTGCGCATCAACACCGGGCGGATTTTGTTTGTCGCCGGGCAATCGGGCACGCTGCTCACCGGGGTCACCGCCTTCTTGCTGACCTCGCTGGCGCTGCTCGGCTTCGTCTATGGCAACGAATTCTCGCAGGCGCTGTTCCTGCTGGGCTTTCCGCTTACCGGGGTGGGGCTCTTGTCGCTGCGCACCGCGCACCGCATCCGCGCCGAAGAGCCGCGCGGCGACGCCCTCATCGCGCGGCTTTCACGGCACCGCCTTTTGGTGCAGGTGATCGGCATGGTCTCGATCTTCGTCACCGCCATGTGGGGCATGTATCAGAACATGGCCATCGGCGCGCTCGGCTGACCGGCATGGGTGTGAGCAACCATATCACCGTGGGCGGCGCGCCCGAGGGGTTCGACGCGCGGCTTGTGCTGAATGAGGCCGACAAGACCGGCGGCCCCGTGATCCACATCGCCCGCGACGACAAGCGCATGGCAGCGATGGCCGCCGCGCTCGCCTTTTTCGCCCCCGACGTGGCCGTCATCCGCTTTCCCGGCTGGGATTGCCTGCCGTATGACCGCATCTCGCCCAATGCCGAGATCTCGGCGGCCCGCATGGCGACGCTGGCGGGGCTGGTGCATCACGGCCCAAAGCACTTCATCCTGCTGACCACGCTGGGTGCCGCGACGCAGCGCCTGCCCGCCCGCGAGGTGCTGCGCGAGAGCGCGTTTGCCGCAGAGGTGGGCGAGCGCATCGACGAGAAGGCGTTGCGCGATTTTCTCGTGCGCATGGGCTTCACGCAGGCCCCCACCGTGACCGAGCCGGGCGATTACGCGCTGCGCGGCGGCATCATCGACATCTACCCGCCGGGCGAGGCCGGGCCGGTGCGGCTCGATCTTTTCGGCGACGTGCTCGACGGGGTGCGCCGGTTCGATCCCGGCTCGCAGCGCACCACGGAAAAGCTCACGCGCGTGGAGCTTGCGCCGGTCTCCGAGGTGATCCTCGACGAGGCCGCGATCCGCCGCTTTCGCCAGAATTACCGCATCGCCTTTGGCGCGGGCGTGGCCGACGACCCGCTTTACGAGTCGATCAGCGCGGGGCGCAAGACCGCCGGGGCCGAACACTGGCTGCCGCTCTTTCACGAGCGGATGGAGACGCTCTTCGATTACCTCGGTGAGGCCAGCGTCACCCTCGACGATCAGGTTGAGGCCGCCCGCGCCGCGCGGTGGGAGGCGGTGACCGAGCAATACGAGGCGCGCCGCCACGCGCTGAGCCAGAAAAGACGCGGCGAGGCGGTCTATCACCCGATCCCGCCCGAGGAGCTTTACCTCGACGACACCGCCTGGCAGGCGGCATTGGGCGCGCGGCGGGTGATGCATTTCTCGGCGCTGCCGCGCCCCACGGGACCGGGGGTGATCGACGCGGGCGGGCGCATCGGGCGCAGCTTCGCCCCCGAACGACAACAGGAAAAAATAAATCTTTTCAGTGTCCTGAAAGACCACATCGAGGCCCGCATGGCCGCCGGCCCGGTGCTCGTCGCCACATGGTCCGAGGGCGCGCGCGAACGCATCGAGGGGCTTTTGTCCGATGAGGGGCTGATCGGCGCGGTCAGCATCCGCGACGCGGGCGGGCTCACGGGCCACGGGCTTCACCTCGCGGTCTGGCCGCTGGAACAGGGGTTCGAGACGCCCGATTTGACGGTGATCTCCGAACAGGACGTGCTGGGCGACCGGCTGGTGCGCGGCGCGCGCCGCAAGCGACGGGCCGAGAATTTCCTCAGCGAGGCGCAGGCACTCTCGCCCGGCGATCTGGTGGTTCATGTCGATCACGGCATCGGCCGCTATCTCGGCCTCGAGGTGGTCACGGCGGCGGGCGCCGCGCATGAATGCCTCGTGCTGGAATATGCCGAAAGCGCCAAGCTCTACCTGCCGGTGGAGAATATCGAACTGCTGTCGCGCTATGGCCACGAGGAGGGGCTGCTCGACCGCCTTGGCGGCGGCGCGTGGCAGGCGAAGAAAGCGAAACTCAAACAGCGCATCCGCGAGATGGCCGACCGCCTGATCCGCGTCGCCGCCGAGCGCGAATTGCGCCGCGCGCCGGTGATCGCCCCCGAGGCGCATGCCTGGGAGGCGTTCGCGGCGCGGTTCCCCTACCAGGAGACCGACGATCAGCTTCACGCCATCGAGGACGTTCTGGGCGATCTGGAACGAGGCCGCCCGATGGATCGCCTCATCTGCGGCGATGTGGGCTTCGGCAAGACCGAGGTGGCCATGCGCGCGGCCTTCGCCGCCGCGATGACCGGGCAGCAGGTCGCGGTGATCGCGCCCACCACCCTGCTCGCGCGCCAGCATTACCGCGAGTTTGCCGACCGCTTTCGCGGCTTTCCGCTCTCGGTTCACGCGCTCTCGCGCTTCGTGTCGCAACGCGACGCCACCCGCACCCGCGCCGCCCTCGCGGACGGCTCCGCCGACATCGTCGTGGGCACCCACGCGCTTCTGGCCAAATCCGTGCGGTTCAAGCAACTCGGCCTGCTGATCATCGACGAGGAACAGCGTTTCGGCGTCGCCCACAAGGAGCGGCTCAAGGCGATGCGCTCGGACGTGCATGTGCTCACGCTCACCGCCACGCCGATCCCGCGCACGCTGCAACTGTCGCTCTCGGGCGTGCGCGACCTGTCGATCATCGGCACGCCGCCCGTCGACCGGCTGTCGATCCGCACCTATATCTCCGAGTTCGACACCGTCACCGTGCGCGAGGCGCTTCTGCGCGAGCATTACCGGGGCGGGCAGTCGTTCTTCGTGGTCCCGCGCATCAAGGACCTGCCGGAAATCGAGGAGTTCCTCAGCTCACAGGTGCCCGAGGTCTCTTACGTCATCGCCCACGGGCAGATGGCGGCGGGTGATCTCGACGAACGGATGAACGCCTTTTACGACGGCAGATACGATGTGCTTCTGGCCACCACCATCGTGGAATCGGGCCTCGACATCCCCACCGCCAACACCATGATCATCCACCGCGCCGACAGGTTCGGTCTGGCGCAACTCTACCAGATCCGGGGCCGCGTGGGCCGCTCCAAGGCGCGCGCCTATGCCTATCTGACGACCAAGCCCCGCGTGCCGCTGACGCCGGGGGCCGAAAAACGCCTGCGCGTGCTGGGCAGCCTCGACACGCTCGGCGCGGGCTTCACGATTGCCTCTCAGGACCTCGACATTCGCGGTGCGGGTAACCTGCTGGGCGAGGAGCAATCGGGGCAGATGCGCGATGTCGGCTTCGAGCTTTACCAGTCGATGCTGGAAGAGGCGATTTCGAAAATCCGCTCGGGCGAGGCGGCGGGCCTGCCCGAGGATGACGGCCAATGGGCGCCGCAGATCAACCTCGGCGTGCCGGTGCTCATCCCCGAGGATTACGTGCCCGATCTCGACGTGCGTCTCGGCCTCTACCGCCGCCTCAGCGGGATGGAGACCAAGGTCGATCTCGAAGGCTTCGCCGCCGAGATGATCGACCGCTTCGGCCCGCTGCCCCGCGAGGTCAACCTGCTGATGCTGGTCATGCGCATCAAGGCGATGTGCAAGCGCGCCGGCATCGCCAAGCTCGACGGCGGGCCAAAGGGCGCGACGGTGCAGTTCCACAACGACAAGTTCGCCTCACCGGAGGGTCTGGTGGAGTTCCTCCACGATCAGCGCGGGCTGGCCAAGCTGCGCGACAACCGGATCGTCGTGCGCCGCGACTGGAAGGGCGAGGCCGACCGCGTCAAAGGTGCCTTCGCCATCGCCCGCGATCTCGCGGAAAAAGTGGTGGCCGAAAAGAAGAAGGCCCGCGACAGCGGCTGAGGCAGCGTCGGCAATCTTCCCCCTAGCGTCCCTGCCCCCCTTCGCCTAAGTTTGCCGCAGGGCAGCATGTGAGGGTGCATGAGCGGGACAGGGTTACAGAAACTGGCGTTCGTCCTGCTGGTGGCGCTCATCGCCTTCGTCGCCGTGGCGGGGGGCGTGTGATGGCACAGCGCTTCGGCGGCAAACACAGCCCCGTCAAAAGCGGCGAGACCCCGCCGCCCCCGCAGGGGGGCTATCGCGGCGCGCGCCGCACGCGCGTGGGCGGGCGCGTCAACATTCTGTTCATCGCGCCACTGCCGCTCGCGGTGCGGGCCTTCACCTCCGGCCCGGTGGAGCTTGCACTCAACCTCGCCGCCCTCGGCCTGCTGCTGCTCGCGGCATGGCTCACCCGCGAGGGGTTGCGCGCGCAAGAGGCCTATGACGCCCGCCGCATCGCCCGCCGCCCCGCCATCCCGCGCAAGCTCCTCGGCGCGGCCCTCACCGGCGCGGGTCTGGCCGTCGCGGCCCATGCCTCGGGCGGCGGCGTGATCGAGCCCGCGATCTATGCCGTGGCGGGGGTCGTGCTGCATATCCTCGCCTTCGGCCCCGACCCGCTCAGCGATAAAAACCCCGACGGCGTGGACACCTTCCAGACGACCCGCGTCGCCCGCGTCGTGGACCGCGCCGAGGAATATCTGCGCGCCATGACCCAGGCCATCGCCACCACCCGCGACCGCGAGCTCGAGGCGCGGCTGGAGCGGTTTCAGGCGACGGTGCGCGACATGCTGCGCACCGTCGAGGACGACCCGCGCGACCTCACCGGCGCGCGCAAGTATCTCGGCGTCTACCTCATGGGCGCGCGCGACGCGTCGCGCAAATATGCCGACCTCGCCACCCGCGCCCCGAACGCCCAAGCGCGCGACAAATACCTCGTGCTGCTTTCGGACCTCGAACGGAACTTCACCGCCAAGACCCGCGCGCTCATGGCCAATAGCGGCACCGATCTCGACATCGAGATCGAGGTGCTGCGCGACCGGCTCGAGCGCGAGGGCGTTCACCTTGAAACCAGAGATTTGAGCTAGAGGATGCCCCAATGTCAGACACCACCCGCCAAAAGGCCGAAGCCGCGCTCGCCGATATCGAATCGGTGAGCCGCGCCGTATTGCCCGAGCCGTCAGACGCCAATGCCATCGTGCCGCTCGATCAGGCCGACGCGCCGCAGAGCGCCGAAATCTCGCGCCGCATGGCCGAGATCGACATGGCCGACACGCAATCCATCGTCTCCTTCGGCTCTGCCGCGCAGGCGGAATTGCAGGAGATTTCACAGGCCATGCTGCAAGGCGTGCGCAACAAGGATGTGGGGCCTGCGGGGGATTCCCTGCGCGGGATCGTCACCACGATCCGGGGCTTTTCGGTCTCTGAACTGGACGTGCGCCGCGAGCGGGCGTGGTGGGAAAAACTTCTGGGCCGCGCCGCCCCCTTTGCCAAGTTCACCGCCCGCTACGAGGAGGTGCAGGGCCAGATCGACCGCATCACCGAAAGCCTGCTGGGGCACGAGCACACGCTTCTGAAAGACATCAAGTCGCTCGACATGCTCTATGAAAAGACGCTCGCCTTCTACGACGAGCTGGCACTCTACATCGCGGCGGGTGAGGCCAAGATCAAGGAGTTGGACGCCAAGGACATCCCCGCCCGCGAGGCGGCGGTCGACGCCGCCGACGAGGCCGATCAGGTGATGCGCGCGCAGGAATTGCGCGACCTGAGGGCGGCGCGCGACGATCTCGAACGCCGGGTGCACGATCTCAAGCTCACCCGGCAGGTGACCATGCAATCGCTGCCCTCGATCCGGCTGGTGCAGGAAAACGACAAATCGCTGGTGACCAAGATCAACTCCACCCTCGTCAACACCGTGCCGCTGTGGGAAACCCAGCTTGCGCAGGCGGTCACGATCCAGCGCTCTGCCGAGGCTGCCGAGGCCGTGCGCGGCGCCAATGATCTCACCAACGAATTGCTCACCGCCAACGCCGCCAACCTGCGCGAAAGCAACAAGATGATCCGCCAGGAGATGGAGCGCGGCGTGTTCGACATCGAGGCCGTGAAACAGGCCAATGCCGATCTCATCGGCACCATCGAGGAAAGCCTCACCATCGCCGACGAGGGCAAGGCCAAGCGCGCCCGCGCCGAAGAGGAGCTCAAGAAAATGGAGGCCGAGCTGCGCGACACGCTCGCCTCGGCCAGCGCGCGGCGCGACGGGGTGGGCGACACCGCCGCCACCGCCGTGCCCAAGGACTGAGGCCGCGATGCGGGGAAGGCTGGCAACGGGGCTCGCAGGGGCGGCGCTTCTGGCGCTTGCGGCGTGCGACATGCCCGCGCCCGGCGCGCCCTCCCCGTCCGCGCCTCCTGCCCCCGCCACCGGGGACGGCACGCCCTCGGCCCGCAGCACCGCGCTCGCCGCGCATTACGCGCGGGTCGAGCGCGACATGCGGGCCCGCGGCCTTCTGCGCACCGATGGCGGCGGGCCGGATACGCCCTGGACCGATACCATGCTCCTGCGCAATTTCGAGCGGATCGTGTTCTTCAACGAATATTCCCCAAGCGCGGGCTATCGCCCCGCGTCCGGTCGCCCCGTGGCCTTGCGCAAATGGACCAAACCGGTGCGCTATGGCCTCGAATTCGGCGCCTCGGTCCCCGGGGCACAGCGCGCGGCGGATCGCGCGTCGGTGGCGGGCTATGCCGCGCGGCTTTCGCGCGCGAGCCGCCATCCCATCGCGCTGGCAGATCGCGGCGTCAATTTCCACGTCCTCGTCATGAGCGAGGATGACCGCGCCGAGGGCCTCGCCCGCATCCGGCAGATCGCCCCCGAGATCGATGCCGTCACCTTCCGCGTGTTCCAGAACATGCCGCGCGGCATCCATTGCCTCGTGGTGGCCTTCTCCGACAAGGGCAACCCGCATGACTACGATCTTGCCATCGCCTGGGTCCGAGCCGAGCACCCGGCCCTCATGCGCGAGGCGTGTTTCCACGAGGAACTGGCACAGGGCCTCGGCCTTGCCAATGACAGCCCCGCCGCGCGGCCCTCGATCTTCAACGATGACGAGGAATTCGCCTATCTCACCACCCATGACGAGGCGCTTTTGCGCCTGCTCTACCACCCCGACCTTACCCCCGGCATGACCCCGGACGAGGCCCGCCCCATCCTCCGCCGCCTGCTCGACGAGTGGCAGGCGGGGCCGGTCTGATCCGTTCGCAAAGGAGCGCCAGCAATGCCCATCTTCGATTTCCTCTCCGGCCAGTTCATCGACGTCATCCACTGGACCGACGACACCCGCGACACGATGGTCTGGCGGTTCCAGCGCGAGGGCCACGAGATCAAGTATGGCGCGAAACTCACCGTGCGCGAGGGGCAGGCGGCGGTGTTCGTCCACGAGGGGCAGTTGGCCGACGTGTTCACCCCCGGTCTCTACATGCTCGAGACCAACAACATGCCGGTGATGACCACGCTCCAGCACTGGGATCACGGCTTTCGCTCGCCGTTCAAATCCGAAATCTATTTCGTCGCCACCACCCGGTTCACCAACCTGAAATGGGGCACGAAAAACCCGATCATGCTGCGCGACCCGGAATTCGGCCCAACCCGCATCCGCGCCTACGGCACCTATACCGTGCGCGTCGCCGACCCCGCGAAATTCATGGGCGAGATCGTCGGCACCGATGGCGAATTCACCATGGACGAGATCAGCTACCAGATTCGCAACATCATCGTGCAGGCCTTCTCGCGCATCATCGCCGGGTCGGGCATCCCGGTCCTCGACATGGCCGCCAACACCGCCGATCTGGGCAAGCTTGTGGCCACGGAGATTACCGCCGTGGTCGCGGAATACGGCCTCGAAATCCCGGAATTCTACATTGAAAACATATCCTTGCCGCCCGCAGTTGAAGCAGCGCTCGACAAGCGCACCTCGATGGGGATCGCCGGAGACCTCGGGCGCTTCACGCAATATTCCACCGCCGAGGCGATGACGGCTGCGGCCAAGAACCCCTCGGGTGGCGGCGGCATCGGCGCGGGCCTCGGCATGGGGATGGGCATGGCGATGGCGCAGCAGATGGCCGATCAGAACCGGGCCCTGGGCCCGCGACAAGGGCCCTGGGCGCACGCGCGGACCCGGCCCCGCCGCGCCGCCACCCGCCCCCCGTCGAGCATGTCTGGCACATCGCCGAAGCGGGCCAGACCTTTGGCCCCTATTCAAAGGCCCGCTTGGGGCGCATGGTGACCGAGGGCACGCTCACGCGCGACAGCCATGTCTGGACCGCCGGTCAGGACGGCTGGAAACGCGCCGAGGACGTGTCCGAGTTGGCACAGCTTTTCACCGTCATGCCCCCGCCCCCGCCGGGGGCATGACGCGCGGTCGTAGCCCAGCCATAATCCCGCGCAACTTCCACTACATGTTGTGATTGCCTATGCCCCGGACATCCCCCCCGGCCCCCGCCGAAACCATTCACCGCTTTCCCTGCCAAAACTGCGGCGCGGATTACCGCTATGATCCGGGCGCGCATCACCTCGTTTGCGACCATTGCGGAGACATTTCGGAAATAGACACCGGCGGGCCGTGGCAGGGCGGCATCAAGGAACTCGATTTCGCCGCCGCCCTGCGCGATCAGCTCCCGTCGCAGGAGATGGAGGAAACCCGCGTCACCACCTGCACAAGCTGCGGCGCGCAGGTCGAGCTTGGGTCGGATACCCACGCCACCGAATGCCCGTTCTGCGCCTCGCCGGTGGTGACCGACACCGGCACCCACCGCCATATCAAGCCGCGCGCGCTGTTGCCCTTCGCCCTTGACGAACGGGCCGCGCGCAAGGCCATGACCGATTGGCTGGGCGGGCTGTGGTTCGCGCCGAACGGATTGCAGGCCTATGCCCGCAAGGGGCGGAAAATGCAGGGAATTTACGTGCCCTACTGGACCTTCGATGCCGATACCAAATCGAGCTATCGCGGCGAACGCGGCACCGTCTATTACCAGACCCGCACCGTCACCCGCAACGGCAAGCGGCAGACGATCCGCGTGGCCAAGGTGCGCTGGCGGGCGGTCTCGGGGCGGGTGGCGCGATTCTTCGACGACGTGCTGGTGCTGGCCTCCACCTCGCTGCCGAAACGCTTTACCGACGCGCTGGAGCCGTGGGATTTGTCGGCGCTGGAGCCCTACACGCCCGAATACCTCGCGGGCTTCCGCGCCGAGGGCTACAGCGTCGATCTCGAACAGGGCTTTGCCGAGGCGCGCGCGAAAATGGACGCGGTGATCGCCCGCGACGTGCGGTTTGACATCGGCGGCGACCGGCAGCGCATCCACGATATCGACACGGGTGTCAGCGGCGTCACCTTCAAGCACATCCTGCTGCCCGTCTGGCTCGCAGCCTATCGGTTCAGGGGCCGAACCTATCGGTTCGTGGTCAACGCGCGCACCGGCCGCGTGCAGGGCGAGCGGCCCTGGTCGGCGTGGAAGATCGCGCTCGCGGTGGCGCTCGGGCTGGCCGTGGCGGGCGGCATCGGCTATGTCGTGGCGCTGGACAAGGGAGGCTTCTGATGGAGACCGACATCGACGCGCTGGAGCAGGTGCTCGCCGCCCGCCATTCCTGTCGCGGCTTTCGCCCCGATCCGGTGCCGCAAGAGGTGATCACCCGCATCGTGACGGCGGCGGGGCGCGCGCCGTCGTGGTGCAACGCGCAGCCCTGGCAAGTGGTGGTGACGCGCGGCGAGGCGACAGAGCGGTTTCGCGCGGCGCTTTTGGATGAGGTGGCCACCGGCACCCCCGCCCCCGACCTGCCCTGGCCCGAGCGCTATCCCGGTGCGCATGGCGCCCGGCGGCGCGAACTGCGGGCTGCAACTTTACGAGGCGGTGGGGATCGCGCGCGAGGATCGCAGCGCGCGGGCCGAACAGAGCATGGAGAATTACCGCCTGTTCGGCGCGCCGCACGTGGCCATCGTTCACTCCGAGGCCGCACTCGGATCCTATGGGGCGATGGATACCGGCGGGTTCGTCACCGCCTTCATGCTGGCGGCGACGGCGCTGGGGGTGGGCAGCATCGCGCAAGCCTCGGTGGCGGCCTATGCGCCGTTCGTGCGCGCGCATTTCGGCCTGCCCGAGACCCGCCTGATCCTGTGTGCGATCTCCTTCGGCTGGCCCGACCCCGAGCACCCGGCGAACCGGTTCCGCACCGGGCGGGCCGCGCTTGACGAGGTCTGCGAGATTCGCGGGTGAAGACGTATGTTCGCGGCCTGACGGGGACGGTCGAAGCCTGCCCCCCGGCGCGGCTCAATCCACCATCCCCTCAAGGCCAGGAAACGACATCACCGCCTAACGCGCCTGCGCCGCCTCGATCGCCGGGCGGATGGTGTTTTCGAGCACGCGCGCCGTGATCGGCCCGGCAAAGCGCAGCACGATCTCGCCCTGCCCGTCGATCACGTAGGTCTCGGGCACGCCGTAAACGCCCCAGTCAAGCGCCATGCGCCCGCCCTCGTCGGCACCGATGCCGGTATAGGGATCGCCAAGTTCCGCCAGAAAGCCCAACGCGTTGCCCGGGTTTGTCCTTGTAGTTGACACCATAGATCGTGAGGCCCTCGTCGGCCAGCCCTTCGAGGTGGGGATGCTCCACCCGGCAGGGCGCGCACCAGCTTGCCCAGTAGTTGACGAGGCTCACCTCGCCCTTGCGCAGGTCGGCATCCGAAAACCCGGGCTTGTCGCCCAGCGGTGTGACCTGCACGGCGGGGGCCTGCCGCCCCGCCAGCGCCGAGGGCAGCGCGTTGGGGTCCTCGCGCTTGAGGCCGACGAGCGCCAGCCCGGCGAAGGCGGCGAAGACCACCAGCGGCACGACCATGAGGGGCGATATTCTAGCCATTGGATTTCCTTCGCTTTTCAATCTCTTCCAGCGCGCGCCGCACCCGCGCCGAGCGCCGCAGGCTGGCCCAGACGATGACCGCCAGCAGCGCCAGCGACACGCCGTAGGACGACAGCACGGCACCCGCGTATTTGCCCAGTTCGGGGATCATGCCTGCATCCTTTCGCGGGCCAGCAGCGCGCGCATCCGCCGTGCCCTGATCTCGGTGCGGGTGCGCACCAGCACAAGCGCGACAAACAGAAGCACGAAGCCCGCCATCACCACCAGAAGCGGATACCAGAACACGTCGGCCACGTTTTCCTCCTTGTCGAGGCTGAGCGACGCGCCCTGATGCAGCCCCTGATTCCAGAAATTCACCGCGTAGCGGCTCAGCAGCGCGAAGACCGAGCCGACAAGGCACAGGATCGAGGTGAGATCGGCGGCGGTGTCATCGTTCTCGATCGCCTCCCACAGCGCGATATAGCCGAGATAGAAGAGGAACAGGATGAGAAACGAGGTGAGACGCGGATCCCACGCCCACCAGGTGCCCCACATCGGCTGCCCCCAGAGCGCGCCGGTCGCGAGCGCGATGAGCGTCATCACCATGCCCACCGGGGCGGCGGCGCGCGCGGCGAGCGCGCTGACATGATGGCGGCGCACGATCCACACCAGCGAGGTCACCAGCATCATCAGCCACGCGTTGATCGCCATCAGCGCGGCGGGCACGTGCAGGTAGATGATCTTGACGGTCGAGCCCTGCTGGTAATCGTCGGGCGTGAAGAAAAAGCCCCACACGAGCCCCGCCGCCAGCAGCAGCGCCGCCGCCCACGCGACGAAGGGCAACACCCGGTCGGTGGTCTCGATGAACTTCTTCGGGTTAGCGTATTCCCAAAGGGCGTTCAGGCTCATCTCTCGTTCCCGTTCATCATCGCAGGTTGACCCTCAATACCGCAGCCGAGGCGAAAGGCAAAAGCGCGATCGTGCCGCAGGTGATCCCCGCCAGAAGCGCCAGCGGCGTGGTCACGTCAAGCCCTTCGGCCCCGCGCCGCGCCACCTCGGCCCCGAAAATCAATGTGGGCACGTAAAGCGGCAGCACAAGCAGGCTCAGCAGCAGCCCGCCGCGTTTCAGCCCCACGGTGAGCGCCGCGCCGAAGGTGCCGATCACGCTGAGCGCGGGCGTGCCGAGGGCGAGCGACAGCAGCAGCCAGCCAAAGCCCGGCCCCGGCAGATTGAGCAGCACGCCCAGCACCGGCGCGGCCAGCACCAGCGGCAGGCCGGTGGTGAGCCAGTGCGCCAGCGCCTTGACGCTCACGATCCCCTCCATCGGCAGGGGCGCGGTGGCCAGCAGGTCGAGGCTGCCATCTTCGTGGTCGAGCGCAAAGATGCGGTCGAGCGACAGAAGGCACGCCAGCAGCGCGCCCAGCCACAGGATACCCGGCGCGATTTTCGACAAAAGCGCGCTTTGCGGGCCGACGCCGAAGGGCACCAGCACCACGACGATCAGAAAGAACGCGAGGCCGAGGCCGAAGCCGCCGCCCGCGCGCACCGCAAGGCGCATGTCGCGGGTGAGCAGCGCGATCACAGGAACACCCCGTCGAAATCATCCGCCGCCAGCGGCGCTGCGCGATAGGGGGCGAGGTCGAGAATGCGCGCCTCGGAGAGGCCGAGATCGATATGCGTGGCGATGAGGGCTGCGCCGCCAGACGCCAGATGCCCGCGCACCGCGCCCGCGAACATGGCCACAGCCTCCACGTCGAGCGACACGGTCGGCTCGTCCAGAAGCCACACCGCCCGCCCCGTCACGAGCAGGCGCGCCAGCCCCAGCCGCCGCTTTTGCCCCGCCGAGAGCGCGCCTGCGGGCCGCGTGGCCAGCGGGCCGAGGGCGAAGGTGTCGATGGCCTGCGAGATGTCGGTGGTGCCAAAGACCTGCGCCCAGAACGCGAGGTTCTCTTCCACCGTCAGCGCGGATTTGATCCCGTCGGCATGACCGGCATAGACGAGGCTCTCGGGCGCGGCCTCGACATGGCCTGCGAGTGGCGGTTGCAGCCCCGCGATACAGCGCAGGAGCGTGGTCTTGCCGATGCCGTTGGGGCCGCGCAGGATCAGCGCCTCGCCGGGGCCGAGCGCAAGGCTCACCCCCTCCAGCACCGGCACCCCGCCGCGCGCGACGCCCATATCCGTGACCCGAAGCATCATGCGCCTGCCTTAGCCCAAAGCCCCCGGCGCGGAAAGCGCCAAAGACTTGGGCGCGCCGTCACACCGGCAGCGCCGCGAGCGCCACCCGGCGCCCCTCGGACAAGAGCACGTTATAGGTGCGGCAGGCGGCGGGCGAGGCCATCGCCTCGACCCCGAGCCCCGCCTCATGCAAACGGTCGCGCAGATCGGCGGGGGCGTGCGCCGTCTCGGCCCCGGTGCCGATGAACACCACGTCCACCTCGCCCGCGAGCGCCAGCAAGCGGCTCGGGATCGTCGTAGCCCCGCCAGCCCCGCACGGAGGCGGCGGTGACAAGGATCGCCCCCTCGATCACCTGCCCCGCCACGCGGAAGAATCCCGGCCCGTAGCCGTCCACCGGCGTGGCCCCGGCAAAGGTGATTTCTGTCATGCGCATGGCTCAGGCTCCGTTGTTCCAGATTGTGGTCCAGATGGGCAGGCCGCTCAGCACGGCAAGCGCGATCACGGCGTAGGCCACCCAACGGTAGAGCCGCTCGTGGCGCGGGTCAAACAGCGCCTGCCCGATCAGCGAGGTGATGACGTATGGCACCGCCAGCACCAGCGCCAGCGCCACCAGCGCCCCATTCACCGCACCCTTTAAGGCCAGGTTGGCCACGATCACCACGTCGAGGGCGGCGAGAAACAGGATGGTATTGGCGCGCACCACCTGCGCCGCCGATTGACCGGCGAGGTAGAAGAGGATCACCGCAGGCCCGGTCAGCCCCGTCAGCCCGCCGATGCCGCCCGCGAGCGCGCCGATCCCGGCCAGTTGCGGGCGGCTCACCCGCCCCGAAAAACGCCAGCCGGAGACGAGCGCCGCCAGTGTGCCCGTGGCGACCCCCGCCACGCACCAGCGGATGAGCACCGGGTCGAGCCGGGTGATCAGCCACAGGCCCAAAGGCACCGTCAGCAGCGCGGCGAGCGCCAGAAGCCCCACCTCGCGCCGGTCCGCCTGCCCCCAGGCGCGCGGCAGAAATGCCGAGGAGCTGACCAGACCGGTCAGCATGATGACGCCCACAACCACCTGCGGGGCCAGGAAAATCCCGGCCACGGGGACAAAGATCAGCGCCGTCCCAAACCCCGAGAAGCCGCGCACGATGCCCGCCGCGGCGATTGCCAGCATGAGCCACGGCAGCCCCGGTGTCGCCAGCGCAGCCGCAAACGGTTCAGGCATCCACATTGGCAAATTGCGTGCCGGCAGTGGCGTCGGGCTTGGACCAGTCGCGCTTCACGCCCAGCCACATCAGGATGGTCGAGGCCACGAAAATCGACGAATAGGTGCCGACGATCACGCCCCAGATCATGGCAAAGACAAAGCCCCGGATCACGTCGCCGCCGAGAAAATAGAGCGCAAAGAGCGCCAGAAGCGTTGTCACCGAGGTCATCATCGTGCGGCTCAGCGTCTCGTTGATCGAGATGTTGAGCACCTCGCGCAGCGGCTTTTGCTTGTATTTGCGCAGGTTCTCGCGGACGCGGTCGAACACCACCACCGTATCGTTGAGCGAATAGCCCACGATGGTCAAGAGCGCCGCGATGATCGCCAGATCGAACTGGATCTGCAATTCCGAGAATATCCCGATGGTCAGCGCCACGTCATGCACAAGTGCCACGACCGCGCCCACCGCGAACTGCCACTCGAAGCGCAGCCAGATATAGAACAGCACCGCCGCGATGGCGAGCGCCACGGCGATCACCGCCGCCTGGATGAGCTCTCCCGACACTTTTGGCCCGACACTTTCGACGGAGGTGAACTTGATATCGGACACCACGCCTTGCAGCGCCGCCTCGACCTCTGCGATCACCTGCGGAGAGACGCTCTCGCTGCCCTCCTGCGCCTGGATGCGGATCATGGCCACGTTCTCGTCGGGGCCGAAGGTTGGGTCGAACACTTGTGTTATGGTCACATCCCCGAGGCCCAGCCCGTCTATGGCCCCGCGATACTGGCCGATATCCACCGGTTCGGCGCTTTGCGTGCGGATCGTGGTGCCGCCCTTGAAATCAATGCCGAAATTCAGCCCCTGAAGCCCGAAAGAGCCAAGCGCCACAAGGATCATCACGCCGGAAATGCCCAGCCAGATTTTCCAGCGGCTGAAGAAGTCGATCGCGGTCTGCTGCGGCACGAGGCGAAGCGCGCGGCCCTGCAACACGCTCTTGGGGCGCTTGCGCTCGAACCACATGATCGCGATCAGCCGGGTCACGAAGATCGCGGTAAAGATCGAGGTGATGATGCCGAGGCCAAGCGTGATGGCAAAGCCCCGCACCGGCCCCGATCCCATCGCGTAGAGAATCACGGCGGTGATGAAGGTGGTGATGTTGGCGTCCACGATGGCGCTCATCGCCTTTTCATAGCCAAGCTCGATGGCGCGCGCGGCGCCCTTGGCGGTCTTCATCTCTTCCTTGATGCGCTCGAATACCAGCACGTTGGCATCCACCGCCATGCCGATGGTGAGCACGATCCCGGCGATGCCGGGCAAGGTGAGCGTCGCCCCGATGAGGCTCAGCAGGCCGAAGATCAGCCCGACGTTGATGATCAGCGCGATGTTGGCGAAGACGCCGAAGCGGCCATAAGAGGCGAACATCCAGCCGAGCACGAGGACGAAGGCCACGATACAGGCGATCTTGCCCGCCTCGATGCTGTCGGCACCAAGCTCCGGCCCGACGGTGCGCTCTTCGAGGAATTCCAGCCCCGCAGGCAGCGCGCCTGCGCGCAGGAGCACGGCAAGCTGCGTGCTCTCCTCGACGCCGAAATTGCCGGTGATAATCCCCGAGCCGCCGGGGATGTGACTCTGGATCACGGGGGCCGAGATCACCTCGCCGTCGAGCACGATGGCAAACGGATTGCCGATGTTCTGGGCGGTGTAGTCGCCGAACTTGCGCGCCCCCGTGGGGTTGAACCGGAACGACACGGCGGGCCGTCCGTTCTGGTCGAAATCGGGCTGCGCATCGACCAGCTCCTCGCCGGTGACGACGGGGGCGCGTTCGAGGATGTAGAACGTGCCCGGCTCGTCGATCGACGGCAGTATCTCGTTGCCGACGCCGGGGTTTTCATCGGCGTCGGAGGTGCGGCTCACCACCGGCTGGAAGGTCAGTTGCGCGGTGGTGCCGATGAGCGCCTTGAGCTCGCCCGCAGAGCCGATCCCCGGCACCTGGATGAGGATGCGGTCGGCCCCCTGCCGCTGGATCGTCGGCTCGCGGGTGCCGGTCTCGTCGATGCGGCGGCGGATGATCTCGAGCGCCTGGCGCACGGTGCGCTCGTCGGTGGCGCGCTGTTCGGCCTCCGAAAGGCGCACGACGATATCCGCGCCCTGGGTTGTCACGGCGATATCCGTGGCCCCCGCGCCGGTCAGGCTGGCGACCGGCCGTGCCAGCCCGCGCACCAGCGCCGCGGCCTCTCCGGCCATTTCGGGCTGCTCGACAAGGCGCACGCGAAGCTCTGCGTTTTCAGTATCTTGCAGGCGGATCGCGCCCACGCGGTCGCGCTCTTCGCGCAACAGATCGCGCACCTCGGGCCACATGCCCTCGAGCCGCGCCTTGTAGACATCGCCCACCTGCACCTCGGCCAGCAGATGCGCGCCGCCGCGCAGGTCGAGCCCGAGATTGACAAGCCCCGAAGGCAGCCACTCGGGCCAGAGCGCCAACTCGTCCTGCAAGGGGGCCGGGTCGGCACCGCGCTCGATGGCGGCGGCGGCGTCGTTATGGGTCTCGACGCGGGGATAGAAGGCGTTGGGCAGCGCCAGCAGCAGACCGAGCGCGACAAGCCCCCAGATGACGAGGCGTTTCCACAGGTCGATTTGCAGCATTGTCGCGCCTTTTCAATGGCTTGAGACAGGGGTGGGGCGGCCTCAGCCCTCGGCGGGCTCGGTCTTCGAGAGCACCTGCGCGACGGTCGAACGCACCACCCGCACCTTGACGCCCTCGGCCAGTTCCACCTCGATCTCGTTATCGTCCTTGACCTTGGCGACCTTGCCGATCAGCCCGCCTTGCGTCACCACCTGGTCACCGCGCCGCAGCGCCTCGACCATCGCCTTGTGTTCCTTGAGCTTTTTCTGCTGCGGGCGGATCAGCAGGAAATACATGATGACGAAGATCAGGATGAGCGGGACGAATTGCGCGAAGGCTTCCATAGGGTGATATCCTTGTGTGACAGCGGGGCCGCCCCCGCGAGTTGCGCCGGAACCTAAGGTTCGGGCCGGGCATTTGCAAGGCGCGAAAGCGGGGGCTGCACCGCGTCGGTATCGCGTCGGTATTACGTCGGTGCGGGAGGGGGGTGAAACCCCGCCCTACACCTTGCTCGCGAACTGGTGCATAAGCGCGTGCAGGCGATTCAGATCATCACGAGGACGACCCCATGCACGACATCCGCGCCATTCGCGACGACCCCGACGCTTTCGATGCGGCGATGGCCCGGCGGGGGCTGGCGGGGGTGGCGGGCGACATCCTCGCGCTCGACGAGGCGCGGCGCGCGCGTATCCACGCCGCCGAGAGCGCGCAGGCCGAGCAGAACCGCGCCTCCAAGGACGTGGGCGCCGCCAAGGCCAAGCGGCGACGAGGCCGAATTCGAGCGGCTGCGCGCGCTGGTCTCCGAGAAGAAGGCCGAGGTGGCCGACGATGCAGGCCGAGGCGCGCGACCTCGATCAGCAGTTGACCGAGGCGCTCATGGGCCTGCCCAACCTGCCCTTGCCGGATGTCCCCGAGGGCGCGGACGAGGACGACAATGTCGAGCTTTACCGCCACGGCACGCCGCCCGCCTTCGATTTCGCCCCCAGGGAGCATTACCAGATCGCGGGCGTCATCCCGGGCATGGATTTCGAGGCCGCCGCCAAGCTCTCGGGCAGCCGCTTCGTGGTGCTCCGGGGGGCGGTGGCGCGCCTCCACCGGGCGCTGGCGCAGTTCATGCTCGACACGCATATCACGGAAAACGGCCTTGCCGAGACCTGGACGCCGGTGCTGGTGCGCGAGGAGATGATGCTGGGCACCGGGCAGTTGCCGAAATTCGGCGAGGACAGCTACCAGACCACCAATGGCTGGTGGCTGGTGCCCACCGCCGAGGTGACGCTGACCAATCTGGTGCATGGCGAGACGGTGGACGCGGCCACCCTGCCCCGCCGCATGGTGGCCCACACCCAGTGCTTCCGCTCCGAGGCGGGCAGCGCGGGGCGCGACACCGCCGGGATGCTGCGCCAGCACCAGTTCGAGAAGGTCGAGATGGTCTCGATCACCCACCCCGACGAGAGCCGCGCCGAGCTTGACCGGATGACGGCCTGCGCCGAGGGCATCCTCGACCGGCTGGGGCTGGCCTATCGCACCATCGTGCTGTGCACCGGCGACATGGGCTTCGGCGCGCGGCGCACCCATGATATCGAGGTGTGGCTGCCGGGGCAGGACAGCTATCGCGAGATTTCCTCGGTCTCGGTCTGCGGCGATTTCCAGGCGCGGCGGATGAACGCGCGGTTCAAGCCCGCGGGCGGCGGCAAGCCCGAATTCGTCCACACGCTGAACGGGTCGGGCCTCGCGGTGGGGCGCTGCCTGATCGCGGTGCTGGAGAACGGGCAACAGGCGGATGGCGCGGTGGTGTTGCCCGACGCCCTCACCCCGTATCTCGGCGGCAAGACGCGGCTCACGCCCGAGGGCGCGCTCGCCTGATCTTCTTCTGGCCGGAAATATCCTCGGGGGGAGTCGCCCGGAACGGGCGGCGGGGGGCAGACAGCCCCCCTGCTCCGCTTCTTATTCCGCCGCCGTGCGCGGGCTGAACCGGGTGCAGAGCTGGCCGATCTCGAACGGTGCGAGGCTCTCGGCGACGCAGGCGCAATAGCCGCCATCGCCGCGTGCATCAAAATGGTCGCAATGGCCGCAGGTGCCCACCGGGGCCGCCCCGCGCGCCCCGGCAAGCTGTGCGGAAAGCCCGGGCAGGATGCGTGCGAGTGCCGCACGGTCGGGTTCGGGCAGCTGGCCGATCACCGCCATCAGGTGGCGCAGCGGGTCGGCGGTGAGCATGGCCTGCCCCGCCTCCGTCACCTCGAATCGCACGCTGCGCCCGTCGCTTTCGGAGCGGCGGCGCGCGAGCAGGCCGCGCGCCTCCAGCGTCTTGATGGTCTGCGAGGCGGTGCCGCGCGTTGTCGCCTGGAAGCTGGCAAAGGCCGAGGGCGTGCGCGAGGCGCGGTTGGCGCGCGCGAAAAACCGCAGCGCGGTCCATTGCGCCGCCGTCAGCCGCGCGGCCGCCCCCTCCTCGCCGCGCGCCGAGCGTCCGACATGGACCAGAAGTTCGGCAAGCGTGGCGGGGGCGGCCTGGGGATCGGGGGGCTGGGTCATGCCCTAGTGATAGCGAGTCGAAACCGGTTTGACCAGAGGGGTGCGGGCAGTATAGTTTCGATTCGAAATTACCTGATCGCAGCGGACCCGACCCCATGAACAAACCGCATTTCCAGAGTCGACACCCCCCGAAGGCCCGCCCCGCGCGCCCTGCCCTTCTGGGCGCCGACGAAGAGGCGCGGCTGGCGCGGGCCTGGCGCGATCATGGCGACATCGACGCGCGCAACCGGATGGTCAGCGCCTTTGCGCCGCTGGTGCAGGCCATGGTGGCGCGGTTCATCAAGGGCCGCGCGCAGGACGATCCCGACCTGATGCAACAGGCCTATATCGGGCTGATGCGCGCCGCCGACGGGTTCGACCCGGATCGCGGCATCCGGTTTTCGACCTACGCGGCGTGGTGGGTGCGCGCCGAGTTGCAGGATTACCGGCTGCTCAACTGGTCACTGGTGCGGCGGGGCCGGTCGGCCAAGGCGCGGGTCGCGTTCTACCGGCTGGGCCAGATCGAGAACGCCCTGCCGCAGCGGCCCGGTGAGGACCCGGCGGCGCGCGACGCGCGCGTCGCCAAGGCGCTCGGGGTGGACAGCCGCGCGCTGGGCGAGATGCGCCGGCAATTCGGGCAGGCCGACTCCTCGCTGCACGCGGCGGTGGGCGAAGACGGGGCGGAGGCGATGGACCTGCTGCCCGATCCCGATGCGGATGTCGAGGCCGATGTCGCCGGCCGTCAGGACCGCGCGCACCTGCGCGCCGCGATGATCGACCATTTCCACGCCCTGCCCGGGCGCGAGCGCCACATCGTGGTGTCCAACGTGCTGGTCGATCCGCCGCTCACGCTTCAGGAACTCGGCGATATCCACGGTATCTCGCGCGAGCGGGTGCGGCAATTGCGCGACCGCGGGCTGGAGCGGCTGCGCGCGGCGATGGGGGCGGGAGCGCGGGACGCGCTGTCGGGGTTCTGAGG
>JAXHLV010000015.1:0-12744 GCA_034521935.1 Roseovarius sp.
CGTGAAGGGAGAGAGCTTATGATCGAGCATAGCCGGCAGGATGACAGTCGGCCAGATCCGCGTACAGGAACGCTCAGCGCCGGCGCGCTGGACGAGAGGATCGAGGCTTTCCTGTCTGACCTGAAGGATGCGAGGGGTCGCGCCTGATCGCGCGGTCCCCTCTTGTCTTATGGGTTGGGCGGGTTCCCGGTGTAGAAGGGAGCCGCTGCCCGGCACCTCAAATATGCCGGGCAGCGGCGGCGGTCGGATCGTGTCCTCCTTGGTCATGCAGGACCGTGAGTGAGTAAGGTCGGCCGCCGTCTTCACCACGGGCCTGAACGGATACGCGTGCGCATGTCACGCATGACAAGGATAGGACTGGCGAAGATGACAGATCATACCATTGGCGTGGACATTTCGAAATCCCATCTGGATGTGTTCCGGCTGGAAGATGGCGCGGCACAGCGCTTCGATAATTCGGCGGCGGGATTTCGCGCTCTGATAAAATGGCTCGGCAAGGCGCCGGTGGCGCGGATCGTGTTCGAGCCGACGGGGCCGTATCACCGCGGCTTCGAGACGGCGCTCTCGGGCAGGTTTCCTCTTGCGAAGGTCAACCCGTTGCAAGCCCGGCGCTTCGCGGAGGCCAGCGGAACACGGGCCAAGACCGACGCCGTCGATGCGCGCGTCCTGGCGCGGATGGGCGCGGCGCTCGCGCCGGAGCCAGACCGGCCTGTTTCGGAAGCTTCGCGCGATCTCAAGGACTTGCAGGTTGCGCGCACGGGGCTCGTCAAGGAGCGCACGCGCTTGCGCAACCGCGGCCAGACCCAGAGCAATCGCGTCCTCAAGCGCCAGACCAAGACGCGCCTGGCGCTGGTCGAGCGGCAGATCAAGGAGCTGGACGCGGAGATCGCGAAACGCATCGCCGAGGACGCATCGATGGCGCGCAAGCGCGAGATCCTGCGGTCGATCCCCGGCCTCGGCCAGGTGGCCGCTGCCGCGATCCTGACCTTCCTGCCCGAACTCGGCACGATGGGGCGAAAACAGGTCGGCAGCCTCGCTGGCCTGGCCCCGCACACCCGCGAGTCCGGGCAATGGAAAGGCAAGTCCTTCATCAGCGGCGGGCGCAAACCCTTGCGCGATGCCCTCTACATGCCCGCCCTCGTGGCCATGCGCTTCAATCCCGATCTCAAGGCAAAATACACCGCGCTGCGCGCCGCTGGAAAACCCGCCAAGGTCGCCATCGTCGCGCTCATGCGAAAGCTCCTGGAAACCGCCAACGCGCTCGTCAAAGCCGACCGTCTTTGGGTCGAAAAAGCCCCTTGATCAAGACGGATACTCATTCCTCGACCGTTCTGACGGCCTCGAACCCCGAGACGACATCCATCAGCTCGCGCGTGATCGTCTCCTGCCGCTTGACGCGGTAGACCTGCATGAGATCCTCGCGCCGCTCCTCGATATTGCGCTCGGCGCCCTGCATCGCCGCCAGCCGCGTCGCGTGCTCGCTGGCCAGCGCCTCGGCCAGCGCGCGATAGAGGCTGACAAAAAGCCGTTGCTGCACCAGCCACGACAAGAGCACGGGCGGGGGCATGCGCAAGAACGCCAGCCCCGGCCCGGGCCAGGGCGCGTCAAGGAGCGATTTCAGATAAGCGTTGGGCAGGGGAATCAACTGCCGCTCGACCGGCTTTGCCAGGGTGCGGCCCTCGCGCCGGTTATGCACCACCCGGATGCGGCCGATACCGTCCTCGCGCTGCCACCGGTCGCTCTGAACGATCACGGACTGCACCAGATCGGACAGGCCAGCCGCCGATCCGGGCAGGGTAAAGAGCGTGTCGACGGTGTGGCCAGCCGATTCCAGCCGGGCCGCCGCGCGCAGGCCGATCACGGCCAGCAGGGTATCTGGCCCGTCGATCCGGTCGAGGGCATAGCGCGCGACGGTCTCGTTATAGCGCCCGCAGAGGCCCCTCTCGGAGCCAATGACGATCAGCGCCGTGCGCGTTGATCCCTCCACGCCGGTCCGCGGCAAAGGCAGACCACGGTCGCGGCGGTCATGCAGCAGCGCCGTCAGGCCCAGATCGATCGTGTGTGCATAATCGCCCAGCGCGGCCTCGGCCTGCTCGAACTGCCGGATGCTGGCGGCCGAGAGCGCCTTCATCGTGCGCACGATCGACTGTATATCGCCGGTCGTATCCAGTGCAGCGGAGAGAGATTCAAGCGTCTGCATCACCGCCACTCTCTTCCGCGCCATCCAGCGCCGCACGCATCGCCTCGATCAGCGCCGCGCGGTGGTCTTCGGTCAGCTTTTCACCGGCCTCGATCGCGTCACAGATCTCGGGGCAGTTATCACGCACCGTCTTCTGCACGCGGCTTTCCGCCGCAGCGACGCCCTCCGGCTCGATATCGTCGAACAGCCCCTCGGTTGCGGCCAGCAGCGCCGCGATCTGTTCTGGCACGGCAAGGTGATGCTGCTCGCGCTGTTTGAGCACCTCGCGCACCCGCAGCCCGCGCGTCAGCTTGCGCCGCGTCTCCTCATCCATCTGCGTGCCAAAGCGGGCGAAGGTCTCCAGTTCTTCGAATTGTGAATACATCAGCCGCAGATTGCCCGCGACCGCGCGAAACGCCGGAAGCTGCACCTTGCCGCCCACGCGGCTGACCGAGGCGCCGATGTCGACGGCCGGCAACTGCCCCTTCTCGAACAGATCGGGCGACAGGTAGATCTGCCCGTCGGTGATCGAGATCAGGTTGGTCGGGATATAGGCCGAGATGTTCTGCGCCTGCGTCTCGATCACCGGCAGGGCGGTCAGCGACCCGCCGCCATGTTCCTTGCGCAGATGGGTGGCGCGTTCCAGCAGGCGCGAATGGATGTAGAAGATGTCGCCGGGATAGGCCTCGCGCCCCGGCGGGCGCCGCAGGAGCAGCGACAATTCGCGGTAGGCGCGCGCATGGCGGGTGAGATCGTCGTAAACGATCAGCACATCGCGCCCCTGCGCCATGAAATGCTCGGCCATGGTGGTGGCGGCATAGGGGGCCACGAATTGCAGCCCCGGCGCGTCCTCGCTGCTGGCCACGACGACGATGGTGCGGCGCATCGCGTCATGATCGCGCAGGCTGCGCAGGACGCGCGCCACCGCCGAGGCGCGTTGCCCGATCGCGCAGTAGATCGAGATCACGCCGGTATCCGTCTGGTTGAGGATGGTATCGACGGCGATGGCGGTCTTGCCGGTCTGGCGGTCCCCGAGGATCAACTCGCGCTGACCGCGCCCGATGGGGATGGCGGCATCCACGGCCTTGATCCCGGTCTGCAGCGGCACGTTGACCGGATCGCGGTGCATGATCGGCGGGGCGCATGCGCTTCGACGGGCAGCCGCTCCTCGGCCTCGATCGGCCTCGCCGTCATCGAGCGGCCGGCCCAGCGCATCGACGACCCGGCCCAGACAGCGCTGTCGCCGACCGGCACATCCACCACCCGTTCGGTGCGGTGCAGCCGGTCACCGGGACGCAAACGACCGGTATTGCCCAGAACGATCACGCCGACCCGGTCCTCGCGCAGGTTCGACGCGATGCCCATCAGCCCCCCCTCGAACACAACCAGTTCGTTGGCGTGCAGATCGGTAAAGCCCGCCACCTGCGCAACACCGTTCCCGACCGACAGGACATGCGCGACCTCGGTCGCCTCGAGGTGCGAGGGTGATATTCTCGAGCGCCGCGTCCAGTGGATCGAACAGCGTGTCACACAGGGTCTTGAGCATTTTCACGCCACCTCAAGGCTACTTCGCGGTCTCGTTTTTGCGCGCGGTCGGCCGGGCTTTATCCAGAAGCTCGTCAAGTTCGCGGTTCAACCGCTTGAGATGCCGGGCGGCCGACCATTCGACTGTCTGTTCACCGATTGTCAGGCGCACCCCGAGCAGCACCTCTTCATCCTCGTGATACTCGACCTCGATGTCGGTCTCGAACTGCTCATGGATCGCGCGGGTGATCTTTTGGCGGCCAGACGCATCAAGTGCTGTCGCGGTTTCCACCAGCGCCGGGCCGTCCGCACTGTTGGCGGCGGCGGCCATCTTCTTGCATGTGTCCGCGCCCAGATCCTTCAGCTTTGCGACGAAGCCCTGCGCAACCTGGTCGTCCAACGCGCTTGAAGTAAATTCCGCCATAAGCTGGCCCGAAATGTCCAGCACCTTGTGCCCGGCCTTGCGCTGCATCTCCCGAGCGAAATCGGCGCGTTCATCCTCGAGCGTCTCGTGCCAATTCTCGCGCTTTTGCTGGACCTCGTCGCGGATATCCCGCTCCAGCCGCTGCCTGAGGTCATCGGCCTCACCGCGCGCCTCTTCAAGCATCTTTTGCCTCGAGTCCTCAAGCTCCTCGCGCTGCTGGCGCAGGTCTTCGGCCTCATCCTCCGCCTCCTTGCGCCGGGTCTTGGCATCCGAGAGCCGCTCTTCGATCCGGGCCTCGCGCTTGGCCATGGCTTCGGTGATCGGGCGATAGAGAAACCGCTGCAGCAGCCAGATGAGGACAAGGAAATTGGCGATCTGCGCGGCGACGGTCAGCCAGTCGATCTGCATGGATCAACCTCCGCCGCCAAGGGCCGCCATATCGACGAACGGGTTCGCGAAAAGCAGGATCATCGACACGACGAAGCAGTAGATCGCGGTGGATTCGATCATCGCGAGGCTGACGAACAGCGTGCGCGTGATGGTGTTCGAGGCATCGGGTTGTTGCGCCAATGCCTGCAGGGCCTGCGCCGCCGCGCGCCCCTCTCCCAGCGCTGGCCCGATCGCGCCGATGGCGATGGTCAGACCGGCCGTGACGATCGATGCTATGGCAATCATTGTTGCGGGGTCCATGGTCAGTCTCCTTCTCGCGATGTTCGGGGTTGTTCGTCATCAGGCTCAGGATCAGTCTTTCGTCGGGCGCGGCTGGCAGACGCGATGTAGACCATCGCCAGTATGGCAAAGATATAGGCCTGGATCAGGCCGGTCAGCAGGCCGAGCAGTTGCATCAGGACCGGGAAGAAGAACGGCGCCACGCTGATCAGGATGCCGACGATCACCGTTCCGCTCATCACGTTGCCATAGAGCCGGACCGCCAGCGCAATCGTCCGCGACGCCGTGCCGATGATATTGAAGGGCAGCATGAACGGGGTTGGCTGAAGATAGGATTTCAGATAGCCGCCCAGCCCGCGGCGGGTGATCGAAAAGAGCGGCACCGCGATCAGCACGCATATCGCCAGCGCCGCGGTGGTCGAGAGCGACCCGGTCGGCGGCTGGTATCCGGGCAGGATGGTGAGCAGGTTGGCCGTCGCGATGAACAGGAACAGCGTGCCGATGAAGGGCAGATACCGGCCGGGATCCGCCGCGCCGACCTCGTCGATCTGGTCGCGGATCGTGGTGACCACGACCTCCAGCATGACCTGCCAGCGCGATACGGTCTCGCCCTCGCTCAGCCGCGCGGTGATGGCCCATGACACCAGCACCAGCAGCGCCATGACCCCCCATGTGAACACGATCGTGGCATTGAGCCGCAGCCCCCGCCATTCGTAGAGAATCCAGGTGTCGGGACTTATTTCCATGATGCGCGCTCCGGAGGTGCGGCTTTTGCCATGCGGGTGGCGAAGAGACGGACGGCGACGAACCCCAGCAATGCAAACGCAATGTCGACGGCCGTTGCGCCCGTGGTGGCGGCCAGCCACAGCGCCCCGAGAAGCAGCCCTGCCCGAAGCAGCGCCATTGCGGCGAAAAGCAAGACACTTTGTCCCGACGTCAGGATGCGCACCGCGACCCATAACACGCCCAGGTAGAGAAGGCCGAATGCGCCCCGCCAGCGCGAGGCAGAGCGACAAGGATAGTCGGCGGCCGACGAACCGCGTCCCTCATCATCGCGCCCCTCCCGCTGCACCCAGTACCACGCGTTGAGCGCGCCCAGAAAAGCGCCCGCCAGAAGCAGCGCCAGCGTCCACGACGTCTCGCCCGGCCAGCGTGCGTCGATCCAGCGGCCCAGGGCGATTCCGGCGATGATCGGCACGGCCACGGCCCAGCCGACAAGCCCGAACATGCCCAGCCCGCGCCATGCGCTTTGCTTGCGGCGCTTTCGGGCCTCCTGCATGCGGGTGGCCTTGCGGGTTATGGTCTCGGACTCGTTCTCGGAATCTTGCGTCACTGATCCACCCCCTGCAGTTCGCGGAAGCGGCGAACCATATGCGCCTCGAGCCGCGCCAGCGCGGAGCGCGCCTCGCGCTCCTCGTCGGTATGGCGTCGGAACTCGGCCTCGACCCGCTCGCGCAGACCTGCAAGGTCGTCGCTTTCGATCGCGTCGCGCACGGCCACCATCACCGTCGGCCCGTTTTTCACCAATGTTCCGGCATTCACCCCCACGAAATGTTCCACGCCATCCTCGGTCTCGAAGACCAGAACCCCGGCCACCAGCTGCGTGACATGGTCCATGTGCCGCGGCAGGATGCCGAAAAACCCGTCCGAGGCCTCTGCCACGATCCGGCGCACATCGTCATGCCGGGTGACCCGTTCCGGGGTGATGATGTTAAGCTCCACCCGTGCCCTCCTTCGGCTTGAGATCGTCCACCGTGCCGATCATGTAGAAATCACCTTCGTCGCGGTCGCCGAATTCGCCGTCGAGAATACGCGCGCAGCTTTGCACGGTGTCTTCCAGCGCGACAAGGACACCTTTGGTGCCGGTCATCGCCTCGGTGGTAAAGAAAGGCTGGGTCAGGAACCGCTCGAGCTGGCGCGCCTGCCGCACCGTGGCACGATCCTTTTCCGACAATTCCTCAAGCCCGAGCATCGCGATGATGTCCTTGAGGTCCTCGTATTCCGCCAGCGTGTTGCGCACCGCACGCGCGACGCGGTAATGCTCGGCGCTGACCGTGCTGGGCGTGAGCATGCGTGAAAAGGATTTCAGAGGGTCGATGGCGGGATAAAGCCCTTCGGAGGCCTTCTTGCGCGACAGCACGATCGAGGCCGACAGATGCGAAAAGGTATGCGTCGCGGCCGGGTCGGTGAAATCGTCGGCCGGGACATAAACCGCCTGGATCGAGGTCATGGCGGCACGGTCGGTCGAACAGATCCGCTCTTCAAGCTCGGCCAGTTCGGTGCCGAGCGTCGGCTGGTATCCCACCCGGCTCGGCATCCGCCCCAGAAGCCCGGACACTTCCGAGCCCGCCTGCACGAAGCGAAAGATGTTGTCGATCAGCACCAGCACATCGCGGCGCTCCTCGTCGCGGAAATGCTCGGCCATGGTCAGCGCGGCATGGCCGACACGAAAGCGCACGCCGGGGCTCTCGTTCATCTGCCCGAACACCATGACCGTGTTGTCCAGAACGCCGGCCTCGCCCATCTCGCGGTAAAGCTCCTCGGCCTCGCGCGAGCGTTCGCCGATGCCGCAGAACAGGCAGACCCCTTCATATTCGGCGACCATGTTGTGGATCATCTCGGTGATCAGAACGGTCTTGCCCACGCCCGCACCGCCGAAAAGCCCGGCCTTGCCGCCGCGTTCCAGCGGGCTGAGCAGGTCGATCGCCTTGATCCCGGTCTCGAAGATATCGCCTTCGACCCGACGCTGCGACAGCGGCACCGGATCGCGCAGGATCGGCCGGCGCGGCGACATCGTCCAGCGGCTCACCATCGTCGATGGTCTCGCCGAAGAGGTTGAACATCCGCCCCAGCACCGCGTCACCGACGGGCACCTCGATCGGGCCCCCGGTGTCACGCACCCCAAGCCCCAACCGAAGGTCGTTCGTCGGGTTCATCACCAGCCCTCTCGCGATGTCATGGGCGGGAAGGCTGGCCACCTCGATGGTGATTTCCGGATCGCTGAGCGTGACGAGCCGCGATGCGATCATCGGCAGGCCATGCGCAAAGCGGACATCGGCGATGCCGCCTTCGATGGCAATGATATGGCCCAAGGTCTTGTCCTGCACCGGCATGTGCCGCCTCCGCTTCTTGCGCTGTCAGGTTAATGTCAAGTTGACCACGTTGACCTTGATCCAAGTTAATTGCACGCTTGGCTGTCAGCGGTTTTCAAGTGGCGATTAACGCAGGTTAATGTCGATCGACGCGATGCCCCTAAGATTTTTCAGATGTTTTGAAAACATGCAGGAGCGATCATGTCTGACTCATCCGAAACGCCGCAGGACCCGGAGGCCGACCTGCAATCGCGCTTTCCGACGGCCTACACGATCCTTTTCGCGCTGATCGTTCTGGTCGCCGCGCTGACCTGGATCATCCCAGCCGGGCAGTATGACCGCGAGATGAACGAGGAGGTCGGCCGCGAGGTCGCCGTGCCCGGCACCTACCAGACGGTCGAGAGCAATCCGCAGACCCTGATCGACGTGCTGCTTGCCCCGATCGGCGGGTTCTACGATCCTGACAGCTATGCCGCCAATGCCATCGACGTGGCGCTCTTCGTGCTGATGCTGGGCGGGTTTCTGGGTGTCGTGAACGCGACCGGCGCGATCAATACCGGGATCAGGCAGTCGATGCGCGCCATGGAGGGGCGCGAGATCTGGATGATCCCGATCCTGATGACGCTGTTCGCCGCCGGCGGCACGAGCTACGGCATGGCCGAGGAAACGCTGGCCTTCTACGCCATCCTGCTGCCGGTGGTGCTGCGCGCGGGCTATGACGCGGTGACGGGTGTCGCGATCATCCTGATCGGCGCGGGCATCGGCGTGCTGGGCTCGACCATCAACCCGTTCGCCACGATCATCGCCGCCAACGCGGCCTCGATCCCGTTCACCGACGGCATCGTGCTGCGCTTCGTCATCCTGCTGGGCGGGCTGGCGATCTGCATCGCCTATGTCATGCGCTACGCGCACCGGGTCAAGGCCGACCGCGACCGGTCGGTGGTCGCGCGGCAATGGTCGGCGCATGAGCGGCATTTCCTGAAGGATGGCGACGACACGGACGCGGACGAAACCCTGAGCGGCGCGCAGAAGATCATCCTGATCATCTTCGCCGCGACCTTCGGCGCGATGATCTGGGGTGTGGCGACACAGGATTGGTGGATGGCGCGCATGGGGGCGCTGTTTCTGGGCTCGGCCATCGTCATCGGCATCATCGGGCGGCTGGGCGAAAAGGGGCTGACCGGTGCCTTCGTCGATGGCGCGCGCGATCTTCTGGGCGTGGCGCTGGTCATCGGGCTGGCGCGCGGGATCGTCGTGGTCATGGAGCAGGGCCTGATCGTCGACACGATCCTGCATGCGGCGGCGCAGACGCTGGGCGATCTGTCGAGCGTCGCCTTCATCTCGGCGATGTTCGGGATCGAGGTCGCGATGAGCTTTTTCGTGCCCTCGTCTTCGGGTCTTGCGGTGCTGTCGATGCCGATCCTCGCGCCGCTGGCCGATTTCGCCAGTGTCGGGCGCGATCTGGTGGTGACCGCCTATCAATCCGCCAACGGGCTGGTGAACCTGATCAACCCGACCTTCGCGGTGGTGATCGGCGGGCTGGCCATCGGGCGGGTGCCCTATGATCGCTGGATCGTCTTCATCTGGCCGCTTCTGGTGATCCTGACGGTGTTCATCATGGGGGCATTGGCGGCTGGCGCATGGCTGAATACTGGAGGTGTGGCATGACCGACGCGAAACTTGGGGTTCATTCCGAAACCGGGCGTCTGCGACAGGTCATCGTGTGCAAACCGGGCCGCGCGCATCGGCGGCTGACGCCCGCGAACAAGGATGAGCTGCTGTTCGATGACGTGTTCTGGGTCAAGCAGGCGCAAAAGGATCACGATGCCTTTGCCGATCTGATGCGCGGCGAGGGGGTCGAGGTGCTCGACACCGGCGAGCTGCTGGCCGAGGTGATGGCGCTGGACGAGGCGCGCCAATGGGTGCTCGACCACCGGATCACGCCGCAGGATGTGGGCGTCGGCATGCTGGACGATCTGCGCGACTGGCTGCACGGGATGCCCGCCGCCGATCTGGCCGAGGTCCTGATCGGCGGGCTGACGGTCAGCGATCTGCCCTTCGAGCCTGCCGGCATGTTCGGGGCCTATCTGGGGGGTCTCGGATTTGTCCTGCCGCCGCTTCCCAACATGCTGTTCACCCGCGACAACAGCGCGTGGATTTATGGCGGTGTCACGCTCAACCCGATGTACTGGCAGGCGCGGCAACCCGAGACGCTGCTGAGTGCCGCGATCTACCGCTGGCATCCGAAATTCGCCGGCAAGGCCGAGGTCATCTGGGGCGACCCGACCCGCAATTTCGGCCGCGCGACGCTGGAAGGCGGCGATGTGATGCCCGCGGGCGACGGGCTGGTGCTGATCGGCATGGGCGAGCGGACCTCGCCGCAGGCGGTGGGGCTGCTGGCCGAGGCGCTGTTCGACACGGGCCGCGCGAGCCGCGTGCTGGCCTGCCAGTTGCCGAAATCGCGCGCGGCGATGCATCTGGACACGGTCTTCACCTTCTGCGGGGATGACGTTGTGACCAGTTTTGTCGAGGTCGCCGAAGAGATGCGCGTGTTCGATCTGCGCCCCGGCGAGGGCCGCGCGCCGCTCGACATCCGGCGCAGCGACGCGCCGATGTTCGAGGTTCTGGCCGAGGCGATGGGATTCAAGCGCCTGCGCATCATACCCACCGGCGGCAATGACGCCTTCGAGGAATCGCGCGAGCAATGGAATGACGGCAACAACGTGCTGGCGCTGCGCCCCGGCGTGGTCGTCGGCTATGACCGCAACGACGACACCAACGCCGCGCTGCGCGCCGAGGGCATCGAGGTGCTGGAAGTGCCCGGCGCCGAGCTGGGCCGCGGGCGCGGCGGCGCGCGCTGCATGAGCTGCCCCACCATCCGCGACCCGATCTAGGAGGATCCCATGGCCTACAACCTGAAGAACCGTCATTTCCTCAGCCTGCGCGATTTCAGCCCCGGCGAGATCGGCTTTCTGCTGAAGCTTTCGGCCGATCTCAAGGCCGCGAAATATGCCGGCACCGAACGCGAGTTGCTGAAAGGCAAGGAGATCGCGCTGATCTTCGAGAAGGACAGCACCCGCACCCGCGCGGGCTTCGAGGTGGCCGCCCACGATCAGGGGGCGACGGTCACCTATCTGGGCCCGTCGGGCTCGCATATCGGGCGCAAGGAGACCGTGAAGGACACCGCCCGCGTGCTGGGCCGGATGTTCGACGGGATCGAGTATCGCGGCTTTGGCCAGACGGTGGTCGAGGAACTGGCCGAATATGCCGGCGTGCCGGTCTGGAACGGGCTGACGGACGAGTTTCACCCCACCCAGATCCTCGCCGATTTCCTGACCATGCAGGAGCACGCGCAGAAGCCCTGGCGCGATATCGTCTTCACCTTCATGGGCGATGCGGCCAACAACATGGGCGACAGCCTGCTGATCGGCGGGGCCAAGATGGGAATGGATGTGCGGCTCTGCGCACCGCGCGCCTGCTGGCCCGACAAGGCCATCGAGGCCGAGGCGCGCGAGATCGCGAAAGAGACCGGCGCCAAAGTGCTGATCTCCGAGGATGTGGCCGAGGCGACGCTCGGCGCGGATTTCATCTATACCGATGTCTGGGTGTCGATGGGCGAGCCGAAGGAGACATGGGCCGAGCGGATCGAGCTGCTCAAACCCTACCGGGTGACGACGGATGTCATGCTGGGCACCGGCAACCCGCGCACGCGCTTCCTGCACTGCCTGCCCGCCTTCCACAACGCCGAGACCGAGATGGGCCAGCAGATCGAGGCCGAGTTCGGCATCTCCGAGATGGAGGTGACCGACGAGGTGTTCGAAAGCGCGGCCTCGATCGTCTTCGATCAGGCCGAGAACCGGCTGCACACGATCAAGGCGGTGCTCGTCGCCACGCTGGGGGGCTAGGGCCATGCTGGTGGTGATCGCGCTTGGCGGCAACGCGCTCTTGCGCCGGGATCAGAGCCTGACCGCCGAGAACCAGCGCGAGAATGCCCGCATCGCGGCCCGCGCGCTGGCCGAGGTGGCGCGCGCCGGGCATGATCTGGTCGTCACCCATGGCAACGGCCCGCAGGTCGGGCTGCTGGCGTTGCAGGGGCTGGCCTACAAGCCCGACGAGACCTATCCGCTCGACATGATGGGGGCCGAGACCGAGGGCATGATCGGCTATCTCATCGAGCAGGAGCTCGAGAATGCGCTGAACCATGACCGCACGGTCGCCTCGCTGCTGACGCAGGTGCGGGTCGACCCGGACGATCCGGCCTTTGACAACCCGACGAAATTCGTGGGCCCGGTCTATGACCGCGACGAGGCAGAGCGCGTGGCCGAGCGGCACAAATGGTCCATCGCGCAGGATGGCGACAAATGGCGCCGCGTCGTGCCCTCGCCCGCCCCGGTCGAGATCCCCGACCTCAAGGTCATCCGCCTGCTCTTGCTGCATGGCACGATCGTGATCTGCGCGGGCGGTGGCGGCATCCCGGTGATCGCCAGCCCCGACGGGATGCTGACCGGCATCGAGGCGGTGATCGACAAGGACGCGACAAGCGCGCTTCTGGCCGAGGGGCTGGGCGCCGACGCGCTGCTTCTGCTGACGGATGTCGACGGCATCTATCGCGGCTTCGGGACCGACGCGGCCGAGCGGATCGCGCAGTTGACCCCGGAGGAGGCGGAGGCGCTGGACCTGCCCGCAGGCTCCATGGCGCCGAAGGTGGCGGCGGGCGCGCGGTTCACGCGCAGCGGTCAGCGATGGACCGGCATCGGCAAGCTGAGCGATGCGCTGGCGATCATCGAGGGTCGCTCCGGCACCCGGATCGCGGCATCCTGAGCCGGACAGCGTGCCGGATGCGCAGGCGGGCTGGC
>JAXHLV010000016.1:0-101116 GCA_034521935.1 Roseovarius sp.
TCGGCAAGCCGCGCCACGTAGCGGGCGAGCGTGTCGATCTCGAGGTTGACCATGTCCCCCACTTCCACGTCGCCCCATGTCGTGACCTGCTTGGTGTGGGGGATGAAATTGATCCCGAAATCGCGCCCCGCGACCTCGTTGACGGTAAGCGAAGTGCCGTTGAGCGCGACCGATCCCTTGGGCGCGATGAACCGCGCCAGCGCCTCGGGCGCGCGCAGGGTGACGCGGGTGCTGTCGCCCTCTTCGGTGACCGCCACCACCTCGGCCAATCCGTCGACATGGCCCGACACGATATGCCCGCCCAGCTCGTCGCCCACCTTGAGCGACCGCTCGAGGTTCACCCGGTGCCCCCCGGCCCACGCCTTGAGGTTGGTCTTCGACAGCGTCTCGGCAGAGACATCCACGTCGAACCAGTCGGGGCCGAGATCGACCACCGTCAGGCACACCCCGTCGCAGGCGATGGACGCGCCCGTATCGATGCCTGCGGTGTCATAGCCCGTGCCGATGCGCGCACGCATGTCGCCGCGCGACTCGACCGCGCGGATATGGCCGATATCTGTGATGATGCCCGTGAACATGCCGCTCCCTTCGCTCGCCTGCCCAAGGGCCTAGCGCCGCCCGTGCCCCAAGACAAGGCGACGCGCGCCCCGAGGCTTATTTTCGCCAGAATTTTCCGCTAGGAGAGGTCAACCAAGAGACTGAGCGGAGACATGCAAGGATGCCGGGGCTGACCGGAGAAGGACGCACTTTCCTGCTGCTTCAGGGGCCGCACGGGCCGTTTTTCCACCGGCTGGGGCAGATGCTGCGCCGGTCGGGGGCCGAGGTGCGGCGCGTGGGCTTCAACGCGGGCGACCGGGCGTTCTGGCGCGATACCGCGCGCTACATCGCCTATCGCGACGCGCCCGAACGCTGGCCCGAGGCGGCCCAAACCCTCATCGAAACCCACGGCGTGACCGATCTCGTTCTCTACGGCGATACCCGCCCGATCCATGCCGAGGCAGTGGCCATCGCCCGCGACGCGGGGATCACGGTGCATGTGTTCGAGGAGGGCTACATGCGCCCCTACTGGATCACCTATGAACGCGGCGGATCCAACGGGCACTCGCGGCTGATGGATCTGGGTATCGACGAGATGCGCACGGCGCTGGCCGCCTCGGACCTCGATACCGCCATGCCGCCCGCAAGCTGGGGCGACATGCGCCAGCACATCTTCTACGGCGCGCTCTATCACGGCACCGTGCTGTTTCTGAACCACGGCTATCGCCGCTTTCGCCCCCATCGCGCGCTCGGCGTGGGCCGGGAATTCGCGCTCTACCTGCAACGCCTGATGTTCATGCCCGCGCTGGCGCTGGAGCGGCGGGTGGCGACGTGGCGCATCCGCACCGGCGGCTTTCCCTATCACGTCGCCCTCCTGCAACTCGAACACGACGCCTCGTTCCAGGCGCATTCGCCGTTTGCCTCGATGACCGACTTTCTCGACGTGCTCATCCGCGGCTTTGCCGAGGGCGCGCCGCCGCACCATCACCTCGTGGTCAAGGCGCACCCGCTCGAGGACGGGCGCGCGCCCATCCGCGCCACCCTGCGCCGCCTGATCGACGCGCACGGCCTGCGCGGTCGCGTGCATTTCCTTCGCGGCGGCAAGCTCGCGCCGCTGCTCGACGAGGCACGCAGCGCTGTCACCGTCAATTCCACCGCCGGGCAACAGGTGCTTTGGCGGGGCATCCCGCTCAAGACCTTCGGCGCGGCGGTTTATGCCAAGCCCGAGTTCGTCTCGACCCTGCCGCTGCCCGAATTCTTCGCCCATGCCCAGCGCCCCGACCGGCGCGCCTATACCGATTACCGCCGCTACCTGCTGGAAACCAGCCAGCTTCCCGGCGGGTTCTATTCCGCACGCGGGCGGCGGCAGGTGCTGCGGCAGGTCGTGGACATGATGCTCGCCCCCGACGATCCCTACGATGCGCTGAGCCGCGGCACCGCGGCCCCAAGGCAACAGTTGCGCGCCGTTCCCTGAGGCAGACCATAGGAAATGCTGGATTTTTCCGGCCTCCTGCGGTAGCGTCATATAAAAAAGACCCGAGGCAGAACAAGAACAGGTCGAGGAGACCGAGCAGTGATATCCCGACACCCCCGATGGGTCCGCCCCGTCGCCCTCTTGCTGGTGGCCAGCCTTGTCGCCGGGTGCGGCCTGCCGCGCATGGGCCCCAACAAGCGCGAAATCTATGCCGGATCGGTGCAGCGACAGGGCGATGCCTTCATCGTCACGGTCAACGACCGCGTCACCCGGGCCACCGCCGTGCAGCCCGCGCTCGGCTTTACCGATGATTTCCTCAATGCCGGGCTGCTGGGCTCCGATACGATCAGCCCCGGCGACACGCTGGGCCTGACCATCTGGGAAAACGTCGATGACGGGCTGCTGGCCGGGGAAACCGCGAACCAGACCATCCTCGAAGAGGTGCAGGTCGACGGTTCGGGCTTCATCTTCGTGCCCTATGCGGGCCGGATCAGGGCGGCGGGCAACACCCCCGAGGGCGTGCGCCGGGTCATCACAGAGCGGCTCGATCAGCAAACCCCCGATCCCCAGGTCGAGGTGCGCCGGGTCGCGGGCGACGGCTCCACCGTGTCGGTCAGCGGCGCGGTCAGCGGTCAGGGCGTCTACCCGATCGAGGCCCCGACGCGGCGGCTCTCGGCGATGATCACGGCGGCGGGCGGCATCGCCATCGAGCCCGAAGTGGCGCAGATCACCGTCATTCGCGGCGACAAGCGCGCCAAGGTCTGGTTCCAGGACCTGTTCAAGTATCCGCAATTCGACATCCCGCTGCGCGGCGGCGACCGCATCCTCGTCGAGTCCGACACCCGCTCCTATACCGCGCTCGGGGCCACCGGCTCGCAGGCGCGCGTCACCTTCGAGACCCAGACACTCAGCGCGCTCGAGGGCCTCGCGCAGGTCGGCGGGCTGACCGTTTCGTCCTCCGATCCCACCGGCGTCTTCGTGATGCGCAACGAGCCCGCCGAGATCGCCAACCAGGTGCTGGGCCGCGACGACCTCGTGGGCGCGCAGCGCCTCGTCTACGTGCTCGACCTGACCCAGCCCAACGGCATGTTCATGGCCCGCGATTTCGCGATCCGCGACGACGACACGATCTACGTGACCGAAGCGCCGTTCGCGCAATGGTCCAAGGTCATCTCGGCGCTGACCGGCACGCTGGGCGTGGTCGGCTCGGTCTCGACGGCATCGAGCACGCTTTCGGGCGACGTATGACGCCAGACCAGCGTGGCAGACCCGCCGGGGGCGCAGCCCCCCGGCGGGTTTTCCATTTCAACGGCGGGTTCCTGTGGCAGGCCCGCCTGCGGCGCATCCTGCACCTTTCGGGCCATGACCTGCGCCTCGGCTGGCCCGGCCCGGAGGATCTGATCGCCGTCTGGGGCAAGAGCCCGGTGGCGGCGCGCGGCGAGCGGGTTGCAGCGCGCACCGGCGCGGGGCTTTTGCGGGTCGAGGATGCGTTCCTGCGCTCGGTGCTGCCGGGGCGCAGCGGCGCGCCCCCCATCGGGCTGCTGATCGACCGGCAGGGCGTGCATTTCGACGCCGACGCGCCGTCGGACCTCGAAGACATCCTCGCCCGCGACCCGCTCGACGACACGCCAACCCTCGACCGCGCGCGCGACGCCATCGCCCGGCTGCGCGCGGGCCACCTGACCAAGTATTCCGGCGTCGAGCCAGCCCTGCCCTGCCCCGATCCGGGCTATGTGCTGGTGATCGACCAGACGCGCGGCGATGCCTCGGTCCGGCATGGCGGCGCGGATGCGGCGACCTTCCGCGAGATGCTGGCCTGCGCACAAGCCGAGCATCCGAGCGCGCCTATCCTGGTAAAGACCCACCCCGAAACCGCGAGAGGATACCGCAAGGGCTATTTTTCGACGGCGGATGCGGGCGGGCGCGCGCGCCTGCTCACCGAGCCGCTCAGCCCCTGGCCGCTGCTCGAAGGGGCCATCGCGGTCTATACCGTGTCCTCGCAGATGGGGTTCGAGGCGATCCTCGCGGGCCACCGTCCGCAGGTCTTCGGGCGGCCGTTCTACGCCGGCTGGGGCCTGACCGTGGATCGCCACCCCGCCCCCTTCGCGCGGCGCGGGCGCCCCCTCACCCGCGCGCAGCTTTTCGCGGGCGCGATGATCCTCTACCCCGCGTGGTACGATCCCTGCCGCGACCGGCTTTGTGATCTGGAAACGGCCCTGTCGCAGTTCGAATCTGAGACCCGCGCCTGGCGCGACGATCACCGGGGATGGCGCGCGCACGGAATGCGGCTGTGGAAACGCGCACCGATCCAGGGCTTTTTCGGGGCGCAGCGGCGGGTGATCTTCGGCCGCCCCGCCCCCGACCGGCCCGCGATGGTCTGGGCCTCGGCCACCACCACCGCCCCCGAGCGCGCAACCCGCGTCGAGGACGGCTTCCTGCGCTCGCGCGGGCTGGGGGCCGATCTGGTGCCGCCGCTGTCGCTGGTTCTGGATGATCTCGGCATCTATTACGATCCCACCCGCGAGAGCCGGTTGGAGCGACTGATCGCAGAGCGCGCCACGCTGCGCCCGGATCAGGAGCGCCGCGCCCGCGCGCTCACCGAAACGCTGACGCGTCACGGCCTGAGCAAATACAACCTCGGCACCCCCGCGCCCGCCCTGCCCGACGGCCACCGCATCCTCGTGCCCGGACAGGTCGGGGATGACGCCTCGATCCGCCTCGGCGCGGGCGATATCGCCACCAATCTCGCCCTGCTCGAAACCGTCCGCCGACAAAACCCCGGCGCGGTGATCCTCTACAAGCCGCACCCGGATGTCGAGGCCGGGCTGCGCCCCGGCGCGGTGCCGCCCGAGGCGCTCGAGGGCCTCGCCGATCTGGTAATCACCGGCACCGACCCGGCCACGCTGCTTTGCGAGGTGGCCGAGGTCTGGACGATGACCTCTCTTCTGGGGTTCGAGGCCCTGTTGCGCGGGGTGGCGGTGACGGTGACCGGCGCGCCCTTCTACGCGGGCTGGGGCCTGACCCGCGATCTCGGCCCGGTGCCCGCGCGCAGGCAGGCACGGCCCTCAATTGAAGGGCTGGTCCATGCCACGCTGATCGACTACCCCCGCTACCGCGATCCCGTCTCCGGCCTGCCCTGCCCGGCAGAGGTGGTGGCCGAACGCCTCGCCATCGGCACGGTGCCGCGCGCGGGCACCGTGAACCGGCTGCTGGCCAAGGCGCAAGGCGCTCTGGCGGGCCACGCGTGGCTGTGGCGGTAGGGGATGGGAACGACCCCGGGTCGGCGCCCTGGCGCGTTCAGATATCCTCTTCGGCCTGCTCCAGCACCGGCAGCAGGTGGCGCTCGGCAAGCCACGGGTTGAGGTCGAGCGCGCGGCGCAGCACAAGCGCCGCCTCGCCCGGACGCTCCAGCGCCATGAGGGTCATCGCCTGCCCCGTAAGCGCCCCGAGGTGGCGCGGCGACAGCGCCAGCGCGCGCTCGAGATCGGGAAGCGCCGCATCGTAATCCTGCCTGATGAAGTTGACAAAGGCGCGCTGGTTGTAGCCCTCGGCATAGTCCGGGCAATACGCGGTCAGCGCGTCGAACGCCGCCACCGCTCCGCCGTAATCATAGGCCGCCCGCCGCGTCATCCCCTCGTCGAGCAACTCCTGCGCATGGGCGTCGGGCGCGTCGGCCCAGAACTCCCACATCTCGTTCGCAACGATCCGGGCATCGCGCTCGGTCTCGGCCCGCTGCACCTGCGCGAACAACGCATCGAGCGCCGCGCCGTGATCGGGTGGGGCGGGACAGGCGATCGCACCGGCAGGCGCGAGCAGACTCAAAAGCGAAATCACAAATCTCATGACTGATATGATGGCACGCCCGCGCGGACAGTCAAATCACATCGCCAAGCACGGTTTCCTTGACCGCCTCCATCGCCACGTAGGTCGAGGTGCTCGCCACATGCGGCAGCGTCGAAATCGCCTCGGCCAGCACCCGGCGATACGCGGCCATGTCCTGCGTGCGCACCTTCAGCAGGTAATCGAAACTGCCCGCGATGAGATGCGCCTGCTCGATCTCGGGGATGCGCGCCACCGCCGCGTTGAACGCCGCAAGCGCCGCCTCGCGGGTATTGTCGAGCCGCACTTCGACAAAGCTCACATGATCGAGCCCCAGCCGGATCGGATCGAAAAACGCGCGGTAGCCGGTGATGATCCCGGCCTGTTCCAGCCGCCGAAGCCGCGCCTGCGTGGGCGATTTCGAAAGCCCGATCTCGCGCGCGAGATCGGTGACGCTGATGCGCCCGTCCGAGGCCAGAACCCGCAGAATCGCCCGGTCGAACCGGTCGAGGTCGGAATGGTCGGTTTGCCCCATGATCGTCCCTCTTTCTGATCGGATCGACCACTCAAACCATATGAAACGGGAAAAGTCACCCCTGAACCGGTGTTAACATGGTTTAGAAATTCAGGGGGAAACCATGCCTTACGATACCGATACGCGCCGCGCCATCGACCTCGACACCTATGCCGACGAGCGCGTGATCCTCGACCGGCTGACCACCGAGGCGGGCCTCTCCGAGGCGGATCGCGCCCGCATCACCGCGCGCGGGGCCGAGTTCGTGCGCGCCATCCGCGGGCAGGCGAGCCCCGGCCTGATGGAGGTGTTCCTCGCCGAATACGGCCTCTCCACCGAAGAGGGCATCGCGCTGATGTGCCTCGCCGAGGCGCTGTTGCGCGTGCCCGACGCCGAGACCATCGACGCCCTCATCGAGGACAAGATCGCGCCCTCGGACTGGGGCAGGCATATGGGCCATTCCACCTCGCCGCTGGTCAACGCCTCGACATGGGCGCTGATGCTCACGGGCCGCGTGCTCAAGGACGAGAACCCCGGCATCGTGGGCCATCTGCGCGGGGCCGTGCGACGGCTGGGCGAGCCGGTCATCCGCACCGCCGTGGGCCGCGCGATGCGCGAAATGGGCCGCCAGTTCGTGCTGGGCGAGACCATTCAATCCGCGATGGACCGCGCCGCCGAGATGGAGAAAAAGGGCTACACCTATTCCTACGACATGCTGGGCGAGGCCGCGCGAACCGAGGCCGACGCCACCGGCTATCACCTGAGCTACTCGCGCGCGATCACCGCCATCGCGGCCGCCTGCACCAACCGCGACATCCGCGACAATCCCGGCATCTCGGTCAAGCTCTCGGCGCTGCATCCGCGCTACGAGGTGGCGCAGCACGAGACGGTGATGGACGTGCTGGTGCCGCGCCTGCGCTCGCTGGCACTCCTGGCGAAATCCGCGCGCATGGGTCTCAACATCGACGCCGAAGAGGCCGACCGCCTGTCGCTGTCGCTCGACGTGATCGAGGCGGTGCTGTCCGAGCCCGCCCTCGCCGGCTGGGACGGCTTCGGCGTGGTGGTGCAGGCCTACGGGCAGCGCGCGGGCCATGTCATTGATTGGCTCAACGACCTCGCCACGCGGCTCGACCGGCGCATCATGGTCCGCCTCGTCAAGGGCGCCTACTGGGATACCGAGATCAAGCGCGCGCAGGTGGCGGGCGTCGACGGTTTCCCGGTCTTTACCTCGAAACCGGCAACCGACATCAGCTATATCGCCAATGCCCGCAAACTGCTGTCGATGACCGACCGCATCTACCCGCAATTCGCCACCCACAACGCCCACACCGCCGCCGCCATCCTCGACATGGCCACCGACAAATCGACGTTCGAGTTCCAGCGCCTGCACGGCATGGGCGAGGCGCTGCACGACATCGTCCTCAAATCCGAGGGCACCCGCTGCCGCATCTACGCCCCCGTGGGCGCGCATCGCGACCTGCTGGCCTATCTCGTCCGCCGCCTGCTGGAAAACGGCGCGAATTCCAGCTTCGTCAACCAGATCGTGGACGAGGCCGTGCCGCCCGAAGAGGTCGCCCGCGATCCCTTTGACGCGGTGAATGACCCCACCCCGCACCTGCCCACCGGGCCGGAGCTGTTCCAGCCGGAACGCCCCAATTCGCGCGGGTTCGACCTGCGTCACCAGCCGACATTAGAGGCCATCGAGGCCGCCCGCGCGCCCTTCGCCACGCAAAGCTGGCAGGCCGGGCCGATCCTCGCGGGCAAACGCGCAGACCCCGAGCCGCCCGAGAAGGTCACGAACCCCGCCGACCCGGCGGACACCCCCGGCACCGTGGCCTGGGCCTCGAAAGCCGATGTCGAGACGGCCCTTGCCGCCGCCGCCCCGTGGGACGCTCCCGCCAAGGAGCGCGCCGCCATCCTCAACCGCGCCGCCGACCTCTACGAGGAGAACTTCGGCGAGATTTTCGCCATCCTCCACCGCGAGGCCGGCAAATCCATCCCCGACGCGGTGGCCGAGCTGCGCGAGGCGGTGGATTTCCTGCGCTACTACGCCGCGAACGCCCCCGAGGGCACGCCGGTGGGCACCTTCACCTGCATTTCCCCCTGGAACTTTCCGCTCGCCATCTTCACCGGCCAGATCGCGGCGGCGCTCGCGGCGGGCAACGCCGTGCTGTCGAAACCCGCCGAGCAGACGCCGCTCATCTCGCATCTCGCCCTCAGCCTGATGCACCGCGCGGGCGTGCCGAAAACCGCGCTGCAACTGCTGCCCGGAGCGGGCAACGTGGGCGCGATGCTCACCTCCGATTCGCGTGTCGACGGCGTGGCCTTCACCGGCGGCACCGACACGGCGCTGAAAATCCGCACCGCGATGGTAAAGCACCTCGCGCCCGGCGCGCCGCTCATCGCCGAGACCGGGGGCTTGAACGCCATGATCGTGGATTCAACCGCGCTCCCGGAACAGGCGGTGCAGGCCATCGTGGAATCGGCCTTTCAATCGGCGGGCCAACGCTGCTCGGCGCTGCGCTGTCTCTACGTGCAGGAGGACATCGCCGACAGCTTCACCGAAATGCTCACCGGCGCGATGGACGCGCTCGGCGTCGGCAACCCCTGGCACCTCAGCACCGATTGCGGCCCGGTGATCGACGAGGCGGCCCGCGCGGGCATTGCCGAGCATATCCAGACCGCCCGCGCCGAGGGCCGCCTGATGCACGAGCTGAAGACGCCCAACGCCGGCACCTACATCGCGCCGACGCTGATCCGCGTCAGCGGCATCGAGGACATGAAGCGCGAGATTTTCGGCCCCGTGCTGCACCTCGCCACCTACAAGGCGCGCGATCTCGACCGCGTGATCGGCGCGATCAACGCCACCGGCTATGGCCTGACCTTCGGCCTCATGACCCGGATCGACGACCGCGTGCAGCACGTGACCGAGGCGGTGCAGGCGGGCAATATCTACGTCAACCGCAACCAGATCGGCGCCATCGTCGGGTCGCAGCCCTTCGGCGGCGAGGGGATGTCGGGCACCGGGCCAAAGGCGGGCGGGCCGCATTACCTCGCGCGGTTCCAGACCCACCCCGCAACCGTGCAGGGCGAGAAATGGGACGCCGCGATGCCGGTGGCCGAGGTGCAGACCGCGCTCGACCGCGCCAATGCCGCGCCGCAGACCGCGCGCGACGCGCTGGTGCTGCCGGGGCCGACGGGCGAATCGAACCGGCTCACCACCCATCTGCGCGCCGCGATCCTGTGCCTCGGGCCGGGGCCCGATGCGGCGGCGGCGCAAAAACAGGCGGTCGAGGCGCTTGGCGGCGTTGCGGTCGCCGCAACAGGCCGCGTCGATCCCCACGCGCTGGTGACGATGGGGGGCCTCTCGGGCGCGCTCTGGTGGGGCGACGAGGCGGGCGCGCGCGCCTATTCGCAGGCGCTGAGCCAGCGCGCGGGCCCGATCCTGCCGCTCATCACCGGGATGCCCGACACCGGCCACGCGCTCCTCGAGCGCCATGTCTGCGTCGACACCACGGCGGCGGGCGGCAACGCGGCGCTTCTGGGCGGCATGTCCTGATCCACGGGCCGGGCGACCGAAATCTGCAAAAGATTTCGGCCCGCTTTCTTTTCAAGGAAGCGGGTTTCCACCTTGGTCAAACGACGATTAACGGCTTTCCGACCGCTATGATCCGCACTAGCTTTGCCTCATGTTCCCAATCCGCGATCACAACCCTTCGAACTCCACGCCTTGGGTCACATATGCGCTCATCGCGCTCAACGTGAGCGTGTTCCTGAGCTACTGGCCGCTCTTCGGCGACGAGCGGCAAATCGCGCTTTTCTTCAACGACTGGGCGATGATCCCCGCGCGGGTCACGCAAATGGGCGATTATACCGGGGTGTTCACCTCCATGTTCCTGCATGGCGGGCTGATACATCTCGCGGGCAACATGCTGTTTCTGTGGATATTCGGCGACAATCTCGAGGACCGGATGGGCCACCTGCCCTATCTCGGCTTCTACCTCGCGTCCGGTCTGGCGGCGGGGGCGGCGCATGTGATGGGCGGGCCGGGCTCGATGGTGCCCACCGTGGGGGCGTCGGGGGCGATCGCGGGGGTGATGGGCGGCTACCTGCTTTTGTTCCCGCGCGCACGGGTGGATATCCTGATCATCATCGTGTTCTTTGTTCGCATCATCACCATTCCGGCGGCGCTGGTGCTTGTGCTGTGGTTCGCCATCCAGGTGCTCTCGGGTCTGGGCACCGATCCCGACATGGGCGGCGTCGCCTACTGGGCGCACGCGGGCGGTTTCGTCGCGGGGGCGATCCTGACGCTGCCGGTCTTCCTGCGGCTGGGTGGGCCACGGTTCTGGACGCTGCATGACGGGGTGCCACCCAACCCGCAAGCGCGCGACCGCTTTCGCCGCACGCCGGTGCCACGGGTGCGGCGGCGGCGCTGAGGCTACCGCCGCACCGACGAAATACCGACAGGATACCGACACGAAACCGCCCCCGGTTTCGCCGCCCGCAGCCTCCCCTCAGCCGCGCGCCGCGCGGATGAGCGCCAGGATATCGCGCGCCGCGTCGGGGATGTTGGTGCCGGGGCCAAAGATCGCCTTGACCCCCGCCTTTTGCAGGAATTCGTAATCCTGCTGCGGGATCACCCCGCCGCAGATCACCAGGATATCGCCCGCCCCACGCTCTTCCAGCGCCGCGATGAGCTTGGGGGCCAGCGTCTTGTGCCCCGCCGCCTGGCTGCTGATGCCGACCACGTGCACATCGTTGTCGATGGCATCCTGCGCCGCCTCTTCAGGCGTCTGGAAAAGCGGGCCGACATCGACGTCAAAGCCGATATCGGCAAACGCCGTGGCGATCACCTTGGCACCCCGGTCGTGGCCGTCCTGCCCCATCTTGACGACCAGCATCCGTGGCCGCCGCCCCTCGTCTTCGGCAAACTTTTCAACGTCTTGCTGGATCGCGGCAAAGCCTGCATCGCCCTCGTAGGCGGCCCCGTAGACCCCCGCCAGCGTCCTTACCTCGGCGCGGTGCCGACCGAATTCCTTTTCCAGGCTCATGCTGATTTCCCCCACCGTGGCGCGTGCGCGCGCGGCCTCGACCGCCGCGTCCAGAAGATTGCCGCCCTCGCGCGCGCGGCGCGTCAATTCGTCCAATGCCGCGTCGCAGGCGGCCTGATCGCGGGTGGCGCGGATGCGTTCCAGCGCCTTGATCTGCCCGTCGCGCACCTTGACGTTGTCCACGTCCAGAATGTCGATCGGGTCCTCCTTGTCCTTGCGATACTTGTTGACGCCGACGATCACCTCGTCGCCCCGGTCGATCATCGCCTGCCGCGTCGCCGCCGTCTCCTCGATGCGCAGCTTTGGCATCCCGCTCTCGACCGCGCGGGTCATGCCGCCGATCTCCTCGACCTCCTCGATCAGCTCCCAGGCCTTTTCGGCCAGATCATGGGTGAGCTTCTCGACATAATACGACCCCGCCAATGGATCGACCACGTTGGTGACGCCGGTTTCCTCCTGCAAGATCAACTGCGTGTTGCGCGCGATCCGGGCGCTGAACTCGGTGGGGAGCGCGATCGCCTCGTCGAGCGCGTTGGTATGGAGCGACTGCGTGCCGCCCAGCACCGCGCTCATCGCCTCGTAGGCGGTGCGGATCACGTTGTTATAGGGGTCCTGCTCCTGCAAACTGACGCCGGATGTCTGGCAATGGGTGCGCAGCACCTTGGATTTCTCGGATTTGGCATCGAATTCGGTCATGATCCGGTGCCATAGCAGCCGCGCGGCGCGCAGCTTGGCCGCCTCCATGAAGAAATTCATCCCGATGGCAAAGAAGAACGACAAGCGCGGCGCGAAACTGTCCACGTCCATCCCCGCCTCGATCGCCGCGCGCACGTATTCGCGGCCATCCGCCAGCGTATAGGCCAGCTCCTGCACGAGGTTCGCGCCCGCCTCCTGCATGTGGTAGCCCGAGATCGAGATCGAGTTGAATTTCGGCATGTGATCGGCGGTATAGCCGATGATGTCCGACACGATCCGCATCGACGGCGCGGGCGGGTAGATATAGGTGTTGCGGACCATGAATTCCTTCAGAATATCGTTCTGAATGGTGCCCGACAGCAGGCTCTTGTCGTGGCCCTGCTCCTCTCCGGCGACGATGAACGACGCCAGAACCGGGATCACCGCACCGTTCATGGTCATGGAAACGCTCACCTTGTCGAGCGGGATACCGTCGAACAGGATCTTCATGTCCTCGACGGAATCAATCGCCACGCCCGCCTTGCCCACATCGCCCTCGACGCGGGGGTGGTCGCTGTCATAGCCGCGATGGGTGGCCAGATCGAAGGCGACCGAAACCCCCTGCTGCCCGGCGGCGAGGTTGCGGCGGTAGAAGGCGTTCGACTCCTCCGCCGTGGAAAAGCCCGCATATTGCCGGATCGTCCACGGCCTCCCGGCATACATCGTGGCCTTCACCCCGCGGGTGAACGGGGCCTGCCCGGGGAGGCTGCCCATATGCGGCAGGTCCTCGACATCCTCGGCGGTATAGAGCGGCTCGACCGGGATGCCCTCGAGCGTCTGCCATGTCAGATCGTCGAGCGGGCGACCCCGGAGTTCTGCCTCGGCGAGGTCACGCCATGTGTCTTTCTTCGATGTCATCGTCTTGTCCTCTTGTCGGATGACCGTTGCGCGGTTGTCGCCCCGCGTTCAACGGTCCGGTTTCCCCGGCCAGTCGTGCCAGCCCGTCCGCCCCGGCGCGCAGCCAGACCAGATCGTCATCGTAAGCCTCTTTCAGCGCGGCGGCCTGCGCCTCGTCGAACGGGTGCCAACGCCCGGTGCCGTCGGGCAGGCGCGCCGGATCGCCGCCACGCGCCGCCACGGCGCGGCGCAGCGCGTCGAGATCGGGCGCGCGGCCCCGCCAATCGGCAGCCTCGCGCCCGGCGGCGGGCGCATCGGCGTGGCCGGTCATCTGCGCCAGCCGCGCAGCGGGGCGAGTGGCGAATTGCTCGTGCGGCAGGATCACGATATCGGCCCCCGGCAGCGCGCAGGCCAGGTCGGCGATCACGTCGCGCCATTGCCGCGCGCCGGTCACCATCCGGTCGAGATCGCCCCGCGAGGGCAGCCGGTGGCCGCGTGCGACGGCAAAGGCCAGCACCGAGTCCCACCACGCATCCTGCGCCCGGATCGACAGCACGGCGCGGGTGATGCGCCCGCCAAAGGCATGGCCAATCCGCGCCATCCGCTCTCCCGCGCCGGGATAAAGCCGGTGACGCCGCAGGCAGGTGCGCGGCGCGCCCAGCATGTTCTCGTCGCTGACCACAATCCGCGTGGCCCCCGCGTCATGCGCCTGTGCCACGCGCAGGGCGATCCGCCCGCGGGCGCGCCCGGCCTGCGCGGCATCGGGATGGCCGCCCGGCGCAGGGATGACCCCGGCCATGAGCCCGCCGCGCGTGACCGGCGGCCCCCAGAATGCCACGCCGCGCGCGGCAAGCGCCGGGGCGCGCGCCTGCGCGTGGTGTTGCAGGCTCGTGGTGGCGGTGCGGTGGGCCCCGAGATGCAGAATGATATCCATGTTTGCGCGCGTCCCTTGCTGCCATGACTGAGGCCCCGGCCCCTGCGCAGCGCGCGCGGCCCAAGGCCAAACTCTGCCAGCAAACCCTGAGCAGGACATTAACCGCGTCGTTTTTTCACGCGCACGCCAAACAGGCTTCGCATTTGCGCGCAACCCGCCTATATCTGGCACGACAGGAGATCGCATGAAACAACTAATCGCCCTTGTTTTGCTTGCCTTTGCGGCGGCCCCGGCCCTCGCGCAGGACGCCGCGCCAGACGTCGAAATCCCGATGATCGTCAGCGCGGATGAGATCAATTTGAACGATCTTCGGTGGATCAAGCGGGCGCTCGTGGTGTTCGCCGACACGCCCGCCGACCCGCGATATATCGAGCAGATGGGATACCTCACCGACCGGCTCGAGGTGCTCGACGCCCGCGACGTGGTGATCGTCACCGACACCGACCCCGACGCGCGCTCGGAGTTCCGGCAAGAGTTGCGCCCGCGCGGCTTCTCGCTGGTGCTGATCGGCAAGGATGGCGAGATATACCTGCGCAAGCCCGCCCCGTGGGAAGTGCGCGAGATCACCCGCTCCATCGACAAGCTGCCCGCCCGCCAGCAGGAATTGCGCGACGGGCGCGCGGACGGAAGCTGACCGCACGGCATCTCAGCCCTCCCCCATCGCGACCACGAGCAGCCCCTCGCCGGGCATCATCAGGATCAGCGCACGGCGCGCCCCGTCCCAGCCCACGACCGTCCGCCCGTCATCGAGCGCGTGGCGGAACACACTCTCGCTGCGCCGATCCATGCAGGCGCGCGCCTCGAGCCCGGCGCGGCGCATCGCCATCCCGGTCTCGCGGTGGTGATTGGCCATCGCCACCAGCACTTCATCCGCCCCCTGCCCCGGTGCGTCGAGCGCCGCTGCCCCGCGTCCCGCGATCTCGCGGCGCATCTGCGCCACGTCGCTTGTGACCGTCAGGGCGGATTTCACCTGCGGATTCACCACCCGGTAGAGCCCCACGGCACAGCCGCGCGTCGCGGAAAACGACAGCGTCTCGCCCAGCGCGAACCACTCCCCCAGCCACGCCCGCTGCGCCGCCTCGTCGTCGCGCGCACAGGCGGTGACGAGAAGCGCGGCGAGACAGGCGGCCGGCATGGGGCTATGGCGCAGGGCGCGGGTCATCCCCTCACTCGAACTCCATGATCACGTCGTCCACCGCGAGGCTGTCGCCCGCCGCGGCATTGACCTTGGCCACCACGCCACGGCGTTCGGCGCGCAGGATGTTCTCCATCTTCATCGCCTCCACCGTGCACAGCGCCTGCCCCTCCTGCACCTCGTCGCCCGTCGCCACGTTGACCTTCACGATCATGCCCGGCATCGGGCACAGCAGCATCTTCGAGGTATCAGCGGCGAGTTTCTCGGGCATTAACGCCGCCAGCTCCGCCTGACGCGGCGTGCGCACATTCACCCGCAGATCGGCCCCGCGCGAGCGAATGCGAAAGCCTTGGGTGATCTTGCCCACCTTGAGCACCAGCGGGCTGCCATCCACGTCGAGCCGGGCCAGCGCATCGCCCGGCGTCCAGTCGCTGGCCACACGCATCTCGCGCCCGTCCGCGAAGGTCACGCTCGCGCCGTCGCGGTCGGCGGCCACGGTCACGGCAAAGCTCTGCCCCTGAAGGCTCACCACCCAGTCCTCGCCGACATGACGCTCGTGGTTGTCCATCCGCCCCGAGATCCGCGTGCGCCGGATTTCCGCCACCCGGTGCATCGCCGCCGCACTCGCCGCGATCCGGCGCAGCACGTCATCGGGCAACGCGACGCCCTGGAACCCCTCGGGAAATTCCTCGGCGATGAACGCGGTGGTGATGTCGCCCGAGACGAAACGCGGGTGATCCATCACCGCGCTCAGGAACGGCAGGTTGTGCCCGATCCCCTCCACCTCGAAGCTGTCGAGCGCCACGCGCATCGCCTCGATGGCCTGCGCGCGGTCGGGTGCCCAGGTGCAGAGCTTGGCGATCATCGGGTCGTAATACATGGAAATCTCGCCGCCGTCATAGACGCCGGTATCGTTGCGCACGGCGGTCGCGCCGCTCGGGGCCTCGCCCTGCCACTTGCCCGTCTCCAGCAGTGGCCCGGCGGCCACCTCCTGCGGCGGGCGATAGCGCGTGAGCCGCCCGATGGAGGGCAGGAAGCCGCGATACGGGTCCTCGGCATAAAGCCGGCTTTCCATCGCCCAGCCGGTCAGTGTCACGTCGTCCTGGCTGATCGACAGCGGCTCTCCGGCGGCCACCCGGATCATCTGCTCGACAAGGTCCACGCCGGTGATGAGCTCGGTCACCGGGTGCTCCACCTGAAGGCGCGTGTTCATCTCGAGGAAAAAGAAATTGCGCGCGCCATCGACGATGAATTCCACCGTGCCCGCGCTCGCATAGCCCACGGCCTTCGCCAGCGCCACCGCCTGTTCGCCCATCGCGCGGCGGGTCTCGGCGTCCAGAAACGGGCTCGGCGCCTCCTCGATCACCTTCTGGTTCCGGCGCTGGATGCTGCATTCGCGCTCGCCCAGGTAAATCCCGTTGCCATGCGTGTCGCACAGCACCTGAATCTCGATATGGCGCGGCTGCGTGACGAATTTCTCGATAAAGATACGATCATCGCCGAAACTCGACGCCGCCTCGCTCTTCGAGCTTTCAAACCCCTCGCGCGCCTCGGCATCGTCCCAGGCGATGCGCATCCCCTTGCCGCCGCCGCCCGCGCTGGCCTTGATCATCACCGGATAGCCGATCTCGCCCGAGATTTTCACCGCCTCCCCGGCGTCCTCGATGAGGCCCATCACGCCGGGCACCGTGCTCACGCCCGCCTCCTGCGCGAGCTTCTTGGAGGTGATCTTGTCCCCCATCGCCTCGATCGCGCCCACCGGCGGGCCGACAAAGGCGACGCCCTCGGCCTCGAGCGCCTTGGCAAATTTGGGGTTCTCCGACAGGAAGCCATAGCCCGGATGCACCGCCTCGGCCCCGGTCTGCCTGATCGCCGCCATCACCTTGTCGATGACGATATAGCTCTCGTTCGCGGGCGACGGGCCGATATGCACCGCCTCGTCGGCCATCTTCACATGCAGCGCCTGGGCGTCGGCATCGGAGTGGATCGCCACCGTAGTGATGCCCATCTTGCGCGCGGTCTTGATCACCCGACAGGCGATCTCTCCCCGGTTCGCGATCAGGATTTTCTTGAACATGTCTCGTCCCTTCCTCTAGCGGTTTCAGCCCGCGCGACGGGTGCGCGGGCGATGTCACATTCCGGTAACAAAGCTGTAACATACAGTTTATTATCACTATTTTTCAAGCGTTTACACATTTTCGTAGATCGCCTTGACGTGATGCGCATGTGATCGAGCGCCCTGCCAATCTGGGGCGGGCCGCGAGTGCGATGCGGCCTGCGGGGCGCGCCGTGCGCCCGCCTGACACCACAATCGGGAGGAGATCAAACCATGAAACGACACGTCGCAATGACCCTTGCGCCATCCGCGCTGCTGGTGGCAATCCATGCCGCCCCTGCGCTCGCCGAGAGCGACGCCGAACTCAAGCAGCAGGTGCGCGCGCTTACCGAGCGCCTGGAAAAACTCGAGGATCGCGGGCAGGTCAATCTGCCCGCGGGCACGACCCTCACCTTCGGCGGTTACACCAAGCTCGACCTGATCTACGATTTCGACCAGGGACAGGGCGACACGACCTTTGCGCCCGGCCTCGAAATCGGCGCGCCAAGCGACGGCGGCTTCGACGCCCATGTGCGCCAGACCCGCCTGAACTTCAAGACCGAGACGCAGACCGAAAGGGGCCCGCTCACCACGTTCTTCGAGATGGACTTCTTCGGCTCGCGCGGCGACGAGCGGCAGACCAACTCGCACCGCCCGCGCCTGCGCCACGCCTATGGCCAATGGAACGGCTGGACCGCAGGCCAGACATGGACCACCTTCATGCCGATCGAGGCCTACCCCGCCACGGTGGATTTCCAGGGTCCCTCGGGCATCCCCTTCATCCGCCAGGCGCAGCTTCGCTACACCTTTCCGGCTGGCAAGGGGCTTGACGTTTCCGTCGCCATCGAGAACCCGGAATTCTCCGGGCGCGCCGATGGCGTGACGGGCAACATCGGCGAGAGCACCGGGCCCCTTGCTGACGTGAACGCGGATTTCGATCAGACCCCCGATCTCGTCCTCGCGGCCAAGTGGCAGCAGGACGACAGCCTGCTGCGCGGGGCCGTGGTGCTCCGCAACCTCGAAGCCCCCTCGACTCTCGGCGGCGACGACGATCTCGGCTGGGGCCTCAACATCGCCGGCGGCACGCCGCTGTGGGCAGGCGGCCGGATCGTCGGCTCCTTCACCTATGGCGACGGGGTGGGCCGCTACATCATCGACGGTGCCGGGCAGGACGCGTTCATCGACAGCACCGGACGGCTCAACACCATCGAAGCCTACGGGGCCACCGCGCAGGTGACGCACGCCTTCACCGACAAGGTCACCGGCGGCCTCGCCTATGGCTTCTACTCGGTCGAGGACACGTTCGCCCCCAGCGACACCGATCAGGTCCAGACCGTCCATGCCTCGGTCTTCTACAAACCGGTGGATCGCCTGACCCTCGGGGCCGAGGTAAGCTGGGGCGAGCGCGAGCTTGCCAGCGGGGCTTCGGAGGACGCGACGCGCCTGCAGACCTCGGTGCAGTTCAGCTTCTGAACCGCGCGCCGCGCGGCGCATGAAAAGGGGCGGTCCGGCACTTCTGTTGCCGGGCCGCCCACAGGAGGGGACGACATGGATCACGCGCCGCGACGGCGCGCTTGGGGAAAGGTAACCCATGCCATGTGTCAGCGTGCCAGCGGCCTCTACCCGCGCCAAGCCCCGAGACGCATCCGCCCCCTGCTCGGCACGCTCCCGCCGGACACCGACCCGCCTGCGCGAAATTCCGCCGATCACGACCGCGCTCATGACGCATCCCCGCCGTCGAACAGGTCGGCAAAGCTGCGCCGCGCCACCGCCAGGTCGAGCACCAGCCGCGCCTCGTAGCTTTTCGGGTCGAACGGGTCGTCGGCGGGCTTGATCTCGCGCCCGAAAAGCCAGCTCAGCCGCCCGGCATCGAGATTGCCGCGCTCGAACGGCTCTTCGCCGAAATGCTCCCATATGGCGCGCAGAAACTCGGTATCGGCCCGCCGGTCAAGCGGCTTGCGGTCGCGATACCGCTCGCGCGCGATCAGCGGCGTGATCCCGCGCGGATTGGCCCGCCTGATGGTGAATTGGTAATCCGTGCCCGCAAGACGCCCGGGAAATCCGCGATGTTTCAACATCTTACCACCCCCGTAGGCCGGAGGGGCCGCGCGCCGTGACGGTGTGTCGGGACGGGCGCGAACGCCCGCCCCGCCATAAGCCCGAAGGGCTTACTTGTACTTGCCGGTCGGCTCCGGTTCGGTCGTGATCGGCTCGACCACGACGAATTCTTCCTCGGCCGGCTGCGCACATGCGGCGACGACGGCGATGAAGCCAAGGGCGAGGACGCTCTTGAAGGTTCTGGACATGTAATTCTCCTGTCTCTCGTGTCTTCGATTGACGGCGCGCTCCGGCACGATGCCGCAACCCGCCGGTTAGGCGAGGTAAAGGTCACTTGGGTGCAACCTTTGCACACGCTAGCGGAAATCGAACGATTTGAACATATTGAATGCACAATCCCGCGCGCATGTGTCCAGAAAGCCGCACTTGCCGCGCAATCGCCCGGTTTGCGAACGAGATATCGCGGTCTCATCAGAACATCTCCCAGATACAGCGGTCGCCCTCGACCCGGTAAGCCTCGAAAACCTGCGCGACCGCGTCATCGTACACCCCGAATTCCGAACCGCGATCCGCCAGCGAAACGATCACCTGCCCGGGCTGCGGGCCGATATTCGCGATCCGGGGGATCGCGTGCGCCTCGCACAGCCACACAAGGTCATCCGCGATTGCGTCGAACCGCTCCGCCCCGGCGACGAACCCGTCGGCGACATAACGGAACCGGTAAATGAGCCCGCCCCCCGCGGGCCGGTCGGTCACCACCTCGAAGAGCCGCGCCTCCAGCCCCGAGGGCAGCCGCAGCGCCTCCTCCTGCGCCGCGGCCGCCGGGCCGAGCAAGAGAGCAAGGGCCAGAGCGCCCGCCCTCATCGCCCGCAACCGATCCAGCGCGCCCGGTGGCCGGGATCGTCCAACAGCGCTTTGAGCCGCGCCTCCGCCTCCGCGCGCGCAAACCGGCCCGCCACCGCACCGCCTGCGCGCACGTGCAGCCCACCGGGCACGCGCGCCACCCGCACCACCGGCTGAAACCCGCGCAGATGCCGCAGCATCCGCCACATGTCCTGCCGCACCAGATGCGCCAGCCGACGCCGCCCGACGCCACCCTCCAGCACCGTCTCGGCGGCCAGATCGAAGCGCGCAGGCAGGCGCCGCGCCAGCACCAGCGCCCCCTCCTCCTCCTCGATCACATGCCAGCGGTCGCGGGCCATGCCCTTCGCCTCCTCGTTTCTTCTTGGCGGAAATACTCCGGGGGAGTCGCCCGCAAGGGCGACGGGGGCAGCGCCCCCATCCCCCCCACAGCGGAATGTTGTCGTGCTTTTTCCAGGGCCGCGCCGTGGTCTTGCCACGCAAGCTCGCAAACGCCCGGCTCACCCGCGCCCGCGTGGAGCGCGGCTGGATCACCTCGTCGATAAAGCCGCGCTCGGCGGCGACGAACGGGTTGGCGAACCGCGCCTCGTAGCTTTTCGTATGCGCCGCGATCTTCTCGGGGTCCTTGAGGTCGGCGCGGTAGATGATCTCGGTCGCGCCTTTCGCGCCCATCACCGCAATCTCGGCGGTGGGCCAGGCATAGTTGAAATCGGCCCGCAGATGCTTGGACGCCATCACGTCATAGGCCCCGCCATAGGCCTTGCGGGTGATCACCGTCACCTTGGGCACCGTCGCCTCGCCATAGGCAAAGAGCAGCTTCGCGCCGTGCTTGATCACCCCGCCATATTCCTGCCCGGTGCCGGGCAGGAAACCGGGCACATCGACCAGCGTCAGGATCGGAATCTCGAAGGCATCACAGAACCGCACGAACCGCGCCGCCTTGCGGGAACTGTCGATATCGAGACAGCCCGCCAGCACCATCGGCTGGTTGGCCACCACGCCCACGGTCTGCCCCTCCAGCCGGATGAAGCCGGTGATCATGTTCCTGGCGAACTCTTCCTGGATCTCGTAGAAGTCCCCCTCGTCCGCGATCTTGAGGATCAATTCCTTCATGTCATAGGGCATGTTGGGATTGTCCGGAATCAGCGTGTCGAGGCTCTCCTCGACCCGGCCCGGCTGATCGAAGAAGGGGCGCCTGGGCGGTTTCTCGCGATTGTTGAGCGGCAGGAAATCCACCAGCCGCCGCACCTCCGCCAGCGCCTCCACATCGTTCTCGAAGGCCGCATCGGCCACGCTCGACTTTCGCGTATGGGTGAGCGCGCCACCCAGCTCTTCCGCCGTCACCTGTTCGTTGGTCACCGTGCGCACCACGTCGGGGCCGGTCACGAACATGTAGGAGCTGTCCTTCACCATGAAGATGAAATCGGTCATCGCGGGCGAATAGACCGCGCCGCCCGCGCAGGGGCCCATGATCACGCTGATCTGCGGGATGACGCCGCTCGCCTCGATATTGCGCTGGAACACCTCGCCATAGCCCGCGAGGCTGTCGACGCCCTCCTGGATCCGCGCACCGCCCGAGTCGTTGATGCCGATCACCGGCGCGCCGTTCTGCATGGCCATGTCCATGATCTTGCAGATCTTCTGCGCGTGCGTGGCACTGACCGAGCCGCCCAGCACGGTGAAATCCTGGCTGAAGACATAGACCTGCCGTCCGTTGATCGTGCCCCAGCCGGTGACGACGCCATCGCCGTAGGGGCGGTTTGTCTCCATGCCGAAATCGGTGCAGCGATGCGTCACGAACATGTCGAATTCCTCGAAACTGCCCTCGTCAAGCAGCAGCTCGATGCGCTCGCGCGCGGTGAGCTTGCCGCGCCCGTGCTGCGCCTCGATCCGCGCCGCACCGCCGCCGAGCCGGGCATCGGCGCGGCGGGTTTCGAGTTCCTGAAGAATGTCTTTCATGGCGGTCCTCTTTCCTCCCTGGGCCATCGCTGACCGGTATTGGCGCGCAGCATACGCAGTCAGGGCTGCGGGACCAAACGGAATCCCGCAAATTTGCAACTTGTTGCGAACAAATTTCTGCATATCTGCAAATCCGCAAATCAATCCCGGCTTTGCGCCCCGCGCAAATGGACATCCCCACCCGCAGGGCCTAGCGTGGCGTCATGCAGTCCGAGGTCAAGGTCCGGTTTCTGGACCGCTCCACCCCACCCCATATCGCGACGCTGATCCTCATGGCGGGGTTGGCGGCGCTGGCGATCAACATCTTCCTGCCCTCGCTGCCGGGGATGGTGGCGCATTTCGACACCGAATACCGGCTCATCCAGCTTTCCGTGGCGCTCTATCTCGCGGTGAACGCGGGGCTCCAACTGCTGATCGGGCCGGTCTCGGACCGCTGGGGGCGGCGCCCTGTCGTGCTCTGGGGGCTGGGGCTGTTTCTGATCGCGACGGTGGGCTGCCTGCTCGCGCCCAATGTCACCGTGTTCCTGGTCTTCCGCATGGTGCAGGCGAGCATCGTGGTGGCGATGGTGCTGAGCCGCGCCATCGTGCGCGACATGGTGCCGCAGGATCGCGCCGCGTCGATGATCGGCTACGTGACGATGGGCATGGCGGTGGTGCCGATGATCGGCCCGGCCATCGGCGGGCTTCTGGACGAGGCCTTCGGCTGGCAGGCCAATTTCTGGGCGCTGCTGCTGCTGGGGCTGGCACTCTTCTGGCTGTGCTGGCGCGATCTGGGCGAGACCGCGCCGCTTTCGGGCCGCACGCTCGCGCAGCAATTCCGCGACTACCCGGCCTTGCTCACCTCCTACCGGTTCTGGGGCTATGCGGCCGCGGCGGGGCTGTCGTCGGGGTCGTTCTTCGCCTATCTGGGCGGCGCGCCCTTCGTGGGCGATCAGGTCTTCGGGCTGTCACCGGCGCTTCTGGGGCTCTTGTTCGGCGCGCCCGCCATCGGCTATTTCCTGGGCAATTTCGCCTCCGGGCGCTACTCCACCCGCATCGGCGTCAACCACATGGTGCTCTGGGGGGCGCTCTTCAATGCGGGCGGCATCGGGCTCAACCTCGCGCTTTTTCATCTCGGCCTCGGCACCCCGCTGAGCTTTTTCGGGCTGATGTCCTTCATGGGGCTGGGCAACGGCATGGTGATCCCCAATGCCACTGCCGGTGCGCTGTCGATCCGGCCCGATCTTGCCGGGACGGCAAGCGGGCTGTCGGGCGCGCTGATGATCGGGCTGGGGGCGGCGCTCTCGGCGCTGGCGGGGCTGTTGCTGACGCCCGAGCGCGGGGCGTTCCCGCTCCTGTGGCTGATGTTCGCGACCGGGGTGGCGGCGGTAATCACCATCCGCCTCGTCATGCGGCGCGAGCGGCGGCTGGGGCTGGCGTCGTGAATCTGGGCGGGAGGGGACGTTGGGGCTTGCCCCTGCGCGGCTTTCGCGACCGTCCCCTTCAGACCAACACGCCCCCTACCCCCGCTGCAACCGCACCGGGATTTCCCGCGCCAGCCGGATGAGATGCGCCATATAGGGCTTGTCGGCATCCTCCTCGCGGATCGCGGCATAGAGCCGCTTGGTCTTGCCCTCCGCCGTCAGCGGGCGCGTCACGTAATCCGCGCTCGTGCGCAGCTCCCGCACCACCCAGTCGGGCAGCACCGCCACCCCGCGCCCCGACGCCACCAGCAGCAGGATCACCGCCGTCAGCTCCACCTGCCGGATCGCCGCGCGGCTCCACCCGCGCGGGCGTCAGCAGCTCGGTAAAGACATCGAGCCGCGCGCGGTCCACCGGGTAGGTGATGAGCATCTCGTCGCGGAAATCCTCCGCCTCCACGAAATCCTTCGCCGCCAGCGGGTGCTGCGAGGAGGCCACGAAAACCGGCTCGTAATCGAAAAGCGGCTTGAAGATGATGCCGGGCAGGTCCTCGGGGTCCGAGGACACCACGAGGTCCACCTCCTCCTTTTGCAGCGCGGGCAGCGCGTCGAAGGCCAGGCCGGGCCGGATATCCACATCGACCTCGCCCCATGTCTTGCGGAACCGCTCCAGCACCGGAAACAGCCACTCGAAACAGGCATGGCACTCGATGGCCATGTGCAGCCGCCCGGCGCTGCCATCGCGCAAGCCCTCGAATTCATGCTCCAGCGCCTCGATCTCGGGCAGGATGCGCTCGGCCAGCCTGAGCAGCCGCTGCCCCGCTGCCGACAGGCGCAAGGGCTTCGATCGCCGCACGAAAAGCTCCACCCCCGCCTGATCCTCCAGCCCCTTGATCTGGTGGCTGAGCGCCGATTGCGTGATGTGCAGAATCTCCGCCGCCCGCGCCAATCCTCCCGCCTGATGGATCGCGCGGATCGTCCGCAGATGGCGAAACTCGATATGCATATATTAGCGCGCCTCATTCAAACCATGAATTTAATGAAGTTGTCTCACAATGCTGCGCCTGCAACAAGAGGCCAACCCTTGCCCCCTGACAGGATGACCCCGATGACACCGCCCCGCATCTCGTTCGAGTTCTTTCCGCCCAAGTCGCTCGAGGCGTCGTTCCGCCTGTGGGACACGGTTCACACCCTCGCCCCCCTCGCGCCCCGCTTCGTCTCGGTCACCTACGGCGCAGGCGGCACCACGCGCGAACTGACCCGCGAGGCGGTGGGCACGCTGCACAAGACCACCGGCCTCAACGTCGCCGCGCACCTGACCTGCGTCGATGCGAAGCCGCGCCGAGACGCTGGCCATCGCCGAAAGCTTCGCCGCGGCGGGCGTCCGCGAGATCGTCGCGCTGCGCGGCGACCCGCCCAAGGGATCGAGCGGCTTCACCCCCCACCCGGACGGCTTCGCCGATAGCTGCGAGCTCATCTCGGCGCTGGCCGAGACCGGCAAGTTCACCATCCGCGTCGGCGCCTACCCCGAAAAGCACCCCGAAGCCGCCGACCACGAGGCCGATATCGACTGGCTCAAGCGCAAGATCGACGCCGGCGCCGCCGAGGCGATCACGCAGTTCTTCTTCGAGGCCGAAACCTTCCTGCGCTTCCGCGACGCCTGCGCGGCGGCGGGCATCACTGCGCCGATCATCCCCGGCATCCTGCCCATCGAGAACTGGACCGGCGCGCGCAAATTCGCGCTGGCCTGCGGCACGCAGGTTCCGGCATGGCTCGACGATGCCTTCGCCAAGGCGATCCGCGACAACCGCCACGACCTTCTGGCCACGGCGCTCGCCACCGAACTGTGCAGCGACCTGATCGAGGAGGGCGTCGAAGACCTGCATTTCTACACGCTCAACCGCCCCGACCTCACCCGCGACGTGTGCCACGCGCTTGGCGTCACACCCCGGGTGGAGCTGCGCGACGTGGCCTGAGCGGCCTTGACCCCTGCGCGCGGCCCCTCCGCCACGCTATCTGCCCGGCCCTGTTCGGGGCTTTCTTGTCCGGCGCTTGCCCCGGCCCCGGCCCTGTCCTACCAAGGACGGGCCAGACCGGAGACCGCCATGCCCTGCCCACCAGCCACCTCTGCTGATGAGCTGCCCGACCGCGCAATGATGCTGTCGCGCTCGGGCCTCGACTTCGTCGAGGACATGATCGCAGGCCGCCTGCCACCGCCGCCCATCGGCGTGACGCTGGGCTTTGCCCCGACCGACGCGCAACAGGGCCGCGCCGTCTTCGAGGGGGCGGCGGAGTTTGCCGCGCTCAACCCGATGCGCGGCGTGCATGGCGGCTGGTACGGGGCCATCCTCGACAGTTGCATGGGCTGCGCGGTGATGACCGAGCTTGCGCAGGGCGAGAGCTATACCACGCTCGATTTCTCCGTGAACATCACCCGCGCGCTGCCCGAGGGCATGCCGGTGCGCGCCGTGGGCGAGGTGCAGCATCGCGGCCGCACCACCGCCGTGGCGCGCGGCGAATTGCGCGGGCGCGATGACGGTCGGCTCTACGCCACCGGCACCACCACCTGCCTCGTCATGCGCCCCGAGAAGGGATGAGGGGCGGGCGCGCGGCCTTAGATGTTGACGAAGGCGGTGCGCGCGATGGAGATGTAATTTTTCAACTCCGCGCGCTTTGCGGCGATGAGCTGCGCCTCAAGCGTCTCTATCTCGCGCTCGGCCATCTGCCGCGCCTGCAACGTGACCACGCCCGGGATCGCCGCCGCCGTGAGGATCAGCGGCGGGGTGGCGATCAGGAACAGTGTCTGACCGTAGTTGAGCCTGAGAGGTGCAAGCCATCCTGTCATGACCAAGCGATATGGCCAAACCGGCGGCAATCCGGCGCGTCGGCAAAAAACCCGACTCCAACGCAGTAATCGGTATTTGCAGGCCGCGAATCGCGGGCTAAGGTCGCGGCACTTTCACGATCATCGGGGCGCGTCCCAAAGAGGCACCCCCGCACCAACACAACCGGGAGGAAAAACAATGGATCGTCGTTCGTTTCTGAAAAATACCGCGATGGGTGGCTCTGCCGCCGCGGCAACCACTCTGGCTGCGCCAGCTTATGCGCAGGGCAAGCGCACCTTGACGCTCGTGACGACCTGGGGGCGCGGTCTGGCCGGTGTGCACGACGCCGCGCAATACTGCGCCGACGCCATCACGGAGATGTCAGATGGCAACGTGACCGTGGACCTGAAAGCGGCTGGCGAGCTCGTCGGCGCGTTCGAGGTGTTCGACGCAGTGTCGGCGGGTCAAGCCGACATGTATCACGGTGTCGACTACTATTTCCTCGGTCAGCATCCTGCGTTGTCCTTCTTCAGCCAGGTGCCTTTCGGGATGAACTTTCAGGAATACAACAACTGGTTCTATCACGATGGCGGGCGCGAACTGGCGGATGAACTCTACACCATTTTCGGTCTGAAATGCTTTCCGGCTGGTAATACCGGACCGCAATCCGGCGGCTGGTTCAGCAAGGAAATCAACAGCCCCGATGACTTCCAGGGTCTGAAATTCCGGATGCCGGGGCAAGGTGGCCAGGTGCTTGGAAAACTGGGCGCAAGCGTTCAGAACCTGCCCGGATCGGAGGTTTATCAGGCACTTGCCTCCGGTGCCATTGACGGGACCGAGTGGATCGGCCCGTGGGCCGATGAAAAGGCCGGCTTCCAGGAGATCACCAAGATCTATTACACCGCCGGTTTCCACGAACCGGGCCCGAACCTGAATCTGACCATCGGTCTGGACGTGTTCGAAAGCCTGAGCCGTGCACAGCAAGCCATCGTCAGCAATGCTGCCCAGGCGGCGAATATCTGGTCGATGTCCCAATTCATGGCGAACAACTCCGCAGCGTTGCAGCGTCTGCAAGCAGGCGGCGTCAAGCTATTGGAATTCCCCGACAGCGTCTGGAATGCCTTTGGTGCTGCCGCTGAAGAAGTCGTATCCGAATCGATGGACGATGAAATCTACAAGCAGTGTTACGACAGCTACATGCCGTCGCTGAAAAGCTCCGCAGCTTGGGGCAGCCGCTCCGAGGGTGCCTTTACCGCGCAACGGAACCGGGTTGTCGGTATCTGATCCGCAGTCTGAGCGCGACACCACTACAGGTCCCGGTGTTCCGGGGCCTGCACCTTGGCCCCACAATAGGGTCTGAGGCCCGACAACGGCCACACATTTGAGGAGAGCGATGTCGAGCACAGTCGTCGTGGTTCTTCCAGAGCATCGCGATGGCCTTCGTCAACCTGGGCTACGCGGTCACGCATCCGGGCCTGTGGCTCGACTGGTCCGACAGCCAGGCGATCATGCGGGTCGTCTATTACGGCGGGTCGGTGGAATTCTTCTTCGTGGTGTTCACCGCGTTCCTCGTGCTCGACTCGGCGTCGGCGCTCTGGCGCAACGCCGGTCCTGTGGGCCTGCGTGCGCGGGCTCGAAGGGGTCGCCAACTCGGTAGGCCGCCTCGTCGCCTGGGCCGGTCTCATCATGGTGATCCAGCAGATCGTCATCGTCTTTATCCAGCGCATCTTCGCGCGGCCCGATATCGTTCTGGGCTTCGGCATCCCGTTCGAGTTCGACATCAGTTGGTGGGGCGAGGAGCTCAAGCTCTACAACGCGATGGTGGTGGCGCTGTGCTGCACCTACACCTTCGTGCAGGGCGGGCATGTGCGGGTGGACCTGATCTATGCAAAGGTAAGCCACCGCGCCAAGCGCGTGATCGACATGGTCGGCAGCCTTGTCTTCATGATGCCGATGGCGGTGCTCATCTGGATGTATGGCTGGTATTTCCTGTGGCGGCACCTGATCGTGCCGAAACCCTCGGCCTCCGACACCATCGACCGGCTGCTCCTGAAGTCGCGGGCGCTGCGCTGGAATGTCGAGACCATCAGCTTCAGCCCCAACGGGTTCAACGGTTATTTCCTCTTCAAGGTGCTGCTGGTGTTCTTTGCCGGGATGGTTTTCCTGCATGCGATGGCGTTCTTCTGGCGCTCGTATCTTGAATGGAAGGAAGGGCCGGAAAGCGCCGGCAAATACCTCGACCGCGATACGCTTGGCGCGGGCGAAGACGCCTTTGAAGGCACGCACTAAAGGGGCAGGACACCATGCTATTCGGGTTTGACGGCGTCGAGATCGGCCTGATCATCGTCTTTCTGTGCCTCTTCGGGGGCATTCTGTCGGGCTTTCCGGTGGCCTTTGCCATCGGCGGCGCGGGGGTGGTCTCGTTCGGGATCATCGCCGGGCTCGACAGTGCCGGGCTGATGATCCATCAGGCCATCGACACCGGCAGCGAGGCCTATAACGCGGTGGTGGCCTCGGGCGCGCGACCGGACTCCATCTCGATCTTCCGATACCCCGATCTGCCGCGCACCGGCGTATCCGTGTTCCCGCAAGGCTGGGAAACCGCGCTCGACCGCAACATCTCGTTCATCGTCAACCGCATCAACGAGCGCGTGCTGGCGGGTGCCGCCATCGAGACGCTGCTGGCGGTGCTGATGTTCGTGATGATGGGGATCACGCTGGAACGCTCGAAAATCGCCAACGACCTGCTGACCACGATGGCGCGGGTCTTCGGGCCGTTGCCCGGCGGGCTTGCCGTGTCGGTCGTCGTCGTGGGCGCGTTCCTCGCGGCCTCCACCGGGATCGTCGGCGCGACGGTGGTGACGATGGGGCTCCTGAGCGCTGCCCACCATGCTGCGCGCGGGCTATCAGCCCGAGATCGCCACCGGCGTGATCGCGGCCTCGGGCACGCTGGGGCAGATCATCCCGCCCTCGATCGTGATCGTGCTTCTGGGCACGCTGGCGGGCGATCTCTATTCGGTGGCGCAGGAAAACCGCGCGCAGGCGGCGGGCTGTTCCGATGCGCTCACCTACCTGGGCGAGCCTGCGGTGGTCTCGGTCGGCACGCTGTTTCAGGCCGCACTCCTGCCCGGCATCCTGCTGGCGCTGCTCTATGCGCTTTATGCCTTCGGCTATGCGCTGGTGAATCCGTCCAAGGCCCCGGCGGTGCAGGTGGCCGAGGCCACCGGCGAGCCGATCACGCCGACCGAGCGATTCACCTGGTTCGCGGGCGTGCCGGTGGCACTGATCGCGGGCACGATGCTGTTGTCGTCGCTGGGCGTGGTCGGCTCGCAGAGCCTGCGGGTGGACAGCTTTACCGACATGGGCGCAACCGCGTCGCTGCGCACCAACGTGAGCGAGGAATGCGAGGCCTCGATGATCGACCTGCACGGTCAAGAGGCCTGGGATACCGCCGTGGCCGAGCAGGCGGCCATCGACGAGGCGGGCGGCGTGGAGCAAAGCGTGCGCCTCAGCCCCGGGGAGATCGAGACGCTGATCGCCGAAAAGGCCGCCGACGCCGCCCCCATCGGCACCGGCGTGGCCACGCTCATGTTGATCCTGGGGCTGGTCCTGGCGCTGGCGCGCGGCGTGCAGCCCTCGGCCCCGCCCGCGCCGCTGCTGATCGGGGCCTTCGGGATCGTGCTGGGGCTTCTGGTCGATATCCTGCTGATTGCCCCTAACGCCTCGTCGGGGGCGACGTGGCTCCTGCTCGCGATCCCGATGGCACTGGCGCTCTACGGCGCGGCGCATGGCGCGGTGCGGCTGGCGGGCAACGAGCTCCTCCGCGTGGTATTCCCGCCGCTGGTGCTGATCGTGGCGGTGCTGGGCTCGATCCTCGGCGGCATCACCAACCCCACGCCCGCCGCCGCCCTCGGCGCGGCGGGCGCGATCATGCTGGCGGCCTACCGCAGGCTGCAGGGACGAGGAACCGCACCGGCACGTATCATCATCTGGCGCGACGCTTCGGCGATCGTCGTCGCGCATCATCCTCGGGCATCAACTTCGACCTGCGGATCAGCGACGAGGGGATCACGTGCGGCGACCTGGATCGCGCATCGTGTCCGCCTACGCCGCCTACCATGTGCGCGCTGTTCGGGCTGCTCTACAGCTGCTGGGTGCTCTACACGCGGCGGCGTGCTCAGCCCGGTGGTGCGCGAGACGGCCAAGGTCACCTCGATGGTCTTCACCATCCTGATCGGCTCGCAGCTGCTGAACCTCGTGCTGATCTCCTTCGGCGGCGAGCACCACATCCAGCAGTTCCTGCGCGCCTTCGACAACGAGATCGCGGTCTTCCTGATCGTGATGCTGGTGCTGTTCATCCTCGGCTTCGTGCTCGATTTCCTCGAGATCATCTACATCGTGATCCCGATCGTCGGCCCGGTGATCTATGGCGGCAGCTTCGATCCGGCCTGGGTGACGATCATGATCGCGGTGAACCTGCAGACCTCGTTCCTGACCCCGCCCTTCGGCTTCGCGCTGTTCTACCTGCGTGGTGTGGCACCGAAGGAGGTGACGACCGGCCATATCTATCGCGGGCATCGTCCCCTTCGTGCTCATTCAGGTGGTGGGGCTGGCGATCCTGTGGTTCTTCCCCGATATCGTGACGATCCTGCCGCAGCTCATGGGGTGAGGCCGAGGAGGCGATGCCGGGCGCGAATGGCCTGAAGCGGACGTTGGGACAACGGTCGAGGCCCGCGCAGCGCCCGACGGCGGGTGGGCGCTCCGACGGCGACAGGAGGGCGCTCTATGGTGCCGCATGCTCCAACGTTCTGTAGATGCAACTTGCAACGTCGCAGATAGCGCCCGCCCGGGGGGCGAGTCGGGCGCTGCGCGGCGGCGCTTTCCGCGCCTTGACTCCGCGCAAGGGGGCTTCGCCTTGAACGGCGGCTCAAGGCCAAAAGCCCCCTCTCACCGCACGCCTTCACCTCGCGCGCCGCTCTCCCCAGTGCCGCCGCATCCAGCGGGCGAGGTAGATCACCGGCCAGCGCAGCACGCTCATCCCCGCCGCCAGCACGATGAGGCCAAGCCACGGCCCGTGCTGCCATGTCACCAGCCCCAGCACCGGCACGCCCAGCGCCATCAGCGCATAAGCCCGCCGCCAGTGATTGTCGCGGCTCGGCAGCATCGCCAGCACATTCGCCGCCACGGCCCACAGACATGCGAGGATGAGCGAGGGGGTCATGTCTCGCCCTTCCCGAACAGACGCAGAATCCGGGGCCATAACCGTTGATTGGCCGCTTCGCCCATCGCGATGTTTTGCGCGACCTTTGCAATGGTGTTTTGCGCGGCCTCTTGCCAGTAAAGCGGCAGCACCCGCGCGGCGGCGCGGGCGGCGATCCAGACGCAGACCTCCTTGGGCTGGATTTCCAGCCCGCGCCTTCAAGGCTGTCCTCGTCCGTGATCTCCGCCGCCTTCACCGCCCTACCCCTTCAGCCGCGCGGGCAGGGCGTTGGCCCTGAGGCCGAGATGCGTGCCCGCCCCGAGGCACGACCGCCATGTCGCCCGGCCGCGCCTGCTCGCGCACCGAGCGCGTTCGAGGTCGTCCTCGTCCCGGATCGCGCGGCGCGTGGCGGTGGCCGTGGCGGATCAGCCCCGCGACCAGATCGTCGCGGCTGGCGCCGGGGATCGGGTCCTCGCCGGCGGCATAGACCTCGGCGATGCCGACCACGTCGGCCTCGTTGAAGCAGCCGCAGAAATCCTCGAACAGCGAGGACAGCCGCGAGTAGCGGTGCGGCTGGTGCACGGCGATGACCCGGCCCTGGGTCGCCTGCCGCGCGGCGCGCAGCACGGCGGCGATCTCCACCGGGTGGTGGCCGTAGTCGTCGATGATGGTCACGCCGTCCGACCTCGCCCACGCGGGTGAAGCGGCGGTTGACGCCGCCGAAGCCGGCCAGCGCGTCGCGGATCTCGTCGCGCTTCATGCCCAGATGCCGCGCCACGGCGACAGCGGCCAGCGCGTTCGACACGTTGTGATCGCCCGGCATCGGCAGGGTGCAGCCCTCGATCATCGCTGCCCTCGGCGCTGCAGCGCGATGTCGAAATGCGCCACGCCGCTCTCGTAGCGCAGGTTCACCGCGCGCACATCGGCCTGCGCGTTGAAGCCGTAGGTCACCACGCGGCGGTCGGTGATCCGGCCGACCAGCGCCTGCACCTCGGGGTGGTCGGTGCAGCAGACGGCGAGCCCGTAGAACGGGATGTTCGACACGAAATCGGTGAAGCCCTGACGCAGCGCCTCGATCGTGCCCCAGTGCTCCATGTGCTCGGGGTCGATGTTGGTGACGATGGCGATGGTCGCGGGCAGGCGGTTGAAGGTGCCGTCGCTCTCGTCGGCCTCGACCACCATCCATTCGCCCTGCCCATCCGCGCGTTGGAGCCATAGGCGTGGATGATGCCGCCGTTGATCACCGTCGGGTCGATGCCGCCCGCGTCCAGCAGTTCGGCCACCAGCGTCGTGGTGGTGGTCTTGCCATGCGTGCCCGCCACCGCGATGTTGGACTTGAGCCGCATCAGTTCGGCCAGCATCTCGGCGCGGCGCACCACCGGCAGGCCGCGCGCGCGCGCCGCGTCGAGCTCGGGGTTGCCGGGCTTGATCGCCGACGAGATCACCACGACCTCGGCGCCGTCGAGGTTTTCGGCCCGCTGCCCGATCGAAGACCGCGCGCCCAAGCCCACGAGCCGCTCGGTGATCGGCGTCGACTTCAGGTCGGAGCCCTGCACCGCGTAGCCGTGGTTCAGCAGCACCTCGGCGATGCCCGACATGCCGATCCCGCCGATGCCGACGAAATGGATCGGGCCGACATCGATGGGCAGCTTCGTGCGGCGGCGTTCATGTCCTGCCCTTCTGCCGTGCCAGCGTCTTCGACCATGTCCGCGAGCGCGCTGCGGCCGCGTCGCGGCATCGCCCGGCCGAGCGCGGCCTGCGCCATCTGCGCGGCCGCCTGCGGGTCGTCCAGAACGGCGGCGATCTGCGCCGGCGAGCGCCGCCGGCGTCAAGCCGGCTCTCGGGCATCACGGATCGCGCCGCCCGCCTCGACCAGGCCCGCGCGCGTTGGCGGTCTGGTGGTCGGCGGCGGCGGCGGCATAGGGAATGAGGATCGCGGGCCGCCCGATGACGGAAATATCGGCAATGCTCGACGCGCCCGCGCGGCTGATGACAAGCTGCGCCTCGCTCATCCGGGCGGGCACGTCGCGAAAGAACGGCTGCACATCGGCGTCGATGCCAGCCTGCGCATAGGCGCGCGCCACGCGCTCCGGCGTCCTCGGCGCGGGCCTGATGGCGCGACGCTGCAGGTTGCGGCAGCATCGCGTCGGGCAGCGCCGCGATGGCCCCCGGCACCACGTCGCTGAGGATGCGCGCGCCCTGGCTGCCGCCGATCACCAGCACCGACATCGGGTAATCGCCCGGCGGGATATAGGGCGCGCCCGCGCGCTCCATCACCGCCGCGCGCACCGGGTTGCCCACATGCTCGGCTCGGGCGCCCTCGGGCAGGTCGGTGGGCCAGGTGCCGCAGGCCACCACGTCCACGCGCCGCGCGAACACCCGGTTCACGCGGCCCAGCACGCCGTTTTGTTCATGGATCATGCGCGGGCGGCGCAATATCCATGCCGCCGCCAGCGCCGGGATCGTCGGATAGCCGCCGAACCCCACCACCACCGCCGGTCTGTCGCGCAGCATCCGCACCGTGGCGCCGAGTATGCCGCCCGCGATATGCAGCGGGGCCAGCAGCTTGTTGACCCTGCCGCCGCGCGCGAAGGTGGCGCTCGCCACCTGCTCGATCTCCACCGAATGCGGAAACCCGCCCACGAAGCGCGCGCCGCGCGCGTCCGTGCTCAGCCGCACCCGCCAGCCGCGCCGCAGCATCGCCTCGGCCAGCGCCTGCGCGGGGAACATGTGCCCGCCGGTGCCGCCGGCGGCGATGACCAGCAGGGGGGGCGCGGTCATCGTCGCCCGACCCCGCAATATATCGCCGATCTCGCCCTGCGGACGGGTCCGGGTAAGCGCCAGCAGCATCCCCATCGCCAGCCCCGCCGCGATCAGCGACGAGCCGCCATAGGACACGAAGGGCAGCGTCATGCCCTTGGCGGGCAGCAGGCGCACCGCGACGCCCATGTTGATCATCGCCTGCGCGCCCAGCATCACCACGAGGCCCGTGCCCGCCAGCCGGATGAACGGATCACGCTCGCGCATCAGCCGCACCAGCGAGCGCAGCACGATGCCCGCGTAAAGCACGATGATCGCGAGCACGAGGACAAGGCCATATTCCTCCGCCGCGACCGCGATGATGAAATCGGTATGCGCGTCGGGCAGGCTCCATTTCACCTGCCCCTCGCCCACGCCCACGCCGAAAAACCCGCCCTCGCGGATCGCGTTGGTGGCAAAGCCAAGCTGCGTGGTCGGGTCCACCTCCGCGCTGAGAAACCCGTCGATGCGGCGCGCGAAATGCTCGGAATGGTCATAGGCGAGCGTGCCCGCGACCACCACCGCCCCCGCCATCCCCATCAGGAGCAGCACCGGCGCGCCGCTCACGAACCACACCACGCCCCAGCCGAAGAGCACCAGCGCCGCCTGCCCGAAATCGGGCTGCATCGCCAGAAAGCCAAGGATGATCACCATCATCACGAAGGACCACAGCCGCCCCGGCGGCCCGCCGATCTCGTGGCTTGCCGCCATCATCCATGCCGCCGCCACGATAAACGCGGGCTTGAGAAACTCCGAAGGTTGCACGCTCGCGAAACCGAGGCTGTACCAGCGCACCGCGCCCTTGCCGAAATCGGTGCCGAAGACCGGCAGCAGCATCACCGCCACCAGCGCCGCGAGAAAGCCCAGCACCGCCAGCCGTCGCACCGTGTCGGGGCGCATCATCGACACCACGATCATCGCCGTCATCGCCAGCACGCCGAACACCATCTGCCGCTGCACGTAGTGGAAGGGCTGAAACCCGTTCTTCTCGGCCAGCGGAACCGACGCCGCGAGGCCCAGCAGGATGCCGATGGCGAACAGCATCAGCACCGAGAAGAACGACCACCGGTCGATCGTGCGCCACCATCTGGGGAGAACGGGATCCTCGTCCCGCAGGGGCACAGCCCCATAGACCATTTCCGTCATTTGCCTGCCGCCTCGATTGTCTGCGCCCCTTTGCGGGGTCTGAGCGGCACTCTACCCGGAATCGGCGCGCGAGACCAGAGATATCCCCTTGCCGTTCGGCCGGCGCTTTTCGCGTCAGACGCGGGGCATGAGCGAGGCGTTCGATACCCTCATCCTCGGCGCGGGGGCGGCGGGGATGATGTGCGCCGCCCATGCGGGCGCGCGCACGCTGGTCGTCGATCATGCCCGCGCCCCGGGCGAGAAGATCCGCATCTCGGGCGGCGGGCGCTGCAATTTCACCAACATGCACACCGGCCCGGAGAATTTCCTGTCGCGCAACCCGCATTTCTGCAAATCGGCGCTCGCGCGCTACACGCAATGGGATTTCATCGATCTCGTCGATCGCCACGGCATCGCCTGGCACGAAAAGACGCTTGGCCAGCTTTTCTGCGACGGGCGCGCCACGCAGATCGTCGACATGCTGCGCGCCGAGATGGCCCGCGCGGGGGCCGATCTGTGGCTTTCGACGCGGCTTGTGGACCTCGCGCATGATGGTCAGCTCTTTCGCGCCACGCTCGAGCGCGAGGGCGCGCAGGTCGCCATCACCGCCCGCAACCTCGTGCTCGCCACCGGGGGCAAGTCGATCCCCAAGATGGGGGCCACGGGGCTCTCCTACGACATCGCCCGGCAATTCGGCCACGACGTGACCGAAACGCGCCCCGCCCTCGTGCCGCTCATCTTTTCCGACGCACCGCTTCGCGCCGCTGCTCGGGCACCGCCGCTGCCGGTGCGCGCGAGCTGCCGACGGCACGGCCTTCGACGAGGCGATGCTGTTCACCCATCGCGGGCTGTCGGGGCCCCGGCGATCCTGCAAATCTCGTCCTTCTGGCGCGAGGGGGACGAGATCACCCTCGATCTCGATGCCCGGCGCGCGACGCTGTCGAGCGCCTTGCGCGACGCGAGCGTCAGCGACAGGGCCGCCGCAAGCCTGACGCACCGCGCTCACGCAACATCTGCCGGGCAGGCTCGTCAGTCACCTCGCGCCCGCGCTCGGGCTGGCGGGCAACCTCGCCGATCAGTCCGACGCGCGGCTGTCGGAGATTGTGGGGGCGCTGCGCGACTGGCGGCTCAGGCCCACGGGCACCGAGGGCTATCGCACCGCCGAGGTCACGCTGGGCGGGATCGACACCGCCGGGCTGTCATCCGCCACGATGGAATCGCGCCACCTGCCCGGGCTTTACGCCATCGGCGAGGCGGTGGACGTGACCGGCTGGCTCGGCGGCTACAATTTCCAGTGGGCGTGGGCCTCGGGCCGGGCGGCGGGACAGGCCATCGCGGCGCGGGGGTAAGGGGCGGATTTTGGCCTGAAGGGGACGGTCGCCACCATGCCCCGGCGCGGAATCAAGGCCGCAAGGGCGCCGCGCCATCGGTCATGCCGCGGAGGCATGCTTTCAGCACCGCCCGCCGGACTGGCGATTTCGTCAAGGACGCGCGGCCACTTCAAGGTTTCGCGGATGCTGAAGAGTAGAAAGCGCCCTGAACGACCGTCGGATCGAAGCCGAGCCCGCGGCCTGTCGATGGCGGCGTGCTGACCGCCGACCTGTCCGCTTCAAGGCCGGAACCCGCCCGCACCTCACCCCTTCGCCACCGCCCGCGCTGCCATCACGTCACGCCCCAGCGTCAGCGTGTAGGCTTCCAGTTCCGACAGCGCCGCCTGCGCCGCGCCATCCTCGTGGCGCTCCAGCGCGTCCGCGATGCGGGTGTGAAACCCCACGATCGCCTCGCGCGAGCGCGCGGTGAAGGTGATCATGTTCATCAAGGGCTGCATCGCCTCGACCGCGCCCGCGAGTTGATACGACAGCACCGGGTTTCCGGCGCTGTCCACCAGCGCGCGATGAAACGCCACGTCCGAGGCGCAGAACGCCTCGTCGGTCAGCCCCGGCTGCCCCTGTCGGTGAATCTCGGCGCGCATGGTGGCCAGCGTGTCGGGGGTCCGGCGCAAGGCCGCCAGCGGCGTGCAGGCGCGTTCCAGCGCAAAGCGCGCCTCGCAGGCCACGTCGAAACTGATCGCGTTCATCGACAAAAGCAGCGTCGAGGTGGTGATCTGCTGGCCATACGCTTCCCTGTAGCTCAGCCGGTTGACGAACGCCCCCCCGAACGCGCCCCGCGCGGTGCGGATGAGCGATTGCGCCGCCAGCCGCTTCAACGCCTCGCGCACCGTCGGGCGCGACACCTCGAAATGATCGGCGAGTTCCGCCTCGGAGGGCAGGCGTTCATCGACGATGAGCCGCCCGGCCACGATCTCCTCGCGGAGGGCGGCGGCGATCTGCGCCGAGAGATCAGCCTTGTTATCAGGATCAATTTTCATTTGTCTTACATTTAAATGTCTGACAATTTATCCGTCAAGAGACGAGTCGCAACGGAGGGGGCGATGATCGCGACACGGGTCCGGCAGATGGGGGGCGCGCACTGGCTGGCGCTTTACGCGCTGATCCTTGGCGCGTGGTCGCTTCTCTACGCGATGGCCCTGCCAACTGAGCTGCGCGAGGGCGCGCAGATATACGGCGCGGATTTCCTGCAAAGCCTGTGCATCGTCACGCCCGACGCCGCCGGATTCGCGCGCATTATCCTTATGTGGGCGCTGATGTCGGCGGCGATGATGGCCCCCACGGCGCTCCCGGCCTTCGCCACCTACGAAGACCTCGGCCATACTGGCGAGACGCGCCTCGACGCGCTGGTTGCGGGCTATCTCGCCGTGTGGCTGGGCTTTTCCGTCATCGCGGCGGGCGCGCAGATGGCTCTTTTCAACGCCGGGTTGCTCACCGCCTTCGGCGACAGCCGCTCCGGCGTTCTGTCGGCGGCGTTGCTGGCCGTGGCGGGGGCATATCAGTTCAGCCCCGCCAAGGAGGCGTGCCTGTCCAGGTGCCGCCGCCCGCTGGTGTTCTTCATGGCGCATTGGGACGAGGGCGCGCTGCGCAACGGCGTCCGCCTCGGCCTTGTCTGCCTTGGCTGCTGCTGGGCGCTGATGGCGCTGGCCTTTGTCGGGGGCGTGATGAACCTCGCCTTCATGGGGCTGGCGACGGTGATCATGGTTCTGGAAAAACTGCCGCAGATCGGCGCATGGCTCACCCGCCCTCTGGGCGTTGTGCTGCTGGCAGCATCGGTCTGGGTTCTGTTCACGACGATCTGACAACGAAGGAGGAGGCCGGGAAATGGCATTGGATGACGCAAGCGTGGGCACGGTGCCCTGGACGATCAAGGGGGAGCTGATCCTCAACTGCAACTGCACGGTGTTCTGCCCCTGCGTGGTCAGCTTGGGCAAACACGCGCCCACCGAAGGCTACTGCCAGGCGTGGTCGGGCGTGCGCATCGACGAAGGACACTATGGCGATACCGACCTGTCGGGGCTGAACGTCGGGCTGATGCTGGAAATCCCCGGCCTCATGGCGCGCGGCAACTGGAAGGCCGCCGCCTATATCGACGAGCGCGCCAGCGACGACGCCTACGAGGCGCTGGTCAATATCTTCAGCGGCAAGGCGCGTGGCACGACGGGCCTTTTCGGCGTGCTGGTCAGCGAATTCCTCGGTGCCGAGCGCGCGCCGGTCGTGTTCGAGACCGAAGGCAAGGCGCGCCGCCTGATGGTCGGCAAGAAAATCCAGGGCGAGGTGGTGCCGGTCGAGGGCCACAAGGGCGAGGACATCGTCGTCACCAACACCGAATACTGGATGGGCCCCGACATCACGGTGGCCACCGCCACCAAGGGCCGCGTGCGCGCCTTCGGTCGGGTGTGGGATTTCGACGGGCGCAGCGCGGAAATCTGCCAGATCGACTGGAAAGGCCCGCGCTGATGATGCTGACCGCGGATTACGTCGCGCTGATGGCGCGCTATAATGCGTGGCAGAACGCCCAACTCACGCGCGTCCTCGACGGGGTGAGCCGGCACGTATTGACCGAGGATCACGGGGCGTTCTTCGGCTCGATCCTCGGCACGCTCAACCACATCCTCTGGGCCGACGAGATGTGGCTGCACCGGCTCGGTGTGACCCGGGACCGCCCCGAAGGCGGCATCGAGGGCAGCACCACGCTCACCCCCACCGGCCCGGCATGGAGCGCCGAGCGCTTCGTGGTGGATGGCAAGATCAGCCTCTGGGCCAGGCGCGTCCACAGCATCGACCTCATCGGCGATCTGACCTTCTACTCCGGCGCAATGGGGGCCGAGGTGACGCGGCCCATCGCCGCCTGCGTGGCCCACATGTTCAACCACCAGACCCATCACCGGGGGCAGGTCCACGCGATGCTGACACGCGCGGGGCTGTCCGCCCCCGTCACCGATATCGTCTTCATGCCCGAGGAGGCAAAATGAACGCGCCACTCCTGTCCCTGTCGCGCCGGTTGCGCCGCACGCCCTTTTCCGACGGGGTCGAGGCGGCGGGGGTGCGGGCCTACACGGTCTACAACCACATGCTGTTGCCCACGGTCTTTCGCTCCATCGAGGAGGATTACCGCCACCTCAAGCAGGCGGTGCAGGTCTGGGACGTGGCCTGCGAGCGGCAGGTGGAATTGCGCGGCCCCGATGCGGGCCGCCTGATGCAGATGCTGACCCCGCGCGATCTGCGCGGCATGACGCCGGGGCAGTGCTATTACGTGCCCATCGTCGATGAGACCGGCGGGATGCTCAACGACCCCGTGGCGGTGAAACTGGCCGAGGATCGCTGGTGGATCTCGATCGCGGATTCGGACCTGCTCTACTGGGTGCGCGCGACCGCGCATGGCTGGCGGCTCGACGTTCTGGTGGACGAGCCGGACGTGTCGCCACTGGCCATTCAGGGGCCGCGCGCAGATGATTTGATGGCGGCTGTGTTCGGCGACGCGGTGCGCAACATCCGCTTCTTTCGCTTCGGCGTGTTCGACTTTCAGGGCCGCGATCTGGTGATCGCGCGTTCGGGCTATTCCAAGCAGGGGGGCTTCGAGATTTATGTCGAGGGCGCGGATATCGCGATGCCGCTGTGGAATGCGCTGATGGAGGCCGGCAAACAGTTCGATGTCCACGCCGGCTGCCCCAACCTGATCGAGCGGATCGAGGGCGGATTGCTCAGCTATGGCAACGACATGACCGACGACAACACGCCGCACGAATGCGGGCTGGGGCGGTTCTGCAACACCCACACGGCCATCGGGTGCATCGGGCGCGATGCCCTGCTAAGGGTGGCCAAGGAAGGCCCGGTGCAGCAGATCTGCGCCATCGCCATCGACGGGGGTGCTGTGCCACCCTGCGTTGAATGGTGGCCGGTCCTGTCGGAAAAGGGCAAACAGGTTGGCCGGGTGAGTTCCGCCGCCTGGTCGCCGGATCATGCCACCAACGTGGCCATCGGCATGGTGCGCATGACCCATTGGGAGCCGGAGACCGACTTGCGCATCATGACCCCCGATGGCGAGCGGCGCGGGGTGGTGCAGGACGGGTTCTGGGCCTGAGCGGGGCTTGGGGGCGCTGCCCCCGTCGCGCGTGCGCGCGACTCCCCCGGAATATTTGTGGCAAGATGAAGCAGGGGGTGGCCCTGCGATGGGAAAAGGAGAGTGACATGTTCAACGCGTTGGTCGTCGAGAAGGACGAGGAGAGCGGCAAGACATCCGCAGCGGTAAAGGAGATTTCCGTGGATGACCTGCCTCACGGAGAGGTTCTGGTTGCGGTCGAATATTCGACGGTGAATTACAAGGACGGGCTGTGCGTCGGGCCGGGCGGGGGCCTTGTGCGCAAGTATCCGCATGTGCCGGGCATCGACTTTGCCGGGACGGTCGAGGAGAGCAGCGATGACCGCTACAAGCCGGGAGACCGCGTGGTGCTGACCGGCTGGCGCGTGGGCGAGGCGCATTGGGGCGGCTACGCCCAGAAGGCGCGGGTCAAGGCCGACTGGCTTGTGCCGCTGCCCGAGGGGCTGGACACCCGTCAGGCGATGGCCGTGGGCACCGCCGGTTTCACCGCCATGCTGGCGGTGATGGCGCTCGAGGATCACGGGCTTGCGCCCGGGCACGGGCCGGTGCTCGTCACCGGGGCGGCGGGCGGCGTGGGCTCGGTCGCCACCGCGATTCTCGCCAATCTCGGCCATGAGGTGGCCGCCGTCACCGGACGCCCCGAGCAGGAGGCGTATTTGCGCGATCTGGGTGCCACACAGATCGTGCCGCGCGACGAGCTGACCGAGGTGACGCGCAAACCGCTGGAGGCCGAGCAATGGGCCGGTTGCGTCGATGCGGTGGCCGGCGCGATGCTGGGCCGGGTGCTCAAGCAGATGAAATACGGCACCTCGGTCGCGGCCATCGGTCTGGCTGGCGGGGCCGCCATCGAGGGCGCGCTGATCACGCCGTTCATCCTGCGCGGGGTCAACCTGCTGGGGATCGACAGCGTCATGCAGCCCTATGACAACCGCGTCCGCGCGTGGAGCCGCATCGCCCGCGACCTGCCGATGGACAAGCTCGAGGCGATGGTGCAGCCCGCCACGCTCTCGGACCTGCCCGGTCTGGGCCGTGATATCCTCAAGGGGCAGGTCAAGGGCCGCGTCGTCGTGGATGTGAACGCCTGAGACTTGCCAACATCCGCGCCCCCCGCTAGCGATGAAACCGGCGGGGGGCACATGGCAGAGGCAGCGGAAATCACCATCCGATATGCGCACGAGGGCGATTTCGCGGCGCTCTGGCCGATCCTGCGCGGCGTGATCCGCGCGGGCGACACCTACACGATAGAGCCGGGCCTCACCCGCGAGGCGGTGCGCGATCTGTGGATGCAAACCCCGCGCGCCACCTGTGTGGCCGAGATCGCGGGCGAGGTGCTGGGCACCTATTATCTCAGGACCAATCAGCCCGGCGGCGGCGCGCATGTGTGCAATTGCGGCTACGTGGTCGCCCCGTCCGCGCGCGGACGCGGGATCGCGCGGGCGATGTGCCTGCATTCGCAGACGCAGGCGCGCGCCATGGGCTATCTCGCGATGCAGTTCAATTTCGTGGTCGAGACCAATGCCGGGGCCATCGCGCTGTGGCAGGATCTCGGCTTCGAGACCGTGGGCCGCCTGCCGCGCGCGTTCCGGCATCCGACCGAGGGGCTGGTGGACGCGCGGGTGATGTATAGATGGCTCGCCGACTGAGCCGGGTGCGGCGCACCCGGCAGGGACGGCACGGGATATCGCGGCACCCACGGGAAATCACGGGCAATCCCGTGGCGGTATAGCCTCAAGGACCCGAAAACCGAATCAATCGCCGGATGATTCGCCCTGAAACCGGGAAAATCGCAGGTCTGACCAAGGGGCACAGCGGGATATTACCGCCGCATCGGGGCCGTCTTGATATTTTTCTGGAAATCATGGGACATCACGGCCCCTTCAGATTACAGCCATATATTGCGACGCAATCAGATCATATACCCATATAAGCTAAAAATATCCGGATTCATGATGCCAATTGTTGTTCAGAGATGGGCATTCAAGCAAGATCATATGCCACGCAACGCATAAAACAGTTGCAATGGGACAGTTTCCCATAGTATCCAGAGAACACGATGAGGACGGGATCACAGAGGGGCAGCAAGACCCCGAAAACTCCCAAGTCAGGTTTCATACAGGCACCCGCCTTCATCGCAGACAGAGATCCGGCGCGCGGGCGAGCAGACATCCCCCCAGGTGGCGCGCGCAGTCGGAACCCCCGCTCAGGCGGGACGAGGGCGGCGGGTTGATCAGTGGCAGCAGATCAGCCCGCCGTTTCGTATCCGGGGGACGGGACTCACACAGGCGGGGGCGCAGCAAGGGACCAACGGGACAGTGGGCCGGATATTCAGAGGCGAGAGCCTCCACAAGGTGGATGGAAAGGGCAGGGTGTCGATCCCGGCCCTCTACCGCCGTGTGATCGAGGCCTCCGACCCGAACTGGACCGACGGGCTCAGCCCCGAACTGATCATCGTCTATGGCGATCACCGCCGCCATTACCTCGAATGCTACACCGTCGAGGCGATGCAGGAGGTCGACGCCAAGATCGCCGCCCTGCCGCGCGGCTCGAACGCGCGCAAGCATCTGCAACGCCTCTTTCACGGCCAGAGCTTTCCCACCTCGGTGGACGAGACCGGGCGGCTGGTCCTGCCCGCCAAGCTGCGCCGCAAGATCGACCTCGAAGGCGAGGCGTTCTTCATCGCCGCCGGTGACACGTTCCAGATCTGGAAGCCCGAGACCTACGAGGCCGAGGAACTGGCCAAGACCGAGGAATGGCTCGACGAGCTGCCCGAGGATTTCGACCCGCTCATCCTGCTCGACTCCCCCGAAGGGGCCTGAGCGATGGCCGCTGCCGCCGCCATCCCGCCTGCCCCGCATCTCCCCGTCCTGCTGCAACCGCTGCTTGTCGCCGTGGCCCCGGTGCGCGGCACCTGGCTCGACGGCACGCTGGGCGCGGGCGGCTATGCGCGCGGGCTGCTTGACGCCGGGGCCAGCCACGTGATCGGCGTGGACCGCGACCCGCTGGCGCTCGAGATGGCGCAGGGCTGGGGGGCGGAGTATGGTGATCGGCTCACCCTTGTGCAGGGCGAACTTCGTCGCAGCTTGACGCATATGCCGAGGCGCTCGACGGCGTGGTGCTCGATCTCGGCGTGTCCTCGATGCAGCTCGACCGGCCCGAGCGCGGCTTTTCGTTTCGCGCCGACGGCCCGCTCGACATGCGGATGAGCCAGGAGGGCCCCACCGCCGCCGATATCGTCAACGAGACGCCCGAGGGCACCCTCGCCGATATCCTCTATCTTTACGGCGAGGAACGCGCCAGCCGCCGCATCGCGCGGGCCATCGTGCGGGCGCGCATCACCGCCCCCATCGAGACCACCGGCGCGCTCGCCGCCATCGTCGAGCGGTGCCTGCCGCGCCCCAAGCCGGGGCAGGCGCACCCCGCGACCCGCAGCTTCCAGGCCATCCGCATCGCGGTCAACGACGAATACGGCGCGCTCCTCAAAGGGCTCGAGGCCGCCGAACGCGCGCTCGTGCCGGGCGGGTGGCTCGCGGTCGTGACCTTCCATTCCATCGAGGACCGGATGGTGAAACGGTTCCTTCAGGATCGCGCGGGGCTTGGCGGCGGCGGCAGCCGCCACGCCCCCGAGGCCCCCCGCACCGCGCCGCAATTCACCCTGCCCTCGCGCAAGCCCATCGCCGCCGACGCCGGGGAGCTTGCCGCCAACCCGCGCGCGCGCTCGGCCCGGCTGCGCCTCGGTATCCGCACCGACGCGCCCCCGGGCAAAAGCGACCGCGCCGCCCTCGGGATGCCGCTGCTGAAGGGAGAGAGATGATGCGCAGCCTCGTTCATGTGCTCACCGCGCTCGCCGTGATCGGCCTCGCCTTCTGGGCCTACCGCGAGAACTACCGCACGCAAGAGGCGCTCGCCCGCGCCGACGCGCTGCAATCCGACATCGCCGGCGCGCGCCAGCGGCTCAGGATGCTCAACGCCGAATGGGCCTATCTCAACCGCCCCGACCGGCTCATGGACCTTGTCGAGCTGAATTACGACCGGCTTGGCCTGATGCCGCTCGCGCCGCATCAGTTCGGGCGGGCCGACCAGGTGCCCTATCCCGCGCCGACGCCGCATGTCGCCATCACCGAACCCCGTCGATGTCGTCGAATGCACCGGAGAGAGCCCATGATCCGCACCCCGCTGCGCCCGCTGGCGCGCATCCTCGACGCCCGCCGCCGGGGCGAGAACCCCGACGCCATCGAGCGCGAGAACATCCGCCTGCGCCACGAGGAAATGCGCGACCGCGCCCGCCGCCGCGCCGAGGGGCGGCTGGTGGTGCTGGGCGTGGGCTGTTTTGCGCCGGCTTCATCGTCGATCGGCGGCGCAGATGGCGGCTGCTGGCCGCAGTCCGAGCCCGACGAGCCGCGCAGCGGGGCCGGCGGCGCGCGTATCCTCGCCCAGCGCGCCGATATCACCGATCGCCGGGGCCGGGTGCTGGCCACCAATTTCGACACGTTCAGCCTTTATGCGCAACCGCCGCAGATGATCGACCCCGAGGGCGCCGCGTTGAGGCTGGCGGAGATTTTCCCCGATCTCGACGCCGACCGTCTCCGGCGCGATTTCACCGGCAAGCGCAAGTTCCTGTGGATTCGCCGCACGCTCAGCCCCGAGCAGAAGCAGGCGGTGCATGACATCGGCGAGCCGGGGCTGCTGTTCGGCCCGCGCGAGATGCGGCTCTATCCCAACGGGCGGCTGGCCGCGCATGTGCTGGGCGGGGCGGGCTTCGGCAACGAGGGCGTGAGCGCCGCCGAGGTGGTGGGCGTGGCCGGCATCGAGAAAACGCTCGACACCCGCCTGCGCGACCCCGCGCGCGTGCATGAGCCGCTGGTGCTGTCGCTCGATCTCAGCGTGCAGGCGGCGATGGAGCAGGTGCTCGCGGGCGGCATGAGCATCATGAACGCCAAGGGCGCGGCGGGCATCCTGATGGAGGCCGGCACCGGCGAGATCGTGGCCATCGCCTCGCTGCCGGATTTCGACCCCAACGCCCGCCCCGCGCTGCCGACGAGGGCCAAGCCCGACGACAGCCCGCTTTTCAACCGCGCGGTGCAGGGCGTCTACGAGCTCGGCTCGGTGTTCAAGACCTTCACCATCGCGCAGGCGCTGGACGCTGGGCTGGTCAACGCCCGACACGATGATCGACACCACAGGGCCCGATGACATGGGGCCGGTACCGCGATCCGCGACTTCCGCAATTACGGGCCGCGAGCTGAGCGTCGCGACAGGTGCTCGTGAAATCCTCGAACGTCGGCACCGCGCGGATCGCGCTCGAGATCGGCGGCGAGCGGCAGCAGCGCGTTCCTCGAGCACGCTCGGCCTGCTCGAGCCGACGCCGCTCGAGATTATCGAGGCGCCGGGCGGCCAGCCGCTCCTGCCGCGCAACTGGTCCGAGATCTGTCGACCATGACCATCTCCTACGGCCACGGCCTCGTCGTCAGCGCCGCTGCACCTGGCCGCCGCCTATGCCACGGTGGTGAGCGGCGGCCGCAAGGTGACGCCGACGCTGTTGCACGATCCCGCCCGCGCGCCGGGGCCGCGCGTCGTCTCAACGGCGACCTCCGAGACGATGCGCGGCCTGCTGCGCCGGGTGGTGACCGACGGCACCGCGAGCCTCGCCGAGGTGCCGGGCTATGCCGTGGGCGGCAAGACCGGCACCGCCGACAAGCCGTCCCCGAACGGGGGCTATTCCGACGACAAGGTGATCGCCACCTTCGCGGGCATGTTCCCGGCAGATGATCCGAAATACGTGATCGTCGTCGCGCTGGATGAGCCGGTCGAGACCTCGGGCGACGAGCCGCGCCGCACCGCGGGCTGGACGGCCGTGCCGGTCGCCGCCGAGATCATCCGCCGCGCGGCGCCGCTTCTGGGCCTCAGGCCCGTGATTGAACAGGCCGGGTCGGCTGCGTATAACAGCGTGACATCGAACTGACGGTCGGGCGTGCGGGCGCGTGGTGCAGAGCAAATCATTGGCAGAGCTGGGGTTGACCGCGCAGGGCGGGCGGCGAGGCGCGCGTCACGGGCCTTGCCAGTCGACAGCCGCGACGGTGCGCGACGGGCGCGCTCTTCGCCGCGCTGCCCGGCGCGCGGGTGCATGGCGCGCGAGTTCATCCACGCAGCGCTCGCGCATGGGCGCGCGGCGCGATCCTGACCGATGCGCGAGGGCGCGCGCATCGCCGCGCGACGCGCTGGCAGGCTCCGACGCCGCCCTCGTCGTGGCCGAGGACCCGCGCCAGACGCTGGCCTATGCCGCCGCGCTGTGGTTCGGCGCGCAGCCCGAGGTGATGGTCGCCGTCACCGGCACCAACGGCAAGACCTCGGTGGCCACCTTCACCCGCCAGATATGGGAGGGCCTGGGCCTTGCGGCGGTCAACCTCGGCACCACCGGCGTCGAGGGCGCGGTGCGCGCACCGATGACCCACACCACGCCCGAGCCGGTCACCCTCCACCGCCTGCTGGAGAGGTGCGCGAGCGAGGGCGTCACCCATGCCGCGATGGAGGCGTCGTCGCACGGGCTCGACCAGCGCCGCCTCGACGGGGTGCGGCTGGCGGCGGCGGCGTTCACCAACATCACGCAGGACCACCTCGATTATCACCCCAGCTTTGACGCCTATCTCGACGCCAAGGCGGGGCTGTTCGACCGCGTTCTGCCCGAGGATGGCGTCGCCGTGGTCAATATCGACGACCCCCACGGCGCCCACATGGCCGGGATCGCGGGCGCGCGCGGGCAGGACCTCATCACCGTGGGCCGCCGCCCCGGGGCCGATCTGCACATCACCGGCCAGCGGTTCGATGCCACCGGCCAGGTGCTGCGCTTCGACTGGGAGGATCGCAGCCACCAGGTGCGGCTCGACCTCATCGGCGGCTTTCAGGCGGAAAACGTGGCGCTCGCCGCCGGGCTCGCCATCGCCGCCGGGGCCGATGCGGGCCGCGTGATCGCCGCCCTGCCCGCGATGACCACCGTGCGCGGGCGGATGCAGCTTGCCGCCACGCGGCATACCGGCGCGGCGGTGTTCGTCGATTACGCCCACACCCCCGACGCCGTGGCCACCGCACTCCGGGCGCTGCGCCCGCATGTCATGGGCCGGCTCACCGCGATCATCGGCGCGGGCGGCGACCGCGACCGGGGCAAGCGGCCCCTGATGGGGCAGGCCGCCGCGCAATTCGCCGACGCCGTCATCGTCACCGACGACAACCCCCGCACCGAGGACCCCGCCACCATCCGCGCCGCCGTGCGGGCGGGCTGTCCGGGGGCGCGGGAGGTGGCCGACCGCGCCGAGGCGATCCTGCGCGGGGTGGACACCCTCGGCCCCGGCGACGCGCTGCTGATCTGCGGCAAGGGGCACGAGACCGGGCAGGTGGTGGGCGCGGACGTGCTGCCGTTTGACGATGCCGAGCAGGCGAGCCTCGCGGTATCCGCGCTCGACGGGGGCGTGGCATGACGCTCTGGACCGCCAAGGACGCCGCCGCCGCCACCGGCGGGCGCAGCACCACGGATTGGGCCGCCACCGGCGTCTCCATCGACACCCGCACGCTGCACCCCGGCGATCTCTTCGTCGCGCTCAGCGCCACCCGCGACGGCCACGATTTCGTGGCCGATGCGCTGGCCCGCGGGGCGGCGGCGGCGATGGTGACGCACCGCCCCGAGGGGGTCTCCGCCGACGCCCCCCTCCTGATGGTCGATGACGTGCAGGCGGCGCTCGAGGCGCTTGGCCGCGCGGGGCGCGCGCGCATGACGGGCCGCGTGATCGCCGTCACCGGCTCTGTCGGCAAGACCTCGACCAAGGAGATGCTGCGCGCGGTTCTGGCCACGCAGGGCCGCACCCACGCCTCGGTCAAGAGCTACAACAACCACTGGGGCGTGCCGCTGACGCTGGCGCGGATGCCCGCCGACACGCAATTCGCGGTGATCGAGATCGGCATGAACGCGCCGGGCGAGATCGCGCCGCTGTCGCGCATGGCCCGGCCCCATATCGCGATGGTCACCACCGTCGCCGCCGCCCATCTCGAGGCGTTCGACGACCTCGCGGGCATCGCCTTTGAGAAGGCGTCGATCTTTGAAGGGCTGGAGCCGGGTGGTGCCGCGCTCTACCACACCGATATCGACACCGCCCCGATCCTGCGCGCGGCGGCAGAGGCCCACGCCGCCCGCGTGATCGGCTTTGGCCGCGCACGCGGCGCGCATCACCGGCTGCTGTCGGTCGATTTGCACCAAAAGGCCACCGTGGCCCGCGCGCGGGCCTGGCGCACGCCGCTGCTCTACAAGATCGCCACGCCGGGGCGGCATTTCGCGATGAACGGGCTGGCGGTGCTGGCCACGGTCGGCGCGCTGCGCCTCGATCGCGCCGTGGCCATCGCCGATCTGGGTCGCTGGGCCCCGCCCGAGGGGCGCGGCACCCGCGAACGGCTGGTGCTCGATCTCGCCTCCGACCACATGAGCATCGACCTCATCGACGACGCGTTCAACGCCAACCCCGCCTCGATGGAGGCCGCGCTCGACGTGCTCGCCGCCGCCCGCCCGCGCGACGACGTGGGCCGGGTGGCGCACGGGCGGCGCATCGCCATCCTCGGCGACATGCTGGAACTGGGCCCGACCGGGGAAGCACTCCACGCCGCCCTGGCCTCTCTGCCCGCGATGCAGGCGGTGGACGAGGTGCATTGCGTCGGCCCCCGGATGCGCGCCCTGTGGGACGCCCTGCCCGCGCGCAAACGCGGCCGCCGGGCCGAGACCGCCGAGACGCTCGCCAAAGAGGCCCACCGGCTCATCGACGCGGGCGACGTGGTGCTGGTCAAGGGCTCCAAGGGCAGCCGCGTCAGCATCATCGCCGACGCGCTGCGCCGCGCAGATGGCCGCGCAGACCGCACTCAGGAAAAGGACCACGTCTGATGCTCTACTGGCTTACCCTGCTGTCGGATGGCGGCGACGTGTTCAACCTGTTTCGCTACATCACCTTCCGCGCGGGCGGCGCGTTCCTCACCGCGCTCATCTTCGGCTTCATCTTCGGCCCGCCGCTCATCCTCACGCTGCGCCGCCGACAGGGCAAGGGCCAGCCGATCCGCGAGGACGGCCCCGAGACGCATTTCGTCAAGGCGGGCACGCCGACGATGGGCGGCCTGCTGATCGTCGGCGCGCTGCTGACCTCGACGCTGCTGTGGGCGCGGCTCGACAACCCCTACGTCTGGCTGGTGCTGTTCGTCACGCTCGCCTTCGCGCTCATCGGTTTTGCCGACGATTACGCCAAGGTCTCCAAGGGCAACCACAAGGGCGTGTCGGGGCGCGTGCGGCTGGGCCTCGGCTTTGCCATCGCGGCCCTCGCCGCCGGGTGGGCCACCTGGCACCACCCGGCCGAGTTGCAACTGCAACTGGCGCTGCCGGTGTTCAAGGACGTGCTGGTGAACCTCGGGGTTTTCTTCATCCCCTTCGCCATGATCGTGATCGTCGGCGCGGCCAACGCGGTCAACCTCACCGACGGGCTCGACGGGCTGGCGATCATGCCGGTGATGATCGCCTCGGGCGCGCTCGGCATCATCGCCTATACCGTCGGGCGCACCGATTTCACCGAGTATCTGGGCCTGCACTACGTCCCCGGCACCGGCGAGATCCTGATCTTCGTCGCCGGTCTCGCGGGCGGCGGCCTCGGGTTCTTGTGGTATAACGCGCCGCCGGCGGCGGTGTTCATGGGCGATACCGGCAGCCTCGCGCTTGGCGGCGCGCTGGGGGCCATCGCCGTGGCCACCAAGCACGAGCTGGTGCTGGGCATCGTCGGCGGGCTTTTCGTGGCCGAGGCGCTGTCGGTGATCGTGCAGGTGCTCTATTTCAAGCGCACCGGCAAGCGCGTGTTCCTCATGGCCCCCATTCACCACCATTACGAGAAAAAGGGCTGGGCCGAGCCGACCATCGTCATCCGCTTCTGGATCATCTCGGTGATCCTCGCGCTGATCGGGCTGGCGACGCTGAAACTGCGATAGAGGGCAGCGGCGGGTTCTGGCCTGAAGCGGACGTTGCGACAACGGTAGAGGAGCCGCGCAGCGCCCGACCGCGGGTGGGCGCTCCGACGGTGAGATGGTGCGCTTTATGGTCCAGCATACTCCAACGTTCTCAATAACTTGTAACGTTGAATAGCGCCCGCCCGGGGGGCGGGTCATGCCGGAGGCATGCCTCTGGCATGACCGCTGCGCGGCGGCGCCTTGCGGCACCTTGATTCCGCGCAAGGGGGCTGTCCTGCGACCGTCCCTTCAGGCCAAACCCGGACCTGTCCCTCACACCGTCGGCACGGCACCGCCCCGACACACCATGCCAAAAACCCCGCACCCCCAAGCCCGCACCGAGCACCCCGTCCTCCTCGGGCCGACCCGAGGATATCCCCGGCAGGCGCGCCCCGCCCAAGCCGGAGCAGGACGCCCGCGCGCCCCTCCCCGCACCCTGACCACCGCCCGGGGCGTTAACCGCACCCCGCCGCCGCCCCCGCACCGTCGCGATACCGACGCAATACCGACGCGATGCCGATACCCCGAAATCGCCCCATCCCCCTTGTTAACCAGCCGATTCGCCGTGTCGCGCCCCTCCCTGCGAACGCGCCCCGCAACCTTTCGTTAACCCGTCCGGACCCGGACGGCCCGCAGGCGGAGGAAACGGCGCGAGATCGGGCGGACCCTGTTGAAATCTCGGTGAGCGGGGCACCGGTCGACACGGGCCAATATTGACGGGCCGGTCAAGGCAGCGATACTGTGATTGCATGATCGCTGCCTGTCGATTTCCAGATTTCCCGACCGACCCGAGAGAAGCCCGGTTTTTATGATGCATTCACTGAAAAGACGGCTGATGAGCCTGACGGTGCCCTGCCTTGCGCTCGTCGCCCCCCACCCCGCCGGAGCGACCGATATCAGTCGCGCCGACGACGCGCTGATCGAGGCGCAATGGGCCGAATACGCCGCCGACAGGCCCAAGACGATCCTCGGGATACAGCCCTTCCGGCGATCATCGGAGGCACCGCTGCCGGGCGGCGGCGAGGTCCGCCTGATCTCGCTCAACCCGGGCATAAACGCGTGGTTCGTGCTCGATGTCAGGCCCGATGGCGGATCGCGCAGGACAACAAGCTATCACCTCGAACTCTCCGACCCCGAGCACACGACCCTGTCGCTGGCGGGTGCCGGGACACCAGCCCTTGTGTTCGAGCGGGACGGTATCGAAGAGCGCTGCACCCCGTGGCAGGGCGGCGGCGGCTCGGAAGTCGCGCGCGCGACCGCGTCGGGCCTGCCCTACGCGCCGGTGTGCAATGATCGCGCCTTCGTGCGCAACGAGGTGCGCGGCTCGCGCACCAGCCGCGAGGCGGTGGCGGAATTCCTGCGCGACAACGTGGTCTTCGGCGAGAGCATCGTGGGGCTGATCAAGGGCTCGTTCTACGAGGATGCCTACATGAGCTCCGGCGAGGTGGTCGCGGGCGGGGAGTCGGGCGATGTCGCCGCCGAGCTTGGCCGCGCGCGGCTTTCGTCCCATCCCGTCATCCGCGCGTATTTCGGGTTCGAGCCGAAAGGCGCGGAGGGCGGCATGGAGGCCGGGAGCTGGTATGCCGTCAAGGACGCGCCGGGCATCTATGCCAGCGCCATGCAGCCGGGCATGATCCACCCCGATGTGCTGAACGGGCCCGGCCGGACCCACCGGCTCGACGGGATCGAGCGGCGGGCCGATGTCTACCTCGTGGGGTTCGATTTGTCGCAATTCGAGCTGGGATATGAGCCGGGCACCGATCACCCGCGACTAGACTGGTCGCCGCGCCCACCCGCAGGCGTGCGCGTGCGGGGCCTGCCCGGGCCCGACGGCTTCAACCGCGCCGCGCCGCTGGTGCGCACCGGGATGCTCAGCCCGGCACTGACCGACCGGGTGGCGGCGACCTTCGCAGGCGGGTTCAAGCGTGACCACGGGGCGTGGCGCGCGGGCGACCTCGCCTATGCCAACAAGGGCAGCCATTATGGCTTTATCGCCAACGGCGTGATCTTCAGCAAGCTGCATCCCGGCCTGTCGACGCTCTTCGTGCTCGACGACGGATCGGTGCATATGCGCAAGTGGCGCGAGGAGGATCGCGCGCTGCTGCCGCGCGTCCGCTTTGCCCGGCAGAACGGCGTGCCGCTCATCAACGATGGCGTGCCGGGGGACCAGGTGACAAGCTGGCTCGGCGGCAACTGGTCCGGCTCCGCCGAGGCGGAACTGCGCACCTTGCGCGGCGGGGCCTGCATGAAAACGGTGGCCGGCCGGAAATTCCTGATCTACGCCTATTTCTCGACCGCCACGCCCTCGGCGATGGCGCGCACCTTCCAGGCCTATGGCTGCGATCACGCCATGCTGCTCGACATGAACAGCCAGGAGCACACCTACATGGCGCTCTATGTGAAGGAAGACGGCACGCTCAGGCCGCAACACCTCGTCGAGGGGATGGCGGCGATCGATTCGCGCGAGCGGGACGGCACGCCGATCCCGCGTTTTGTCGGCTTTGCCGACAACCGCGACTTTGTTTACCTGCTCAGAAAATAGGCAAGGGAGGACCAGCGATGCGCAACGGTTTCATGGCGGCCCTGTCGGGCGGGCTATTGGCTTTGGCGATGACAAGCCCCGTGTCGGCACAAACGCTGGCAGAGAACAACGCACGGATGTTTCAGCAGATGCAGCAGGCCCGCGGGCTGAGCGATGCCGAGATGCAGCGCATCCGGGCCGTCTTTGCCGGGTCGCGCTTCATCGGGCAGGGCAACCCGGCGGTGACGCGCCACCCGATGACGCCGCAGCAGCTCGAGGCGAAACTCGGGCAGGATCCGCGCAGCTATTATCGCAACCGGCAGTTCGAGCGCATCTGCGGCGAGCCGTTCATGGCCCCGCTCTACGATCCGGCGAAAGAGCGGCCCGAGGATGCCACGGTCTGCGCCGACATGTTCGAATATCCAAACGTGCCGGGGATGTACCCGGTGACGTGGGTGCGCGCCAGGGAGGCGGCGGAGCTGTGCTGGGCCGAGGGCAAGCGCATCGGCGACGCCCATGAATGGGAAGGGGCCTCGCACGGGGCGCTGACACCGCCGGATTATTTCTTCGGGCGCAGCGTGCAGGCGGCGCGGCGCGCCCACAATGCCAGGTATCAGGCCACCGCGCGCTACAGCATCGGGCCGCAATGGCGGTCGGGCGTCTGCGCCACCGGAAGCCACAAGAGCGCGAGCTGCAATGGCGGCAGCTTCACCGGCTGCGGGTCGAACACCTACCCGGCGGGCAGCTTCCCGGAATGCCGCAGCCCGCTTGGCGTGTACGACCTCGACGGCAACGCCGCCGAGCACATGAACCTGCCGCTGGCTCCCGATCAGATGGCGAGCCGGGGCAGCCGCAAGCTGGGCGTGACCGAGATGAAGGGAAGCTGGTTCATCTGGGACACCGTGCGCGCGCATACCCACTGGAGCCGCTGGCGCGCGCCCTACTGGCATGGCGGCAAAGTGCTGTCAGGCAGCAGCCATCGCAATTATCACCTTGGTTTCCGCTGCTTCAAGGACGTGCGATAGCGTCTGTCCTGGCTCGCCATATCAATTGGCGGCGAGCGCCGCCATGCGCAAACGCGGCCCGGTGACCGGCCCCTCGTCGCTCAGCAATCCGGCATAGAGCGGCGAGGCCATCAGGCTGCGCAGGTCCACGGGCTTGCCGTCGAGAAACGCGGTGCGGCTCACGAGGCGCACGCCGTGGCTGTAATCGGCATAGCCCGCGCCGTGGACAGTGCTGAGCGGCTGGATCGGCTGGCCGTTGGCACGGTGCCAGCCATAGATCGCGACCCGACCGGGCATCGCGGCGAGGCGCGTGGTCAGCACGACATCCTTCTTGTGGCCGGAAATCAGCGTGCCGGGGGCCGCCCCGGCGCGGCGGCGCTGATTGTCGACGGTGGCGTCGTGCTGCATCAGGTAGTCGGTTGATCGCATCTGCGGCCCGGCAGGCATGGGCCGTGGTGAGAGCCGTACATCGGCCCCCCGGTAAATCAGGTCAACCATGCGCGGCGTCGGCAGCAGCATGTTGAACGCGTCGCCGATCCGGGTGGCCGCGCGCAGCCCGAGGGGGATGCGCACATTGTCCGCATCGCTGCCCAGGGCGAGGTAATCGGGCGTGACGCAAATCGTGATCACCACCGTCGAGCCATCGGCGGCGAGGCCACGGATGCTCACCGGTCTGAGGTTGCGCAGGAATTCGGGCATGTTGCCGCTGAGCATTTCGCGTGTGACATGACTGTCACGGGTGACCCCGTCAACGGCCTTGAGGCGGGCCATCACGGCGCTGGCCCCCGCAGCGTTGCGCGCACGCCGGGGCATCTCGCGGCTCAGGCGGGCGGGGCAACGCCCCGAAGCCCGGACAATCCGCGGCGCGGCAGGCAGCGCCGTCTGCTGGCGCGGCGGATCGACGGACACATCGGCATCTTGCGGGGCAGGACGTCGCGCAACCACGGTCGTGGCCGAGGCGACTGTGACCTTCAGGCCCTCAGGCCGCACCCGGGGACGAAGCACCGCATACTGGCGCGGCGGCTGTGCCTCCGGTCGCGCGCGCGGGCGCAGCGCGGCGGTGAGCGGTCCTGACATCGCGCCGTCGCTGTGCGCGGTCGCGTCACGCGGTTCGGGCGCGGGCCGTTCGGGCGGCACAACCGGGGGTGGCCCGCGAAAAATGCGCGATAGCCGGGACACCCGCGTGGCCGCACCTTCACCCTCCGGCGGCGAGAGCGCCGCGAGGCGGGGAACCGCCATGTCGGGGCCGCCTGGCCCGCTGTCAGTGGAACCGTGCGCCACCACCGGGCTGTCACTGCCGGTCACGGGGGCCGCCATCGTTACCGAAAGACGATCCGACGCAAGCGGGGCCGCGATTCGCGTGACCGGGGCCTGCGCGTCCCCGGCGGGCCCGCGAAGGGCATCGCCCCCGGCCGCGATCAGGGTCAGCACGATCGCGCCCCCCGTGATCGACAGGCCGCGCGCCTCCGGCGACAATGTGGCAAGACCGCGGAACATGCGTGCCCATTGGTGGCGTATGGTTCGTATCATCATCAGCGTCTCATACAGACGAGGTCTTAATGCAGCAATAACACGTTCTGGCCCGCCGCCCGCAGAGGGCCCCAACCGGCGGGAAACCGCTTGTCCCGGTCGCCTCGCAGGGCGGCACCGTGGCACATCTTTGCACCGCAACGCTCAGTTATCGGTGGAAATCCTGCCTCCGCGCTGGCAACGTCACGACAAGGTCCGTGCCGGACCGCGAGCAACGTGAACGGGTCAGGGGGCGATCAATGAGGGTTTTCGGATTGGGCGCGGCAGGGCGCGGGATGGTTCTCGCCGCGCTCGCGGCCCTGTGGGGCGATACCGGGGCTGCCGCGAGCGGCAGCGACGCGGCGGCGATGTGCCACGAGATTGCCGGGCCGCCGCAGGCCGGGACACCGGTCAGCCGCGAGGCGATGTCAGAGCATTTCCGCACGCTCGGGCGCGCACGGGCGCATTGCGAGGCGGCGGTCATCGGCCCCGAACCGGACGCGCAGGCGCTGTTTCACCTGGCGGTCATCATGCAGCGCGAAGGCGTTCACGAGCGCGCGCGGAGCCTTTTCGAAATGGCCGCCGAGGCCGGCATCGCCGCCGCGCATACCAAGCTGGGCGACTATTTCAATTTCGGCATCGGCCCTGTGCGCGAGGATCACGCCCGCGCCGTGGAGCGATACCGCCGCGCCGCCGAGGGCGGCGACGCGCCCGCGAAATCGACCCTTGCGATCATGTATCGGATCGGTCGTGGCGTGCCCAAGGATTTCGACCGGATGTTCGACCTGCTGCACGAGAGCGCCGAGGCCGGCTATCATGTCTCGCAATACCGGCTCGCCGAAACCTACATGAACCCGCAGACCCTGCCGCGCGCGCTCGCGCGGAGGCTCGATCTGCCGGACCCGGTCAAGGCCGCCGAGCTTTACCGCATGGCCGCGGACCAGGGCAGCGAGGACGCCAAGGCAGCGCTCGCGAAATTCCACGAGGCCGACGGTCTGTTCGACGATCCCGCGACACGGGTCAAATGGCTCCGGCACGCGGCGCAGCAGGGCGACGCGCGGGCGATCAACGCGCTGGGTTTCCTGCATGAGCGCGGCGAGGGCGTGGCCTATGATCCGGTGCGCGCCGCCGGGCTTTATGTCGAGGCGCTGGAAACCGGCGATCTGCGGCCCGAGGACCTGCGCGGCAAGATCAATGGCCGGTGGGTAAGCTGGGATGGCGAAACGGCACTCGAGTTCCAGACCATCCTGCGCGAGCGGGGCCTCTACCGCGGCGCACTCGACGCGCAGGTGGGGCCAGGCACGATGGCCGCAGCGCAGCAACTCTCGCGACAATAGCGCATGTCGCGTTCATTTGCGGTCTCGCACCTTGCTCCGGGCTGTTGAGTCCGCACGTTCGAGAAGCCCGAAACCGGTTACGTTTTCGGTGACGGGCTGCGTTGCTCTCCACCTGACGCATGGTGCCCGGTTCCGGCGATGGGGCGGTCGTGGCCTGTTGCTGCCGTTCAAAGCTCATCCCCCTTGCGCGGAATCAAGGTGCAGAAAGCGCCGCCGCGCAGCGCCTGAAACGATACAACACCCGGGCAGGCGGGGGTCAGACCCGCACGCCGCGACGCCCTGCGAGATCGGTGAAATACTGCCACGCCACGCGGCCCGACCGCGCGCCGCGCGTGGCCTGCCACTCGATCGCCTCGGCGCGCAGGGTGGCGTCGTCGATCTCGACCCCGTAGGCGTCGCAATAGCCGCGGATCATCGCGAGATAGGCGTCCTGATCGCAGGGATGGAACCCGAGCCACAGCCCGAACCGGTCCGACAGCGACACCTTTTCCTCCACCGCCTCTGACGGGTTGATCGAGGTCGAGCGCTCGTTCTCGATCATGTCGCGGGGCATCAGGTGGCGGCGGTTGGAGGTGGCGTAGAAAAGCACATTCTCGGGCCGCCCCTCGATCCCGCCATCGAGCACCGCCTTGAGCGACTTGTAATGCTCGTCATCATGGCCAAAGCTCAGGTCATCACAGAAGAGCAGGAAGCGCGCGTCGCTTCCACGCAAAAGATTGAGCAGACGGCCCACCGAGGGCAGGTCCTCGCGCTGCAACTCCACGATCTTGAGGGCCGCGCCCTCGGCCTGCACGGCGGCGTGGATCGCCTTGACAAGGCTTGATTTTCCCATGCCCCGCGCGCCCCAGAGAAGGGCGTTGTTGGCGGGCAGGCCGCGCGCGAATTGCCGCGTGTTGTCCAAGAGCGTGTCGCGCGCCCGGTCGATCCCCACGAGAAGCGACATCTCCACGCGGTTGACGGTTGCCACCGGCTCAAGCCGGTCGGGGGCAACGTGCCAGACGAACGCATCGGCGGCGTCGAAATCCGGCGCGGTGAGGGGCGCGGGAACCATCCGCTCCAGCGCTGCCGCGATGCGGTCAAGCGGGTCGGCTGTCATTCAGGTCTTGTCCTTGTCGTCGTCGGGGTCGTCGTCGGGGTCATCATCTGGGTCGAAATCCTCGTCCTCGTCCTCGTCGAACCACAGGCCCTGCTCGCGCAACTCGGCCTCCCGCTTCTTCTCGACGCGGGCGACAAGCTGAATCGACACCTCGTAAAGCCCGTAGACCACCACGAAAAGGATGAGTTGCGTCACCACATCGGGCGGCGTCACCAGAGCGGCAAGCAGCAGGATGCCCACCATCGCGTATTTGCGCACCGATTTGAGGCCCGCCGCGCTGACCAGCCCGGCCTTGCCCATCAGCGTGAGCAAGACAGGAAGCTGGAAACACAAGCCGAAGGCGATGATGAATTTCAGAGTGATATCCAGGCTCTCGTTGACCTTGCCGAAAAAGGTGATGCGAATGCCGTCGCTTGTCTCAGGAGCCACAGGGGCCACGCCTGGCGTCGCCTCGGCACCGACAAGCCCGTCCATCAGATCGGCGATGATCGAGGGGACATCGGCAAAGCCCAGGAAAAACGCCATCGCCAGCGGTGTGACCACGAAATGCGCGAAGGATGCGCCCAGAAAGAACATCACCGGCGAGGCGATCATGAACGGCAGGAACGCGTTCTTTTCCTGCCGGTAGAGACCGGGGGCCACAAAGCGCCACATCTGGAACCCGATCACGGGAAATGCCAGCGCAAAGCCGAACACCATCGAGATGCGAAACAGCGTGAAGAGATATTCCTGCGGGCTGGTATATTGCATCGTCGGCGACGGATCGCCCAATTCGCGCAGGGTGTCCTCGATCGGGCCAAGCAGGAATTGCAGGATCGGTTCGGCCACGATGAAGGCCAGTACGATACCGACGATAAAGGCGATGACCGACCGGATCAGGCGGGTGCGCAATTCCGCCAGATGCTCGATCAGCGGCGCGCTCGATTCCTCAAGCTCGTCATCCGGCGCGCTCATGCCTTGTCCCCGGAGTTGCCGTCAGCGGGTGCGGCGGCAGTCTTTTTGCTGGCAGTCTTTTTGCTGGCGGTCTTGGGCGTGGTCGCCTTCCCGGCGGTCTTGGGCGCGGTCGCCTTCCCGGCGGTCTTGGGCGCGGTCTCTTCGCTCGTCTCGGGCGCGGCCTCTTTCGGCGTCTCGGCGGCCTTCGCCTCGGCCTCGGCCTCGGCAGTCCGACGGGCGGTGGCCATCTCGGCGGATTTCTCGCGGATCTTGTCGGCGGCGGCCTGTCGCTCGGGATCGAGCGGCGGGCGCGTGGACGTCTCGATGTCGCGGGTCACGTCATCGGTGGTTTTCTTGAGCTCGTTCATCGCCGTCTTCATCGGGTTCGACGCGGATTTGAACGATTTCTGGATATCGCTCACGCCGGATTGATCGGCGGCGTCGTTCATCGCGCGGCTGAACTCGCGCGCCATGCCCTTTGCCTTGCCCACGAACTTGCCCACGGCCTGGAACATGCCCGGCAGGTCCTTGGGGCCCACGACGATCAGCGCGACGATCCCGATGAGCAAAAGCTCGGTCCAGCCAAGGTCGAGCATTTAGATGTCAGACCTTGTCTTTTTCTTCGTCCGCGGGCGTCGCGTCGCGGGCGGTCTCAGCCGATTCGGCGGTTTCGGTCTCGTCCTCGAGCTCCTTGGTGCCCTCGGAGACGCCTTTCTTGAACGAAGTGATCCCCTTGCCGACTTCGCCCATCAGCGACGAGATCTTGCCGCGCCCGAAGAGCACGAGCACCACAACGGCGATGAGCAGAAGGCCGGGAAGGCCGATATTATTGAGCATCTCTCTTCTCCCTGGTCACGGGGGGCACGCCCCCGACAACATCACCCGCCTTATCTAGACATTCACCGCGCCCGATGAAAGCACCAATCCACAGCCGCGGCCACGAATCGCGGCCTCAGTCCTCTCCCTGCGCCTCGGCGCGGCTCTTGCCCGACACCTCAAGCGCCAGCGTGGCGGCCATGAACGGGTCGAGATCGCCGTCCAGAACACCCTTGGTATCGGAGGTCTCGACGCCCGTGCGCAGGTCCTTGACCATCTGGTAGGGCTGCAACACGTAAGAGCGGATCTGGTTGCCCCAGCCCGCGTCGCCCTTGTTGTCATGGGCCTCGGTGATGGCGGCGTTGCGGCGGTCGAGCTCTTGCTGGTAAAGCCGCGATTTCAGCGCCTTCATGGCGATATCGCGGTTCTGGTGCTGCGATTTCTGCGACGATTGCGTGACGATGCCGGTGGGGATGTGGGTAATGCGCACTGCCGAGTCTGTGGTGTTGACGTGCTGTCCACCCGCGCCGGAACTGCGGTAGGTGTCGATGCGGATATCGGCGGGGTTGACCTCGATGTCGATATTGTCGTCCACCACCGGGTAGACCCAGACCGACGAAAACGACGTGTGCCGCTTGGCCGCCGAATCGAAGGGCGAGATGCGCACGAGGCGGTGCACGCCCGATTCGGATTTCAGCCAGCCATAGGCGTTGTGGCCCGATATCTTGTAGGCGGCGGACTTGATCCCGGCTTCGTCGCCGGGCGATTCCGACTGCAACTCGACGGTATAGCCGCGCTTTTCCGCCCAGCGCACATACATCCGCGCCAGCATCGACGCCCAGTCGCAGCTCTCGGTGCCCCCTGCCCCGGCGTTGATCTCGAGAAACGTGTCGTTGGCATCCGCCTCGCCGTCGAGCAGCGCCTCGAGCTCGCGGGCAGCGGCGGTTTTCGCGAGCCCGCGCAGCGCCGCCTCGGCCTCGGCGACGATCTCGGTGTCGCCCTCGGCCTCGCCCATCTCGATGAGGCCAAGCTGATCCTGCAATTCCTGTTGGATGGAGTCATGGGTGCCGAGCGCATCCACCAACGCCTGCCGCTCGCGCATGAGCTTTTGCGCCTGCGCGGGATCGTCCCAGAGCGTCGGGTCCTCGACGCGGGCGTTGAATTCCTCGAGCCGGTGGCGCGCGGTCTCCCAGCCGAGGCGCTGGCGCAACAGCTCCAGCGATTTCTCGATCTCGGTCACAAGGGTCTGGGTCTCGGCGCGCATGTCAATCTTCCCGTGGGTCTGAATGCGCGTGATAGCCCAGCACGCGGGGCTGAACAAGATCGCGCGCGCAATCGGCCTGCGGATCGCGTGGCTTGCGATCCGGGCAGGGGTGACTAGGTTCGACGGATGATACACCTCGTATTGAAAGGCCGCGCATGACCCTCGCCCTGCCATTTGACAACAGCTACGCGCAGCTTCCGCCGCGGTTCTACACCCGCCAGAGCGCGGTGCCGGTGCGCGCGCCGCGCCTCATCGCGTGGAACGCGAACCTTGCGCAGGCGCTTGGCATCGACGGGGGGGACGATGACGACACGCTCGCGCGGATATTTGCCGGCAACGAGGCCCCCGAGGGGGCCGACCCGCTGGCGCAGGTCTATGCCGGGCACCAGTTCGGCGGCTTCTCGCCGCAGCTTGGCGACGGGCGGGCGCTTCTGCTGGGCGAAGTGATGGACCGGGACGGCCAGCGCCGCGACATCCAGCTCAAGGGCTCCGGCCCCACCCCCTACAGCCGCATGGGCGACGGGCGCGCCTGGCTCGGGCCGGTGCTGCGCGAATACGTGCTGTCCGAGGCGATGCACGCCCTCGGCATCCCCACCACACGCGCGCTCGCCGCCGTCGAGACCGGCGAGCGGGTCTGGCGCGAGACCGGTGCCCTGCCCGGCGCGGTGCTCACGCGCGTAGCGTCGAGCCATATCCGCGTGGGCACCTTCCAGTATTTCGCCGCGCGACGCGATCTGGCAGGCCTGCGCGCGCTGTGCGACTACGCCATCGCCCGCCACTGCCCGGAGGTCGACGGCCCCGCCGGGCTGCTCGCCGAGGTGATCGACCGGCAGGCGCGGCTCATCGCGGCGTGGCTCTCGGTGGGGTTCATCCACGGGGTGATGAACACCGACAACACCGCCATTTCGGGCGAGACGATAGATTACGGCCCCTGCGCCTTCATGGATACCTATCACCCGCAAACCGTCTATAGCTCCATCGACGCGCATGGCCGGTATGCTTACGACAACCAGGCGCATGTGATCGTGTGGAACATGGCGCAATTCGCCACCGCGCTGGTGCCGCTGATGCCCGATCAGGACGCGGCCATTGCCGAATTCACCGCGCTTGTCCACGCCATGCCAGAGCAGATCGAGGCGGCGCGGAACCGCGCCTTTTGCGCCAAGATCGGCATCGCCGCGCCGGAGGCGGGTGACGCGGAGATGGTCGATGACCTGCTGACGCGCATGGCCGCAGGGCGGGCGGATTTCACCAACACGTTCCGCGCGCTCATCGGGGGCGGCGCGCGCGATCAGTTCCTCGACCCGGCGGCCTTCGACGCATGGGAGGCGGGCTGGCGCGCGCGGCTCGTCCGCGAGACCGACCCGGAGGCGGTGATGCGCGCCGCGAACCCGGCGGTCATCCCGCGCAACCACCGGGTGGAGCAGATGATCGAGGCGGCGGTCTCGGGCGATTACGGGCCGTTCCGGCGGCTTCTGGATGTGCTGGCACGGCCCTTTGACGATCAGCCCGAGGCCCAAGACCTGCACCGCCCGCCCGCCGCGTCAGAGATGGTCCAAGCCACGTTCTGCGGGACGTGACAGGGGCGACGCGCCCTGACAGACAGGGCAGCCCTCGCGCAGCGCAGAGAACGTTATTGTCAGATGTCGAACTTGCCCGGTATCGAACACCGGCTCAGAGCCGCAGGCGCTTGAACACCGGCTCGGGGATGGCGCGGATGATGGCCATCACCAGCCACCAGATACGCGACACGTAGATCACGTTGCGCCGCGCCCGGCCCGCGCGCAGCACCCGCCACGCCAGGCTCTCGGGATCGGTGGTGAGCCGCTCGGGCAGGTCCATCCCTTCGGTCATGCGCGTGGCGACAAAGCCGGGCAGCACCGTCATCACATGCACGCCCGTGCCCGCGAGCCGGTTGCGCAACCCCGACAGGAACGCGGTGAACCCGGCCTTGGCCGAGCCGTAGACATAGTTGGTGGCGCGCCCGCGCTCGCCCGCGACCGAGCTGATGCCGATGATGAGGCCGTGACCGCGCGCCTCGAACCGGTTGGCGATGAGCGCGAGGATCGCGGCCGGCCCCTCGAAATTGCTGCGCATCACGCGGCGCGCCGCGTCAATATCGCGCGCGCTCTCGGCCTGATCACCCATCAGGCCCACGACCGATATGGCGATGCCCGGCAATTCGGGCAGGCTGTCGAGCAACGCCTCGAACCTGTCGGGGGCAAGCGCGTCGAACTCGTGCAGGCTCACCTCCACCCCGTGGCGCAGCGCGATGTCCGTCTGCTCGGGCGCAAGGCTTGCGGCGTCGCGTGCGGCAAGCTGCACCGCGTGGCCCTCGGCGGCGTAGGCGCGCGCCAGCGCCAGCCCGATATCGGAGCGTCCGCCGAGGATGAGAACCGGGTCTATGCTCACAGATCAAGCCTTTCCGATTGCAGCGAGGCAAAGGCCCCCGCCGCGCCGCTGCCCTGCCGCATGGCCGCGAAATCCGCCGCGCGCGTATCCGAGGCGTGGAGCGTCCCGGCCGACATGCGGGCATCCTTGGCGAGGTAGAACCGCCCGCCGTGGTCGAGCGTGATGCGGTCGAGCGTCTGCATGAGCGTGAGCACCTTTTGCGACACGGGAAAATCAAGCGCCAGCGTATACCCCGGCATCGGAAAGGAAAAGCGCCCCTGCGCCGCGCCCAGCTTCTTGAGCACCGACAGGAACGATCCCTGCCCCGAGGCCGAGATCGCCGTCAAGAGCGCGGCAAGCCCCGCGCGCGCCGTGTCCTCGGGCAGGACGCACTGAAACTGCACAAAGCCGCGCCGCCCATAGATGCGGTTCCAGCCGAGGATGCTGTCGAGCGGGTAGAAATAGCTCTCCCACGGGACAAGATCGGTGCCGGTCTTGCGCGCGCCAGCGCGGTAATAGACCGCGTTGAATGCCGCCACCGTCCAGCGGTTGAGCGCAAAGCCCGGCGCATTGAACGGCAGGTGCAGCTTGAGCCCCGGCGGCGGGCCGAAGGGCATCTGCCTGTGACGCATGGGCAACCCGTCAAGGCGCGCGTGCTCGCCCAGCATCACGACCGACCGGCCAAGCGCCGCACCGCTGCTCAGGCAGTCGATCCAGGCCACCGAATAGGGCGCGTCGGCGGCCGCCTCGAACGCCGCCATCGCGCTCTCGAAATCCGGCACCGCGCGCGAATTCTGGCGAATCCACCCCGTCTCGACCGGGCGCAGCCGGATCGCGGCGCGCAGGATCACGCCCGTCAGGCCCATGCCGCCCACCGTCCAGGCGAAGAGATCGGCGTTTTCGTCGCGCGCGGCGCGGGTGATCGTGCCCTCCGGCCCCATCACCTCGATCCAGTCGACAAAATTGCCGAAACCGCCATCGACATGGTGGTTCTTGCCGTGCACATCCGCCGCAATCGCCCCCCCAAGCGTCACGAACCGCGTGCCGGGCGTCACGGCGGGAAACCAGCCGCGCGGCAGAAAGGCGGCGATGATGTCACCCAGCAGCACCCCCGCCTCTGCCACAAGCACGCCCGTCTGCGCATCAAAACTCAGCATCCGGTCGAACCGCCGCATCGACACGGTGTTGGTGCGGTTCATCGCGCTGTCGCCATAGGCGCGGCCATTGCCCCGCGCGATGAGCGGCCCGTCGCTCAAGGTGCTGCGCAGCGCGCCCTCGTCGCGCGGGGCACTCACCGCGCACTCGGCGACGGGATACCGGCCCCAGCCCGCGAGCCTCATGCCGCCCCCCGCGCTGCGCCGCTGCCGCAAAGACGAAGCGCCGGTCAAGCTGATACTTGGTCACATAACCCACCGTCAGCCCCAGCACCGCGCCCGCCTCGCGCATGGCATCGCTCCGCCAGATGAGCCAGAACGCCGTCTCGGTGCCCCAGAAAAGCGCGGTCGTCACAAGGCCCATCGCCGTGTAGAGCGCGAATTTCCGGCCATGCGCGGCAAGGCCGGTGTCGAGGTCATGGAATATCCAGCGCTTGTCGAGCAGGTATTTCACCACCAGCCCGGTGAGCGTGCCCGCCCCGATGGCCGCCGCCAGCCCCAGCCCCGGCAACGCCCACGGCAGCGCCAGCACCATGCGCTGCGTGGCCAGGTTGACCAGAACGGCCACCGCCGCGAAAAGCGCGTAGCGCAGGATGAGCGTGCCCCGGCTCACAACAGCGCCGCCCCGGTGGCGAAACCGGCCATGAGCGCGAGGCAAAGCAGGCTCGTGCGGTCCCGCAGGGCGAACACGATCGGATCATCGTGCATCCCGCCCCGGCTGGTCACGAGCGCGACCCGCGTGATCCAGTAAAGCAGCACGAGGCAGATCCCCCACAAGAGCCACGGCGCGCCGTAAAGCTGCTGCACCGCAGGTGCGTCGAGATAGAGCGCGAGCACCAGCACCGAGACATAGCCCGACGCTACTGCCACTTGCCTGACAAGCGGAAGATCCTCAACCGTATAGCCGCGCCGCTCGGTCGCGGGCAGGCCGCGCCCGAACAGGTCCACAAGCTCGGCCTGCCGCTTGATCGCCGCAAGCGCCACGAAAAAGAACATCGAAAACGCCAGCAGCCACACCGAAGGCACCAGCCCGGTGGCCAGCGCGCCCGCGAGGATGCGCATGGTATAAAGCCCCGCCAGCGTGCAGATATCGGCGATGGCGATCCGCTTGAGGCTGAGCGAATAGGTGACGGTGAGCGCGAAATAGCCCGCGATCACCGCCAGCAGCGCCCCGCCGCCGATAGCGGCCAGCCCCAGCCCGGCCACGAGCAGCAGCGGCACCATCGCCGTGCCGTGTGCGATGGGCACCCGGCCCGAGGCCAGCGGACGCAGCGCCTTGCGCGGGTGCATCCGGTCGGCGCGCAGGTCCATCAGGTCATTGAAGACATAGCCCGCCGAACTCACGAGGCAGAACGCCACGAACGCCAGAACCGCCTGCACCATCACCGCAGGTTGGGTGGCGTGGGACGCGATCACCGGGACAAAGACGAGCAGGTTCTTGAGCCACTGATGCGGTCGCAGCGCCGCAACGTAGCCTTGCGGCGTGCCCGTGCGCAGATGCTCGGCCTGCGCGCCCGTGCTCTCGAGGCGGCGGCGCAGCCCGGCAGACGCATCGACGGTGATCGCGCGCTGCGCGCCCGCCCAGACCGGCAGGTCGGACGTGCTGTCGCCGATATAGGCATAAGGCTCCGCGCCGTAGGTCTCCGCGATCATGGCGGCCTTCTGCGGCCCCTTGAGGTTGCGCTCCCCGTCAGAGCCGTGAGCCGCCTCGAAAAGCCCCAGATGCGCGGCGACCCGATCGGCGATGGCCTGATCTGCGGCGGTGACCAGCACCGCGCGCCCGCCCCGCGCGCGCCAGTCGCGGATATGGTCGAGCACCACGTCGTTATAGGGCAGATGCGCCGCATCAATCGGGCCAAGCGCGGCAAGATCGCCTTTGAGCGCCGCCCGCCCCCGGCCCAGCGCGCGCAAGCAGACAGGGATCGTGCGCCCGCTCTCCGACAGCGCCGCCCAGAAACATTCGAACAGCGAATCCGACCGGATCAGCGTTCCGTCAAGATCCACCACGAGCAGCGGTATATCGTCACGACTGTCCTTGGGGGTCATGCCGGTGCCTTGCCTTTTCCCGCTGCGATACCCGCAGCCTATCACCCGATGCCGGGGCGCGAAAGCGGCCTTGGCCCCCTCACCGGAACACCGGTTCGGGCAGCACCGTTTCCCATTGCGCGCGGCGGATGAGGGAGGCCGGGCACCTGACGGCGCAGGACATGATCCGACGCAGGTAACACGAACGGATGCCCGCCGCTGCTCATCACCACAAGGCTGCGGCGCGCGCGGGTCATGCTGACGTAAAACAGCCGCCGGGGCGCGTCGGCATCCTCGCCCCGATGAGCCGCATGGCCAGCGCATGGCAGGTCGAGACCAAGGGGCGCTACGGCCATCCCGGCGGGCTGGTCCATGCCGGGCTGCACGGCCTGCTGAGCCTGCCGGTCCTGATGGTGGCGGCTCCCCCCCGGGCACCGGGCCTGTTCACGGCGCTGGTGGTCGCAGAGGTGGTGCTGCACGCCCACATCGACCGGGCCAGGGCGCGGATCGCCGCCCGGCGCGACATCGACGGTCGCGACAACGCCTACCGGCACCTCCACGGCCCCGACCGGGTGGCGCATCAGATCATCGATCTGGCGATTCTCGCCGTGGTGGCGGTTGCCGCCTGATATCCGGCACCGGGAGCGCCTCGGCCGATGGCGCATCCGGCCTGCCATGCTGCGGAATGGCCGGGGGGACAGGCGGCGTGGGTTGGCCTGAAAGGACATTGCGCCAACGGTCGAGGAGCCGCGCAGCGCCCGACCGCGGGGGGGCGCTCCGACGGTGAAGGAGAGCAGTTTATGGTGCGGTATACTCCAACGTTTATAGGATGTTAGACGGCGCAGAAGCGCCCGCCCGGGGGGCGGGCGGGCGCGGCGCGGCGGTGCCTTGCGGCACCTTGATTCCGCGCAAGGGGACTTCTCCTTCAACGACCGCTCCAGGCCAGAACCAGTCACCGCGTGCCAGCTCTCCAACACCCGGCGCTGTTCGATCCGGCGCAACGGGTCCCCTGACGCCGCTGCCGGCCCGCGCTCAGGCCATGCCCAGCGCTTCCTTGTACATCTCGAGCACAGCCTCTTCCTCGGCGATGTCGTCAGCCTCGCGCTTGCGCAGCGCGATCACCTTGCGCATCACCTTGGTGTCATAGCCACGCCCCTTGGCCTCGGCCATCACCTCTTTCTGCTGGTCGGCGATGTCCTTCTTCTCGGCCTCCAGCCGCTCGAAACGCTCGATGAACTGGCGCAGCTCGTCTGCGGTGACACGGTAATTGGTGTCGGACGTCAGGTCGTTCATGAAAGGCCTCCGGTCAGTGTCAGGCCGCCTGACTAGCCCCGCCGCCCGCCCCGCGCAAGCGCCTTCGCGCCCGCTACCCTTGCGCAGCGGGCCGCTTTGGCCTAGGCGACAGCGGCAACACGCGAAACGGCGGAGGGCGCGCGATGGAAATGCTGGTCTGGGGCGGCGCGGCGGTCTCGCTCGCGGGGCTTGCAGGGCTCGTCTGGTGCATCCTCAAGGTCTGGCGACTGCGCCGCGCCGGGCTCTCGGATGCCGAGATGCGCAACGCGGTTCAGGCGGTGCTGCCGGTCAATCTCGGGGCGCTGTTCCTGTCGGTCACCGGGCTGATGATGGTGGTGGTGGGCATCATGCTCGGCTGAGCACGCCAGAAGCCACCCCAGAAGCCCCTGCGCGCCGGAAATACCCCTGCCCCTCGCGCACCCGCGCCGCGATGCCGGGCTGCGGTCCCCACAGCGCCTCCGACAGCGGTGCCAGCGCCTTCATGTCGCCCAGCACGGCCAGCAGCCCGCGATCATCGGCGGCAAAGAGCGGCCCGCCCCGGTCGCGCGCCATGCCCAGCGCGCCCACGGCCAGCAGATCGACATCGCCCGGACGCGCCAGCGCCCCCGACGCCATCAGCCGCTCGGCGGCATTCACCAGTGCTGCGTGCAGCGCGCCGCCCGCATCCACACGCCCCGGCAGCACGCCGCCCCCGCCGCCGCGCGGCGCACGCGGCCCCTCGGGGGGATGCTCGTAAAACCCGCGCCCCACGACACGCCCGCGCGCGCCCCGCGCGATCCGCGCGGCCAGCGGGCCATCGGCGGCAGGCGGCGGCATCTCCAGCCGCGCCGCCAGCGCCGCCAGCCGCGCCTGCGCCGCCTCCAGCCCCTCGTGATCCATGCCAAGGCACGGTCCCTGGCCAAGGCCCAGCGCCTCCGCGCCGCGATCCACCTCGCCGGGCCCCAGCCCCGCCTGCACCAGCGCCAGCGCCGCGAAATCCAGTGCGCCCGCCAATATCCGCCCGGCCCCCGGCCCGGCCTGCGGCAGGCCCGCGCGCACCACGCCCATCCGCGCCCGCGCCATGAGCCGTGCCAATGCGGCCACATCGCCTGCCCCGGCCCCCGGCCCGACACCGATCTCGGCCACCTCCGCACCGGGACAGACCCGCAGCCACACCCCGTCACGGCCGAATCCCGCACCCGTATCGAGCGTCACCCGCGCCGCGCCCCCGGGCGCGCGCCCCGGTGCCGCCTCGATCCACAGATCGGCCCGCTCGCTCGGATCATCCTGCACCAGCGCCACGCCGGTCGCCACCAGCCGCTCGGCCAGCGGCATCGGCACCGCGCCCGCCAGTCCGACGCGGCCCACGGTGCCCACCGCGCGCGCCCCCGCCGCGCGCATCTCGGGCAGGGCCCGCGCCCGGCCCTCGGCAAGGCGCAGGTGGCACAGCGCCCGCGCCTCCCGGCTCTGCGCACGGTCTTCGGCCAGCACCGCCTCGAAATCGAGGCCCTGCGCCAGCGGCAGAAGCTGCGCCGCCTCCACCGCGCGCAGGATATCCGCGGCCGCCCCGTCCTCGCGCGCCATACGGGTGCGCACGGTGGCAACCGCCCGCTGATACCCGCGCGGATCCGACAGGCCCCGCTGCGGGTCGCGCCGCGCGGGATCGGGCGGCGCGGCGGCAAGCCGCGCGCCAAGTTCCACCGCCGCCGCCTCGAGCCCCGACTCTTCCGTCACGATCCGGTCGAAAAGCGGGCGCAGCCGCGCCTCCCCGGCCGTCACCACGCGCCCCGACAGCATCATCTCCAGCGCCACCTGCGCGCCGACGATCCGCGGCAGCCGCTGCGTCGCCCCGGCGCAGGGCATCCGCCCCAGCGCGATCTCGGGCAGCGACAGCCGCGCGCCCTGATGGGCGACGCGGCCCTGCGCGGCGAGCGCCAGCGACAGCCCAGCGCCTGCAACCTCGCCATGCAGCGCCGCGATCACCGGCTTCGGGCACGCGGACACCGCGCGGCACAGATCCTCAACGCCCGGCGCGCACGGCCCGGTCTCGTATTCCGACAGATCGAGGCCCGAGCAAAACCCCGCCCCCGCCCCGGCGATCACCACGGCGCGGCAGGTCTCCTCCTCTGCCGCTGCGGCCTCGGTCAGCGCGGCGATCAGCGCCGCGCGCATCTCGGGCACGAGCGCATTGGCGACGGGCCGGTCGAGCCGCAGCACCATCACCCCGTCCATCTGCGCGCGTTGAATCGTGTCGCTCACACCTGCCCCGCCTGCCGCTTTCGCCTTGCGGGGATTACACCGGGAATTTGCCGCGCGCGCAAGCGGCGCAGACCGCTCAGGCGCTCAGACCGGCAGGTTGTCGAATTCCGCCTCGATCGCTTCGCTGAGCAGGGTGGAATGAAGCGCCTTGATACGCTCGGGCACGGCGTGCCCCTCTTCGCGCAGCCGCGCGATGGCGCGGCGCAACTGCGGCTCGTGGCGATGGCGCGTCCCGGGCGTATCCGCGCCGATGACGGCCTGCAGGCGGTCGAGTTCCGAATCGAGCTGAGTCATGATTTTTCCTCCCAAAGGCATGGCAACCATAGCGTGTTTGCGTCGCGCGCTGAACAAGTATCCTGCCCGGACGACAGAATTGTGAACGGATCAGCCCGCGCGCGCCGCGCAATGGCGGCAAAGCGGCGTCTCGGGCAGGATATCGAGCCGCTCGCGCGCGATCTGCTCGCCGCAGCCGGTGCAGATACCATAGCTGCCATCGCGAATCCGCCCCAGCGCCGCGCGTATGCGCGCGATCTCGGCCTCGCCGCTCTGGCCCAGCTGTTCGAGCACCTCGTCGCCCTCGCGCTCGGTGGCGGCCTCCTCCCAGTCCCGGGCGCGCGGCGTGTCGAGTTCGGCCTCGATGGCGTGCAGCCGGGTGTCAAGCTGACGCAGCCGACGCATCAGCGCGGCGCGGTATGTTGCGGCTCTCAGGCATCGGTGTCCTCCGGTCGTCGCCATGTCAAAGTAACCGGCAGCATACCCGCCGCCCCGCACCTGTGCCTTGATGCAGGTCAACCGGTCGCCGGGGCCAGCGCCGCGCCGCTCCCCGACCCGGCATCCCCGCCTGCTCCGCAGTCCTGTCGGTCGCCATGTCGGTGCCGGGACCGGCCCCGGCACCCGCCTGCTCCGGTCGCTCCGCCTCCGCCGTCTCGCCTGCCTGCTCCACAGCCGCCGCACCCGACCGCGCCGCCTCCGGCCCCGCTGTGCCCGCCGTCGTCTCCACGCCGCCGGGCCGGTCCTCCGGCCCCGTCCCGGCAAGGCGCACGGCGCGCCAGCCGTCGCGACGGCCAAGCCGCCCCTCCGCCGCCATGTGCCCGCCCGCGCCCAGCAGCCGCACCCCGCGCAGGCTCTGCACCGGCAGGCCGAGCCGTTGGCCCACTTCGAGCGCCATTGCCTCGCTGAGCGGCAGGCGGATGCGCGCCAACACCGCGTCGAGCACCACCGGGGCCGCCAGCGCCACCGACGCCAGGTCCTCGGGCTCCGGCGTGCCCGCACCACCCGCCCTGCCCCGGCGCGCGCCCGTCCGCGCCGCCGGGCCCGACGCGCGCGCGGGCGGCGGCGCGGGCGGCAACAGCAGGTCAAGCCGCCCGGTGCGCAGCCCGGGGCCAAGATCGACGGTCAGGCGAAAGACCTCGAATTCCGGGGCCACCAGCAGCAGCGACAGCGCGCGCGCATCCTCCATCCGGTCGCCGAAGTGAAATCCGCGCGGCGCATGGTTCGCCCCGCTCTCGCCCATGCCCTCGTCGAAACCCGCGAGCAGGGCATCGACGAGCGGCGCGACCATCGCCGCATCGGTGCGCGTGGGCGTTCGCGCGCGCGCGTTACCCTCCCGTATGTGCCCGGTGGTCTGGACCTCGACCAGCGCCGCAAGCAGGCCGGGATCGAGCCGCATCGCCGCGCGCGCGCCCGCCGCACCGTCGAGCAGCAGGAAAAGCCCCTCGGTCCCGAGCGCGGCCTCGACCTCGCCCGCCTCGACGCGGCGCTGTTCCACCGTGGCCACCACCAGTGGCAGGTCGAGCAGCGTCTCGGCGGCGCGCGCCAGCGCCAGCCGCAGCGCGCGCACCGGCGACATCACCCGCGGGTCCGCACCCTCGCGCGCCGCGCGCGTCTTGCGCCTTATGACCGAAGCCTTTTGCTGATCCGCCATTCGCCCGCGCCGTCCACCTTCTCGTGCCGTCCGCCTTCTCGTGTCAGGGACCGACCCTAGGCGCGCGGGGTTACGATTTTCCTAACCTCTGCCCTACTGCGCTGCCATCCGCCGCAACAGCGGCAGGCTCACCCGGAACGCCGCCCCGGTCTGCCCGGGCAGATAGGCGATATCGCCGCCCAGCCGCGTCATGATCTCGCGGCAAATGGCAAGGCCAAGCCCCGCCCCCCCGGCCTTGGTCTGGCCGATGCGCGAAAATTTCTCGAAGATCACCGCCTGCTTCTCGGTGGGAATCCCGCCGCCATTATCGGTGAAATCCACCACGAGCTGATCCCCGGTCACCGTCGGACGGACGTGCAGGACCGCCGGCATCGGCATCGCAATACTTGCGCGCATTGCTGATGAGATTGATGAAGACCTGCGCCAGCCGGTCAAGATCGGTCGCCAGGGCCACCTGCTCGGCCTCGCGGTCGCGGCGAATGGTGAAATGCTCGGTCTCGCCACCCGCCGCGCGCACCGCGCGATCCAGCAACGCCTCCAGCGTGCCGCTCTGGATATTGAGATCGACCTGCCCGTTCTCGAGCACGCTCAGATCCAGCAGATCGTCGAGCAGCCGCGTCAGCCGCACCGTCTCGTCATGGATGATCGCGGCATATTTGGTCTGCTCTTCCGCGCTCAGATCGCCGGTGTCGCGCAGGATTTCGGAAAACGCCCGGATCGAGGTCATCGGCGTGCGCAATTCGTGGCTGATCTGCGACAGGAACCCGTCTTTCTGCACCGAAAGCTGGGTCAGTTTCTCGTTGGCCTGCCTGAGTTGCCGCGCGGTGCGCGCCAGTTCCTGAGATTTGGCCTCAAGCTGGCTGGAATATTCCATGATCTGCGCGGTCTCGTCGGCCACCGCCATCAGGTCGCGCACCGACACCGCCGCGCCGCCGACGATCTGCGCAATCATCGCGTGCGCGGTGGCCGCGCCCACCGATCCGGCCAGGTCGCGCTCCAGCTCCTGCAGGAAATCCGGGCTCGGCTCGGGCAGATAGCCCGCCACGCCCTGCCGCGCGGCAGCCGCCGAAAACAGCGCCTGCGCCTCGCGCGCACCCATGATCCGCTGCGCCATGATGAGCAGGTCCTCGCTTTGGGCCATGCCGCCGGACCACCCCCCCAGCGTGCCGGAATGGTCAAAGACATTGACGAACTGCGCGCCCTGCAACCGCTCCAGCGGTTGCGGAAAGGTCAGCAGAGAGCCGAGCAGGAAGGCCCCGACATTGAGCAGCAACGACCACATAAAGGCATGCAGCACCGGGTCCATCCCCTCGGCCCCGAAGAGCGCGTAGGGCCGCAGCCAGCCGATGCCCCACGGCCCCGCGGCGTGCAGCGCGTCGGACATGAAGACCGACGGGCCGAAACTCGGCAGGAACAGGCAGTAGAGCCAGATCAAGGCCCCCGCGCAGAGCCCCGCCAGCGCGCCCGTGCGCGTCGCCCCGCGCCAGAACAGCCCCCCCATCAACGCCGGCAGGAACTGCGCCACGCCGACAAAGGCGATAAGCCCCATCGCCGCCAGCGCGGTACCGCCGCCGGAGATGCGGAAATAGATGTAACCGAGGAACAGCACGCCGATGATGCTCAGCCGCCGCGCCATGAGCGCCACGTTGCGCACATCGCCCGACATCATCGCCGCGCCGCCGGTGTAATGCAGCCAGATCGGCATGACGACATGGTTCGACACCATCGTCGAGAGCGCGATGGCGGCGACGATCACCATCGAGGTGGCGCTGGAAAACCCGCCCAGGAAAGACAGGATCGCCAGCCCGTCGCGCCCCTCCGTCAGCGGCAGGGTGAGCACGAAAAGGTCGGGGTTGGTGCCCTCGGGCATGACATCGAGCCCCACCGCCGCGATGGGCAGCACGAAGAGGCTCATCAGCATCAGGTAGCCGGGAAACGCCCAGCCGGCGGTGCGCAGGTGCTCCTCGTCCTCGTTTTCGACCACCATTACCTGAAACATCCGCGGCAGGCACAGAAACGCCATCGCCGACAGCATCGTCAGCCCCACCCAGCGCCCGCCGGAGACCTCGAAGCGCGAGATTTCCGAGGCCTCGATCCGCTCAAACGTCGCACCGACACCGCCCGCCAGCCCCCAGACCACGAACACGCCGACAGCCAGCAGCGCGCAGAGCTTGACCACCGCCTCCAGCGCGATGGCCATGACCACGCCGTGATGGCGCTCGTTCGCGTCAAGGTTGCGGGTGCCGAAAAGGATGGTAAAAACTGACAGCCCCGCCGCCACCCAGAGCGCCGTTGACTGCATGTCCGCCAGCGGCGCGGCTTCCCCCGGCTCGGCAAAGGCGGCAAAGGCCGAAAACGACAGCGTCACCGATTGCAGTTGCAGCGCGATATAAGGCGTGGTGCCCACCACCGCCAGCACCGTCACCAGCACCGCCAGCAGGTTCGACTTGCCATAGCGCGACGAAATGAGGTCGGCGATCGAGGTGATGCGCTGGCTGCGCCCCACGCGAACGAGGCGGCGCAGCGTCCACCACCAGCCCACCATCACCAGCGTCGGCCCGAGATAGATGGTGACGAATTCCAGCCCCGAGCGCGCGGCAAAGCCCACCGCGCCATAGAACGTCCAGGCGGTGCAGTAGATCGACAGCGACAGCGTGTAGATCACCGGCGAGCGCAGCCACCGCACCCGCCCCTTCCGCGCCGCGCGATCCGCGCCGAAGGCGACGGCGAAAAGCAGCACCACGTAGGACAGGCAGACCAGCACGAGGATGTTGAGAACGGTCATTCCTGCGCTCCGCCCCCGTCTTCGCCCCCTCGCTCGTCCTCTTCGCCGCGCAGGTGCCGCGACAGCACCGCCGAGAGCACGACGAGCACCGCCCAAAGCCCGAAGACATAGATCATCGCGCTCACCGTGCGGGCCCCATCCGCGCCCCCTGCCAAAGCAGCGGCACGCAGAAAAGGATCCCGCCCGCCAGCGGCAGACAGCCGCGCGGCATCGGCCACCCGGCGGCGACGATAGCTGCGCCGCGCCAGAAAGACCGGGACGCGCTCGGGGCTCATTTGCCCGCCAGCGCGCGCACGGCGTCGAGCACGTCGGCGTTGGAAAACGGCTTGGTCATGTAGCGGCTCGCGCCCGCGCGCTCGGCCATCTCGCGGTCGCGGGTCTGGCCGCGCGCGGTCAGCATCAAGACAGGCACGGCGGCAAAATCGGCATCCCCGCGGATCTCGCCGAGGATATCGAAACCGCTCTTGCCCGGCAGCATCACGTCGAGAATGATGAGGTCCGGCGCGCGCCGCCGCACCGCGTCCATCGCGTCATGGCCATTGGCATGGGTCTTCACCTCCCAGCCGTCGCGCGACAGGATGAAACTCACCGCCTCGATGATATTCGGCTCGTCCTCGATAAGCAGGACCGTTTTTCCCATGCCATCGGCCTCCCCTCCGATGTGGCGGTGCAGACCGCCGCCGCCCGACTATTCCCAAATTCGCCCGCCCTGTCAAAAGCCCTCTGCCAGGATCGACGGCTCGCGACGGGCGGCACAGGCTGCCAGCGGACAAATGCGGCAGCTCACCCCGATCTCGTCCACCGCGCCGTGCGCCTCGCCCGGATCGGGCAGCAGCAGCATATGCGCGCGCACCGGGGCCGGGCGCTCGAAAACCGCCCGCGCCCTCGGGCCCGGCCACCGCCAGCGCCTCGATCGCCTCGCCACCGCGCCCGGCCTGCCGCACGCGCCTGCGCACCGGGGCAAGCGGCTGCGACATCGCCTGATAGAGCGGCCAGAGCGCGCAGGCCCCCGCCAGCCGCGGCATCGCGAACCCCTCGATGGGCTTGCGAAAGATCAGCGTGCCGGAGGCGTCGCAGATCACCAGCCCCACCGGCCCCGCCTCGGCCCCGGGCAGCGCCGCCAGCCGCCGGAACACCCGTGCCAGCCCCGCGCCCGTGGCCTCGGCCAGCCGCGCGGGGTTCGGCCCCAGTTTGCGCAACCGCGCCAGGAACGGGTCCATCGGCAGCGCGCGCGCATCCTCCAGATACCGCGTCAGCACCGCGCCCAGCAGCGTTTGCGCCGGCCCCGACAGCCCGCGCTCCGCCTCGGCCTGCACCAGCCGCGCCACCGCGCGCGGCCCCGCCGCCTCGCCCTCCAGCTCCGCGAAATGAAAGCTGCGCGCCGCCAGCACCGCGTGCATCTCGTCCTGCGGCGACTGCACCTCGGCATCGCGGTTGGGTGCGCCTTCGAGGTATTTCACCAGCGCCTGCGCGCCCTCGGTCAGCCGCGCGCTGTCCTCGTTGATGTTGCGGTGAAACCGCGCGGTCCATTCCGGCTCCAGCTCCTCGGTCTCGACGAGGATCGACGAGGTCGCGCGGATCGCCGTCACCGCCGAGATCACCTCGTGCAGCGAATCCGCGAGGAACGGATCATGCGCCAGCCGGTCGGTCAGCGTCTCGATGGTGCGCTCCATCTCGCCGTTGCGACGGTAGAGCTCGGTCACCAGCCCCGCCCAGCCCGGAAACCGCTCGGCGAATTCCTCGGCGCGGTCGCGCTCAGGGGAGGAGTCATCTGCGGCCCCCGCCGCCTCGCCCAGCCCCGACACCAGCGTCGCCGCCGCCCCCTCGCTCAGAAGCGACGGCTCCACGTCGAGCGCCTCGGCAAGCCGCAACAGGGTCGTGCCGCCGATTCTGCGGCGGTTATGCTCGATCAGGTTGAGGTAGGAGGGCGAAATGCCCACCCGCTTGGCAAGGTCGGTCTGCCGTATGCTTGCGTGAACCCGCCTTTCACGGATGCGTGTTCCGATCATGAACCGTTCCGTCATCGGCTTTTCCCCCGCTCCGGGCTGGACTTGCTGCACCTGCGTGTGAACTTCTTTACAACAAGACGGCGGCGCGTGTCGATTTTTTTACAAAATAAATGTTTCCGCAAAGGCGCTTGTTGCGAAATTTTCTGATACTTCCCCATACTACGCGTGTGCAGGTGTATCCTGTGCCGGGGCCGTGCGGAGGAGCAAGGCCCCAAAGGTTCATAATGGGAGGAATCCATGACCAAATCCAACTTTACCCGCCGTGGCGTGCTCAAGACGAGTGCCGGCGCGGGCGCGGGTCTCGCGCTGCCGATGATCTTTACCGCGTCGAGCGCCGCCGCCTACACCAACGAGCCCACCGGCGGCACCGTCACCCTCGGCTTCAACGTGCCGCAGACCGGCCCCTATGCCGACGAGGGCAATGACGAGCTTCTCGCGCAGCAGCTCGCCGTCGAGCACCTCAACGGCGAGGGCGATGGCGGCTGCCTCAACACCTTCACCTCCAAGGCGCTCAAGGGCAACGGCATCCTCGGCAAGAAGGTCGAGTTCGTCACCGGCGACACCCAGACCAAGTCCGACGCCGCGCGCGCATCGGCCAAGTCGATGATCGAAAAGGACGGCGCGATCATGATCAACGGCGGCTCCTCCTCGGGCGTCGCCGTCGCCGTTCAGGGCCTGTGCCAGGATGCAGGGGTCATCTTCATGGCCGGTCTGACGCACTCCAACGACACCACCGGCAAGGACCGCAAGGCCAACGGCTTCCGGCACTTCTTCAACGCCTACATGTCCGCCGCCGCCCTCGCGCCGGTGCTGGCCAAGGAATTCGGCGAGGATCGCCGCGCCTACCACCTCACAGCCGATTATACCTGGGGCTGGACGCAGGAAGAGTCGATCAAGGCTTCGACCGAGGCGATGGGCTGGGAGACGGTGAACGCGGTCAAGACCCCGCTCGCCTCGACCGACTTCTCGTCTTATATCGCGCCGGTGCTGAACTCCGGGGCCGATGTGCTGGTGCTCAACCATTACGGCGGCAACATGGTCAATTCGCTGACCAACGCGGTGCAGTTCGGCCTGCTGGACAAGATGGTCAACGGCAAGGACTTCAAGATCGTCGTGCCGCTCTACTCCGAACTGATGGCCGCCGGTGCGGGCGAGAACATCAAGGGCGTGCTGGGCTCGATGAACTACAACTGGCAGCTCGACAACGAGGGCTCCAAGGCGTTCGTCAAGTCCTTCGGCGAGAAATACGGCAAGCCGCCGTCGAACTCGGCGCAGACCTGCTATGCGCAGGTGCTGCTCTATGCCGATGCCTGCGAGCGCGCGGGCACGTTCAACCCCTGCGGCGTGGCCGAGGCCCTCGAGGGCTTCGAGTTCGACGGGCTGGGCAACGGCCCGACGCTCTATCGCGCCGACGATCACCAGTGCTTCAAGGACGTGCTGGTTGTGCGCGGGGCGCAGAACCCGACCAGCCAGTACGACACGCTGGAAATCGTCGAAAAGACGCCGGTCGAGCAGGTCACCTATCCGCCGAACCACCCGATGTTCGGTGGCGACGAGGCCTCCCTGGGCGAGTGCAACCCGGGCGCCTGATCGCACCGCATATCAGACCCGGACCCCGGCCGCGCCTCCGCGCGCGGCCGGGACAGCGCAGTCGCGCTCAACCGACAGGTGGGACACATGGACTCTTTCATTCTGCAAATCCTCAACGGGCTCGACAAGGGCTCGGCCTATGCGCTCATCGCACTCGGGCTGACGCTCATCTTCGGCACGCTCGGGGTGGTCAATTTCGCCCACGGCGCGCTGTTCATGATCGGCGCGTTCTGCGCCGTCACGCTGCAACGGCTGCTCTCGCTCAGCCACACGGTCATCGACGACACGCAGACCGATTTTCTCGGCAACCCGCTTCAGGTCGAGCGGCCCTATGTCCTGGACTGGTTCGGCCCCGAGATCGGCAACGGGATCATGGAATGGTCGGTTCCGCTGGCGCTCCTCTTCGCCATCCCGGTGATGATCGGCATCGGCTTCGCGATGGAGCGCGGCATCATCAAGCATTTCTACAAGCGCCCCCATGCCGACCAGATCCTCGTGACCTTCGGCCTGGCGATCGTGCTGCAGGAAATCATCAAGTATTTCTTCGGCGCCAACCCGATCCCCACCCCCGCCCCCGGGGCGCTCGACGGGGTGGTCAATCTCGGCGCGGCCTTCGGGCTCGAGGTCGCCTACCCGCTCTGGCGCATCGTCTATTTCTGCTTTGCCGTCCTCATCGTCGGCGCGGTGTTCTCCTTCCTGCAATTCACCACCTTCGGCATGGTGGTGCGCGCGGGCATGGCGGATCGCGAGACGGTGGGCCTTCTGGGCATCAATATCGATAAACGCTTCACCATCATGTTCGGCATCGCCGCGGCGGTCGCGGGCGTGGCCGGGGTAATGTACGCGCCGATCAATTCGCCCAACTATCACATGGGCATGGATTTTCTTGTGCTCAGCTTCGTGGTCGTCGTGGTCGGCGGCATGGGCAGCCTGCCCGGCGCCGTGCTCGCGGGCTTCCTGCTCGGCATCTTGGAGAGTTTCGCATCAACGACCTGGGCCACCACCACCGTTCCCGGCATCAACCAGGTCATCATCTACCTTGTCGCCATCATCGTCCTGTCTGACCCGTCCGCGCGGTCTGATGGGACGCAAAGGCGTGATGGAGGACTGAGCCAATGTTTGGACTGAACAAGAAAGACGGAACCCTGTTCGCCGTCGTCATCGCGATCACGCTGCTGGCCCCGTTCATCATGAACCCGTTCCCAACGAACAGCGGCATGGCACAGTTCAACGCGGGCTACCCGGACCTGCTGCAACGCTTCGTGATCTACGGCATCTTCGCCATCGGCTTCAACATCCTCTTCGGCCTCACCGGCTATCTCAGCTTCGGCCACGCCGCGTTCCTCGGGGTGGGGTCCTACGCGGCGGTGTGGATGTTCAAGCTGTTCACGTACGAACGTGATTCCCGCCATCGCCTTCGCCATGATCATCGCGGCGATCTTCTCGCGTGCTGATCGGCTACATCACGCTGCGCCGGTCGGGCATCTGACTTCTCGATCCTGACGCTCGCCTTCGCGCAGATGTCCTTCGCGCTCGCCTATTCGGTGCTGTCGAACCCCAAGTTCAACCTCACCAACGGCGAGACCGGGCTTGCAGGTCTGACGCTGAGCGATCCGCAGATGTTCCACCGCGAGGGCGGCCTGCCCGACATGCCGCATCTCTTCGGCCTGCCGATGCGCGCCACCTACGAGATGAACCTCGGCGGATGGGCGTTCAACTTCAACGCCGGTTATTACCTGTCGGGGATCATCATGCTGGTGGCGTTCTACCTCTCGATCCGCATCTTCCGCTCGCCCTTCGGCATGATGCTGCGCGCGATCAAGTCCAACAACACCCGCATGACCTATACCGGGCTGAACGCGAAACCCTATGCGCTCGCGGCCTTCGTGATCTCGGGCATGTATGCCGGGCTCGCCGGCGGGCTGCTGGCGGCGATGGACCCGCTCGCCGGGGCCGAGCGCATGTTCTGGACGGCCTCGGGCGAGGTGGTGCTGATGACCATCCTCGGCGGTGCCGGCACGCTGATCGGCCCGGTCCTGGGCGCGGGCCTGATCAAGTACATGGAAAACATCGTCTCCAAGATCAACGACAACGTCCTGCACCAATGGTTCGCCTTCCTGCCCGACGGGCTGGAGAACGCGGTGGTCGCGATCATCCACCCCTTCGTCGGCAAGGGCTGGCACCTGACGCTGGGCATGATCTTCGTTCTGGTGGTCATCTTCCTGCCCGGCGGGCTTGTCGAGGGCGGGCAGCGCATCGCGCGGCTCTTGCGCGGCAAGAAGGCCCGCGAGGCCGAGAAATCCACCCAATCCACCCCCGCCGAATAAGGAGCGCATGACATGGGCATTCTCGAAGTCAAGAACGTGAACAAGCGCTTCGGCGGGCTGCAGGCGCTGGGCGATGTCAACCTCGACATCGCCGAGAACACCGTCCACGCCATCATCGGCCCCAACGGCGCGGGCAAATCCACCCTGCTCAACTGTCTCATCGGCAAGCTGCATCCCCGATACCGGATCGGTGATGTTCGACGGCCAGTCGGTGCTCGGGCGCAAGCCCTACGAGATCAACCAGATGGGCATTTCCCGCGTGTTCCAGACACCGGAAATCTTCGGCGATCTGACGGTGATGGAAAACATGATGATCCCGATCTTCGCCAAGCGCGACGGGGTGTTCCGGATGCACGCCTTCGAGAACTCGACCAACGAGCGCGAGATCGTCGATCAGGCCGAATCCATGCTCGAACATCTCGGCCTCGCCGAGCAGCGCCACGAGCACTCGGCGTCGATGTCGCGCGGCAACAAGCGGCGGCTGGAAATCGGCATGTGCCTCGCGCAGAACCCGAAATTGCTGCTGCTCGACGAGCCGACGGCAGGCATGGCGCGCGCCGACACCAACAACACCATCGACCTGCTGAAGCAGATCAAGGACGAGCGCGACATCACCATCGTGATCATCGAGCACGACATGCACGTGGTCTTTTCGCTCGCCGAGCGGATCACCGTGCTGGCGCAGGGCTCGGCGCTGGTCGAGGATACCCCCGAAAAAATCAAGGGCCATCCCAAGGTGCGCGAAGCGTATCTTGGTGAATCGGCCTGACAGGAGCGCGGACCATGAACGTCAAACCCGACTTTTCCAAAGGCAGGAACTACGCCGAGACCGCCCCCGCCTTTCTCTCCATCTGGGAGATGGAGAGCTATTACGGCGAAAGCTACATCGTGCAGAACATCAGCTTCAACGTCCACGAGGGCGAGATTCTCGCCCTTCTGGGCCGAAATGGCGCGGGCAAGACCACGACGCTGCGCTCGATCGCGCGGATGGACAGCCCGCAGGTCACGCATGGCGAAATCTGGCTCGATCACCAGCCGCTCCACACCATGAAAAGCCACGAGGCGGCGGTCAGCGGGCATCGGCCTTGTGCCCGAGGACCGGCGCATCATTCCCGGCCTGACCGTCGAGGAAAACCTGCAACTGGCGCAGATCGCGCCGCCCATCGGCTGGTCGCTCGAGCGGCTCTACGAGCTGTTCCCGCGCCTGGGCGAACGCCGCAAGCAGGAGGGTGTCACCCTTTCGGGCGGCGAACAGCAGATGCTGGCGGTGGCGCGGGCGCTGGCGCGCGACATCAAGGTGCTGCTCGCTCGACGAGCCCTACGAGGGCCTGGCCCCGGTGATCGTCGACGAGATCGAGAAAACCCTGCGCATCATCAAGGAACAGGGCATCACCACCGTCATCGTCGAGCAGAACGCCGTGCGCGCGCTGGAACTCGCGGACCGCGCGGTGATCCTCGACACCGGCGGCGATCGTGTTCGACGGCGCCGCCGCCGAGGTGCTTGAAAACGAGGAACTTGCGCGCCGAATATCTCGGCGATCTGACGCCAGTGCCGCCCGCCGCCGATCTGCCTGTTGACAGCAGGGCGGCTGTCGTCTCGATCCAATCGCAACAGCGAGGAGGAGCCATCATGTCCGACAACCCATGCCCAAGCTGCGGATTTTGCCGCGAACAGCCCATATCGACGCCGCCAAATACAAGGAAATGTATGCCGCCTCGGTGAATGACCCCGAGGCGTTCTGGCGCCGAGCGCGGGCAGCGGCTTCGACTGGATCACGCCCTATTCAGCCGGGTCAAGGACGTGAGCTTCAGTTTCGGCAATGTCTCGATCGAATGGTATCGAGGACGGCGCGCTCGAACGTCGCCGCCAACTGCATCGACCGGCGTCTCGGCCAGCCCGCGCCGATCAGACCCGCGACATCATCTGCGGAGCCGGACGAGCCCCGGCGACGCGGCGCTGCACATCACCTACGCAGGAGCTGCACGCGCGAGGTGTGCCGCATGGCCAACGTGCTGCAAGAGCATGGGCGTGAGGCCGCGGCGACCGCGTGGTGCTGTACCTGCCGATGATCCCCGAGGCGGCCTATGCGATGCTCGCCTGCGCGCGGATCGGCGCGAGATTCACTCCCATCGTTTTCGCCGGCTTCTCGCCCGATGCGCTCGGCGCGCGCGTGAACGGCTGCGACGCCAAGGTGGTGATCACCGCCGATTACGCCCCGCGCGGCGGACGCGCCACCAAGCTCAAGGACAACGTCAACCAGCGCTGCTGCACGACACCGACGATGTCGACGTCGTGGTGCGGCGCACCGGCGGGCAGGTGGCGTGGCGCGCGGGCGGCAATACGTAACTGGTTGATGTACTGGTTCAGTTCGTGTTGCTGCCCGCGCGCCACGCCACCTGCCCGCCGGTGCGCCGCACCACGAGGCATCTGACATCGTCGGTGTCGTGCAGCAGCGCCTGGTTGACGTTGTCCTTGAGCTTGGTGGCGCGGCCGCCGCGCGGGGCCTCGTCGGCGGTGATGACCACCTTGGCGTCGCAGCCGTTCACGCGCGCGCCGAGCGCATCGGGCGGAAGCCGGCGAAAACGATGGAGTGAATCGCGCCGATCCGCGCGCAGGCGAGCATCGCATAGGCCGCCTCGGGGATCATCGGCAGGTAGATCACCACGCGGTCGCCACGGCCCACGCCCATGCTCTTGAGCACGTTGGCCATGCGGCAGACCTGCGCGTGCAGCTCCTTGTAGGTGATATGCAGCGCCGCGTCGCCGGGCTCGTCGGGCTCCCAGATGATCGCGGTCTGATCGCCGCGCGTGGCGAGGTGCCGGTCGATGCAGTTGGCGGCGACGTTGAGCGTGCCGTCCTGATACCATTCGATCGAGACATTGCCGAATTCGAAGCTCACATCCTTGACCCGGCTGTAAGGCTTGATCCAGTCGAGCCGCTGCCCGTGCTCGCGCCAGAACGCCTCGGGGTCATTCACCGAGGCGGCATACATTTCCTTGTATTTGGCGGCGTCGATATGGGCGTTCGCGGCAAGAATCCCGCAGTTGGGGCATAGGTTTTGTCGGACATGATCGGCTCCTCCTCGGCTGTCGGATTGGATGGAGGACGACAGCCGCCCCGCTGTCGACAGGCAGATCGGCGGCGGGGCGGGGGCTCTGGCGTCAGATCGCCAGGTATTCGGTGCGAAGTTCCTCGTTTTCAAGGACTTCGGCGGCGGTGCCGTCGAACACGATCCCGCCGGTGTCGAGGATCACCGCGCGGTCCGCGAGTTCCAGCGCGCGCACGGCGTTCTGCTCGACGATGATGGTGGTCATGCCCTGTTCCTTGATGATGCGCAGGGTCTTCTCGATCTCGTCGACGATCACCGGGGCGAGGCCCTCGTAGGGCTCATCCAGGAGCAGCACCCGGATGTCGCGCGCCAGCGCACGGGCCACCGCGAGCATTTGCTGTTCGCCGCCCGAGAGGGTGGTGCCCTCCTGCGTGCGGCGCTCCTTGAGGCGGGGAAACAGCTCGTAGAGGCGGTCGAGCGACCAGCCGATGGGCGGCGTGATCTGCGCGAGTTGCAGGTTTTCCTCGACGGTGAGGCCGGAAATAATGCGCCGGTCCTCGGGGACAAGGCCGATGCCCGCGACCGCCGCCTCGTGGCTTTTCATGGTGTGGAGCGGCTGGTGATCGAGCCAGATCTCGCCATGCGTGACCTGCGGGCTGTCCATCCGCGCGATCGAGCGCAGCGTCGTGGTCTTGCCCGCGCCGTTGCGGCCCAGCAGCGCGAGGATCTCGCCCTCGTGGACGTTGAAGCTGATGTTCTGCACGATGTAGCTCTCGCCGTAATAGCTCTCCATCTCCCAGATGGAGAGAAAGGCGGGGGCGGTCTCGGCGTGGCTCACGCCCTTGGAAAAGTCGGGTTTGACGTTCATGGTCCGCGCTCCTGTGGTCAGGCCGATCTCGCCCAGATACGCTTCGCGCACCTTGGGATGGCCCTTGATCTTGTCGGGGGTATCCTCGACCAGCGGCGATGCCCTGCGCCAGCACGGTGATCCGCTCGGCGAGCGAAAAGACCACGTGCATGTCGTGCTCGATGATCGACGATGGTGATGTCGCGCTCGTCCTTGATCTGCTTCAGAAGGTCGATGGTGTCGTTGGTGTCGGCGCGCGCCATGCCTGCCGTCGGCTCGTCGAGCAGCAGCAATTGCGGGTTCTGCGCGAGGCACATGCCGATTTCCAGCCGCCGCTTGTTGCCGCGCGACATCGACGCCGAGTGCATCGTGGCGCTGCTCGGCGAGCGCCGAGGCTGTTCGAGCATGCGCTTCGGCCTGATCGACGATCGTCGCGCTCGTTGGTCGAGTGTCTCGAAGGCGTGCATGCCGGAACACCCCGTCGCGCTTGGCGAAGATCGGGATCATCATGTTTTCCAGCACCGTCAGATCGCCGAAGATCTCGGGCGTCTGGAACACGCGGGAAATGCCCATCTGGTTGATCTCGTAGGGCTTGCGGCCGAGCACCGACTGGCCGTCGAACATCACCGATCCGGTATCGGGGATGAGCTTGCCGATGAGACAGTTGAGCAGGGTGGATTTGCCCGCGCCGTTGGGGCCGATGATGGCGTGGACGCTGTTCTCGGCGATGTCGAGGTTGACATCCCCCAGCGCCTGCAAGCCGCCGAAACGCTTGTTCACGTTCTTGACTTCAAGAATACCCATGTCGAGCGCTCCTTATTCGGCGGGGGTGGATTGGGTGGATTTTTCGGCCTCGCGGGCCTTCTTGCCGCGCAAGAGCCGCGCGATGCGCTGCCCGCCCTCGACAAGCCCGCCGGGCAGGAAGATCACCACCAGCATGAAGATCGTGCCCAGCGTCAGGTGCCAGCCCTTGCCGACGAAGGGGTAGATGATGGCGACCACCGCGTCCTCCAACCCGTCGGGCATGAAGGCGAACCATTGGTGCAGCACGTTGTCGTTGATCTTGGAGACGATGTTTTCCATGTATTTGATCAGGCCCGCGCCCAGAACCGGCCCGATGAGCGTGCCGGCCCCGCCGAGGATGGTCATCAGCACCACCTCGCCCGATGCCGTCCAGAACATGCGCTCGGCCCCGGCAAGCGGGTCCATCGCCGCCAGGAGCCCGCCCGCGAGCCCGGCATACATGCCCGAGATCACGAAGGCCGCGAGCGCGTAGGGTTTCGCGTTGAGGCCGGTATAGGTCATGCGGGTGTTGTTGGACTTGATCGCGCGCAGCATCATGCCGAAGGGCGAGCGGAAGATGCGGATCGCGAGGTAGAAGGCCACCAGCATGACGATCGCCGCACGAGGTAATAGCCGGCGTTGAAGTTGAACGCCCATCCGCCGAGGTTCATCTCGTAGGTGGCGCGCATCGGCAGGCCGAAGAGATGCGGCATGTCGGGCAGGCCCTCGCGGTGGAACATCTGCGGATCGTCGCCGTAGACCTGAAGCCCGGTCTCGCCGTTGGTGAGGTTGAACTTGGGGTTCGACAGCACCGAGTAGGCGAGCGCGAAGGACATCTGCGCGAAGGCGAGCGTCAGGATCGAGAAGTAGATCCCCGACCGGCGCAGCGTGATATAGCCGATCAGCACCGAGAAGATCGCCGCGATGATGATGGCGAAGGTGATGGCCGGGAGTACGTTGTAGCTGAACAGCTTGAACATCCACACCGCCGCGTAGGAGCCCACCCCGAGGAACGCGGCGTGGCCGAAGCTGAGATAGCCGGTGAGGCCGAAGAGGATGTTGAAGCCGATGGCGAAGATACCGTAGATCACGAAGCGTTGCAGCAGGTCCGGGTAGCCCGCGTTGAACTGTGCCATGCCGCTGTCCGAGGGGAACGGGTTCATGATGAACGGGGCCAGCAGCGTGATCGCGATGACGACGGCGAACAGGGTTCCGTCTTTCTTGTTCAGTCCAAACATTGGCTCAGTCCTCCATCACGCCTTTGCGTCCCATCAGACCGCGCGGACGGGTCAGAAGGACGATGATGGCGACAAGGTAGATGATGACCTGGTTGATGCCGGGAATGGTGGTGGTGGCCCAGGTCGTTGATGCGAAACTCTCCAAGGATGCCGAGCAGGAAGCCCGCGAGCACGGCGCCGGGCAGGCTGCCCATGCCGCCGACCACGACGACCACGAAGCTGAGCACAAGAAAATCCATGCCCATGTGATAGTTGGGCGAATTGATCGGCGCGTACATCACCCCGGCCACGCCCGCGACCGCCGCGGCGATGCCGAACATGATGGTGAAGCGCTTGTCGATATTGATGCCCAGAAGGCCCACCGTCTCGCGATCCGCCATGCCCGCGCGCACCACCATGCCGAAGGTGGTGAATTGCAGGAAGGAGAACACCGCGCCGACGATGATCGACGGCAAAGGCGAAATAGACGATGCGCCAGTAGCGGGTAGGCGACCTCGAGCCCGAAGCGATCAGCGCGCCGAGATCGACCACCCCGTCGAAGCGCCCGGGGGCGGGGGTCGGGATCGGGTTGGCGCCGTAGAAATACTTGATGATCTCCTGCAGCACGATGGCCAGGCCGAAGGTCACGAGGATCTGGTCGGCATGCGGGCGCTTGTAGAAATGCTTGATCAGCCCGCGCTCCATGGCGAAGCCGATCAGGACCATGATCGGGATCGCGAACAGGATCGCCAGCGGCACCGACCAGTCCATGATCCCGTGTGCCGATCTCGGGGCCGAACCAGTCCAGCGACATAGGGCCGTCTCGACCTGAAGCGGGTTGCCGAGAAAATCGGTCTGCGTGTCGTCGATCGACCGTGTGGCTGAGTCGAGAGCAGCCGTTGCAGCGTGACCGCGCAGAACGCCCCGATCATGAACAGCGCGCCATGCGCGAAATTGACCACCCCGAGCGTGCCGAAGATCAGCGTCAGCCCGAGCGCGATCAGCGCATAGGCCGAGCCCTTGTCGAGCCCGTTGAGGATTTGCACGACGAATGCGTCCATCTTTCCCACCTGTTGGTTGAGCGCGACGGTGCGCTGTCCCAAGGCCGCGCGCGGAGGCGCGGCCCGGTCCGCGGTCGGATGGTGCGGTGGACGATCAGGCGCCCGGGTTGCACTCGCCCAGGGAGGCCTCGTCGCCGCGAACATGCGGATGGTCCGGCGGATAGGTGACCTGCTCGACCGGCGTCTTTTCGACGATTTCCAGCGTGTCGTACTGGCTGGTCGGGTTCTGCGCCCCGCGCACGACCAGCACGTCCTTGAAGCACTGGTGATCGTCGGCGCGGTAGAGCGTCGGGCCGTTGCCCAGCCCGTCGAACTCGAAGCCCTCGAGGGCCTCGGCCACGCCGCAGGGGTTGAACGTGCCCGCGCGCTCGACAGGCATCGGCATAGAGCAGCACCTGCGCGTAGCAGGTCTGCGCCGAGTTCGACGGCGGCTTGCCGTATTTCTCGCCGAAGGACTTGACGAACGCCTTGGAGCCGTCGTTGTCGAGCTGCCAGTTGTAGTTCATCGAGCCCGAGCACGCCCTTGATGTTCTCGCCCGCACCGGCGGCCATCAGCTCGGAGTAGAGCGGCACGACGATCTTGAAGTCCTTGCCGTTGACCATCTTGTCGCAGCAGGCCGAACTGCACCGCGTTGGTCAGCGAGTTGACCATGTTGCCGCCGTAATGGTTGAGCACCAGCACGTCGGCGCCCGAGTTGAGCGACCGGCGCGATATAGGACGAGAAGTCGGTCGCGGCCAGCGGGGTCTTGACCGCGTTCACCGTCTCCCAGCCCATCGCCTCGGTCGAAGCCTTGATCGACTCTTCCTGCGTCCAGCCCCAGGTATAATCGGCTGTCAGGTGGTAGGCGCGGCGATCCTCTGCCGAATTCCTTGGCCAGCACCGGCGCGAGGGCGGCGGCGGACATGTAGGCGTTGAAGAAGTGGCGGAAGCCGTTGGCCTTGCGGTCCTTGCCGGTGGTGTCGTTGGAGTGCGTCAGACCGGCCATGAAGATCGACGCCCGCCTCCTGGCACAGGCCCTGAACGGCGACGGCGACGCCCGAGGAGGAGCCGCCGTTGATCATGATCGCGCCGTCCTTTTCGATCATCGACTTGGCCGATGCGCGCGCGGCGTCGGACTTGGTCTGGGTGTCGCCGGTGACGAACTCGACCTTCTTGCCGAGGATGCCGTTGCCCTTGAGCGCCTTGGAGGTGAAGGTGTTGAGGCAGCCGCCATCGCCCTCGCCGTTGAGGTGCTCGACGGCGAGCTGCTGCGCGAGAAGCTCGTCATTGCCCTCGTCGGCATAGGGGCCGGTCTGCGGCACGTTGAAGCCGAGGGTGACGGTGCCGCCGGTGGGCTCGTTGGTGTAGGCGGCGGCGCTCGACGCGGTAAAGATCATCGGCAGCGCGAGACCTGCGCCCGCGCCGGCACTCGTCTTGAGCACGCCGCGGCGGGTAAAGTTGGATTTGGTCATGGATTCCTCCCATTATGAACCTTTGGGGCCTTGCTCCTCCGCACGGCCCCGGCACAGGATACACCTGCACAGCTTTAGTATGAGGAAGTATCAGAAAATTTCGCAACAAGCGCCTTTGCGGAAACATTTATTTTGTAAAAAAATCGACACGCGCCGCCGTCTTGTTGTAAAGAAGTTCACACGCAGGTGCAGCAAGTCCAGCCCGGAGCGGGGGAAAAGCCGATGACGGAACGGTTCATGATCGGAACACGCATCCGTGAAAGGCGGGTTCACGCAAGCATACGGCAGACCGACCTTGCCAAGCGGGTGGGCATTTCGCCCTCCTACCTCAACCTGATCGAGCATAACCGCCGCAGAATCGGCGGCACGACCCTGTTGCGGCTTGCCGAGGCGCTCGACGTGGAGCCGTCGCTTCTGAGCGAGGGGGCGGCGGCGACGCTGGTGTCGGGGCTGGGCGAGGCGGCGGGGGCCGCAGATCGACTGCCTCCCTGAGCGCGACCGCGCCGAGGAATTCGCCGAGCGGTTTCCGGGCTGGGCGGGGCTGATGACCGAGCTCTACCGTCGCAACGGCGAGATGGAGCGCACCATCGAGACGCTGACCGACCGGCTGGCGCATGATCCGTTCCTTGCGGATTCGCTGCACGAGGTGATCTCGGCGGTGACGGCGATCCGCGCGACCTCGTCGATCCTCGTCGAGACCGAGGAGCTGGAGCCGGAATGGACCGCGCGGTTTCACCGCAACATCAACGAGGACAGCGCGCGGCTGACCGAGGGCGCGCAGGCGCTGGTGAAATACCTCGAAGGCGCACCCAACCGCGATGCCGAGGTGCAGTCGCCGCAGGACGAGATGCACGCGGTGCTGGCGGCGCGCAGCTTTCATTTCGCGGAGCTGGAGGGCGAGGCGGCGGGGCCGCGCGCGGTGGCGCGGCTGGTGCAGGCCGAGGCGGAGCGCGGGCTGTCGGGACCGGCACAAACGCTGCTGGGCGCGGTGCTGACGCGGTATCTGGAGGATGCGCGCGCGCTGCCGATGGACCCGTTCCTGGCGCGGTTGCGCAAACTGGGGCCGAACCCCGCGCGGCTGGCCGAGGCCACGGGCGCGGGGCTGGCACAGGTGTTCCGGCGGCTGGCGGCGCTGCCCGGGGCCGAGGCGGGGCCGGTGGGGCTGGTGATCTGCGACGCCTCCGGCACGCTGATCTTTCGCAAGCCCATCGATGGGTTCGCGATGCCGCGGCTGGCGGGGGCCTGCGCGCTCTGGCCGCTCTATCAGGCGATGTCGCAGCCGCTTGCCCCGGTGCGCAGGCGCGTGCGGCAGGCCGGGCGCGGCGGCGAGGCGATCGAGGCGCTGGCGGTGGCCGGGCCCGAGGGCGCGGGCGGTTTTGAGCGCCCGGCCCCGGTGCGCGCGCATATGCTGCTGCTGCCCGATCCGGGCGAGGCGCACGGCGCGGTGGACGAGATCGGGGTGAGCTGCCGCATTTGTCCGCTGGCAGCCTGTGCCGCCCGTCGCGAGCCGTCGATCCTGGCAGAGGGCTTTTGACAGGGCGGGCGAATTTGGGAATAGTCGGGCGGCGGCGGTCTGCACCGCCACATCGGAGGGGAGGCCGATGGCATGGGAAAAACGGTCCTGCTTATCGAGGACGAGCCGAATATCATCGAGGCGGTGAGTTTCATCCTGTCGCGCGACGGCTGGGAGGTGAAGACCCATGCCAATGGCCATGACGCGATGGACGCGGTGCGGCGGCGCGCGCCGGACCTCATCATTCTCGACGTGATGCTGCCGGGCAAGAGCGGTTTCGATATCCTCGGCGAGATCCGCGGGGATGCCGATTTTGCCGCCGTGCCTGTCTTGATGCTGACCGCGCGCGGCCAGACCCGCGACCGCGAGATGGCCGAGCGCGCGGGCGCGAGCCGCTACATGACCAAGCCGTTTTCCAACGCCGACGTGCTCGACGCCGTGCGCGCGCTGGCGGGCGAATGAGCCCCGAGCGCGTCCCGGTCTTTCTGGCGCGGCGCAGCTATCGTCGCCGCCGGGTGGCCGATGCCGCGCGGCTGTTGCCGCTGGCGGGCGGGATCCTTTTCTGCGTGCCGCTGCTTTGGCAGGGGGGCGCGGATGGGGCCCGCACGGTGAGCGCGATGATCTATGTCTTCGGGCTCTGGGCGGGGCTCGTCGTGCTCGTCGGCGGTGCTGTCGCGGCACCTGCGCGGCGAAGAGGACGAGCGAGGGGGCGAAGACGGGGGCGGAGCGCAGGAATGACCGTTCTCAATATCCTCGTGCTGGTCTGCCTGTCCTACGTGGTGCTGCTTTTCGCCGTGGCCTTCGGCGCGGATCGCGCGGCGCGGAAGGGGCGGGTGCGGGTGGCTGCGCTCGCCGGTGATCTACACGCTGTCGCTGTCGATCTACTGCACCGCGTGGACGTTCTATGGCGCGGTGGGCTTTGCCGCGCGCTCGGGGCTGGAATTCGTCACCATCTATCTCGGGCCGACGCTGGTGATGGTGGGCTGGTGGTGGACGCTGCGCCAGCCTCGTTCGCGATCGGGCGCAGCCAGCGCATCACCTCGATCGCCGACCTGATTTCGTCGCGCTATGGCAAGTCGAACCTGCTGGCGGTGCTGCGTGACGGTGCTGGCGGTGGTGGGCACCACGCCTTATATCGCGCTGCAACTGCAATCGGTGACGCTGTCGTTTTCGGCCTTTGCCGCCTTTGCCGAGCCGGGGGAGGCCGCACCGCTGGCGGACATGCAGTCCACGGCGCTCTGGGTGGCGGCGGGGCTGTCAGTTTTTACCATCCTTTTCGGCACCCGCAACCTTGACGCGAACGAGCGCCATCACGGCGTGGTCATGGCCATCGCGCTGGAGGCGGTGGTCAAGCTCTGCGCGCTGCTGGCTGTCGGCGTGTTCGTGGTCTGGGGGCTGGCGGGCGGTGTCGGTGCGACGTTTGAGCGGATCGAGGCCTCGGAAATCTCGCGCTTGCGAGGTCTCCGGCGGGCGCTGGGTGGGGCTCACGATGCTGTCGGCGATGGCATTCCTGTGCCTGCCGCGGATGTTTCAGGTGATGGTGGTCGAGAACGAGGACGAGGACCACCTGCGCACCGCGTCCTGGGCGTTTCCGGCCTATCTGCTGCTGATGAGCCTGTTCGTCGCTGCCGATCGCGGCGGTCGGGCTCGATGTCATGCCCGAGGGCACCAACCCCGACCTTTTCGTGCTCACCCTGCCGCTGACGGAGGGGCGCGACGGGCTGGCGATCCTGTCCTTCCTGGGCGGGTTTTCCAGCGCCACCTCGATGGTGATCGTCGCCGCCATCGCGCTCTCGACGATGGTGTCGAACCATGTCGTCATGCCGATCTGGCTGCATTACACCGGCGGCGCGGCGATGATGTCGGGCGATGTGCGCAACGTGGCGCTCATCGCGCGGCGGCTGAGCATCATCGGCGTGCTGTTCCTCGGTTACATCTATTTCCGCATCTCCGGCGGCGGCACCGCGCTGGCGGCGATGGGGCTTATCGCCTTTGTCGGGGTGGCGCAGTTCCTGCCGGCGCTGATGGGCGGGCTGTTCTGGCGCGGGGCGACGCGCACGGCGCGCTGGCGGGGCTCTGCGCGGGGGCTTCTGGTCTGGCTCTACTGCCTGTTCCTGCCGAGCTTCGGCCCGTCGGTCTGCATGTCCGACGCGCTGCACGCCGGCGGGGCCTTGGGGCATCGGCTGGCTGCGGCCCCACGCGCTCTTCGGGGCCGAGGGGATGGACCCGGTGCTGCACGCGTTTATGTGGTCGTTGCTGCTCAATGTCGGGGCCTTCCTGCTCGGCTCGCTGCTGACCTTTCCGCAACCGCTGGAGCGGTTGCAGGGCGCGCAGTTCGTCAATGTCTTTGACCATTCCGGCACGCTGGGGGGGTGGTCCGGCGGCATGGCCCAAAGCGAGGACCTGCTGATCATGGCGCAGCGGATCATGGGCGCGCGCGAGGCGCAGGCGCTGTTTTCGGCGGCCGCGGCCCGGCAGGGCGTGGCGGGCTATCTGCCCGAGCCGAGCCCCGATTTCCTGCAGGAGCTGGAGCGCGACCTGGCCGGATCGGTGGGCGCCGCCACCGCGCACGCGATGATTGCGCAGATCGTCGGCGGCGCGGCGGTGTCGGTGCGCGACCTGATGGCGGTGGCCGACGAGACCGCGCAGATCATGGAATATTCCAGCCAGCTTGAGGCCAAATCTCAGGAACTGGCGCGCACCGCGCGGCAACTCAGGCAGGCCAACGAGAAACTGACCCAGCTTTCGGTGCAGAAAGACGGGTTCCTGTCGCAGATCAGCCACGAATTGCGCACGCCGATGACCTCGATCCGGGCGTTTTCCGAAATCCTGCGCGACACCGGCGATCTGAGCGCGGAAGAGCAGACCAAATATGCCGCGATCATCCATGACGAGACGGTGCGGCTGACGCGGCTGCTCGACGATCTGCTGGATCTGAGCGTGCTCGAGAACGGGCAGGTCGATCTCAATATCCAGAGCGGCACGCTGGAGGCGTTGCTGGATCGCGCGGTGCGCGCGGCGGGTGGCGAGACCGAGCAGTTCACCATTCGCCGCGACCGCGAGGCCGAGCAGGTGGACCTGGCGACCGATCTTGACCGGCTGGCGCAGGTCTTCATCAATCTCATCAGCAATGCGCGCAAGTATTGCGATGCCGATCCGGCGGTCCTGCACGTCCGTCCGACGGTGAGCGGGGATCAGCTCGTGGTGGATTTCACCGATAATGGCGGCGGGATTCCCACCGAGAAGCAGGCGGTGATCTTCGAGAAATTCTCGCGCATCGGCCAGACCAAGGCCGGGGGGGCGGGGCTTGGCCTTGCCATTTGCCGCGAGATCATGACGCGGCTGGGCGGCGATATCGCCTATCTGCCCGGGCAGACCGGGGCGGCGTTCCGGGTGAGCCTGCCGCTGTTGCGGCGGATGGCAGCGCAGTAGGGCAGAGGTTAGGAAAATCGTAACCCCGCGCGCCTAGGGTCGGTCCGCGACACGAGAAGGCGGACGGCACGAGAAGGTGGACGGCGCGGGCGAATGGCGGATCAGCAAAAGGCTTCGGTCATAAGGCGCAAGACGCGCGCGGCGCGCGAGGGTGCGGACCCGCGGGTGATGTCGCCGGTGCGCGCGCTGCGGCTGGCGCTGGCGCGCGCCGCCGAGACGCTGCTCGACCTGCCACTGGTGGTGGCCACGGTGGAACAGCGCCGCGTCGAGGCGGGCGAGGTCGAGGCCGCGCTCGGGACCGAGGGCTTTTCCTGCTGCTCGACGGTGCGGCGGGCGCGCGCGCGGCGATGCGGCTCGATCCCGGCCTGCTTGCGGCGCTGGTCGAGGTCCAGACCACCGGGCACATACGGGAGGGTAACGCGCGCGCGCGAACGCCCACGCGCACCGATGCGGCGATGGTCGCGCCGCTCGTCGATGCCCTGCTCGCGGGTTTCGACGAGGGCATGGGCGAGAGCGGGGCGAACCATGCGCCGCGCGGATTTCACTTCGGCGACCGGATGGAGGATGCGCGCGCGCTGTCGCTGCTGCTGGTGGCCCCGGAATTCGAGGTCTTTCGCCTGACCGTCGATCTTGGCCCCGGGCTGCGCACCGGGCGGCTTGACCTGCTGTTGCCGCCCGCGCCGCCGCCCGCGCGCGCGCGTCGGGCCCGGCGGCGCGGACGGGCGCGCGCCGGGGCAGGGCGGGTGGTGCGGGCACACCGGAGCCCGAGGACCTGGCGTCGGTGGCGCTGGCGGCCCCGGTGGTGCTCGACGCGGTGTTGGCGCGCATCCGCCTGCCGCTCAGCGAGGCAATGGCGCTCGAAGTGGGCCAACGGCTCGGCCTGCCGGTGCAGAGCCTGCGCGGAGTGCGGCTGCTGGGCGCGGGCGGGCACATGGCGGCGGAGGGGCGGCTTGGCCGTCGCGACGGCTGGCGCGCCGTGCGCCTTGCCGGGACGGGCCGGAGGACCGGCCCGGCGGCGTGGAGACGACGGCGGGCACAGCGGGGCCGGAGGCGGCGCGGTCGGGTGCGGCGGCTGTGGAGCAGGCAGGCGAGACGGCGGAGGCGGAGCGACCGGAGCAGGCGGGTGCCGGGGCCGGTCCCGGCACCGACATGGCGACCGACAGGACTGCGGAGCAGGCGGGATGCCGGGTCGGGGAGCGGCGCGGCGCTGGCCCCGGCGACCGGTTGACCTGCATCAAGGCACAGGTGCGGGGCGGCGGTTATGCTGCCGGTTACTTTGACATGGCGACGACCGGAGGACACCGATGCCTGAGACCGCAACATACCGCGCCGCGCTGATGCGTCGGCTGCGTCAGCTTGACACCCGGCTGCACGCCATCGAGGCCGAACTCGACACGCCGCGCGCCCGGGACTGGGAGGAGGCCGCCACCGAGCGCGAGGGCGACGAGGTGCTCGAACAGCTGGGCCAGAGCGGCGAGGCCGAGATCGCGCGCATACGCGCGGCGCTGGGGCGGATTCGCGATGGCAGCTATGGTATCTGCACCGGCTGCGGCGAGCAGATCGCGCGCGAGCGGCTCGATATCCTGCCCGAGACGCCGCTTTGCCGCCATTGCGCGGCGCGCGCGGGCTGATCCGTTCACAATTCTGTTGTGCGGGCAGGATACTTGTTCAGCGCGCGACGCAAACACGCTATGGTTGCCATGCCTTTGGGAGGAAAAATCATGACTCAGCTCGATTCGGAACTCGACCGCCTGCAGGCCGTCATCGGCGCGGATACGCCCGGGACGCGCCATCGCCACGAGCCGCAGTTGCGCCGCGCCATCGCGCGGCTGCGCGAAGAGGGGCACGCCGTGCCCGAGCGTATCAAGGCGCTTCATTCCACCCTGCTCAGCGAAGCGATCGAGGCGGAATTCGACAACCTGCCGGTCTGAGCGCCTGAGCGGTCTGCGCCGCTTGCGCGCGCGGCAAATTCCCGGTGTAATCCCCGCAAGGCGAAAGCGGCAGGCGGGGCAGGTGTGAGCGACACGATTCAACGCGCGCAGATGGACGGGGTGATGGTGCTGCGGCTCGACCGGCCCGTCGCCAATGCGCTTGTGCTTGAAATGCGCGCGGCGCTGATCGCCGCGCTGACCGATGCCGCAGAACATGGATGACCTGCCGCGCCGTGGTGATCGCCGGGGCGGCGGCGGGGTTTTCCTCGGGCCTCGATCTGTCGGAATACGAGACCGGGCCGTGCGCGCCGGGCGTTGAGGATCTGTGCCGCGCGGTGGCCGCGTGCCCGAAGCCGGTGATCGCGGCGCTGCATGGCGAGGTTGCAGGCGCAGGATTGTCGCTGGCGCTCGCCGCGCAGGGGCGCGTCGCCCATCAGGGCGCGCGGTTGTCGCTGCCCGAGATTGCGCTGGGGCGGATGCCCTGCGCCGGGGCGACGCAGCGGCTGCCGCGGCTCGTGGGTGCGCAGGTGGCGCTGGAGATGATGCTCTCGGGGCGCGCGGTGGCGGCCGGGGAGGCGCGGCTGCGCCCGCTTTTCGACCGGATCGTGACGGAAGAGTCGGAGCTCGAGGCGGCGGCGGTGGAGCTTGGCGCGCGGCTTGCCGCCGCGCCGCCCGATCCCGCGCGGCGCGACCCGCAGCGGGGCCTGTCGGATCCGCGCGGGTATCAGCGGGCGGTTGCCGCCGTGCGCACCCGTATGGCGCGCGAGGACGGGGCGGCCGCGGATATCCTGCGCGCGGTTGAGGCGGCGCAGCTTCTGCCGCTGGCGCAGGGCCTCGATTTCGAGGCGGTGCTGGCCGAAGAGCCGTGCGCAGAGCCGCGAGGCGCGGGCGCTGTGCCACCTGCGCCTTGCCGAGGGCCGGGCGCGGGCCCTGCCGAGATGCGCGCGGCGGGGGCGCGCGCGGTGGGCACCGTGGGCCGCGTCGGACTGGCGGGCGCGGTGCCGATGCCGCTGGCCGAGCGGCTGGTGGCGACCGGCGTGGCGCTGGTGCAGGATGACCCGAGCGAACGGGCCGATCTGTGGATCGAGGCGGTACCGGGGCGCGCGCCCGAGGGCGCGGCGCGGGTGACGCTCAATACGGGTGCGGGATTCGGCCCTGACGGGGTGTGGCTGCGGGTCTGTCCCGGTGCGGAGGTGGCCGAGATCGGTGTCGGGCCGGGGGCCGGGGCGGGCGATGTGGCCGCATTGGCACGGCTCATGGCGCGGGCGCGGATGGGCGTGGTGCGCGCGGGCCTGCCGCAGGCCGGGCCGGGGGCCGGGCGGATATTGGCGGGCGCACTGGATTTCGCGGCGCTGGCGCTGGTGCAGGCGGGGCTGGGGCCCGGCGAGGTGGATCGCGGCGCGGAGGCGCTGGGCCTTGGCCAGGGACCGTGCCTTGGCATGGATCACGAGGGGCTGGAGGCGGCGCAGGCGCGGCTGGCGGCGCTGGCGGCGCGGCTGGAGATGCCGCCGCCCGCCGCCGATGGCCCGCTGGCCGCGCGGATCGCGCGGGCGCGCGCGGGCGTGTCGTGGGGCGCGGGTTTTACGAGCGTCCCCGAGGGGCCGCGTGCGCCGCGCGGCGGCGGGGGCGGCGTGCTGCCGGGGCGTGTGGATGCGGGCGGCGCGCTGCACGCAGCACTGGTGAATGCCGCCGAGCGGCTGATGGCGTCGGGGGCGCTGGCGCGTCCGGGCGATGTCGATCTGCTGGCCGTGGGCGCGCTGGGCATGGCGCGCGACCGGGGCGGGCCGCTCTTTGCCGCCGATGATCGCGGGCTGCTGGCCGTGCTGGGCGACATGAAGGCGCTGGCACCGCTGTCGGAGGCGCTGTGGGGACCGCAGCCCGGCATCGCGGCGCGGGTGCGCGAGGGGCAGGGGTATTTCCGGCGCGCAGGGGCTTCTGGGTGGCTTCTGGCGTGCTCAGCCGAGCATGATGCCCACCACCACCATCATCAGCCCGGTGACCGACAGGAACAGCGCCCCGAGATTGACCGGCAGCACCGCCTGAACCGCGTTGCGCATCTCGGCATCCGAGAGCCCGGCGCGGCGCAGTCGCCAGACCTTGAGGATGCACCAGACGAGCCCTGCAAGCCCCGCGAGCGAGACCGCCGCGCCGCCCCAGACCAGCATTTCCATCGCGCGCCCTCCGCCGTTTCGCGTGTTGCCGCTGTCGCCTAGGCCAAAGCGGCCCGCTGCGCAAGGGTAGCGGGCGCGAAGGCGCTTGCGCGGGGCGGGCGGCGGGCCGCTAGTCAGGCGGCCTGACACTGACCGGAGGCCTTTCATGAACGACCTGACGTCCGACACCAATTACCGTGTCACCGCAGACGAGCTGCGCCAGTTCATCGAGCGTTTCGAGCGGCTGGAGGCCGAGAAGAAGGACATCGCCGACCAGCAGAAAGAGGTGATGGCCGAGGCCAAGGGGCGCGGCTATGACACCAAGGTGATGCGCAAGGTGATCGCGCTGCGCAAGCGCGACGGCTGACGACATCGCCGAGGAAGAGGCTGTGCTCGAGATGTACAAGGAAGCGCTGGGCATGGCCTGAGCGCGGGCCGGCAGCGGCGTCAGGGGACCCGTTGCGCCGGATCGAACAGCGCCGGGTGTTGGAGAGCTGGCACGCGGTGACTGGTTCTGGCCTGGAGCGGTCGTTGAAGGAGAAGTCCCCTTGCGCGGAATCGAGGTGCCGCAAGGCGCCGCCGCGCAGCGCCCGACCGCCCCCCGGGCGGGCGCTTCTGCGACGTCTATCATTCTACAATCGTTGGAGTATTTGGCACCATAAACTGCTCTCCTTCACCGTCGGAGCGCCCCCGCGGTCGGGCGCTGCGCGGCTCCTCGACCGTTGGCGCAATGTCCTTTCAGGCCAACCCACGCCGCCTGTCCCCCCGGCCATTCCGCAGCATGGCAGGCCGGCGCGGCATCGGCCGAGGCGCTCCCGGTGCCGGATATCAGGCGGCAACCGCCACCCACGGCGAGAATCGCCAGATCGATGATCTGATGCGCCACCCGGTCGGGGCCGTGGAGGTGCCGGTAGGCGTTTGTCGCGGCCGTCGATGCCGCGCCGGGCGGCGATCCGCGCCCTGGCCCGGTCGATGTGGGCGTGCAGCACCACCTCTGCGACCACCAGCGCCGCGAACAGGCCCGGTGCCGGGGGGGCCGCCACCATCAGGACCGGCAGGCTCAGCAGGCCGTGCAGCCCGGCATGGACCAGCCCGCCGGGATGGCCATAGCGCCCCTTGGTCTCGACCTGCCATGCGCTGGCCATGCGGCTCATCGGGGCGAGGATGCCGACGCGCCCCGACGGCTGTTTTACGTCAGCATGACCCGCGCGCGCCGCAGCCTTGCGGTGATGAGCAGCGGCGGGCATCCGTTCGTGTTACCTGCGTCGGATCATGTCCTGCGCCGTCAGGTGCCCGGCCTCCCTCATCCGCCGCGCGCAATGGGAAACGGTGCTGCCCGAACCGGTGTTCCGGTGCAGGGGCCGAGGCCGCTTTCGCGCCCCGGCATCGGGTGATAGGTTGCGAGTATCGCAGCGGGAAAAGGCAAGGCACCGGCATGACCCCCAAGGACAGTCGTGACGATATACCGCTGCTCGTGGTGGATCTTGACGGAACGCTGATCCGGTCGGATTCGCTGTTCGAATGTTTCTGGGCGGCGCTGTCGGAGAGCGGGCGCACGATCCCTGTCTGCTTTCGCGCGCTGGGCCGGGGGCGGGCGGCGCTGAAGCATGACCTTGCCGCGCTTTGCCCGCTCGATGTGGCGCATCTGCCCTATAACGACGTGGTGCTCGACCATATCCGCGACTGGCGCGCGGGGGGCGGGCGCGCGGTGCTGGTCACCGCCGCAGATCAGGCCATCGCCGATCGGCGTCGCCGCGCATCTGGGACTTTTCGAGGCGGCTCACGGCTCTGACGGGGAGCGCGACCTCAAGGGGCCGCGAAGGCCGCGATGATCGCGGAGACCTATGGCGCGGAGCCTTATGCCTATATCGGCGACAGCACGTCCGACCTGCCGGTCTGGGCGGGCGCGCAGCGCGCGATCACCGTCGATGCGTCTGCCGGGCTGCGCCGCCGCCTCGAGAGCACGGGCGCGCAGGCCGAGCATCTGCGCACCACGACGGGCAGTGACACGCCGCAAGGCTATCTTGCGGCGCTGCGACCGCATCAGTGGCTCAAGAACCTGCTCGTCTTTGCCCCGGTGATCGCGTCCCACGCCACCCAACCTGCGGTGATCGCGCAGGCGGTTCTGGCGTTCGTGGCGTTCTGCCTCGTGAGTTCGGCGGGCTATGTCTTCAATGACCTGATGGACCTGCGCGCCGACCGGATGCACCCGCGCAAGGCGCTGCGTCCGCTGGCCTCGGGCCGGGTGCCCATCGCACACGGCACGGCGATGGTGCCGCTGCTGCTCGTGGCCGGGCTGGGGCTGGCCGCTATCGGCGGCGGGGCGCTGCTGGCGGTGATCGCGGGCTATTTCGCGCTCACCGTCACCTATTCGCTCAGCCTCAAGCGGATCGCCATCGCCGATATCTGCACGCTGGCGGGGCTTTATACCATGCGCATCCTCGCGGGCGCGCTGGCCACCGGGCTGGTGCCTTCGGTGTGGCTGCTGGCGTTTTCGCATGTTCCTCTCCGTGGCGCTTGCGGCGATCAAGCGGCAGGCCGAGCTTGCTGGACCTGTTCGGGCGCGGCCTGCCCGCGACCGAGCGGCGCGGCTATACGGTT
>JAXHLV010000017.1:0-1668 GCA_034521935.1 Roseovarius sp.
GAGGTGTCGGCGTGCCCTTCGGGTGGGCCGCTGTTGGCCTGAAGGGGACGTTGAAGGAGAAGCCCCCTTGCGCGGAATCAAGTATCCGTCCGGGTCAAGCGGGTTTTGGTTGCCATGTCCTGTCCTCGCTTACGAGCGTGTTGGCGAGTTGGATGAGCTTTCTCATGAGGGTTGTAAGCGCGACCTTGTGGGGTTTTCCGGCTTCGCGCAGCCGGTCGTATTTGGCACTGAGGTCGGGGTTTTTCTTCATCGCGACGAGGGCGGGCATGAAGAGGGCCTCGCGCAGGTGCCTGCGCCCGCCGCTGATCCTCGCCTTGCCCTGCCACGCACCTGACTGTCGCGTCATCGGCGCGAGGCCGGCGAGGGCGGCGATCTGCTTGTGACGCAGGGTGCCGATTTCGGGACATTCCGCGAGGATGGTGCGCTTGCGGTGATGCGTCCGATTCCGGGGATCGAGGTGAGGATCTGCGCGGCGCGTCGGCGCTTGGGGCAGGCGTCGAGGCAGGCGTCGATCTCGGCGTCGAGGGTGGCGATCTGGCGCTCGGCCTGGGCGAGACGCGCCTTCACGAGCCGCCGGACGAGCGGCAGCCGCGCCGCTGCAAGCCGGTTCATCAGGGCGGTCCGGTCGCGCACGAGGCCCGAGCGGGCGACGCGCAAGTCCCTGAGAACGATCTGGATTTCATCCGTGGGCCGGTCCGGGACCAACTCCAGCGCCCGCCCCATGAGCGCCAGCATGGCCGCGTCCACGGCATCGGTCTTGGCCCGCGTGCCATGCGCTTGCGCGAAGCGCCGCGCCTGAAGCGGGTTGACCTTGCAAAGCGGCAGGTGCCCGGCGAAGGCCGCCTCGAAATCGCGGTGGCAGGGACCGGTCGGCTCGAAGACGATCAGGTCTGGTTGTGCCGCACCGAGCCAGCGTTTGAGCGCTTTGAACCCGGTGGCGGTATTGTCAAACCGGGCGCGCTCGCCGGTCGTGAGGCGGTGCGCGTCGAGATGGGCTTTCGAGATGTCGACGCCGATGGTATCATTGTTCATCTTCGCTGTCCTATGCTTGTCGTGCAGAGCCGTCGAGCTGCTGCGTATCCGTTCAGGCCTCAGGCGAAGACGGTGGTCGATCTCACTTGATTACGGTCCTCCATGACCGGGTGCGAAACGATCCAACCACCGCCAGTGGCCGCCATGCCGAACATGGTGGCCACTGACCCCACATTCGCACAAAAGCCACCAGAAGTATGAGACAAGGTGCCGCAAGGCACCGCCGCGCAGCGCCCGTTGCGCGACTGTCTCCTCCAGGCCAAACCGAGACATACGCCCCCTACCGCCGATACCGCGCCGCCAGCCGTGCGGGATCGGCCCCGCCGAGATACCGCGCCAATATCCACAGGTTGCGCGCGCCCCGCCGCAGCCAGCCGTCGCGGCGGTAGCGCGCCGCCGAGGTGGTCACGCGGAGCGGCAGGAGCGCGATCCGCCCCTTGAGCGCGCGCGCCAGCGCCACATCCTCCATCAGCGGGATGTCGGGGTAGCCGCCTGCGGCCTCGTAGTCGCGCCGCGACACCAGCAGCGCCTGATCGCCGTAGGGCAGCCCGAAGACCGCCGAGCGCAGGTTGGCCCAGCCCGCCACCAGCCGCGCCGCCGCCCCGCCCGCGTCGAACCGCAGCCGGAAGGCCGCCG
>JAXHLV010000018.1:0-169622 GCA_034521935.1 Roseovarius sp.
CTCGATCCAGAAGAACGACTTCTCGAAGGACTATCCGATCATCCTCACCTCCGGCCGGCTGGTCGAATACGAGGGCGGCGGCGACGAGACCCGGTCCAACCCGTGGCTCGCCGAGCTGCAGCAGGACATGTTCGTCGAGGTGAACCCGCGCGACGCCAACAATATCGGCATCCGCGACGGGGCGCAGGTCTGGGTCGAGGGTCCCGAGGGCGGCCGCGTCAAGGTCATGGCGATGGTCACCGAACGGGTGGGCGCGGGCGTGGCCTTCATGCCGTTCCATTTCGGCGGCCATTTCGAGGGGCGCGACCTGCGGGAAAACTATCCCGAGGGGGCCGATCCCTATGTCCTGGGCGAGGCGAGCAACACCGCCCAGACCTATGGCTATGATTCCGTCACCCAGATGCAGGAGACCAAGGCCACTCTCTGCAAGATCATGCCAGCGTAAGGAGAAAGAGACATGGCAAGAGCAAAGTTTCTGTGCGACGCCGAACGCTGCATCGAATGCAACGCCTGCGTCACCGCCTGCAAGAACGAGCACGAGGTGCCGTGGGGGATCAACCGCCGCAAGGTGGTGACGATCAACGACGGCAGCCCCGGCGAGCGCTCGATCTCGGTGGCGTGTATGCACTGTTCCGACGCGCCCTGCATGGCGGTCTGCCCGACGGACTGCTTCTACCAGGACGAGGAAGGCGTGGTCCTGCACTCCAAGGACCTGTGCATCGGCTGCGGATACTGCTTCTACGCGTGCCCCTTCGGCGCGCCGCAATTCCCGCAGGCGGGCAATTTCGGGTCCCGTGGCAAGATGGACAAATGCACCTTCTGCAAGGGCGGCCCGGAGGAGAACCACTGCCAGGCCGAGTTCCAGAAATACGGGCGCAACCGGATCGCCGAGGGCAAGCTGCCCATCTGCGCCGAGATGTGCTCGACCAAGGCGCTTCTGGCCGGTGACGGCGATGTGGTCGCGAGCATCTACCGCGAGCGTGTCGTGGCCCGCGGCTTTGGCTCGGGTGCCTGGGGCTGGGGCAGCGCCTACGGCCAGCAGGGCGGCTGAAGGTCGTCATGCTCCGGTCGGGCACATGCCCGGCCGGAGACCGATGCCGGATGGCCCGAAGGCGTCCGGCATCGGAAACTTTCAAAGTTTCCGATCCGATTTCCTTCAAGGAAATCGAACCCCGCAAAATGATCGAGGACAATATGCGCGCACTACTCAGCATGGCTTTGTGTTTCCTGCTCGCCCTGCCCGCTGCGGCGCAGGATACGCCCGAAGCATCCGGCCCCGACCGCTCCGCCACCGGAGGCGCGCAGACGCTTGAGGATATCCTCGCCCGCCAGCGCGGCGAGGAGGTCGACAGCGGGTTCCGCAGCAACGCCACCGGCAACCCCGACGACGCCGCAGGCATGGCGGGCCAGCTTGGCACGCTGGGCGGCGCGTCCGATGCCGAGGTGTGGCGCGCGCTTCGCTACGGGCTCAGCGATGTGACGGTGTCCTCCGGCGGGCCGGAATCGCGGGTGCTCATTCAGGATGCCGGGATGCGCTGGCTGGAATTCCGCAAGGGGCCGCTGGCGACTTATGGGGCATATCTTCTGGGAGGCACGCTTGTGCTACTGGCGCTTTTCTACCTCGTGCGTGGCCGCATCCGCATCGACGGAGAAAAGACCGGTCGCACGGTGACGCGCTTTCAGGCGATCGAGCGGTTCGGCCACTGGCTGATGGCGGGCTCTTTCGTGGTGCTGGCGATCACCGGGCTCCTGGTGCTGTTCGGGCGTATGGTGGTGATCCCGCTTCTGGGGCACGAGGCGTTCTCGACCCTCGCCGTGGGCTCGAAATGGATCCACAACAACATTTCATGGGCGTTCATGCTGGGGCTGGTGATGGTGTTCGTCATGTGGCTGCTCCACAACCTGCCCAACCAGACGGATCTCAAATGGCTGGCCGTGGGGGGGGGCATGTTCTCCAAGGGTGTGCATCCGCCCGCGAAGAAATTCAACGCGGGCCAAAAGCTCATCTTCTGGTCCACCATCGTGTTCGGTGCGTCGATCTCGGTCTCGGGGCTGTCTATGCTGTTCCCGTTCGAGCTGCCGATGTTCGCCAAGACGTTCCAGGTCCTCAACCAGACCGGGCTGCCGCAACTCGTGGGCTATGGCGCGCTGCCCGAGATGCTGGCCCCGCACGAGGAAATGCAGCTTGCCACGCTCTGGCACAGCATCATGGCCTTCGTGCTGACCGCGATCATTTTCGCGCATATCTATATCGGCTCGCTGGGCATGGAGGGCGCGTTCGATGCGATGGGAACCGGCGAGGTGGAGGAACAATGGGCGCGCGAGCATCACGGGCTGTGGCTCGAGGAGTTGCAGGAGAAGGGCCACGCGCCCGCGCCCGACAAGGCCGCGCATCCGGCAGAATAGGCCCATGCGCGCGCTGCTCGCCGGATTGTGGGTCTTAGTCGCCGCACCGGGCGCGGCGCAGGAGTTCACCACGCTCAAGGGGCATGGCGGGCCGGTGATGGGGCTGAGCGTGCTGCCCGGCGGCACGGTGGTCTCGGCGAGTTTCGACAATTCGGTGGGGCTGTGGCAGGGGCGCGCACCCCGCTGGCTCGAGGGGCACGCGGCGGCGGTGATCGCGGTGGAGCCTCTGGGCGAGGGGCGGCTCGTCTCGGGCGGCGACGATTTCGACGTGATCGTGTGGGATCGCACGACCGGCGCGGGCACCCGCCTCGAGGGGCATCAGGGCAAGGTGGCGGGGCTGGCGGTGTCGCCCGACGGCGCGTGGATCGCCTCGGCAAGCTGGGATGGCTCCATCGGCCTGTGGCCCGTAGCGGGCGGAGCGGCGCGGTTTCTCAGCGGCCATGACGGGCCGGTGACGGACGTGGCCTTCGGCCCCGGCGGCGCGCGGCTCTATTCGGCCTCCGCCGACGGCACGCTGCGGGTCTGGGACTGGCGCGAGGGCGCGACATCTCGCGTGCTCCTGAATCAGGGGTTCGGGATCAACACGCTGGTGGTGGGGCCGCAGGGCGAATGGATCGCCTATGGCGCGGTGGATGGCGCGACGCGGGTGATCGACCCCGGGACAGGCCGCGAGATCGCCGATTTCACGCTCGACCGCCGCCCGGTCCTGGCGCTGGCGCATCACGCCCCGAGCGGGCAGATCGCCGCCGGGGACGGTCAGGGCCACATCATGGTGATCGACAGCGAAAACTGGCAGATCGCCCGCGATTTCAAGGCGATGGCGCGCGGGCCGGTCTGGGCGCTGGCGTTCTCGGCGGACGGGGGAATGATCTATGCCGGAGGGCTGTCGGAGGTGATCTATGGCTGGCCGGTGGACCTGCTCGGCACCTATGACCCGGCAGGCGAGACCGAGCACAGCTTTCTGCGCCCGGCGCAGGAGATGGGCAATGGCGAGCGGCAGTTCATGCGCAAATGCTCGATCTGCCACGCGCTCACCCCGCCACCCTCGCGCAAGGCGGGGCCAACGCTGCACGGGCTGTTCGGGCGGGCCGCAGGCAGCGTGCCGGGCTATCCCTACTCGCCCATCCTCGCGAATTCGGATATCGTGTGGACGGACGAGACCATCGACGCGCTGTTCGATCTGGGGCCGGATCACTATATCCCCGGCAGCAAGATGCCGATGCAGCGCATCACCGCCGCGCAGGACCGCGACGATCTTGTCGCTTGGCTGCGCGGCGCCACCGAATGAGAGGAGAAACCAGACGATGAAAGCGATGCTTGCCGCCTTCGTGGCCAGCGCGGTGATCGCCGCCGCCGCCCCCACCGTGCTGCACGAGCTGGGCTATACGGTCGAGGCGACCCGCGCGGGCGAGAATGTCAGGCTGGGCGACAGCGGGGAATGACGCCCCCCGCCGCCCGCACCAGGCCGTCCCGCGACGATTATGGCGAAAGCCTCGCGCGGGCCGCGATCCTCGTGATCGACGACGAGCCGGGGATGCGCAATTTCCTGATGAAGACGCTGGGCGCGCGCTGCCGCCATGTCGAGCAGGCGCGCTCGTGTGCCGAGGCCGGGGACCTGCTCGATCAGGGGCATTTCGACCTCGTGATCCTCGACAACATCATGCCCGACAAGACCGGGCTCGACTGGCTGGAGGAGCAGCGCCGGGTGGGTCTCTTTGCCGAGACCATCCTGATCACCGCCTATGCCGATCTCGACACCGCGATCAAGGCGCTGCGCGCGGGCGTCACCGATTTCGTGCTCAAGCCGTTCCGCGCCAACCAGATTCTCAACGCGGCGGCGCGGGCGCTGGATCGCAAGTATCTGGCGCGTGACAACTACCTGCTGCGCCACGAGTTGTCGGGCGGGGGCGGCACCGCGCGCGGGCGGCTGCTGGGCAATTCCCCGGCGATCCGCGAGGTGCGCGATATCCTCGCGCGGCTCGCGCCGATGCCGACGCCGGTGCTTTTCACCGGGGCGAGCGGCACCGGCAAGGAGATCGCCGCGCGCACGCTCCACGGGCTGTCGGAGCGGGCCGACAAGCCCTTTGTCGCGGTGAATTGCGCCGCGATTTCCGGAGAGCGGATCGCCGAGGAGCTGTTCGGCGTGATCGAGGACGGCACGCGGTGCCGCGAGGGGCTGTTGTTGCACGCCGAGGGCGGCACGCTGCTGCTCGACGAGGTGGCGCAACTGCCGATGGCGGTGCAGGCGGCGCTGTTGCGGGTGCTCGAAGACCGGCGCATCCGCCCCATCGGCTCCGAGCGCGAGGTGCCGCTCGACCTGCGGTTCCTGTTCGCGACCAATGCCGATCTCGGGGCGGAGGTGGCGGCGGGGCGGTTCCGGGACGACCTTTATCACCGCATCAACATCGTCAATGTCGCCATGCCCGCCCTGCGCGAGCGCAAGGAGGATATCGCCGAGCTGGCCGCGCTCTTCATGAGCGAGTTTGCCACCATGCTGGGGATGCCGGCGCTGGAGCTCAACGATCAGGTGCTCCTGAAGCTGAGCCGCTACGACTGGCCCGGCAATGTGCGTGAATTGCGCAACCTCATTGAGCGGTCGGTGATCCTCGGGGCGTTCCCGGCGGAATTCGAGGGGCAGGGAAGAGTGACCGGCGCGCAGGCCATCGAGACGCTGGAAATGGTCGAGCAACGCCACGTCCTTGCCGTGCTCGACGCTTGCGGCGGCAACCGCGCCAAGGCGGCGCGGCGGCTTGGCGTGGCGCGCAAGACGGTAGACAGGAAATGCGCGGCCTGGGGGGTGTGACGGGCACTCTGACCGTTTCTGCGTGCGGTTTCGCCGCGCAGGGGCTGCGCTTCGGCAGTCCCCGACCCATCCCCCGACTTAACCCTGTGGCGTCAGTCTGCCGCTTCCTCCGCCGCCTCGTCCGCCTGGTCGGCGATCCATGCGACCGAAACCACCTCTTCGCCGGGACCGGTGTTGAACACCCGCACGCCGCCCGCGCTGCGCGACCGGAACGAGATGCCCATCACCGGCACGCGGATCGACTGGCCGGTGGAGGTGGCAAGCATGATCTGGTCCTCCAGCGTGACCGGGAAGCAGGCCACGAGAAAGCCGGTTTCCTTTCCCCGCTTTTCCGAGAGGTCCATTGCCGTGACACCCTGTCCGCCACGGCCCGCAGTGCGGTAATCGAAACTCGATGTCGTCTTTCCCATGCCCCGGCTCGTGATCGTGAGGAGCAGTTGATTGGCGTCAAGCATCTCCTGATAGCGGTCGTCGGACAGGCTCGGGCTGTCGGGCGATACGGCCTCGTCGGAGCCTGCCGCTTCTTCTTCGGCACCGAGTTCGATCCTGTAGCGCTTGAGGAAGGCGACGCGCTCGTCCGGGGTGGCCTCGAAATGGCGGATCACCGACATCGACACGACACGGTCGCCGCCCGCCAGACGAATGCCGCGCACGCCGGTGGATTTGCGGCCCTTGAACACGCGCACATCCGTCACCGGGAAACGGATCGCGCGGCCCTGTTGGGTGACGAGCATCACGTCATCGGCCTCGGAACTGATCCGCGCGCCCACCATCTCGACGCCGTCGGGCAGGTCCATCGCGATCTTGCCGTTGCGCATCACGTTGGTGAAATCCGACAGCGCGTTGCGCCGCACGTCGCCCGCCGAGGTGGCGAAGACGATCTGCAGGTCGTCCCATGCCTCTTCGGGACGGTCGACCGGCATGATCGCGGCGATCGAGACACCCGGGGGGATCGGCAGGATGTTGACGATGGCCTTGCCGCGCGAGGTGCGCCCGCCCTGCGGCAGCCGCCATGTCTTGAGCTTGTAGACCATGCCCGCGGTGGTGAAGACCAGAAGCGGCGTGTGGGTGTTGGCCACGAACAGCGAGGTGACCACGTCCTCGTCCTTGGTGGCCATGCTCGACAGGCCCTTGCCGCCGCGCTTCTGGGCGCGGAAATCGGCGAGCGCCGTGCGCTTGATATAGCCGCCCTGCGTGACGGTGACGACCATGTCCTCGCGCTCGATGAGGTCTTCGTCCTCCATGTCGCCGGACCAGTCGACGATCTCGGTGCGGCGCGGCACGGCGAACTGGTCGCGCACCTCGCGCAACTCATCGGAAATGATCTGCATGATGCGCTCGCGGCTGGCGAGGATGGCGAGGTAATCCTTGATCTTGCCTGCGAGGTCCTGGAGCTCGTCGGTCACCTCCTTGACGCCCAGTTGGGTCAGCCGTTGCAGGCGCAGATCGAGGATGGCGCGGGCCTGCGTCTCCGACAGGTTATAGGTGCCGTCCTCGTTGGCGCGGTGGGAAGGGTCGTCAATGAGCGCGATATATTCGAGGATGTCGCCCGCGGGCCAGCGCCGCTCCATCAGCCTCTGACGGGCCTCGGCGGCGTCTGCCGAGGCGCGGATGGTGGCCACCACCTCGTCCACGTTGCTGACCGCCACCGCAAGACCGCACAGCACATGTGACCGCTCGCGCGCGCGGCGCAGATCAAAGGCGGTGCGCCGCGCCACCACCTCTTCGCGGAACTGCACGAACAGCGACAGGAAGCGGTGCAGGGTCAGTTGCTCGGGCTTGCCGCCATTCAGCGCCAGCATGTTGCAGCCGAACGAGGTCTGCATCGGGGTGAAGCGAAAGAGCTGGTTGAGCACCACGTCAGGGGTGGCGTCGCGCTTGAGCTCGACCACCACGCGCACGCCGTTGCGGTCAGACTCGTCCTGCACATGGGCGATGCCCTCGATGCGCTTTTCGCGGGCGGCCTCGGCGATGCGCTCGATCATCGTCGCCTTGTTCACCTGGTAGGGGATTTCGTCGATGACGATGGCGAAGCGATCCTTGCGCAACTCCTCGGTGCGGGTGCGGGCGCGGATGATGACCGAGCCGCGCCCCTCGAGATACGCCTTGCGCGCGCCCGACCGGCCCAGCATCAGCCCGCCGGTGGGGAAATCCGGGCCGGGAACGTATCGGATCAGGTCCTCGCTGCCCAGATCGGGGTCGTCGATCAGCGCCAGCGTGGCGTCGATCACCTCGCCGAGGTTGTGCGGCGGGATGTTGGTGGCCATGCCCACGGCGATGCCGCCCGCGCCGTTGACCAGCATGTTCGGAAACCGCGCAGGCAAGACCGTCGGCTCGCGGTCCTTGCCGTCGTAGTTGTCCTGGAAATCGACGGTTTCCTTGTCGATATCGGCGAGAAGGAAGGCGGCGGGCTTGTCCATGCGCACTTCCGTGTAGCGCATGGCCGCAGCGTTATCGCCGTCCATCGAGCCGAAATTGCCCTGGCCGTCCAGAAGCGGCAGGGACATCGAGAAATCCTGCGCCATGCGCACGAGCGCGTCATAGATCGCCGAATCCCCGTGCGGGTGGTATTTGCCCATCACGTCGCCCACCGCGCGGGCGGACTTGCGGTAAGGCTTGTCGTGGGTATTACCGCCCTCGTGCATGGCGTAAAGGATGCGCCGGTGCACAGGTTTTAATCCGTCGCGCAGATCGGGGATCGCGCGGCTCACGATCACGCTCATCGCGTAATCGAGATAGGAGGTTTTCATCTCCTGCGTGATCGACACCTGTGGACCAACGGCCGCAGGGGGGATTTCATCACCGTTTTCAGGGGGTTGAGGCGTATCGCTCACGTTTTTACCGTCCCTTTTCCTGCGCTATATCTTGTTGGATTTCTTATATCAGAGCCATGATATGGGGTGCAATGGGGCAGTCGGGATGCCCGTGGCAGCCGCCGATCACGAGTGATAACATATTGTTTTCATTGATAAGTAATTCTTTCATGGCACACTCGTCCTGTCGGGCAATGACAGGAGCAGATCAATGGAGATGACCGAGACGGAATTGATGCTGAAGGGTTACGGGCTGACCACGGCGGAATTCTTCTACCGGATGCCGGATTACAAACACGTGCTCAACAGCTATCTGTGGCAGGACTACGATCTCGCGCCGGACCACCCGAAGCTGTTCGAGTTCATCGGGTTCTGGCAGCGAGAGCTTGACGGGCCGCTGCATTCGGTGTGCTTTACCCACCGCAAGCTGATCGCGCCGGGCGAATGGCGCAACGTGACCGGCGAGTTCACGCTGCATTGAGGGGTGCGCCCGGCGGGCGGCGTTGTGCCCGGAGTATTTGGACCAAGAAGAAACCATGAGCGGTGCAGAGGCGCCGCGCAGGGCAATTAGCTGTTGAAATCGGGGGGCGTCCGGTTGTTACTGCGCGCCACGCCGCGTGACCGACAAGGACGACCGCCGCCCATGAGTCTCGATCAGATATTCGTCCTGCTTTTGCTGCTCGGGGTGTTCGCGTGCTTTTTCAAGGAGGTGTTCCCGCCCTCGGTGACGGCGCTCGGGGCGTCGGCGGTGCTGCTGGCCACGGGTATCATAGAGACCGGCGCGTTTCTCGAGGTGTTCGGCTCGGAGGCGCCGATTACAATCGCGATGATGTTCATCCTCTCGGCGGCGCTGGAGCGGACCGGCGTTCTGGAAATCATCGGCGCATGGCTGCGCGCGCAGGCGCGCGGCTCTTACCTGCGGGTGCTGTTCCTGATGATGGGGGCGGCGATGATGTCGTCGGCCTTCATGAACAACACGCCGGTGGTGATCCTGCTCACGCCGGTGATGATCTCGGTGGGCACCTCGCTCGGGGTCTCCTCGTCGAAGCTGCTGATCCCGCTGAGCTATGCCGCGATCTTCGGCGGCACGCTGACGCTGGTGGGCACCTCGACCAACATCCTGATGAGCGGGGTGGCCCGCGATGCCGGGCAACCGCCGCTGACCATGTTCGAGATGACGCTGCCGGGGTTGGTGCTGGCCACGGTGGGAATGCTCTACATGGCCTTTGCCGGGCGCTTTCTGCTGCCCGACCGGACCTCGCTTTCGGGGATGATGGGGCAGGAGGGCAAGCGCAAGTTCCTCGCCCGCCTGCTGATCCCGCACGAATCGCGCTATATCGGCAAGAAGCTGGAGGATCTGCCGTTCAACCGCAGCGGGGGCGCGCATCCTCGACGTGGTGCGCGGCGAGGTGTCGATGCGCCGTCACCTGCGCGATCTGGTGCTCGAAGCCGGCGACCGGGTGGTGATCAAGACCGATACCGGCGAGATCCTCGGCCTCAAGGACAATGGCGAGATCGAGTTTCGCGGCATGGACGACAGCGGCTTCGAGCCGGTCACTGCCGAACGCACGGTGACGATGGAGGCGAGCGTCGGGCCCAATTCGCACCTGCGCGGCAAGCCGATCAAGGACCTCAAGCTGCGGCGCAAATACGGCGTCTACCTGATGGCCGTTCATCGGCAGGAGCAGAATATCAGCCGCGACCTGCCCGAGGTGCGGCTGCAATTTGCCGATACCGTGCTGCTGGAGGGGCCGCCCGAGGGGCTGCGGCGGCTGATGCAGGATGGCGGGATCGTCAACCTGACCGAACCCTCCGAGCAGGCGATGCGCCGCTCCAAGGCCCCCATCGCGCTTGGCACCATCGCCGTTGTCATGATCCTTGCCGCGCTGGGCGTCATGCCGATTGCCGGGCTGGCGGTGATCGGCGCGGTTGTGGTGATGATGACCGGCTGTGTCGAGGCCGACGAGGCGTTCGAGGCAATCGACTGGCCGATCCTGTTCCTGATCTTCGGGATGCTGGGGATGAGCCTCGGGATGCAGGAGACCGGCGCGGCAAAGCTCATTGTCGAATCGATGGTGGGGCTGATGCAGGGCCTTGGTCCGCTGGCGGTGCTGGCGGCGGTCTACCTGCTGACGAACCTGCTCACCGAGATGGTCACCAACAACGCGGTGGCGATCCTCGTCGGGCCAATCGTGATCGCGCTGGCGCTGGAGCTGGGCTATGATCCGCGCCCGTTCATCATCACCGTGATGTTCGCCGCCTCGGCGAGTTTCGCCACCCCCATCGGATATCAGACCAACACCTTCGTCTATGGCGCGGGCGGCTACAAGTTTCGCGATTTCGTCAAGGTGGGCCTGCCGCTCAACCTGCTTTACGCGGCGGTCGCGATTCTCGTGATCCCGTTCTTCTTTCCGTTCTGAGGGGGCGCGCGATGATGGCGTCACAGGTGCCGCTGAGCCGCGATCTGGTCCTCGTGGGGGGCGGCCATGCCCATGCGCTGGTGCTGCGCATGTGGGGGATGGCGCCGCTGCCCGGCGCGCGGCTGACGGTGATCGATCCCAACCCGGTGGCGCCCTATTCGGGGATGCTGCCGGGGATGGTGGCCGGGCATTACCGGCAGGGCGATCTGGAGATCGACCTGGTGCGGCTGGCGCGCTTTGCCGGGGCGCGGCTGATCGTGGGCGCGGTCAGCGCGATTGACGCGGGCGCGCGGCGGATCACCCTGGGCTGCGGGCGCGAGCTCGGCTATGACGTGGCCTCGGTGGATGTGGGCGTTCACGCGCAGATGCCCGGTTTGCCGGGCTTTGCCGAACATGGCCTTGCCGTGAAACCCCTCGGCCCCTTCGCCGCGCGGTGGGAGGCGTTCGTCGCGGAGGTGGCCGAAGGGCGCGAGGCCCCCGAGGCGGCGGTGATCGGCGGCGGCATCGCCGGGATCGAGGTGGCGATGGCGATGGCGCACCGGCTGCGGCAGGCGTCGGGCCGCGCCGAGGTGAGCCTCATCGAGCGCGCCGACGTGATCGCGCCAGAAAGCGCGGTGCTGCGCCCGCGCCTGACGCGCGCGCTGGGTGATATGGGCGTGCGGGTTCTCACCGGCGTGCAGGTCACGGAGGTGCGCGCCGATGCGGTGCTGCTTGAGGGCGGCGCTTTGGTGCCGTCGCGCCTCACGGTGGGGGCGGCGGGGGCGCGGGCGCATGGCTGGCTCGCAGGGTGCGGCCTGCCGGTGACCGGGGATGGCTTTGTAAAGGTGGCCCCCGATCTGCGGGTGGAGGGCGATGATGCGCTTTTCGCGGTGGGCGATTGCGCGCATCTGGCCCATGCGCCGCGGCCCAAGGCCGGGGTCTTCGCCGTGCGCGCCGCGCCGGTTCTGCGCGACAATCTGCGTGCGGTGCTCTCGGGCGGTGCGACGCGGACCTTTCAGCCGCAGCGCGATTACCTCAAGCTCGTCTCGCTGGGCGAGCAAAAGGCGGTGGCCGAGAAGCTGGGGCTGGCCTTTTCCGGGCGGCTCTTGTGGCGCTGGAAGGACCGGATCGACCGCGCCTTCATGGGCAAGTTCGCGCCCCTGCCGGAGATGCGGGCCGAGCCGCTGCCGCGCGTCCGCGCGCTTTCGGACGAGGCGGGGGCCGAGCCGATGTGCGGCGGCTGCGGGGCCAAGGTGGCACCGCAGGTGCTGCGCGATGCGATTGCCGGGCCGGGTGACGATGCGGGCATCATCGAGACCGGCGGCGTGGCCCAAGTGCTGAGCACCGATCACCTGCGTGCGTTCACCGAGGATCATGCCCTGATGGCGCGGATCGCGGCGCTGCACGCGCTGGGCGATATATGGGCGATGGGCGCGCGCCCGCAGGCGGCGCTTGTCTCGGTGACGCTGCCGCGCATGACCGAGGCGTTGCAGGCCCGCAGCATGACCGAGATCATGGGCGCGGCGCGCGCGGTGTTCGATGCGGCCGGGGCCGGGATCGTCGGCGGTCATTCGAGCATGGGGGCGGAGGCGAGCATCGGGTTTTCGCTCACCGGTCTGATCGAGGGCGCGCCGATCACGCTGGCGGGTGCGCGGCCCGGTGATGTGCTGATCCTCACGCGTCCCATCGGTTCGGGCACGCTTCTGGCCGCCGAGATGCGCGGCGAGGCCGAGGGCCGCGATATCGTCGCGCTTTTTGAGCGGCTGGTGGAGCCGCAGGGCGATGCCGCAGAGATCCTCGCTGGTGCGCACGCGATGACGGATGTCACCGGCTTTGGCCTTGCGGGGCACCTTGGCAATATCTGCCGCGCCTCGGGCGTGGCGGCGTGGATCGAGCCGGGGGCGGTGCCGCTCTTGCCGGGGGCAGAGGCGCTGGCGGCGCGCGGGATTCGCTCGACCATCTGGGCGGCCAACCGCCGCGCCGCGCCGGTGGCGGGGCTGGGCGAGACCGCGCGCGAGATACTCCTCCACGATCCGCAAACGGCAGGGGGGCTTCTGGCAGCGGTGGCGGCGGATGAGGCCGATGACCTCGTGGCGCGGCTGCGCGCGCGCGGCCACGCGGCGGCGCGCATCGGCGGGATCGAGGCGGGCGCGCCGGGGCTGCGCTGCGCATAGCGGTGCCCCGCCCGCGCCCTCTTGCGCCCGCCGGGGGCGCGGCATAAGGCAAATCCATGCCGCCCCGCCTGACATATCGCCAGCATCTGCGCGCCGTTCTCGGCCTTGGCCTGCCGCTCATCGGCAGCCATCTCGCGCAGTTCGCGATCACGCTCACCGACGCGGTGATGCTCGGCTGGTATTCGGTCGAGGCGCTGGCGGCGGAAGTGCTGGGCGGCACGCTCTTCTTCGTGCTGTTCATCATGGGGTCGGGCTTTGCCTGGGCGGTGATGCCGATGGTCGCCAACGCCGCGTCATCGGGCGAGGAGGCGCAGGTGCGCCGCGTCACGCGCATGGGCCTCTGGGCCTCGGCGTTCTTTGCGCTCGCCTGCCTGCCCGTGACGCTGGGGGCGGGCACGCTTTTTCGCGCGATGGGGCAGGAGCCGGGCACCTCGGCGCTCGCCGCCGACTACATCGCCATCGCCGGCTGGGGCATCCTGCCCGCGCTCATGGTGATGGTGCTCAAATCCACCCTTGCCGCGCTCGAGCGCACGGCGGTGGTGCTGTGGGTGACGCTGGCGGCGGTGGCGCTCAACATCGTCATCAACCACGCGCTCATCTTCGGCAATTACGGCCTGCCCGAGATGGGGGTGCGCGGCGCGGCCATCGCCTCGGTCACGGTCAATGTGGCCTCGCTGCTGGCGCTCGTCGTTTACGTCGCTCGCGCTCTGCCCGAACACGCCATGTTCTCGCGGCTCTGGCGTCCCGACTGGGAGGCACTGGCGCGGGTGTTCCGCCTCGGCTGGCCCATCGGCATCACCAACCTGGCCGAGGTCGGGCCTCTTTGCCGCGTCCTCGGTGATGATGGGCTGGCTCGGCACGCTGCCGCTGGCGGCGCATGGCATCGCGCTCCAGGTCACGTCGGTGATTTTCATGGTGCATGTGGGCCTGTCGAACGTGGCCACGGTGCGCGCGGGCCAGGCGCAGGGGCGCGGCGACGCGCAGGGCTTGCGCGACGGGGCGCGGGTGGTGCTGGCGGTGTCGGGCGCGGTGGCGGTGTGCACGGTGGCGCTGTTTCTCGGCCTGCCCGAGGTGCTGATCGGCGTGTTTCTCGACCCTGCCGATCCGGCGCGCGAGGCGGTCATCGCCATCGGGCGCGGACTTCTGGCGGCGGCGGCGCTGTTTCAGGTGGTCGATGCCGCGCAGGTGCTGTCGCTTGGCCTCCTGCGCGGGGTGCAGGACACCCGCGTGCCGATGGTCATTGCCGGGCTGAGCTACTGGGCTGTGGGCGTGCCGGCGAGCTATATCTTGGGCTTTCCGCTGGGGCTTGGTGGCCCCGGTATCTGGCTTGGCCTTGCGCTGGGTCTGGCGCTTGCGGGGGTGTTCATGCTGTGGCGGTTCTGGGGCTGGTCGGTGCGCGCGGTGGCGGCGTGAGCGGGGCCGCTCAGCCTGCCCGGTGGCGCGCCCGCCAGACGATGAGGCGGTCGAGCGTATAGCCCGTGGCCAGCACCGCGACAAAGCCGAGCGTCGCCCAGATCACGAGAAACACCCATACGAGGTTGACCGCGCCCATCACGAGGGCAGCATTGGTATAGTTCGGCGCGGCGTCGAGCGGTCCCTTGGGCATGGGGTGGAGTGTAGGCGATGACGTATCGACTGCGCAATGTTGGCCACTGACCCCACATTCGCACAAAAGCCACCAGAAGTATGAGACAAGGCGCGGAACGCGCCGCCGCGCAGCGGTCATGCCAGAGGCATGCCTCCGGCATGACCCGCCCCGTCGCACCGGAGGTGCGCCGCTTACACTCGGCACGCCTCTGGCGTGACGGGCGGGCGCTATTCAACGTCTATCATTCTACAATCGTTGGAGTATTTGGCACCATAAAGTGCCCTCCTTCACCGTCGGAGCGCCCACCCGCGGTCGGGCGCTGCGCGGCTCCTCGACCGTTGCGTGACCGTCCCCTTCAGGCCAGAACCCGCCTTGACCCCGGCCTCGCAGCGGCACCCTGAAAGCCCCCGTTGCGTCAGTGCGCCACCGCTATCCCCCCATCAGCGCCTCGGCGGCGGCGCGGGCCTCGGGGGTGACGTGCTCGCCCGAGAGCATCCGGGCGATTTCGTCCACGCGGTCGGGGCCATCGAGGGCGCGCACCGTCGAGAGCGTGACCTCGCCTTCCACCCGTTTCTCGACCCGCCAGTGATGCGCCCCGCGCGCCGCGACCTGCGGCGAATGGGTGACGACCAGAACCTGGCGGCCAGCGGCCAGCCGCGCAAGGCGGCGGCCAACCGCGTCGGCGGTGGCCCCGCCCACCCCTCGGTCGATCTCGTCGAAGATCATCGTCAGGCCGGTCTCGGGGGCCGAAAGGCACAGCTTGAGCGCCAGCAGGAAGCGGCTCAGCTCGCCGCCCGAGGCGATGCGGCTCAATGGCCCGGCGGGGGCGCCGGGATTGGTGGCGACGGTAAAGCTCACCGCGTCGCGGCCAGAGGGACCGGGATCGGCGGCGGCGATCTCGGTGGTGAAGACCGCGCGCTCCATCTTGAGCGGCGCAAGTTCGGCCATCACCGCGGCGTCGAGCCGCGTCGCGGCCTCGCGGCGCGCGGCGGTGAGCGCCTCGGCCTCATGGTCATAGTGGTGCGCGGCGGCGTCGCGTTCGGCCCGGCGCGCCGCCAGATCGCTGTCACCGGCATCGAGCGCCGCCAGCCGCGCGCGCAACGTGTCGGCAAACGCCGCCAGATCATCGGGCAGAACGTCGTGCTTGCGCGCCAGCCCGCGAATGGCAAAGAGCCGCTCCTCGCAGCGTTCCAGATCGAGCGGGTCGAAGGCGAGCGCCTCGAGCGCGTGGCCGGTTTCGCGCCCGGCCTCGTCAAGCTCGACCAGCGCGCGCGACAGCGCGGCGAGGGCGGCGTCGAGCCGCCCCTCGGCCTTGTCGGTCACCCCTTCGAGCCAGCGCAGCGCGTCGCCCGCCGCGCCCTCGGCCCCCTCTTGCCCCAGCGCCTGCGCCGCGCGGGCGATATCCTCGCGGATGCGCTCGGCCCCCTGCATCAGGCGGCGGTTCGTATCGAGCGTGGCCTCCTCGCCGGGCTGCGGGTCGAGCAGGTCCAGCTCGGCCACGGCGTGGCGCAGGAAATCCTCCTCGGCGCGCATCGAGGCCAGCGCCGCCTCGGCCGCGTCGAGCGCCTTTTGTGCGGCGGCGCGTGCGCGCCATGCCGCGCGGACTGCGTCGCGCTGTGCCTCAAGCCCGCCGAAGGCATCGAGCATGTCGCGATGGCCGCGCGGGTCGAGCAGGCCGCGATCATCGTGCTGCCCGTGCAATTCCACCAGCGTCGCCGAGAGCCGCCGTAACACCTCTCCCGAGACCCGGCGATCATTGACCCACGCGGTCTTGCGCCCGTCCTGCCCGTTGACGCGGCGCAGGATCAACTCGTCCTCGTCCGGCAGCCCCGCCTCGGCAAGGACCGCGCGGGCCGGGTGATCGGCGCGCAGCTCGAACACCGCGACCACCTCGCCGCGCTCGGCCCCCGCGCGCACGAGGTCGGCGCGCCCGCGCCAGCCCAGAACGAAGCCGAGGCAATCGAGCAGGATGGATTTGCCGGCCCCGGTCTCGCCGGTGAGCACGTTCAGACCGGGCCGGAAGCCAAGCTCCAGCCGGTCGATGATCAGCATGTCACGGATTTCAAGCGCGCGCAGCATCCGGTAGCCCGTAGGCGGGTTTCACCGCCATTCTGGAGCATGTCGCGTCGTTCGCAGCACGCGACCGCTCCAACTGTTGATGTCGCATGTTCGAGAGCCAACGGTTCCACTTGAGCACATGCTCTAGAGCCATCGGCCAAGCACGGTCTGGCGATAGATCTCCTGCAACCAGCCATCGCCTGCCGCCTCGAGCGTGTGGCCCTGTCCGGTCAGGAGCTTGTAGCTGTCCTCGTACCATTCGGTGCCGCGGAAATTGTGGCCGAGGATCGCGCCCGCCGTGCGCGCCTCGTTCACGAGGCCGAGCGACAGGTAGGATTCGACCAGCCGGTGCAGCGCCTCGGCGGTATGGGTCGTGGTCTGGAAATCCTCGACCACCACGCGGAAGCGGTTGATCGCGGCGGCAAAGTTGTCGCGCTTGAGATAGTAGCGCCCGATCTCCATTTCCTTGGAGGCGAGGTGATCGAAGGCGAGATCGAATTTCAGCCGCGCGGCATTGGCATACTGGCTCTCGGGATAGCGCTCGATCACGCCGCGCAGCGCCTGCAACGCCTGGAAGGTGAGCTTCTGGTCGCGGCCGATCTCGTCGATCTGGTCGTAATAGCTCAGCGCCAGAAGATACTGGGCATAGGCCGCGTCCTCATCGGTGGGATAGAAGTCGATATAGCGCTGCGCCGCCGAGCGGCTTTGTTCGTATTCGCGGTCCTGATGGTGGGCAAAGGCCTGCATGATCACCGCGCGCTTGGCGAGGTCGGAATAGGGATAGAGCCGCTCGACCTCGGCATAGCTTTGGGCCGCGAGCTTGGGCTTGCCGCGTTCGAGATCGTATTCGCCGCGTTCGAATATCTGCTTGGCGGTGAAATTCTCGTAGTCGAGCGTCGCCGCGCTCGACCGCCTGCCGCACGCACGTCGCAGCCCGCAGCATGAGACAGCGCCAGCCGAGGCGCTGCCCCTGCCAGACCGCGCCGTGACCGCGTGCTGCCGATCACCATGCACACCTCTTCCCGTCGTGTCTCGCAAACGGCTGGCAGCCCGCCGCCGACGCTGACGCTCTAGCACATAAATCTGCGGTGCAAAACGCCGGTTTCGGCAGAACGCGGCATCGCCGAGCCTGCGCGGTCAGGCGACGCGGGGCAGATCCGCGCGACATGCACCCCGGCACCGGGCAGCCGCGCCGCCGTGGCGATGTCACAGGTGACGATCCGGTAGTTGGCCGGATCGGAAAACAGCGCGCGCAGCAGGGTGTTGGTGAGCGCGTGGCCCGCGCGCATCCCCTGGTAAAGCCCGAGGATCGGCAGCCCCGCAAGGCCGAGATCGCCCAGCGCGTCGAGCATCTTGTGGCGCACCGCCTCGTCGGCATGGCGCAGCCCGCCCGGGCTCAGCACCCTGTCGCCATCGACGACCACGGCGTTTTCGAGCGTGCCGCCAAGTGCCAGCCCGTTGGCGCGCATGGTGTCGACGTCGGCCTTGCGGCAGAAGGTGCGGCTGTCGCACAGCTCCCGCACGAAACTGCCATTCGACATATTCAGTGTCTTGGTTTGAACACCGATTACGGCATCCTCGAATTCAATGGTGAATTCGATGCGCAACGTGTCATCGGGAGACAGCCGCGCACGCGCCGAACCATTGGTCACCTCGACCGGGCGCAGGACCCGGATCGCCCGCACCGGTTCGGCCTGCGGCGTGATACCGGCGGCGAGGATTTTCGCGACGAAGGGCACCGCGCTGCCGTCGAGGATCGGCACTTCGGGTCCGTCGATCTCGAGCAGCGCGTTGTGGATGCCGCATCCGGCGAGCGCCGCCATCACATGCTCGACGGTCGAGACCGAGACATCACCCGCGCCCACGAGCCGCGTGCAGAGCGGCGATTGCACGACCCGGTCCCACAGGGCCGGAATGGCCGGGCGTGCCGGTGCCGAGGTCGGCGCGGTGAAACACGATGCCGGACCCGGCAGGCGCAGGCCGAAGCACGAGGCGGGCGGGCTTGCCGGAATGCAGGCCCACACCGTCGAAACTCACTGCCTGGCTGATGGTTCTCTGCACGCCCTGTCCCGCTCTCGTGATCAGATGGCTCGATCCTTCGGCGTGCCGCTGCGGGCCGCCCATGACACGAGCAATCGTCATGAATTATTAACTAACGAAGGTTTAAAGGCTGCGCGGCACAGCCTCAACTCAATCTTTGCAACCGTTTGAAACATCGTGGCGCGCGGCATGGGCGGGATTTCGCCTATTCCGTCAAAGCGCTGTTTTGCAATGAAAAAGCCACCCCGAAGGGTGGCTTGATCGCGCGGTTACACGCCGTTTTTCAGTTGGCCTGACGCCGCAGGAAGGCCGGGATTTCGATCTGGTCTTCCTCCTCCTGCGCCCGTGGTGCGGGCTGGGGCGCGCGCGCCGCCTGCATCGGTGGCTGCTGACGCGCCGGACGCGGGGCCTCTTGCCCGCCGTGGCCGGTCATCCGGTTGATCAGCGACCCGATGCCGAAGCGCGCGCTTGTCGCCGCGGCTGCTTCGCCTGCTGGCGCGGGCTGCGGGCGTCGCGGCTGGACGTTGCGCGCTGCTCGGTGCGCGGGCGTCCTGCTCGACGGCCGCGCTGCAAGCCGCGCCATCGCCTCGGGCGATGGGCGTGCCGGGCGCGGCGCGGCGCGGGCGCGACGAAGCGCCGTCGGGCTCGTCGTCCTCGCATCGCGCGGCGTGCAGGCCGGCGGCGCGCGGCGTCGTCGGCGGCGCGGCGATAGGCGCGGCGGCGGCAGCTCGTCGTCGCGCGTGCTCGCGGATCGCCTCCATGCCGGCACTCGGCAGCGGCGAGCTCGGCCTCGGCGCTCGGTCGAAGAGCGACGGCTCCGTCTCGGCCATCGCGCACGGGCTCGCGCCGAGCGGCGGCGGCGCGCTGCGGCGCCGGCGGCGCGGCGCTCGACGGCGTGCTCGGGCCTGGCGCAGCGGCTGGGCGAGCGAGCGGCGCGGCACGGGCTCGTCGCCGGTATTCTCGACCGCGTCGATGCCGGTCGCGACGACGCTGACACGCATCCGGCCTTCCATGTCGGTGTCGAGGGTGGAGCCGACGATGATGTTGGCGTCGGGGTCCACCTCTTCGCGGATGCGGTTGGCGGCCTCGTCAAGTTCGAACAGGGTCAGGTCGTGGCCGCCGGTGATGTTGATCAGCACGCCGCGCGCGCCGTTGCAGGCTGATCTCGTCGAGCAGCGGGTTGGCGATCGCCTTTTCGGCGGCCTGGACGGCGCGGTCCTCGCCCTCGGCCTCGCCGGTGCCCATCATCGCCTTGCCCATCTCGTCCATCACCGCGCGCACGTCGGCGAAGTCGAGGTTGATCAGGCCGGGCCGCACCATCAGGTCGGTCACGCCCTTGACGCCCTGGTAGAGCACGTCGTCGGCCATGCTGAAGGCTTCGGTGAAGGTGGTCTTCTCGTTGGCCAGCCGGAACAGGTTCTGGTTGGGGATGATGATCAGCGTATCGACGACCTTTTGCAGCGCCTCGACGCCGTCCTCGGCCTGGCGCATCCGCTTGGCGCCCTCGAACTGGAACGGCTTGGTCACGACGCCGACGGTCAGCACGCCAAGCTCGCGCGCGGCCTGCGCGATGATCGGCGCGGCCCCGGTGCCGGTGCCGCCGCCCATGCCGGCGGTGATGAAGCACATGTGCGCGCCGGCGAGGTGATCGACGATCTCCTCGATGCTCTCCTCGGCGGCGGCGGCGCCCACGCTGGAGCGCGCGCCTGCGCCGAGCCCTTCGGTCACCTTCACGCCCAGCTGGATCACGGCTCTCTGCGTTGCTCTTGCTGCAGCGCCTGCGCGTCGGTGTTGGCCACGACGAAATCGACGCCGTCGAGGGCCTTGTCGATCATGTTGTTGACCGCGTTGCCGCCGGCGCCGCCGACGCCGAAGACGGTGATCCGCGGCTTGAGGTCGTCCTGTCCGGGGAGTGAAAGGTTGAGTGTCATTGCTCTGTCCGCCTGCTTTCTTGCGGCCGCGTATTCGCCGGGCCGTTCTTCCGCCTGATTTTGCCGCGATTGCTTACTCGACAGGCTTGCCGCGCGATCGTCACCAAAAAAACGCGATTTCGCCACCAAATATGGCCGGTTTTCCGGCGCCATTTCGCGGGATTTCGCTCATTTCGCCACATATTGCGATCACCAGTTATCCCGAAACCATTTGACCGCGCGCTTCAACGACCGCGCCGGGTAGCGATCCACGGGAATGTCGAAATCCCACCATTCGTCCTGCGGGTTGGCCGCAAACAGGCACATGCCGACGGCGCTGGCGAATGCCGGGCCGGTGGCGGCCTGCGGCAGGCCGTGCACCCGCAGGGGCCGCCCAAGGCGCACCCGCTGGCCGAGGATGCGGCTTGCCAGACCGTCGAGGCCGGGAATCTGGCTGCCGCCGCCGGTGAGCACGATCTGCTGGCTGGGCAGGTGATCGAACCCCGCCGCGTCGAGCCGCGCGCGCACCTCCTCGAGGATCTCCTCGACCCGGGGGCGCATGATGCCGATCAGTTCGGCGCGGCTGACCTTGCGGCGATCATGCTCCCAATCGCCGGTCTCGCCGCCGATCTCGATCATCTCGCGGTCGTCCATGCCGGTGGCGATGACCCCGCCATAGAAGGTCTTGATCCGCTCGGCGGTGGTCTCGGGCACCTGCAACCCCATCGAGATGTCGCCGGTGACGTGATCGCCGCCCATGCGCACGCTGTCGGCATAGATCATGTGCTTCTTGATGAAGATCGACAGGCCGGTGGTGCCGCCGCCCAGGTCGATGCAGGCCGCGCCCAGCTCCTGCTCGTCCTCCACGAGGGCGGCAATCCCCGACGCATAGGCCGAGTTGGCCACGCCCGCGAGTTCCATGTCGCAGCGCTTGACGCAATGGGCGAGGTTCTGGATCGCGACCGCGTCCACGGTCAGCATGTGCATGTCGGTGGCCAGCCGGTTACCGATCTGGCCGCGCGGATCGATCAGCCCGGTGCGGTGGTCGAGCGCGAAATTCACCGGCTGGGCGTGCAGCACCTCGCGCCACTCGCCGATATCGGGCACCTCGGAGGCGCTGAGCACGCGGCTGATATCGTGCTCGGTCACGGTCTGTCCGGTGTCGACCCCGCCGGCGAGCCCGTAGCTGCGCGGCTGCGCGCCCGAGAAACAGGCGATGACGTGATCGACGCGGATCTGCGCCATCTTCTGCGCCGCCTGCACGGCGGTGCGGATCGCGCGCTCGGTCTCGGCCATCGCCTCGATCTCGCCAAAGCGCACGCCGCGCGAGCGGGTCGTCGCCGCCCCGATCACGCGGAACCCGGCCTGCCCGGCCATGCGCCCCACCTCTTCGGCGGCGGCAAAGCGCCCGGTGCCGTCGAAGCGCAGCACGAGGCAGGAAATCTTGGACGTGCCCACGTCCAGAACGGCGACCACGCCGCGCTGGATCGCCGCCTTGCGCATCGCGCGCATCGCGCGTTGGGATTCGTAAAGCTCGATCATCTTCTGTCCGCCCCTGACGCCTGTTCTGCCGCGCTCGAGGCGCGTGTGATGCGCCACCATTCGTCGGTGGCGTTTTCGCTCATGCGCACTGTCGGGCGCGCGCCGAGCCGCATGTCGATGGTGACAAGGTCGCGCTCCAGCAGGTCGCCGGCCTTGTCGAGCACGATCACCCGCTCCAGCGCGCGCACCGGTCCGGTGCCGGGCAGGCGCACCCGCCTGCCATCGCCGAGCACCACGTCCCAGCGGCGTTCGCCCATGCGCACGAGGCCGCGCAGCGGACGGTTCAGCGGGGCGGCGGCAGCGAGGATGTCGAGCGCCTGCGGCACCGCCCGGTCGGCCCCGGTGCCCGAGAGAACTGGCAGGTCGGGATGGGCGCTGCGGGTCTCGACCGTGGCAATGGCCGTGCCGGTGATGTCGAGCACCTCGAACCCGTGCCGCGTGCGCCACAGCGCCACCGGCACCCGCTCGGTCACGGCGATGTGCAGCACGCCGCCCTGCCGGATGCGCATCTCGGCGCGCGCGACGGCGGGCAGCCCCTCCACCATCGCGCGGATCGCGGGCATGTCGAAATCGAACGAGCTTGCGGGCAGGTCATAGGGGAAAATCTCGTGGATATCCTCCTGCACACCGGCGCTGGCACCGTCGAGTTCGAGCAGGTGAACCATGAATTCCGGCCGCGTCTCGATCTGACGGCGGATGTCGGCGATGCGGTCGGAAAGGTCCGCGCGCCGGTCGGCATCCGAGAGATACCCTCCGGCAAGCCCCGCGACGAGCAGCAGCGGCAGCCCAACGCGCGTCAGTCGCCGATAGGCCGGTGTGAGGCGCATCCGCTCCAGCCGGTAGCGCAGCCGCGAGGGCGAGGGATCGGCGCGGGGGATCACCGGTCGCATGAGGCGTCCTCCACCATCCAGGCGCAGAGATCGGGAAACGGGATACCCACCGCCGCCGCCTGTTCGGGGCTGAGCGAAGTGGGCGTCATGCCGGGCTGCGTGTTGGTTTCCAGCAGCACCAGCCCATCGAGGCCGCGCGTCTCGTCCCAGCGGAAATCGGTGCGGCTGACACCGCGGCAGCCCAGCACCTCATGGGCGCGCAGGGCGTGGGCGAGGCAGGCGTCGAACACCTCTTGCGGCACCTCTGCGGGCACCACGTGGCGCGAGCCGCCGGGTTTGTACTTGGCGTCGTAGTCATACCAGCCGTCGGTGAGGATATCCGTGACCGTGAGCGCGCGGTCGCCCATCACCGTGGTGGTCAGCTCGCGGCCCGGCGCGTAGGCCTCGACCATCACCGTTTCCGGCATGTCATCGGAGAGCTGCGGCGGCGCGTTCGTGGCCTCCTGCACGAAGTAGACGCCCACCGACGAGCCCTCGTTGTTGGGCTTGACCACGTAGGGCGGCGGCATGACGTGGCGCGCGCGCACTTCGTCGCGCGGGGCCAGCAGGCTCGCCACCACCGGCAGGCCGGCGGCGCGATAGGCGGCCTTGGTGCGCTCCTTGTCCATCGCCAGCGCCGAGGCCAGCACGCCGGAATGCGTGTAGGGGATGCGCAGCCATTCCAGCATCCCCTGCACGCAGCCATCCTCGCCCCAGCGGCCGTGCAGCGCGTTGAAAACCACGTCGGGGGATGTCTCGGCAAGGCGCGCGCAGAGATCGGCGGCGGCGTCGATCTCCGCCACCTCGTATCCTGCGTCCCGAAGGGCTGCGGCGCATTCACGCCCTGAAGAGAGGGACACCTCGCGCTCTGCCGAGGGGCCGCCCATGATCACCGCAACTGTCGGGGTTGTTCTGCTCGAACCAACCACCTTTTGCCTCAATCTGCCGGGCCGCTTTGCGCGACCGCGTTATCGTTATGACTGCTCGTTTTCAGGGCTTTCGCCCGGGGCCGGTTCACCGACCCTCATGATTTCCCACTCTAGCTCTATTCCGCTGTTTTGGAAAACCCTTTTTCGCACCTCCTCGCCGAGGCCCTCGAGATCGGCGGCACTGGCCCCGCCGGTGTTGAGCAGGAAATTCGGGTGCTTGTCGCTCATCTGCGCGCCGCCGCGCCGCGCGCCGCGCATGCCCGGCCGCGTCGATCACGCTCCACGCCTTGAGATCGTGGGTGTCGTCGGCGCGCCCGGTCGAGGAAAATCCCGCCGGGTTGCGGAAGGTGCTGCCCGCGCTGCGGTCCTTCGTCGGCTGCGTGGCGTCGCGCTTGGCGATCTGGTCCTGCATTTTTGCGACCAGCGCCTCGGGATCGCCGGGTGGGCCGTGAAACGTGGCCTCGGTGATGATCCAGCCCTCGGGCAGGTCGCTGTGACGATAGGCGAAATTCAGCCGCTCTGGCGTCAGCGTCACCACATCGCCCGCGCGCGTGACCGCCTGCGCCTCGATCAGGTGATCGGCGACATAAGAGCCGTAGCAGCCCGCGTTCATCCGCACGGCCCCGCCGATGCTGCCGGGGATGGTGCGCAGAAAGGTGAGGTCCACGCCCGCCTCCGCCGCTCGCCGCGCCACATGCGCGTCGAGCGCCGCCGCGCCCGCGGTCACGCGGTCGCCGTCCACCCGGATCGCGTTGAAGCCACGCCCCAGCCGGATCACCACGCCGCGAATGCCGCCGTCGCGCACGATGAGGTTGCTGCCCACGCCCATCGCAAAGACCGGCACCGCAGGGTCGAGTGCCGCGAGGAATTGGGCAAGGTCGTCGGCGTCGGCGGGCTGATAAAACCACTCCGCCGGGCCGCCCACGCGCAGCCATGTGAGGTCCGACAAGGGGCGGTCGCGGCTCAGCCGCCCGCGCGTCTGCGGCATGTCGGTCATCGCTTGTCCCCGACCGGCGGCACCAGCTTGCCGGGGTTCATGATATTGTCGGGGTCGAGCGCCGCCTTGATCGCGCCCATCATCGCCCAGCCTTCCCCGTGCTCGCGCTGCATGTAGCCGCGCTTGCCCACACCGATGCCGTGCTCTCCGGTGGCGGTGCCGCCCATCTCGAGCGCGCGCTCCACCATCCGGTCCGATGCCGCCTTGGCGCGGGCGATCCCGGCCTCGTCACCTTCGTCCACCAGCAGGATCGCATGGAAATTGCCGTCGCCCACATGGCCAAGGATCGGCCCCGGCACGCCCGCGTTTTCCAGATCGGCGCGCGTTTCCTCGATGGCCTCGGCCAGACGCGAGATCGGCACGCAGATATCGGTGACGATGGCGCGCGCGCCGGGGCGGCTGGCGAGGATGGCGTAATAGGCGTTGTGGCGCATCGTCCAGAGCGCGCTGCGCGCCTCGGGCTTGGTGGCCCAGTCAAAGCCCTTGCCGCCGTGATCGGCGGCGATCTCGCCAAAGGTTTCGGCCTGCTCAACCACCCCCGTGTCGCTGCCGTGGAATTCGAGCAGCAGGTGCGGCTTGTCCGCGAGGTCCATGTGGGACCAGGCGTTGACCGCGCGCACGGTGGCGGCGTCGATCGAACTCGATCCGCGCCATCGGCACGCCGCACTGGATCGTGTCGATCACCGTCTCCACCGCATCCGCGACGGTGTCGAAGGCGCAGACCGCCGCCGAAATCGCCTCGGGCTGGCCGTGCAGCCGCAGCGTCAGTTCGGTGATCAGGCCCAGCGTGCCCTCGGAGCCGACGAACAGCGCCGTCAGGTCGTAGCCCGACGACGATTTGCGCGCCGCCGTGCCGGTGCGGATCACGCGGCCGTCCGCCGTCACCACTTCCAGCGCCAGCACGTTGTCGCGCATGGTGCCATAGCGCACGGCGGTGGTGCCGCTCGCGCGGGTCGCGGCCATGCCGCCAAGCGCGGCATTGGCGCCGGGATCGACCGGAAAGAACAGACCCGTCGCGCGCAACTCCTCGTTCAGCGCCTCGCGCGTCACGCCGGGCTGCACGCGCGCCACCATGTCGGCCTGCGCCACGTCGAGGATGCGGTTCATGCGGCTGAAATCCACCACCACCCCGCCGGAAAACGCCTGCGATTGCCCTTCGAGCGAGGTGCCGGTACCCCATGCGACGACAGGCACGCGGTGGCGCGCGCAGATGGCGGCGATGCACGCCACCTCCTCGGTGGTTTCGGGATAGGCCACGGCATCGGGCGGCGCGGGCGCGAAATACGATTCACTCGTTCCGTGCAGATCGAGATCGGACTTGGAGCGGCTGAGCCGTTGGCCTAGACAGGCTGATAGGTCGTCAAGGGCTTTTTGCGTGTCCATCGGGCAGGTTCCAGTTGTGAATGTCGCGACACCCTAGGCGATGAGGCCGCGATGCGAAAGCAGCGCGGAGTGCGCCGGGTCGGATGGTAACGTGACGCAAGCCCGAGACAGATCGTTTTTCGCGCGACTGCGCAGACAGGCGGCAATTCGCCTGCGCGGCGGCTGGCGGATGATGCGCAGGCGCGGGCCGAGCCAGTTCCAGTTCTGGCTGATCGCGCTGGCCATCGGGAGTGCGGCGGGCTATGCGGCGGTGCTCTTTCGCAAGGGCATATCGGCGCTCGAAGGCGCCGCTCTACCGGCACCGATGGACGTCGGCGCGGCTGCATAGCTGTCGCCGAGCACGCTGCCGTGGTATTGGGTGCTGCTGGTGCCGGTGGCAGGGGGGCTGATCGTCGGGCTGATCCTGCATCATTTCACCGATGACGGGCGCGTGCGCTCGGTGGCCGACGTGATCGAGGGCGCGGCGCTCAGCGAGGGCCGGGTGGAGCGGCGCGAGGGGCTGGCCTCGGCGCTCGCGTCTATGATCACGCTGGGCACGGGCGGCTCATCGGGGCGCGAGGGGCCGGTTGTCCACCTGGCGGCGGTCATCTCGACCTGGGTGAGCGACCGCCTCCATGCCGATGGCATCACCGGGCGCGACCTCCTGGGGTGCGCGGTGGCCGCCGCCGTCTCGGCCTCGCTTCAACGCGCCCATCGCCGGGGCGCTGTTCGCGCTCGAGGTGGTGCTGCGGCATTTCGCGCTGCATGCCTTTGCGCCCATCGTGATCGCCAGCGTGGCGGGCACGGTCATCAGCCGGCTGCATTTCGGCGACGTGACCGAATTCGCGCTGCCCGCCGACAGCGCGCTCGGCATTCTATGTGGAATTGCCCGCCTTCCTGATCCTCGGGCTGGTCTGCGGGCTGGTCGCGGCGGCGCTGATGCGCGGCGATGTTCTTCGCCGAGGACGTGGCCGACCGTCGTGCAGCGTGCGCTCCGGCATGCCGCGCTGGCTGCGCCCGGCGGTGGCCGGGGCTGCTGCTGGGCGCTGATCGCGATCCGGTTCCCGCACATCATCGGCGTCGGCTACGAGACCACGTCGGCGGCGCTGACCGGGCAGTTGCTGCTGCACGAGGCGGTGGTGTTTGCCGTGGTCAAGGTGGCGGCGGTGGCGATCACGCTGGGCGGGCGCATGGGCGGCGGCGTGTTCTCGCCCTCGCTGATGGTCGGCGCGCTGACCGGGCTGGCCTTCGGGCTGATGGCCACCGCAATCCTGCCCGATTATTCCGGCGCGGCCACGCTCTATGCGCTGGCGGGCATGGGGGCGGTGGCGGCGGCGGTGCTGGGCGCGCCGATCTCGACCACGCTGATCGTGTTCGAGCTGACCGGCGACTGGCAGACCGGGCTCGCGGTGATGGTCGCGGTTTCCACGTCGGTGGCGCTTTCGGCGCGGCTGGTGCGGCGGTCGTTCTTCCTCACGCAACTGCGGCGGCGCGGGCATGCGGCCTGCTCGCCGGGCCGCAGGCCTACATCGCCGCAGTCGTTCCCGGTGGAGCACCTGATGCGCCACCGCGGCGCCGACGACGGCGCTCCCGAGTTCGCGCTGCTGGGAGCTGATCGAGAGGGCGTCAGCCTGGATGCCGAGACGCCACGCTGGAGACGGCGCTGCCGCGTGTTCGACGCCTGCGCGGGCCGTTCCTGCCGGTGGTCGACGCGGATCGCGGCGAGCGGCCAGCGCCGCTCGGCGCGCTTTTGCCGGGTGGACGCCCTGATTGCCTATGTCGAGCGCGCTCGAGCAGGCGCTGCACGAGGAGCCGGCTAGGGCGCGGCGCCGCCGCGTGCGACGAGGAAGCCAGTCGATTTCGTTGCTAGATCCCTGTGAAGGCAGCGCCGTCGGCGAGCTCGCGTTCCTCGACCGTCGCCTTGTCGGGGATAGAACGCGATGTGCCCGGCGATCTGCGCGGCGTCGGGCTTGGGGGCCTCGTAGCTCCAGGCGGCGTCGCGGATAGGTCCGGCTTGCTCGGCGATGTGGAAATAGCTGCGCGTCGCCCTTGTGCGGGCAGGTGGTGCGTCTGTGTCGCGTGCGGTCGAGGAACTCCATGGCGACGTCCTCGCGCGGGAAGTAGATCACCGCCGGATAGTCGCCCTCGGTCAGTTCCAGCGCGTTGCGGCTCTCGGCGAGAATCGCGCCGCCCGCGCGCACCGTCCAGGTGCCGTCGGCCTCGCGGGTGATGGTGAACTTGTCGGTCATCGCTCGGCCTCTTCCTGTTCTGCGTCGTGCTGGCCGCTCAGCGCCGGCAGCGGTGGCACGCGACGTCCGTGTCACAGCGGCGCGCAGGCGCGGCGCAGCCAGGCCAGCACCTCGGCGTCGGCCCCAGTGTCCGGCTCGGCGTCCAGCTCGGCGCCGATCTCTCGCAGCACGCGGGCATGGTAGGCATCGAGCCAGGCGCGCATCATCCGGGCCAGCAGCGCGCTGTCGATCAGCCGGCGGTCGATCGGCACGAAGGTCAGCGTCTCGAAATCGAGATGTGTCGCGCCCGTCACCGCCCTCGCGCGTGGTCCGCCTCGCGCACGACGACCAGGTTCTCGATGCGGATGCCGAAGGCGCCCTCGCGGTAATAGCCCGGCTCGTTCGACAGGATCATGCCCGGCTCGAGCGGCACCTCGGAGACGCGCGAGAGCCGCTGCGGCCCCTCGTGCACGCAGGCATAGACGCCGACGCCATGCCCGGTGCCGTGGCCGTAGTCCATGCCCGGCCAGCCACAGCGGATAGCGCGCCAGCGCGTCAAGATCGCGCCCCGCGAGACCGCGCGGAAACCGTAGCCGCGAGATCGCGATCATGCCTTGCAGCACGCGGGTGAAGGCGGCGCGCTCGGCCTCGCCGGGGGTGCCCGTGGGCAGGGTGCGGGTGATGTCGGTGGTGCCGTCGAGGTACTGCCCGCCGCTGTCGACCAGCAGGAGCTCGCCCGTCGCGAGCCGCGCGGTTCGTGCTCGTCGCGTCACCCGGTAGTGCGACGATGGCGCCGTTCGGGCCGGCGCCGCAGATGGTGTCGAAGCTGATGTCGCAGCAGCTGCGCCGGTGTGCGGCGCGGCACGCCTCCAGCGCGCGTCACCATGTCGATCTCGGTCAGCGTGCCGGGCGGCTGCGCGTCGAACCACGCGAGGAATTCGCACACCGCCGCGCCGTCGCGCAGATGCGCCGCGCGGGTGGCCGCGATCTCGGCGTCGGTCTTGCGCGCCTTGGGCAGGATGCAGGGATCCTCGCCCCAGCGATGCGCCACACCCGCCGCGTCGAGACGCTGCACCACCCAGAGCGGGCACGCTCTTGCGGTCAAGCTGCACGGGGCCGTCGAGCGCGTCGAGCGCCGGGCCGAAGGCGTCAGGAGCGGCCAGCGCGACCGCGTCGCCCAGATGCGCGCGGGCCTCGGCATCGAGCTTGGTCGGGTCGGTGAAGAGCTGCACGCGCCCGTCATCGTGCACGATGGCAAAGCCCTGCGGCACCGGGTTGCGGGGGATGTCGGCCCCGCGGATGTTCGAGCAGCCAGCCAGGCGAATCGGGCAGCGTGATGCACCGCCGCCCGGCTGCCCGGCGTCTGCGCAGGGCTTGCGGCCAGCCGCGCGCGCTTCTCCGCATGGCTTCGCCCGGCAAGGTCCTCGGGCCAGGGCGTGATCCGGCCCTTGGGCGGGGCGGGGCGGTCGGGCCAGACCGCGTCGACGAGGTTGTCGGTCGGCACCAGCCGCGATCCCGCTGCCCGCAGCGCGGCCGTCGATCTCGTCGATCTGCCTCGGCGCGTATGCAGCCACGGGTCGAACCCGACCTCGCCGCCCTCGGGCAGGTGCTGCGCGAGCCACGGTCCCGGCTTCGTCTCGGGCCAGTCCACCGGGGTGAAATGATCGGTATCCACCTGCGCGCGCACCTGCACGCGGTAGCGCCCGTCGGCGAACACGCCCGCGACATCACCCAGCACCGCGCAGAACCCCGCCGAGCCGGTGAACCCGGTGAGCCAGGCCAGCCGGTCGTCGCAGGCTGCGACATATTCGCCCTGATGCGCATCGGCGCGCGGCACGAGAAAGCCCGCAAGCCCCGCATCGGCCATCGCGCGGCGCAGCAGGGCAAGGCGCGGCGGCCCCTGCTCGGGCCGGGCGGTCTCGGTGAAACTCTGGAACAAAGGGGTGGTCTCCTCGTGGTGCGGGCTGCGATCCAGTGCTAAAGAAGGGCCTGCGGAATGGCAATAACGGGGGCCTGTCGAATGGAAAGCCGGGTGCGCGCGGGCGAGGTGCTGGTGGATGCGCCGGTGCGGGCGGATGCGCAGGTGCAGTTCATCGGGCGCATTCATACGCCCTGGACGGATCGCCGCGATTGTCCCCGACAGGGGCGCGTGGATGGGCCGGAATGCCGGGTGGAGGTGTTCGCGCCGTGGCAGGAGGCGCTGATGGGCGTGGCCGACTATGCCCATCTCGACCTGCTCTACTGGCTCGACCGCGCGCGGCGCGACCTGGTGGTGCAGAACCCCGGCAATGACGGCGTGCGGTATTTCGGCACCTTCGCGCTGCGCTCGCCGCAGCGGCCCAATCCCATCGGGTTGTCGCGGGTGCGGCTGGTGGCGGTGGAGGGGGCCACTTTGGTGGTGCGCGGGCTCGACTGTCTCGACGGCACGCCGCTCATCGACATAAAGCCGGTGACCTGCGAGTTCACCCCCAAGGCCCCGCCCAAGCCCTGAGCATCCCGGTGGTTCCAAGCGCCGCGCGATGGTGCTAAGCCCGCGTCGATCCATCCCGGGAGCCCGCCATGACGACGATCAAGCTGCACAACACCCGCACCCGCAAGAAGGAGGTGTTCGCGCCTCTCGATCCCGAGAATGTGCGGATGTATGTCTGCGGGCCGACGGTCTATGACCGGGCGCATCTGGGCAACGCGCGGCCGGTGGTGGTGTTCGACGTGCTCTACCGGCTGCTGCGGCATGTCTATGGCGCGGATCACGTCACCTATGTGCGCAACTTCACCGACGTGGATGACAAGATCAACGCACGCGCGCGCGGAGGCAGAGCCGGGCAGCGCGATCGCGCGAGATCACCGCGGAGACGACGCAGTGGTTTCTCGACGACATGGGCGAGCTCGGCGCGCTGGAGCCCGACCACATGCCGCGCGCGACGCAGTACATCCCGCAGATGGTGGCGATGATCGAGGAGCTGATCGCCAAGGGCCACGCCTACGAGGCCGAGGGGCATGTGCTTTTTGCCGTGGACAGCTGGCGCGAGAACTATGGGCGGCTGTCGGGGCGCACGGTCGATGACATGATCGCGGGCGCGCGGGTCGAGGTGGCCCCCTACAAGCGCAACCCGATGGATTTCGTGCTGTGGAAGCCGTCGGATGAGGGTCAGCCGGGCTGGGACTCGCCCTGGGGCCGCGGGCGGCCGGGCTGGCACATCGAATGCTCGGCGATGAGTTATGAATTGCTGGGCGAGAGCTTCGACATCCACGGCGGCGGCAACGACCTGATGTTCCCGCACCACGAGAACGAGATCGCGCAAAGCTGCTGCGCCCACCCCGAGGGCGATTTCGCGCGCTATCTGGCTGCACAACGAGATGCTGCAGGTCGAGGGCAAGAAGATGTCCAAGTCCTTGGGCAATTTCTTCACCGTGCGGCGATTTGCTGCGATCAGGGCGTGCCGGGCGAGGTGATCCGGTTCGTGTTCCTGAGCACGCATTACCGCAAGCCGATGGACTGGACGGCGGAGAAGGCGCGGGAGGCGGAGGACACTGCCGCAGAGTGGTGCATGATTGCCGAGTGGAACGTCCGATGGGCAGAGCCCGACCCGAGGTTGTCGCTGCGCCTTGCGACGATCTGAACACGCACGCAGGCGATCGCTGAACTGCAGGCCGCTCTATCGAAGCATGGCGACGTCACATGGCTTCGCAAGTGGCAGATTGCTCGGGCTTTGCTCGGAGTTCGCGATCTGGGCGAACATGACGCCGCTGCATGCCGATCTGCCGAATGAGGACTCGGGACAGAACTCATTGCTGCTGCTTGGCGACAGGCGCGACGCAAGAACAAGGACTTTGCAGCGTGCCGACGCAATTCGGGACGTGCTCGACGCAGCCGGAGTTGTGGTGACGGATACAGCCGAAGGCCGGAGTGGAAGGCTCTGGCCCGGATTTCGACCCCGCCAAGCTGGAGGCGTTGAAGTGATGCGCCACTTGCCGCACCGATGCATGCCGCGCGAGGCCCGACCGCGGGGGCGCTGCGACGGGTGCGGGCGCTTTATGGTGCCATACTGCGACGGTTGTGCGCGTTGGGACGTTGCAGCGCCCGCCCGTCACGCCAAGGCGTCCGCCACAGACGGCGCGCCTTCAGTGCGCGGCTCGGTCGCCACGCGTGGCGGCGCTACGCGCCATGCCGCGCGGGACGCGTCGATGACCCGGAACGCCTCTACCTCTACGACACCACCCTGCGCGACGGGCAGCAGACGCAGGGCGTGCAGCTTCTCGACCGCGGAGAAAGTCCAGATCGCGGAGGCGCTGGACGAGCTTGGCGTCGACTATATCGAGGGCGGCTGGCCGGGGGCGAACCCGACCGACAGCGACTTCTTCGCCGCCGCGCCGAGGCTGTCGCGCGCCACCTTGACCGCCTTCGGCATGACCAAGCGGGCCGGGCGCTCGGCGGCCAACGACGACGTGCTGGCGGCGGTGATGAACGCCGGCACGCCCGCCGTGTGCCTCGTCGGCAAGACGCATGATTACCACGTCGAGCGCCGGCGCTGGGCATCACGCTCGACGGAGAACACTCGACAATCGATCGCGCGAATCCGTCGCGCATCTCGGTCGGCGCAGGGGCGCGAGGCGCTGTTCGATGCCGAGCATTTCTTCGACGGCTACAAGGCCAACCCCGACTACGCGCTGGCCTGCCTGCGCGCGGCACATGAGGCCGGCGCGCGCTGGGTCGTGCTGTGCGACACCAACGGCGGCACGCTGCCGGCGGAGGTCGGGCGCGATCGCGGCGAGGTGATCGCGGCCGGCATCCCCGGCGACCGTCTGGGCATTCACACCCATGACGACACCGGAAAATGCCGTGGCCGGCACGCTGGCGGCGGTCGACGCGGGCGCGCGGCAGGTGCAGGGCACGCTCAACGGGCTGGGCGAGCGCTGCGGCAACGCCAACCTGACCACGCTGATCCCGACGCTGCTGCTGAAATCGCCCTATCGGGAGCGGTTCGAGACCGGGGTGACGCCTCGAGGCGCCTGCCGAAGCTGACGCGCGGCTCAGCCGGCATGCTGGACGAGATCCTCGAACCGCGTGCCGACCGGCAGGCGCCCTATGTCGGCGCGTCGGCCTTCGCCCACAAGGCGGGGCTTCATGCCTCGCGCCATCGCTCAAGGACCCCGTCGACCTACGAGCACATCGACCCGGCCGGCGTCGGCAACGCGCGCGTCATCCCGATGTCCAACCAGGCCGGGCAATCGAACCTGCGGCAGCGTCTGGCGGAGGCGGGGATCGAGGTGGCACCGGGCGACCCGCGGCTGGCGCGGCTCCTGGAGGTGATCAAGGCGCGCGAGGTCGAGGGCTATACCTATGACAGCGCGCAGGCGAGTTTCGAGCTGCTGGCGCGCAAGGAACTGGGGCAGCTGCCGCAGTTCTTCGAGGTCAAGCGCTACCGCGTCACGGTGGAGCGGCGCAAGAACAAGTATGACCGGATGGTGAGCCTGTCGGAGGCCGTCGTGGTGGTCAAGGTGGATGGCGAGAAGAAGCTGTCGGTGAGCGAATCGATGGATGAGGCGGGCTGTGACCGGGGGCCGGTCAATGCGCTGGCGCGCGCGCTGGCCAAGGACCTGGGGCCCTACCAGGACCAGATCGCCGACATGCATCTGGTGGATTTCAAGGTGCGCATCACCCAGGGCGGCACCGAGGCGGTGACGCGGGTGATCATCGACAGTCAGGACGGCACGGGGCGGCGCTGGTCCACGGTGGGGGTGAGCCCCAACATCGTCGATGCGAGTTTCGAGGCGCTGCTGGATGCGATCAACTGGAAGCTGGTGCACGAGGGGGCGGCGTGAGCGGTGAGTTCGATGCCGACCTGATTGCCTGCGCCGATATCGTGCGCCGCGCCGATCCGGCGCGGTTTCAGGCGGCGATGGCGGCCCCGGTGGCGGCGCGGCGCGTGCTGTTCGCGATCTATGCCTTCAATGTCGAGGTGGCGCGCGCGCCCTGGGTCACGCAAGAGCCGATGATCGCCGAGATGCGCCTGCAATGGTGGGTCGACGCGCTGGAGGATATCCGCGCGGGCGGCGTGGTGCGGCGGCACGAGGTGGTGACGCCGCTGGCGCGGGTGCTGGATGCGGACGGGGCCGGGTGGCTCATTGATCTGATCGAGGCGCGGCGGTGGGATATCGGGCGCGATCCGTTCGCGGACGAGGGCGATTTCACCCGCTATATCGAGGCCACGTCGGGCAATCTGATCCGGGCCGCCGCGCGCGCGCTCGGGCCTGCCGAGGAGGCGGCTTTGATGGATGCGGGCTTTGCCCTGGGCCTTGCAAACTGGTTCCGCGCGATCCCGGCGCTGGAGGCGGCGGGGCGCAAGCCGCTGCCGGACGGCAGGCCGGAGGCGGTGCGCGCGCTGGCCCGCGAGGGGCTGCGACGGCTGGCCAAGGTGCGGTCCGGGCGCGGGGCCGTATCGCGCGCGGCGGCCCCGGCGCTCTTGCCGCTGTGCGGAGGCAGGGCCGGTCCTGCGCAGGGCCGCGCGCCGCCCGGGTGCTGTGGCGGGTGGCACGCTTGATCCGGCGCCGGTGCGCAGCCGGTTCACGCTCATGCTGCGGGCGATGTCGGGGCGGTGGTAGGGCACCCGGACGCATGGACCGATGGGTGCCTCGAGCGCGGCGCGGTTCCGGCCAACCCCGACACCCTGAACAAGGCCGAAGTAAATGGGCCTTGCACAGGATGCCGGGTAAGTGTCGGGTCGTCGTTTGCTGGAGCTTTCCGGCAGACCCGGGCCTTGGCCGTGAGTGATTGCGCAACCGCGCCCCAAGGATAAGAGCAAATCTGGACCGATCGGTCAAATAACGACTTTGTGGGGTGACGTGATGACCGCGCAAGTTGCAGGGTGCCAAAGGGACGCCCCCGCGCCGGGCCGTTCGCCAAGGGCGGCGTTCAGCCCGGCGCGGGGCCGAGGTGCTCGCGCAGATCCTGATCGTTGCCGAGATGCGCGCCATCCTCGAATATCTGCGGCAGCGCGCGGGCGCGCGGCAGTCGCGCCTGCAACTCCGCCATCACCTCGGGATCGCTCACGTCGCGGTCCTCGTAGTCCAGCCCATGCGCCTGCAACAGCCGCTTGGCGGCCTCGCAATGGGTGCAGCCGGGGCCGGTAAAAATCTCGAATCGCGCCATCACTCAGCCGCGTGGTTGATGGTCAGTTGCGGGGTGACGCCCTCGAACATCGGCTCGAGCGCGACGCCCAGCGCATCGCCGAATTTCGACACCGCGATATAGGTGGTGATGACAAAGGCCGCATCGACGATCTGCGGCTCGCTCCAATGCGCATGCAGCCGCTCCCACAACCCCTTGGACACGCGGTTGGCATCCTCGCCGATCTGCACGCAGAAATCCAGCAGCGCCTTTTCGGCTTCGGTGAAATGCGGGCTGTCGCGGTATTTCACCCCGTCGAGATCGCCCACCTTTTCCGCCGGGATGCCCAGCATGTCGCACAGCCGTTCGTGCTGAACCACGCAATACTGGCAGTCATTGCCCTGAGTCGCCTTGAGGATCAGCAATTCCTTGGTGCTCCAGTCCAGCACGCCATCCTTGAGGATGGCCATGATCATGTCGGTAAAGACCTGGCCGTATTCGGGCTGATGCCCGAACACCTTGAAGATGTTCAGCAACGCCTGAAACCGCTCTTCGGCCTTGTCGTAGAAGGCCAGCGTTTCAGGGCCGGCGGTTTCGCGTTCGACGTAGGATACGGACATTCTGGGCTCCTCCCGGTTAATTTGAACCGATCATTCCAGAATAAGCCCGGCGGGATCAACTCACCATTTCGCGAACACTTGCAACAATCGCCGCTTTCGCCGCGTCCTGGCCGGGTGTGCGGTCCAGCACCCGCAGCCCGATCAGCAGCCCCAGAAGCACCCGCGCGCGGCCCTCTGCATCGGCCACCCCCGCCTCGGTCAGCCCGCCCTGAAAGAACCGCTCCACCCGCCCGAACATGTGCGCCACCTGTGCGCCCGCCTCGGTGTCCTGCGCGGCGCGCTCTTGCGCGGTCTGCACCATCAGGCACCCGCAGGGGCGGTCCGGCGTGCCGCGCGCGGCGGCCTCGAACAGCGCCGGGATCGCCGCCGCCCGGCCAACTTGTGCCTGCAACCCGTCCAGAAGTGCCGAGCCATAGTGGTTGTCGTAATGCGCGAGGCAGCGCAGGAACAGCCCGTGCTTGTCGCGAAACCCGGCATAGAGGCTGGCGCGGCCGATTCCGGTGCCCGCCACCAGATCGGTGATCGAGGTGCCGTCATAGCCCTGCACCCAGAAGATGCGCGTGGCACGGTCCAGTATCTCGGTCTCGTCATAGGCTTTGGGCCGGGGCATGGTCGGTCCTTTCTCGCCGGGGGGCGAAGGCACATCTGCCATCTTGATCGGGCCCGCCCCGGACGTGGTGAACCGAGTTCAGGTCGGCAGACGGCACAGCAAGGCTGCGCCGTTTCTGTCAGCCCCCGCCGGGAAGCCCGGGCGAGCCCGCCGTTTCCGGGTTTTCGGCCACGTGGCGCGCCTTGATCTCTTGGGACGTGCCGCGGCTGCCATCATGGCTCCAGCCCGGAGGCATGATGCAGTAATTCAGCCGCTCGCGCCATGTCAGCCCCGGTTGCGTCGCATCGCGGAAGATGCCCACCCATTCGTGAAAGGCGACGCGGACGGGGTTGAACGTGCCGAGATTGTGGACAAGGCCGTAATCGACGCGCTCCTCCTCAAGTTCCGGCACGAAGGTGCCGAAGAGCTTGTCCCAGACGATGAAAACCCCCGCGTAATTGCAATCGAGGTAACGCGGGTTGCGCCCGTGATGGACGCGGTGATGCGAGGGCGTGTTCATGACCCATTCGAACCAGCGGGGCATCTTGCCGATGGCCTCGGTATGAATCCAGAACTGGTAGATCAGGTTCAGCCCGCCCACGAAAAGCACCATCGCCGGGTGAAAGCCCAAGAGGATCAGCGGCGCGCGCACCACCATCATGAAGGTGAAGGTGCCGGTCCATGTCTGGCGCAGCGCCGTGGTCAGGTTGTAATGCTGCGAGGAGTGGTGATTAACGTGGCTCGCCCAGACCCAGCGGATGCGGTGGCCGAAGCGATGCACCCAGTAATAGCGCAGGTCGTCGAGCACGAAGCAGAGCGCGATGACGCCGATGGAGGTGCCGAGATCGAGCGGCGTGATCTCCCACAGGACCATGAAGAACCCATAGGCGACAAAGCCCAGCAGGATGCCCGAGGCCACGTTCACCCCATGATGAGCGAGGTGAGCGCGTCGCGCGTCTCGTATCGCCCGCCACGCCCCTTGATGACGATCCACAGCAATTCGGCGAGGATGGCGGCGATGAAGAGCGGCACCGCCCAGTTCACCACGTCGGGAAAGGCGATGGCGTCGGTCATGCGGTCTCCTTCAGCGCCTCTTGCCACTCTGCGGCCTCGCCCGCGTCGAGGGTGAGGTGGATATGCGGGGCGGTGTAATCCGGCAGGTCGATGCGCAGGCCGGTCTTGGTGGGGCTTGCCCGCGCACCTGTGAGATATCGCGCGGTGGTATCCGCCCCCACCCCCCAGACCACGCCGCGCCCCTTGCCGGTCTCGATGAGCGCGGCGCTGCGGTCATGGCAGAGGGTCACGCGCGCGGGCGCATCCCCGGGAAACTCGCGCAGCCATGCCGACCGCGCCGCAGCCTCGTCGGGCAGGGTCGCGCGGCGCGACAGGCCCAGAAGATGCGTGAGCAGCGCGATCCCCGCGATGCCCAGCACCACCAAAGGCAACAGGATGCTCAGCGGCATGATCTCCTCCCTCGGGCGGATTTAGCCAAAGGGCGGACGTATTTGTCAAAGGTGGCGTTGCGTCACCGGGCGTCGCCGCCCCTCGCGCCATGCCAGAAGCGGCGTGGGGGGTGAACATGGGCCAGAGCTTTGCCGTGGGCGGCCCGCGCCCGCAAGCAACAAGCGTGCGGTGCGCGCGACAAATTACCGTGTGCCGGGGTCCGAAAGCGACGCGATGTCGGACCCGGCCAATCGCCGCACGGCGATCCGTGCGTTGATCTGGGCACGCTAACCCAACCGGTTCCACCATGCACGAGCGCCGCATCCCCGAATGGCTCCGTCACGCGCCCGCCCCCTCGGTGCGTGGCTTCGCGCTCTTGTCGGGGACCGAGGCGCTGGCGCGCGGCATCCTCGTGTCGGTCATGCCGCTCGAGATGTATCGCGTGCTGGGGCAGGCCGAGCGGGTCTCGGAGGCGTATTTTCTCGTCGGCTTCCTGTCGCTCGTGGTGGGGCTGATGGTGCCCTTTGCCAGCCGCTTCGTGGCGCGCCGCCATCTCTACCTCGCAGGCTGCGCCGGGTTTGCTGCGGGGACGGTGCTGGGCGTGCAGGGCGGCGCGGCGGGCATGGTGGCCGCGCTTGCGCTCATCAGCGCCGCGACCGTCACGCTCTTCGTTTGCCTCAACGCCTATGTGCTCGATCATATCGCGCGCGCAGACCTCGGGCGCTGCGAGACCTCGCGCATGTTCTACAGCGCCCTCGGCTGGACCGTGGGACCCTTGCTGGGCGTGTCGCTTCTCGGCCTGTGGCGGCCGCTGCCCTTCGTCATCGCCGCAGGGGCGATCCTCGTGATGGGCGGGCTCTTTGCGTGGCTGCGGCTGGGGGACGGGCGGCTGATCCAGCGGGCGCGGGTGCCCGCGCCCAACCCGCTCGCCTGGCTGCCGCGCTTTTTCGCGCAGCCCCGGCTGGTGGCGGGCTGGACCTTTGCGGTGATCCGCTCCTGCGGGTGGTGGGTCTATGTCGTCTACCTGCCGATCTACGCGGTCGAGCAGGGCCTGGGCGAGGCACTGGGCGGCACGCTCCTGTCGCTGTCCAACGGGCTGCTCTTTGTCACGCCGCTGATGCTTGGCTGGATGCAGCGGCGCTCGATCCGGCTCGCGGTGCGCACCGGGTTTCTCGCCGCCGGGCTGCTTTTTGGCCTCGCCGGGGCGCTGGGCGGCCTGCCCTGGGGCGGGGTGGCGGCAGTGGTGGCGCTGGCGGGCGCGTCGTTCTTCCTGATCCTGCTCGACATCGCTGCGGGCCTGCCATTCCTGATGGCGGTCAAGCCGTCCGAGCGCACCGAGATGTCGGCGGTCTATGCGAGCTTTCGCGACGTTTCGGGGATACTCACGCCGGGGGCGGCGTGGCTGGTGCTGCTGGTCGCACCGCTGCCGGGGGTGTTCGCGCTGGGCGGTGTGGCACTTCTGGGATGCTGGCACCTCGCGCGGCGGCTGCATCCGCGGCTCGGCGCGGCGAGGATCGGGATGGAGCCTGCGCGCGGGGGCCAGTTTCCGCTTCCCCTGTCGCGCAAGACCGGCTAAAACCGCATTTATGATCACACGCACCGCATATGCCGAGACCCGACGCCGACGCATCCGCGCCTGACGTCCGCTCTTTCTGTGATCCCCGGCGCATCGCGCGCCCCCTTCCCTAAACGTTGACTTGCCCCCGCCCATGCGGCACTCAAGGGGCTTCTTGCTGAAGGACCACGCCATGATCCCGTCGATCTTGCCGACATATAACCGCGCGCCGCTCACCTTTGTCAGGGGCGAGGGAAGCTGGCTGATCGAGGCCGACGGGCGACGCTTTCTCGATCTCGGCGCGGGGATCGCGGTGAACGCGCTGGGTCATGCCCATCCTGATCTGGTCGCGGCGCTCACCGAACAGGCGGGCAAGCTGTGGCACACCTCCAACCTCTACAACATTCCCGCACAGCAAGAGCTGGCCGACCGGCTGGTCGCCGCGACGTTCGCCGATACCGTGTTCTTCACCAACTCCGGCACCGAATCCTGCGAACTGGCGATCAAGATGGCGCGCAAGCATTTCCATGATGCGGGCGCGCCTGAGCGCACCGATATCATCGCCTTCGAGGGCGCGTTCCACGGGCGCTCCACCGCCGCCATCGCCGCCGCCGGGTCAGAGAAGATGACCCGTGGCTTCGGCCCCCTTATGCCGGGTTTCAAACATGTGCCCTGGGGCGATCACGAGGCTTTCCACGCCGCCATCGACGCGCACACCGCCGCGATCCTGATCGAGCCGGTGCAGGGCGAGGGCGGCATAAGGCCGTTGCCCGATCAATGCCTCAAGGGCCTGCGCGATCTTTGTGACGAACGCGGCATCCTGCTCATCCTCGACGAGGTGCAATGCGGGATGGGGCGCACGGGGCGGCTTTTTGCCCATGAATGGGCCGGGGTCACGCCCGATATCATGATGGTCGCCAAGGGCATCGGCGGCGGCTTTCCGCTGGGCGCGGTGCTGGCCACGGAACGCGCCGCCTCGGGCATGGGCGCGGGCACGCATGGCTCCACCTATGGCGGCAACCCGCTGGGCTGCGCGGTTGGCTGCGCGGTGATGGAGCACATTGCCGACCCGGCCTTCCTCTCCGAGGTCAATCGCAAGGCTGGCCTTATGCGGCAACGCCTCGAAGGGCTGGTGGCGGCGCATCCGGGGGTGTTCGAGGAGGTGCGCGGCCTCGGGCTCATGCTTGGCCTCAAATGCCGCGTGCCCAATACCGACGTGGTGCAGGCAGGCTACGACGCGCTCGTCGTCACGGTGCCTGCCGCCGACAACGTGCTGCGCCTGCTGCCGCCTCTGACCATCACCGACGACGAGATCACGCAGGCGATCACCCGCCTCGACACCGCCGCCACCGCATTGGAAACGGCCTGATCTTCTTCTTGGCCTAAATACTCCGGGGGTGTGGGGGCTGGCCCCCACGGGAGACCCCGATTGCAAAAGCGACCCATGACATGACCCATTTCCTCGACATCCACAAAACCGATCCCGCCGATCTGCGCACCATCATCGACAGCGCCCGCGCGATGAAAGTGGCGCGCGGCGACAGCCCGCGCGGCACGCCCGATGCGGACCAGCCGCTCGCGGGGCGCATGGTCGCGCTGATCTTCGAGAAACCCTCGACGCGCACCCGCGTCTCGTTCGACGTGGGCGTGCGGCAGATGGGCGGGCAGACGATGGTTCTGTCGGGCACCGACATGCAGCTTGGCCACGGCGAGACCATCGCCGACACCGCCCGCGTCCTGTCGCGCTACGTCGATCTCATCATGATCCGCACGTTTGACGAATCGGTGCTTCTGGAAATGGCCGAACACGCCACCGTGCCGGTGATCAACGGGCTGACCGACCGCACCCATCCGTGCCAGATCATGGCCGATATCCTGACCTTCGAGGAGCATCGCGGCCCCATCGCGGGGCGCAAGGTGGTGTGGTCCGGCGACGGCAACAATGTCTGCGCCTCGTTCCTTCATGCCGCCGCGCAGTTCGGCTTTGATCTCACGTTCACCGGCCCGATGCAGCTTGACCCCGAGCCGGAATTCATCGGCCTCGCGCGCAAGGCGGGGCGTGCCGTTACCATCGAGCGCGACCCGGCCAAGGCCGTCGCGGGGGCCGATCTTGTGGTCACCGATACCTGGGTGTCGATGCATGACAGCCAGTCCACCAAGGAACGCCGCCACAACATGCTGCGCCCCTACCAGGTGAATGCCGGCCTGATGGCGCAGGCGAAGCCGGATGCGCTCTTCATGCACTGCCTGCCCGCGCATCGCGGCGAAGAGGTGACCTCGGAGGTGATGGACGGGCCCAATTCGGTGATCTTCGACGAGGCCGAGAACCGCCTGCATGTGCAGAAGGCGATCATGCGGCATTGTCTCGGGGTGTGAGGGACGGGGTGTAAATGGCTATAACTGCTTGCATTTTCGACCGTTGACGCCTAGCCTCATCTCATCCTGTTAGCGATAGCGGAGGGGGCATGGGCGGGGCGCGGATCGGCATATACGGGCTTGGCACGATGGGCAGCGCGCTTGCGCTCAACGTGGCCGAACACGGCTTTGACGTGGCCGTCAGCAACCGCGAGGCCGAATGGATCGCGCCCTTCATCGCCGAGGCGGGCGGGCTGGCGGAGCGGCTGCATCCATATGAAAAAATTGAGGATTTCGTGGCCGCGCTTGAGCGTCCCCGCGTCATCCTGTTCATGATCCCCTCCGGCCCCCCGATGGATGCGATGCTGGCCGAGATCGCGCCGCTGCTCGCCCCCGGCGACATCGTGATCGACGGCGGCAATGCCGATTTCCACGACACAAGAAGGCGGGCGCAGGAATTGTCGGTATCGCGTCGGTATTACGTCGGTCTCGGCGTCTCGGGCGGCGAGGCGGGGGCGCGGCACGGACCCTCGATGATGATGGGCGGCAGCCCGAGGCCTGGGAGCGGATCGCGCCCCTCCTCACGGCCATCGCGGCCCGCCATGACGGCGAGCCGTGCGTGGCCCGCCTTGGCCCCGACGGGGCCGGGCATTTCGTCAAGACCGTGCATAACGGCATCGAATATGCCGACATGCAGATCATCGCCGAAATCTACGGCCTGCTGCGGGGGGGTGCCGCTCTGCCGCCTTCGGAGATTGGCGCGCTGTTCGCCGGGTGGAACGACGGGCCGCTGCGCTCGTTCCTCGTCGAGATCACGGCCGAGGTGCTGGCCGCCACCGATCCGCAGACCGGGCACCCGGCGGTCGATGTCATCAAGGACGCGGCGGGGCAGAAGGGCACCGGGCGCTGGACGGTGATCGAGGCGCTGCGGCTGGGACAATCGGCGAGCGTGATCGAGGCTGCGGTGGGCGCGCGAAGCTGGTCCTCGCAAAAGGAACTGCGGCAGGCGGCTCGAAGCGCGGCTCGGCGGCACGGCAGGCGCGATCACCGCCACGCCGGACACCCTGGCCGAGGCGTTCCTCGCGGCGCGGCTTCTGGCCTATGCGCAGGGGTTCCGGGTGCTTGCGGCGGCGTCGGAGGAGTATGGCTGGTCGCTCGATCCGGGCCGGATCGCACGCATCTGGCGGGCGGGTTGCATCATCCGCGCCGACCTGCTCGACGATATCGCCGGGGCGTTTGCCGAAGGCGTGCCCGAGGGCGAATTGATCCTCGCGCCCAGCTATGCCGAGCGGCTGGTGCGGCACGTTCCGGCGCTGCGGCAGGTGGTGGCCGAGGCGGTGCATGCAGGCCATCCGGTGCCCGCGCTGTCGGCGGCGCTGGCCTGGTATGACACGATGCGCCACGGGCATGGCACGGCGGGGCTCATCCAGGCGCAGCGCGACCGGTTTGGCCATCACGGGTTCGAGCGGCTGGGGGAGACGGGTCGGCATCACGGGCCGTGGTGGGGCTGAGTGGGGCTGATGCACGCGCGGGCAGGAATGCCCGCACTATGTGCAGGCCAAAAAAAAGGCCGAGCACTAAGCTCGGCCAAAGTCCAACAGGGAGGTATGAGGGTGACAGGCTGTCGCCCGGCACCGTCATGATTGGCAGATAAAGACGCCGCCCCGCGCGATCAAGAGCAATAATGCCGCAAGTGCAGCATCCCCGGTATGACTTTGACGCATGGCTGGATCATGGCCTGCACATTTCGCGGGCGGTTGCGTGATATGCGGGCAAAGCGCATTGCTGCGACTGCAGGCGGATCGCGCTGGTGTTTGCCGCCCGGTATCGGATGCCCAATGGCACCACGACGCTTGGCACCGAAAGGATCGGTTTGCGCGTCACGATGTCCCGACCCGAGGTGATGAAGCGACCAGGGCCCGGGCGGCGGCGCGCCCTGTGTTGTGCCGTGTCGGGGGGGTGGACGCCGCGCGCGCATGCCCGTAGGTCTGCGCCACGCACAACACGAGGACAGACGCCCCATGCCCTTTACCCTCGCCACCTGGAACATCAACTCGGTGCGCCTGCGCGCGGGCCTTGTCGCCCGGCTCTTGCGCGAGGAGGGGCCGGATATCCTGTGCCTGCAGGAATGCAAGAGCCCGGTGGAGAAAATCCCCGCCGAGATCTTCGCCAATCTCGGCTATCCCCACATGATCGCGCGGGGCGAGAAGGGCTATAACGGCGTGGCGATCCTGTCGCGGTGGCCCATCGAGGAGGCGGGCAGCCTCGATTTCGCGCGGTTGGGCCACGCCCGCCACATCGCCGGGCGGCTGGAAAACGGCGTGACCATCCACAATTTCTACGTGCCCGCAGGCGGCGACGTGCCCGACCGCGAGGTGAACGACAAGTTCGGGCAAAAGCTCGACTACCTCACCGACATGCGCGATTTCTTCCGCGAGAACGCCCCGGAGAAATCCATCCTCGTGGGCGATCTCAACATCGCCCCGCGCGAGGATGACGTGTGGTCGCACAAGCAGCTTTTGAAGGTGGTGAGCCACACGCCGGTCGAGGTGGACCACCTCGGCGCGGCGATGGAGGCGGGCGGCTGGCATGACGTCACCCGCGCCGACATCCCCGAGGGCCAGCTTTATAGCTGGTGGTCCTACCGCGCCCGCGACTGGGACGCCGCCGACAAGGGCCGCCGCCTCGATCACGTCTGGGCCAGCCGCGACATCGCCTCGGCGGGACATGGCAGCCGCATCCTGCGCGCCGCGCGCGGATGGGAGAAGCCCAGCGACCATGCGCCGGTGTTCGCGACATTCGATCTGTGACGCGGCTTGGCAGCCTCGGCCGACGTCCTCATATAGGGCGCAGATCGGATCGAGAGGGAGCTTCGACATGCTGGAACTGGGCAAGACCGCGAACGGCCCCGCGGCGGGCGATCTCGTGCGTGATGTGACCGAGGCCGATTTCATGGCCGAGGTGATCGAGGCCAGCCAGAAGGTGCCGGTGATCGTCGATTTCTGGGCGGCGTGGTGCGGCCCGTGCAAGACGCTGGGCCCCGCGCTCGAGGCCGCCGTGACGCGCGCGGGCGGCAAGGTGCGCATGGCCAAGGTGGACGTGGACCGCAACCAGGCCATCGCCGCGCAGCTGCGCATCCAGTCGCTGCCCACGGTCTATGCGTTCTGGCAGGGTCAGCCCATCGACGGGTTTCAGGGCGCGTTGCCGCAATCGGAGGTCGATGCCTTTGTCGCCCGCGTGATCGAGGCGGCGGGCGGTGCTGCGGGCGGCGAGGACGAGGGCGGGCTCGATGCCGCGCTCGACGCCGCTGACGAGATGCTGGAGCAGGGCGCGCTTGCGGACGCGATGCAGACCTTTGCCGCCGTGGTGCAGGAGGACGGCAAGAACGCGCGCGCCTTTGCCGGCATGGCGCGGGTGCAGGTGGCGGCGGACGATCTCGACCAGGCCGAGGCGATCCTCAACGGCGCCCCCGCCGAGATCGCCGAGAGCCCCGAGATCGAGGCCGCGCAGGCGCAGATCGCGCTCGCCCGGCAGGCGCAGGATGCAGGCCCCGTGGACGATCTGCGCGCCGCCGTCGAGGCCGATCCCGACAACCATCAGGCGCGGTTCGATCTCGCCACCGCGCTCTATGCCGGGGGTCAGGTGCAGGAGGCTGTGGACCAATTGCTGGAGCTGTTCCGCCGCGACCGCGAGTGGAACGACGGCGCGGCCAAGGCGCAGCTTTTCACCATCTTCGAGTCGCTGAAGCCGAACGATCCGGTGCTGCTCAATGGGCGGCGCAGGCTCAGCTCGATGATATTTGCCTGAGAGGGCCGCCGGGCTACCTGCACCTCATGTTCAACGCTTGCCGATCTGCCTGAAATCATCCCGGTCTTTCCGCTGCCGGGCGCGCTGCTGCTGCCGCGCGCGCGGCTGCCGCTGCACATCTTCGAGCCGCGCTACCTCGCGATGCTCGACGATGCGCTCAAGACGCGCGAGCGGCTCATCGGGATGGTGCAGCCCAACCGTGTGCCGGGCCGCGAGGGCGGCACCGGGCTGCACCCGATCGGCTGCGTCGGGCGAGTGACGCAATTCTCGGAAACCGAGGACGGGCGCTACATGATCACCCTCACGGGGCTGTCGCGGTTCCGGGTGCTCGAGGATGTCGAGGGGTTCACCCCTACCGGCGGGCGAAGGTCTGCTGGGAGAGTTTCGGGCGCGACATGGGCCCGGCAGAGAGCGATCCCGGCTTTGACCGCGAGCGCTTCATGAACCTTCTGTCGCGCTATTTCACCGCGCGCGAGCTCGAGACCGACTGGGAATCGCTCGGGCAGGCCGAGGACGAGTTGCTTATCAATTCGCTGTCGATGATGCTCGGGTTCGAGCCCGAGGACAAGCAGGCGCTGCTCGAGGCGCCGTCGCTTGCCACAAGGCGCGAGACGTTGGTAACGTTACTGGAATATGCCCTGCGCGGCGGGGACAGCGAGGATATCGTGCAATGACCGAACGCCCGGAGACGCCTGCTCCCGCCTTTGACCGCCGGATGCTCGAGGCGCTGGTCTGCCCGCAGACCCATAGACGGCTCGACTACGATGCCGACCGGCAAGAGCTTGTGAGCAAATCCGCCGGGCTTGCCTTTCCGATCCGGGGTGGCATCCCGGTCATGCTCATCGACGAGGCGCGCAAGCTCGACTGAGGCGTGCGGGCGTTTATGCCTGCGGCCTGGCGATGGCGCGGCGGGCCTCGCCCTCGGTTGCGCGCCGGGGCCAGGCCGCAACCGACCCCTTCGAGCCGGTCGTCTCCCGGCCTCACACCGCCTGCGCGCGCATCCCGTCATCGGAGGCGCTGGTGGGCACGAGGGCGCGCACGAGTTTCTGCATGTCGAGCACGCCCACCTGTTTGCCGTCGCGCATGACCCGGTAGCTGAGCGCGGTGTCCCCGCCCGAGACCGCGATCACCGATTCCAGCGTGTCGTCGGCATCGACCTCTCCGGCGAAGGGCCCGTCGCCGTCGCCCTCGACCATCACCGAGCGCACGCGCAGCACCCGCGCGCGGTTGATGTCGCTGATGAAATCGACGATGTAATCGTCGTTCGGGTTGAGCAGGATCTCCTGCGGCTCGCCCTGCTGGACCACCTTGCCATCCTTGAGGATCACGAGGTGATCGGCAAGCTTCAGCGCCTCGTCGAGGTCGTGGCTGATGAACACCACGGTCTTGTGCAGTTCTTCCTGAAGATCGAGCAGCAGGTCCTGCATGTCGGTGCGGATCAGCGGGTCGAGCGCCGAGAACGCCTCGTCCATCAGCATGATCGGCGAATCCGAGGCGAGCGCGCGGGCAAGACCCACCCGCTGCTGCATCCCGCCCGAAAGCTGGTGCGGATACTGCCCGCCCTGTCCGCCAAGGCCCACGCGATCGAGCCATTTGAGCGCGTCCTGCTCGTAATCCGCCTTGCGCTCGCCGCGCACGGCGCGGGCCATGCCGGTGTTTTCCAGCACGGTGCGGTGCGGCAACAGCGCGAAATGCTGGAACACCATCGCCATCTGTTCGCGGCGCAGGCGGCGCATGTTCTTTTCGTCATAGGCCAGAACATCCGCGTCATCGAGCCAGATTTCGCCCGCCGTCGGCTCGATCAGCCGGTTGAGATGGCGGATCAGCGTCGATTTGCCCGAGCCCGACAGCCCCATGATGACGGTGATCTCGCCGTCCTGCATATCGACGTTGATATCCTGAAGGCCCAGCACGTGGCCGTGCTTTTCCCACAGTTCCGGCTTGCCCATGCCCGCGCGGACATGCTCGAGCGCGCCCTTGGGATCGGGGCCGAAAATCTTGTAGAGGTTGCGGATCGAGAGTTTGACGTTCTTTTCCATCGCTGTGGCCCCGCTCATGATTTCTGCTGCGCCGCGCTCGCGGCATTGACACGGTCCAGCGCTGCCTTGGTCGTGCGGTCGAGCATCACCGCCAGAAGCACGATGCCCAGCCCCGACACGAGGCCGACGCCAAGCTCGAGGTTGTTGATGCCGCGCAGCACCAGAACACCGAGGCCGGGGGCCGAGACCAGCGAGGCGATCACCACCATCGCGAGGCTCATCATGATGGTCTGGTTCACACCCGCCATGATGTTGGGCAGCGCCAGCGGAATCTGCACGCCATACAGCTTCTGCCGGTCGGTCATGCCGAAGGCGTCGGCGGCCTCGATCACCGATTCGTCGACCATGCGGATGCCGAGATCGGTCAGCCGGATCACCGGCACGATGGCGTAGAGGATGATGGCGATGCCGTAGAGCTTGGGCTCTGTCACGGAAAACAGGAAAATCAGCGGGATGAGATAGACGAAGGGCGGCAGCGTCTGGAGCATGTCGAGAATCGGGATGGTCAGGCGCTGCATCGTGTCGGATCGCGACATGGCGATGCCGATGGGCACGCCAAGCAACACGCAAAGGAAGGCGCAGACGAAGATGATCGCGAGCGTCTGCATCGCGTAGGTGTAGTAATCGATGAAGGCGAGACCGCCGAGGCTGAGCGCGACGAAGGCCAGAAGCTTCCAGGATTTCGAGACCAGCCAGACGACGAGCATCAGGGCCGGGATCACGATCCACCACGGCGTGTTGAGCATACCGTAAAGCGCCCCCTCGAGCAGCCATGAGAGCGGCTGGGTCAGCGGGTCGAGCACGAAGCTCATCGAATCCTTGACGTTGAGAAAGCCCTGCTCGAGCCCGAGCGTGACGTTGCGCGATTGCGGAAAGGCCGCGCAGGCCTCGTTGAGCGCGTCCATCGACGGAAAGGGCAGCTCCCAGATCGAGACGTCTGCGGCCTCTTCGCCCGCGACTTGGCGCTCAGGTCGGCCATCGACATCGGCGCGCTGCCGCCGCTCGCCGGCTCTCGCACCAGTCCTGTCAGGCCGAGAGCCGAGAACACGAAATCATAGGTTGCCATTGTCACGCTTCTCCTGTCGTGCCGGCGCCGCACGTCGCGGAAGGGTGCGGCGCTGGCGCAAGCAAAAAGCGGCGGGGCCGATCCGCAGACCGGCCCCGCCGACGGTCGCGCATCAGCTCTGATCGAGCAGTGCCGGAGAGATTCGCGCGGGCCTCGTCGTTGAGCCACGCCGACCACTGATCCTTGTAGTTGGTCAGGTAGTAGACCGCGGCCTCGTCAGCCGACGCGTTGTTCTCGTCCTTCCATGCCAGAACCGCGCTCATGTCTGAGGTCTGGAACGTCATGTTCTGCATCAGCTCGAACACTTCGGGGTTCTCTGCCTGGAACGTGGCCGTCACGGCGGTCAGGATCGGCGCGGGCGGAAAGTCGGAGACGCCCGGATTGTCGGTATCCGCGTTCTGGTTGCGCGCATGGATCTCCGGGTTGACCTCGCCGAGATCGACCTTGGTCATGTCATACTTGCCGAGCGGCACGGTCGGGCCCCAATAGTAGCCGAACCACGGCTCTTCCTCCATCACGGCATCGGCCATCGACGACGCGAGCACCTCGACCCGAGCCGTGCGTTGAACACCTCGATGCCCGTGGCCCTCGAGGTCGAGCGCCCGCGATCAGGTTGTCGCTGACCACGCGGCAGCCCCAGCCTTGGGGGCAATTGTAGAACCGCGCGCCGACCAGTTCGGGGTTCGCGAGGATGCCCTCGATGGTTTTCACCTCGGGATGTGCCTCGGCCAGGTAGGTGGGCACCCACCAGCCTTCGACACCGCCGGGATCGAGCACGGGGCCCGCCTCGACGATCTTGCCCTCGGCCTTGAGCTGGTTATACCCGTCGCCGGTCGAATTCAGCCACAGCTCGGTGACGATATCGGGCTCGCCGTTTTCGGCGACCGAGGTAACGGCCGGGACGGTGTCCGACTGCACCACGCTTACGTCACAGCCATAGCCCTGGGTCATCAGGAAATTCGCGACAGCCGTCACGACCTGCCCGGAGGCCCAGTTCATCTCGGTGATCGACACCTTGCCGCATTCGGCCTGCGCCATCGCCGGCGCGCTCAGCGCACCGAGGGCCAGTGCATAGGTCAGCTTTCTCATCGTGAGTCTCCTTGTCGTATCGGTGAGGCCGGACCTTTTCGGTCAACGGCGGTGGCGCCATTCGCGCCCCGCCCGGCTTTGTCCGGCGACGGGTCGCCGGGACCAGAATGGTCAATTGCAACGCCTTTGCACGCGTGACCATGCATTTAGACGGGAGGTTGCCGGATATGGCAACCCCTCTCATACTGACTTGCGTTTGGGGGCGCGGCGGGCTGCTTTTCGAGCCTCGCCTGTGCGATGCGCCCACCCTGTCACGCGGTATCACGTCGAACGTCGACATGTTATTTACGTTGCTCCGCACGTCGGGGAACGTATGCATATCCGCAGCGAGGTCAACCCGTTGTCCCGGTCGCGCCACGACAAACCGGGCGCGCCGCCCCGATCCGCCACGTGTTGCGTCCCGGGGTCGATAACCGCGCCACGCCTGCTTGACGCCCGTGGCGAAAGACAATACCACCCCGGCCACGATAGGGGTATAGCTCAGCTGGTAGAGCGACGGTCTCCAAAACCGTAGGTCGCGGGTTCGAACCCTGCTGCCCCTGCCAATTTTCCATGACCATCCACATCGCCAGTTGGCGCCGTTTGACCGCGCTGCGGGGTGCTGAAAACACGTCTAAATTGTGTTGAAAATTGGAATTTCCACATTTTAGGCGCGGTTTTGCCACGATTGCGCCACATTTGCGCCCCATCAGCGCCACCAATCGGCAAGGGGCGCGTGCCCGGTGCCGATCCGCGTGGGGGCGTGGACAATGACGAAGAGTGCTGCTGTGATGATTCATAAAACCATTTCGGGAGATTCCCCGGTTAACCATTTTGCCGACGGGTTCGGGGAATACGAGGGCCGAGCGCCCGAGGATGCCGCGACCACGGAAATCGCCGTGCGCAACGCGGTGGAAACCATCGGTGAGTTGATGTGCGAGGACCGTCGGCGCCGCGCGCGCGACGGGTTGCCCGAACTTGCCCTGCCCGACGACATGGCAGCCGAGATAGCGGCGGCGCAAGCCGCGCGCGCGCCGCGGCGGCGGGCCATGCGCAAGACGCCGGGCATTCCGGCGCGTTTGCGCGGGTTTCGGCCCGGACCAATACACGCGGTTTGGGCGGCGGCCTTCGGGGCGGTGCTGTTGTGGCCCGAGGCGGTGCTTGTCGCGCTGTTCGCGGGCTTCGTGATCTGCCTTGCCGGGGTGGCGTTGTTCGGGCCGGAAATCCTTGAACGGCTGCGCGACGCGGCGGTGGGGGCCATGCGGTCGCGTCGCCCTGCGCGGGCGCGCGGGACGAAGAGCCGGAGATGTTCGACGAGGCGCACGATCCGTTCGAACGGTTGCGCGATCAGCGCGGCTGAGCCGACGCTCTGCCCTTGAATTCGGTGCGTGGCCCGCGTATGTCGCGCCGAGACGTTTCAGGAAAGATCGCGCAGATGGCCCAGACCAACCCGCTCCAGTTCATCCAGCAGGTCCGCTCGGAGGTCGCCAAGGTGGTGTGGCCCACCCGGCGCGAGGTGCTTTTGACGACGGTGATGGTGTTCATCATGGCCACGCTCACCGCGATCTTCTTTGCCCTTGTCGATCTCGCGATCCGGGGCGGATTGCAGGGCATCCTGGGCCTGTTCGGCTGATACTCTCGCGTCAGGGTCGGTGCCCGGAGAAAGCCCTTGAATTCCGGGCGAAACGGGGATAGTTCGCCCCACACCCCGGATGATGGCGCGCGGCGATTCGTGTTGCGCGCCGCTTTTCATTTCGCGGGGTCACGGCACGGGCCGTTTGAAAGATCAGGGAAATACGGCGCAAAGCCGGTGAAGGCAAGGGCATGGATCGGTAATGGCAAAGCGGTGGTACTCGGTCAGCGTTCTCTCGAATTTCGAGAAGAAGATCGCCGAGCAGATCAGAACATCGACCGCCGAACAGGGCCTCGAGGACGAGATCGACGAGGTTCTGGTGCCCACCGAGGAGGTGATCGAGATCCGCCGCGGCAAGAAGGTGACCGCCGAGCGGCGCTTCATGCCGGGCTACGTGCTGGTGCATATGGAGATGTCGGACAAGGGCTATCACCTGATCAACTCGATCAACCGGGTGACCGGGTTTCTGGGGCCGCAGGGCCGGCCGATGCCGATGCGCGACGCCGAGGTGAACGCGATACTCAACCGGGTGCAGGAGGGCGAGGACAGCCCGCGCACCCTCATCCATTTCGAGATCGGCGAGCGGGTCAAGGTCAACGATGGCCCGTTCGAGGATTTCGACGGCATGGTCGAATATGTCGACGAGGACCATCAGCGCCTGAAGGTGTCGGTGTCGATCTTTGGCCGCGAGACGCCGGTCGAGCTGGAATTCACGCAGGTCACCAAACAGACCTGACGACGTGAGCCGTGGGAGGCGCGGCGGCCGCGGCCGTCGGACCGGACCACACAACGAGAGAGCCGGAGGGGCGCGCCCCGACGGTGTTGGACGCAAAGGAGAGGCCATATGGCCAAGAAACTGATCGGGAAGCTCAAGCTCCAGGTGAAAGCCGGGCAAGCCAATCCCAGCCCCCCCGTCGGCCCCGCACTGGGCCAGCGCGGCATCAACATCATGGAATTCTGCAAACAGTTCAATGCGAAGACTGCCGAGATGGAGCCGGGCGCGCCGTGCCCGACGGTGATTTCCTATTACCAGGACAAGTCGTTCGAATTGGACATCAAGACACCGCCGGCGTCGCATTATCTCAAGAAGGCGGCCAAGCTGAAATCCGGCGGCAAGACACCGGGCCGCGCCACCGCAGGGACGGTGACCACCAAGCAGGTGCGCGAGATCGCCGAGGCCAAGATGCAGGACCTCAACGCCAATTCGATCGAGGGGGCCATGAAGATCGTTCTGGGCAGCGCCCGCTCCATGGGCATCGAGGTGAAATGATGGCAAAGCTTGGAAAAAGAACCCGCGCCCTGCGCGAAGCAGTCGCCGGCAAGGACAATCTCAGCGTCGAGGACGCGGTCGCGCTCATCAAGGGCAACGCCACCGCGAAATTCGACGAGACGGTCGAAATCTCGATGAACCTCGGCGTCGACCCGCGCCATGCCGACCAGATGGTGCGCGGCGTCGTGGGCCTGCCCAACGGCACCGGCAAGACGGTGCGCGTGGCCGTGTTCGCGCGCGGTGCCAAAGCCGAGGAGGCGCAGGCCGCAGGCGCGGATATCGTCGGTGCCGAGGACCTGATGGAGACGGTTCAGGGTGGCACGATCGAGTTTGACCGCTGTATCGCCACGCCGGACATGATGCCCGTGGTGGGCCGTCTCGGCAAGGTGCTGGGCCCGCGCAACCTGATGCCGAACCCCAAGGTCGGCACGGTGACGATGGACGTGGCGCAGGCCGTCAAGGACGCCAAGGGCGGGCAGGTGCAGTTCAAGGCCGAGAAGGCCGGGGTTGTCCATGCCGGCGTCGGCAAGGCGTCGTTCGACGAGGGCAAGCTTGCCGAGAACGTGCGCGCCTTCGTCTCTGCCGTGCAGAAGGCCAAGCCCGCGGGTGCCAAGGGCACCTATGTGAATAAAATCTCGCTTTCGTCCACGATGGGCGCGGGCGTGAGCATCGACATCAACAGCGCCGTTGTTGAGTGAGAATTTGCGCCCGGGGTCGTGATCCCGGGCGCGAATGGCAGGGCCGGAACAGGCCCTGTCCTGTCCGAGACGGAGGGTTCGCCCCGCGGGGTGTATAATTCCTTCCCGAGATGGGGAACGAGATGAGATGACCGACGGCGGTATCCGCTCTCGGGTGATCTTGGCCTCGGGACCCTGACATTGGACCCGAACGCCGCCCCGCAAGGGGTGGCAAAACTGAGCCGGGGGAAACCCCCGAAATTGGAGTGAAACTGTGGATAGAGCCCAGAAAGAGAAAGTGGTCGATGAACTCGGCCAGATCTTCGAAAGCTCTGGCGTCGTGGTGGTTGCCCACTACACGGGTCTGACAGTTGCCGAGATGCAGGATCTGCGTGCCCGCGCCCGTGCGGCAGAGGCATCGGTCCGTGTCGCCAAGAACAGGCTCGCCAAGATCGCCCTTGAGGGCAAGCCGTGCGCAAGCATAGCCGACTACCTCTCGGGCATGACCGTGCTCACCTTTTCCGAGGACCCCGTGGCAGCAGCCAAGGTGGCCGAGGATTTCGCCAAGGACAACAAGAAGTTCGAGATCCTTGGCGGGGCAATGGGGAGCGCGGCTCTGGACCGTGCCGGTGTCGAAGCCACGTCGAAACTGCCGTCGCGCGACGAGCTTATCGCTCAGATCGCTGGCATGATCGGCGCACCTGCTTCGAACATCGCGGGGGCCATTGGCGCACCTGCCTCGAACATCGCGAGCATCCTTTCGACCATCGAAGAGAAGGCCGAAGCCGCGTAAGGCAAACTGCAACAGTCGCGTGAGGGTTTACTACCCGACGTTGGAACACATCTAGAGAACGGAAAGAGCTGAAAAATGGCTGATCTGAAAAAACTCGCGGAAGAGATCGTCGGTCTGACGCTTCTCGAAGCACAGGAACTGAAAACCATCCTCAAGGACGAGTATGGCATCGAGCCCGCCGCCGGCGGCGCGGTGATGATGGCCGGCCCCGCCGAAGGCGCGGGCGAGGCTGTCGAAGAGCAGACCGAATTCGACGTGATCCTGAAATCGGCCGGCGCGTCGAAGATCAACGTGATCAAGGAAGTCCGCGCGATCACCGGTCTGGGCCTCAAGGAAGCCAAGGACCTGGTCGAGGCCGGCGGCAAGGCCGTCAAGGAGCAGGTCTCCAAGGACGAAGCCGAAGAGATCAAGGGCAAGCTGGAAGCAGCCGGCGCCGAGGTCGAACTGAAGTGATCACCGCAGCGGCGTCTGTCCGCCGCATGTGATACGACAGGCTGGGCCCGGCATGACCGGGCCCGGCTGAACCTGTCTCAGAGAGGCCCCGCAGCAGATCGGGGGTTCTTTCAGGCGAGGTTCGCGCGATCGGGAGGCCTCTGGTGGGACAGGGGCCGGGAATGGATCGCCCCGCCCTCTCGGATGGACGCGGCGCTGATGCCCGACAGCGCGCGCGACCGGTGAGAAACGAAAGGTGAGATCAATCATGGCTCAGACCTATCTCGGACAGAAGCGTTTGCGCAGATTCTATGGCAAGATCCGCGAAGTGCTGGCGATGCCGAACCTCATCGAGGTGCAGAAATCCTCGTATGACCTGTTCCTGGATTCCGGCGATCAGCCCGAGCCGCAGGACGGCGAGGGCATCAAGGGCGTCTTCCAATCGGTTTTTCCGATCAAGGATTTCAACGAGACCAGCGTGCTCGAATTCGTCAGCTACGAACTGGAAAAGCCGAAATACGATGTCGAGGAGTGCATGCAGCGCGACATGACCTATGCCGCACCGCTCAAGGTCAAGCTGCGGCTGATCGTGTTCGACATGGACGAGGATACCGGCGCGAAATCCGTGAAGGACATCAAGGAGCAGGACGTGTTCATGGGCGACATGCCGCTCATGACGCATAACGGCACCTTCGTCGTCAACGGCACCGAGCGTGTGGTGGTGAGCCAGATGCACCGCTCTCCGGGCGTGTTCTTCGACCATGACAAGGGCAAGACGCACAGCTCGGGCAAGCTGCTGTTTACCTGCCGGATCATTCCCTATCGCGGCTCGTGGCTGGATTTCGAGTTCGACGCCAAGGACAACGTCTATTGCCGCATCGACCGCCGCCGCAAGCTGCCGGTGACGACGCTGCTTTATGCGCTCGGGCTCGATCAGGAAGGCATCATGAATGCCTATTACGACACGATCGACTTCAAGCTGAAGAAGAAGAAGGGCTGGGTCACCAAGTTCTTCCCCGAGCGGGTGCGCGGCACGCGCCCGACCTATGATCTGATCGACGCCGCGACCGGCGAGGTGATTGCCGAGGCGGGCAAGAAGATCACGCCGCGCGCGGTCAAGCAGATGATCGACGAGGGCAAGGTCACCGAACTGCTGGTGCCGTTCGAGCATATCGTCGGCAAGTTCGTGGCGCGCGACATCATCGACGAGGAGACCGGCGCGATCCATGTCGAGGCGGGCGACGAGCTGACGCTGGAACACGACAAGGACGGCACCATCACCGGCGGCACGCTGCAGGAGCTTCTGGATGCCGGGATCACCGATATCCCGGTTCTGGACATCGACGGCGTCACCGTGGGCCCCTACATCCGCAACACGATGGTGATGGACAAGAACATGAACCGCGAAAGCGCGCTCATGGATATCTACCGCGTGATGCGCCCCGGTGAGCCGCCGACCGAGGAAGCCTCGAGCGCGCTTTTCGACACGCTGTTTTTCGATGCCGACCGCTATGACCTGTCGGCCGTGGGCCGCGTCAAGATGAACATGCGCCTCGATCTCGACAAGCCCGACACGCAGCGCACGCTCGACCGCGAGGATATCGTGGCCTGCGTCAAGGCGCTGGTGGAGTTGCGCGACGGCAAGGGCGACGTGGACGATATCGATCACCTCGGCAACCGGCGGGTGCGCTCGGTCGGCGAGCTGATGGAGAACCAGTATCGCGTGGGCCTTCTGCGGATGGAACGCGCGATCAAGGAGCGGATGAGTTCCGTGGAGATCGACACGGTGATGCCGCAGGATCTCATCAACGCCAAGCCGGCGGCGGCTTCGGTGCGCGAATTCTTCGGCTCCAGTCAGCTTTCGCAGTTCATGGACCAGACCAACCCGCTGTCGGAGGTGACGCACAAGCGCCGTCTCTCGGCGCTTGGCCCGGGGGGCCTCACGCGCGAGCGGGCGGGCTTCGAGGTGCGCGACGTGCACCCCACCCATTATGGCCGGATGTGCCCCATCGAGACGCCGGAAGGGCCGAATATCGGTCTCATCAACAGCCTCGCGACCTATGCGCGGGTGAACAAGTACGGCTTTATCGAGACGCCCTATCGCAAGGTGGAGAACGGTCAGGTCACCGACGAGGTGACCTACATGTCCGCCACCGAGGAGATGCGCCACACCGTGGCGCAGGCCAACGCGACGCTTGACGAAAACGGCAAGTTCGTCAACGAGATGGTCAACACGCGGCGGTCGGGCGAATACATGCTCGCCCCCGTGGAGCATGTGGACCTGATCGACGTGAGCCCCAAGCAGCTCGTCTCGGTCGCCGCCGCGCTCATCCCGTTCCTGGAGAACGACGACGCCAACCGCGCGCTCATGGGCTCGAACATGCAGCGGCAGGCGGTGCCGACGCTGCGCTCGGAGGCGCCGCTGGTGGGCACCGGCATGGAAGGCAAGGTGGCCGAGGATTCCGGTGCCGCGATCATGGCACGGCGTGCGGGCGTGATCGACCAGGTCGATGCGCAGCGCATCGTGGTGCGCGCCACCGAGGATCTCGAGATCGGCGATCCCGGTGTCGATATCTACCGGCTGCGCAAGTTCCAGCGCTCGAACCAGAATAGCTGCATCAACCAGCGTCCGCTGGTCAAGGTGGGCGACACGGTGCAGAAATCCGAGGTCATCGCCGATGGCCCCTGCACCGACATGGGCGAGCTGGCGCTGGGCAAGAACGTGATCGTCGCGTTCATGCCGTGGAACGGCTACAACTACGAGGACTCGATCCTGATCTCGGAGCGGATCGTGCGCGACGACGTGTTCACGAGCGTGCATATCGAGGAATTCGAGGTGGCCGCCCGCGACACAAAGCTGGGACCCGAAGAGATCACCCGCGACATCCCCAACGTGGGCGAGGAGGCGCTTCGCAACCTCGACGAGGCGGGGATCGTCTATATCGGGGCCGATGTGCAGCCCGGCGACATCCTGGTGGGCAAGATCACCCCCAAGGGCGAGAGCCCGATGACGCCGGAGGAGAAACTCCTGCGCGCGATCTTTGGCGAGAAGGCGAGCGATGTGCGCGACACGAGCTTGCGCGTCAAACCGGGTGATTTCGGCACCGTGGTGGAGGTGCGCGTGTTCAACCGCCACGGCGTGGAGAAGGACGAGCGCGCGCTTCAGATCGAGCGCGAGGAGGTCGAACGTCTGGCGCGTGACCGCGACGACGAGATGGCGATCCTCGAGCGCAACATCTATGCGCGGCTCAAGACACTCATCCACGGCAAGGTTGCGGTCAAGGGGCCCAAGGGCGTCAAGGCCAATTCCGAGATCACCGAGGAACTGCTGGCGACGCTGACCAAGGGACAGTGGTGGCAACTCGCCCTCAAGGACGAGGCGGATGCGCAGATCGTCGAGGCGCTGCACGAGCAGTTCGAGCTACAGAAACGCGCGATCGAGGCGCGGTTCGAGGACAAGGTCGAGAAGGTGCGCCGGGGCGACGATCTGCCGCCGGGCGTGATGAAGATGGTCAAGGTCTTCATCGCCATCAAGCGCAAGCTGCAACCGGGCGACAAGATGGCCGGGCGGCACGGCAACAAGGGCGTCATCTCCAAGGTGATCCCGATCGAGGACATGCCGTTTCTGGCCGACGGCACCTCGGTGGATATCTGCCTCAACCCGCTGGGCGTGCCGAGCCGGATGAACGTGGGCCAGATTCTCGAGACCCACATGGGCTGGGCCGCGCGGGCGCTTGGCGTCAGGATCGACGAGGCGCTTCAGGATTACCGCCGCACCGGCGATTTGACCCCGGTGCGCGAAGCCATGCGCATCGCCTATGGCGACGAGGTCTATGATGAGGGCATCGAGGGCATGGACGAGCCGACGCTTCTCGAGGCGGCGGGCAATGTCACCGGTGGCGTGCCCATTGCCACCCCGGTCTTTGACGGCGCGAAGGAGCCGGATGTGAACGACGCGCTCGTGCGCGCCGGGTTTGACCAGAGCGGGCAGTCGGCGCTCTTTGACGGGCGCACCGGCGAGCAATTCGCGCGGCCGGTCACGGTGGGCATCAAGTATATGCTCAAGCTGCACCACCTTGTCGACGACAAGATCCACGCGCGCTCGACCGGGCCTTACAGCCTCGTCACGCAGCAGCCGCTGGGCGGCAAGGCGCAGTTCGGCGGGCAGCGGTTCGGCGAGATGGAGGTCTGGGCGCTGGAAGCCTACGGCGCGGCCTACACGTTGCAGGAAATGCTCACCGTGAAGTCCGACGACGTGGCGGGCCGGACCAAGGTCTATGAAAGCATCGTCAAAGGCGAGGACAATTTCGAGGCCGGTATCCCGGAATCGTTCAACGTGCTCGTGAAAGAGGTCCGGGGCCTTGGCCTCAACATGGAACTCCTGGATGCGGAGGAGGACGAGTGAGCCGACTGGCGGGGTGAACCCCGCCCTACGGTCGGCCGGGTGCGGCGGGGTTCATCCCGCCGCACCCCCTCCAACACACGATATTCGAGGTATCAAAATGAACCAGGAACTCACGAACAACCCCTTCAACCCCGTGGCCCCCGCCAAGGTGTTCGACGAAATCAAGGTCAGCCTTGCCAGCCCCGAGCGTATCCTCTCGTGGTCCTATGGCGAGATCAAGAAGCCCGAGACCATCAACTATCGCACGTTCAAGCCCGAGCGTGACGGTCTCTTCTGCGCGCGTATCTTTGGCCCGATCAAGGATTACGAATGCCTGTGCGGCAAATACAAGCGGATGAAATATCGCGGTGTCGTCTGCGAGAAATGCGGCGTCGAGGTGACGCTGCAGAAGGTCCGGCGCGAGCGCATGGGCCATATCGAGCTTGCCGCGCCCTGCGCGCATATCTGGTTCCTGAAATCGCTGCCGTCGCGCATCGGCCTCATGCTCGACATGACGCTGCGCGACCTGGAGCGGGTGCTCTATTTCGAGAATTACGTGGTGATCGAGCCGGGCCTGACGGACCTGACCTATGGTCAGATGCTCTCGGAAGAAGAGTTCATGGACGCGCAGGACGCTTATGGCATGGACGCCTTCACCGCCAATATCGGCGCCGAGGCGATCCGCGAGATGCTGGCCAATATCGACCTCGAGAACGAGGCCGAGACATTGCGCGCCGATCTCAAGGAAGCCACCGGCGAGTTGAAGCCCAAGAAGATCATCAAGCGCCTCAAGGTGGTTGAATCCTTCCTCGAATCCGGCAACCGCCCGGAATGGATGGTGATGACGGTCCTGCCGGTCATCCCGCCCGAGTTGCGCCCGCTGGTGCCGCTCGATGGGGGCCGGTTCGCCACATCGGACCTCAACGATCTCTATCGCCGGGTGATCAACCGCAACAACCGTCTCAAGCGCCTGCTGGAGCTGCGCGCGCCCGACATCATCGTTCGCAACGAAAAGCGGATGTTGCAGGAATCGGTCGATGCGCTCTTTGACAACGGGCGTCGCGGCCGGGTCATCACCGGGGCCAACAAGCGCCCGCTCAAGTCGATGTCCGACATGCTCAAGGGCAAGCAGGGGCGCTTCCGCCAGAACCTTCTGGGCAAGCGGGTCGATTTCTCGGGCCGCTCGGTGATCGTGACCGGCCCGGAACTCAAGCTGCATCAATGCGGTCTCCCGAAGAAGATGGCGCTGGAGCTGTTCAAGCCGTTCATCTACTCGCGGCTCGAGGCCAAGGGGCTCAGCTCGACGGTCAAGCAGGCCAAGAAGCTGGTGGAAAAGGAGCGCCCCGAGGTCTGGGACATCCTCGACGAGGTGATCCGCGAGCACCCCATCATGCTCAACCGTGCGCCGACGCTGCACCGGCTGGGCATTCAGGCGTTCGAGCCGATTCTGATCGAGGGCAAGGCCATTCAGCTTCACCCGCTGGTCTGCGCCGCCTTCAACGCCGATTTCGACGGCGATCAGATGGCCGTTCACGTGCCGCTATCGCTGGAGGCTCAGCTCGAGGCGCGGGTGCTGATGATGTCCACCAACAACGTGCTGAGCCCTGCCAACGGCGCGCCGATCATCGTGCCGTCGCAGGACATGATCCTCGGGCTTTACTACGTGACGCTGGAACGCGAGGGCATGAAGGGCGAGGGCATGGTGTTTTCCTCGCTCGACGAGGTGCAGCACGCGCTTGATGCCGGTCTTGTCCACCTGCACAGCAAGGTGACAGTGCGCGCTCCGCAGATCGACGACGAGGGCAATGAGACCTTTGTCCGTGTCGAGACCACGCCCGGCCGCGCCAAGCTTGGCGCGCTCCTGCCGATCAATGCCAAGGCCCCGTTCAGCCTGGTGAATCGCCTCTTGCGCAAGAAGGAGGTGCAGCAGGTCATCGACAGCGTCTACCGCTATTGCGGGCAGAAGGAATCGGTCATCTTCTGCGACCAGATCATGACGATGGGGTTCCGCGAGGCGTTCAAGGCCGGGATTTCCTTTGGCAAGGATGACATGGTGATCCCCGAGAACAAGTGGCCGATCGTCGAGGAGACGCGGACGCTGGTGAAGGGCTTCGAGCAGCAATACATGGACGGTCTCATCACCCAGGGTGAGAAATACAACAAGGTCGTCGATGCCTGGTCGAAATGCAACGACATGGTCACCGAGGCGATGATGGGCGCGATCTCGGATGAAAAGCGCGACGAAACCGGTGCCGTGATGGAGCCCAACAGCGTCTACATGATGGCGCATTCGGGCGCGCGCGGCTCGGTCACGCAGATGAAGCAGCTTGGCGGGATGCGCGGCCTGATGGCCAAGCCTTCGGGCGACATCATCGAGACGCCGATCATCTCGAACTTCAAGGAAGGCCTGACCGTTCTCGAATACTTCAACTCGACCCACGGCGCGCGAAAGGGCCTTTCCGACACCGCGCTCAAGACCGCGAACTCGGGCTATCTCACCCGGCGGCTTGTGGACGTCTCGCAGGACTGCATCGTGCGCAAGCACGATTGCGGCACCGAGCGTGCGATCACCGTCGAGGCGGCGGTCAATGACGGCGAGGTGATCGCCTCGCTTGCCGAGCGCAGCCTTGGCCGCGTCGCCGCCGATGATATCGTCGACCCGCTGAGCGACCGGGTTCTGGTCGCCAAGGGGCAGCTTATCGACGAGCGCATGGCCGACATGCTCGAAGAGACCGCCGTTCAGACGGTGCGCCTGCGCTCGCCGCTGACCTGCGAGGTCGATGACGGTGTCTGCGCCACCTGCTACGGGCGCGATCTCGCGCGCGGCACGCTGGTGAATATCGGCGAGGCGGTGGGCATCATCGCCGCGCAGTCGATCGGCGAGCCGGGCACGCAGCTTACCATGCGGACCTTCCACATCGGCGGGGTCGCGCAGGGCGGGCAGCAATCCTTCCAGGAATCGAGCCAGGACGGTGTGATCGCCTTTGACAACGCGCAGACGCTGGTCAACTCCAACGGCGAGACGCTGGTGATGGGGCGCAACATGAAGCTGCGCATCATGTCGGAGGCCGGCGTCGAGCTGGCGGGTCACAAGCTGGGCTACGGCACCAAGATTTTCGTGGAGGAGGGCGAGCGCATCGCCCGCGGCCAGAAGCTCTTTGAATGGGACCCGTATACCCTGCCGATCCTCGCCGAAAAACCGGGCAAGGCGAAATTCGTCGATCTCACGACCGGCGTGGCCGTGCGCGACGTCACCGACGAGGCCACCGGCATGACCCAGAAAATCGTGACCGACTGGCGCGCCGCGCCGCGCGGTAACGAGCTCAAGCCCGAGATCTTCATCATCGGCGAGGATGGCGAGCCGGTCCGCAACGACGCGGGCAACCCGGTGATCTACCCGATGTCCGTCGATGCGATCCTGTCGGTCGAGGACGGGCAAACCGTCGAGGCGGGCGACGTGGTGGCGCGCATCCCGCGCGAGGGCGGCAAGACCAAGGACATCACCGGCGGTCTGCCGCGGGTGGCCGAACTGTTCGAGGCGCGCCGCCCCAAGGATCACGCGATCATCGCCGAGATCGACGGCTATGTGCGCTTTGGCAAGGACTACAAGAACAAGCGCCGCATCACCATCGAACCTGCCGACGAGAGCCGCGAGCCGGTGGAATACATGGTGCCCAAGGGCAAGCATATCCCCGTGCAGGAGGGCGACTATGTCCAGAAGGGCGATTACATCATGGACGGCAACCCCGCGCCGCATGATATTCTCGCCATTCTCGGGGTCGAGGCGCTGGCCAACTACATGATCGACGAGGTGCAGGAGGTGTACCGTCTGCAGGGCGTGAAGATCAATGACAAGCACATCGAGGTGATCGTGCGCCAGATGCTCCAGAAATGGGAGATCGACCAATCGGGCGACACCACGCTGCTCAAGGGCGAGCATCTTGACAAGGTCGAGTTCGACGAGGCCAATGCCAAGGTCGAGGCGCGCGGCGGGCGGCCCGCCACCGGCGCGCCGATCCTTCTGGGGATCACCAAGGCGTCGTTGCAAACCCGGTCGTTCATCTCGGCGGCGTCGTTCCAGGAGACCACGCGCGTGCTCACCGAAGCGTCGGTGCAGGGCAAGCGCGACCGGCTTGTGGGGCTCAAGGAGAACGTGATCGTCGGGCGTCTGATCCCGGCGGGCACGGGCCAGGCCACCGCGGAGGTGCGCCGCGTCGCTCAGGGGCGCGACAACGTGGTGATCGAGGCGCGCCGCGAGGAGGCCGAGGCCGCCGCAGCACTCGCCGCGCCGATCGTGGACGAGGATGTGAGCGCCGACGCCGACGACGTGTTCGACAACTTCGTCGAGACCCCCGAGGGCAGCGACGACTGAGCCGCGACGCGGTGAGACGAGGGAAAGCCCGACCATTCGGTCGGGCTTTCCTATTCGGGCGGGTGTCAAGCGCATTGAGCGATACTGCGGGTGAGCAATCCGACCACGAATGGCGGGATGTGGCCTGAAGCGGACGTTGGGACAACGGTCGAGGAGCCGCGCAGCGCCCGACCGCGGGTGGGCGCTCCGACGGTGAAGGAGGGCAGTTTATGGTGCGGTATACTCCAACGATTATAGGATGTTAGACGGTGCAGAAGCGCCCGCCCGGGGGGCGGTCGGGCGCTGCGCGGCGGTGCTTTCAGCACCTTGACTCCGCGCAAGGGGGCTTCGCCTCGACCGTCCGCTACAGGCCAAACGCAGACTTTTTCGACAGCACCATCGAGCATAGCAAAGGTCCGCAAGGCAGCGCCTTGCACCGTCGTCAGCCGAACGGTCCTTCCGCAGAAGGGAACGGACCCATCTGACGGGTTGGGAGTGCCAGCGTTGTGCCAGCCCGCCCTTGGACGATCACGCGCGCAGCGTGCGGCGGTAGGCGATGATTTCTTCGTGAACGAAGTCGCGAAAGGCCGAGACCCGCTTGGACTGGCGCAGTTCCTCCGGGTAGGCGAGGAACACCGGCACTGCCGAAGAGGCGATATCGGGCAGGACGCGCACCAGTTGGGGAAAGTCGTGTACGAGGTAGTCGGGCAGCACGCCGACCCCGAGATCGTGCAGCACGCCCTGAAGCACGCCGAAATAGTTGTTGACCGTCAGCAGCGACGAGATGTCGTTGGTCATCAGTTCGTTGACGAGGGTCGCTGCCGCCCCGACCTGCGCCGAGCGCGGGTTCTGGCAGATCAGGCGGTGGCCGGAGAGAGCTTCTTGGGACAGGGGGGCACCGTGCGTCTCGATATAGGACTTGGTGGCATAAAGGCACATGTGGACCGTCATCAGCCGCTTGCGGATCAGGTCGGCCTGGCTCGGCTCCTTCATGCGGATGGCGACATCGGCCTCGCGCATCGGCAGGTCGAGCACGCGTTCCTCGAGCATCAGGTCGATCTTGAGGTCGGGATATTTCGCGTAGAGCTTGGTCAGGCGCGGGGCGAGCCAGAGCGTGCCGAAGCCGGTGGTGGTGGTCACGCGCAATTCGCCGAACACCTCTTCCTCGCTGTCGCGGATGCGCGCGGTCGCCGCGTCGAGCCGCTTGACCATCGCGCGGGTGGCGTCGAACAGCAATTCGCCCTGTTCGGTCAGAATCAGCCCCCGCGCATGGCGGTGAAACAACGTTGCGCCCAGCGACTCCTCAAGCGCGCGGACCTGTCGGCTCACCGCCGATTGCGACAGGTGCAGCAGATCACCGGCATGGGTGAGGCTGCCCGCATCCGCCACCGCGTGAAAGATTCTGAGCTTGTCCCAATCCATCCTGTTATTTTCCAAAAAACAGTAACCCTTGCGTTGTAATAGCAGAAAACCCCGCAGCGGCGATAGCAAGAGCACGATATTTTTACGAATTTCCGCTTTATAGGTCACAAATTGTGACCTATTATCGCGTTATATTGAGACATGGCTCTCAGGAAGGGAGGCACGACATGACGACGCAAAAGGTATCGCTCAACGACCGGTTCGATCTGGAGAAATCCCCGGTGCTGCTCAACGGCACGCAGGCGCTGGTGCGGCTGATGCTGATGCAGAAGGCGCGCGACCGGGCAGCGGGGCTGAATACCGCCGGTTACGTCACCGGCTATCGCGGCTCGCCGCTGGGTGCGGTGGACATGCAGATGACGCGCGCCGAGAAGGTGCTGCGCGAGGCGGATATCCGGTTTCAGGCGGGGCTGAACGAGGATCTCGCCGCCACTGCGCTCTGGGGCACGCAGCAGGCGGAGTTGCGCGGCGAGGGTCGGTATGACGGCGTGTTCGGCCTGTGGTATGGCAAGGGGCCGGGCGTGGACCGCTCGGGCGACGTGATGCGTCACGCCAACATGGCCGGCACCTCACCCCACGGGGGCGTGGTGATGGCGATGGGCGACGACCATACCGGCGAATCGTCCACCGTGTGCCACCAATCCGACTGGGCGATGGTGGATGCCTACATGCCGGTGCTGTCGCCCGCAGGTGTGCAGGAAATCCTCGATTTCGGGCTCTACGGCTTTGCGCTGTCGCGCTTTGCCGGGGTCTGGGCGGGGCTCAAGACGATGAAGGACACCGTCGAGGTGACGAGCGTGGTGGATGGCCGCCCCGACCGGATGCAGTTCGTCACTCCTGACATCGACATGCCCGAGGGCGGCCTCAACATCCGCCTGAACGATCACTGGGTCACGCAAGAGGCGCGGATGATCGACCACAAGCGCTTTGCCGCCGAGGCGTTCTCGCACGCCAACGGCATGGACAAGCGCGTGCATGGCAAGCCGGGGGCGAAGATCGGGCTGGTGGCGGCGGGCAAGAACTGGCTCGATCTGGTTCATGCGCTGTCGCTCTTGGGCGTAGACGGCGACGAGTGCGAGCGGCTGGGGATCACCACCTACAAGGTGGGGCAGACATTTCCGATGGACATGAAGGGGTTTCACGACTGGGCCGAGGGGCTCGACCTGATCGTGGTGGTCGAGGAAAAGCGCAAGCTGATCGAGGTGCAGATCAAGGAGGCGATCTTCGACGACCGGCGCGGACGCCGCGTCTATGGCTGGTACAAGGGCGGGGCCGGCGGGATGCACCACGAGGAGCTGTTCCCGACGCGCGGCGCGCTCGATCCGGTATGGGTGGCCGAGAAGCTGGGCGCGATCCTCATCGAGGAGGGGCGCGGCACCGACGCGATCAAGGCGGGGCTGTCGCAGATCGCCGAGGCGAAGAAGGCCGACAATGCCGAGGAGATCGCGAGCCGTCTGCCGTATTTCTGCTCGGGCTGCCCGCACAACACCTCGACGAAACTGCCCGAGGGGAGCCGCGCCTATGCCGGGATCGGCTGCCACATCATGGCGCTGTGGATGGATCGCGAGACCTCCGGCTACACCCATATGGGCGGCGAGGGCGCCAACTGGATCGGCGAGGCGCCGTTCTCGACGCGGGGCCATGTGTTCCAGAATATCGGCGACGGCACCTACAACCATTCCGGCGTGCAGGCGATCCGCGCGGCGCTGGCGGCGGGCACCACGATCACCTACAAGATCCTCTACAACGATGCCGTGGCGATGACCGGCGGGCAGGCCAACGAGGGCGGGCTTGACCCCTACCGCATCGTCGACGAGGTGCGCGCCATGGGCTGCGCGCATGTCGCGGTGGTCTATGACGCAAAGGAGGATGTGGACCCGACGCGGTTCCCGTCCGGCGTGTCCACCCATGAACGCGCCGAACTGCCACAGGTTCAGGAGAGATTCGCGAAAACCCCCGGCGTGTCGGTCATCCTCTACGTCCAGACCTGCGCCGCCGAGAAACGCCGCCGCCGCAAGCGCGGCACTTTCCCCGACCCGGACCGGCGCGTGTTCATCAACACCGATGTCTGCGAGGGCTGCGGCGATTGCGGGGTGCAATCCAACTGCGTCTCGATCGTGCCGGTCGAGACTGAACTGGGCCGCAAGCGGGCGATTGATCAATCGAGTTGCAACAAGGATTTCTCGTGCCTCAAGGGGTTCTGCCCGTCGTTTGTGACGCTGGAGGGCGCGACCATCCGAAAGGAGGCAAGCACCGACCTGACCCTGCCCGAGATGCCCGCGCCGCGCCTGCCGAAGATCGAGGGCACGCATAACGTGGTCATCACCGGGGTGGGCGGCACCGGGGTGGTGACGGTGGGCGCGATCCTGGCACAAGCCGCGCAGATCGACGGCAAGGGGGCCGGCATGATGGAGATGGCGGGCCTCGCGCAGAAGGGCGGCGCGGTGCATATCCATTGCCGGATCGCAGAGACACCCGCCGATATCAGCGCCATTCGCGTGGCCACCGGCGAGGCGGATGCGCTCATCGGTGGCGATCTGGTGGTGAGCGCGGGGGCGGCGACGCTGGGCCTGACGCGGGCGGGGCGCACGGGGGCGGTGGTCAACAGCCACGAGATCATCACCGGCGAATTCACCCGGCAGCCCGAGTTTCTCCTGCCCGCCGAGCGGCTGGAACTGGCGCTTCAGGCGCGGCTGCGCGACGATGTGCAGTTGTTCGACGCCTCGGATCTGGCGAAAACCGTGATGGGCGATTCGATCTATTCCAACATGATGGTCTTTGGCGCGGCGTGGCAGCGCGGCCTCATCCCGCTGAGCCACGAGGCGATTGCCGAGGCCATCCGCCTCAACGGCGCGGCGGTGGAGGCCAACCTGCGCGCCTTCGAGGTGGGCCGCTGGGCGGCGCACGCGCCCGACGAGGCGGCACGGCTGGTGACGCCTTCGGTGGTGGACAAGCCGACAACGCCGGACGAGCGGATCGCTTATCGTGCCGATCACCTGGTGAAATATCAGGGCAAGCGGCTGGCCAAACGCTATCGCAAGCTGGTGGACGGGATCGACGACGAGGGCGCGCGCGAGGCGGTCGCCAAGGGCTATCACAAGCTGCTGGCCTACAAGGACGAATACGAGGTCGCGCGCCTGCATCTGGAAACGGCGGACAAGGCGCGGGCCGAGTTCGGCGGCGATTTTACCATGAAATTCCACCTCGCGCCGCCGATCCTGTCCAAGACCGGCCCCGACGGGCGACCGGTGAAACGCGAATTCGGCCCGTGGATGCTGCGCGGCTTTGGGTTGCTCGCACCGCTGAAAGTGCTGCGCGGCACGCCGCTCGATCCGTTCGGGCGCAGCGCCGAGCGCAAGATGGAGCGCGCGCTCATCCGCCAATACGAGGCGGATATGGCCGAGGTGCTGCCCCGGCTTGACGCCAATACCCGCGACGCGGTGATCGCGCTGGCGGAACTGCCGCTGACGATCCGCGGATTCGGTCCGGTCAAGGAGGCCAACGCCGCCAAGGCCGGGAAACGCCGAGAGGAACTGCTGGCCGTGATCCGCGCGGGCGGCGGCGACATGGCGCGAGCAGCGGAGTGAATGTCATCAAACTGTGATGTCATCGGGTCATGACCGTCGCATAAACGTATGATTCGCGCGACTCAGATCAGGATGGCCCATGCGCCCCGAACGCCATATCGCCCGCGACATAAGCTATGCCTATTCCGCCCAGACCAAGGGCGGGCGGGCGATGATCCGCACGTTGGAGAACCTGACGGGCCGAATGAGCCTCATCAAGCGGGCGGCGGGCTATGAAAGCGAGGTCTCAAAGGGCCGCGATTTCTGGGAGGTGATCGTCGAACGCTACGGGCTCAGCCTCGACATCATCGGCGGCAGCCTCGATGCGATCCCGCGCGACGGCCCGCTGGTCATGATCGCCAATCACCCCTACGGCATTCTCGACGGGCTGATGATGGGCCATGTCCTGAGCCGCACGCGGGGCGATTTCCGCATTCTGGCGCACAAGGTGTTCCGCAAGGCCGAAGACCTCGACCGCGTGATCCTGCCGATCAGCTTTGACGAGACCCGCGAGGCGGTGGCACTGAACCTCGAGACCCGCAAGACGGCGCTGTCGTATCTGGGGCAGGGCGGGGCCATCGGCATCTTTCCCGGCGGCACGGTGAGCACCTCTGCCAAGCCGCTGTCGCGCCCGCTCGATCCCGGCTGGCGCGGCTTTACCGCGCGGATGATTGCCAAGAGCGCGGCCACCGTGGTGCCGGTCTATTTCGACGGCCATAACAGCCGCCTGTTCCAGCTTGCCAGCCACCTGCACTACACGTTGCGGATGAGCCTGCTGCTCAAGGAATTCAAGGCGCGCGTGGACAGCCCCGTGCGGGTGGTGATCGGCGATCCGATCCCGCGCGCCGATCTCGACCGGCTCGCCGGTGATACCAAATCGCTCATGGCCTTCCTGCGGCAAAGGACGTATGAATTGTCGCCGGACCCGGTCGCGGCCTCCGAGATCGGGTTCGAATACGACTGATCTCTTGCGGGCGGTGTCATGGCGGTTGGGATTTTCGATAGCGGCCTTGGCGGGCTGACGGTCTGGGACGCGGTGAGCAAGCGCCTGCCGGACCTGCCCCTCGTCTATCTTGGCGACAATGCGCACACGCCCTACGGGGTGCGCGACGCCGATGACATCTATGACCTGACCACGGCGGGCGTGGCGCGCCTTTTCGACGAGGGGTGCGATCTGGTGATCCTAGCGTGCAACACCGCCTCGGCGGCGGCGCTGCGCCGGATGCAGGAGGCGTGGGTGCCCGAGGGCAAGCGCGTGCTCGGCGTGTTCGTGCCGCTGATCGAGGCGCTGACCGAGCGGCAATGGGGCGACAATTCCCCCCCGCGCGAGGTGGCGGTGAGCAACGTGGCGCTTTTTGCCACCCCCGCCACGGTCGCGAGCCGCGCGTTCCAGCGCGAGCTTGCGTTCCGCGCCATCGGCGTGGATGTCGAGGCGCAGGCCTGCGGCGGCGTCGTCGATGCCATCGAGGAGGGCGACATGATCCTCGCCGAGGCGCTGGTGCGCTCCCATGTCGATGCGCTCAAGCGCAAGATGCCGCACCCGCAGGCGGCGGTGCTGGGCTGCACGCATTACCCGCTGGTCGAGGAGGTGTTTCGCGACGCCCTTGGCCCCGATGTATCGGTCTATTCCCAGCCCGACCTCGTGGCGGCGAGCCTTGCCGATTACCTGGGCCGACACCCCGACAAGCTCGGGCCGGGGCAGGAGGCGATGTTTCTCACCACGGGCGATCCCGGGCGCGTGTCCTCGCGCGCGACGCAGTTCTTGCGACGCGAGATCGCCTTTCGATCCGCCTGACCGCCTCTGATCGCCCCTCCCGCGCAAGGACCCTGCCATGACCCACAAGATCGCCATTCTCGGTGCCTCCGGCTATACCGGGGCCGAACTTGTCCGCCTGATCGCCACCCATCCAGAGATGGAGATTGCCGCGCTTGGCGCCAATTCCAAGGCCGGGCAAGCGATGGGGGCGGTGTTTCCGCACCTGCGCCATCTTGATCTGCCGGACCTCGTGACGATTCAAGAGATCGATTTCGCGGGCATCGACCTGTGCTTTTGCGCGCTGCCGCACAAGACCAGCCAGGAGGTGATATCCGGCCTGCCGCGCGATTTGCGGATCGTGGACCTGTCGGCGGATTTCCGGCTGCGCGATCCGGCGGAGTATGAACGCTGGTATGGCAACCCCCACGCCGCACCGGATTTGCAGAAAGAGGCGGTCTATGGCCTGACCGAGTTCTACCGCGAAGAGATCGCCGCCGCGCGACTGGTTGCGGGCACCGGGTGCAACGCGGCGACCGGGCAATATATCCTGCGCCCGCTCATCGCGGCGGGGGTGATTGATCTGGACGAGATCATCCTCGATCTGAAATGCGGCGTGTCCGGCGCGGGGCGCAGCCTCAAGGAAAACCTGCTCCATGCCGAGCTATCGGAGGGCTACCACGCCTATGCGGTGGGCGGCACGCACCGGCACCTGGGCGAGTTCGACCAGGAATTCTCGATGATTGCCGGGCGGCCTGTCGAGGTCCAGTTCACCCCGCACCTGGTGCCGGCCAATCGCGGCATCCTCGCCACCGGCTATGTGCGGGGCGACGCTCACGGCATCCACGACACGCTGCGCGCGGCCTATGCCGCCGAGCCGTTCATCGAGGTGCTCCCCTTGGGCGAGACCCCAAGCACGCGCCACGTCCGGGGCAGCAATTTCTGCCATGTCGGCGTGGTGGCCGACCGCCGCGCGGGCCGCGCCATCGTGATCGCCGCGCTCGATAACCTGACAAAAGGTAGCAGCGGGCAGGCATTGCAAAACGCCAACCTGATGTTATCTCTGGCCGAGACGACAGGGCTGATGCTGGCCCCGGTCTTTCCCTGACAAAGGGCGGAGCGCATGAAAACCCTCAAGAAAAAACGCCGTGTCCAGGTCATCTTCATGGCCGTGCTCGCGCTGATCGCCGCAACCGCGCTCATCGGCTACGGGATGCGCGACGGCATCAATTTCTTTCGCTCGCCCAGCCAGATCATGGCCGAACCGCCCGCGCCCACGGAGATTTTCCGCATCGGCGGTCTGGTCGAGGAGGGCAGCATCCGCCGCGGCGAGGGCGAGACCGTGCGCTTTTCGGTCACCGATGGCGGGGCGTCGGTGCCGGTTACCTTCACCGGCATCCTGCCCGATCTCTTCGCCGAGAATCAGGGCATGGTCGGTACCGGCTCGTTGCGTGACGGCGTGTTCGTCGCCTCGGAAATCCTTGCCAAGCACGACGAGGAATACATGCCCAAGGAGGTTGTGGACGCGCTCAAGGAACAGGGCGTCTATGTCGAGCCGGAGGGTAGCTGACGGCGCTTCTTCCTGGCTGAAATACTCCGGGGGAGTCGGCCCGAGGGGCCGACGGGGGCAGCGCCCCCATTCCACGACCTGCCATCGCCCGCTGCCCTCAGGTCGCGTTAACCACTCGCCCGCACCCTTGCCCGCGTCAGACACGCGCAAGAGGGACATGGGATGCACAGCGTCAGGACAATCGCCGAAGGTATCGTCGCCCGCGAGGGCGGCTTCGTCAACGACCCGGACGATCCGGGCGGGGCCACGAATTTCGGCGTCACCATCCACACCATGCGCCGCCTCGGCCTTGATCTCGACCGCGACGGCGTGATCGACACGCGCGATGTGCGCGCGCTCAGCCGCGCGCAGGCGGTCGATATCTTCATCGAGCATTACTATCGCCGCCCCGGCATCGACCGCCTGCCAGAGGCGCTGCGCGCGAGCGTTTTTGATATGCAGGTGAACGCCGGGGCCAACGCCGTGCGCATCCTGCAACGGCTCTTGCGCGAGATGGGGCAGGCGGTCGATGTGGATGGCGTGATCGGCCCGCAGACCGTGGCGGCGGCCGAGGCAGCGGCGCGCGCCGCCCCCGATCATATCGCCGACGCCTACGGCATCGCGCGGCGCAACTATTACCTGCGCCTCGCCGATGCCCGCCCGCGCCAGCCGCAAGTTCGCGCGCACGCGATCAGGCGGCAAGGGCGGCTGGATCCGGCGCGCCGAGGAGTTCATCGCGCCGCGCTATCATCTGAGCGCGGCGGAATTCAGCGAGAGGGTGGCCCAATGGTGAGCGATATTCTCCGGGTGCTGTTCGGCAGCACCGGCAACGTGGTGCGCGAGACGGCAGAGGTGTTTCGCGTCAATGCCGAGGCGGCGGACGCGCGCGGGGCAGAGATGCAGCGCGCCGCACTCGATCAGATGGCCGCCGAGTTCCGGCAGGAGGAACGGGGCCTGTTCGACCGGGTCATCGACGCGCTCAACCGTCTGCCGCGCCCGGCGATGGCGCTGGGCACGCTGGGGCTGATGATCTCGGCGATGGTCGATCCCTTGTGGTTCGGCGAGCGCATGGCGGGGCTTGCGCTGGTGCCCGAGCCGCTGTGGTGGCTCTTGGGCGCGATCGTGAGCTTTTATTTCGGGGCGCGCCATCAGGCCAAGGGGCAGGAGTTTCAGCGCGGGCTGGCGGCAAGCCTTGCGCGCGCGCCGCAGGTGCTCGAGACGATAGGGGGCCTGCGCGCCCTGCGCGCCGACAGCCCCGGTGCCGCAGATACCGGCCCGGATGCGCGCACCACACTGGGCGCCGTTGCGGCGGGCGAAAACCGCGCGCTCGACGCCTGGCGCGCCGGGGGGTGAGCGTCACCGCGACAATGTGATCCGTCCTTCTTGACGATTGCCATTGGACGGCGGGCGCGCCGGGATTATACTCTCTTCATGATTATTGAACTCGGCCACTTCGCCCTCGTCCTCGCCCTTATCGTGGCCAGTCTTCAGGCCGTCATCCCGCTTGTCGGCGCGCATCGGCGATGGGTCGGCTGGATGGCGGTGGCAGAGCCCGCCGCCACCGCGCAATTCCTGCTCATCGCGGCCTCTTTTGCCGCTCTGACCTACGCGTTTGTGACCTCCGATTTCTCGGTCCGGCTGGTGGTGCTCAACAGCCATACCGACAAGCCGCTGCTCTACAAGATCACCGGCGTGTGGGGGAACCACGAGGGCTCGATGCTCCTGTGGGTGATGATCGTGGCGCTGTTCGGGGCTGCGGTGGCGTGGTTCGGCGACAACCTGCCACCCAGCCTCAAGGCGCGCGTGCTCAGCGTGCAGGCGATGATCGGGGTGGCGTTTCTGGCCTTCGTTTTGTTTACCTCCAATCCGTTCCTGCGCATGGGCACGCCGCCCTTCAACGGGCAGGACCTCAACCCGCTCTTGCAGGACCCCGGCCTCGCCTTTCATCCACCGTTTCTCTACCTCGGCTATGTGGGCCTCTCGATGACCTTTTCCTTTGCCGTGGCGGCGCTGATCGAGGGGCGCGTCGATGCCGCCTGGGGCCGCTGGGTGCGGCCCTGGACGCTGGCGGCGTGGATATTCCTGACCATCGGCATCGGCCTCGGCTCGTGGTGGGCCTATTACGAGCTGGGCTGGGGCGGGTTCTGGTTCTGGGACCCGGTGGAAAACGCCTCGTTCATGCCCTGGCTCATCGCCGCCGCCCTGCTGCATTCGGCCATCGTGGTGGAAAAGCGCGAGGCGCTGAAAAGCTGGACGATCCTGCTGGCGATCATCGCCTTCGGCTTCTCGATGGTCGGCGCGTTCATCACCCGCTCGGGCGTGCTCACGAGCGTTCATGCCTTCGCCACCGACCCCGAGCGCGGGGTGTTCCTGCTGGCCATCCTCGCGGTGTTCATGATGGGGGCACTCACGCTCTTTGCCGCGCGGGCTGGGACGATGCAGGCCAAGGGCGTGTTCGGCGTTGTCAGCCGCGAGTCGGCCTTGGTACTCAACAACATCCTGCTCGCGGTGTCGGCCTTCGTGGTGTTCTTTGGCACGATCTGGCCGCTGGTCGCGGAAATGGCGTTCGACCGCAAGCTGTCGGTGGGCGCGCCGTTCTTCAACGCGGCGTTCACGCCGTTCATGGTGGCGCTGGGCCTTGTGCTGCCGGTGGGCGCGATGCTGTCGTGGAAACGCGCCAAGCCGCGCCGGGTGCTGCGCGCGCTGGCACCGGCCTTTGCGCTTGCCGTGGCCGTGGGCGCGCTGGCCTGGGCGATGCAGAGCGGGCGCTCGGCGCTGGGGCCAATGGGGCTTTTCCTCGCGGCATGGCTCATCTCGGGCTCGGCGGTCGATCTGTGGTCGCGCACCGGGCGCGGGGCGGGGCGGTTTGCGCGGCTGCGGCGTCTGCCACGTGCCGATTGGGGTAAGTCCGTGGCTCATGCGGGGCTTGGCATCACGATGGCCGGGATCGCGGCGATGATGGCCTGGGAGGCCGAGGATATCCGCGTGATGCAGGAGGGCGATACGGCGGAGCTTGCGGGCTATACCCTGCGGCTTGACGAGGTGCATCGCGAAGAGGGGCCGAATTACCTCACCACCATCGCCACGCTGACGCTGGGCCGTGACGGGCAGGAGATCGGCACCATGCGGCCCGAGAAGCGGATCTATCCGGTGGCGCAGATGCCCACCACCGAGGCCGCGCTCGACAACGGGTTCCTGCGCGACATCTACGTCGCCATCGGCGACCCGCAAGACGGCGGCGGCTGGGCGGTGCGCAGCTATTACAAGCCGCTGGCCAACTGGATCTGGGGCGGCGCGATCCTGATGGCGCTGGGCGGATTCCTGTCGCTGAGCGACCGGCGCTACCGGGTGGCGGCGGGCGCGGCAAGCCGCGCCGCGGCACGGCGGAGTGCCGGCGGAATGAGATGCGCGCTGATCCTGTGCGCTATGCTGTTGTCGCCGGCCCCTGCGCTGGGCGGTGCAGCCCGACGAGATGCTCGACGACCCGGCGCTCGAGGCGCGTGCGCGCGATATCTCGGCGGGGCTGCGCTGTCTGGTCTGCCGCAACGAGAGCATCGACGAATCCAACGCCGAACTGGCCCGCGACCTGCGCCTGCTGGTGCGCGAGCGGCTGGTGGCGGGGGACAGCAACGAGGAGGTGGTCGACTACATCGTCGACCGCTATGGCGAATACGTGCTGCTCAACCCCACGACCGGCGGCGCGAACCTGCTCTTATGGCTTGCCGGGCCGCTGATGCTGGGCGCGGGGCTGCTTATGGGCGGGCTTTACATGCGGCGCCGCTCGATGGCCGCCGAGCCCGGGGCGCAGCACCTCAGCGCCGAGGAAGAGGCGCGGCTGCGCGACATTCTCAAGGAGTGACGCATCGTTCCCCTTGGCCGCGACGCCGCGTTGCGCTTTGATGGCGCGACAGGACAAACGAGGCACCCCGATGAAGGACTATCAGACCATCACGCTCGACATCACCGCCGATGTCGCCACGCTGCGGCTGAACCGGCCCGAGCGGATGAACGCGCTCAACACGCTGATGCGCGCCGAGATCACCGATGCGATGACCCATGCGGGGCGCGAGGCGCGCGTCGTGGTGCTCACCGGCAATGGCCGCGCGTTCTGTTCGGGGCAGGACCTGAGCGATGGCGGCAATGCCGCCACCCTCGATCTGGAGCGGGTCTTGCGCGAGGAATACGTGCCGATGCTGCGCGCGATCAGCGATTGCCCGGTGCCCACGATCTCGGCGGTGAACGGCCCGGCGGCGGGGGCGGGGGCCAACCTCGCGCTGGCGGCGGATGTGGTGATCGCAACCGAGAGCGCCTATTTCCTTCAGGCCTTCGCGCGGATCGGCCTGATGCCCGACGCAGGCGGCACATGGGCGCTGCCGCGCCAGGTGGGGATGGCCAAGGCGATGGGTGCCGCGCTTTTCGCCGAGCCGGTCAGCGCCCGGCAGGCCAGCGATTGGGGGATGATCTGGGACTGCATTGGAGATGACGTGTTCGAGGCGCAGTGGCAGGCCCGCGCGGCGCAGCTCGCGGCGGGGCCGACGCAGGCTTACCGCGCCGTGAAAGAGGCGATCCGGGGGAGCTGGGACAATTCTCTCGAGGGCCAGCTGGAGATCGAGGCCCGGCTGCAAGGGGCCTGCGGGCAAAGCCGCGATTTCCAGGAAGGGGTTATGGCTTTCCTCGAAAAGCGCCCCGCCAGGTTCGAGGGGCGGTAGGCGCGCGCATGGCCTGCCCCCAAGTTGGGCGTCACGCGGGGCGCGGTTTCACACCCATTTCGCCAGCGGTGGCAGGCTCATCAGCACGGCGTCGGCGTCGTGGCCGGTGGCGAGGCCAAACTTGGTGCCACGGTCGTAGACGAGGTTGTATTCGGCATAAAGGCCGCGATGCACGAGCTGCGTGTCGCGGTCGGCGTCGGTAAAATCCTGCACGCGGCGGCGTTTCACCAAGGGCAGGAAGGCGGGAAGAAACGCGCGACCGATATCCTGTGTCAGCGAAAAATCGGCCTCCCAGTCGCCGCTGTTGCGATCATCCATGAAGATGCCGCCCACGCCGCGCGCGCGGCCCCGGTGGGGGATGTAGAAATACTCGTCGGCCCACGCCTTGAGGCGCGGGTAAAGGTCGGCCCCGTGCGGGTCGAGATGGGCCTGCTGCGTGGCGTGGAAATGCGCCGTATCCTCGGCGTATTCGATGCAGGGGTTGAGGTCCGACCCGCCGCCGAACCACCAGGCGTGGGGCGTCCAGAACATGCGCGTGTTCATGTGGACGGCGGGGCAATGCGGGTTCTGCATATGCGCCACGAGGCTGATGCCGGAGGCCCAGAAGCGCGGGTCGTCCTCCATGCCGGGCACGCCGCGCGCGGCCATCGCCTTTTGCGCGGCCTCGCCGAGATGGCCGTAAACCTGCGAGACGTTGACGCCCACCTTCTCGAACACGCGCCCGCCGCGCATCACGCTCATCAGGCCCCCGCCCGCGTCCGAGCCGTCTTCGCTCTTGCGGCGGGTCTCGCTCACCTCGAAGCGGGCGGGGGGCGCGTCGGCGAGGGGGCCGGTCGTGTGGCTGTCCTCCAGCGCCTCGAAGGCGGCCACGATCTCGTCACGCAACTGCCGAAACCACGCGGCGGCGCGGGTTTTTTGTGGCGTGAAATCGTCGGTCATGGGCAACCTTTCAATGCGCTGGGGCGGCGACCGGATCGAGCAGCGTGCGCCCGCCATCCATCGTCATGATCTGCCCGGTCATGAACCCCGCGCCATCCGAGGCAAGGTATTGCACCGTCTCGGCAAGCTCGGTGGCCGAGGCGATGCGCCCCAGGGGTGTGTGATCCTCGATATCCTCGCGATATTCCTCGTGTTCGCGCAACGTGTGCTTGAGCGATCCGCTCATCACCGAGCCGAACGCCACCGCGTTGACGCGGATGTGGTGCGGCGCCAGCGCAACGGCAAGGCTGCGCGTCATCTGGTCAAGCGCCGCCGACGAGATCGAGTAGGCCATGAGATCGGGATGGGTGCGGCGCGCGGCGATGGACGACAGGTTGACGATCGCCCCGGCGGTGCCCTTGCGGCTTTCCTTGGCCTGCTTGATCATCCGGCGCGCGACAAGCTGGCTCATGCGCAGGGCGGTCATCAGGTTCTGTTGGAGAAGCTGCTCGACACCATCGTCATCGGGGTTGAGCGGGTCCGAGGAGGCCACCTGTCGGCAGGCGTTGACGAGGATGTCCACCTCCTCGAAGGCGTCGAGCGTGGCCGAAAGCAGGTTGGCCTGCGCCAGTTTCTGGCGCATGTCACCGGCGAAAAAGCGGATATTGTCGCTCTCGGCGAGGCTGCCCAGTTCTCTCTTGAGCCGCTCCTCGTCCTTGTCGGCGAACATCACGTTCGCGCCCTTGTCGGCAAAGTGCCGCCCGATGGCGAGGCCGACGCCGTTGGCGGCACCGGTGACGATGGCGGTCTTGCCGGAGATGGAAAAGGACATTGGGCGGGCCTTCTGGTTGCTCCGTCGCGCGGCAGGTTAGGCGATTTCAGCGCCGCTGGCGAGAGGGGTGGCTGGCGTGGAGTATCTTGAAGCGCTGATCGCCCGCTGCTTCCTCGACGCGCTTGAAATGCTGCGCCAGCGCGGCCTCGTAGGCGAGGTGGCGGTTGGCCACCAGCCACAGCGCGCCCGAAGGCTTCAGCATCGCGCTCGCGGCGGCGATGAACGCGCGCCCGAGGCCGGGATCGGCGGCGCGCCCGGTGTGGAAGGGCGGGTTCATGATCACCGTGTCGGCGGGCGTCTCGGGCTTCCAACGGGTGGCGTCGGCCCAATGGAACTGCGCGCGGGGGTCGGTGACGTTGGCCCGGGCGCAGTCAAGCGCGGCGTGGTCGGCCTCGACGAGGTCGAGCCGCTCGATGCCGTCGCGGGCGAGGGCGCGGGCGGCGAGATAGCCCCACCCTGCACCAAGGTCGATCACATGAGAGCCGAGTTTCGCGGGCAGGATGTCGGCGAGGGCCTTTGAGCCCGCGTCGATTCCGTCGGCAGAGAAACTGCCGGGTGCCGTGAGAAAGCCCCCCTCGATCTTTTGCGGACCGGCGGGTTGCCAGTCGGAGAGGTCGGCCCCGGGGGCGAGGGCGAAGAGCTTGCCGTGGGCCTTCGAGAGCGGTGTGCCGGGTGTCGCGCGGGCGTGCGCGCGCAGGGCGCGCAGCATCGATTCGACCCCGTCGGTCTTGTCGCCGTCGACGATCACCGGCCCGTCGCTCGCGGCCGTAGCCGTGGCGATCAGCGCCTGCGCCAGCGGTTTCGCGCGCGGCAGGCAGACGAGCGCGGCAGCGTAGCGGCCCGAGGGCGCGGTGGCGCAGTCCAGCCCGAGGGCGGTGAAGTGATCGTGATCGGGCTTGAACGTGGTGATGACCTGCACGCGGTCCCGTGGCAGCGCCGAGAGGTCGGCCCCGGCACGCGGCCCGAACACGGCAATGCGACCGGCCTCGGGCAGGGCGACGTGTTTGCCTTCGAGGGCGAGGGTCAGGCGCGTGCCGAGGCCCACGTTATTCCTTTTCCATCGTGCATTGCAGCGGGTGCTCGTGGCGGCGGGCGAAATCCATCACCTGCGCCACCTTGGTCTCGGCGATCTCGTGGCTGAACACGCCGACCACGGCCAGCCCCTTCTTGTGGACGGTGAGCATGATCTCGAATGCCTGCGCGTGCGACATGCCGAAAAATCGCTCCAGCACTGCGACGACGAATTCCATCGGCGTGTAATCGTCGTTGAGCAAAAGCACCTTGTAGAGCGGCGGTTTCTGCGTCTTGGCGCGCGTCTTGGTGACGATGCCGCTGTCGGCGTCATCGTCTTCTGGTCCGCTCATGGTGAGGATCGGGACGTGTGCTGACATGCGGCGCGCTCTTGGTCGTGAGTGTGGGGTCGGTTGCGTTGCGGGGCCATGCGCCCCGGCCCTTCTATATAACCGAAGGGCCCACCGAGAAAAGGGGGCGGCGTGCCGGGGCGGTCAATTCTCCTCGCGTCTGCGACCGGCGATGAGCGACGTGAGCTCGGACGCCGCCGCGCTGACGGTCGCGCCGAAGGCTGGCAGCCGGTCATCGCTGAAGCGCGAGGACGGCCCCGAGATCGAGATGCCCGCGCAGGGCTCTCCGCGCCCGTCGAGGATGGCGGCACCAATGCATGACATGCCCTCGTAGCGCTCGTCGCGGTCGAACGACCATCCGCGCGCGCGAATCGCGGTAAGATCGGCTGCGAGGCTGTCGGTGTCGCGATGGGTGCGGGGGGTAAAGCCCGCAAGCTGCGCATTGGGCAGCAGGTGCCGCAGCCGGTCCTCGGGCAAGGCGGCGAGGATCGCCTTGCCGATGCCCGAGGCGTGCATCGGCGTGCGCGAGCCGGGCGGAAAGAAGGCGCGGATCGGGTTGCCGGTCTCGATCTGGCCGATGAACACCACCTCGCCCCCGTCGGGCACGGCAAGGTTGGCGGTCTCACCGGTTTCCTGCATCAGCCGCCGCATCACCGGGCGGCCCGCATCGGCAAGGTTGGTGCGCTTGAGATAGGCGACGCCGGTGCGATAGGCCTCGATGCCGATAGACCAGTCCTGGCGCTCCTCGTCGAAGCGGACGAAATCATGCCCTTGCAGCGTGGTGAGGATGCGGTGGGTGGTGGCGGTGGGGATGTCGAGCGCGCGCGCAAGATCGGTGAGGCTCGCGCCGTCGCGCCGCGCCACCTCCTTGAGCACGCCAAGCGCACGGTCGAGCGCCTGAAGCGTGCCGGCGCTGCTGTCGGTAAAGGCCGAACGGGGGCGACCGCGGGGGCGTTTGGGTTTTTCTGTCATGGGTGGGCCTGTGATGTGGGTGATGAGCCGCGCGGGGGGATATCTGCGGGTGTTGTGCATTTTAGAGTATCGTTACCTCTGGTTCGGTCATGAAACTATGGGTATTGAAAAATATTTTCAATAAGCCTCGCCTTCTCATCACTGAAAAAATGAAAACTATTAATAATCAGAGTGATAGTTTGTTTTCCAATAAAATGAAAACTCTTTTCAAGAAAATTGCATTCCACCCCGCCCCGCGTCATGATGCACCCAACGCGAGGAGGAATGCGCCATGTCAGACCAGAACCCGGTTTTCATCCCCGGCCCGACCAACATCCCCGACCGTCTGCGCCGCGCCATGCAGGTGCAGACGATGGACCACCGCTCGCCCGCCTTTGCCGGTGCTCTGGCCCCCGTGCGCGAGGGGTGCAAGCGGGTGTTCGGCACGGATTCAGGCGAGATCGTGATCTTTCCCGCCTCCGGCACCGGCGGCTGGGAGGCGGCGATCACCAACACGCTGTCGCCCGGCGACCGGGTGCTCGTGGCGCGCTACGGCATGTTCAGCCATCGCTGGATCGACATGTGTCAGCGCCACGGGCTGGATGTGCAGGTGATCGACTGCCCCTGGGGTAGCGGCGCGCCCGCCGACCGGTTCGAGGAAGCGCTGCGCGCCGACACCGGACACGCGATCAAGGCGGTGCTTGTCACGCACAACGAGACCGCGACCGGCGTGAAATCGGATATCGCGGCGGTGCGCGCGGCGATGGACGCCGCCGGGCACCCGGCGCTCCTGATGGCCGATTGCGTCAGTTCACTGGCCTCGATGCCGTTCGAGATGGACACCTGGGGCGTGGATATCGCCGTCGCCGGCTCGCAAAAGGGGTTCATGCTCACCACCGGCATGGCGATCGTCGCGGTCAGCCCCAAGGCGCTCGCGATGATGGAGAGTGCGAAACTGCCGCGCACGTTCTTTGATTTCCGCGACATGCTGACCGCCTATGCGAGCGGCGGATTTCCCTACACGCCGCCGCTGCAACTGATCTTTGGCATGGATGAGAGCCTCAGGATGCTGTTCGAGGAGGGGCTGCACAATGTCTATGCTCGTCACACGCGGCTGGCCGAGGGCGTGCGGGCGGCGGTTGCGGCGTGGGGGCTGCGCCTCGTCGCGCAATCCCCCGATCTCTATTCCGACACGGTGAGCGCGATCTACGTGCCCGAGGGGTTCGACAGCAACACGCTGGTGAACCACACCTTCGCCACCTACGGGATGAGCTTTGGCACGGGGCTGGGCGAGATGAACGGCCGCGCCTTCCGCATCGGCCACCTGGGCAGCCTGACCGATGCGATGGTGCTGTCGGGGCTGGCGACAATCGAGATGGCGATGGCCGATCTCGACTATCCGATCACCCTCGGCAGCGGCGTTGCCGCCGCGCAGGCGCATTACCGGGCGACCGCAGGCGCGCAACGCGCGCAGGCCGCGTGAAAGGAGACCGACATGCTTGACCACAAGGACCGCACCGCCGCCGATCTGACGATCGACGACATGCACGCCGCGCGCGACCGCATCGCGCCCTATATCCACCGCACCCCGGTGCTGACCTCGTCGTTTTTCAACGATCTGACCGGCGCGGACCTGCACTTCAAATGCGAGAATTTCCAGAAGGCGGGCGCGTTCAAGGTGCGGGGCGCGTCGAACGCGGTGTTCGGCCTCTCGGACGAGAAGGCGGCGCGCGGCGTGGCCACGCATTCGAGCGGCAACCACGCGCTCAGCCTCAGCTATGCCGCCGGGCGGCGGGGCATTCCCTGTTATGTGGTCATGCCCCGCACCGCGCCGCAGGCGAAAAAGGACGCGGTGCGCGGCTATGGCGGAATCATCACCGAATGCGAGCCGTCGACCACCAGCCGCGAGGAGGTATTCGCCCGCGTGCAGGCCGAGACCGGGGCGGAATTCGTGCATCCCTACAACGACCTGCGCGTGATCGCCGGGCAGGCCACCTGCTCGGCGGAACTGATCGAGCAGGTCGAGGGGCTGGACGCGGTGATCGCGCCCATCGGCGGCGGCGGCATGGTCTCGGGCTGCTGCCTGACGCTGTCCAATCTGGCGCCGCATGTAAAAATCTACGCTGCCGAACCGGAGCAGGCGGATGATGCCTATCGCAGCTTCAAGGCAGGGCATATCATCGCCGACGATGCGCCGGATACCGTGGCCGACGGCCTCAAGGTGCCGCTCAAGGATAACACCTGGCATTTCGTGAGCCGCAACGTCACCGACATCCTGACCGCGAGCGAGGACGAGATCATCGACGCGATGAAGCTCACCTGGGCGCGGATGAAGATCGTGATCGAGGCAAGCTGCGCCGTGCCGCTGGCGGTGATCCTGAAAAACCCCGAGGTCTTCGCGGGCAGGCGCGTGGGCGTCATCATCACCGGCGGCAATGTCGATCTCGATAAACTGCCCTGGATCAAGTGAACGAGGGCCGGGGTTCACCCCGGCACGCGGTCTGATCGGCCGCCGATAGATGCAAAAAACCGGAGGATACCATGAAAGACGCGATCAATCTCGACGAGTACGAAGTGGGCTTTGACATCCCCGCGCTGCCGGGGATGGACGAGGCGGACGTGCAGACGCCCTGCCTGATCCTCGATCTCGACGCGCTGGAGCGCAACATCAAGAAGATGGGCGACTGGGCCAAGGCCCACGGCGTGCGCCACCGCGTGCATGGCAAGATGCACAAATCGGTCGACGTGGCGAAATTGCAGGAGAGCCTGGGCGGCTCCTGCGGCGTCTGCTGTCAGAAGGTGAGCGAGGCGGAGGTGTTCGCGCGCGGCGGGATCAGGGACGTGCTGGTGAGCAATCAGGTGCGCGACCCCGCCAAGATCGACCGGCTGGCGCGGATGCCACACTTGGGCGCGCGCACGCTCTGCTGTGTCGATGATCCGGCCAACGTGGCCGATCTCTCGGCGGCGGCGCAGAAGCACGGCACCGAGATCGAATGTCTGGTGGAAATCGACTGTGGTGCCGGTCGCTGCGGGGTGACGACGACGCCCGAAGTGGTGGAAATCGCCAAGGCCATTGACGCCGCACCGGGGCTGAAATTCGCCGGCATCCAAGCCTATCAGGGCGCGATGCAGCACATGGACAAATACGAGGACCGCAAGGCCAAGATCGACGTGGCTGTGGCACAGGTCAAGGATGCCGTGGACACGCTCAAGGCCGAGGGTCTGGAGTGTGACATCGTCGGCGGCGGTGGCACCGGCAGCTATTATTTCGAGGGCAATTCGGGGGTGTATAACGAACTGCAATGCGGCTCCTACGCCTTCATGGATGCCGATTACGGGCGCATTCTCGACAAGGACGGCAACCGTATCGACGAGGGCGAATGGGAAAACGCGCTGTTCATCCTGACCTCGGTGATGAGCCATGCCAAGCCCGACAAGGCCATCGTCGATGCCGGGCTGAAGGCGCAGTCGGTGGATAGCGGCCTGCCCGTCATCTTTGGCCGCACCGACGTGGAATACGTCAAATGCTCGGACGAGCATGGCGTCGTGGCCGACCCCGAGGGTCTGCTCAAGATCAACGAAAAGCTGCGCCTCGTGCCCGGCCATTGCGACCCGACCTGCAACGTCCATGACTGGTATGTCGGCGTACGGGGCGGCAAGGTCGAAACGGTCTGGCCGGTTTCGGCCCGTGGCCGGGCCTATTGAGGGGGCGGGCATGATGGATAGCCAAGTGGACACTCAAGGCATCATAATCGTCGGCGAGGGTATCTGCGAAGAGGTCATCAGCCGCGCCGATGCCTTTGACGCGGTCGAGCAGGTCTTTGCCGCGATGGCGCGGGGGGATGCCTATAATTTTCCCGTGGTGCGCGAGGCCATCGGCCATGCCGATGCGCTCTACGGCTTCAAGGGCGGGTTCGACCGGGCGGGGCTGAGCCTCGGCCTCAAGGCCGGGGGCTACTGGCCGGGCAACGCCGAAAAGGGGCTGACCAACCATCAATCGACGGTCTGCCTGTTCGATCCCGATACCGGGCAGTTGTCGGCGCTGGTGGGGGGCAATTACCTTACCGCGCTGCGCACGGCGGCGTCCTCCTCGGTCTCTATCGCGCATCTGGCGCGCAAGGATTCGAAGGTGTTGGGCATGGTCGGTGCGGGCCACCAATCCACCTTCCAGTTGCGCGCCGCAGCCGAGCAGCGCGATTTCGAGAAGGTGGTCGCGTGGAACCCGCATCCCGAGATGCTGCCGCGTCTGGGCGCCCTGGCCGAGGAGTTGGGGCTGGATTTCGAGGCGGTCAGCCCCGAGGAGCTGGGTGCCGAGGCCGATGTGATCATCACGATCACTTCGGCCTTCGAACCGCTGTTGATGGCCGACTGGATCAGGCCCGGCACGCATATCGCCTGCATGGGCACCGACACCAAGGGCAAGCAGGAGGTGGACCCCGCGCTCTTGCAGCGCGCCGAGGTGTTTACCGACGAGATCGCGCAATCGGTGAGCATCGGCGAGGCGCAGCACGCGGTGGCGCAGGGGCTGATTTCCGAGGGCGATATCACCCCGGTGGGCGCGGTCATCAATGGCACCCATGCCGGGCGCTCATCGCCCGATCAGATCACCCTCTTCGACGGCACCGGCGTGGGGTTGCAGGATCTGGCCGTGGCCTCGGTCGCCGCGCGCCTTGCCCGTGAGCGGGGGCTGGGCGAGGTGGTGCGGCTGGGCTGAGGCGCTCTCAGTCGCTCTCGACCCCCGGCACGAGGCCAAGCGCTTCGAGCCGGGGGCGATAGGTGCGGCTGACCGGCACGTGGTCGCCGTTGACGAGTATCACGAAGAGCTTGCCGCCCTCGAAGATATGGCCGGTGATGGCTCCCCGCGCCACCCAATGCGAGCGGTGGGTGCAGACCCCCTCGACCGGCTCCATCTCGTCGATGGCATCCGACAGGCGCAGGCGCAGGGTCGCGGTGCCTTGATCGGTCGTCACCTCGACCGTGTGATCGCGCCCCGAGAGGCGCAGGAGCGTGGCCCCCTGCATCGGCCCGGGCAGGCGGCGCACGAGGCGCGGGCGGTCCGGCTCGGGTATGAGCCCGACCCAGGTCAGTTGCCGTCGCAGAAAGAAGATCGGCGCGACGAAAAGCGCCGTGTTGATCCAGATCGAGCCGAGGGACAGATCGGCGCGGGTGAGCATCGGGTCGAGCCCCGCGCGCAGCACGAAGATCAGCGGTGCGAGCAGGGTGGTGATCAGGAGCGACGCCTTGACGTCGATCCAGAGCGGGTGCCAGCCGCGGCAGATGGTCAGGAAGAGGGCATTGACCCCCGTGCCGATGGCGAGGCCCGAGGTGATGACCGCGCCCCAATAGACGACCCGCAGCCCCACGCCCATCGTCTGGAACGTGCCGAATGGCCCCGCCACCACCGCCACGAGGCAGCCGATCAGCCAGATCGAGATCGTCAGACGGGATGACATGGCTGTGGCGGTCTCCGCCATGTGACGCCGGAACTCGGACCACATCAACTCATCACCCTTGTGCGTTCGTGCATAGCGTGTATCTATCAGGCGAAATTTCTTGGGCCAACCGTATGTTTGGGCAGGTGTGTCATCATGTTGCACCTTGAGGGGAGAGAGATCATGGGAAATGATGCGGCGTTCTCCCCGCAGGTGGCGTTGCGCATCCGCGAGAGCTTTGCCGCGCAGGCGATGATGGCCACGCTCGGCGCGCGTCTGGTGGATGTCGCGCACGGGCGGGTGCGGATCGAGGCCCCGATCCTGCCGGGCAGCCGTCAGCAACACGGCTTTGCCCATGCCGGGCTGAGCTTTGCCATTGGCGACAGCGCCGCCGGGTATGCCGCGCTGAGCATGATGCCCGAGGGGCATGAGGTGCTTACCACCGAGATGAAGATCCACCTGCTGGCACCTGCAAAGGGCGATCTGCTGGTGGCGGAGGGCCGCGTGCTGCGCGCGGGGCGGCGGCTGGTGATCGTGGAGGCGGATATCCACGCGGTCGAGGACGGGCGCGAGGCGCATGTGGCGCGGCTTTTGGGGACGATGATTCCGCTGGCCCCTTGAGGTGGGCGGTGATTGTGGCCTGTTGCTGCCGTTGCGGCATAGCCCCCTTGCGCGGAATCAAGGTGCCGCAAGGCACCGCCGCGCAGCGGTCATGCCAGAGGCATGCCTCCGGCATGACCCGCCCCCCGGGCGGGCGCTATTCGACGTTACAAGCTATTGATAACGTGAAGGTATGCCGGACCATAAAGTGCATCGTCTCACCGTAGGAGCGCCCACCCGCGGTCGGGCGCTGCGCGGCTCCTCTACGTTGCGCGACCGTCCGCTCCAGGCCACAACCAGACGCCCCCCCGATGCCGGGCCCCGTAACCTCGCCCAAGCCCTCTTTTCGCCGCGCGGGCAATCGGCTAGACCGGCCTGACCCAAGCGCAAAGGCCCGCAGATGAGACCCGTCCGCCTGCTCTCCGGTATCCTGACGGTCAGTGGATGGACGCTGATGAGCCGGGTTCTGGGCTTTGTGCGCGACGTGATGATCGCGAGCCTGATCGGCCCCGGCGTGCTGATGGATGCCTTTGTCGCCGCCTTCCGCCTGCCCAACATGTTCCGCCGCTTCTTCGCCGAGGGCGCGTTCAACGCGGCGTTTGTCCCGATGTTCTCCAAGCGGCTGGAGGCGGGCGAGAACCCGCTGGGCTTTGCCAGCCTCGCGCTGTCGGGACTTGGGCTGGTGGTGTCGCTGCTCACCGGCCTCGCGATGGTGTTCATGCCCGCGCTGGTCTGGGCCACTGCCGAGGGGTTCGCGGGCGATGCGCGGTTCGGCCTGACGGTCGAGTACGGGCGCGTCGTCTTTCCCTATATCCTGTTCATCTCGCTGGCCGCGCTCTTGTCGGGTGCGCTCAACGCGGCCGGGCGCTTTGCCGCTGCCGCCGCAGCCCCGGTGCTGCTCAACGTGCTGCTCATCGGGGCGATGGCGGCGGCGGCATGGATGGGCGGGGCGGTGATGCAGGCGCTCATCTGGGCGGTGCCGGTGGCCGGCGTGGCGCAGCTGGTGCTGGTCTGGGTGGCCGCCGAACGCGCCGGGCTGCACCTGCGCCCCGTGCGCCCGCGCTGGACGCCCGAGATGGCGCAGCTTGTGCGTATCGCCATTCCGGCGGCGCTGGCGGGGGGCGTGGTGCAGGTCAACCTCGTGGTGGGACAACTCGTCGCCTCGCAATACGACAAGGCGGTGAGCTGGCTTTATGCCGCCGACCGGCTCTATCAACTCCCCCTGGGCGTGGTGGGCATCGCGGTGGGGATCGTTCTCTTGCCGGACCTCGCGCGCAGGCTCAAGGCCGGGGATGACGACGGCGCGCGCCATGCGCTGTCGCGCGGGGGCGAGGTGGCGCTGGCGCTCACCATCCCCTGCGCGGTGGCGCTGGTGGTGATCCCGCTGCCGCTGGTCGCCGTGCTGTTCGAGCGCGGCGCGTTCGGCGCGGATGACAGCGCGGCGACGGCGCTCGCGGTGGCCGTCTACGGGCTGGGGCTGCCGGCGTTTGTCTTGCAAAAGATCATGCAGCCGGTGTTTTTTGCGCGCGAGGACACGCGCAGCCCGTTCCGCTACGCGCTGGTGGCGATGGTGGTGAATGCCGTGCTGGCCTTCGGGCTGGCGGCGCTCCTTGGTTGGATCGCGGCGGCGCTGGCCACGACGGTGGCGGCGTGGGTGATGGTGTGGCAACTGGCGCGCGGCGCGCGGGGCTTTGGCGAGGTGGCACGGTTCGACGCGCAGTTCCGGCGCAGGCTGGGACGGATCGTGCTGGCCTCGGGGCTGATGGGGGCGGTGCTCTGGGGCGGCGGCGCAGTGCTGGGGCCGTTCCTGGCGCTGGGCGGCTGGCGGTGGTTGGCGCTGGGGGCGCTCATCGCGCTGGGCGCTGTCGCTTACGGGCTCTTCGGGCAGGCGCTGGGGGCGTTCCGGGTGCAGGAGATGCGCGGGCGGCTGCGGCGGTAAGCGCGTCAGTCGTGCCGCAGCCGCGCGCGCAGCCGCGCGAGACCGCCGGGGCTGAGCGGGATGGCCACGGCGAAGCCCGCGACGAAGCCTGCCACATCGGCCAGCCATGTGGGCGAGCCGCCAAAGAGCAGCGCGAACACCAGTTGCAGCGCCATCAGCACGCCGATGAGGGTGAAAGCGCGGGCCTGGTTCGCGCCCATCTGGCCGAGCCGCAGCCACATCACGTAGGTGAACCCGCCGATCATCCCGTAGACGCCGGGAAACGCCCCGATGAGGAACGGGCGGTCGCCCGGCAGGGTGGCGTAGATCAGCGCGCCGGTCACGGTGGCCGTCAGAAAGATCACCAGCACCGCCCAGTGGCGGAAAATCTCGCCCAGGAACTTGCCCAGTGCGAGCAGCAACACGCCGGCAAAGAGCGCGTGGGTAAAGCTGCCGTGGACGAAGGCGTAGGTGAGCAGGCGGCGCAGGTGTTCGGGCGGCATCTGCCCGGTCTCGACCATCCAGCGCAGGATCGCGGGGTGAAAGCCGTAACTCTCGATCGCCGCCATGCGCCAGCCGACGGCATCGGCATCGCCGATGATCCCCCGCGCGCCGAGCGAGAACGCCGCCTCGACACCCACGATCACCAGAAACAGCACCAGCACCACCGGCGGGATCGGGTTGAGCGGGCTGGGATCGTCGGTCATCGCCGGTCTCCTTGACGGGGCATTGCGGCATGGGTAAGCGAGACGCTCAGAGAAATCCACCACGGAGTGCATCCATGACCGAGGCGGCCTTTACCCCGCGCGTGTTTTCGGGAATCCAGCCCTCGGGCAACCTGCATCTCGGCAATTATCTCGGCGCGCTCAAACGCTTTGCCGAGGCGCAGGAGCGGGGTGTCGAGACGATCTATTGCATGGTCGATCTGCACGCCGTGACCGTCTGGCAAGAGCCCGCAGACCTGCGCCGCGCCACGCGCGAGCTGGCCGCCGGCTTCATCGCCGCAGGTCTCGATCCGGCGCGGTCGATCCTCTTCAACCAGTCCCAGGTGGCCGAGCACAGCCAGCTTGCGTGGGTGTTCAACTGTGTCGCCCGCATGGGCTGGCTGCAGCGGATGACGCAGTTCAAGGACAAGGCGGGCAAGAACGCCGAAAAGGCCTCATTGGGCCTTTTCGCCTACCCGGCGCTGATGGCGGCCGATATCCTCGCCTATCACGCCACCCATGTGCCGGTGGGTGAGGACCAGAAACAGCATATCGAACTGTCGCGCGACATCGCCATGAAATTCAACCACGATTACGGGGTGGAGTTCTTTCCCCTGCCCGAGCCGGTGATCGAGGGGACGGGCACGCGGGTGATGAGCCTGCGCGACGGCACGAAGAAGATGTCGAAATCCGACCCGTCGGACATGAGCCGGATCAACCTGACCGACGATGCCGAGACGATCGCGAAGAAAATCCGCAAGGCCAGGACCGACCCCGAGCCGCTGCCCTCGGAGGTGGCGGGTCTTGCGGAGCGCCCTGAGGCGCGCAACCTCGTGAATATCTATGCAGCCCTTGCCGACATGAGCGTGGAGCAGGTGATGGCAGAGGCGGGCGGGCAGCCGTTTTCCGAGTTCAAGCCACGGCTGGCCGATCTGGCGGTGGATCGTCTCGCGCCGATCTCGACGCAGATGAAGCGGCTGATGCGCGAGGAGGCCGAGATCGACCGTGTCCTTGCAGATGGTGCCGGGCGCGCCCGCACCATCGCCGCGCCGATTCTGCGCCGCACCTACGAGATCATGGGCATGGTCGGGGCGTAAGCGCGGCTTTGGCTCGGAGCGGACGTTACGAATGACGGGAGGAGCCGCGCGGGGCGCAAGAGGCGACCGTTCGCTTCAGGCGAAACGGCGCCAGCCGCGCCGTTTCGCCTCACCGGCAGGCGGCCTTGCGCCGGTCCGCGCCCAAGCGCACATACCGCACGCGGCACTGGACCTTTGCCGCCAAATCCGCCATATCGGAGGCAGAATGAGCCGGAGGGTCTGATGGGAATTCTCAACACGTTGCTGCGCGCCGTGACCTGGTGGAACGGGCAGACGCTCAACACCCAGTTCTACACCTGGCGCAAGGGTGTGAAAGTGGGCGAGGACGTGCAGGGTAATGTGTTCTACCGCTCGCGCGACGGCAAGCGGCGCTGGGTGATCTATAACGGTGAGGCCGAGGCAAGCCGGGTGAGCCCCGACTGGCACGGCTGGCTCCACCACACCTATGCCGAGCCGCCGAGCGACACGCCGCTGCCGCACAAGGCGTGGGAAAAGCCGCATCAGGAAAACCTGACCGGCACGCCGCTGGCCTATGCGCCCGCCGGGTCGATTCGCCGCCCCGAACCGGTCGCGCGGCGCGATTACGAGGCGTGGGTGCCGGAATAGGGACGGGGCAATGTCCGAGAACAAGACCGAAGTGCTGGTGGGCGCGCTGGTGCTCGCCGTGGCGGTGGGGTTTGTCGCCTATGCCGGCAAGACCACCGGGCTGACCGGCGGCGGCGAGGAATACACGCTCAACGCCAGTTTCCGCAGCGCCGATGGTGTCAGCACCGGCACCGATGTGCGCCTTGCGGGCGTCAAGGTGGGCCGGGTCACCGAGTTGCGGCTCGACCCCGAAACCTATCGCGCCAAGACGATATTCACCGTGCGCGAGGGCGTGGATGTGCCCGATGACAGCGCCGTCGCAATCTCGTCCGAGGGGCTTCTGGGCGGCAATTACGTCGAGATACTGCCCGGCGGCTCGCCCTTCTATTTCGAACCGGGCGACGAGATCGAGTTTACCCAAGGGTCGGTCAGCCTCGTGTCGCTTCTGATGAAATTCGTCTCGGGCAACGAGGAATGATGCGCGCGCTGATGCCGTTATGCGCGCTGATGCTGGCCTGTGGCGGCGCGGGCGCGCAGGAAGAGGCGGCACCGGGCACCGGCGCGGTGCTGCGCGGGCTGGACAGGATCACCACCGACGTGCGCGACCTGGAGCTGGCCAATGGCGAGACCGCCGATCTCGGCTCGCTGACGGTTGAACTGGGCGAGTGCCGGTATCCCGAGGGCAACCCGGCGGGCGATGCCTACGCGCATGTGACCATCCGCGAGGCCGAGGGCGGCAAGCTGTGGTTCGATGGCTGGATGCTGGCCTCGTCGCCCGCCCTCAACGCGCTGGAGCATCCGCGCTACGATGTCTGGGTCATGCGCTGCACCACCTGAGCCGGGTCGGGATCGAGCGGCAGGGCGGTGATGTCCGCCTCCGCGCCAAGCGCCGTGGCAAGCCGCGCGCGATAGGCGGCGCGGCTTATTTCGACGGCCCCGAGGCGCGACAGGTGATCGGTGATGAACTGCGTGTCAAAGAGTATAAAGCCGCAGCGCCGAAGGTGATCGACGAGATGCGCAAGCGCGCGTTTCGAGCCGTCGGTGCGGGGCGAGACCATGCTCTCGCCGAAAAACGCGGCACCCAGCGTCACGCCGTAGACCCCGCCCGCGAGCGCGCCGTCCTCCCATAACTCGAGCGAATGCGCATGGCCCCGCGCATGAAGCGCGAGATAGGCGTCGCGGATGGGCGCGCTGATCCATGTCTCGGGGCGGTCGGCGCAGGCGTCGAGCACGCCCGCGAAATCGCCGTTGAGCGTGACCGAATACCCCCCCCGCCGCATCCGCCGCGCAAGGCTGCGTGGCAGGTGAAAGCCATCCAGCGGCAGCACGCCGCGCCGCGGCGGATCGACCCAGAACACCTCCGGGTCGTCGCGCCTCTCGGCCATCGGGAACACGCCCGCCGCATAAGCGCGCAGCAGCAATTCGGGGGGCAGAAAGGCGGGCATCACGCCCGCAGGTTGGTTTCCAGCCAGCGTTCGAGCCAGTGGATGTTGTAATTGCCGCTGCGGATGTCGTCCTCCTGCAAGAGCGCGTGAAAGAGCGGCACGGTGGTATCCACCCCGTCCACGATCAATTCACCCAAGGCGCGGGCAAGGCGGCGCAGCGCGGTATCGCGATCCGCCCCGTGGACGATCAGCTTGGCGATCAGGCTGTCGTAATAGGGCGGGATGCGGTAGCCGTCGTAAAGCGCGCTATCCATCCGCACGCCAAGCCCGCCGGGCGCGTGAAACTGCGTGATCGTGCCGGGGCGCGGCGCGAAATCTGGCAGCTTTTCGGCATTGATGCGCACCTCGATGGCGTGGCCGTTGATTTTCAGCTCATCCTGCACGAACGACATCGGCAGCCCCTCGGCCACGCGAATCTGTTCGCGCACCAGATCGACGCCGAAAATCGCCTCGGTCACCGGGTGCTCGACCTGCAACCGCGTGTTCATCTCGATGAAAAAGAACTCGCCTTTTTCGTAGAGAAACTCGATCGTGCCCGCGCCGCGATAATTGATATTGGCGCAGGCCTCGGCGCAGATCGTGCCGATGCGCGCGCGTTCTTCCTCGGTGATGCAGGGGCCGGGGGCCTCTTCGAGCACCTTCTGATGGCGGCGCTGCAGCGAGCAGTCGCGCTCGCCCAGATGCACGGCGCGGCCCTTGCCATCGCCAAACACCTGCACCTCGATATGGCGCGGCGTGGTGAGGTATTTCTCGATATAGACCTCGTCATTGCCGAACGCGGCCTTGGCCTCGGACCGCGCGGTGTGAAAGGCGCGCTCGATCTCGGACTCGTCCTTGGCCACCTTCATGCCGCGCCCGCCGCCGCCCGCCGTGGCCTTGACGATCACCGGATAGCCGATCTCGGCGCAAAGCGCGCGCGCCTCGCCGACATTGGCGATGCCGCCCTCCGATCCGGGCACGCATGGCACGCCGAGGGCCTTCATCGTGTCCTTGGCGGAAATCTTGTCGCCCATGATGCGGATATGCTCGGCCGAGGGGCCGATGAAGGTCAGGTCGTGATCCTCGACGATCTGCACGAAATTGGCGTTTTCCGACAGAAAGCCATAGCCGGGATGGATCGCCTGCGCGCCGGTCACCTCGCAGGCGGCGATGATCGCGGGGATCGAGAGATAGCTCTCGGACGAGGGCGGCGGGCCGATGCACACGGTCTCGTCGGCCATGCGCACATGCATCGCGTCGGCATCCGCCGTGGAATGCACGGCGACCGAGCGGATACCCATCTCACGCGCCGCGCGGATCACCCGGAGCGCGATCTCGCCGCGGTTGGCCACAAGGATCTTGTCAAACATTCCGGCCTCACTCGATGATCATCAGCGGCGCGCCGTATTCCACCGCCGCGCCATCCTCGATCAGGATGCGCTTGACGGTGCCCGCGCGCGGGGCGGGGATGTGGTTCATCGTCTTCATCGCCTCGATGATCAGGAGCGTGTCACCCTCGGCCACCTGCCCACCGACGCTGACGAAGGACGGAGAGCCCGGCTCGGCCTGCATGTAGACGGTGCCCACCATCGGCGAGGTGACGGCACCGGGGTGGCTTGCCGGGTCCTCGACCGGGGCTTCGGGCGCGGCGGCGGGGGCGGCGGTTGCCGGAGCGGGGGCCTGCGCGGGGGCGGGGTGCGCAGGGGCGGCATAGCTCACGGTCTCGGGCTTGCGGCTCACCCGGACGTTGAGCGTGTCGTCCTCGCCATACTCGCGCTTGACCGACAATTCGGTGAGGTCGTTCTCGTTCAGGAGTTCCGCCAGCGCCTTGATGAAGGCCACGTCCGATTCATGCGTTTCGTTGGGCATAGGTTTCCTCGGTGACAGCGATGGGGCGCGCATATCGCGCCGGTCGCGTTGGTTTTCGCCGCTTATACGGCATGGTGCAGCATGAGAAAAGCGGCCATTTCCGCAGCGTCAGAGCGTGCCCGTCCGGTCCTCTGCCTGGCTTGCTCTCGCGCGTCGAAGGCGCTACACGCGGCACCAAGCGGTCGCAGCCTACCCGCTTTAAAAAACAAGGACACGAGATATGGATACCATCGTCATCTGCTCGGGCGGGCTCGATTCCGTGACCCTTGCCCACAAGACCGCCGCCGAGCGCCGCCTCGCGGCGCTGTTGTCGTTCGATTACGGGCAACGCCACGTCAAGGAACTGGAAAGCGCGCGCGCCTGTGCAGAGCGCCTCGGTGTGCCGCACCGGGTGGTGGATCTGCGCGGCGTCGGCGCGGCACTCTCGGGTTCGGCGCTCACCGATGATGTGGACGTGCCCGACGGGCATTATGCCGAGGACACGATGAAGATCACCATCGTGCCCAACCGCAACGCGATCATGCTCACCGTGGCCTTTGGCATGGCAGCGGCGCAAAAGGCGGGGGCGGTGGCGGCGGCGGTGCATGGCGGCGATCACTTCATTTATCCCGATTGCCGCCCCGGCTTCATCGACGCGTTCCAGGCGATGCAGGATCACGCGCTCGAAGGCGTGGCCGAGGTCGCGCTCTGGACGCCCTATGTGCATGGCTCCAAGGCTGATATCGTCGCCGATGGCGCGCGGCTTGGCGTGCCCTTTGCCGAGACATGGTCGTGCTACAAGGGGGGCGCGCGGCATTGCGGACGTTGCGGCACCTGTGTGGAGCGGCGCGAGGCGTTTCATCTGGCCGGGGTCGACGATCCGACCGCGTATGACGATCCCGATTTCTGGCGCGATACCGTGGGGGTGGCGTGATGTACCGGATCACCAAGGAATTCCATTTTTCGGCCTCGCATCAGCTTTTCGGGCTGCGCGAGGGGCACCCTTGCGCGCGGATGCACGGGCATAATTACATCGTTGTGGTGGAACTCGCCGCCGAGGAACTTGGAGAGACGGGCTTTGTGCGCGACTATCACGACCTGGCGGAACTGAAGCGCTATATCGACGACGAGCTTGACCACCGCCACCTCAACGACGTTTTGGGCGATGATTGCGTGACCGCCGAGCGCATGGCGCGGCATGTCTTCGACTGGTGCGCGGCGCGCTGGCCCGAGGTGTCGGCGGTGCGGGTGAGCGAGACGCCCAAGACATGGGCGGAATACCGGCCGTGAGCGATCTTGTCCGCGTCTCGGAAATTTTCGGCCCGACGATCCAGGGCGAGGGCGCGCTGATCGGGCAGCCCACGGTTTTCGTGCGCACCGGCGGCTGCGATTACCGCTGTTCGTGGTGCGACAGCCTGCACGCGGTGGAGGCGGACTACCGCCACACATGGGCCCCGATGACGCCTGCGGCCATCATGGCCGAGGTGGCGCGGCTGTCGGGTGACCGACCGCTGATGGTCACGCTCTCGGGCGGCAACCCGGCGATTCAGCCGCTGGGGCCGCTTATCGCGGCGGGGCAGGCGAGGGGCTATCACTTCGCGGTGGAGACGCAGGGATCGGTGGCGCGCGACTGGTTTGCGGCGCTCGACATGCTGGTGCTGAGCCCCAAGCCGCCCTCGTCGGGCATGGAGGTGGATTGGGATGCGTTCGACGCGTGCGTGGCCGCCTCTGGCTGGAACAATGCGAGAGGGCAGCGGCCGACTGCGGGTGGGCGAGAAGCGCCCGCCCGGGGGGGCGGTCGGGCGCTGCCCGGCGTGGACGCCGGGCGGGACGTTGGCCCGGAAATCGTGCTCAAGATCGTCATCTTCGACGAGGCGGATTACCTCTGGGCGCGCGAGGTGGCGGGGCGCTATGCGTCCCTGCCGCTCTACCTGCAACCGGGCAACCACACGCCGCCGCCACCGGATGACGACAGCGCGCGGGTGGATCAGGAGGGCATCGACGCGCGGATGCGCTGGCTGGTGGATCGGGTCGTGGCGGATGGCTGGTTTGCGGCGACGGTGCTGCCGCAACTGCACGTCACGCTCTGGGGTAACCTGCGCGGGGTTTGAGAGGAGAGAGGCGATGGCCGACGATATCTACAAGGACCTGACACAGCTTGGCGGCGCAACACGCGTGCCGCAAAGCCCCGACGAGGCAAAGTTGGAGCGCGTCGCCAACCCGCAGGCCGATATGGCCTACGCGGTGCGCTTCACCGCGCCCGAGTTCACCTCGCTCTGCCCGATGACCGGCCAGCCCGATTTCGCCCATCTGGTGATCGACTACGTGCCGGGGGCGTGGCTGGTCGAAAGCAAGTCTCTCAAGCTTTACCTCACCAGCTTCCGTAATCACGGCGCGTTCCACGAGGATTGCACGCTCACCATCGCCCGGCGGCTGGTGGATTTCCTCGCGCCCCACTGGCTGCGCATCGGCGGCTACTGGTATCCGCGCGGCGGCATCCCGATCGACGTGTTCTGGCAAACGGGCCCCGCGCCCGAGGGCGTGTGGCTGCCCGATCAGGGGGTGCCACCCTATCGCGGGCGGGGGTGAATGCACGTCATCCCCGCTTTCGCGGGGACGGTGCCGTTGCTTATATTCAGCAGGGCACGGTGCGGTAGGTGCCGTCGCCGTTGGAATAGGCGCATCGGTTGGTGCGGGTGTTGCGCGCGATGAGCGTGCCCGCCGCAGCACCGGCCAGCGTCGAGAGCACCGTCCACCCGGCATTGGCGTCAAAGACCGCGGCCCCGATCAGGCCTGCGCCCGCGCCGATGGCCGCGCCGGTCACTTCGCGATTGTCGGTGGTGTCGAGGCAGCCTGCGAGCATCAGGCCCGCGAGGCCGCCGAGGATGGTTGCGCGTGTCATGGGACTATCTCCTAACCCTTATCCACTTTTCCATACCAGACCCGCGCGGCAAATGGAATCGCTCGATACGGCAATCCTCGGCGGCAATCTGCCGCTTTTCCGGCGATCGGCCCCCGTCAGTTCCAGGTCGGGTGAAACCGACCGGCGGGCGAGAGAGTGAAAATCTCGGCACCCTGCGCCGTCACCCCGATGGAATGCTCGAACTGCGCCGAAAGAGATTTGTCGCGGGTCACGGCGGTCCACTCGTCCTCGAGCACCTCGGTATTGGCCCGGCCCAGATTCACCATCGGTTCGATGGTGAAGAACATCCCCTCCTCGAGCACGGCCCCTGCGCCCGCGCGCCCGTAATGAAGCACGTTGGGCGGCGCGTGAAACACCCGGCCCAGCCCGTGACCGCAGAAATCGCGCACCACCGACATGCGATGTGCCTCGGCATAGGCCTGGATCGCGTGGCCGATATCGCCGAAGGTCGCCCCCGGACGCACCGCCTCGATGCCCTTCATCAGCGCGTCGTGCGTGACCTGGATCAGCCGCTCGGCCTTGCGCGAGGGGGTGCCCGCCACATACATCCGGCTGCTATCGCCGAACCAGCCATCGACGATCACGGTGACGTCGATATTGAGGATATCGCCCTCGCGCAGCATGTCATCCGCGCGGCGTTTCTCGAGGTCTTTCGAGATCGTCTCGCCGCCACTTTTGGGGATCGGCGCACCTGGAATGCCGTGACAGACAACATGGTTGACGCTGATGCAGCTCGCGTGGCGGTAGCCCTTGTAGCCGATGGTGGCGGATTTCGCCCCGGCGGCGGCGATCCTGTCCTCGATCACCTTGTCGATGGCACCGGTGGTCTGGCCGGGAAAGATATGGTCGGCGATTTCGTCGAGGATTTGCGCGGCAAGCCGCCCCGCCGCGTGCATCCCTGCGAAATCCGCCGCCTCGTGGATGCGGATGCCGTCGCGCGTGGTGCGTCCCCGATGCGTCTGGTTCACGTCATGCCCCGTCGTTTTGCCCGGTTTTGTCTTTATCTACGCCGGTTTGCCCGCAAGGGCCAGAGGTGAGCGGCAGCGCCGGTCCGATTGTGATGCCTGCGGGCGAGATATCGGCGCGGTGGGCCAGCACCTCGACACCGCTTTCGCAGGCCTCTGCCAAGGCCCTGGCATAAGCGGGGTCGATATCGGCGGCGACGGCCACGGCGCGCGCGTCGTCGCGTTGCACGAGGTAGAGAAGCACCGCGCGGTGCCCCGCCTGCGCCTGCGCCGCAAGATCGCGCAGGTGGCGCGCACCGCGCGCAGTAACGCTGTCGGGGAATTCCGCGAGGCCCGGGTTGCGGCACAGTGTCACCGATTTCACCTCGACCCACGCTTCGGGCAGGCCCGGCCCGCGCAGCAGGAAATCCACCCGGCTCCTGTCGCCATAGCGCTGCTCGGGCTGGACGGTGTCATATCCTTCAAGCGCCGGCAGCGCGCGGGCCTCGAGAGCCTCTCTCACCACCCTGTTGGCGGCCCCGGTATCGACGCAGACGCGCGCGCCGTCTTCCGTCTCGGCGAGCCGCCAGGCATGGCGCAGCTTGCGCGTCGGGTTGTTCACATCCTCCACCCATATGCCCGTGCCGGGGGCGGCAAGCCCGGTCATCGCGCCGGGGTTGGGGCAATGGGCGGTGGTCTCAGAGCCGTCCTCGAGGCGGATATCGGCGAGGAACCGCTTGTAGCGCCGCAGCAATGTTGCGCGCAGGAGGGGGCTTTGAAACCGCATGGGCGGGGCCTATACCGGGCATGACACGCCTGCAAGGAGACACGCCATGCCCAACCCGACCGCCGCCATGCTCGTGATCGGGGATGAAATCCTCTCGGGGCGCACGCGCGATGCCAACATGCATCATCTCGCGGGCGAGTTGACGCGCGCGGGCGTCGATCTTTGCGAGGTGCGGGTGGTGCATGACGACGCGGCGGCCATTGTCGCGGCGGTGCGCAGCTTGAGCGCAGGCTTTGACGTGGTGTTCACGTCGGGCGGGATCGGCCCCACCCATGACGACATCACCGCCGACGCGGTGGCGCGCGCGTTCGAGCGTCCCATCGACGTGCGCGAGGATGCCCGCGCCGTCCTTGCCGCGCATTACGAGGCGCGCGGGCAGGAGCTCAACGCGGCGCGGCTGCGCATGGCGCGCATCCCCGAGGGGGCCGCGCTCATCGACAATCCGATCAGCGCGGCACCCGGCTTTGTCATTGAAAACGTTCATGTAATGGCCGGTGTTCCGTCGATTTTCGTGGCGATGGTGGCCTCGGTTCTGCCCACGCTCAACGGGGGCGCGCCGCTTTTGTCGCAGGCTTACGAGGTGTGGCGCGGCGAGGGCGATATCGCCGGGCCGCTGGCTGATCTGGCCGGGCGCTATCCCGACCTGTCGCTGGGCTCCTACCCGTTCCAGCGCGATGGCTGTTACGGCGCGCAGGTGGTGATCCGCGGACAGGACGGCGCGCGGGTCGATGCGGCGATGGCCGAACTGGCGGCGATGTTCCCGGCATGACCCCCGACGTTCACGCGCTTTATGCTGTAACGGAGGCCACTTGGCCGCCCGCAGCGCGCCACGCGCTCGGCCCGGTGACGATCCGCGAGGGCCGGGGCGGTGGCAAGCGCGTCTCGGCGGCAACCGTGTCGGGCGAGGTGCAGCAGGGCGATCTGGACCGGGCCGAGGATGCGATGCGCGCGCTCGGGCAGGGGCCGCTTTTCCAGGTGCGCGAGGGTGAAGGCGCACTTGACGCGATGCTCGCGGCGCGCGGCTACCGCACGGTTGACGCGGTGAACCTACAGGTTGCGCCGATCACCGCACTCACTATTAACCGTTTGCCGCGCGTCACCACCTTCACCGTCTGGGAGCCGCTGGAGATCATGCGCGAGATCTGGGCCGAGGGTGGCATCGGGCCGGCGCGCGTCGCGGTGATGGAGCGCGTGGCGGGGCCAAAGACGGGCCTCTTCGGGCGGCTGAAGGATCAGCCCGCCGCTGCCGGGTTCGTGGCGCTCCACGAACGCATCGCGATGGTCCACGCGCTCGAGGTGCGCGCGCGGCACCGGCGGGCGGGAATGGGGCGGCTGATGATGCTTCAGGCGGCGCATTGGGCCGGGGCGCAGGGCGCGCGGCACCTTGCGGTGATCTGCACGCAGGCGAACGCGGGTGCGAACGCGCTTTATGCCGCAATGGGATTCGCCTGCGTGGGCACATATCATTACCGTGTGAAGGAGGAGACATGACACGCAAGGATGACACCCCGACCGCGCTCGACCTGCCGCCGGTCGAGCCATTACCCGAGGCGACGGCGCGCTATTTCGAGGTCTGCGAGGAAAAGCTGGGCCTCGTGCCCAACGTGCTGCGCGCGCACGCCTTCGATATCGACAAGCTCGACGCGTTTACCGGGCTTTATAACGCCCTGATGCTGGCGCCCTCGGGGCTGACCAAGCTCGAGCGCGAGATGATCGCCGTGGTGGTCAGTTCGATCAACCGCTGCTGGTATTGCCAGGTGGCGCATGGCGCGGCGGTGCGTCAGCTCTCGGGCGACCCGGCGCTTGGCGAGGCGATGGTGATGAATTACCGCGTCGCGGACATTCCCCCGCGCCAGCGCGCGATGCTCGATTTCGCGGCGAAGGTGACGGTGGCGAGCGCCACCGTCGAGGAGGCCGACCGGCAGGGATTGCGCGATCACGGGTTCTCGGATCGCGACATCTGGGACATCGCCAATGTGGCGGGGTTCTTCAACATGTCCAACCGCGTGGCCTCGGCCACGGGGATGGAGCCCAATCCCGAATACCACGCGCAGGCGCGCTGAGATGCGCAGGCTGCGGGCGGCCTTGCTGGTCATGCTGCTCGCCGGGGCGGCCCCGGCACAGGAGCTGCCGCTGCCCGAGGGGGCGGAGCGGACGGCAGAGGTGATCCGCGAGGCCGACACGGTGCATCTTCCGCGCGGCGTGCTGGCCGACGACGCGGTGCCGCAGCTGCGTCTTGACGGGACGATCACCAGCCGGGCGTGGCGGCTGCCCCGGCAGGGGCAGAGCACGCTGGCGCGGATCACGCCGCTGCGCGCGGCGCTGGAGGCGGAGGGCTGGGAGGTGGTGTTTTCCTGTGCCGCCGAGGGCTGTGGCGGCTTTGGCTTTCGCTTTGCCGTGCCGGTGCTGCCCGCCCCCGCGATGTTCGTGAATCTCTTTGATTACCGCTACCTGCTGGCGCGGCGGGGCGCGGGCGAGGCGACCGAGCATGTCATGCTGTTCGTCAGCCGCGCGGGCGAGCGGGGCTATGTGCAGGTGACGCATGTCGGCGCGGCGGGGCGGGAGGCCCCGGTGCCCGAGGCCGCCGCCCCCGTGACGGATGCGCCCCCCGAGACGTTGGCGGAGACATTGCGGCAGGCGGGGCATGTGGTGCTCGGGGGGCTGGATTTCGCGTCGGGCGACGCGGTTCTCGGGCCTGGGCCGCTTGTCACTCTCGAGGCGCTGGCGGCGTTTCTCGCCGAAAACCCGCAGGTGCGGGTTGCGCTGGTGGGTCATACCGACAGCGTCGGCGCGCTCGATGCCAATATCGCGCTGTCGCAGGCGCGGGCCGAGGCGGTGCGCGCGCGGCTCGTGGCCGATCACGGGGTAGCGGACGCCCGCATCGAGGCGCGCGGCGTCGGCTATCTCGCGCCGGTGACCTCCAATGATACGGCCGAAGGGCGCGAGATCAACCGGCGGGTCGAGGCGGTGCTGCTGAAATAGGGTGGCATTGGTAGGTGTGGGGGGCTTTTGGCCTGTTGCTGCCGTTCAAGGCGGAGCCCCGTTGCGCGGAATCAGCAGTTCCGCCCGGGTCAAGCGGGTTCTGGTTGCCATGTCCCGTCCTCGCTTACGAGCGTGTTGGCGAGTTGGATGAGCTCTCCATGAGGGTTGTAAGCGCGACCTTGTGGGGTTTTCCGGCTCCGCGCTGCAGGTCGGATTGGCACCGAGGTCGGGGTTTTTCTTCATCGCGACGAGGGCGGGCATGAAGAGGGCCTCGCGCAGGTGCCTGCGCCCGCCGCCGACCTCGCCTTGCCCTGCCACGCACCTGACTGTCGCGCCAGTCGTCCGCGTCATGGCGGCGAGGCCGGCCGTGCTGGCGATCGCAGGTGTGCCGGTGCCGATTCTCCGGGACATTCCGCGAGGATGGTGCGCGCGGTGATGCGTCCGACTTCCGGGGATCGAAGGTGAGGATCTGCGCGGCGCGTCGGCGCTTGGGGCAGGCGTCGAGGCAGGCGTCGATCTCGGCGTCGAGCGCGGCGATCTGGCGCTCGGCCTGGGCGAGACGCGCGCACAGCTCGGACGAGCGGCCAGCCGAGGCGGTGAACGCGCTGCGATCGCATCTCTACGAGTTCGGCCACATCGCCCCTGTGGGGATTGGCTATGTGCCGCGCCTGGAACGGGTCATCGCAGATCCTGACGCCGACATTCCTGATCTGGCACGCGACATCTGCCGGATGCTCCTCGAGCAGATCGCCCATCTGACCGACCGGATCGATGCGTTGAAAGTCAGGATCGCGGCCTTGTCGAACGAAGCGGAAATGCCGCGCCAGCTGCAGACGATGCCGGGTGTCGGCCCGATCACCGCGCTGGCGGTCGAGACCTTCGCGCCGCCGATGGATCAATTCCGCCGAGGGCGCGACTTCGCAGCTTGGCTCGGCCTGGTGCCGCGACAGCATTCCACCGGGGGCAAGCAGAAGCTGGGGAAGACCTCGAAGATGGGGCAGCGCGACATCCGGCGATTGCTGGTGATCGGGGCGACCGCGGTGATACGCTGGGCCTCGCGCCGCGGTGCGCCAAAGGGGTCTTGGCTCGCGCGGATGCTTGAGCGCAAGCCGATCCCGGTCGTCGCGGTCGCGCTGGCCAACAAGATGGCGCGCGGCATCTGGGCGATGCTGACGCGCGGTGAAAGCTATCGTGGCCCGGTGCTGATCGGCGCCTGATCCGGCGTCGAACGGGCACTCGGGCCACCGAGTTGTGAGGAAGGCATGATCAGCATGGGCAAATGATCGACATGATCCGGGTTGGGCAAACCAGAAACGTTCTCCGAGCCTCGAGCTCGCTGTTGGAGATTTGGCCCCGGTCCGCGCATCACCATCCCGGCCAGCGGCGCCATGTCAGCCGCACGAACAGGCCTGACAAAAGAACGCACTCGATCACATGTCCGAACGATCAGAAATTCCTTGCAAACCGAGCGGCATCCACAAAAGAACGTTGGAGTATACCGCACCATAGAGTGCCCGCCTTCACCGTCGGAGCGCCCACGCGCGGTCGGGCGCTGCGCGGCTCCCCGATCGTTCTGCGACCGTCCGCCCCAATCCAACCCCGGACCAGCGCCCCGGCGTTCCCCCGCCCCTAGCTGTCCGGGATCACCCGTGGGGGACGCCGTCGCATCAGGAGCGCGTCGCGCAGGCGCGCCTTGAGCCCGCGCGGCGGCAGAACCTCACGGTTCATCTCGAAAACCGCACCGTTGAGCGCCGGATCGTCCCAGAGCGCGAGCGCCGCACCCCAGCGCGCCGCGACCCCGGGGGCCAGCCCGTCGGCAATGCCCATCCGCGTGGCCAGCATCCCCGGCATCCAGTCGGTGATGACGATGCCGGGAAACCGGTCGCCCAGATCGGCCACCAGCGCGCGGGTCAGGATGCGCCCCGCGCCCTTGGACACTGAATACGCCGCCGAGGCGGGCAAAGGGGCCATGTCGGCGAAGGTCGAGACGTTGACGATCCGCCCCCGCCCGGTCCGCACCATTCCGTCGAGCGCGGCGCGGGTGCAGTTGACCATGCCGCCGAGATTGACAGCCACCGTGGCGGCAAAGCTCTCGCCGCTCTCGTCAAGGAAATCGCGGCGCGGATAGACGGCGGCGTTGTTGATCAGCACACTGACGGGGGCTGCTTCGGTGATCGCGGCAAAGGCGTTGCGCACCGCGTCGGCGTCGGCCACATCCGCCATGACGGTCATGATCCGGCCCTCGGGGGCCATCGCGGCGGTTTCCTCGATCCCCCCGGGGCTGCGCCCGATTGCCGCCACGCGCACACCGCGCGCCGCCAGTTCCAGCGCCAGCGCGCGGCCCAGCCCGCCGCCTGCCCCCGTCACCACGGCGATCCCGTCTGTCACGCTCATTCCCCGGCCTCCCTGCGCCGCGCGATTCCCTCGGCCACCCGCAGCGCGTTGGCGGCGATGGTCAGGCTCGGATTCACCCCCATGGACGTGGGCATGAAGCTTGCATCCGCCACGTGCAGGTTGCCGATGCCATGCGCCCGGCAGTCTGCATCCAGAACGCTTGTCGCCGGATCAAGGCCCATGCGCAGCGTGCCGCAGGGATGGCCGAAATTCAACTCCGGCGCATGGGTGAGAAAGAGGCTCCGATGCCCGCGCAGCCCCGCCCGGATCGCCCGGCGAAAGGCGCGGCGGCGGGCCAGCAATTCGGGGTGGAGCGTGTAGGTGATGTCGATGGCATCGGGTGCGCTTGCATCCCATGTCACCCGGTTTTCGGGATATCCGAGGTCTTCCAGCAGCCCGACAAAGACCTGCGCGCGCCCCAGCACCCGCGCCGCAACCGCCGCAGGCAGCCGCGTGACATGCCGCAGGGCGCGCATGTGGCGCAGCATCGAGCGGTCGAACATGCCGCCCAGCACATGCACGATCTCGCCATACCCGGCCTTGAGGCCCATCGCCTGCACCGTGCCGAACCGCTGCCCTTGCCAGTGATAGAAATCGCGCAAGGAGATCGCCTTGCTCGGGCCGTCATCCGGCGCGGTTTGCTGCGGCCAGAGCGCGAAAACCTCGTTGAGATGGAACATCAGGTTGCGCCCCACCAGCCCGCTATGGTTGGCGCAGCCCTCGGGCCACGCCTCCGACGCCGAGGCCAGCAGCAGCCGTGGCGAGCCGAGCGCGCCGCCCGCCAGCACGAACTGCCGCGCGCGCAGATCGAACACCTCGCCGCCGCGCGCCACCTCGATATGGCTGACATGATCGGCAGTGCCGCACAGCCTGCGCACGTCGCAGCGGTCCAGAAGTGCTGCGCGCCCGGTGGCCAGCGCCGGTTCCACCCCGGCGGAGCGGCCATCCATCTTGCACGGCCTCGGGCACTTGGTGCCAAGACAGTCGTGGCAGCCGTCGAGATAGCGGATCGCCGAATGCGACCGGTAGGGGTGCAGCCCCGCCCCGCGCAAGGACCGCATCAACGCCGCATCCACCCCCGAGAGCGGCGGCGGGGGCTCGAGCGTGCACGCCTCGGGCGAGAGCGGATCGGCCTGCCCGCAGACATGCAACAATTGCTCGGCCTCTGCATACCAATCGCGCATCGCGTCATACCCCACCGGCCACCCGCCGGTAGGGTGGGGGCGGCCCTCGATGGCCTCTATGTCGTGCCGTTCGGGGCGTTCCAGCGTGGCGGCGTAGAACACCGACGAGCCGCCCACGCCCGCGCCGATGGGTCCGAAGAACTCGGAGTCGCGCCCGTCGATCCGCGCCCGGATCGGCCCCGGCCAATAGCCCCGCAATAGCCGCGCCACCGGATCGCCCATCTCCGGGTCGATCCCCTGATGTTCGGCGCGGTAGCCCTGCGGCCCCTTTTCCACGAAAAGCACCTTGAGGCCGCGTTCGGCCAGCCTGCGCCCGGCCATGCCGCCGCCCATGCCGGCACCGATCACGATCACGTCCCACAGGGTTTCGCGGATGTCGGCGGTCATTTCGGCCCCCCGAAGACCGGCGCGAACAGGTCGGCAAGCGACCGCGCACCGCGATTGGTCAGGTGGTTGTTGTCGAAATAGAGCGCTTCGCCGCCCTGCATGACGGAGCATCGGCTGTCGTCGCACAGGCGCGGCCACGGGTCGATCACCTCGATCAGCCCCGCCCTTGCCAGCGCCCTCACCGGGGCCTCGGCCCGCGCCGCGCGCGCCTCTGCCTGCGCGCGTGGCACGGTGAGGGGGGCGTCCTCTTGTCCATCCATTCGCCCATGCACCAACGCGCGGGCCACGGTGCGCGAATCGTAGTTCGGCACCTCCGGCGGTTGACGCAGGATGAGGACGCGGGGGACATGCGCCGCCACCTCTGCCACCGTCGCCTTCAGCGCCTCGGCATAAAGCACATCCTGCGGCCCCTCCGGCAGCCCGCTGTCGGGCAGCGGGGCGAGGGTGATGCGGTTATGCGCATCGCGGCCCACCCCCCGGCCTTCGGCGTAATAGGACCAGCGTCCCACGAGGAGCAGCGGTTTGCAGCCCTTCGATCTTTGCAATCCCCTCGCGCATCACGCGGGTCGCGGCGGTGCAGGCGGCATCCTGCGCGGGCGTCGCCGCGTTCTCGGCCTTTGTCACCCCGAAAAGCGGCGGGCAGCCCGCGTGCCACACGATCAGCGCGGGGCGCTCTGCCGCCCATGCGGCGGCCTCCAGCCCCTCTTTCATCGCGCGCAAATGGCTGTCCCCCCAGATCAGCACCTCCGGCGGGCCGTCGGGGCCGATGGGGCAGGTCTCGACCCCCTTGAGGGGGCCGCTGTCGGGCCAGGTGCAGCGCGACCAGTCCTGATTGAAATCGCCCGAGGCGGCGATATGCGTGCGCAATTCGGGCGCGAACCGGGCGGGCAGGCCCTCGCCGCGCCACAGCACCGCGCCCAGGGCCAGAAGCGCGCCCGAGGCCAGCACCGTGCCGGTGACGAGGAGGCGCGCCCCGCCCCGCATCCGCCGCACGGGGCGTTCGACATAGCGCCACGAGAGCGTCGCCAGCAGAGCGGCCAGCGCCAGCCACGCCGCCCCCTCCAGCGCGCCCCCATACCCGCCGCGCCAGTAGGATGACAGCACCAGCACCGGCCAGTGCCAGAGGTAGAGCGAATAGGAGATGAGGCCGACGAACACGGTGCCGGGATGGCTCAGCGTGCGGTTGACCGGGTTGGCGTCGCGGCCATTTGCGAGGATGAACAGCGTGCCCAGCACCGGCCCCAGCGCCTGCCAGCCGGGAAACCCCTCGGGCCGGATCAGCGTCACCGACGCCGCGATCAGCCCCAGCCCCGCCCACGACAGCGACGGGTGGACGGCGAAGCGCCAGCCCCGCTCCTGCCCTGCGATGGCCAGCAGCACGCCTGCCAGCAACTCCCACGCGCGGAACGGGAACAGGTAGAACGCGGCCGAGGGCATCGCCTGCGTCAGCCACAGGCAGGCGGCGAGAGATACCACCGCCACCGCCCCGAGGGTCACCGGCACCGACGCCCGCCACCGCAGCAGCGCCAGCATCAGGAACGGCAGCACGATGTAGAACTGCTCCTCCACCGCCAGCGACCAGGTGTGCAACAGCGGCTTTTCCTCGGACGCGCCGTCGAAATACCCCGCCTCGCGGTGGAAATGGATGTTGGACAGGTAGACCGTCGCGGCGATGAGCGACTTGCCGAACTCGCGGAACTCGAACGGCAGGAGGATCAGCCAGCCCGCCACCAGCGCCGCCGCCACCATCGCGAAATAGGCCGGGGCCAGCCGCCTGACGCGGCGCAGGTAGAACCGCGCCAGCCGGATGCGACCGGTCTCGCGGATATCCCGCCACAGGATTCCGCCGATCAGAAAGCCGGAGATGACAAAGAAGATATCGACCCCGGCAAAGCCACCGCCCATCCACAGCGGCCCGCCCGAGAACAGCCCGGCATGATAGAACACCACCGACAGCACGGCCACGGCGCGCAGCCCGTCGATCTCGGGACGGTAGGGGATTGCGCGGCTCATGGTGCGAAGACCTGCGGCAGCGGCGCGCCGCGCAACACCGCGTCGTAAACCGCGCGCACCTGCCGCGCCTTGGCCGCCCATGTGGCGTGCGCCATCACCCAATCGCGCCCCGCCTGCCCGGTCATGGCGAGGGCCGCGCGGTCGCCTGCCAGCCGGTCGAGTGCCGTGGCAAAGCCCGAGACGATCTCGGACCGCGTGCCCAGCGGCACCTTGTAGCCGCGCCCATTGCCCACCAACTCGCCCGGGCCTGCGTAATCGACGATGAGCGGCGGCACGCCGAGCGCCATCGCCTCGAGCACCACCCCGCCGCCGAATTCGCGGATCGAGGGGAAGGCGAAGAGATGACACGCCGCCAGCACGTCCCTGACGCGGGCGTGTTCGAGCCAGCCGTGAAAGGTGATGCCGTCCGCCACGCCCAGCGCCTCGGCCTGCGCGTGCAGATCGCCCATCATCGGCCCGTCACCGACGATATCGAGCACCAGACGCCCGTCGCGCAGCATCGGCGCGGCGGCCTCGATGAGCATGTCCGGCCCCTTGTAGGGCACCAGCCGCCCGACGAACCCGGCGCGCAACGGGCCGTCTGGCGAGGGCGCTACACCGCCCGGGAACCGCGCCGGATCAATCGCATTCTCGGGCAGATAGACCGCCCTGGCCTGCGCCCATGCCGGCATTTCCCCCAGCGTGTGCCGCGACCCGGCCAATATCGCGCTCGCGTGGCGCAGCGTCGCCGTCCGCCCCGGCAGCGCCTTGTAGGCCCCGCGCAGATAGCTGAGGAATTCCCGCTCGCGCCGCCGTTCGGCCCCGAACCCCTTGGGCCAGGGCACCCCGCCGTTGAGCGGCCCCAGCACGAACGGCACCCCCGCCCGCGCGCATTTGCCCGCCAGCGACGAGGAAATCGTCGGGCTGAGCGGCGTGATGCGATGCACGATATCATAGCGCCCGGCCCGGATATCCGCGCCAAAGCGCCGCCAGACAAGATGCTCGAACCACGGATAGCTCAGCGCATTGATCGCCTGAAGCGTCGTCCAGCCCTTGCCCTGCCCCATGCGCAGCCACTCTCCCAGCCGCCACATGGGCCGCGCCAGCGCCTCGGAATCGATGGCGGTGAAATCGCGCCCCTCGATCATCCCGGCGCGCTCGAAGGCGTCGCGGTTGCGCACCTGCGTGACGATATGCACATCCGCCACGTCGCGCAGGGCGGCGGCCAGTGACCAGCCGACCAGCGGCACGCTCACCCATTCGGGATTGGCGGCCTCGGCGATAGCCAGAACGCGGGGGGGCGTCATCGCAGTTGTCTCACATCAACGGCCGCCAGCCGAGGGGGCGATGTCGGCTGCGCAAGGGATGGTGCGAGCGTGCCCGTTCGGCCAGCCCCAGCATCGCACCGGCAAAGAGCCATGTCAGCGGCGTCAGCGTGGCATTGGGGATCATGTCCACGAGGTTCACCGCAAGAATGAGCGCCACCGGCCCGACAAGGCGCACCCACCCTGCCTGCGGCAGGTGCTGCCCATACCGCCAAAGCATCAGCACCGGCAGCGCGATCAACCCGAACTCGGCCACGTAGCCCACCCAGCCGAATTCCCCGATCAGGATGATCCAGCGGCCATCCGTCACCGTCTGGATGACGCCCGAGACCGGGTCGAGGATATGGTTGCGCCCCCAGCTTCCCCATCCGAAGAGCGGCTTTTCCAGCGCCCGCTCCATCAGGATATCCTCGTTGTCGAAGCGGAAGCGAAGGGAATTGGCGCGCTCGGGGCTGACCCGTCCCGCCTGCTCCAGGATCCAGTCCACCGGGATCGCGCCTGCCCCTTTGAGCACCGGGTAGGTGATCGCGACAAGCGCCATCGCCGCAGCGATGCGGATTTGCAGCCGCGTCGGCAGCAGGAGGGCCATCGGTGCCAGCGCCACGCCGAAAAGCAGCGCTCCCAGCGATTTGCACAGCACCAGAACCACGCCGAGATAAAGCGCCGCGCCAAGCCACAACACGCGCCGACGCTCGTCCGCCTCGCGCGCCAGCGCCAGCGCGCAGACAATCGCCATGACGGTATAGAACGCCACCCACAGCCCGTGATAGAGAAACACGATGGGCCGGAACCCGCCCTGACGGATCATCTGCTCGAAATTGTGCTGGAAATAGCCGTAGACCCAGGTGTTGATCTGCGGCGAGAGGCGCACCTCGATCAGCATCGGCACCGAGTAGATCAGCCCGCCCAGCGCGATCGCGAAGACCAGTTCGCGCAGCCCCTCGGGCGTGCCGAGATGCGCACGCGCCAGCAGGAACGGGATCAGCAGGACGAATTGCAGGATCACCTGCGCCACCATGTCCTTGAGCCCCAGCCCCGGCAGGCCGATCCGCCCGTAGAAGACCGGCTCGGGATTGGTGAGCACCGTGGCCACCGGGCTCAGCACGAAGATCACCACCAACCCCCGTGCCAGCCACCCCTCGGGCATCAGCGACACGTTCTGCCCTGCCTTGCGCGCATACCACAGGCAGATCGCGAAGGTGGTGAGCGAGGGCAGCGCCTCCTTGTCCAGCGGCGGAAACATCGGCAAATCGAAGGCGGCGGGAGAGGGCGGCAGGAGCAGGTAGGCCCCCAGAAGCGACCACACCAACGCACGCCGGATGGGCCAGCGCGCGAACATCGCCAGCGTCACCAGCGGCCAGACCGCCAGCATCAGATATGCGAACCCATTGGGCATGACGCGCCGGGCACCTCGCTTTGCAGGCCACATTGCCGCGGGCCAAAGACCTGCCCGCGCGACAAGTCTGGCCTTTCTTTTATGCCCCAGGAGGGCAGGATTACAACAATTTCAGGGCATCCAGCCCGCAATCCATTCGGGGAAGAGACAACGATGACGGCAACGGATAACACACCGCTGCGCATCTCCTGTCTGTGCGACGAGGACCCGCGCGGCCGACACAGCTATTCGGGTGGCTGCCCGCGCAACCGCTGCGACGCTCTGTCCTGGCCAGGCGCATGGCTGCGCGACGGGGCCAGCCGGCTTTACGATCTCGATCCGGGGCGGTCGCATCTCGTGCCTTGAGGGGCGGGCCATGACGCGCGCGCGGAATACGTGACGCGGCTCAACTGAAAGGCCTCGGCCGAGGCGGTGCGCGCGCGCCTGTGGGCGCTGCGCGCTCAGCAGCCGGTGCCGGAGACCACAACCCGCACCGTGCGCAGCATCACCCACAGGTCGGTGACCAGCGACAGATTGAGGAAATAGCTGTTATCGAACTCGGCGCGCTCTGCGAAGTTGCTCTCGTTGCGCATCGAGACCTGCCAGAAGCCGGTGATGCCGGGGCGCAGCGCGTAATAGGCGGTGCCGGGATAGAGCGCGCGCTGTGACGGCATCATCGGGCGCGGCCCGACCACCGACATCTCGCCCCGCAGCACGTTCCACAGTTGCGGCAGCTCGTCGAGCGAACACTTGCGGATGAAGCGTCCGATGGGCGTGATGCGCGGATCGTGCCGCAGCTTCTGGTGCGCGTCCCATTCGCGGCGACGCTCGGGGCAGGCGTCGAGATGGGCTTCGAGCCGCGCCTCGGCATCGCTGACCATGCTGCGCAGCTTCCACATGCGAAAGATGCGGCCACCGCGGCCCACACGTTCCTGCGCGAAGAAGGGCGAGCCGCCGTCGCGCATGATGAACGGACAAAGCAGCCCCACCATCAGCAGCGCGAGCGGCGCGGCCAGCAGCACGAGCACGATATCGAGGGCGCGCTTGGCACGAACAGGATAAGACCACCCGAGCCGCCGCCGACCATCCCCTGTTTGAATAAAATTCGACCCATTGAGCTGAACTGTCGCGGCAGTGATATCGAAAGGCATAGCAGCACTCCTCAGCATCGCACTCCGCCGCACACGCAACGGAAAAACCAAATACGCCCGCCCCGCCGCAAACCCGGCGGAAATTGGGCATTGACCGGCCCGCAATATGGCGAAAACGTGCCCGGAAGATCGGGCGCGAAACACACGCATTACGAACCGCGCTGCATATGGCACCGTTCCTGTCGCGGCCTGCCCCCTGATGGTCAAAGCGACGCCCCCACGTCGCCAAGACCGGGGATTTCCAAGCCTGGTAAGGGACTTAAGATAAGTGGCCCTTGCGCGATCCGAAGTCAAGCGGCGTGGAAAGTTACAACCTGAAGTGTAATTTGCTCCCCTTGCCGCCTTCCGTGATCGCAAACGCGTGGCAGCGATCTGCCATCGTTCTGCCGCAATCAGTCGCGCGGGATCGGCCGAACTGTTTCGACATATGCCACATTCTCGCCGCAAACTCCACGTGCATTGTTGACGCAGGCACCCCGCGCCCGCGCCCCGCGCCGCGCCGTCAGTCGACGAATGCGAACCAGCGCCGGTTTATCCGGGGTATTGTTTCCATGATTGGGGGGGTGCGCGCCGCCACCCCCAGGTGCGGGCCTGGCAGGGCGGTGTCTGCGGACCAAGCGGAAACAATCCCGGCCGCGGGCCGGGGTGACGCAACATCCCCGGCAGCAACCATCGCAGCGCCACATTTCCGACAATCTTAAGCCGAGTGCGCAAAGCGTCGGATTGCGGGCATGGCGCGGGGGCATCCGTCCGCGCGCCCCGAATCACCCGCCGGACCGTGCGTGGATCAGGCGCGCACCAGCGCCTCGTAGGCGTCCGAGATGTCGCGCGTCATCGCGCCCACCTCGAAACTGTAATCGCCGATCTGGCCCACGGGCGTGACCTCGGCCGCCGATCCGGTGAGCCAGCACTGCTCGAAGCCTTCGAGCTCCTCGGGCATGATGTAGCGCTCGTGGACCTTGATCTGCCGGTCCTGCAAAAGGCCGATCACCGTCTGCCGCGTCAGCCCGTTCAGGATCGCGTCGGGCAGGGGCGTATGCACCTCGCCGTCCTTGACGAAGAAGATGTTGGCCCCCGTCGCCTCGGCCACGTAGCCGCGATAATCGAGAAACATCGCGTCCGAACAGCCCTTGGCCTCGGCGGCGTGCTTGGACATGGTGCAGATCATGTAAAGCCCTGCCGCCTTGGCCGCGACGGGGATCGTGTCGGGGCTGGGGCGGCGCCACTTGGCGATGTCGAGTTTCGCGCCCTTGGTCTTGGCGTCGCCGTAGTAGCTGCCCCATTCCCACGCCGTCACCGCCATGCGGATCGGGTTGCGCGCGGCGGCCACGCCCATGTCCTCGCCCGCGCCGCGAAACGCCAGCACGCGCAGATAGGCGTCGCTCAGCCCGTTGGCGTCGAGCACGGCGCGCTTGGCGGCCTCGATCTCGTCCACGCTGTAGGGGATCGGCATATCCATCATCTCGCCGGATTTCAGCAACCGCTCGGAATGCGCACGGCTCTTGAAAACCTTGCCGCCATAGCAGCGCTCGCCCTCGAAAACCGAGCTGGCATAGTGAAGCGCATGGCTCAGGATGTGCACATTGGCGTCGCGCCAATCCACAAGCGCCCCGTCCATCCATATCTTGCCGTCGCGGTCGTCATAGCTTGCCATGAGCCTGTCCTTCGCAGTTTTTCACTTATTGCGCCAATTACGACCAAAGCGGACATAAAATTACGCAGTTTCCATGATTCGCTATCAATTCGATCTTGGAATGTCAATAAAGCTGACATAATGTCGGGTCAGTGAATCGCGATTTGTGAACGGGGTGCCGGTATGGGAGAGATGCAGGGTGGCGAGAACCTGTTGTTCCTCACCGACGAGCAGTTGCGGCAGGGGATCGAGGCGATGTTCTTCGCCTATCGTGGCTTTACCGCCGACCCGGACCGCATCCTCGCGACGATGGCCTATGGCCGCGCGCATCACCGGGCGCTGCATTTCATCGCGCGCATTCCCGGCACCACCGTCACCAACCTGCTGGCGATTCTCGGCGTGACCAAGCAATCGCTCAACCGGGTGTTGCGCACGCTGATCGAGGACGGGCTGGTCGAGAGCCGGGTCGGCACAGCCGACCGGCGCGAGCGGCACCTCTACCTGACCGAGGCGGGGGCCGCGCTGGAACGCAAGCTGTCGGATGCGCAGCGCGCGCGGATGCGCACCGCCTATCGCGCCGCCGGCCCGCAGGCGGTTGCCGGGTTCCGGCAGGTGCTCGAGGCGATGATGGAGCCAGAGCTGCGCGGCCTCTACCGCGCCATCAGGGAGTCCGACACATGACCGAGCCCGCCCCGCACCTGCTCATCGTGGACGATGACGAGCGCATCCGCGACCTGCTGCGCAAATTCCTGATACGACAAGGGTTTCTCGTGTCGATCGCGCGCGATGCGGCCCATGCCCGGCGGGTGCTGGCGGGGCTCGATTTCGACCTGATCGTGATGGACGTGATGATGCCCGGCGAAAGCGGTCTGGAACTGACCCGCGCCCTGCGCGAAACCTCCGCTACGCCGATCCTGCTGCTCACCGCCAAGGGCGACACCACCGACCGCATCGAGGGGCTCGAGGCGGGAGCCGACGATTACCTGCCGAAGCCGTTCGAGCCGCGCGAACTGCTGCTCAGGATCAACGCCATCCTGCGCCGGATGCCCGAGCCGGAGCCGGAGGAAAAGCAGCCCAAGATCGTGCAGATGGGCCCGTCTCGTTATGATATCGAGCGCGGCGAGCTCAGCCGGGGCGGCGTGGCGGTCAAGCTCACGGCGACCGAGGTGCATCTCATGCGCATTTTTGCCGAGAACCTGCGACAGGCGATCAGCCGCGCGCGGCTGGTCGACGAATTGGGGCGCGGCGGCGGGCAGGCGCAGGAGCGCGCGGTCGATGTGCAGATCACCCGCCTGCGCCGCAAGATCGAGACCGATCCCAAGCAGCCGCGTTATCTGCAAACGGTGCGCGGCGAGGGCTACATGCTCAGCCCCGACTGAGGGGTCGCACCGATACATTCAAACACGCAAATGTGACGGGCCTCGCCGCTTTTGCGGTTGAGATTCGGAATGCGCGCCTGCCTTCTGTGGTTGGCCCCGCTGGGGGCCAAGCTGATTTCAACAGGAGTGATCCGACATGCGATTGACCGAATTTCTCACCGCGACGGCCACCGGCCTCGCGCTCATGGCCGGGGCCGCGTCGGCCGCGCCGGTTTCCGTCACCACCGTGCTCGACCCGCAGGAACAGATGCGGTTCGAGATGGGCGACGGCAGCAAGCATTTCGTGCTCGCCGTGCGCCGCGAGGGCACCTCGGAGGGCGAGGGCGTGCTTGCCGATGCGCAAGTCACCGAGTTTGGCTGGCACGACATCAACCCGCCTCACGCGGGCGACCCGCAGGGCTATATGCGCTTCACCACCCCGAACGGCGATGTGGCCATCGTCAAGTTCACCGTGCGCGCGGTGTTCATGAAGGGCGCGGACAAGCCCGCCCTGCACGATGACGGGTTCTGGGAGTTGGTGAGCGGCACCGGGCAGTTTGCGGGGATGCGCGGCGTGGGCCACCTCAAGATCGAGCCTGCGGGCGGGCCCAAGCGGCTCTTTACCCTTACCGGTGAAATCGGCGAGGCCCCCTGATCCGGGCGGGGAGGGCGGGGGCGCTGCCCCCGTCGCCCTTTCGAGCATGTTGCTCAAAAGTGGGAACCGGTTTTGAGCTTCTCGAACATGCGGCATTCTCTACGGGCGACTCCCCCCGGAGTATTTGATCCAAGAAGAAACGCAGCAGAAGGTCGATGCAAGCGGACGGGCGGGGCGCGCTCTTGCCGCATCGCAGCGAATTGACAGCGCCAGTTTGTTGCCATATCTGTGCTTTGAGCGTAAGAAAATTACGCAAACAGATTCACGAGGCCGCCCATGTCGCAGACGCAGAAAGACAAGCCCTGGCTCATCCGCACCTATGCGGGTCATTCCACCGCCGAAGCCTCGAACGCGCTTTACCGGTCCAATCTCGCGCGCGGGCAGACCGGTCTTTCGGTGGCGTTCGATCTGCCCACGCAGACGGGCTATGACAGCGATCACATTCTCAGCAAGGGCGAGGTCGGCAAGGTCGGCGTGCCGGTCTCGCACCTCGGCGACATGGCGACGCTGTTCGACCAAATCCCGCTCGACCAGATGAACACCTCGATGACGATCAACGCCACGGCACCCTGGCTTCTGGCGCTCTATATCGCGGTGGCCGAGCAGCAGGGGGCGGATGTCAGCGCCCTGCAAGGCACGGTGCAGAACGATCTCATCAAGGAATATCTCAGCCGCGGCACCTATATCTGCCCGCCTGCGCCATCGCTGAAGATGATCGGCGACGTGGCCGAGTATTGCTACAAGCACATCCCCAAGTGGAACCCGATGAACGTGTGTTCCTATCACCTGCAAGAGGCCGGTGCGACACCCGAGCAGGAACTGGCCTTTGCGCTGGCGACCGCCACCGCCGTGCTCGACGAGCTCAAACCGCGCGTGCCGGAGGAGGATTTCCCGGTGCTCGCGGGGCGGATTTCGTTTTTCGTCAATGCCGGCATCCGTTTTGTGACCGAGATGTGCAAGATGCGCGCCTTCGTCGATCTGTGGGACGAGATTTTGCAGGAGCGCTACGGGATCGAGGACCCGAAGTTCCGCCGCTTCCGCTATGGCGTGCAGGTCAACAGCCTTGGCCTGACCGAGCAGCAGCCCGAGAACAACGTCTACCGCATCCTCATCGAGATGCTGGCGGTGACGCTCAGCAAGCGCGCCCGTGCCCGCGCCGTGCAGCTTCCGGCGTGGAACGAGGCGCTGGGCCTGCCGCGCCCCTGGGATCAGCAATGGTCGATGCGGATGCAGCAGATCCTCGCCTACGAGACCGATTTGCTGGAATTCGACGACCTATTCGACGGCAACCCGGCGGTCGACGCAAAGGTCGAGGCGCTCAAGGACGGCGCGCGGCATGAGCTGGCGAATATCGACGGCATGGGCGGCGCGGTCTCGGCCATAGACTACATGAAATCGCGGCTGGTGGAGAGCAACGCCGACCGCCTTGGACGGATCGAGGCGGGCGAGACGGTGGTCGTCGGCGTCAACCGCTGGCAGGAGGGCGAGCCCTCGCCGCTGCAATCCGAGGATGGCGGGATCATGACCGTCGATGCGGGCGTCGAGGCCGATCAGATCGCCCGTCTCGAGGCGTGGCGCGCGGCCCGCGACAGCGCGGCGGTGCAAGCGGCGCTGGCCGATCTGCGCGCCGCTGCCCGCGAGGGGCGTAACATCATGCCCGCCTCCATCGCCTGTGCGCGCGCGGGCGTCACCACCGGCGAATGGGCCGCCGAGATGCGCGCGGTGCATGGCGAGTATCGCGGGCCGACGGGGGTGTCATCCAACCCGTCGAACCGCACCGAGGGGCTCGAAGACCTGCGCGAGGCGGTGGACGCGGTGTCGGGCCGCCTCGGGCGGCGGCTGCGGTTCCTCATGGGCAAGCCGGGGCTCGACGGGCACTCCAACGGGGCCGAGCAGATCGCCTGCCGCGCCCGCGATTGCGGCATGGAGATCGCTTACGAGGGTATCCGCCTGACGCCCGAACAGATCGTCGCCGCCGCCATCGAGGACGAGGCGCATGTGGTGGGCCTGTCGATCCTGTCGGGGAGCCACATGCCGCTGATGGAAGAGCTGATGGAGCGGATGCGCGCCGCCGGTCTGGCGCGATGTGCCGGTGATCGTCGGCGGCATCATTCCCGAGGACGACGCCGCGCGCCTGCGCGGGATGGGCGTGGCGCGGGTCTATACGCCCAAGGATTTCGAGCTCAACACCATCATGATGGATATCGTCACGCTTGCCGACCCCAAGGCGGTGGCGGCGGAATGATCCGCCGCCCCGCGTCGGGGGGGACATCACTGGTCGCGGACCTCGGTGATGCGCGCGATGATCCGCTGGTTGAGCGCCTCGTCATCGCCCGCAGCATTGGCGATGGCCACGTAGCTGTCCACGTCGATGTTCTCGACGCCGTCCACCGCGGCGGCGGAGGCCTGGTTGGCTTCCTCGATCAGCGCCTTTTGCGCCGCCTCGTCCTCGGCCTCTTCGATCTGCGGGCCGTATTCGTTGCGCACCTGTTCGACCGCGAGGATCGCGTCGACAAAGGCCACGACCTGCGTGTCGGTCACGTCCTCGGCGGCGATCTGGGGCAGTGGCGTCTGTTGCGCCGCAAGCGGCGTGGCGAGAGCGAGCGCGGTCGCGCTCAGGATGGTGGCGAGCCGGGTTCTGAAGGTCAAATCTGTCTCCTGTCTGGTGTCTGCTGTCACTGCCGCCGCCTGCCTGCGCGCGGCTGGGCCTCAGGTGGACCCTCAGCCCGCACGGGGCAACCCGGTTGGCGAAAAAATGCCGATCCGCGCGGGGATTTCCGGCCGGTGCGGCGGGGCGGGCGGTGCAGGATGGAGGTCCTCGCGCAAGGAGCCGACATGACCCTGATCATCCGCCCCCTCGAGACCGGCGACGAGCCTGCCCTGGTTTCGGACGGGGGAAGATCGCAACGGCAGCCCGAGGCCAAACCCTGTTATCCAGCCATTGAGCATAATTCCCTCACGACGGCACCGAATGACTTTTCCGCAAAGAAAAACGCCCCGGTCATCGCTGACCGGGGCGTTCCTTTTCCGGGCCGTTTTCCTTGAAAGAAAACGGCGCTCAGCCTTTTTCCTCGACGATCTCGACCATGTGCGGGATCTTGGCGATCATGCCGCGCACGGCGGGGGTGTCTTCAAGTTCGCGGGTCTTGTGCATCTTGTTGAGCCCCAGGCCGATCAGCGTCTGGCGCTGCTTTTCGGGGCGGCGGATCGGCGAGCCGATCTGCTTGACAACGATGGTCTTTGCCATGCTTCAGGTCTCCTCAGGCTTCTGCCGGTTCGGGCGCGGCGGCGGGGGCCTCGTCACCCTTCTTCAGGATGTCGGCGACCTTCTTGCCGCGCCGCTGGGCGACCATGCGCGGGCTGGTCTGCTTGCGCAGGCCGTCGAGCGTGGCGCGGATCATGTTGTAGGGATTCTGCGACCCGTTCGACTTGGCGACCACGTCGTGCAGGCCCAGCATCTCGAACACGGCGCGCATCGGCCCGCCCGCGATGATCCCGGTGCCGTGCGGGGCCGAGCGCAGCACCACCTTGCCGGCACCGTGGCGGCCCTCGATATCGTGATGCAGCGTGCGGCCCTCGCGCAGCGGCACGCGCATCATGCCGCGCTTGGCGGCCTCGGTGGCCTTGCGGATGGCCTCGGGGACCTCCTTGGCCTTGCCCTTGCCAAAGCCCACGCGGCCCTTCTGATCGCCCACGACGACGAGCGCGGCAAAGCCGAAGCGCTTGCCGCCCTTGACCGTCTTGCTCACGCGGTTGATCGCGACGAGGCGGTCGGCGAATTCCGGCGTCTCATCGCGGTCGCGACCTCCGCGGCGTTTGTCATCTCTTGCCATATCTCTCGTCTCCTCAGATCTTCAGCCCGGCGTCGCGCGCGGCATCGGCCAGCGCCTTGACACGGCCATGATAGATAAAGCCGCCGCGGTCGAAATAGGCCTCGGTCACGCCGGCCTGTTTCGCCCGCTCGGCGACCGTCTCGCCCACCTTGGCCGCCGCCTCGACGGTGCATTTGCCGACATAACCCAGATCCTTCTCGAGGGTCGAGGCCGCCGCCAGCGTTGTGCCCTGCACATCGTCGATGAGCTGCACGCTGATATTCTTGTTCGACCGGTGCACCGAGAGACGCACGCGCCCCTCGTTGACCTTGCGAAGTTTGCTCCGAACGCGCAGGCGGCGTTTGAGGAACAGTTTTCTCTTGCTGTTTGCCATCTGTCGCGTTCCTTACTTCTTCTTGCCTTCCTTCTGGAAGATATACTCGCCTTTGTAGCGGATGCCCTTGCCCTTGTAGGGCTCGGGCCGACGCCAGTCGCGGATATTGGCCGCGACCTGTCCGACGAGCTGCTTGTCGGTGCCCTCGACCACCAGTTCGGTCTGTTTGGGTGCCGTCACGGTCACGCCGTCGGGGATCGCGAAATCCACGTCATGGCTGTAGCCGAGATTGAGCTTGAGCACATTGCCCTGCACGAGCGCACGATAGCCGACGCCGCGAATTTCAAGCTCTTGCTTGAAATTCTCCTTGGCCCCGTGGACCATGTTGGCGATGACCGTGCGGGTCATGCCCCATTGCTGGCGGGCGCGCTTGGATTTGCCGCGCGGCGTGACGGTGATGGTGCCATCCTCGATGGTGATGGTCACATCGTCGGTCGCCGTGAAGCTCTTGGCGTCCTTGGGGCCCTTGATTTCGATGGTCTGGCCAGAGAGCGTCGCGGAGACGCCATCGGGCAGGGCCACGGGTTGCTTGCCGATTCGAGACATGTCCGGGCCTCCCTCAGAATACCGTGCAGAGCACTTCGCCGCCGACATTGGCGGCGCGCGCGGCTGCATCCGACATCACACCCTTGGGGGTGGAGACAATCGACACGCCGAGGCCCTGACGGACCTGCGGGATGTCCTTCACGCCCATGTAGACGCGACGACCGGGCTTGGAGACCCGTTTCATCTCGCGAATGACGGGAATGCCCTCGTAATACTTGAGGCTGATCTCGATCTCAGGATGGCCCTTGGCCCCTGTGACCTGCTCGTAACCGCGGATATAGCCCTCGTCCCGCAGCACGTCGAGGACGCGCACGCGCATCTTGGACGCCGGGCTCGAGACCGTGGATTTGCCGCGCATCTGGGAGTTGCGGATGCGGGTGAGCATATCGCCGATAGGATCGTTCATACCTGCGCCCTCCTCACCAGCTCGATTTCACGACACCGGGCAGTTGCCCGGCAGAGCCGAGGTCGCGCAGGGCGATCCGGCTGATTTTCAGCTTGCGGTAATAGGCGTGCGGACGCCCGGTAAGCTGACAGCGGTTGTGCAGGCGCGTGGCCGAGCTGTTGCGCGGCAGTTGCGCGAGCTTCAGCGAGGCGCGGAAGCGCTCTTCCATCGGCTTTTCTTGGTCGTTGATGATCGCCTTGAGCGCGGCGCGCTTCTTGGCGTACTGGTCCACCAGCTTCTGGCGCTTCTTCTCGCGCTCGATCATTGCTTTCTTGGCCATGTCTTGATCCTCCCCCGGCTCAGCTGTTGAAGGGCATGTTGAAATGCTTCAACAGCGCCTTGGCTTCAGCGTCGGTCTTCGCCGTGGTTGTGATGATGATGTCCATCCCCCAGACTTCGTCGACCTTGTCGAAGTTGATTTCGGGGAAGACGATGTGTTCCTTGAGGCCCATCGCATAGTTGCCGGAGCCGTCGAACGACTTGCCCGGGACGCCGCGGAAGTCACGGATGCGGGGCATGGCCACGGTGATCAGGCGGTCGAGGAAATCATACATCCGGTCGCCGCGCAGCGTCACCTTGGCGCCGACCGGCATCCCCTCGCGCAGGCGAAACCCGGCGATGGAATTGCGCGCCTTGGTGGTCACTGCCTTCTGGCCTGCGATGGCGGTCAGGTCTTCCTGTGCCGACTTGGCCTTCTTGGAGTCCCTCACCGCCTCGGCGCCGCAGCCGATGTTGATCACGATCTTGTCGAGTCGCGGGATCATCATGTCGTTGGTATAACCGAACTCTTCTTTCAGAGCGGGCTTGATCGTGTCGCGGAACTGCGTGCGCAGGCGCGGGGTATAGGTTGCAGTATCAAGCATCGATCACGTCCCCCGTGGTCTTGGCGAAGCGCACCTTCTTGTCACCCTCGGTGCGAAAGCCGACGCGGGTGGGTTTGCCGTTCTTGTCGAGCAGGGCGAGGTTGCTGAGGTCGATGGGCATCGCCTGCGGGATACGCCCGCCCTGGGTCTGCTGGCTCTGGCGGGTATGGCGGATCGCCATGTTCACGCCTTCGACCACGGCCTTGCCGGCCTTGGGATCGACGCTGAGGATGGTGCCCTTCTGGCCCTTGTCCTTGCCGGCGAGCACCATCACGGTGTCGCCCTTCTTGAGTTTCGCGGCCATCTTACAGCACCTCCGGGGCGAGCGAGATGATCTTCATGAAGCTCTTGGAACGCAACTCGCGCACCACCGGCCCGAAAATCCGGGTGCCGATCGGTTCGCCCGCGTTGTTGAGGATCACCGCGGCGTTGCGGTCAAAGCGGATGGCGGTGCCATCCTCGCGACGGACCTCCTTGGCGGTGCGCACGACGACGGCCTTGCGCACGTCGCCCTTTTTCACGCGGCCGCGGGGGATGGCCTCCTTCACCGAGACGACGATGATATCGCCGACCGATGCGTAGCGGCGATGCGAGCCACCCAGGACCTTGATGCACTGCACCCGGCGTGCGCCGGAGTTGTCAGCGACATCCAGATTGGTCTGCATCTGGATCATATGGTTTCTCCCGACCTGTGGGGGCTGTTCTGGTTGGTTCCCCCAGGGTTTCGATCAAACCGGATGGTGCGAAGGATCAGGCCTCCAGCACCTCCCAGCGTTTCGACTTGGATTTCGGCGCGCATTCGATGATGCGCACCGCGTCACCTTTCTTGAAGGCGTTGTTCTCGTCATGCGCCCGGTATTTCTTGGACTTGCGGATGGTCTTTTGCAGAACCGGGTGCTTGAAGCGGCGCTCGACCGACACGGTGACGGTCTGGGCGTTGGCGTCCGAGGTGACGGTGCCTTGCAGGATTCGTTTGGGCATGGTCTCAGGCTCCCTGCTCGGCGGCCGCACCGCGGGCCTTTTCATTCAGGATCGTCTTGACGCGCGCGGCGTCGCGGCGGGCGCGGCGCATCTGCGCGGAGTTCTCAAGCTGGCTGGTCGCCGCCTGGAACCGCAGGTTGAACTGTTCTTTCTTGAGCCGGACAAGCTCGTCCCGGAGCTCGTCCGGGGTCTTGTCGCGCAATTCCGTGGCCTTCATCGCCATGTCTTCCTTTTCAATACACCGGCGAGCCCCTGACATCTGCTTCAGGGTCACCCGTCACCCGGTGGATGGATTTCACATACGCGAATCCCCCGGCACGGGCCGGGGACGCGAATTAGCGCTCTATAGGAGAGGCTGTCGCGGAGGGCAAGCAGAGAATTGCCGTCCGTCAAAGCGGGCCGCCCGGCAGATGCGGGCGGCCCGGAGCGGTTCAGCCGTTGACGCTGTCCTTGAGCGCCTTGGCAAAGGTCATCTTCACCTGCCGGTCGGCGGGCTTTTTCATCTGCTCGCCGGTGGCAGGGTTGCGCACCATGCGCTCGGGGCGCTCGCGGCAGTAGATCTTGCCCACGCCCGGAAGCGGCACGGCACCGCCGCCCGACACTTCGCGGGTGATGACATTCACCACCGCGTCGAGCGCGGCCCCGGCGGATTTCTTGTCGCTGCCCATCTCCTCGGCCAGGGCCGCCACGAGCTGGGTCTTGGTCATCGGTTTCGCCATTCTTCGGTCTCCTTCGTATCACTGCCCGTTCTCTGGGGCCTCGGTGGCGCGATTAAACGCCATGATGTGGTCGAACACAACGACTAGGGGACAAAAGCAAGGCGTTTTCGCCTATTTTGTGCGGATTTTTGCGCGTTCAAAGGAACGCTGTCTCCTCAAATGAGCGCAATTTGCGGCTGTGGATGCGTTCGAGCGGCATCCGGCGCAGCGATTCCATCGCGCGAATCCCGATCATCAGGTGGCGCGCGACCTGGGATTTGTAGAAATCCGAGGCCATGCCGGGCAGTTTCAGCTCGCCCTGAAGCGGCTTGTCCGACACGCACAGAAGCGTGCCGTAGGGCACCCGGAAGCGGAAACCGTTGGCGGCGATCGTCGCGCTTTCCATGTCGAGCGCGATGGCGCGCGACTGGCTCAGGCGCTGCACCGGACCGGCGTGCTCGCGCAATTCCCAGTTGCGGTTGTCCACGCTCGCCACGGTGCCGGTGCGCATCACCCGCTTGAGATCAAAGCCCTCGAGCTGCGTCTCGGCAGCGACCGCCTCCTGTAACGCGATCTGGATTTCCGCCAGCGCCGGAATCGGCACCCAGGCGGGCAGGTCGGCGTCGAGCACGCGATCCTCGCGCAGATAGGCATGGGCCAGCACGAAATCGCCCAGCGACTGCGAATTGCGCAGCCCCGCGCAATGGCCCACCATCACCCAGGCATGCGGGCGCAGCACCGCGATGTGGTCGGTCGCGGTCTTGGCGTTCGACGGCCCCACCCCGATATTGACGAGGCTGATCCCCGCCCCGTCGGCGCGCTTGAGGTGATAGGCGGGCATCTGCGGCAGGCTGCCGGGGGCCGCAAGCGCCGCGTCCGCTTCGGTGATCACGGCATTTCCCGGCACCACGAATTCGGTATAGCCACGCGTCGGGTCGCCCAGCGCGCGGCGGGCAAACGCCTCGAACTCGGTCACGTAGAACTGGTAGTTGGTGAACAGCACGTAATTCTGGAAATGCTCGGGGTCGGTGGCCGTATAATGCGCCAGCCGCGCCAGCGAGTAATCCACCCGTTGCGCGGTAAAGGGCGCGAGCGGACGGGTGCCGCAGGCCCCCGGCTGCCACGTGCCGTTGACGATGTCGTCATTGGTGCTGGCCAGGTCGGGCACGTCGAACACGTCGCGCAGCGTGAACGCCGCCGCCCCCTCCTGCGGCACGGTGAGGCCTTCATCCCCCGCCACCGCGAAATGCACCGGCATGGGCGTCTGCGACAGCCCGATGGTGACCGGCACGCCGTGATTGTCCATGAGAAGGCCGATCTGCTGTTCGAGATAGGCGCGAAACAGGTCGGGCCGGGTGATGGTCGTGGCATAGGTGCCGGGATAGGACACATGGCCAAAGCTCAGACGGCTGTCGACGGCGGCATGGGTGGCCGTGGTCAGGCGGATTTCCGGGTAGAACGCGCGGATGCGCCGGGGCGGGATATCCCCGCCGAGCGCACGCACGAAGCCATCGCACAGAAACCGCGTGCTGCGGTCGTAGAGCAGGCACAGCCGGTCCACCGCCGCACCGGCCCCGGTGAAATCCTCCGGCCCCGGCAGGTCGGGGGGCAGGATCGGCATATCGGGGCTGTCCGGGGGCATGGTTGCGTCCTGTCGCGGGGGTGTGCGCGCCACGTTGACACGGGGCGGCGGCGCGATCAAGTTGCCACCAAGAGGAACGCGCGCATGGATTTCGAGACGGTCAGCCCGGCAGAGTTCGGGGCGAGCCTGCGGGGCCTCGGCCTCAACCTGCTGGTGCGCGAGGTGCGGGCCGAGGCGGCGTTCCTTGCGGATGTGTTCGGCATGGCACCGCACCGGGTGAGCGATGATTTCGCGATCATGGCCTATCACGGCCACCTGATGCAGCTTCATGCCGATCACACCTACGGCGCGCACCCGCTCCTCGGCCTCGTGCCCGAGAGCCCGCCGCGCGGGGCAGGCGCGGCGCTGCATCTTTTCGACAGCGACCCCGACGCCGCCGCCGCGCGCGCCGAAGCTGCGGGCGGAACGGTGTTGCAGCCCCCCACCAACAAACCCCACGGGCTGCGCGAGACCTGTATCCTGTGCGAAAACGGCTATGCCTGGGTGGCCTCGCGCCCCCTGACCGACACTGAAAGGAAAGACCCATGAGCGTGACAGACCTCAAGCCCAACATGGAGCACTGGCAAGACCGCGTGGACCTCGCCGCCGCCTTCCGCTGGACCGCGCGGCTGGGGATGCACGAGGCGGTGGCCAACCATTTCAGCCTCGCCATCAACGCCGATGGCACGCGTTTCCTGATGAATCCCAACCAGCGGCATTTCGCCCGGATCAAGGCCAGCGACCTCATCGAGGTGGACGCGAACGACCCCGCCACGATGGAGGGCCCCGACGCGCCCGACCCGACCGCATGGGGCCTGCATGGCGGGCTGCACCGGCATTGCGGCCACGCGCGCTGCGCGATGCACGTGCATTCGGTCCACGCCACGGTGCTCGCCTGCCTCGAAGACAGCCGCCTGCCGCCCATCGACCAGAATTGCGCCACCTTCTACAACCGCCACGCGGTCGACGAGGGCTATGGCGGGCTGGCCTTCTCGGACGAGGGGGTGCGCTGCGCGCAGCTCATGCGCGATCCGCGCCACAAGGTGCTGATCATGGGCAATCACGGGGTGATGGTGATCGGTGATACCGTGGCCGAGACGTTCAACCGGCTCTATTATTTCGAGCGCGCCGCCGAGACCTATATCCGCGCGCTCCAGACCGGGCGGCCGCTGAGGGTGCTGTCGGACGCGGTGGCAGAGAAGACCGCGCGCGAACTCGAAGAGTATCCCGAACAGGCCGAACGCCACCTTGACGAGTTGAAGGCGATCCTCGACGCGGAAGGCGCGGATTACGCCGGTTGAAGCGGCGGGCTTGCCCTCGCGCGGATCTGTTCGGTCCATTCCCGACGTTTCGTCGAGGGCGGCCCCGGCCCCGGCCGGCCCGCGTCAGGACGCAGCGCCTGCCGATGGCCCCCGCCCCACCACCACGCACCCCAGCGTCACCCGCAGCGCGTCGGTCAGCTCACTCACCGTTTCGGTGGGCACGAACAGCCCGCCGGTGGCATCGGGCAGGCATTTGGCCACCGTCTCCCCGTCGAACGCCTGCGCCTCGGGGCTGTTCCACGAGAACGGGTCATAGACCACGCGAAAGCCGATGACGTGGACGGTGAGCCCGGGCCGCTCTGCCGCCAGCCGCGCGCCCAGCGCACAGGGTGTGCCGCCGCAGGTCTCGTTGCCGTCGGTGACCAGCACCACGATTCCCTCGTCGCCCAGCACCTCCGCCGCTGCCGCCACCGAATCGGCCAGCGGCGTCAGCCCGCCGGGCTGCAACGCGTCGATCCCGGCCACTACCGCGCGCGCCGCATCGGCGCGCGGGGCAAAGCGCAGGTCGATGCCTGCGCAGGCATGTGCCCCGCCCGGCCCGTAAGTGAGCAACCCCACCCGCCGATAAGGCGCGATACCGGGCATGGCGTCGCGCACCGCGCGGCGCGCCTCGACGATCCGGGTGGGCGCGGTCGGGTCATGGCCCAGCTCTCCCATCGAGGCCGAGCCGTCGAAAACCAGCATCGCGTCGCGCGCACACCCCCCGGCCGCCAGCGGCGCGGGGCCGGGCAGGGCAAGGGCGAGGGCAAGGCAGAGGGGCAGGGCGCGCATGGAAGCCTCCGGGACTACCGGACCCAGCCTAACGCGGGCGCGGGGCTTGTCCAGACATGCAATGGCGGCACGTCATCCTCGGGCCTGACCCGAGGATCTCCCGTCGAAGAGATCGTCCGGTCAGGCCCGACGACGCCAATCCATGCGCGCCGTCGCGCGGCGCTTGCATCGTGATGCCCCCGCAGCCTAGCCTGCGCCCCATGCAGACCATCGAGTATATCTACTCCGCCCATTCCGCCTTTGCCTGGCTCGGCTCGGCGCGCCTGTCGGAGATTTGCGCGCAGCATGGCGCGCGGCTCCTGCACAAGCCAATTGATCTGTCGCCGGTGGTCGAGGCGGCGGGCGGGCTGTCCTTTGCCGCACGCACGCAGGCGCATGTCGATTACTTCTTCGGGCGCGATATCGAGCATTGGGCCGAGTATCGCGGGGTCGAGGTGATCCACCATCGCCCGACCTGTCACGACAACCCGCTCACCCTGTCAAGCGGAGCGATCATCGCGGCGCAGGAGGCGGGGCAGGGGGCCGATACGCTGGCCCATGCGATCCTCGGCGCGCATTGGCGCGACGATGCCGATATCGCCGATGCGGCCACGCTCGCCCGGGTTATCGCGTCCTGTGGCCTCGACGCCGATGCGATCCTGACCGCCGCCCGCACCGACGAAATACAGACGATTTACCGACGCAATACAGCCGAAGCCATCGCGCACCATGTCTTCGGCTCGCCCACCTATGTCGTCGGGGGCGATCCGTTCTACGGGCAGGACCGGCTGGAGCTGGTTGAGCGCGCGCTCGTGCGGCCCTTCGCGCGCAGCACCTGGCGCAACCCGCCGGTGGGCTGACAGGCGGGAGGGGCAACTCGCCCCTTGAACCCTGTGCCCCTCGCGTCTATACGCCTCCGGTGGCCCGCAGGGCCGTGTATCAACCCGCAAAGCCGTGGTCGGCCGCTCCCGTCGCTGGGGGCCGCATCCGGCAAGGAGAAGCGACAATGAAACTGCACGACCTTCGCGACAATCCCGGCGCGACAAAGACGAAAAAACGCATCGGCCGCGGCCCCGGCTCCGGCATGGGCAAGATGGGTGGCCGTGGTATCAAGGGCCAGAAATCCCGTTCCGGCGTGGCGATCAAGGGCTTTGAGGGCGGTCAGATGCCGCTCTATCAGCGCCTGCCCAAGCGCGGCTTTACCAAGCCGAACCGCAAAGCCTACGCGGTGGTCAATCTCGGCCTGATCCAGAAATTCGTCGAGGCCGGCAAGATCGACGCAAGCGCCCCCATCACCGAAGATGTGCTCGTGGCCTCGGGTCTCGTGCGCCGCAAGCTCGATGGTATCCGCGTGCTGGCCAAGGGCGAGGTCACGTCCAAACTCGACCTGAATGTGACCGGCGCGTCCAAATCCGCCGTCGCGGCGGTGGAGAAGGCGGGCGGCTCGCTCAAACTCGCGGCGGCGCAGGCTGCCGAATAAGAGGTTGTGAGCGGCCCCCGAGCCGCTTACATAGCTCTCAGGTTTTCCGATGACGCCGCCTGAGCTGGAAACCGGCTCTGGCGGCGCTCGCACATGAAAGAGACCCGCGCATGGTATCTGCAGCAGAGCAAATGGCCGCCAACACAAGCTGGTCCGCGCTTGGCAAGGCCACCGATCTCCGCAACCGCATCCTGTTCACGCTTGGCCTGCTCATCGTCTATCGCCTCGGCACGTTCATCCCGGTGCCGGGCATCGACGGCGCGGCGCTGCGCGATTTCATGGAGGGCGCGCAGTCCACCATCGGCGGGATGCTGTCGATGTTTACCGGCGGCGCGCTGGGGCGGATGGGGATTTTCGCCCTCGGCATCATGCCCTACATCTCGGCCTCGATCATCGTGCAGCTTCTGACGGCGATGGTGCCCACGCTCCAGCAACTCAAGAAAGAGGGCGAGCAGGGCCGCAAGAAGATCAACCAGTATACCCGCTACGGCACGGTGTTGCTCGCCACACTGCAAAGTTACGGCCTCGCCGTCAGCTTGCAATCGGGCGAGATGGTCACCGATCCGGGCCTCTTCTTCATCGCGTCGTGCATGATCACGCTGGTGGGCGGGACCATGTTCCTGATGTGGCTGGGCGAACAGATCACCGCGCGCGGTGTCGGCAACGGCATCTCGCTCATCATCTTCGTCGGCATCATCGCCGAGGTTCCGGCGGCGCTGGCGCAGTTCTTTGCGAGCGGTCGCTCGGGCGCGATCAGCCCTGCGGTCATCATCGGCGTGATGCTGATGGTGGTGGCGGTCATCGCCTTCGTGGTGTTCATGGAGCGGTCCCTGCGCAAGATCCACATCCAGTATCCGCGCAGGCAGGTCGGGATGAAGGTCTATGACGGCGGATCGTCGCACCTGCCGGTCAAGGTCAACCCGGCGGGCGTGATCCCGGCGATCTTCGCCTCGTCGCTCCTGTTGCTGCCCGCCACGGTGGGCACGTTCTCGGGCAATCAGACCAGCCCGGTCATGTCCACGATCCTTGCCTATTTCGGCCCCGGACAGCCGCTCTACCTGCTGTTCTTCTCGGCGATGATCATCTTCTTTACGTATTTCTACACGTTCAACGTGTCGTTCAAGCCCGATGAGGTGGCCGAGAACCTCAAGAACCAGAACGGCTTTGTCCCCGGCATCCGTCCGGGCAAGCGCACCGAGGACTTCCTCGAATATGTGCTCAACCGCATCCTCGTGCTGGGCTCGGTCTACCTCACCGCGGTCTGCCTGCTGCCCGAAATCCTGCGCGGGCAATTCGCGATCCCGTTCTACTTCGGCGGCACCTCGGTGCTGATCGTGGTCTCGGTGACGATGGACACGATCCAGCAGGTGCAAAGCCACCTTCTGGCGCATCAATACGAGGGGCTGATCGAGAAATCGCAACTGAGCGGCAAGGGCCGCAAGAAGGGACGTCGCAAGGGAGGGACACGCCGATGAACATCATACTTCTGGGACCGCCGGGGGCGGGCAAGGGCACGCAGGCGCAGATGCTGGTCGAGAGCCGCGACATGATCCAGCTTTCCACCGGCGACATGCTGCGCGAGGCCAAGAACAGCGGCTCGGAAATGGGCAGGATCGTCGCCGACGTGATGGCGCGCGGCGATCTGGTGACCGACGATATCGTGATCGGCCTCATCCGCGAAAAGCTCCAGGGCGAAAAGCGCGGCGGTTTCATCTTCGATGGATTCCCGCGCACGCTGGCGCAGGCCGACGCGCTGGCCGACCTGCTCGACGAGCAGGGCGAGACGCTCGACGCCGTGGTCGAGATGCGCGTCGATGACGAGACGCTGGTGAAGCGCATCGTGAACCGCGCCGCCGAGGCCGCCGCCGCCGGGCAGCCGGTGCGCGCCGACGACAACGAGGACAGCGTGCGCCACCGCCTGATGGAATATTACAAGAAGACCGCGCCGCTCATCGGCTATTACCACGCCAAGGGGCAGCTTGCCTCGGTCGATGGCCTTGGCAGCATGGACGAGGTCAAGGCGGCCATCGCGGCGGTGCTTGACAAATGAGGGAACGGGGGCTTGACGGCCCCGTTCAAATGCTCATACCCAGCCCTATCTCTCAACCGAGAGTGATTCCCGCCGGGCTGTCCCGGCGGTGTCGACATCCCGAATTCAGCCGCGGCCCGGAGCGATCAGCGCCTCGGGCTTACGTTGTGAAAAAAGGTTCTGGTGCTACGGAACCGCAACGAAAAAGGAAAAGACACTTGGCACGTATTGCCGGCGTTAACATCCCGACATCGAAACGGGTGCCCGTCGCCCTCACCTATATCACCGGAATCGGCCCCTCCTCGGCGCGGGCCATCTGCGAGGCCACCGGCATCGACCAGGCCCGCCGCGTCAACGAGCTCTCGGATGCCGAGGCGCTGGCCCTGCGCGAGCATATCGACGGCAACTATACCGTCGAGGGCGACCTGCGCCGCGAAACGCAGATGAACATCAAGCGCCTGATGGACCTTGGCTGCTATCGCGGTCTGCGCCACCGCCGCAACCTGCCGGTTCGCGGCCAGCGCACCCATACCAATGCCCGCACCCGCAAGGGCCCGGCAAAAGCCATTGCCGGCAAGAAGAAATAAGGGAGGGCAACAGATATGGCACGCGATACACGCAAGCCGACCCGCACCAAGAAGAAGGCCTCCAAGAACATCGCCACGGGCGTGGCGCATGTGAACTCGTCCTTCAACAACACCAAGGTTCTGATTTCCGACGTGCAGGGCAACGCCATCGCATGGTCGTCGGCGGGAACGATGGGCTTCAAGGGGTCACGCAAATCGACGCCCTACGCCGCGCAGCTTGCCGCCGAGGACGCGGGCAAGAAAGCGCAGGAGCACGGGATGCGCACCCTCGATGTCGAGGTGCAGGGCCCCGGTTCGGGCCGCGAATCGGCGCTGCGCGCGCTCGCGGCGGTGGGGTTCAACATCACCTCGATCCGCGACGTGTCGCCGATGGCCCATAACGGCTGCCGCCCGCCGAAGCGCCGCCGCGTCTGACCGGATCGTAACCCAAGCGGGCCGCGCAATTCGCGCGGTCCGTCACGTCATTTGAAAACCTCGGGCGTCGCGGCCCACCGGACATGGGGCTGCGACAGGAATGGAGGGATGCATGATCCACAAGAATTGGGCCGAGCTGGTCAAGCCGACACAGCTCGATATTCGCCCCGGCAACGATCCGCTGCGCCAGGCGGTGGTCGTGGCCGAACCGCTCGAGCGCGGCTTTGGCCTCACGCTCGGCAACGCGCTGCGGCGCGTGCTCTTGTCGTCGCTCCAGGGCGCGGCCATCACCGCCGTGCAGATGGACAACGTGCTGCACGAGTTCTCCAGCGTGCCGGGTGTGCGCGAAGACGTGACCGACATCGTGCTCAACCTCAAGGGCGTCGCGATCCGCATGGAGGTCGAAGGACCCAAGCGGCTCACCGTCAACGCCAAGGGGCCGGGGGTGGTCACTGCCGGTGACATCTCCGACAGCGCGGGCATCGAACTCCTCAACAAGGACCATGTCATCTGCCACCTGGACGAGGGTGCGGAATTCTACATGGAGCTCACCGTCAACACCGGCAAGGGCTATGTCGCCGCCGACAAGAACAAGCCCGAGGATGCGCCCATCGGCCTCATTCCGATCGACGCGATCTATTCGCCGATCACGCGGGTGAGCTACGAGGTGCAGCCCACCCGCGAGGGGCAGGTTCTGGATTACGACAAGCTCACGATGAAGATCGAGACCGACGGGTCGATCACCCCCGATGACGCCGTGGCCTATGCCGCGCGGATCATCCAGGATCAATTGTCGGTCTTCGTCAACTTCGACGAGCCGGAATCGGCGGGCCGCCAGGACGATGACGATGGGCTGGAATTCAACCCGCTTCTGCTCAAGAAGGTGGATGAGCTGGAATTGTCGGTGCGCTCGGCGAATTGCCTCAAGAACGACAACATCGTCTATATCGGCGATCTCATCCAGAAGACCGAGGCCGAGATGCTGCGCACGCCGAACTTCGGTCGCAAGTCCCTGAACGAGATCAAGGAAGTGCTGTCGGGCATGGGTCTGCACCTCGGCATGGATGTCGAGGACTGGCCGCCGGACGATATCGAGGACCTCGCCAAGAAATTCGAGGACGCCTTTTAAGGCGTCCTTCGACGACCCGGGCAATCGTGCCCCAAGGAGAGCGGCTGACACGCATCAGACCGCCGGACAAAGCAAAACACGTAGGAGATGAAACATGCGTCACGCAAGAGGATACCGCCGCCTCAACCGCACCCACGAGCACCGCAAGGCGCTCTGGGCGAACATGGCCGGCTCGCTCATCGAACATGAGCAGATCAAGACCACCCTGCCCAAGGCCAAGGAACTGCGCCGGATCATCGAGAAGATGGTGACATTGGGCAAGCGCGGCGATCTGCACGCCCGCCGCCAGGCTGCCGCACAGTTGAAGCAGGAGGCGCATGTCGCCAAGCTCTTCGACGTGATCGGCCCGCGCTACAAGGATCGTCAGGGCGGCTATGTCCGCGTGCTCAAGGCCGGATTCCGCTATGGCGACATGGCGCCGATGGCGATCATCGAGTTCGTCGAGCGCGACCCCGACGCCAAGGGCGCCGCCGATCGCGCCCGCGTCGCGGCCGAGGAAGCGGCAGAAGAATAAGCCGATCAGGTCAATTGGTCCGGCCTTGCCCCCGCCCTCACCGGCGGGGGTTTTGCGTATGTTGTATTCGAGTATTTGGACCAGGAAGAAACGCGGCGGGCTTGCATTGCGTGGCGGCACCCCGCATATCTCGACACCATCCACCCCCGCGCCGGGAGACCGTCCATGCTCCGCGTCCTGTGCCTTGTCCTGAGCGTCGCCGCGTTGCCCGCGATGGCCGAGATGCGCGTGCCGGGCAGTGCCGCCGAGGTCGCCACCGGCTTCGTTCCCGTGGTGAAGCAGGCCGCGCCTGCGGTGGTCAACATCTACGCCAGCCGCGTGGTCGAGGGACGCCGCAGCCCGTTCATGGGCGATCCGTTCTTCGAGCGGTTCTTCCGCGAGTTCGGCCCTTCGCGCCCGCGCGTGCAGAATTCGCTCGGCTCCGGGGTGATCCTGTCGGAGGGCGGCATCGTGGTGTCGAATTACCACGTCGTGGGCGAGGCCACCGATATCCGTGTGGTGCTCAACGACCGTCGCGAATACGCGGCAAGGGTGCTTCTGGGCGACGAGGAATCCGACCTCGCGATCCTGCAGGTCGAGGATGCGCCGCCACTGCCCGCGCTGGCCTTGCGCGACAGCGACAGCGTCGAGGTGGGCGAACTGGTGCTGGCCATCGGCAACCCGTTCGGGGTGGGGCAGACGGTCAGTAGCGGGATCGTCTCGGGGCTGGCGCGGTCGGGCACGGCGATGGGCTCGGCGCGGGGCTATTTCATCCAGACCGACGCGCCGATCAACCCCGGCAATTCCGGCGGCGCACTGGTGGATGTGAACGGCCACCTCATCGGCATCAACACCGCGATCCTGTCGCGCTCGGGCGGCTCCAACGGCATCGGCTTTGCCATCCCGTCGGACCTCGTGGCGCAGTTTGTGGCGCAGGCGCGCACGGGCAAGACCGCGTTCGAGCGGCCCTGGGCGGGCCTCGCGGGGCAGGCTGTGACCCCGGACATGGCCGAGGGGCTGGGGCTTGACCGGCCCGAGGGGCTGGTCATTTCGCAGGTGCATCCGCAAAGCGTGTTCGCCGATGCGCTCGCCCCCGGCGACGTGGTGGTGGCCGTCGATGGCGCGCCGGTGAACAGCCCCGCCGAGATGGTCTATCGCCTGTCGCTGGCGGGGATCGGGGCCGAGGCGCGGATCACGCGCGTGCGCGAGGGCAAGACCGCCGGGATCACGGTGACCCTCGCCGCCGCGCCCGAGGTGCCGCCGCGCGACCGGCGCGTGACCGGGCGGGGGTCGGCGCTGCCGGGGGTGACGCTTGTGACGGTCAATCCGGGCGTCATCGCGGACTCGAACCTGACGCTCGGGGCGCGGGGCGTGCTGGTCGAGGAGCCGGGGCCCTATGGCGCGCGCGCCGGGCTGCGCGCGGGCGATATCCTGCGCGAGATCAATGGCGTGGAGACCCCCGACAGCGCCACCGCCGCCGCCGCGTTGCAGATGCGGGTGAGCACGCTCGTCATTGGCCTGCAACGCGAAGGCCGCCGCCTGTCGCTGCGGTTGCGGCTCTGAGCGTGGGCGACCTGTTCGATACCGCGCCCGATGACGCGCCCGCCTCCGCGCCGCGCCCGCTTGCCGACCGTCTGCGCCCCCGTGCGCTGTCGGAGGTGATCGGGCAGCAGGCGATCCTTGGCCCCGAGGGCGCGCTTGGTGCGATGCTGGCGGCGGGCAGCCTCGGCTCGCTCATCCTGTGGGGGCCGCCGGGGGTGGGCAAGACCACCATCGCGCGGCTTCTGGCCCATGAGACCGATCTGCATTTCGTGCAAATCAGCGCGATTTTCAGCGGCGTGCCGGAGTTGCGCCGGGTCTTTGACGAGGCCCGCCACCGCCGCACACAGGGCAACGGCACGCTGCTTTTTGTCGATGAGATTCACCGCTTCAACCGCGCGCAGCAGGATGCGTTCCTGCCGCATATGGAGGACGGCACGATCCTTCTGGTGGGGGCCACTACGGAAAACCCGTCGTTCGAGTTGAACGCCGCGCTCCTGAGCCGGGCGCAGGTGCTGGTGCTCGAGCGGCTGTCGCTCGCCGATCTCGAGCTCATGGCGCAGCGCGCCGAGGCGGAGCTGGGCCGCGCCCTGCCGCTCGATGGCCCGGCGCGCGAGGCGCTGCTGGAGATGGCCGATGGCGACGGGCGCGCGCTCCTGAACCTGATCGAGCAGGTGGCGGCGTGGAAGGGTGAGGGGCGGCTCGACACGCAGGCGCTCACCGCGCGGCTGATGCGGCGGGCGGCGCAATACGACAAGTCGGGGGACGCGCATTACAACCTGATTTCAGCCTTGCACAAATCGGTGCGCGGCTCGGACCCGGACGCGGCGCTCTACTGGCTGGGGCGGATGCTCGCGGGGGGCGAGGACCCGCGCTACCTCGCGCGGCGCATCACCCGCATGGCCATCGAGGATATCGGCCTCGCCGACAGCCACGCGCAGACCGTCTGCCTGCACGCATGGGAGATTTACGAGCGTCTCGGCAGCCCCGAGGGCGAGCTGGCGCTGGGGCAGGCGGTGATCTATCTCGCGCTCGCGCCCAAGTCGAACGCGGGCTATTCCGCGTTCAAGGCGGCGCTGCGCGACGCGAAGAAGACCGGCTCCGAGCCGCCCCCCAAGCATATCCTGAACGCGCCAACCTCCCTGATGAAGGAACAGGGCTACGGCGCGGGATATCAATACGACCACGACGCCGAGGACGGCTTTTCCGGGCAGGATTATTTTCCCGAAGGCATGAAGCGCCCGGTCTATTACCTGCCGCCCGAGCGCGGATTCGAGCGCGAGCTGAAAAAGCGGCTGGATTTTTTCGCGAAGCGGCGCGCCCGGCGGGGTTGAGTCGCGGTTGATGCCGCGCTGCGGCAAGAATCGACCCCTATGTGCTTGATTTGCAGAAGCTTGTTATCAAGGGTGGAAACCAAGTGAATTTCGTGTTTTGATGTATACATGTCGTTTTTGAGCATCCTGCCGGCACCACGCACAACGAAGCTACAGGACAGGACCGCGCAAGCGTGTCTTTCAACGACAGATGAACCAAAAAACAGGGAAGTCACATGACTAAGAAAACCGACCAGGTCCTTCTGGACCGTCTGGCAATGGCTGCGCGCGAGGGCAATATCTCGCGCCGGTCGTTCATGCATTACGCGGGCGTTGCGGGTGTTACCGCTACCGCCGCCACCGGGCTGTGGACCAAATCCGCCGCCGCCCAGCCGCAGCGCGGCGGCACGTTCCGCTGGGGTGTGCATGACGGCAACAGCTCCGACACCCACGATCCCGGCACCTATGTGACGCGGCAGAGCATCTTTCTGGCGCACACGCACCGCAGCTACCTGACCCTGATCACGCCGGAAAACGGGCTTGGCCCCGATCTGGCGACGGCATGGGAGGCCACCCCGGACGCTTCGGAGTGGACCTTTACGCTCAACGAGAACGCCACGTTCCACAGCGGCAGGAAGGTCACGGCGCAGGATGTCGTGGACAGCCTCAACCACCATCGCGGCGACGAAACCACCTCGGCGGCCAAGGCGCTTCTGACCGACGTGACCGAGCTCAAGGCGGATGGCGAGAACACGGTCGTGATGACGCTGTCGCGCGGCAATGCCGACCTGCCCTGGCTGATGACCGACTATCACTTTGCCATCTGCCCCTCGAACGGCGACGGCACCATCGACTGGCAATCCGGCGATGGCTGCGGCCCCTACAAGATCGAGTCGGGCGAGTTCGGCATCCAGTGGGAGCTGAGCCGCCACGACGGCTGGCACGGCGAGGGCGCGTATTTCGACAACGTCGCCATGATCATCCTCAACGATCCGAACGCGCGCCAGACGGCGCTGGTGACGGGCGATGTGGATGCCGTGTCGCTGATCGAGCTCAAGACGCTCGCCCTGCTGGAGCGCAACCGCGACATCAAGGTGGACAACATCCCCTCGGGCGGTGCGATCACCATGCCGATGCATTGCGACACCGCGCCGTTCGATGACGTGAACGTGCGCAATGCGCTCAAGCTCGCCATGGACCGTGACGAGATCATCGAGAAGATCTCCTTCGGCGCGGCCACCAAGGCGAACGATTTCCACCTCTCGCCAGTGCAGCCCTACTGGCCCGACGACATCCCGCAGCGCGAGTATGACCCGGATCAGGCGAAATCGCTGCTCAAGAAGGCCGGGCACGAAGGCCTTTCGGTCAACATGTCGGTGGCCGAGAGCGTCTATACCGGTGCCGTGGACATGTGCGTGCTCTATGCCGAACAGGCCAAGGCGGCGGGCATCAACATCAACGTCGTGCGCGAGCCCAACGACGGCTACTACTCCGATGTCTGGCTGAAAAAGCCGTTCTCGGCCGTGTCCTGGGGCGCGCGTCCGACGCCGGACGTGATGTTCACCCTGGCCTACAAGGACGACGCGGCCTGGAACGAGAGCCGCTGGCAGAACGAGCGCTTCAACGAGCTGCTGCTTCAGGCCAAGGGCGAGCTTGACGACACGCTCCGCGCCGAGATGTATCGCGAGATGTGCCTCCTGATGCGCAACGATGGCGGCACGCTCATCCCGTTCTTCAACAACTGGGTCTATGCCCGTGGCAAGGGCGTCGAGCGCGCCGAGAATGTCGCGGCAAGCTGGTCCTGCGACGGCGCGCGCGCCGCGAGCCGCTGGTGGTTCTCCTCCTGATCGGCCGAGACGACATGGCAGCGGCCCCCGCGTAACGGGGGCCGCTTGTCACGACGACGGCGGAAGAAACGCGAAAAATGTTTCGCCGCCCACGAAAAAGCCGCTAGGCTGACCGGATGACAACGTTGCCGGAACAGGCGCGGATGAACAACAGCAGGAGGGAAAGATGGGGGACATCCTAGGGCTCGTCGCCAAGCGGCTGGGTCTCGGACTGGTCATTCTACTGATCATTTCCGTGATAATCTTCTTCATGGTCGAGCTATTGCCCGGCGACATCGCATCGGCGGTGCTGGGACAGGGCGCAACGCCCGAGAACCTCGCCGCGCTGCGCACGGAAATGGGCCTCGATCAACCGGCCATCGTGCGCTACCTGCAATGGCTCGGCGGTGCGGTGATGTTCGATTTCGGCAATTCCATCGTCACCGGCGCAAGCGTGACCGAGACCATCAGCGAGCGGTTTGCCAACACGCTGTTCCTCGCCACCTACGCCGCCGCCATCGCGGTGCCGGTCTCGATCGTGCTCGGGGTGCTCGTGGCGCTGGCGCGCAACTCGATCTTCGACCGGGTGGCCAACGTGGCGACGCTCACCTCGATCTCGAGCCCGGAATTCTTTCTCGGCTACATCCTCATCCTCTATCTCGCGGTCAAGACCGGGATGTTCCCGGCCATCGCGAGCCTGCGCGAGGGCATGAATTTCTTCGAGCTCCTGCACCGGACCTTCCTGCCGGCGCTGACGCTGGTGCTGGTGGTGACGGCGCACATGATGCGCATGACCCGCGCGTCGATCATCAACCTGCTGTCCTCGCCCTATATCGAGATGGCGCGTCTCAAGGGCACGCCGCCCTGGAAGGTGATCGTCAAGCACGCCCTGCCCAACGCCTGGGCCCCGATCATCAACGTGGTGGCGCTGAACCTCGCCTATCTCATCACCGGCGTGGTGCTGGTCGAGGTGGTGTTCGTCTATCCCGGCATCGGTCAGGCGCTGGTGGACGCGGTCTCCAAACGCGACTTCCCGGTGGTTCAGGCCTGCTGCCTGATCTTCGCCGCGACCTTCATCCTGCTCAACCTGGCAGCCGATGTCGGCGCGATCCTCACCAATCCGCGTCTGCGGCATCCGAAATAAGGGGGCAGGGACATGAGTGCTTTCGTCATCATCTATTACACCCTGCTGCTCGGCGGATCCTGCCTTGCGGCGTATTACGACAAGCGATCGGCGTTCCTGCTGCTGTTCTCGCTCACGCTCGTCTCGTTCGTGCTGGGGATCGTCGGCGGGATTCCGGCGCTCACCTTCGTGGCGGTGGCGGCGGGGCTGCTGGCAATGGCCGCGATGGTGTCCTACGGCTTCCGCGAATTCCTCGTGGCCATCTCCTCGGACAACATGGGCAAGGAGCTGCGCACGGCACCGCTCACCGCGGGTTTCGGGATGTTCGTGATCTTCACCTACGCCATCGCTGGCATCTTCGCGCCGCTGATCGCGCCCTTCGGTCAGGCCGAGGTGATCACGTCGGCCTTCGCGCCGGCGGATGAGAACATGCTGCTCGGGGCCGATCAGTTGGGCCGCGACATGTTCAGCCGGATCATCTACGGCGCGCGCAACACCGTGGCGCTGGCGCTCGTGGGGACGATTCTGGCGTTCATCCTGGGCGCGCTTGCCGGGCTTCTGGCGGCGACGACCGGGGGGCTCTTCGATCAGTTCCTCGGGCGCATGTCGGACGTGATCATGTCGATCCCGTCGCTCATCTTCGCGCTGCTGATGCTGTCGATCTTCGGCGGGGATCTCGCCAACAACACCACGAGCTTCTGGCTGCTGGTGATCTTTGCCGGCATTGTCGGGCTTCTGCTCGTCGCGGCGATCTCGGAAAGCAGCATTCTCGGCTGGATTATCGGACTGGCGGTGATGGCGGGCTTTGCCGTGGTCTTCGCGGGGGCCATGCTCATCATCTTCAACCCGTCCGAGGTCATCCTCGTTCTGGTGGTCGCGGTGATCTACAGCCCGCGGGTCTTCCGCCTGACGCGCGCTGTCGCGGGCAACGTCGTGGTGATGGACTATATCGAGGCCGCCAAGCTGCGCGGCGAGCGGAGATGGTATCTCATCAAGCGCGAAATCCTGCCCAACTCCACCGCCCCTCTGGTGGCGGAATTCGGGCTGGAATTCTGCTTCGTGTTCCTGCTCATCGCCGGTCTGTCGTTCCTCGGCCTCGGCATTCAGCCGCCCACGGCGGACTGGGGTTCGATGGTGCGCGAGAATGCGACGCTCATCTCGTTCGGTGAGCTGACCCCGCTCATTCCGGCGGCCGCGATCGCGCTCCTGACCGTTGCCGTCAACTTCGTGGTGGACTGGATGCTCTACCGCTCCTCTGGCCTGAAGGTGTGAACCGATGACCAAGAATAAAGACGTTCTGCTGAAAATCCGCGACCTGAAGATTCAGGGCTACACGGATGAAACCTGGGTCGACATCATCAAGGGGGTGGACCTGACCCTCCATCGTGGCGAAGTGTTGGGGCTCATCGGCGAATCGGGGGCGGGCAAATCGACCATCGGTGCCGCCTGCATGGGCTATGCCCGTGATGGCACCCGCATCGTCGACAGCACCATCGAATTCGACGGGATGGAGCTCACCACCGCGAGCGAGGCCGACAGGCGCGCGCTGCGCGGCTCGCGCATCGCCTATGTGGCACAGTCGGCGGCGGCGTCGTTCAACCCGGCGCACAAGATCATCGACCAGCACACCGAGGCGCCGCTGCAATACCGCCTCAAGAAGCGGATGGAGGCACAGGAAGACGCGATGGAGCTTTACGAAAAGCTCCGCCTGCCCAATCCGCAGGAGATCGGCTTTCGCTATCCGCACCAGGTCTCGGGCGGGCAGTTGCAGCGGGCGATGACCGCGATGGCCATGTCCTGCCGTCCCGATCTCATCATCTTCGACGAGCCGACGACGGCGCTCGACGTGACCACGCAGATCGAGGTGCTGTCGGCGATTCGCGATATCGTGGACGAGTTCAACACCGCGGCGATCTACATCACCCACGACCTCGCTGTGGTGGCGCAGATGGCCGACACGATCAAGGTGCTGCTGAAGGGCGAAGAGGTCGAAGAAAACTCGACCCGCGAGATGCTCGAAAACCCGCAGGAGGATTACACCAAGTCCCTCTGGGCGGTGCGCGGCTTCAAGAGCCCGCAGCGCCAGCGACCCGATGACGGTTCACCGCCGCTCATCTCTGTCAAGAACGTGGATGCCGCTTACACGAGCGGCGAGAAGGTGCTCGACGATGTAAGCTTCGATATCTACGCCGGCATGACCGTCGCGGTGGTGGGCGAGTCGGGCTCGGGCAAATCCACCACGGCGCGCGTGATCACCGGCCTTCTGCCGCCCATGAAGGGCGAGGTGCTGTTCAAGGGAGAGCCGTTCCCGCCCGATTACCGCAAACGCACCAAGGACCAGTTGCGCCAGTGCCAGATGATCTACCAGATGGCCGACACCGCGCTCAACCCCAAGGTGAAGATCTCCGAGATCATCGGTCGTCCCGCCGCGTTCTATGGCGGGCTGAAGGGGGTGGCGCTCAAGAACCGGATCGACGAGCTGTTGGACCTGATCGAGCTTGAACCGGCGCAGTATTACAACCGCTACCCGCCGGAGCTGTCGGGCGGCCAGAAACAGCGCATCGGCATCGCCCGCGCGCTCGCCGCCGAGCCTTCTTTCATCGTCTGCGACGAGGTGACATCGGCGCTCGACCAGCTTGTGGCCGAGGGCATCCTGCGGCTGCTCGACCGGCTCCAGAACGAGCTCAACCTCGCCTACATGTTCATCACCCACGATCTCGCGACGGTGAAATCCATCGCCGACGAGGTGGTGGTGATGCAATACGGCAAGGTGGTCGAGCAAGGCCCCAAGGACGAGATGTTCACGCCGCCGCACCATCCCTATACCGATCTGCTGCTCAGCTCGGTGCCGGAGATGGACCCCGACTGGCTTACCACCCTTCTCGAGGAACGCGGGGTCGACAATGTGGGCGACGCCGCCTCGGCCAGGATCGACCCGAACGATCCCAAGGTCTCGGGCGCGTCGGCGTAACACGAAAAACGCCGCGGACGGGTGATCCCGTCCGCGGCGTCATGCTGCGGGTGCTACTGTCAGGCGCGGTTCAGAGAACCGCCATCGCCGAGAGCACGAACGTGCCCACGATCGCGCCATAGACGATCAGGACGGCCTGCCAGGAGGCCGAGTGCATACGCAGTTCGCGGTTCAGCTCGTCGCGGGTCATGTCTAGCCTCCTTGGCCTCAAGTGTGCCTTGTGACCGCTCATCGGCCACACCCGGCACATAAGGATAAATCGTGGCGGCGCAATGACGATTTCACCGAAAATCCATGCATTGGCGGAATGCCCCCCCGGCGTTTTCGGCATGGCGAGAGAATGCGACGCGGCAGGGTCTGAAAACGGCGCGGGCACGCCACAAGGTGGCCTTGAGGAGATGGTCGCGGAGACGGAATTTTCAAAAAATTCCGGGCCGTTTCCTTTTCAGGATAACGGTGGCGCGCGTGAGGCTCGAACGCCTGCTCAAACCCCGCTTCGCGTCTGCCCGCTTGACTTCGCCCCCCGCTTTGCGCAGGGCTGCGCGGCAACGAAAGGCCGAACCATGAGCGACACCAGCAACACGCAAAGCCGGCAGCAGGTCTATACCCTGCTCGTCGAGGTGGGCCGCAAGGCGGGCGACGGGCTGCCCGAGGGGGCCACCGGCGCGGCGCTGATGGTCTATGCCTCGGGCGTGGACGAGGCCGAGGCGGTGCGCGAGACGGTGGCGATCCTCAAGCAGGCGGGGATGAACCCGCTCGACGTGACCGGCCACGGCACCGAAGCCGAACGCATCGCCGAAGGCTTCGAGATCGGCGAAGACGAGGCCGCCCTCATGGCCCGCGCCCGCGACGAGAACGCGGTGATCGTGGCGCAGGTGACGCCGTTCGACGATTGAGATGGCTTACTCCCGCTCCACCACCCTCAACCCCAGCTCCATCAACTGCTCCGGCGCGGGCTCTGACGGCGCGTTCATCATCAGGTCCTCGGCGCGTTGGGTCATCGGGAACATGATGACCTCGCGGATGTTCGACGTGCCGGCGAGCAGCATCACCATGCGGTCGATGCCCGCCGCGCAGCCGCCGTGCGGGGGCGCGCCGTATTGGAACGCGTTGACCATGCCGCCGAAGCGGTTGCGCACCTCCGATTCGTCATAGCCCGCCAGCGCGAAGGCCTTGAACATGATCTCGGGCCGGTGGTTGCGGATCGCGCCCGAGACGATCTCGTAGCCGTTGCAGGCGAGGTCATACTGGTAGCCCAGCACCCCGAGCGGATCACCGTCGAGCGCCGCGCGCCCGCCCTGCGGCATGGAAAACGGGTTGTGGCTGAAATCGACCTTGCCGGTCTCCTCGTCGGCCTCGTACATCGGGAAATCGACGATCCAGGCAAAGGCGAAGCGGTCCTGTTCGGTCAGGCCAAGCTCTTCGCCGATCACGTCCCGCGCCTTGGCCGCCACCCGCTCGAACGCGCTCGGCTTGCCGCCGAGGAAGAAGGCCGCATCGCCCACCCCAAGGCCAAGCTGCTGGCGGATCGCCTCGGTGCGCTCGGGGCCGATGTCTGGCCAGGGGGCCTGTGGCATCAGCTACCGCCGCTCTCGATTCCAGCTTCATCGCCGCTCGTGCCTCGGCGCCAGTCCATTTCAGTCTCGATTTCCGCGACGCATGCGTCCGCACAGGCCTTCTCGTACCGTTTCGCCGCCAGAAGATATACCCCATCCCCGGCAGGCCCTCTTTCTGGGCAAAGGCGTTCATCCGGTCGCAGAACTTGCGCGACCCGCCGGTGGGCGCGGGAATGGCGCGCACCTCGGTGCCCTCCTGCTCCAGCAACCTCGCGAAGATGGCAAAGCCCGAGCCGCGGAAATGCTCGGACACATCGGCCATTTCAATCGGATTGCGCAGGTCGGGCTTGTCGGAGCCGTATTTCAGCAGCGCCTCGGCATAGGGGATTTGCGGCCAGCTTTCAGGCGCGTCCACCTTTGCCCCGCCGCCATACTCCTCGAACACGCCCGCGATCACCGGGGCCACCGTGTCGAACACGTCCTGCTGCTCGACGAACGACATCTCCATGTCGAGCTGGTAGAAATCGGTGGGCGAGCGGTCGGCGCGGGGGTCCTCGTCGCGGAAGCACGGCGCGATCTGGAAATACTTGTCGAACCCCGACACCATGATGAGCTGCTTGAACTGCTGCGGCGCCTGCGGCAGGGCGTAGAACTTGCCCGGATGCAGCCGCGAGGGCACGAGAAAATCGCGCGCACCCTCGGGCGACGACGCGGTGATGATCGGCGTCTGGAACTCGCGAAAGCCCTGATCCCACATGCGCCGCCGGATCGAGGCCACCACGTCCGAGCGCAGCACCATGTTGCGCTGCATCGCCTCGCGGCGCAGGTCGAGATAGCGGTAGCGCAGGCGCGTCTCCTCGGGGTATTCCTGATCGCCGAACACCTGCAGCGGCAACTCGCCCGCCGCGCCCAGCACCTCCAGATCGCGGATATAGACCTCGATCTCGCCGGTGGGGATGCGCGCGTTCACGAGGCTCGCGTCGCGCGCCTTCACGGTGCCGTCGATGCGGATGCAGGATTCGGCGCGCAAGCCCTCGACCGCGTCGAAAACCGGGCTGTCGGGATCGCACAGCACCTGCGTCACGCCATAGTGATCGCGCAGGTCGATAAAGAGCACGCCACCGTGATCGCGGATGCGGTGGACCCACCCGGCGAGGCGGACGGTCTCTCCGACATGGGCGTGTCTCAGATCGGCGCAGGTATGGCTGCGAAATGCGTGCATTTGGGGTCTCCGGGGCCAGGTTGGGCCGCTGATGGCTTTCTGTCTCGCGTCCGCGCCGATACACATGGGCGGGGCGGCAAAGTCAAGGCCGGGTGGCGCGGCGGCCGTCCGAAAGCTTTACAGGCACGGTGAATTCATTAGTATACCGGCACTGCGAACGGTTAACGCGCATCAATGCGGGATCACATCGCCGGTGTAACGTCACCGGGGTTATGCGCCGGATCGGGCGCAGAATTGGAGGTGTGAGATGTGGACATATGCCCTGGATCGGCTGCTGACACATTTTTTCCACCACGGGCGGATGCGGGTGACATTCCCCGACGGCACCACGCGCAGCTACGGGCCCGGGGACGGCCCCGAGAGCGCCGTGACCCTGCACGCGCCCGATCTGCCCCGCCGGATCGTCATGTCGCCCGACATGGCCATCGGCGAGGGCTACATGGACGGCACCGTGACCTTCGAGGACGATGACATCTACGGCTTTCTCAGCCTCGCGATGATGAATATCCGCGCGCAGGGCCAGCCGTGGTTCCGCCGCCCGATGGAGGTGCTGCGCTGGCTCAAGCGGCGGCTGGATCAGTTCAACCCGGCGGGCCGGTCGCGGGCCAACGCGGCGCATCATTACGACCTGTCGGGCGAGCTTTACGATCTCTTCCTCGACGCCGACCGCAACTATTCCTGCGCCTATTTCGCCGAGCCCCGACATGACGCTGGAAGAGGCGCAGGAGGCCAAGAAACACCATATCGCGAAAAAGCTGCTGATCGAGCCGGGGATGCGGGTGCTCGATATCGGTTGCGGCTGGGGCGGCATGGGCCTGACGCTGGCGCGCGATTTCGGGGCCGAGGTGGTGGGCGTGACGCTCTCGCAAGAGCAACACGAGATGGCCAATGCCCGCGCCGCCAAGGCGGGGCTGGCGGATCGGGTGCGGTTCGAGCTGATGGATTACCGCGATGTCGAGGGGCGGTTCGACCGGATCGTGTCGATCGGCATGTTCGAGCATGTCGGCGTGCCGCATTACGATGCGTATTTCAGCGCGGTGAAGCGGCTGCTTGCCCCCGACGGCATCGCGCTCATCCACACCATCGGGCGCAGCGAGCCGCCGGGGGCAACGAGCCCCTGGATCACGAAATACATCTTTCCCGGCGGCTATTGCCCGGCCATGTCCGAGGCGGTGGCCGCCATCGAGCGGCAGCGGCTCGTGACCACCGATGTCGAGGTCTGGCGGCTGCATTACGCCGAAACGCTCAAGGAATGGCGCCGGCGGTTCGAGGCCAATATCGACCGCGCCCGCGCGCTCTACGATGATCGCTTCTGCCGGATGTGGCGCTATTACCTGACGGCGAGCGAGCTGACGTTCCGGCTCAACGACCAAGTGGTGTTCCAGTTCCAGATCACCCCGAAACAGGACGCGGTGCCGCTGACGCGCGATTATCTCTATCGCGAGACGGAGGCCGAGGGGCGCAGCACGGCGGCGTGAGGCGTCAGACCGGCACCGGGGCCAGCGCGCGGGCAAAGCGCGCCTTCCACAGCGCCTCCTCGTATTCGCCCGCCGCCGTGCTGTCGTAAACGACGCCGCCGCCCACGTCGAGCCGGGCGCGCCCGCCCTCGATCATCAGCGTGCGGATCGCCACGTTGAATTCTGCCCGCCCGTCGGGGGCGGCCCAGCCGATGGTGCCGCAATAGACCTCGCGCGGGGCCTCTTCGAGGTCGGCGAGAATCTGCATCGCGCGAATCTTGGGCGCGCCGGTGATCGAACCGCAGGGGAAAAGTGCTTCGAAAATGTCGCCAAGCCCGGTGCCGGGCTGAAGCTGCGCGGTGACCCGCGAGGTCATCTGGTGGACCGTCTCGTAACTTTCGACCGAAAAGAGCGCGGGCACACGAACCGAGCCGGGCAGGCTCACGCGGCTGATATCGTTGCGCAGCAGATCCACGATCATCAGGTTCTCGGCGCGGTTTTTCTCGTCGGTTTGCAGGAAATAGCGGCGGCGCGCGTCCTCTGCCGGATCATCGCTGCGCGGTTGTGTGCCCTTCATCGGGCGCGTCTCGATTGCGCCTGCCGCATCGGTGCGAAAGAACAACTCGGGCGAGCGCGACAGGATCGCGGGCAGGCCCTCCGCCTCGATCAGCGCGCCAAAGCGCACCGGCTGCACGGCCGTCAGCGCGGCATAAAGCGCCTCCGGCGTGCCGGAGGCCGTCAGGCTCAGCGGAAAGGTGAGGTTGGCCTGGTAGATATCGCCCGCGCCGATCAGCTCATGCACCGTCGCGAACGCGCGGGCATAGCGGCGCGCATCCCATCCGGGGCGGACCGGGCCAAGCCGCGCCGCACCGGGGGCGAGCGGCTTCGCGTCCTGCGGCGCGGCGTAGACCCCGAATTGCAAGAGCGGCAGGCGGCGGCGCGCGGGCATCAGCGGCACGAGGCGCGGCTCGAGCGCATAGCCAAGCTCGTAGCTGGCAAAGCCCGCGATCCAATACCCTTCGGCGCGCGCGGCATCCATCGCGGCAAGGGCTTCGGGCACCTCGCCCGCGTCATGCGCCACGATCAGCCGCTCGGCCTGCGCAAACGCGCAGGCCCCGCCCGTCGGCCCGTGATCGAAACGAATCTGCAAATCAAACCCTCGCGTGTGACTGGCCCGAAACTAGGCCGCGCGCGGGCGAATGACACCCACAAAAGCGCCGCTTTTCTCTGGTTTTGCGCAAGGCGGCGCGCTTGACAGGCGGGGGGCGGCGGGCAAGCCTTGGGCAAAAGGGATTTGAGACGGGGCATTGATGATGACACAGGCGATTGCGGGCGCGGCCATGCTCTGCCTCTGGGCGGCAGGGGCGCAGGCGGGGCCGGTCTCCATCGGCTTCGAGGGGCCGGGTGAGGGCGCGGCCCCGGTCGAGATGGAAGAGGACGGCTACCGCATCGTCACCCGCGACGCGGTGATTTCGGGGCCAGCCAAATCCGGCGACGGCACCGACGGGCCGAACGAGATCGAGAGCGTCATGGGCGCGCGCGGGGCCATCGCGATCCTGCGCGATGTGCCCTTCACCTTCGTCTCGCTCGACTGGCAATCCGAAGGCGGCGCGCCCCGCGTGGTGGCCGAGGGCTATCTCGGCACAACGAGGGTGGCGCGCGACAGCTTTGCCACCTCCGGCGCGGGGTTTGTGACCTTTCCCGCCGACGCGCTGGCCGGGCGCATCATCGACCGGCTGATCCTCTATCCGCAGCGCGATGGCGCCGGCATGGGCGCGCTCGACCGCGTGATCCTCGACGAGGTGGCACAGAGCGCGCCCGCCTCCTGACCGCCGCGCCGGTATGCCCCTTGCACCTCGCCGGGTGACGGATATAACCCCACCAATTTGCGCGCGGGCCGAGGCCGCGCGCAGCCATCAAGCTGCCCGGGGACCAACATGCCGAAAAGAACCGATATCATCCATCATGATCATCGGCGCGGGGCCCATCGTCATCGGACAGGCCTGCGAATTCGACTATTCCGGCGCACAGGCCTGCAAGGCGCTGCGCGAGGAAGGCTACCGCGTCATCCTCGTCAACTCCAACCCCGCCACGATCATGACCGATCCCGGCCTGGCCGACGCCACCTATATCGAGCCGATCACCCCCGAGACCGTGGCCAAGATCATCGAGAAGGAGCGCCCCGACGCATTGCTGCCCACGATGGGCGGGCAGACCGGCCTCAACACCGCGCTCGCCGTGGCCGATATGGGCGTGCTGGAGAAATACGGCGTCGAGCTGATCGGCGCCAACCGCGCCGCCATCGAGATGGCCGAGGACCGCAAGCTCTTCCGCGAGGCGATGGACCGGATCGGGCTCGAGAACCCCAAGGCCACCATCGTCGCCGCCCAAGCGCACGGCAAGTGCGACATGAAGCGGCGTCGCATGCGCTCGACGCGATCGAATACGTCGGCCTGCCCGCGATCATCCGCCCCGCCTACACGCTCGGCGGCACCGGCGGCGGCGTGGCCTATAACCGCGACGATTACATCCATTACTGCAAATCCGGCCTCGATGCCTCGCCCGTCAGCCAGATCCTGATCGACGAGAGCCTGCTGGGCTGGAAGGAATTCGAGATGGAGGTGGTCCGCGACCGCGCCGACAACGCCATCATCGTCTGCGCCATCGAAAACGTCGATCCGATGGGCGTGCACACGGGCGATTCGATCACCGTCGCCCCCGCGCTCACGCTGACCGACAAGGAATACCAGATCATGCGCAACGGCTCGATCGCCGTGCTGCGCGAGATCGGGGTCGAGACCGGCGGCTCGAACGTGCAATGGGCCGTGAACCCCGAGGATGGCCGCATGGTGGTGATCGAGATGAACCCGCGCGTCTCGCGCTCCTCGGCGCTGGCGTCCAAGGCCACCGGTTTCCCGATCGCCAAGATCGCGGCCAAGCTGGCGGTGGGCTACACGCTCGACGAGCTGGACAACGACATCACCAAGGTGACGCCCGCCTCCTTCGAGCCCAGCATCGACTACGTGGTCACGAAAATCCCGCGCTTCGCCTTCGAGAAATTCCCCGGCTCCAAGCCGCACCTGACCACCGCGATGAAATCGGTGGGCGAGGCGATGGCCATTGGCCGCACCATCCACGAATCGCTGCAAAAGGCGCTTTCGTCGATGGAAACCGGCCTTTCGGGTTTCGACGAGGTGGAAATAGAGGGCGCACCCGACAAGGCCGCCGTCACCCGCGCGCTGTCGCTGCCCACGCCCGACCGGATGCGCACCATCGCGCAGGCGATGCGGCACGGCCTGACGGATGACGAGATCCATGCCGCCACCGCCTATGACCCGTGGTTCCTCGCCCGCATCCGCGAGATCGTCGAGGCCGAGGAGCGCGTGCGCCGCGACGGGCTGCCGGTGACCGAGGACGGGCTGCGCCGGCTCAAGATGATGGGCTTCACCGATGCGCGGCTGGCCATGCTCACGGGCCGCGACGAGGATCAGGTCCGGCGCGCGCGCACCAATCTCGGCGTGCACGCGGTGTTCAAGCGGATCGACACCTGCGCCGCCGAATTCGAGGCGCAGACGCCCTACATGTATTCGACCTACGAGGCCCCGATGATGGGCGAGGTGGAGTGCGAGGCGCGGCCCTCTGACGCGAAAAAGGTCGTGATCCTCGGCGGCGGGCCGAACCGGATCGGGCAGGGGATCGAGTTCGACTATTGCTGCTGTCACGCCTGTTTCGCGCTGTCGGATGCCGGCTACGAGACGATCATGATCAACTGCAACCCCGAGACGGTCAGCACCGATTACGACACCTCCGACCGGCTCTATTTCGAGCCGCTGACCTTCGAGCATGTCATGGAAATCCTGCGCGTCGAGCAGGAAAACGGCACGCTGCACGGGGTGATCGTGCAGTTCGGCGGGCAGACTCCGCTCAAGCTCGCCCGCGGGCTCGAGGCCGAGGGCATCCCGATCCTCGGCACCACGCCCGACGCCATCGATCTGGCCGAGGATCGCGAACGGTTCCAGGCGCTGGTCAACAGGCTTGGCCTCAAGCAGCCGCAGAACGGCATCGCCAGCACCGACGCGCAAGCGCTTGCAATCGCCGAGGAAATCGGCTTCCCGCTGGTCATCCGCCCGTCCTACGTGCTGGGCGGGCGCGCGATGGAGATCGTGCGCGACATGGCCCATCTGGAGCGCTACATCGCCGAGGCGGTGGTCGTTTCGGGCAAGAGCCCGGTGCTGCTCGACGGATACCTCTCGGGGGCCATCGAATGCGACGTCGACGCGCTCTGCGACGGCACGCGCGTGCATGTCGCGGGCATCATGCAGCATATCGAGGAGGCGGGCGTGCATTCGGGCGATTCGGCCTGCTCCCTGCCGCCCTACTCGCTCAAGCCCGCGATCATCGACGAGATCAAGCGCCAGACCGAGGCGCTGGCCCGCGCGCTGGGCGTCGTGGGGCTGATGAACGTGCAATTCGCGGTCAAGGGCGACGACATCTACCTCATCGAGGTGAACCCGCGCGCCAGCCGCACCGTGCCCTTTGTGGCCAAGGCCACGGATTCAGCTATCGCCGCCATCGCCGCACGGCTCATGGCGGGCGAGACGATGGACAGCTTCCCCGCGCGCGGCCCTTACCCCGAGGGCGCGACGCCGGGCAGCCAGCCGATGGCCGACCAGATGACGCTGGCCGATCCCGACATGCCGTGGTTTTCCGTCAAGGAGGCGGTGTTGCCCTTCGCCCGTTTCCCCGGCGTCGATACCATCCTCGGGCCGGAAATGCGCTCCACCGGCGAGGTGATGGGCTGGGACGTGTCGTTCCCGCGCGCCTTCCTCAAGGCGCAGATGGGCGCGGGCGTTCACCTGCCCGAGGAGGGCCGCGTGTTCGTCTCGATCAAGGATTCCGACAAGTCGCCCGTGTTGCTGGAAACAGCCGGGCTATTGGCAGAGATGGGATTTGCGCTGGTCGCCACGCGCGGCACGGCGGCATTCCTCGAAGAGGCCGGCATCGCCTGCGAGGTGGTCAACAAGGTCTACGAGGGCCGGCCCAACATCGTGGACCTGCTCAAGGATGGTGCGATCGCACTGGTCATGAACACCACCGAAGGGCAGCAGGCAGTCGAGGACAGCCGCGAGATCCGCTCGGTCGCGCTCTATGACCGCATCCCCTATTTCACCACGCTCGCCGGGGCGCACGCGGCGGCCCTCGCGATCCGCGCGCGGCGCGAGGGGGCGCTCAGCGTCATGGCCTTGCAGGGCGCGGGGGCCTGAGCGGGGCGCGATTGGCCTGTTGCGGACGGTCGGGATACAGCCCCTTGCGCGGAATCAAGGTGCCGAAGGCACCGCCCGCGCGAGCGGCCCGATCCGCCCCATGCCGGGCGGGCGCTGATTAGCGGACGTTCTGCGCAATTCACGTGTTATATACGTTGGAGTATGTGCGCACCATAGAGCGCGCTCATCACCCGTTGGAGCGCCCACCCGCGGTCGGGCGCTGCGCGGCTCCTCGCGACCGTTGGCGCAACGTCCCCTCCAGGCCACCTTACCCCGCCCGGCTCCGCCTCAATCCCGCAGCAACTCGTTGATCCCGGTCTTTGAGCGCGTCTGCGCGTCCACCCGTTTCACGATCACCGCGCAATAGAGGTTGACGCCGCCTTTCGACGGCATCGACCCCGCGACCACCACCGAATAGGGCGGCACCTCGCCGATGAACACCTCGCCGGTCTCGCGGTCCACGATCTTGGTGGATTGGCCGATAAAGACGCCCATCCCCAGCACCGAGCCCTCGCGCACGATGCAGCCCTCGACAACCTCCGAGCGTGCCCCGATAAAGCAGCCATCCTCGATGATCGTCGGCCCCGCCTGCATCGGCTCCAGCACGCCGCCGATGCCGACGCCGCCCGACAGGTGCACGCCCTTGCCGATCTGCGCGCAACTGCCCACGGTGGCCCAGGTATCCACCATCGTGCCTTCGTCCACATGGGCCCCCAGGTTGACGAAGGACGGCATCAAAACCACGCCCGGCGCGATATAGGCCGAGCGCCGCACCACGCAGGTCGGCACCGCGCGAAAGCCCGCCGCGCGCCATTCGGCCTCGCCCCAGCCCTTGAACTTGCTGTCCACCTTGTCCCACCAGCCGCCGCCCTGCGGCCCGCCCGGCTGCATCTCCATATCCTTGATGCGGAATCCCAACAGCACCGCTTTCTTGGCCCATTGGTTGACGTGCCAATCGCCGGTCTCCTGCCGTTCGGCCACGCGCAACCGGCCACTGTCGAGCGCGTCGAGCGTGGCCTCGATGGCCTCGCGCGTCTCGCCCCCGGTCCTGGGGGTGATCTGTTCGCGCGCCTCCCAGGCGGCGTTGATGGCGGTTTCCAGTTGGGCGTCGGACATCGGCGTTTCCTTCCTGCATCGCTTGGGCTCGCATGGCCTATACGGCCAGACAGCGACAGGATCAATGCGACCGACCGCGCGCCGCCCGCGACCTCAGCCGCGCATCCGCTCCGATTTCGGGTCATACATGGGCTTGAGGCTCGCCTCGGCGGGCACGCGCGTGCCCGCCACGTCGATCTGATAGCTTGACGCCAGCACCTGATCCGCGGTCTCGCCCTTGCACGGCACATAGCCCATGCCGATGGCCGCGCCGAGGTGATGGCCGTAAGCCCCCGAACTGAGATACCCCACGATCTCGCCATCGCGCAGCACCGGCTCGTTATGGTAGAGCATCGGCTCGGGATCGCTCAGCCGGAATTGCAGCATCCGCCGCTCCAGCCCGGTCTCGCGCTTGCGCAGCACCGCGTCGCGGCCGATGAACGCGGGCTTGCCGGTCTTCACGGCAAATCCCAGCCCCGCCTCGAGCACGTGATCCTCGCAGGTGATGTCATGGCCGAAATGGCGAAACGCCTTCTCGATCCGGCAGCTATCCATCGCGTGCATCCCGCACAGGCTTCAGCCCGTGATCCTGCCCTGCCTCCATCAGCACCTCGAACACATGCCCGGCCATGTCCGCGCTCACGTAAACCTCCCAGCCCAGCTCGCCCACGTAAGAGACGCGATGCGTGCGCGCCAGCCCCATGCCGATCTCGATCTGCCGCGCATGGCCAAAGGGATGCGCGTCGTTCGACAGATCATCGGGCGACACCGCTTGCATCACCGCGCGCGCGCGCGGCCCCATCACCGCCAGCACGCCCTCGGCGGGCGTCACGTCGGTGATCACGACCATCCGCTCGCCCAGATGCCGCCGCAGCCATGTCTCGTCCGCGAGCCGCGTCGCCGCCGGTGTCACAACCAGATACGCCGTCTCCGACAGCCGCGTGACCGTCACATCCGCCTCGATCCCCCCGCGTGCGTTGAGAAACTGCGTATAGACGATCCGCCCCACCGGCACCGACAGATCGCCGCCGCAGACATGGTTGAGGAAACCTTCGGCGTCGCGCCCCTCCACCCGCAGCTTGCCGAAACTCGACATGTCATAAAGGCCCACGCCCTCGCGGATCGCGCGGTGTTCCGCAGCGGCATTGCCGAACCAGTTCTGCCGCCCCCAGCCATAGCGGTAGGCGCGCTCCTGTCCTTCGTCCGCGAACCAGTTCGCCCGCTCCCAGCCCGCCGCCTCGCCCATGACAGCACCTTGCTCCAGCAATTGCGCATGAAACGGCGATCTGCGCACACCGCGCGCCGTGGCCTTCTGCCGGTAGGGGTAGTGATCGGCATAGAGCAGGCCAAGCACCTCCTTCGAGCGCTCATAAAGATAGCGCCGGTTGCCCTGAAACGGCTGCATCCGCGCAATATCCACATCACCCAGATCAAACGGCTTCTCGCCCTCTTCCATCCATTGCGAGAGCGCGTGCCCCGCGCCGCCCGCCGACTGAATACCGATGGAGTTGAACCCCGCCGCCACCCAGACATTGTCCATCCCGGGGCAAAGCCCCAGGTGATAGGCATCATCGGGGGTAAAGCTTTCGGGACCGTTAAAGAACGTGTGAATTCCCGCCTCCGCCAGCATCGGCATCCGCGCCACGGCCTGTTCGAGGATCGGCTCGAAATGATCGAAATCCTCGGGCAGTTGGTCGAATTCGAAGCTGTCGGGAATGCCCGCCATGCCCCAGGGCTTCGAGACCGGCTCGAACGCGCCGAGCATGATTTTCCCTGCATCCTCCTTGTAATAGGCGCATTCGTCCGGCACCCGCAGCACCGGCAATTGGCCAAGCCCCGCGATCGGCTCGGACACGATATAGAAATGCTCGCAGGCATGCAGCGGCACGTTCGTGCCCGCCATGCGCCCCACCTCGCGCCCCCACATGCCCGCGCAATTCACGATATGATCGCAGGCGATATGGCCCGTGCTGCCGTCCTCGCCGCGCCAGTCCACGCCGGTGATGCGCCGCCCGTCGCGCGCCATGCCGGTCACCTTCACCCGCTCGGCCACCCGCGCCCCGCGCATCCGCGCCCCCTTGGCCAGCGCCAGCGCGATATTGGCGGGGTCCGCCTGCCCGTCGGTGGGCAGCCACACGCCCCCCGTCACGCCGTCGAGGTTGAGATGCGGATACCGGTCGCCGACATCCGCCGGGCTCAACTCCTCCACCGGCACACCAAAGGCCCGCGCCATCGCCGCACTTCGCCGCAACTCCTCCAGCCGGTCCGCCGTCAGCGCCACCGAGACCGAGCCGCACTGCCGAAAGCCGGTGGCGATCCCCGTCTCGGCTTCGAGCCCGGTGTAAAGCTCCGCCGAATAGCGCGCGAGCCGGGTCATGTTGGCGGTGGCGCGCAACTGCCCGATAAGGCCAGCGGCGTGCCATGTCGTGCCCGAGGTCAACTGCTTGCGTTCCAGCAGCACCACGTCGGTCCAGCCGAGTTTCGTCAGGTGATACGCCACCGAGCAGCCCACCACGCCGCCGCCGATGATGACCACGCGGGCCTGAGTTGGAAGATCGGTCATGTTGTGCCTCCGGTCAGCGTTGAGCAGGGAGTATTTTTACCAGGAAGAAACAGCGGGTCAGACAATTTCATGCCCCGCTTCGCGAATGCGCCGCGCCAGTTCGGCGATATGGTCGGGGCCCACCTCGCAGCAGCCGCCGACGATGGTGGCCCCTTGTGCGATCCAGCCCATCGCCGCCTCGGCATGGGCGGCAGGGGTGAGGTCATGGCGCCGCTCCAGCGCGTCCACCGTGGGGGCGGAGCCGAGAAAGCCCTCGCCGATCCGGGTGAAGCCGTTGGCATAGGCCCCGAAGGGCAGGCCAAAGCCCTTGAGCGTGGCGAGTCCCTGGCTGATCGCCTCGGGCGGTGAGCAATTGATGAGGATCGCGTCGGGGGGCATTTCCGCGAGCAGAGGGGCGAGGGCCGAGAGCGGCTCGCCCGAGCGCAGGCGCGTGCCATCCGCGTCCTGCACCGAGACCGCGAGCCAGACGGGCAGGGCGGTCTCGCGCGCCGCCATCATCGCGCCGCGCGCCTGATCGACCGAGGACATGGTCTCCAGCAGCAGCAGATCGACGCGCGGCGCGAGCGCCGCCACCGGCTCGGCATAGATTTGGGCGGCCTCGGCGGCGGGCGGGCAGAGGTCGGGGCGGTAGGATTGCACCAGCGGCCCGATCGCCCCCGCCACCCGGCCCGCGCCGTGCGCATCGCGCGCGGCACACGCGGCGGTGACGGCGATACCCGCGAGGCGGCCCACCTGATCCTCGAGCCCCACCCGCACCAGCCGGTCGCGCAGGATGGCGTAGGTGTTGGTGGTGGCGACCGTCGCCCCGGCGGCGAAATAGCTGTCATGCACCGCGCGCACCAGATCGGGGTGGTCGATCATCACCTGCGTGGACCACAGCGGCGTCGCCCGGTCGCCCGAGCGCCGGACCAGTTCCTGCCCGATGGAGCCATCGAGAAGCGTGATTTCTGTCATTCGTCTGTGGCCTCCGGTAAAAGCACAAGTTTCCCGGCATGGGACTTGGCCTGAAATTGCGCCTGTGCAAGGGCAATCTCGCGCAGCGGATAGGTGGCGGAGATACGGGGGCGTATGTGTCCTGCGCGGACCATCTCCATCAGCCGGGCAAAGACGCGCGGGGCCTGAAAGGTGCAGCCGTGGATCGTGATGTCGCGCAGGTAGATGCGGCGCAGATCGGCGGTGACCATGGGCCCGGCGATGGCCCCCGCCACCGCGTAATGCCCGCCGGGGCGCAGCGCGTCGATGAGCGCGGGCCAGCCGGGGCCTGCGACAAGGTCGATCACCGCGTGAAAATGGTTCTCGGGCAGGGGGGCGTCGCGGGCGATCACCTCTGCCGCGCCGTCCGCGCGCACCGTGGCGGCCTTGGCGGGGGCGGCGATGCCGGTCACGCGCGCGCCCAGCTTCGCGGCCAGTTGCACCGCCGCGAGGCCGACATTGCCCGAGGCCCCGGTGATGAGCACCTCTTGCCCTGCCGCCACACCCGCCCGGTCCAGCAGGCCCAATGCGGTGCCGAAGGCGCAGGGGATGGCGGCGATCTCGATATCCGAGAGCGGTGCGTCGGTGACGTCGTAAAGGTCCGCCGCCGCCATCAGGCAGTAGTCGGCAAAGGCCCCGTCGATTTCCGAGCCGAGCGCGATGAAGCCCACCGGGTTGTCGGGCAAGGGGCGGGGGATGTTGATGGGGCAGGTGACGCGCGCGCCGATTGCGGGGGTGGTGACGCCTTCGCCCAATGCCACCACCTCGCCGCAGAGATCACCGCCCTGAATAAGCGGAAACTTCAGCGCGCCGGACCAGCCCCCGGCCTCGACGCCCTTGTCGGTCTCGCCCGTGGCCCCCGTGACCTCGGCGGCATACCAGCCCTCGCGGGTGTTGATATCGGTGTTGTTGACGCCCGCCGCCAGCACCCGCACCAGCACCTCGCCGGCACCGGGGCGCGGCACCGCGATATCCTCGCGCCATTCGAGCGCCTCCGGCCCGCCGTGGCGGGTGAGGTGGACGCCGCGCATGGTGGCGGGCAGGGTCATGCGCGCAGCCTCTCGTTGCCCGCGTCCCACAGGGGCGCCTCGGGCTGCACCACGGCGGGGCACCGTTCGCCGTAGATTTCAACCTCCAGCTCCGTCCCCGGCACCGCAAGGTCCGCGCGCAGCATCGCGAGCGCGACCGACGCCCCCACGCGATAGCCCCAGGCGCCCGAGGTGGTCTCGCCCACGATCTCGCCCTCGTGCCAGATCGTCGACATGTAGGGCGCATCCGCCGCGCCCGCCTCGACGATGAGCGGTGCAAAACGCTTCTTCACGCCGCGCTGCTTTTCGGCCAGAAGCGCCGCCTTGCCGGGGAAATCCTGCGGCTTGTCGAGTTTCACGAAGCGGTCAAGCCCGCCTTCGAGCAGCGAGTAATCGGTCGAAAGGTCGCCCTTCCACGCGCGATACCCCTTCTCGATGCGCAAGGAATTGAGCGCCCACATGCCAAACGGCTTGGCCCCGGCTCCCGTCACCGCGTCCCAGATCGCCGGGGCGTCGGCCAGCGGGCAGTGGACCTCCCAGCCCAACTCGCCGGCAAACGACACCCGGATGAGCACGCAGCCGATGCCGCAGACCTGCGCCTCCTGCACGCTGAGCCAGGGCAGCGACAGGTCGCCATCTGTGAGCGGTGCCAGCACCTCACGCGCCTTCGGGCCGGTGACCAGCAGGCAGTCGTATGTGTCGCTCCGGTCGCTGAGCGTCACCCCCTCGGGCAGCCCTCGCGCCAGAACGTCGCGGTCATGCCATTGCGCGGCCCCGGCGGTGATGAGCCACATCTCGTCCTCGCTGCGCGGGATCACCGACATCTCGGTCAGGATGCGGCCCCTTGCATCCGCGAAATAGGCCAGGCCAATCCGCCCCGGCTGCGGCAGGCGCGACGCGGTGAGCGCATCGACATGGGCGCGCGCCCCCGGCCCCTCAACCGCCAGACGGGTGAACCCCGATATGGCGATGACGCCGCAGGCATCGCGCACCGCCTCGCATTCCTCGCGGATGCGCGGCTCCCAAGGCCCGGCGCGGTCCCATGTCTGCGTCGCCTCTTCGCTGGTATCATCGCCCGGCTGCGCGAACCAGTTGGCCCGCTCCCAGCCGTTATAATCCCCCATCTGCGCGCCCGCCGCCTTGAGCCGCCCGTGCAACGCCGAGAGCCTGCGGTCCGGCGCGGCGGGCCAGCGGTGCCACGGGAAATGCATCCCGTATTCGTGGCCGTAAACCTCCATCCCCTTGGCCACGCAATAGTCGTGATCGGTGTAATCGGTGTAGCGGCGCGGGTCGCAGGCCCACATGTCCCATTCGGTCGCCGCCTTCGGTCACCCATTCGGCCAGCACCTTGCCCGCGCCGCCGCCCTGCGCGATCCCGAAGGTAAAGACGCAGGCCTCGAACGCATTCGGCACGCCGGGCATCGGCCCAAGCAACGGCATCCCGTCGGGGGCGTATGGGATCGGCCCGTTGATGATCTTGCTGATCCCCGCCGAGCCGAGCAAGGGCACCCGCGCCATGGCATCCATCACGATCTCCTCGACGCGGTCGATATCTTCCTGCCAGAGCTGAAAGCTGAAATCCTCGGGCATGGGATCGGAGGGGTCGGCCCAATGCGCGCGGCAGCGCGGCTCGTAAGGGCCAAGGTTGAACCCGTGCTTTTCCTGCCGCAGGTAATAGGACACATCGACATCGCGCAACAGCGGCAGCTTGTGGCCCTGCTCCTTGGTCCACGCCTCGATCTCGGGGATTTCCTCCGACAGCAGGTATTGATGGCTCATCACCATCATCGGCACCCGCCGCCCGCCATAGGGAATGAACCATTCCCCGACCCGCTGCGCGTAATAGCCGGCGGCATTCACCACGATCTCGCAGCGAATCTCGCCCTTCGCGGTCTCGACGATCCACTCGCCGTTTTCCCGGCGCACCCCGGTCGCGGGGCAGAAGCGGAGCACCTTGGCCCCCATCTCCCGCGCGCCTTTTGCCAAGGCTTGCGTCAGTTGCGCGGGGTCGATATCGCCGTCGTTCGGGTCGTAAAGCGCGCCGTGCAGGTCATGCGTCTCGATGAACGGATAGCGCGCCTTGATCTCGTCCACCCCGAGGATGTCGAGGTCCATCCCCTGATGCCTGCCCATCCCCTTGGCGCGCGCGAATTCCTGCATCCGCTCGCGGCTATGCGCGAGGCGGATGGAGCCGGTCTGATGATAGTTCATCGGGTAGTCGACCTCGGCCCCCAGCCGCGCATAAAGCTCGGTCGAGTAGCGCTGCATGTTCATCACCGACCAGCTTGTGGAAAACGTCGGCACATTGCCCGCCGCGTGCCATGTGCTGCCCGCCGTCAGCTCGTTGCGCTCCAGCAGCACGGAGTCGGTCCATCCCGCCTTGGCCAGGTGATAGAGGCACGAGGCCCCCACCGCGCCCCCGCCGATGATGACCGCCCGCGCGGTGCTTGGAATCTCAGCCATTGTCCCCTCCCTGTTGTCCTGATCCTAGCGTGCGGGCAGCGCCGCGCTGCCGAGCGCCACGCCGTAGCCGATGAACAGCGCGGCCATGATCCGCCGCAGCCATGTGTTGAAGACGGCCCCGAGCGCCGCGCGCCCCAGCCCTGCGCCAAGCGCGGTAAAGCCGGTGTAGCTCAGCGCCGTGATGGTCAGGGCGGTGGGAAGATCACCCACATCTGACCCCGGATCGGCACGTCGGGCTGCACGAATTGGCTGAACGCGGCGAGGTATCCGGCGACGCTCTTGGGGTTGATCGTGGCCACCATGAAGGCGCGCCAGAACACCGAGCCGCCGGGGGCCACCTCTGTCGAGACGGGTCGCTTTGCCCGCATCCAGCCGCGCACGCCCAGCCAGATGAGCACCGCAGCGCCCAGCAGTTTCGCCAACTCGAACGCCACCGGCGCGGCGGCGATGAGCGCCGTGATGCCCGCGGCCGAGAGCGTCAGGAAAATCGTTGCCTGCACAAGGATCGCCGCCACACCCCAGAGCCCCCGCCGAAACCCCACATTCATGCCGTTGGTGATGCAATTCACATGATTCGGCCCCGGCGTGGTGACGAACACCACCCAGAAAAGCGCGAAGACGGACCATGCTTCAAAGCTCATGGCATCCTCAATAAACCGGCGGGGCGATCACCCAGATCGCCACGCAGGGGTCATCATACGGGTTGGCCCAGCAATAGGGCTCGCCGCGAAAGCGGAAGCTGTCGCCGGGGCCAAGGCTGAACCGCCGCCCGCCGATCTCGAGGTCGAGCCGCCCGGAGACGATATAGCCCACCTCCTGCGTCGACCGCTGCGCCGGGCGCTGCATTTTCGAGCGGGGGCGGAATGTCGAATGGATCACCTCGAACTCGTCGGTCAGGTCGGGCGACAGCAATTCCTCGATCAGCCCTTCCTCCCCCGATCCCATCGGTCGCCGCGCGCCCGCGCGCACGACATAGCCCTGCTCCTCCACCGGGGCGCTCGCGTGACCGAAGAGCAGCGACATCGGCACGCCCAGCACCCCGGCCACCTGCCGCAGGTCGCTGATCGACGGCTCCGACAGGTCGCGCTCGACTTGTGACAGCCAGCCCACCGACCGCCCCAGCCGCCCGGCGACAGCCGCCAGCGTCAGGCTGCGCGCCTTGCGCAGGGCGCGCAGGTCGGCGCCCAGGGTGCGGCTCTCGCTCGGGTCCTGTTGCAGCATCGGTGCAGCGCTCCGGAGGGGATTCTCCATTGCAATTGATCCTGCGCGCCGCTGATGAAAATTCCAAGCGTTTTTTCACGCGAGGCGAGGTTCACCGACGCAATACCGACAGAATACCGACGCGTTACAGCCCCCGTTTTCACGGATGACGCGCCCCGCGCATCGTGCTACGTGACGCCCATGAGCCAGACGCCCTCCAAGGCGGAGATCCTGCAATGGATTTCCGATAACCCGACCCTCACCTCCAAGCGCGATATCGCCAAGGCCTTTGGTATCAAGGGGGCCGGGCGGATCGACCTCAAGCGCGTGCTGCGCGAGCTCGAGGACGAGGGGCATCTTGAAAAACGCAAGAAAACCTACCGCGATCCCGAGCGCCTGCCGCCGGTAACTGTGTTGCAAATCAATGCGTTGACATCAGATGGCGAGCTTCTGGCCCGCCCGCTCGAATGGCATGGCGAGGGGGTGGAGCCGGTGGTCCTGATGCTGCCCCGCGCCGCCGATCCGGCGCTCGGGCAGGGGGATCGCATCCTCGCCAAGTTGCAGGCGGTGCAGGGCGAGGCGCATCATTACGTGGCGCGCCTGATCCGCCGCATCGGCCATAACCCCCGGAAAGTGCTGGGGATTTTTCGCAAGAGCGAAGAGGGTGGGCGGATCGTGCCCATCGACAAGGGCGTGGGCAAGGAATGGCTCGTCGCCCGCGATGCCACCGGCGGCGCGCAGGACGGCGAGCTTGTGGAGGCCGAGCAGGCCGGGCCGCCGGGCCGCATGGGTCTGCCCCGCGCGCGGGTGATCGACCGTCTTGGCGATCCGTCGGCCCCCAAGGCCGTATCGCTCATCGCCATTCATCAGCACGGCATCCCGGATGAGTTCCCCGACGACGTGATCGCCGAGGCCGACGCCATGAAACCCGCCGGGCTCAAGGGCCGCGATGACCTGCGCGATCTGCCGCTCATCACCATCGACCCGTGGGACGCGCGCGACCATGACGACGCGGTCCATGCCCATGCCGATGACGACCCCGAAAATGCGGGTGGCCACGTCATCTGGGTCGCCATCGCCGATGTCGCCCACTACGTGCGCCCCGGCTCCACGCTCGATACCGAGGCGAAAAAACGCGGTAATTCCAGCTACTTCCCGGATCGCGTGGTGCCGATGCTGCCCGACCGCCTGTCGGCTGATCTGTGCAGCCTGCACGAGGGCGTGCCGCGCCCCTGCATCGCCGTGCGGATGCAGATCGACGCACATGGCGAGAAGATCGGCCACCGCTTTGTGCGCGGGCTGATGCGGTCTGCGGCGTCGTTGACCTATGAACAGGTGCAGGGGGCGATGGACGGCGCGCCCGATGACAAGGCCGCGCCCCTGCTCGAGACGGTGATCCGACCGCTTTACGCCGCCCACGCGGCGCTGGCCAAGGCGCGCCACAGGCGGCAGCCGCTCGATCTCGACCTGCCCGAGCGCAAGGTGGTGCTGAGCGACGAGGGCAAGGTCACCTCGGTCCGCTATGCCGAGCGGTTCGAGGCGCACCGGCTGATCGAGGAATGCATGGTGCTGGCCAATGTCGCCGCCGCCGAGGCGCTGAGCAAGCGCAAGAGCCCGCTGCTGTTTCGCGTCCACGAGGAACCGCCGCTCGAAAAGCTCGACACGCTGCGCGAGGTGGCCGAGGCGGCGGGGCTCACACTGGCCAAGGGGCAGGTGTTGCGCACCGCGCATCTCAACGCGCTGCTACACGCCGCGCAGGACACGGATCATTCCGAGGTCATCAACATGTCCACCCTGCGGGCGATGACGCAAGCCTATTACGCGCCGCAGAATTTCGGGCATTTCGGCCTGTCGCTGCAAGCCTATGCGCATTTCACCTCGCCCATCCGGCGCTATGCCGATCTGATCGTGCATCGCGCGCTCATCACCGCGCATGGCTGGGGCAAGGACGGGCTGAGCGGCCCGGAAATCGAGGAATTGGACGCCACCGCGCAGCATATCTCGGATACCGAGCGCCGCTCGATGGTGGCCGAGCGCGACACCAACGACCGCTACCTCGCGGCCTTTCTGTCAGAGCGTCTGGGCGAGGAATTCACCGGCAAGATCAGTGGCATCGCCCGGTTCGGCGTGTTCGTGAAGCTTGACGAGACCGGGGCGGACGGCCTTGTGCCGATGCGCGCGCTGGGGCGCGAATATTTCCATTTCGACCGCGAGCGCGGCACCCTGATGGGGGCCGATACCGGGCGCATCATCTCGCTCGGGCAACGGGTGACGGTGCGGCTGGCGGAGGCGGCGCCGGTCTCGGGCGGGCTGGCCTTTGACCTGATCGACATCGAGGGCACCCACGTTGCGAAAGGCCCGTCCAAGGCGCATGGCAAACCGCCCCGGCGCAAGATCGGCGCGGCGCGGCGCAAAGCGGCCAAGCTCAAGCGCAAGGCCGCGCGAAAGCAGGGCTGACTCCGGCAGGCATCGGCGGTCACCCGCGCGGGGGTGTCAGGATTGCTTTTGATATTGGGCCGATCGCGCTATAACCGTAAAAATTAATCCGGGCAGGTGGAGACAGGTGATGCGGGCGGGACTGGTGGTGATTTCGGGTGTGCTGCTCGTCTTTGGAGGGGCAGTTGTGGCGTCGGTGGCCGAATCGTTGCGCCCGCAGTCGCGCCCCGCCTCGGGTGTGGTGAGCGCGTCGGCTGTGATTTCGGTGGATGTGCCGGTGCGTAGCCTGCGCCCGCGCGCGCGGCCGGCAGCCGCCGACACAGCGGGCGTGACACTGGCGAGCAGCAACCCGGAATTTGACTTGTGGATCAAGGGCTTCCGCGCGCGCGCGTCGTCGAAAGGCATCCGGCGGGACGTGCTCGACCGGGCGTTTCGCGGCGTGCGCTACGACCCGGAGGTCGTGGCCAAGGATCGCAACCAATCCGAATTCAAGCGCGAGATCTGGGATTATCTCGACGCGGCGGTTTCGCCCGCGCGGGTCTCGGAGGGGCGTGCGGCGCTGCGTCGCCACCGCCGCACGCTGGAGCGGATCGAGGCGCATTACGGCGTCGAGAAAGAGATCGTGACGGCGGTTTGGGGGATGGAAAGCAGATACGGCACACGCCTCGGCGATCTGCCGCTGATCGGCTCGATGGCGACGCTGGCCCATGACGGGCGGCGCGGGGCGTTTTTCGAGAATCAGTTGATCGCCGCGCTTCAAATCCTGCAATCGGGGGATGTAACTCCTGACAAGATGAAGGGCTCCTGGGCCGGCGCGATGGGCCACACGCAGTTTATGCCCACCTCTTATCTCGCCTATGCGGTGGATTTCACCGGCGACGGCAAACGCGACGTGTGGTCGGATGATCCCACCGACGCGCTCGCGTCAACCGCCGCGTATCTCAAGCGGTTCGGCTGGCGCAAGGGGATGCCCTGGGGCGTGGAGGTGCGGGTGCCGCGCGGGGCGTCCTTTGGCAATGCGAAGCGGATGCCCTCGGACTGGGCGGCGCGGGGGATCGTCGGGATCGACGGCAAGACGGTGCGCGACTATGGCTCGGCGCGCATCCTGCAACCGGCAGGGCCTGCGGGGGCGTCCTTCATGGTGTTTGCCAATTTCGATGTCATCAAGCGCTATAACAACGCCGATGCCTATGCGCTGGGGGTGGGTCACCTCTCCGACCGGATCGCGGGCGGGCCGGAGATACAGGCAAGCTGGCCGCGCGGCTATGATCCGCTGTCGTTCGAGGAACGCAAGGAGATGCAGCGGCGGCTCAGGCGCAAGGGCTTCGCGGTGGAAAAGATTGATGGGGTCGTGGGGCCGAACACGGTGGCGGCGATCCGGGCGTTTCAACGCTCGGTCGGGGCCGAGGCGGACGGCCTGCCATCGCAACAGCTTCTGAGCCTTCTGAAGCGGTCCTGAGCGCGCGCCGTCACTCGATATCGTGCCAGTCATCCTCGTGATGGGCGGCACCGATGGCCATCCACGCCGCGCGAGCGCGGGCGATACGGCTGTCGCCCCATGTGCGAAAGACGATATCGAACCCGTCGGCGGCGATGTTCTCGGCCACCACCTCCATGCGGGCGTTCGCCTTGCAATCGATATCCCATAGCGACAGCGCGACATGAACCATTGGTGCGGCGCGGAAGGGCGCATCAAAGACCACCCGCTTGCGCCGCTCGCGGTCGCCCTTTCCTGTCCACATCGTGCCGCCATCGGCATAGTCGGAGAAAAGCGCCTCATCCCCCTGCACGATCCCCATCGCCTCTCTCAACAAGACCTGCATGGCAACCTCCGTTGATCTGGCCAGAGACTGTAGCCTGTCCTGCACGGAATGAGAACGGCAAAAGAAAAGGGCCGCGCGAGGCGACCCTTTTTCGATGATATTGTGCGCACTCAGTTGGGCGACATGCCGATATGATCGCCCACGGCCACCATGTCGGCCAAAAGCTTGGTGGCATCATCCACGAGGTCATGTTCGTCGGCGTAATCTTCCTTGATGCGGTTCAGACGTTCGGTCGCCTCATTGACCATCGCCTGGAAATCTTCTTGGGTCACATCCTCTCGCGGTAGCGCACGCTCTGCCAGAACCGAAATGCTCTCGCCGTTGATCTCGGCAAAGCCACCGGTCACGATGTATTCCTTGTCACCATCCGCACTCGAAACCCGGACAATTCCGGGCCGCAGCGTGGTGATGAGCGGTGCGTGATCGGGCAGGGCGGTCATGTCGCCCTCGGCACCGGGGATAAGCACCTCGCGCGCCGCCACCGAAGCCAGAAGACGCTCGGGGCTCACGAGATCGAATTGCACTGTCTCAGCCATATCGGCCTCCTCTTGTGGCAGGTGGCAGGCCAATGGCCTGCCACGCGGCGCTTAAGCTGCGTCTGCGGCCATCTTCTCGGCCTTGGCCACCACGTCCTCGATGCCGCCCACCATGTAGAACGCGCCCTCTGGCAGGTGGTCGTATTCGCCCGCCACCACGGCCTTGAACGATTTGATCGTGTCCTCGAGCGGCACCTGGATGCCGTCGGAGCCGGTGAACACCTTGGCCACGTCGAAGGGCTGCGACAGGAAGCGCTGGATCTTCCGGGCGCGGGCCACGGTCAGCTTGTCCTCTTCCGACAGCTCGTCCATGCCGAGAATGGCGATGATGTCCTGCAGCGCCTTGTAGCGCTGCAGGATACCCTGCACGTCGCGCGCCACCTGGTAGTGCTCTTCGCCCACGATCTGCGGGTCCATCAGGCGCGAGTTGGAGTCGAGCGGGTCCACCGCCGGGTAGATGCCAAGCTCGGAGATCGCGCGGTTGAGAACCGTGGTGGCGTCGAGGTGCGCGAAGGTCGTGGCCGGTGCCGGGTCGGTGAGGTCGTCCGCGGGCACGTAAACCGCCTGAATGGACGTGATCGAGCCCTGCTTGGTCGATGTGATGCGCTCCTGCATCTGGCCCATGTCGGTGGCCAGTGTCGGCTGATAGCCCACGGCCGAGGGGATGCGGCCCAGAAGCGCCGACACCTCGGAACCGGCCTGCGTGAAGCGGAAGATGTTGTCGACGAAGAACAGAACGTCGGTCCCGGACTGGTCGCGGAACTGCTCGGCCAGCGTCAGGCCGGTCAGCGCGACGCGGGCGCGCGCGCCCGGCGGCTCGTTCATCTGGCCGTAGACGAGCGCCACCTGGCTGTCCTCGAGATTGTCGGGCTTGATGACGTTGGAGTCGATCATCTCGTGATAGAGGTCGTTGCCCTCACGAGTCCGCTCGCCGACACCGGCGAAGACCGAGTAGCCCGAGTGCACCTTGGCGATGTTGTTGATCAGTTCCATGATAAGAACCGTCTTGCCCACACCGGCACCGCCGAACAGGCCGATCTTGCCGCCCTTGGCGTAGGGCGCGAGCAGGTCGACCACCTTGATGCCGGTCTCGAGCACGACGCTTTCGGTCGATTGCTCCTCGAATGAGGGTGCGGGCTGGTGGATGGAGCGGGTCTCGTCGGCCTTGATCGGGCCCTTTTCGTCCACCGGCTCGCCGATGACGTTGATGATGCGCCCGAGCGTGGCGTTGCCCACCGGCACCGAGATCGGCGTGTCGGTATCCGACACTTCCTGACCGCGCACGAGGCCCTCGGTCGCGTCCATCGCGATGGTGCGGACCGTGTTCTCGCCGAGGTGCTGGGCGACCTCGAGCACGAGGCGCTTGCCGTTGTTGTCGGTTTCCAGCGCGTTCAGGATCGCCGGCAGGTCGTCCCCGAACTGCACGTCCACCACGGCGCCGATGACCTGGGTCACTTTGCCTTTTGCGTTTGCCATGTTTCGTCTCCGGTTTGTCTTACAGCGCTTCCGCGCCGGAAATGATTTCAATCAGCTCGTTGGTGATGACGGCCTGACGCGAGCGGTTGTATTCGATGGTCAGGTCGTCGATCATCTCGCCCGCGTTGCGGGTGGCGTTGTCCATCGCGGACATCCGCGCCCCCTGCTCCGAGGCCCCGTTTTCCAGAAGCGCGCTGAAGATCTGCGTGGCGACACCGCGCGGCAGAAGCTCGGCGAGGATTTCGGTCTCGCCGGGTTCGAAGTCGTAGAAGGTGTCGGTATCGGCCCCTTCCGCGTCGCCCACATCGGCGGGGATGATCTGCTGCTTCGTCGGGATCTGCGTCACCACGTTCTGGAACTGCGAGTAGAAGATCTTGGCGACGTCGAACTCGCCCGCGTCGAACCGCTTGAGCACGTTGGCCGCGACCGCCTGCGCATCGGCATAGGCCACGCGCTTGACCTCGGTCATGTCCACATGGTCGATGAAATACTGCGAATAGTCGCGCTTCATCGCGTCGCGGCCCTTCTTGCCGACGGTCATGATCTTGACCGTCTTGCCCTTTGCCACAAGCTCCGCAGCCTCCGCCTTGGCGAGCTTGGCGATGTTGGCGTTGAAGCCCCCGCACAGCCCGCGCTCGGCGGTCATCACCACGAGGAGATGCACCTTGTCGTCGCCAGTGCCCCTGAGCAGGGGCGGCGCGTTCTCGGAATCGCCCACCGACGCGGCGAGCTTGGCCATCACCGCGTTGAACCGCTCGGCGTAGGGCCGCGACATTTCCGCGGCCTCCTGCGCGCGGCGAAGCTTCGCCGCGGCAACCATCTGCATGGCCTTGGTGATCTTGCGGGTCGATTTGACCGACGCGATCCGGTTTTTCAGGTCCTTGAGAGTCGGCATTGCCTTATCTCTCCCTTAAGCGAAGTCGGTGGCGTATTCGTCAAGCGCAGCCTTGATCTTGTCCTCGGCCTCTCCCTTGATCTTGGGATCCTCCTTGGTGATGTGATCGAGCAGGTCCTGATGCTTGCCGCGCAGGTGCTTGAGCAGCCCTTCCTCGAACCGTCCGACATCGCCCACGGGCATCTTGTCGAGATAGCCGTGGGTGCCGGCATAGATGACGCAGACGATCTCGGCATTGGTGAGCGGCGAATACTGCGCCTGTTTCATCAGCTCGGTCAGGCGCGCGCCACGGTTCAGAAGCTGCTGTGTCGCGGCGTCGAGGTCCGAGCCGAACTGCGCGAAGGCCGCCATCTCGCGATACTGCGCCAGCTCGAGCTTGACCGGGCCAGCGACCGATTTCATCGCGTCGGTCTGTGCCGAGCCGCCGACGCGGCTGACCGAAAGGCCGGTGTTCACGGCGGGGCGGATGCCCTGATAGAACAGGTCGGTTTCGAGGAAGATCTGACCGTCGGTGATCGAGATCACGTTGGTCGAGATGAAGTCGGAAATATCGCCGGCCTGCGTCTCGATGATCGGCAGCGCGGTCAGCGAGCCCGAGCCGTTATCCTCGTTGAGCTTGGCCGAGCGCTCCAGAAGGCGCGAGTGCAGGTAGAACACGTCGCCGGGATAGGCCTCACGCCCCGGCGGACGGCGGAGCAGCAGTGACATCTGGCGATAGGCCACGGCCTGCTTGGAAAGGTCATCGTAGATGATCAGCGCGTGACGCCCGTTGTCGCGGAAGTGCTCGGCCATCGCGGTGGCGGAGTAGGGCGCGAGGAACTGCATCGGCGCCGGGTCCGAGGCGGTGGCGGCCACGACGATCGAGTATTCGATCGCGCCGGTCTCTTCGAGCTTTTTCACGAGCTGCGCCACGGTCGAGCGTTTTTGCCCGATGGCGACGTAGACGCAGTAAAGCTTCTTGTATTCGTCGTCGCCTGCGGCCTCGTTATAGGATTTCTGGTTGAGGATCGTGTCGAGCGCGACGGCGGTCTTGCCGGTCTGGCGGTCGCCGATGATCAGCTCGCGCTGGCCGCGGCCGACGGGGATCATCGCGTCCACCGCCTTCAGGCCGGTCGCCATCGGCTCGTGCACCGATTTACGCGGGATGATGCCGGGGGCCTTCACGTCGGCGAGGCCGCGCGCCTTTGTCTTTATCGGGCCCTTGCCGTCGATCGGATTGCCCAGACCATCGACCACGCGACCGAGAAGTTCGTCGCCGATCGGCACGTCCACGATGGACTTGGTGCGCTTGACGGTGTCGCCTTCCTTGATGTCGCGGTCCGAGCCGAAAATCACGATGCCGACATTGTCGGTCTCGAGGTTGAGCGCCATGCCCATGATCCCGCCGGGGAATTCCACCAGCTCGCCGGCCTGCACGTTGTCCAGCCCGTGAACGCGGGCGATCCCGTCACCCACGGACAGAACCCGACCGATCTCGGCAACTTCGGCCTCCTGGCCGAAATTCTTGATCTGGTCCTTCAGGATCGCAGAAATTTCTGCTGCTTGGATACCCATTTATCCGACCTCTTTCATTGCATTCTGGAGGGAATCGAGCCGCGAGCGGATCGAGGTGTCGATCATTTTCGAGCCCACTTTGACAACAAGACCGCCGATGAGGCTTTCATCGACGGTCGCTTTGAGTTTCACATCGCGCCCGATGCGCGCCTTGAGCGTTTTCGCGAGCTTGTCGGACTGCGCCTTGCTGAGTGGTTTGGCGCTGGTCACTTCGGCGCTCACCTCGCCCTTGTCCTCGGCGATCATCTCGCCGAGCAGCGCAAGGAGCTGCGGCAGAACAAAAAGCCGACGATTGGCCGCCATGAGGGCGAGCCCGTTCTTCAGTTCCGGCACGAGGTCCATCTTGTCGGCAATGGCCGTGATGCCCGCGCCCTGTTCGGCCCGGCTCAGAACCGGCGAGCCCACGAGTGCGCGCAAATCCGCGCTGGCATCGAGAGCCGCCGCAAGATCATCGAGATTGGCTTCGAGCCGGGCCACGGACTTGGCCTCCTTTGCGAGCTCGAAGATGGCAGTGGCATAGCGCGCGGCGATGCCGGATGAAATCGAAGCTGGTTCGGACACGTCCACCCTTCCGATAATCTGGCCCCGGTTGAACCCGCTTGACGCAAGGTGGCGGCCGGGGGCGTTGGCATACGGTGAGACTAGAGAAACACCGAAATTCGGCTGGGGTGTAGCAGAG
>JAXHLV010000019.1:0-171943 GCA_034521935.1 Roseovarius sp.
TCCTGATGGGGCTTTTCCGCCTCGCGGTGACGCGCGGCCTCTATGGCCGGTTCGCACGGGGATTGGCGCGGCTGTTTCCGGCCGGCAACGCGATCTGGCTGCACGAGGACGGCGCGCCGCCCTTCCGCATCGCGCTCGATGACGGCTACTGGACGCGCTTTGCCCTCTACCACGCGCCCTACGAGCCGGAGGTGGGTGCCGTGTTGCGCGCCGCCGCCGGGGCGGTGCCGTTGTTTTGTGATCTTGGCGCGAACAAAGGCTGGTGGACCACCCGCGCCGCGCCGCTTTTCGACCGTGTGATCTCGGTCGAGGCGTCACAGGCCACGTTCGCCGAGTTGCAGACCAACGCCGCGCACCTGCCCAATGTCACCCTGCACCGCGCCGCGATCCACGCCCGCTCGGGCGAAACGATGACCTTCGTCAACACCCATCTCAGCCACGCCTCCGCCCGGCTCGAAGGTGGCGAGGCCGCAACTGCGGGCGACCGCACCGAGACGGTGGAAACCCTCGCCATCGACGATCTGGTGCCGCCCGGCACGCCCGCGCTGATCAAGCTCGATGTCGAAGGGGCCGAGATCGCCGCCATCGACGGGGCCACCCGCGCGCTGGCCGACGGCGCGGTGCTGATCTACGAGGATCACGGCAACGACCCCGCCTGCACGGTCAGCGCGCATCTGCTGTCACGATCCCGACATGCGGCTCTATTCCATCGAAAACGGCCTTTGCTCGATGCCCGACACAGCCGCCATCCGCGCGCTCAAGACCGACCCTTACAAGGGCTACAACTTCCTGGCCGCGCGGGCGGACTCACCGCTTCTCTCCACCATCGCCGCGCGCTTTGCAAATCCGGCGCAGTCCGGCTAATCAGGGCCACCGTCGCACCGGAGGCCCCATGCCCACACCCCGCGCCTGGCAAAAGATGCTCTCGGGTCGCCGCCTTGACCTGCTCGACCCGACCCCCGTCGATATCGAGATCGAGGATATCGCGCATGGTCTCAGCTTTGTCGCGCGGTGGAACGGGCAGACGCTGGGGGATTTTCCCTATTCGGTGGCCGAGCATTCGCTGCTTGTCGAGCGCATCCATGCCCGCCTCGCACCGCGCGCGCCCGCGAAATGGCGGCTGGCCGCGCTGCTGCACGATGCGCCGGAATACGTGATCGGCGACATGATCTCGCCGGTGAAGAACGCCATCGGCCCCGCCTATGACGATCTCGACAAGCGGCTCGCGGCGGCGGTGCATATCCGCTTTGGCCTGCCCGCGACGATACCGGCCACGGTCAAGCGGCAGATCAAGACCGCCGACAAGATCAGCGCGTGGATGGAGGCCACGGAGATCGCCGGATTCACCGTGGCGGAGGCGAACCGCTTCTTCGGCACGCCCGACAAGGCGGTGATGGAGGGGCTGCACCTCACCCTGCGCCCGCCGGTCGAGACGCGCGCCGCCTATCTCGCGCGGCACCACGACTTGCTCGCCGATATGGGTTAGATCCACCCGCCCCGCGACATCAGCCCCAGCGCCTCCAACTGTCGCCAGCCGGTGAGCCGCGTGGAGCGCGCGCACCACAGATCGGGATCGGCAGTCAGCGCATCGTAATAGGCGTCGTAAAGCGCGCTGTTGGCGAAATGCTCTTGCCGGTGCTTTTCTTCGGCCGAGCGGTCCACCACGGTAGCGAGGAATTTCGAATGCAGCAGCACGCCCGAGGTCAGCTCGCCGCCATCGCCGTCATAGACATGGTTGAGCCGCCGCGGCAGCAGATTGTGCGTGGAACTGACATAAGCGTAGCGCCAGTGCCATTTCACCAGCGGCACCTTGCCCATCGTCGGCGCGCGGCGCGGATCGGCGGCAAAGAACATGCGCGCACGCGGGCCGCCCTGTATCCACAGGTTCTGCAAATCATGCTTGCGGCGCATCGAATAATTCCCGGCGTCGAACCAGCACAGCGCCTCGAACGGATCGCCTTCGGCGCAAGGCTGCGCCGAAAGCGGCCCCTTGGGATACATGTCGAGCATCAGCGCACCAAAGGAATCCCGCCCCTGCCGCTCCAGCCACTCGCAAAGCGCGGGAAGGGGGCGCGTTTCGTGGTAGGGATAGACGAGGCATTCATCGGCATCGAGCGTCAGGCACCAATGCCCGTGCCCGTGCCGCATCATCAGCCAGGCAAGCCAGTCCATGCCGAAGCGCGACCGCTTGTAGCTGTGCGGGGTGGTCCAGAGCGACACATCGCCTTGCGAGGCAAGATGCTCGCGGGTGCCGTCATCGCTCGCGTTCTCGACGATCAGGAAATGATCCACCCCGAGGCGGCGGTGATGATCCAGGAAATGCCCGATCCGCAGTGCCTCGTTGCGCATGGTGGCAAAGCACAGGATGTCGCCCGCGCCGATACCGCCGGTCCGGTCGGTCACGCTTTGCAATTGCCGACGCCTCGCCACCGCCCGCGCAAGCAGCCTGCGCCGCCGCCAACGCAGCTTGTAGGCCAGTGCCAGATCGCCAAATCGCCCGCGCGTCATCCGCTGCCCTCATCCAATCGGGTGCAGCGTCGGCGCTAAGCCGCGTAATGTCCAGCGCGGTGCCAGCGCCACGCGTCGCCGATCATCTCGCGCAGCGTCGAGCGCGCGGGGGACCAGCCAAGCTCTGCCCCGGCGCGGGTCGAGCCCGACACGAGCCGCGTGCAGTCGCCCGCGCGCCGCTCGCCCTCGATCACCGGGACCGGCGTGCCGGTCACCGCCTCGGCCGCGTCGATCACCTCGCGCACCGAAAACCCGGTGCCGGTGCCGAGGTTGAACACCCGGCTGCCCTGCCCGTCCTCGAGCCGACGCAGCCCCAGGATATGCGCGTCCACGAGGTCCATCACATGCACGTAATCGCGGATGCAGGTGCCGTCGGGCGTGTCGTAATCAGTGCCAAAGATCGTGAGCGCGTCGCGCCGCCCGGCCACGGCATCGAGCACCAGCGGGACGAGATGCGTCTCGGGCTGGTGAAATTCGCCGATCTCGGCCTCGGGATCGGCCCCGGCCACGTTGAAATAGCGAAAGATCACGTGTCGCATCCCGTGCGCCAGCTCGAAATCGCGGAGCATGTCCTCGATCGCACGCTTCGACGCACCATAGGCGTTGATCGGTGCCTGGGTGCAGCCCTCGTCGAGCGTCACGTTGTCCTGATCGCCATAGGTGGCGCAGGTCGAGGAAAACACGACGTCGAGGCACCCGGCGGCCACCGCCGCCTCCATCAGGCAAAGCGAGCCGGCGACGTTATTGTGCCAGTAGAGTCCCGGCGCGCGGATGCTCTCGCCGACCTGGCTGAGGGCAGCGAAATGCATCACCGCGCTCGGCTGGTAGGCGGCAAAGACCTGATCGAGCCGCGCGCGATCGGTGAGGTCGCCCTCCTCGAACGGGCCAAAGCGGACGGCGTCGCGCCAGCCGGTGCAGAGATTGTCATAGCTGACGGGCGTGTATCCCGCGCGGCTGAGCGCCTTGCAAGCGTGGCTGCCGATATAGCCCGCGCCGCCGGTAACGAGAATGTTGCTCACGGGCGGTGCCTCCCGGCCTATTGCGCCGCCTTGTCGGCGTGGACGGTATCGGAAATATAGTTCCACAGGTCGTCGCGCAGGTCATCGCGGGCGAGCGCGAAAGCGACCGTTGCCTGCAGGAACCCGGCCTTGGAGCCGCAATCGAACCGCTGCCCCTTGAAGCGGAAACCATAGACCTCCTCGCCCTCCTCGTCGCGCGCGGCGTCGATGGCGTCGGTGAGCTGAATCTCGCCGCCCGCGCCGGTCTGTTTCTTGTTGAGCTTTTGCAGCACCGTGGGTGTCAGGATATAGCGCCCGATCACCGCAAGATTGGACGGCGCGGTGCCCGGCTCGGGCTTTTCCACCATGCCCTTGGTCGAGACGATGCTGCCCATGTCCTCCTTCACATCGAGGATGCCGTAGGATTTGGTCATCGCGTCGGGCACCTCCATCGCCGCAACCATGTTGCCGCCGGTCTCGTTAAAGGCCTCGACCATCTGTTGCAGGCAGGGTTTCTCGGCGGCGATCACATCGTCAGGCAGGATCACGGCGAACGGCTCGTTGGCGATGAAGCGCCGCGCGCACCACACCGCGTGGCCAAGGCCAAGCGGCTTGTGCTGGCGCAAATAGGCAATCTCGCCCGAATCCATGTTGGTGGATTTGAGGATTTCGAGAAGCTCGTCCTTGCCCTTGCGGCGCAGCTCCTGCTCGAGCTGCGGGGCGTTGTCGAAGTAATCCTCCAGCGCGTTCTTGCCGCGCGAGGTGACGAAGATGAATTCCTTGATCCCCGCCGCGCGCGCCTCGTCGATGGCGTATTGCACCAGCGGGCGGTCAACCAGCGTCATGATTTCCTTGGGCACCGATTTCGTCGCCGGAAGAAACCGTGTGCCCAGACCGGCCACCGGAAAGATTGCCTTGGTCACTCGCTTACGCATGAACTGCTCCTCAAACACTTTTTTCCAAAAGTATACATGCCTGACGGTATCTTTGCATCACGTTAAGAAGACATCGGGCAGATTTTTTGTCACACACGGGATGATATGAGCGGCGTTGCCCCGAGCGGCATCTGCCGGTTGACATCCTTGTAGAGCAGGTAGCGGAACGGCCCCGGCCCGCCGGCATAGCAGGCCTGCGGGCAAAACGCGCGCAACCACATGAAATCGCCCGCCTCCACCTCGACCCAGTCGCGGTTGAGCCGGTAGACGGCCTTGCCTTCGAGCACGTAAAGCCCGTGCTCCATCACATGGATCTCCTCGAACGGGATCACGCCGCCGGGCTGAAAGGTGACGATGGTCACATGCATGTCGTGGCGCAGATCGTCCGGGATCAACGAAGCGCGTCGTCGCCCAGGCACCATTGGTCTCGGGCATCTCGGCGGGGGCGATATCGCGCTCGTTGAGCACCAGCGGCGGCGGCGCATCCAGCCCCTCGACCGGAACATACCGCTTGCGGAACCAGTGAAAGCGCAGCGGTGTCTCGCCCGCGTTGCGCAGCCGCCATTCGGCACCGGGGGGGATATAGGCAAAGCCGCCCGGCCCCAGATCATGCGTATTTGCGCCGATTTCGAGCCGCATCGCGCCCTCCAGCACAAAGAGCACCGCCTGTATGCCCGGCTCTGTCTCGGGGTGGTCGCTGCCGCCGCCGGGGGCGATCTCGGCAATGTACTGCGAGAACGTCTCGGCAAAGCCGGACATCGGCCGCGCCAGAACCCAGAACCGCGCGCCCTCCCAGAACGGCAGCAGGCTTGTCACGATATCGCTCAGGCAGCCGCCGGGAATGACGGCATAGGCCTCGGTGAACACCGCACGCCCGGTCATCAGCCGGGTCTGCGGCGGCAGCCCGCCCTCGGGCGCGTGGTAGGAACGGTCGGTCATGGCGGTGTCTCCCAAGGGGCCGGAGCGGGGCAGCGCTCAGGCGATCTCCATCTCCTGCATCATCGCCTCGAGGCGCGGCACGTCCTCGGGATTGTTGAGCTCCCAGAACTGCCGCCCTCGCGCCTCGACCTCGACGCAGAGCACAGCGCGCCCGTTCTCCAGAAAGCGGAGCTGTTCCAGCCCTTCAAGCCCCTCCAGCGGCCCGGCCTTGAGGTCGGGATAGGCGGTGAGGGCCTGCGCCCGATAGGCATAGACGCCGACATGGTGAAACACCGGCGTGGCATCGCCATCGGCATAGCGCGTCGGGGTGAAGGGTATGACTTCCTTGGAGAAATAGAGCGCGTGGCCGTCGCGGTCGAACACGGCGGTGGTGCCGCCCACGCGGCCCGCCGCGCGATCCCCCAGAAAGCCGTTGAGCGCCCGCCCGTCGCAGCGCAGCACCGGCGTCGCGACCTCCGCGCCCGCGTCGGCGCGCAAGCCCGCCACCAGGTCGGACACGAACCACGGCGGGGTGAGGGGCGCGTCGCCCTGAAGGTTGACGACGATCTCGTATCCGCCGCCCAGCGCAGCGTGCGCCTCGGCGCAGCGCTCGGTGCCGTTGGCGCACTCCGGCGAGGTCATCACCACCTCGGCCCCGAACCCCTCGGCCGCGTCGCGGATGCGGGTATCGTCGGTGGCCACAACCACACGGTTCACGCCGCGAACCGCACGGCCCGCGGCCCAGGACCGCTCGATCAGCGTGCGCGCCTCGCCGCCCGCCCCCCGAAGCGGCACCAGCGGCTTGCCGGGATAGCGGGTGGAGGCATAGCGCGCGGGGATGACGATGAGGACCGACATGGCCTAGCCTTCCTTCAGATCGACACCCGGCGCGCAGGCGATGAAGAACGGATTCCCGAACCCCGGCTTGCCATAGGTCAGCGGCGCGAGGGTGTCGAAATCAAGCACGCGCCCGCCCGCGCCCGCCAGCACGGCATGACCGGCGGCGGTGTCCCATTCCATCGTGCGGCCAAGACGCGGGTAGAGATCGGCCTCGCCAGTGGCGACAAGGCAGAACTTGAGCGACGATCCCGCGCTCGTCATGTCGCGCACGTTATACCGCGAGATGTAATCATCGGTGGCCTGATCGCGATGCGATTTGGATGCCACCACCATCAGCGCCGCGTTATCCGGCTCCGATACCGAGAGCGGGGTTTGTGCCCCGGGCGTTTCGGGATCGAAGGGGCCTGCCTCCTCGACGGCGCGGCCATCGGGCAGGGTATAGAACATGCGGCCCCGTGCGGGCGCATAGACGATGCCGCGCACCGGCGTGCCGTCCTCGACATACGCGATGTTGACGGTGAAATCGCCGCGCCGGTTGATGAATTCCCTGGTCCCGTCCAGCGGATCGACGATGAGAAAACTCGTCACGATCTGCCCGTGCGAGGCGGCCTGCTCTTCGGTGACCAAAGCAATATCGGGAAACGCCGCCCGCAGCCCCGCCGAGATAAGCGCATCCGCCGCCTCATCGGCCTCGGTCACGGGGCTTGCGTCGGATTTCAGCTTCACGTCGAAATCCGGGCCCTCGTAAATCTCCATGATACGCGCCCCCGCCACGAGCGCCAGCCGCCGCATTTCCGATATCAGCCGTTCGTGCTCCAAATCGTCATTCCCTTGCCCGCTTTGCGCCATTTTGCAGCGCTATTGAATGGATCGTGCGACGCCCCTTATGATACGCTCGCCGGGGTTCGGCAAGGAAGCGATCCCGCAGATCGCCGGAAACGAGGCACCAGCGCATGTTCAAGACTGTCCGCCCCAAATCTTCGCTGCACTCGGCGGTCATCATCCTCGAACTGATCTACCATGCCACCGTGCGCAGCATCCGCCAGCAACACGGCAACGCGATCGTGGCGCTGGCGCTCAACATCCTGACCGTGGTCGTGATGGTCCTCGCCTTCTACCTGTTCTTCAGCATTCTCGGCCTCAGGGCGGCCAAGATACGGGGCGATTTCCTGCTTTTCATGATGTCGGGCATCTTTATCTACATCACCCATATCAAGGCGCTCAGCGCGATTGTCGGCTCCGAGGGCCCCGCCTCGCCGATGATGCAGCACGCGCCGATGAACACGGCGATCGCTATTTCCTCGGCGGCGCTCGGATCGCTTTATATCCAGACGCTGTCGCTTTTCATCATACTTTTTGTCTATCATGTGATGTTCACGCCGATCACGATCTACCAGCCGATCTATGCCTACGGCATGGTGCTTCTGGGCTGGTTCACGGGTATCGGGGCCGGGCTCGTGCTGCTGGCACTGAAGCCGTGGTTTCCCACCTTTGTTCAGCTCTTCACCACGATCTACCAGCGCGCCAACATGATCGCCTCGGGCAAGATGTTCGTGGTCAACATGCTGCCGCCGACGATGTATCAGATGTTCGCGTGGAACCCGCTCTTTCACAATATCGACCAGGCGCGCGGCTTCGTCTTCATCAACTATTTCCCGCACAAGACATCGCTGATGTATCCGATCTATGTCGGGATCGTGCTTGTCATGCTCGGGCTGATCGGCGAGTTCTACACGCGCAAGCACGCCTCGCTGTCGTGGAGTGCGCGGCGCTGAGCCTCCTGCCCGCAACCGTGCGCCCATGACGTGTCATGACAATTACGCCGAATTGGTCGCAAAAGCGCGGGCCGGGATGCTTGCAGGGGTGATCCACCCTGCCTATATACCCCTCGAAACGCGGGACGGCACATGCCGTGTCGCGTCGCAAAACCGGGGGCCCGATGCCGGAACGGGTCGGCTCTCCGCCACATCGCCTGAATAGAAAGGGATCGAAAACATGGCCAAAGTGATTGGTATCGACCTCGGAACCACCAATAGCTGCGTCGCGATCATGGACGGGAGCCAGCCCCGCGTGATCGAGAACGCCGAAGGCGCGCGCACCACCCCCTCCATCGTCGCCTTTACCGAGAGCGAGCGGCTCGTCGGCCAGCCTGCCAAGCGGCAGGCCGTGACCAACCCGGAAAACACCATCTTCGGCGTCAAACGCCTGATCGGTCGCCGGGTGAACGATGCCGACCTCGCCAAGGACAAGAAGAACATGCCGTTCAAGGTCATCGACGGCGGCAACGGCGATGCCTGGGTCGAGGCGCGCGGCGAGAAATATTCGCCTTCGCAAATTTCCGCCTTCATCCTCGGCAAGATGAAGGAAACCGCCGAGAGCTATCTCGGCGAAGAGGTGACGCAGGCCGTCATCACCGTGCCCGCCTATTTCAACGACGCCCAGCGCCAGGCCACCAAGGACGCCGGCAAGATCGCCGGCCTCGAGGTGCTGCGCATCATCAACGAGCCGACCGCGGCGGCGCTCGCCTACGGGCTCGACAAGGAGAACACGCACACCATCGCGGTCTATGACCTCGGCGGCGGCACGTTCGACGTGACCATCCTGGAGATCGACGATGGCCTCTTCGAGGTGAAATCCACCAACGGGGACACGTTCCTCGGCGGTGAGGATTTCGACATGCGCATCGTCAACTACCTCGCCGAGCAGTTCCAGAAGGAGCACGGCGTTGACCTGACGCAGGACAAGATGGCGCTGCAGCGGCTCAAGGAAGCCGCCGAAAAGGCCAAGATCGAGCTCAGCTCGAGCAGCCAGACCGAGATCAACCAGCCCTTCATCTCGATGGGATCGAACGGCCAGCCGCTGCACATGGTCGTGAAGCTCACCCGCGCCAAGCTCGAAAGCCTCGTGAGCGACCTCATCACCGCCTCCATCAAGCCATGCAAGGCAGCGCTCAAGGATGCCGGGATTTCCGCCTCGGATGTCGATGAGGTGGTGCTTGTCGGCGGCATGACGCGTATGCCCAAGGTCACCGAGGAGGTCACCAAGTTCTTCGGCAAGGAGCCGCACAAGGGCGTCAACCCCGACGAGGTAGTGGCGATGGGCGCGGCCATTCAGGCCGGCGTGCTGCAAGGCGACGTCAAGGACGTGGTGCTTCTCGACGTGACGCCGCTGTCGCTCGGGATCGAAACGTTGGGCGGCGTGTTCACGCGCCTGATCGACCGCAACACCACGATCCCCACCAACAAGTCGCAGATCTTCTCCACCGCCGAGGACAACCAGAGCGCCGTGACGATCCGCGTCTTCCAGGGCGAGCGCGAGATGGCCGCCGACAACAAGATTCTCGGCCAGTTCAACCTCGAGAACATCCCGCCGGCCCCGCGCGGAATGCCGCAGATCGAGGTGACATTCGATATCGACGCCAACGGCATCGTCTCTGTTTCGGCCAAGGACAAGGGCACCAACAAGGAGCAGAAGATCACGATCCAGGCGTCGGGCGGCCTGTCAGACGAGGATATCGAGAAGATGGTCCGCGAGGCCGAGGAGAACGCCGAGTCCGACAAGGCCCGTCGCGAACTCGTCGAGGCCCGCAACCAGGCCGAGAGCGTCGTCAACTCGACGGAGAAATCCCTCGAGGAGCACGGCGACAAGGTCGATCCGACCACGGTCGAGGCGATCGAGCTTGCCATCTCCGCCCTCAAGGAAGACCTCGAGAAGGACGACGTGACCGCCGAGAAGATCACGTCGGGCATCCAGAACGTGACCGAAGCTTCGATGAAGCTTGGCGAAGCCATCTACAAGGCCAGCCAGGAAGAGGGCGAGGCCGAGGTCAACGCCACCGATTCCGGTCCCGGCGAGGATGATATCGTCGATGCCGATTTCGAGGATATCGACGACGACAAGCGCCGCTGAGGAACACGCCTTGCGCCGGGGCCGCATATCGGCCCCGGCCTGCGCTTGAAGGAGATCCCAGATGGCCAAACGCGACTATTACGAGGTGCTCGGCCTGTCCAAGGGCGCCTCGGCGGACGAGATCAAGCGGGCCTATCGCAATAAAGCGAAAGAACTGCACCCCGACCGCAACAAGGACAATGCCGACTCCGAGCGCCAGTTCAAGGAGGCGGGCGAGGCCTATGACGTGCTCAAGGACCCCGAGAAGAAGGCCGCCTATGACCGCTTCGGCCATGCCGCCTTCGAGGGGGGCATGGGCAATGGTGGCGGACCGCGGCCCGGCGGCGGTTTCGGCGGCGGGCCCGGCCAGGGCGATTTCGCCTCCGCCTTCTCGGATGTGTTCGACGACCTTTTCGGCGATTTCATGGGCGGCCAGCGTGGCGGTGGCCGCCAGCGCGCGGCGCGCGGGGCCGACCTGCGCTACAACCTTCGGGTGACGCTCGAAGAGGCCTATGCCGGCCTGCAGAAAACCATCAAGGTCACCAGCGCCGCGACCTGCGAAGCCTGTGACGGCACCGGGGCCGAGGGCGGTGCGCAGCCGACCACATGCCCGACCTGCTCGGGCATGGGCAAGGTCCGCGCGCAACAGGGCTTTTTCACGGTCGAGCGCACCTGCCCCACCTGCGGCGGGCTCGGCCAGATCGTCAAGAACCCCTGCAAGGTGTGTCAGGGACAGGGCCGCGTGCCCAAGGAACGCGCGCTCAGCGTCAACATCCCCGCAGGCGTCGAGACCGGCACCCGCATCCGCCTCTCGGGCGAAGGCGAGGCCGGGATGCGCGGCGGTCCGGCGGGCGATCTCTACATCTTCATAGAGGTGGCCCCGCACGAGATATTCGAGCGTGAAGAGAGCAATCTTTTCTGTCGCGTGCCGGTGTCGATGACGCGCGCCGCGCTCGGCGGCGACATCGAGGTGCCGACGATCGACGGCGGGCGCAGCCGCGTCAAGATTCCCGGCGGGTCGCAATCGGGACGCCAGATGCGCCTGCGCAGCAAGGGGATGCCGGCGCTGCGTGGCGGCGGGCATGGCGACATGTTCATCGAGCTCGCGGTCGAAACCCCGGTCAATCTCACCAGCCGCCAGAAAGAATTGCTGCGCGAGTTCGAGGCGATGAGCGAGGACAACAACCCCGAAAGCAAGAGCTTCTTCTCGTCGGTCAAGGATTTCTGGGACTCGATGAAAAGCTGACGGCGGGCGGGTGTTAACCCTTTGGTAAGGCGGGCGCGCGATGCTGCGCGGCATGCGCACGCCCGCCGCCTTCAACGACGCCTGCCTGCCGCTTTTTTCCGCGGCTCCCGCGCCTGCCGCACCGCAGGGCCGTGCCGTCCCGCAGCCCTCCTATATCCGCGATCACCGTCGGCGCCTGCGCGCGCGGTTTCTCGCCGGCGGCGCGGCGGCGATGCCCGATTACGAGATGCTCGAGCTCGTGCTCTTTCGCGCCATCCCTCGCCGCGACGTCAAGCCCATCGCCCACGCCCTGCTCGCCCGGTTCGGCGATTTTGCCGGCGTTCTCTCTGCCCCGTCCGAGCGTCTGTGCGAGATCGAAGGGGTGGGTCCCTCGGTCGTCACCGAATTGCGGATTGTCGAGGCCGCCGCGCATCGCCTTGCGCAGGCGCGGGTGATCGGGCGGCCCGCGATCTCGTCATGGGCCGCGCTGATCGAATATTGCCGCGCCAGCATGGCGCATCGCACGACCGAACAGTTCCGCGTCTTTTACCTCGATCGCAAGAACATGCTCATCGCCGACGAGGAACAGGCGCGCGGCACCGTCGATCACGTTCCGGTCTACCCGCGCGAGGTGGTCAAGCGCGCGCTCCTGCTCGATGCCAGCGCGCTCATCCTCGTGCACAACCACCCCTCCGGCGATCCCACCCCCTCGCAGGCCGACATCACCATGACCGCCGAGATTCAGCGCGCCGCCGAGGCGCTCGGCCTCGTGTTGCACGATCACGTCATTATCGGCAAATCCGCCGAGGTCAGTTTCCGCGCCGAGGGGTATCTCTAGAGCGGTCAGCGCACCCACACCTCGACCCGGCGGTTCACCTGCCGGCCCCAGGCGGTATCGTCGCAGGCCATCGGCATCGCCTCGCCAAAGGCATCGACGGCCATGTCGACCCGGTCGAGCCGCGCCGTCTCGGCCATCGCCACCACCGCATCGCGCACCGCTTTCGCACGACGCAAGGCGATCTCGCGATTGACGCGGGCCGCGCCCTGGCCATCGGAAAACCCGACGAAAACCAGCCGCCGGTTGTCGTAGAGCCCCAGTTGCAGCGCATCGGCCAGCCGCTCGACATTCGACCGCGACTGCACATCGAGCCGCACCGAGCCTGCTTTGAAGCGAAAACTCGTGGTCAGCCGCCGCAGCGGCGCCAGCAGCCCGACCATGCGCTGAAGCTCGTCCAGCCCGGTCTCGGAGCCTGCGCGCGCGATGGCATTGGCAAACCGGTCGCCCTGGCGGGAAATGCCGATTTCCTCGGGGGCCTGATCGACGAATCCCGCCCGCCGGATGACAAGCTGCGCCGACGAGTCGTTCAGATAGGCGATGAAATCGCGAATCAGCTTGGGCAGCCGGCGTGCGGGCAGGTAGAGAAGCAGCGGGGTTGTCAGCGGGTAATCCTCGGTCTTGACCGTTCGCCGCCCTGCCCGGAGGGCGAAACCGCACGGCCCGGTGAGGGCCAGTTCCAACGCCGCGCCCTGTTCCGAGCGCGGCGTGAGCCCGAAGGCGAAGGGATTCGCCGCCACCGCACGCGCGAGCGTCGCACCGTCGCGATGCGTCGTGATCGCGTTCGTCAACTCTGCCTTGTCGGCGCGCATGACCTGATCGGCGGTGGCTTGGCCGATACCGGTCTCGGGGGCCCACAGATGCACGTCGATGGGCGCATCGGGGCCGCCAAGCGCGGACCAGGTCGCGATCTTGCCGGAGAGGATGCCCGACAGGTCGCGCAGGCTGAGGCTCTGTACCGGGTTCGCCGGGGCGACGACCGGCACCAGCGCGTCGAGCGCCAGAACCCGCATCCGCGCCGGGGCCGAAAGATCACCCAGCCCGGCCTCGCGGGCCCGCGCCAGTTCTTCGGCGCGGGCCTCGCGCAGGCTCATCGAGATGTCGGCCTCGCCGGTGAGCAGGTCGGCGAGGCCCTCGTCCGAGGTGGTCATCCGGAACCGGAACGCGCCGAGCAGCGTTTTCGCCGCGTCCCTGGCATGAAGGGTCACGCGCTGGACATCCCCCTCCTCGGCATGACGCCGGAACACATAGCCGTCGCGGATGGCGAACGCCTCGAGCAGCGATGGCAGCAGCACGCGCCCGATGATCGGCGCGCCGGAGAACACCGCCCGCGCGACGAACGCCTCGAGATCGGGACAGCCCGGACCCTCGCATGTCACGCCCGAGCCATCGACCGTCAACTCGCCGTAGATCGTCTCGACCCGGTAGAATTCACCGTCGAACCCAAGCAGGTCACCGGCGATCTCGACCGCGCCATCATGCGAACGCAGCAGCACATCCTGCGCCGCAACCGGCCCGATGCCGACCACCATGAAAAATGCGGCGAGGCTGGCCGCACGCAGTCCCGCCATGTCTCCACCCCTGAATACCTGCGCGTCACTTTTGCGCGATATTCAGATCATTGAACAGGTTTTTCAACACCAGATACTCGCCCAGCGCGGCGCAATCGGGCATCGGCAGAACAAGATCGCGAACCCGGAGGCCGACCCCCTCGCCATCCGTCGAGATACCCTGCGCCTCGAGATCGCGCCCGCAATTGTCCTCGGTCACCTTGGCCTCGATCCGCAGGGCCACGGTGCCTTCGCGGGTCGCACCTGCGGTGGGAAAGGTATAGATTTCCGCACGCAGCGCCGAACCGGGCACATTATCGCCAAGCCGCACGACAAAGCCCTCGGCTTCGTCCTGCCCCGCCTTGGACCAGACATGGCCGGGCAGGCCGAAATCGGCACCATACTCGAATGCGTGGAGCCGCAGGCTGCGCGCGTCGCCCCGCCACTGCACCACGAACCGGTCGTAGAGCGCAAGATCGTCGACCTGCGCCGTGGCGAGCGCGCCCTTGCCATCCTCGAAGGCGGCGATGAAAACCGCCGATTGGGTCAGGGCGGGCACATCGACGCGGGCGCGCCCGTGCTCGTCGGTCAGCACCGAGACCATCATGCCGTTGTGATGCAGGGTGAACCGTGCGTTCGGACGGCAAGCGGCCTCGAGGTCGAGGCGCACGACCGCCGCCGCGCGCACCGAGGCCGTCATCTCCGCCTCGCAGGAGAAGGACGGCGCGCGCTCTTCTGACGGGAGATCGCCGGGCACCGCCATGTCGCGGGCCACGGCCCGCGTCACCGGTGTCTCGGGCAGGTCCGCAGCGCCGGGCATGAGCGGCAGCGCCGGGGCCGATGTCAGCTCGATCCCCGAGATTTCCACCGGTTTCTCGTGCCGCGCCTCTGCAGCGGGTTGCGGCGGCGTGGCTGCGCCCGCCTGCATGAAATACCCGATCCCGAGCACGCAGGCGAAGACCCCGCCTGCCATGATATAACGCTTTATCTGGGCCATACCGCCCTCCTGACCTCGAACAAATCAAGGCTAGGGGATAGGCGTTAAAAAAGGCCTCACAATGTCAGGAAAGCGGGATCATTCGGGCCGGTTCACGCCAGACGCCCGTGGCAATGCTTGAATTTGCGCCCCGATCCGCAGGGGCAGGAATCGTTGCGTCCCGGGTTGCCCCATGTCGAGGAGTCGGATTCGACAAAGCCGGGGATGGCATCGGGAAACGCCTCCGACGGGCCAGCAGGCTGCGCCGCCGCCTCCATCGCCGCGCGCTGCGCTTCGAGATCGCGCATGAGCGCGGTCTGCTCCTCTTCGCTCATGGGCCGGATCTGGGCGAGTTTCTGGCTCACATCGGTGCGCAGGCTGTCGAGCATCGACTGGAAGAGCTGGAATGATTCGGTTTTGTATTCATTGAGCGGATCGCGCTGCGCATAGCCGCGAAAGCCGACCACCGAGCGCAGATGTTCCAGCGTCAGCAGGTGATCGCGCCACTTTGCGTCGATGGTCTGCAACAGCACCTGCTTTTCGATCATGCGCATGGTTTCGGGGCCGAATTGCGCGGACTTGGCCGCCATCATCTCGTCCGCCGACCTTTCCAGCCGCTCGATGATGTCCTCGTCATCCACGCCTTCCTCGGCGGCCCAATCAACCACCGGCAGGTCCATGCTCAGCTGCTCGCGAACGGCCTCTTGCAGCCCTTCGGTATCCCACTGGTCGGCATAGGTTTTGGGTGGCATATATTGATCGACGAGGTCGGTGATCACCTCGGCGCGCATGTCGCCGATGATCTCGCTCAGGTCCTCGGCCTTCATGATGTCGAGGCGCTGCTTGAAGATCACCTTGCGCTGGTCGTTCATCACGTCGTCGAACTTCAAGAGCTGTTTTCGGATGTCGAAGTTGCGCGCCTCGACCTTGGCTTGCGCACGCTCCAGGCTCTTGTTCACCCAGGGGTGAATGATCGCCTCGCCCTCCTTCATCCCCAGCGTCGAGAGCACCTTTTCGAGCCGCTCGCTGCCGAAGATGCGCATCAGGTCATCCTCGAGGCTGAGATAGAAGGCCGACAGCCCCGGATCCCCCTGCCGCCCCGAACGCCCGCGCAGCTGGTTGTCGATGCGGCGGCTTTCGTGCCGTTCGGTGGCGAGAACGAAGAGGCCCCCGGCTTTGATCACCGCCTGCTCATCCTCGGCGTGCGCGTCCTCGATCCGCTTGCGGATCGCCTCGGGGTCGCCGTCGGGATCGGCGGCGATGGCCTCCATGATCTGGAAGTCGACATTGCCGCCCAGCTTGATGTCGGTGCCGCGCCCGGCCATGTTGGTGGCGATGGTCACCGCGCCCAGCTTGCCGGCGTCGGCGATGATCTGCGCCTCCTGCTCGTGCTGGCGCGCGTTCAGGACGTTGTGCGGGATGCCCGCCTTTTTCAGCAGGTCGCTCAGCATCTCGGATTTCTCGATGGAGGTGGTGCCCACGAGGGTCGGTTGCCCCTTGTCATGCGCGGCGCGGATTTCCTCGACGATGGCCTCGTATTTTTCCTGCGCGGTGCGATAGACGGCGTCATCCTTGTCGATGCGGGCGATGGGGCGGTTGGTGGGCACCTCGACCACGCCAAGCCCGTAGATTTCGCCGAATTCCTCGGCCTCGGTCACTGCGGTGCCGGTCATCCCCGACAGCGTGTCGTAAAGGCGGAAATAATTCTGAAAGGTGACACTCGCCAGCGTCACGTTCTCGGGCTGGATCTCGCAGCCCTCCTTGGCCTCGATCGCCTGGTGCAGCCCGTCCGAGAGACGCCGCCCCGACATCATGCGGCCCGTGAACTCGTCGATCAGAACGACCTCGCCGCCGCGCACGATGTAATCCTTGTCCTTCTGAAAGAGCTTGTGCGCGCGCAGGCCCTGGTTGACGTGGTGGACGATGGTCGTGCTCTCGGGATCGTAGAGCGATTGCTCTTCGGGGAGAATCTCCCGTTCCCGGAGCAGGTTTTCCAGAAACTCGTTGCCCTCGTCGGTATAGGTGACATTCCGGGTCTTCTCGTCGAGGGCGAAATGCGACTCGTCAAGCTCCGGGATGATCACGTCGATGGTGCGGTAAAGATCGCTGCGGTCCTGGCTCGGCCCCGAGATGATGAGCGGCGTGCGCGCCTCGTCGATGAGGATGCTGTCCACCTCGTCGACGATGGCGAAATTGTGCCCGCGCTGGTTCATCTCTTCGAGCGAGGATTTCATGTTGTCGCGCAGATAATCGAACCCAAGCTCGTTATTCGTGGCATAGGTGACATCGGCGGCATAGGCCTGTTGCTTCTCGGCCTCGGGCTGCTGCGGATAGACGACGCCGGTGGTCATGCCCAAGGCGGCAAACACCTTGCCCATCCAGTCGGCATCGCGCTTGGCGAGATAATCGTTGACGGTGACGATATGCACGCCCTTGCCCGTCAGCGCGTTGAGATAGGCGGGCAGGGTGGCCACCAGCGTCTTGCCCTCGCCGGTCTTCATCTCCGAGATATTGCCCTGGTGCAGGAAAATCCCGCCCATGAGCTGCACGTCGAAGAGCCGCAGGCCCAGCGCCCGGCGCGCCGCCTCGCGGCAATTCGCGAACGCCTCTGGCAGGATCGCGTCAAGGCTCTCGCCCGCAGCGATGCGCTTGCGGAACTCTTCGGTTTTCTCGATCAGCCCGGCGTCGCTCAGCGCCTCGTATTCCGGCTCCAGCGCGTTGATCTGCGCGACCAGCGGGCGCGTCGCCTTGATCCTGCGATCGTTCGGTGTCCCGAAAATCCTGCGACCGACCGTTCCAATACCAAGCATGTGTCGTCCGTTCCGGTGTTTTGAGTCTCGTGAAAGGCAATCGCTTGCCCCGCTTGCCCGCGCGTCCTAGAACGGGCGCAAGTGGGCGGGTCGCGCCGTGGATACAAAGGCGATGTAAGGGGCCGCCGGAAAACTGTCAACGTCGCGCGCCCAAGGGGCCACGCGGCGAGCTGGATAAAGGATCATTTCAATGTTGCAACGACTTCTCGCCCCCGTTCTGTTCACCGCCCTCACCGCCGCCGCGCCCGCCACCGCGCAGGACGCGCCGCCGCTCGACACCGTGATCGCCACCGTCGGCGAGACCGAAATCACCCTCGGCCATATGATCGCGCTGCGTGTCACCCTGCCCGAGCAATACAACCAGATCCCGCCTGACGTGCTGTTCAAGGGCGTGCTCGATCAACTTGTGCAGCAAGAGCTTCTGAGCCAGGCCCACGAGGGCGATCTTTCGACGGTCGCGCGGCTACGGCTCGAGAACGAAGAGCGCGCGATCACCGCCTCCGAGATGATCGGTTCGCTCACCGACGCCGCGATCACCGCCGAAGCGCTTCAGGCCGCCTATGACAGCGAGTATGCCGAAACCGGCGACGAGACCGAATACCGCGCCTCGCATATCCTCGTGGAGACCGAGGAGAAGGCGAAGGAAATCGCCGGAGAGATCGCGGATGGTGCCAATTTCGCGGCGTTGGCGCAGGAGCATTCCACCGGACCCTCCGGCCCCTCGGGGGGCGAATTGGGCTGGTTCGGCGCGGGCGTGATGGTGCCCGAGTTCTCCGATGCGGTCGCGGCGCTCGAGGCGGGCGAGGTCTCTGGCCCGGTGCAGACGCAATTCGGCTGGCATCTCATCAAGCTCAACGAGACCCGGGTCAAGGAACGCCCGAGCCTTGACGAGGTGCGGGGTGAGCTCACCGAGACCCTGCGCAGGCAGGCGCTCGACGCGCATGTCGCGCAGCTCGAGGCCGAAAGCGATGTCGACCGCTCCGGCAGCGACGGCATGGATGCGGCGCTGATCAACCGGTTCGATCTGCTGGAGAACTGATCCGATGGGCAAACCCCTGCCGGTCTCGCCGCTTGCGCCCGATGCGTTCCCCGATCTGCCCGAGATCGGCGGGTTGCGCATCGCCACCGTAGAGGCCGGTGTGCGCTACACGGGCCGCCCGGACGTGATGCTTGCGCATCTCGCGCCGGGCACGGCGATGGCGGGGGTGTTCACCCGTTCGGCCACGCGCTCGGCGGCGGTGCTCGACTGCCAGGCCAAGATCGGCGGCGATGCGGGCGCGGGCGCGGCGATCCTCATCAATTCCGGCAATGCCAACGCTTTTACCGGGCGGCGCGGCGCGGCGTCGGTCGAGGCGATCACCGCCGCAGTGGCCGACCGGCTCGGCATTCCTGCGGCCCGCGTCTTCACCGCCTCGACCGGCGTCATCGGAGAGCCGCTGCCCCATGAGCGCATCACAGACGCGCTCGATGACCTGGGCACCCGTCTTGCCCCCGACGGCCTCGCCGCCGCCGCGCGCGCCATCATGACCACCGATACCTTTCCCAAGGGCGCGACAGAGACGGTGATGGTTGACGGACAACCCGTGCGCATCAATGGAATCGCCAAGGGATCGGGGATGATCGCGCCCGACATGGCGACGATGCTTGTCAACATCTTTACCGATGCGGCGATGGAGCAGCCGGTGTTGCAGGACATGCTGAGCGCGCTCAACCGCAGCACCTTCAACTGCATCACCGTCGACAGCGATACCTCCACCTCCGACACGCTTCTGATGGCGGCGACCGGGGCCTCGGGCATCCGCATATCCGAGACCAACGTGGGCTTCATGGAGGCGCTGCGCCGGGTGATGCTCGACCTCGCGCACCAGGTTGTGCGCGACGGCGAGGGGGCCACGAAATTCGTCGAGGTCTCGGTCACCGGGGCCGCTTCGGACGCCGAGGCGCATATCCACGCCAAGTCCATCGCGAATTCGCCGCTGGTCAAGACCGCCATCGCCGGCGAAGACCCGAACTGGGGCCGCATCGTCATGGCGGTCGGCAAATCCGGCGTGCGGGCGGATCGCGACCGGCTGTCGATCTGGTTCGGCGATCTCGAGGTCGCGCGCGACGGCGAGGTCAGCCCCGATCACGACGAGGCCCGCGCCGCCGCCTACATGAAGCGGCAGGACATCGTGATCCATGTCGATCTCGGCCTCGGCGGCGGCACCGCACGCGTCTGGACCTGCGACCTCACCCACGGCTATATCGAGATCAACGCGGATTACCGGTCGTGAAAGCCAAGCAATCACAGGAAAAGTGGGAACCGGTTTTCCGTCCGAGATTGCGCCAATGAAAACGGTTCTGGTGTCGGCGGTGGCGCTCATCGACGTTGACGGGCGCATCCTGCTGGCGCAGCGCCCCGAGGGCAAGGCGATGGCGGGCCTGTGGGAATTCCCCGGCGGCAAGGTCGAGGAGGGCGAGACGCCCGAGGCCGCGCTCATTCGCGAGTTGCACGAGGAACTGGGCATCGACACATGGGAAAGCTGCCTCGCGCCGCTCACCTTCGCCAGCCATACTTACGAGGATTTCCACCTGCTCATGCCGCTTTTCGCCTGCCGCAAATGGCAGGGCATCGTGCAGGGCCGCGAGGGACAGGCGCTCAAATGGGTGCGGGCGGGCGATCTGCGATCCTACCCCATGCCCCCCGCCGATATCCCGCTCATCCCGATGCTGCGCGACTGGCTGTGACAGCCTCTCAAACCCGTGGAAATGGTCATGTATTTCAGTTAAAAATCTCTGGTAAACCGTTTTGAAGGGTCGCAATTTTGATATCAGGAATACGGCAATGGAACAGGCGGCGCCTGCAGGAACGGCGATCAGGAAAGGTCGTTTCCCGGTTCGTAAGCACCACCAGGAAACAGTTTGCCAGGGCCGGAATCCCGGTGCCCACATTCCGCATATCCGGATCGCATGAACCTGTCGGGGGCAACGATGTCATTCTTCGCAAGGAAAATGGCCGGATCACCGCGTTGTTCAACAATACGGTCGATCCAGCCGTCATGTCCGATTCCTACAACAAGATCGCGGCCTATATGCACTGGTTCGGCCAGACTTCCGACCGCGTTCGCGAGATCATCGTTGATGCGTCTGACGGGGATAAACCCAGCGCTGCCTGCTATAGATACAGCTCCACATCGGCGCAGGATACGCTTCTCCCCGACGCACATTTCTTTCGTGATTGCGGCTACAAGGAAACAGACCGCTTTGCCGCCGATCATCCGGTTGCATGGGAGGATCGCGGCGATCGGATCGTCTGGCGCGGTCGGCTGAACAATAACGGCCTTTTCTCGCTGGATACCGCGCTTGTCGATAATCCGGCGGTGAAGCAACGGTTGCGCATGGCCCTCAAATGCAAGGACAGCGATATTGATTTCCGTTTTGTCGCGGATCCCGGGCAGCGCCATGACCGCATCCTTCATGACGCCGGTCTGATCGGTGGCTACATCCCGGTTCATGACTGGGGCGGCATGAAGTACGCGATAGACATCGACGGGTACACCAACGCATGGTGCAATTTGATGCAGCGTCTGAAACTGGGGTGCTGCATGTTGAAGGTAGAGAGCCCCTTCGGTTTTCGTCAATGGTATTATCCCCGGCTGGTGCCGTGGGAACACTATGTGCCGATCCGTGCCGATCTCGCCGATCTGGCCGAACAGGCGGACTGGGTCCGGTCCAATCAGCCATCGGCCCGTCGCATAGCAGAGGCAGGGCAGGCGCTCGCCAAGTCCCTGACCTTTGAGACAGAGACCCGTTCCGCAGTAGCGGCCATCGAGGAAAGAGGTGCACTGTGATACAGTTCTGGAAGAGGAAAATGGTCATCGTCGCAGGGGGCGCGGGGTTCATCGGCCATCACCTCGTGCGCGCATTGCGCGAGGCGAAAGCCTCTGTCCACGTAATCGACAATTTCACAACCGGGGATCGCTCCCGTCTGGAGCGCCTGCGCCGCAGCGAAGGAGAGCGGATCACCGTGCAGCACCAGGATATTGCGCTGCCTGCGGTCTTGCCCGCCGCCGATGTCATATTCAACCTCGCCAGCCCGGCGTCGCCGGTTCATTACCAAAGCAACCCGATCCAGACATGGAAATCCAACGTCCTGGGCACATTGACGCTTCTGGACCATGCCATCGGTTGCGGCGCGAGGCTGGTTCAGGCCTCGACAAGCGAGATTTACGGGGAGCCCCTGTCGCACCCGCAAAAGGAAACCGATTGGGGCAACGTCAATCCGGTCGGCCCACGGGCCTGCTATGACGAAAGCAAACGTGCGGCAGAAGCGCTGCTGATGGATGCTGTGCGCACGGCGGATGCCGACATTCGCATCGCACGGATATTCAACACCTACGGGCCGGGAATGAACGCTGATGACGGGCGCGTTATTCCCAACTTCATTGCCCAGGCACAAGCGGATGAACCGCTGACCATCCACGGAGACGGAAATCAGACGCGCAGTTTTTGCTATGTAAGCGACACGGTGGATGGGTTGATGCGCCTTGCGGCGTTGGATGCGGCGCGGGGTGAGATCGTAAATCTCGGAAACCCGCACGAAATGACGATCAGGCAGATAGCAACGACAATTAACCAAAAGTTCCGACGAGCGGATAACGTGATCCTGCGCCCCCGCCCGGCTGATGACCCCTCGCGGCGCTGTCCCGATACGACCAAGGCGCGGCACCTTCTGGCATGGCAGCCGACAATATCATTCGAGCAAGGTTTGCACCGGATGGTTACGGACGCGCCCATAAAGGCAAGTGCCTGACATTACGCCACTTTCGAGAAACATGCCCCAAGGGCCGCCCCGATATCGGTTCGGGACGGCGTCAAGCCAGCGTGCGCGTGATCTCCTCGCGTTCGAAAATCTCGATCACGTCACCCTCGCGGATATCGTCGTATTTCTCGAAGGCCATACCGCATTCCTGGCCCGATTGCACCTCGGCGACCTCGTCCTTGAACCGCTTGAGCGTCTTGAGCGTGCCCTCGTGGATCACCACGTCATCGCGCAGCAAGCGCACCCCGGCAGACCGGCGCGCAACGCCCTCGGTGACGAGACAGCCAGCGACCTTGCCCACGTTCGAGACCTTGAACACTTCGCGAATCTCGGCATAACCAATGAATTTCTCGCGGATTTCAGCCCCGAGCAGACCGCTTGCCGCCGCCTTCACATCGTCCACAAGATCGTAGATCACCGAGTAATAACGGAGCTCCACGCCCTTCTGGTTGGCGCTGTTGCGCGCGGGGGCGTTGGCGCGCACGTTGAAGGCGAGAACCGGCGCGCCCGAGGCCTCGGCGAGGTTGATATCGGATTCGGTGATCGCGCCCACGCCCGAGTGCAGCACGCGCACGCGCACCTCGTCGTTGCCGATCTTCTCCATCGCCTGAACGATGGCCTCGGCAGAGCCCTGCACATCGGCCTTGACCACGATGGGCAGTTCCTTGACGTTCTCGTCTTCCTTGGCCTTGGCCAGAAGCTGCTCGAGCGAGGTGCCCGACCCGACGGCGGCGCGCCGTTCCTTGGCGGCATTGGCGCGGTATTCGGCGATTTCGCGGGCCTGACCCTCGGTCTCGACCACGTTGAGCACATCGCCGGCCTCGGGTGTGCCATGAAGACCGAGAACCTCGACCGGCACCGATGGCCCGGCCTCCTCGACCCGCTCGCCGCGGTCGTTGATGAGCGCGCGCACCTTGCCGTACTGCTCGCCCACGACAAAGATGTCGCCCTGCCGCAGCGTGCCCTTCTGCACCAGCACCGTCGCCACGGGGCCGCGGCCCACGTCGAGCTGCGCCTCGATCACCGCGCCTTCGGCGGCGCGGTCGGGATTGGCCTTCAATTCGAGGATCTCGGCCTGAAGCGCGATCGCTTCCAGCAACTCGTCGAGACCCTGCCCGGAAATGGCGGACACCTCGACATCCTGCACATCGCCCGACATCGCCTCGACCACCACCTCGTGGCGCAGCAGATCGGCACGCACCTTGTCGGGGTCGGCGGCCGGAAGATCGACCTTGTTGATCGCCACGATCATCGGCACCTTTGCCGCCTTGGCGTGATTGATCGCCTCGACGGTCTGGGGCATCACCGCGTCATCGGCGGCAACCACGAGCACGACGATATCCGTGACCTGTGCCCCGCGTGACCGCATCGAGGTAAAGGCCGCGTGGCCCGGCGTGTCGAGAAAGCTCAGCACCGCGCCGCTATCGGTGGTGACCTGGTAGGCCCCGATATGCTGGGTGATGCCGCCCGCCTCGCCGGCCTGGACCTTGGCATCGCGGATCGCGTCAAGAAGCGAGGTCTTGCCGTGGTCAACGTGGCCCATGATGGTGATGACCGGCGGGCGCGGCTTCATCTCTTCGGGCGTATCCTCGACATGGGCGATCACGTCCTCGACATCCGCGTCGCTCACCCGCACCACGCGGTGGCCGAATTCCTCGATGATGAGTTCGGCGGTATCGGCGTCGATGGATTCGTTCTGCGTGACCATCATGTCGTTCTGCATCAGCGCCTTGACCACGTCGCCCACGCGCTCGGCCATGCGGTTCGCAAGCTCCGAGACGGCGATCACCTCGGGCAGTTGCACGTCGCGCCTGACCTTTTCGCGCTCCTGCGCGCCGCCCATCGCCTTTTGCCGCGCGCGCTCCTGCTTGCGCTTCATCGCGGCCATGCTCTTCTGGCGTCCGCCCTCGCCGCCCGAAAGCGCCTGGTTGAGCGTGAGCTTGCCCGAGCGGCGGCTATCGTCGCCGCCACGGCCCTTGCCGCGACGGCTGCCCTTGTCGTCATCCTCGCGCTTGCGCGGTGCGGGGGCGGATTTCGGCGGGGCCTGACGGTCCGATGCGGGCGCGTCCTGGGGCGCAACCCGGGCGGTGGACGGCCTGGCGGCTTCTTCCTCGGCCTCGCGCTTGCGTTGCGCCTCGTCCTCGGTCTTCTGGCGGGCCTTCTCTTCGGCTTCGCGCTGTTCGCGTTCCTTGGCCTCGGCCTCGTCGCGGCGGCGCTGACGCTCTTCCTCGCGGGCCTTTTCCTCGGCCTCGCGCTTGGCGGTATCATCCGCTTCGCGCGCCTTGGCGGCGGCAAGCGCCTTCAAACGACGCTCAAGCTCGGCCTCCGATACACCGGCCGGCCGCTTGTTGCTCGTCGCGTTTCCGGCAGACGGCTTGCCGGACATGCCCGCACCCGGCGCGGCGCCCGGCTTGGGCGTGACAACGCGCTTGCGCTTGGTTTCCACCACGACGTTCTTTGTGCGCCCGTGGCTGAAGCTCTGCTTCACGCTCCCCGCACGGGGACCGCCACGCACACCCAGAGGTTTCTTTTCGTCGTTGTCGCTCATCTTCTCTTACTTTCCTTTCCGGCGCGCAGTCCCGCCGTCCAAGACGCGCAGACCTTTCAGTCTTGCCGCCTCCTCTACAACACGTTGCGCCAAACCTCCATAGCCCAGCACGGCATGGATCGTGGTTTGACGGCTGAATGCCCGGCCAAGCTCGTCCGAGCTCAGCCAGCCGATATAGGTTGCGCCCTCGGGGGTGCTCAGCCCCGATTTGCCGCGCTCCGAGCCGTCGCTTGCCTGCAAGAGGGCACGCACATCGCCGCGCGCGAGCCGGTCCTTGACCTTCTCGTATCCGGCAACTGCCCCGCCCCCCTTGCGGGCAAGGCTGATGAGATTGACAACGCGCCGCGCGATCAGGTCCTCGACCATCCCGGCGAGGTCCGCGGGCACGGTCACCTGCTGTTTTGCCGCCCGCGCGAACAGGCCCTTGGTGGCCGCGCGCGTCAGCGCCTCACGGGTCGGCAGCACGTAGATGCCGCGTCCCGGCAGCTTTCCGGCCACATCCGGCACCACCGCGCCATCCGGCCCGATCACGAAACGCACAAGCTCCGCCTTCGGGCGCTGCTGCCCCGTTGCGATGCACTTGCGTGCCGGACCGTCCGTGCGATCCCCGGGTTGCCCACCGCGACCCATGACTGACCCCGGGGCCTGAGCGATCAGGCCCCGGCCTCCTCTTCGCTGTTCACGTCGTCATCGGCCACATCCGTCTGCGGCACCAGGTCGTCGGGATCGACCCAGCCAAGCATGACCCGCGCGGTCATCACCATATCCTGTGCTTCTTCCAGCGACATGTCGAACGGCTCCAATATCCCGTCATCCTTGACGCGCACACCCCCGTCCGACGTCCAGCCCCCGGCCAGCTCCCAGTCGGCGCAGGTGGCGAAATCCTCCAGCGTTTTCACATCGTCCTCGGCCAGCGCAAGCACCATCTGCGGGCTCAGCCCCTCGAATCCGATGAGGCTGTCCTCGGCCCCCAGCGCGCGGGCCTTTTCCAGCGCCTCGGCGGCCTGCGCCTCGAGCACGTCGCGCGCCCGGGCCTGAAGCTCGCCCGCGGTTTCCTCATCAACCCCGTCGATGGTCATCAGCTCGTCAAGCTCGACATAGGCGACCTCCTCGAGCGTGGTGAACCCCTCGGCCACCAGAAGCTGCGCAAAGAACTCGTCGAGATCGAGCGTATCCATGAAGAGCTGCGTGCGCTCCTCGAAATCCTTCTGGCGGCGCTCGCTGTCCTGCGCCTCGGTCATGATGTCGATATCAAGCCCGGTAAGCTGGCTTGCCAGCCGCACGTTCTGCCCGCGCCGCCCGATGGCGAGGCTCAATTGATCCTCGGGCACCACCACCTCGATGCGCTGCGCGTCCTCGTCGATCACCACCTTGGAGACCTCGGCGGGTTGCAGCGCGTTGACGAGGAACGTCGCCTGATCCTCGTTCCACGGGATGATGTCGATTTTCTCGCCCTGAAGCTCGTTGACCACCGCCTGCACACGGCTGCCGCGCATCCCGACGCACGCCCCGACCGGGTCGATCGAGTTGTCATAGCTGATCACGGCGATCTTGGCGCGGCTGCCGGGATCGCGGGCCACGGCCTTGATGTCGATGATGCCGTCGTAGATTTCCGGCACTTCCATCTTGAACAGCTCGGCCATGAATTCAGGGGCCGTGCGGCTCAGGAAAATCTGCGGCCCGCGCTGCTCGCGGCGCACGTCCTTCACGAACGCGCGGATACGCTCGCCGGGGCGATAGGCCTCGCGGCCGATCTTCTCGTTGCGGCGCAGCATCGCCTCGCCGAAGCCCTGAAGCTCGACGATGACGTTGCCGTATTCCTCGCGCTTGACGACACCGTTGATGATCGTGCCCGCGCGGTCCTTGAACGCCTCGTATTGGCGGTCGCGCTCGGCCTCGCGGACCTTTTGCAGGATCACCTGCTTGGCTGATTGCGCGGCGATGCGGCCCATCTCCACCGGCGGCACCGCCTCATGATATTCATCGCCTACCTGCGGTGCGCCGACCTCCTCAGGGTCGATCCGCGCACCATCGCGCAGCCAGAACTCGTCTCGCCCCGGCGCAGCGGCGACGAAATAGGGCTTTGCCTGATCCACCGTCAGTTCCGCCTGATAATTCTCGAGCTCTTCGTCGTCGACCACGGTGCGCACGCGGGTGAACGCGGCGCGCCCGGTCTTGCGGTCGATATGCACATGGATGTCCATCTCCGCGCCGTAGCGGCTCTTGGCAGCGCGGGCGAGGCTCTCTTCCATCGCGTCGATGACCAGGCCGGGGTCGATCATCTTCTCGCGCGCCACCGCGTCTGCGGTCTGCAAAAGCTCAAGCTGATTGGCCGATGTGATTGCCATTCTCAGTCCTCCTCGGAACCGCTATCGGTTTCTATCTCGTCAAATTCCTGCTCGTCGATCACGCCCGCCGCCTTGCGCGCGCGCAGCATCTCGCGAATAAGCTCGTCTGTCAGCACCAGCTTGGCGTCAGACAGCCAGTCAAAGCGCAGCCCGATGGTGCCCTCTTCGATGTTGATCATCACCTCGTCACCCTCGACACCGGCCAACACGCCCTTGAAGCGCTTGCGCCCGTCGATCATCTCGCCGGTCTCGATCTTGGCCTCGTAGCCCTCGAACTCCTCGAAATCCTTGAGCCGCGTGAGCGGGCGGTCGATCCCCGGAGAGGACACCTCGAGTGTATACGGGTCGATGATCGGATCCTCGACATCCAGCACCGCGCTCACCGCCGTGCTGATCGCCCCGCACTCATCCACCTCGATCCCGCCCTCGGGCCGGTCAGCCATGATCTGCAACAGCTGCGTCTTGCCGCCCATGAGCCGCACGCGCACAAGCTCGAATCCCATATCCTCGATCACCGGGGTGATGATCTCGGCAAGCCTGCGGTCGATCGCCGCTTTTGCGATAAGGTCGTTGGTCATCTGTTCCAAGCACAAAAAAACGGGCGCGCGGCCCGTTGTCTCATCCGGTGGGACCGGCGGAAGGCCCGCGGTGCCGCTGTTAGGGGTCATTTAGGCGTCTGCCCGGAGGTTTGCAAGCGGGAATTTATCTCGGCTCACCCTCTTCGGCCCAGCCCTCCGACTGCATCTCGCGCAAGCGGCTCGCCGTGCGTGCAAACTCGAACGATCCCTCGCCCTCGACATAAAGATATTCCGGCTCCGCCGCCGCAAGGCAGATGAGCCGCACCCGCGCCTCGTAAAGCGCGTCAATGAGCGTCACGAACCGCTTTGCCTCGTTGAAATTACCGCGCCCCATCTGCGGGATATTCTCCAGCACCAGAACCCGCACCGCCTGCGCCAGCGCAAGGAAATCCGCGGGGCCGAGGGGGCGGCCGCAGAGATCATAGAACGTCGCCCGCGCAACCCCGTTGTGAAACGCCGGGATCACCACCGCGCGCTTGTTGACGATGATCTCGTGCGGCGCGGCGCGGCCCTCGCTCAGATCATGCCAAAGCGTCTCTATTTCGGCCCGATTAGCCTCGTTCACCGGGGTAAAATAGACTTGGTTCCCGGCCAGCCGGTCCTGCCGGTAATCGGTGGGCCCGGCCATTTCCCGCACCACCATCCGCTCTTTCACAAGCGCGATGAAGGGTTCGAATAGCTGCCGGTTGAGCCCGTTTTCATAAAGGTCATCGGGCACCCGGTTCGACGTTGTCACCACCACCACCCCGGCATCGAGCAACGCCGTGAAAAGCCGCCCGACGATCATCGCGTCGGTGATGTCGTTGATCTGCATCTCGTCAAACGCCAGAAGCCGCACCTCGCGCGCCACCTCTGCGGCCACCGGGGCCAGCGCATCCGCCGCGCCCCGCGCCCGCGCAGCATGAAGCCCGGCATGGATTTCCTGCATGAAAGCATGAAAATGCACGCGGCGTTTCGGCACGTCGATGCTCTCGACAAACAGATCCATCAGCATCGATTTGCCACGCCCGACACCGCCCCAGAGATACAGCCCCTTGGGCGGCTCTGCCTTGCGCCGGAACAGGCCGCGCTTCGGGGCCTCGGCCAGCCCCGCGCGAATCCGCTCGAATTCGGGCAATACCATCTCCTGTGCCGCATCACGCGTCAGCGTGCCCTCGGCGACGAGGCGGTCATAAATCTGCGGCAGGGTCTCCATGACGGGGCCGCGCCGTGTCAGGATCGCTCGGCAAGCCGCGTCATGACGCGGGCAAGCTCGGCGCTGATCCCCGGCTCTGACAGCGCGTGCCCGGCCATCGGCACGATCCGCAGATCGCAGCACGGCCAGCGCGCCGCAAGCCGGTGCGCGGCCGCGGGCGGGCAGATCATGTCATAGCGCCCCTGCACGATGGTGCCGGGCACATGCGCGATGCGATCCATGTGGCCGAGGATATGGCCATCTGTCTCCAGAAACCCGAGATTGTGGAAATAGTGATTCTCCAGCCGTGCAAAGGCGCGCGCGTAATCCGCGGGCGCGTCGCCGCCCACCCCGGTCGATTGCACCGTCGCCAATGCGTTCTCCCAGGCCGACCACGCCTTGGCATGGGTGATCTCCTGCGCGATATCGCCGGAAAACAGCCGCTTGTGATAGGCCGCGATCATGTCACCGCGCTCTGCCTCGGGGATAAGCGCGACAAAACGCGCCCAGGTCTCGGGCCAGAATGCCGCCGCGCCCCCGCCATAGAACCAGTCGAGCTCGGCTTGCGTCATGGTAAACACGCCGCGCAGCACAAGGTGCCGGGCGCGCTCGGGGTGCGTTTGCGCGTAAATCAGCGCCAGCGTCGCGCCCCAGCTCCCGCCGAACACGATCCAGGCATCAATGCCCAGCGCCTCGCGGATACGCTCGATATCGGCCACCAGGTGCCACGTCGTGTTGGCCTCGACCGAAGCATGGGGCCGTGAGCGGCCGCAGCCGCGCTGATCGAACAGCACGATCCGATAGATGTCGGGATCGAAATACCGCCGCATCGCCGGGCTCGATCCGCCCCCCGGCCCGCCATGCAGCACCACCACCGGCACGCCATCCGCGCGCCCCGATTGCTCGACATAGACGGAATGCCCGTCGCCCACGTCAAGCATCCTCCGGTCGAACGGCTCGACCGGCGGTTGGAGGTATTGCACTGCGCTCTTATGGCTCGCGACTCTGTCCATTCCCGTCCTATATACCGCTCATGTCCCATTGAGCCACAGGGAGACCGGAATGCAAACCGCTCAGAGCACAATTGACCCCGCCGAGGTCGCGAAATTCGAGGCGATGGCCGCCGAATGGTGGGATCCCAGCGGCAAGTTCAAGCCGCTGCACATGCTCAACCCCTGCCGGCTCGATTACATAACGTCGCAGATCGCTGCCGAGTTTGATCGCGACCTTGCCACCGGGGCACCGTTCAAGGGGTTGCGCCTCCTCGATATCGGCTGCGGTGGCGGCCTCTTGAGCGAACCGATGGCGCGGCTTGGCGCGGATGTCGTCGGCGCGGATGCCGCCCCCCGCAACATCCCCGTCGCGCAGGTCCACGCCGAGCAATCAAACCTCGACATCGATTATCGCCACACCACCGCCGAGGACATGGCCGCAAGTGGCGAGCGGTTCGACGTGGTGCTCAACATGGAGGTGGTCGAACATGTCTCTGACCCCCTCGCCTATCTCACCGCCTGCCATGATCTGCTCAAACCCGGCGGGCTGATGGTCTGTTCGACCATCAACCGCAACGCTCGGAGCTTTGGCATGGCGATCATCGGCGCCGAATACGTCATGCGGTGGCTGCCCAAGGGCACGCATCAATGGTCGAAATTCATCACCCCCGATGAATTGTTCGGCCTTTTGGCCAGGGCCGGTCTCGACCCGGTGGATCGCAAGGGCTTCGTGTTCAACCCGGTGACGTGGCAATGGCGGCTTTCGGATCGTGACCTGAGCGTGAATTACGTGACCACGAGCCTGCGCCCGGCCTGAGTGTCACTTGGTCCAGAGCGCCGTGTCGCCCATCTCGGCAACGAACGCCTCATGTGCGGCGCGCTCGGCTTCGGTCAGCCGTGGCGCAAGAGGCTTCGGGCGGGGGCCGGGACGCCAATTCCCGTCACCAGTCCCGCCTGATCCGCCTTGCCCGGCTCTTGGATCGGCGCTCAGCGCAAAATCCGGCTGACGGCCCCCGATCAATTCGAGATAGACCTCGGCGAGAATCTCGGAATCGAGCAGCGCCCCGTGCAGCGTCCGCGCCGAATTGTCGATGCCAAAGCGCCGACAGAGCGCATCGAGCGAGGCCGGCGCGCCGGGATATTTCTTGCGCGCCATCGCCAGCGTGTCGATCGCCCGCTCCATCGGCAGTATGCTCAGATGGCACCAGCCCAGTTCTGCATTGAGAAACTTCATGTCAAAACTCGCGTTGTGGATCACGAGTTTCGCATCTCCGACGAATTCGAGGAATTGCGAGCCTATATCGGCGAAAAGCGGCTTGTCGCGCAGGAAATCCCCGCCCAGCCCATGCACCGCGAACGCCTCTTCCGGCATGTCGCGTGCCGGGTTGACATATTGATGATACGTCCGCCCCGTCGGCATGTGATTGTAGAGCTCGACCGCCCCGATCTCGACGATCCGATGGCCCTCGAACGGCTCCAGCCCCGTGGTCTCGGTATCCAGAACGATTTCACGCATCGCTTGCCCTCTCCCTGATCTTTGCAAGGATCGCCCGCACCTGCGCGCGGGCATGATCGAGCGTGTCGGTCTCGATCACGTAATCCGCGCGCGCGCGTTTCTCCTCGTCCGGCACTTGCCGGGCCAGAATCGCTTTGAGGTCCGCTTCGCTCATCGTGCCCCGCGCGAGCACCCGGGCGCGCTGTTCCCCGGGCGGCGCGCTCACAACCGCCACGGCGTCGAATTCGCGCTCGCCCCCGGTCTCGTACAGAAGCGGAATGTCCAGCACCGTCACATCCGCGTCCTGTCTCGCAATGAAATCGGCGCGGTCCTGCGCCACCAGCGGATGAATGAGCGCCTCGATCCGCCCCAGCGCCGTCGGGTCCTCCGCAATGATCGCGCGCAACCGTCCGCGATCCACCGCGCCCTCTGCCACGGCCTCGGGAAAAATCGCAGCAATCGCAGCCACCCCGGCCCCGCCTTGCGCATAAAGCCGATGCACCGCCGCGTCCGCATCCCACACGGCACACCCCTCCTCGGCAAAAAGCCGCGCCGTCGTCGATTTGCCCATCCCGATAGAGCCGGTCAGCCCAAGCCTGAACGTCATCGCAGCGCCGCCGCCCGCGTCGCGGCATCCACCTGCGGCCGCACACCGAACCACCGCTCGAACGCGGGCACGGCCTGATGCAAGAGCATCCCGAGCCCGTCCACCGGCACGCACCCCATCTTCTCCGCCTCGATCAGGAGCCGCGTCTGAAGCGGCGCATAGACAAGGTCGGTCACCACCGCCCCCTTACGCAGCCCGTCGAGCGGCACGCGCAACGGCGGATGTCCCACCATGCCGAGCGTGGTGGTGTTCACCACCGTCACAGCCTCTTCGAGCATGTTGCCCGCCTGCACCCAGTCGATCACCGTCACGCGTCGGCCGAATTGGCCCTGCAACACTTCGGCCCGAATCCGCGTGCGGTTGGACAGAAAAACCTCGGGCACCCCCACATCCAGAAGCGCCGCGATCACCGCCCGCGCGGCGCCCCCGGCCCCCAGCACCGCGGCAGGCCCGCTTTCGGGCTGCCAGCCGGGCGCGTTTTGCCGCAGGTTCTCGATGAATCCGTATCCATCGGTGTTGTCGGCCTGGATCTGCCCGTCCTCGCGCAACACCAGCGTGTTCGCCGCGCCGATGATCGTGGCCCGGTCCGTTACCATATCGGCAAGCTCGAGCGCCTTTTCCTTGTGCGGCACGGTGATGTTGACGCCCCGGAATCCCATCTTGGGCAAGGCTTGCAAAACAGCCTCAAGATCAGATTCGGCCACGTCCATCGGGATATAGAACCCCGGTATCCCCAGCGTCTTGAGCCAATGGGTATGAAGCTGCGGTGAGCGGGAATGTGCGACGGGCGATCCGATGACGCCTGCAAGGGGAATACGGTCATGGCTCATTTCGGCAGGTCTCCACGCAAGGTCAGAAAGGCCAGCAGATCGAGGAGAGGCAGGCCCAACACCGTGAAATAATCGCCTTCCACCCTGGAAAACAAGCGCACGCCTTCTGCTTCCAGCTTGTAGGCCCCGACGCAGTCGGCAATATCGGGCCAGTTCCGCTCCAGATACGCCTCCAGCCAGTCATCGGAAAACTCCCGGACGGTCATCCGCGCGCGCCCCACATGCCGCCAGATTGGGGTGCCATCTTCGCAGATCACCGCCGCAGACAAAAGCTCGTGCACCGCCCCCCGCATCTGCCGCAACTGATCGCGTGCGTCGTCGACAGTTTTGGGTTTCGACAGGATTTGCCCGTTGAGGTCGAGCACCTGATCACACCCAAGCACCATTTGCCCCGGCATCCGCGCACTGACGCGCCGCGCCTTCATCTCCGCCAGCGCATCGGCGATATCACGCGGTGCGCCACCGTCGGCCAAAAGCGAATCGCGCAACGCCGCCTCATCCACCCGCGCAGGGCTGATCACGAGGCGAAGCCCGGCATTTTCGAGGAGCGTGCGCCGGATCGCGGAGCCGGAGGCGAGGACAAGTTCGAAATTCATGGGGATAACCTGATGACAAAATCGGTGAGGGATCAACCCTGCGCACCACGTTCAGCGGAACCTCCCGCGCAACCTTCTACACCACGGCAAGCGTCAACACCTTATCCGTTGGTGACAAGGATAAAACCGGCCTGTGGGCAACGTTGCCGACAAGAGATATCCCAAAGGTCCCCCGTTGCGAAGTCAGCCAAATTCAAAGTTCAAGACACTGTAATAAAACGAAAATATCACCAATAGTTCAAGACAATGAAATTTTCCGCGACGATACCCACCATGTTGTCCCCACGTGGATCGATCCGGTGAAAAATCGGTAATCCACAGGTGCTGCGCGCCCCTGAATCATCATCATTTCTTTAAATATCTTATATTATTTTATTGAATCACTGCGGAGCGCTCCGCCTTGACCTCGACAGTCATGACGCCTAAGAGAAGCAAAGCTGCCGTCCGGCGGTGTAGAAATTCCCCTCTCATCCGTCCCTGGCCCTTATGGGTCCCGGCATCAATCGAGGCCTGTCATGTCCGAAGACCGCGTGAATCTCGCCGAACTCAAGGCGATGACCGCCAAAGACCTGCTCGACATCGCCGAGGATCTCGAGATCGAGAATGCCTCGACGATGCGCAAGGGCGAGATGATGTTCTCGATCCTGAAGGAGCGCGCCGAGGAAGGCTGGACCATCTTCGGCGATGGTGTTCTCGAGGTGCTTCAGGACGGCTTTGGCTTTCTGCGCTCGCTCGAGGCCAACTACCTCCCCGGCCCGGATGATATCTATGTCTCCCCCGACATGATTCGGCAATTTTCGCTGCGGACGGGCGACACTATCGAGGGCGAGATTCGTCAGCCCGACGATACCGAGCGGTATTTCGCCCTCACCTCCGTCACCCAGATCAATTTTCAGGAGCCGGAACACGCCCGCCACAAGATCGCCTTCGAGAACCTCACGCCGCTCTACCCCGATGAGCGGCTGAAGATGGAGGTGGAGGATCCGACGATCAAGGATCGCACAGCGAGGGTCATCGACCTCGTGGCGCCGATCGGCAAGGGACAACGCTCGCTCATCGTTGCACCGCCTCGTACCGGCAAGACCGTGATCCTGCAGAACATCGCCAACAGCATCGCGGTGAACCATCCCGAGTGCTATCTGATCGTTCTGCTGATCGACGAGCGGCCCGAGGAGGTCACCGACATGCAGCGCTCGGTCAGGGGCGAGGTCATCAGTTCCACCTTCGATGAGCCCGCCAGCCGTCACGTCGCGGTATCGGAGATGGTCATCGAAAAGGCCAAGCGCCTCGTCGAACACAAGCGCGACGTGGTCATCCTGCTCGATTCGATCACCCGCCTGGGCCGCGCCTTCAACACCGTGGTGCCGTCCTCGGGCAAGGTGTTGACCGGCGGTGTCGATGCCAACGCCCTGCAACGCCCCAAGCGCTTCTTCGGTGCCGCGCGCAATATCGAAGAGGGTGGCTCGCTCACGATTATCGCGACCGCGCTCATCGAGACCGGCAGCCGCATGGACGAGGTGATCTTCGAGGAATTCAAGGGCACCGGCAACTCGGAGCTCGTGCTCGACCGTAAGATCGCCGATAAGCGCGTATTCCCGGCGATTGACATCCTGAAATCCGGCACGCGCAAGGAAGAGCTGCTCATCGACAAGCTGGAGCTGCAAAAAACCTTTGTTCTGCGCCGCATCCTCAACCCGATGGGCACCACCGATGCCGTCGAGTTCCTGCTGTCGAAACTGAAGCAGACGAAGACGAACTCGGATTTCTTCGACTCCATGAATACCTGAGATCGTGACACCGGGATGGAGACGATCTTTGCCCTCTCCACGGTGCCAGGAAAGGCCGGTATAGCGGTTATCCGGCTTTCCGGCCCGGAGGTTCCCACGACCGCCGCCGCAGTTTGTGGCGGGTTGCCTGTCCCGCGCATGGCAACTTTCCGGGTGCTGCGGGACAGCACCGGCGCACGGCTTGACGAAGCAATTGTGCTCTTTTTCCCCGAGGGCGCGAGCTTCACTGGCGAGTCTGTGCTCGAATTCCAAACGCATGGCAGCCCGGCAGTCATCTCGGCAGTGTTGCGCCATCTCGGCACCCTCCCCGGTTTGCGGCCCGCCGATCCCGGCGAGTTCACCCGTCGCGCGCTTGCCAATGGTCGTCTTGATCTTCCTCAGGTCGAGGCGCTGGCTGATCTCCTCGATTCAGAGACCGAAGCGCAGCGGCGTCAGGCGATGCGCGTTTTTTCCGGCAGGCTTGGGCAAAGCTGTGCCGAATGGCGCGCCGCCCTGATCCGCGCGCTTGCGCTTCTGGAGGTGACGATAGATTTCTCCGACGAAGAGGTGCCCGTCGATGTCTTTCCCGAGGTGCGCGAGGCCGTGACAGGGATACGCTCTGCGCTCGAGGCGCAGGTATCCGGGTTTGCAGTGGCCGAGCGTATTCGTTCGGGTTTCGAGGTTGCCATTCTCGGGGCACCGAATGTCGGAAAATCGACGCTTCTCAACACTCTCGCCGGGCGCGAGGCCGCGATTACGTCGGAATACGCAGGCACCACCCGCGACGTGATCGAGGTGCGCATGGACCTTGCCGGGCTTCCGGTGACGCTCCTCGATACGGCAGGTCTGCGCGAGACCGGAGACGCGGTGGAATCCATCGGCATCGCCCGCGCCCGCGCTCGTGCTATGGCGGCCGATCTGCGCGTGTTCCTCGATGATGGCGGGCAATCCTTCGGCGATCTTTGGCATGAGGGCGATATCATCCTCCGCGCCAAGGCCGATCTCGATCCCGGCGCGCAGGATGGCGTGTCCGGGCTCACCGGCCTTGGTGTGGATAGCCTCATCGCCCGGATCACCACGACGCTCGGCAGGCGGGCCGAGGGCGGGGGTATGGCCATCCGCGCTCGCCACGAATCTGCAATGCGCCGTGGGGCAGATGCGCTCGGCGCCGCGCTCGCGGCGCTTGAGTCGGGCGAGGTGGCAACGGATATTGCTGCGGAGGAAATTCACACGGCTGTCCGGGCGCTCGATTCTCTGGTAGGACGCATCGACGTAGAGACGGTGCTTGGCGAGATTTTCGAGAGCTTCTGTCTTGGTAAGTGAGGAGTGTTTCACGTGAAACAATTCGATGTTCTGGTGATCGGTGGCGGGCATGCCGGGGCCGATGCCGCTCATGCAGCCGCACGGATGGGGGCGCAGACCGCGCTCGTCACCCTGTCTTTCGATGGGATCGGTGTCATGTCCTGCAACCCGGCTATCGGTGGGCTGGGAAAGGGCCACCTTGTGCGTGAGATCGACGCACTCGATGGAGTCATGGGCCGTGTCGCGGACCGCGCGGGGATACAATTCCGCCTGCTCAATCGGCGCAAGGGCCCTGCCGTTCAAGGCCCACGCGCGCAAGCGGATCGACATATCTACCGCACCCACATGCAACGCACGCTTGCCGCCCGGACAAATCTCACCATTATCGAGGGCGAAGCCGCAGATTTCCGCATGTGCGGCGATACCGTCTCCGGCGTGATCCTCGCCGATGGCAGCGAAATCCCGGCCCGTGCCGTGGTGCTTACAACCGGCACCTTCCTGCGCGGCGTCATCCATATCGGTGACGAATCGCGGCCCGGTGGCCGTATGGGCGATCCGCCCAGCCTTCGTCTTGCGCAGCGCATCGACAGCTTTGGCCTGCCCCTCGGTCGCCTCAAGACCGGCACACCGCCGCGCCTCGATGGTCGCAGCATCAATTGGGATGGGCTCGACATGCAGCCGCCGGACGACGAACCGGTTATGTTTTCGTTTCTCTCCGAGAGGCCGTTGGCCCGCCAAATCTCTTGCGGGATCACCCACACCAACCCCCGCACTCACGACATCATCCGGGACAACCTCGCGCGTTCGGCGATGTATGGCGGACATATCGATGGTACAGGCCCGCGCTACTGCCCCTCGATCGAGGACAAGATTGTTCGCTTTTCTGACAAGAGCTCGCATCAGATCTTCCTCGAACCCGAGAGTCTTTCTGATTCGGTAATCTACCCGAACGGTATTTCCACTTCGTTACCATTGGAGGTTCAGAAAGCGTATGTGCGCTCCATCGTGGGGCTGGAAAACGCTGATATCCTTCAGCCAGGTTATGCCATCGAATATGACTACGTTGATCCGCGGGCGCTCGACCACAGCCTTGCGGTGCGCACGGTGCCGGGTCTGTTCCTCGCCGGCCAGATCAACGGCACCACCGGCTACGAAGAGGCGGCGGCGCAGGGCCTCGTTGCAGGTTTGAACGCCACGCGCCACGCGCGCGACGAAGAGCCCGTGCCGTTCAGCCGCACTGATAGCTATATCGGCGTGATGATCGACGATCTCACCACCCGTGGCGTCACCGAGCCTTACCGCATGTTCACCTCGCGCGCCGAGTTCCGCCTGTCGCTGCGCGCTGACAATGCGGATCAGCGGCTGACGCCGCTCGGGATCGACGTGGGCTGCGTGGGCGAGACGCGCCAGCGCGCGTTCGAAGACAAGATGGCCCGCCTCAATTCAGTCAGAACCCGCCTCGAATCGGCCAGCTACACGCCGCGCGATCTCACGACAGCCGGTATCGTGGTCAACCACGATGGTGCTCGCCGGAACGGGATGCAGGTGCTTGCCTTTCCCGGCATCACCCTCGCCGATCTCGCGTCACTCGACCCTGATCTATTGACGGCAGACCCGGATATCGCCACCCAGCTCAAGAATGACGCGACTTATGCCAACTATATCGCGCGGCAGGCACGTGACGTCGAAATGCTCCGCCGCGACGAGGGCGTGAGCATCCCGCCCGGGTTTGACTACGCCCCCATCGACGGGCTCTCCAACGAGCTCAAGGCCAAGCTGACCGCCGCACGCCCCGATACCCTCGCGCAAGCTGCGCGTATCGACGGGATGACGCCGGCAGCGCTTGGCCTGATCCTCGTTTGCCTGCGGCGGGACGAGCGAGCGCAGTCCGCATGATCCTGCAAAATGTTTCACGTGAAACAGAAGAACGCCTCAGCCACTACGCCGCGCTTCTGGAAAAGTGGAACCCGCGCATAAACCTTGTCTCCCGGTCCTCCCTTCCCCACCTGCGCAGCCGGCACTTCGAGGATTCGGCGCAACTTTACGCACTCGCGGCGCATCCCGTTGCCCATTGGGCCGACCTCGGCTCCGGCGGCGGTTTTCCGGGGCTTGTCATCGCCATCCTCGCGCAAGAGACCGGCTCCCCCACGCGTGTGACCCTTGTCGAATCCGATGCGCGCAAATCCGCTTTCCTGAGAACGGTGATTCGCGAGATCGGCATTACGGCCACCGTCCGAACCGAGCGAATCGAGACCACGGCACCGCTTGCCGCAGATATCCTCAGCGCCCGCGCCCTCGCCGATCTGCCCACCCTTCTCGGCTTTGCCGCACGTCATCTCTCTCCGACCGGCACGGCACTCTTTCCCAAGGGCGCGACGTGGCAACAAGAGCTGTCAGAGGCGCAAAGAAAGTGGCAATTCTCGCACCGGGTTGATACAAGCGAGACAGACCCCGCTGCCGTCATATTGCGCGTCACAGGAGTATCCCGTGCCTGACATCACCCCCCGTATCATCGCGGTCGCCAATCAAAAGGGCGGCGTGGGCAAGACCACGACCACCATCAACCTTGGCGCGGCCCTCGCCGATTCCGGCGCGCACGTTCTGATCGTCGATCTCGATCCGCAGGGCAACGCCTCCACCGGCCTCGGCATCGAGGCAGAGGCGCGCAACGTCACCACCTATGATTTCCTCCTCGACGAGGCTGCGCTCGATGAAGCGGTGCAGCCCACCTCCCAGGACCGCCTGTCGATCATCCCCGCCACGGTCGATCTCTCCTCCGCGGATATCGAGCTTCTCGCCAATGAAAAACGCAGTTTCCTGTTGCACGATGCGCTGCGACAGCCCGCGATGGAGGGGCGCAAGCTCGATTACATCCTCATAGACTGCCCGCCCTCGCTCAACCTGCTCACGGTGAACGCAATGGTGGCCGCGCATTCGGTGCTCATCCCGCTTCAGGCAGAGTTCTTTGCGCTCGAGGGCCTGTCGCAGCTCATGCTGACCATTCGCGAGGTCCGGCAAAGCGCCAATGCCGATCTGCGGATCGAGGGGGTGCTGCTGACGATGGTGGACGGCCGCAACAATCTGTCAGCCCAGGTCGAGGCCGATGCCCGCGAGACGCTCGGCGATCTCGTTTTTACCACCCGCATCCCCCGCAACGTCCGGGTGAGCGAGGCGCCGTCATACGCGATGCCGGTGCTGACCTATGATTCCACGTCCAAGGGCGCACTGGCCTATCGCGATCTTGCCCGCGAAATCGTCCAGCGCCACGCGCGCGCCGCAGCTTAAAATAGAAGGAAACGGGGCAGTGAACACGAAAAAAACCCAATCGCGCGGTCTCGGGCGTGGCCTCTCGGCGCTGATGGCCGATGTCCGCGAGACGACCGAGACCCCCGAGGCTCAACGCCCGCAGGCCGACATGCTTGTGCCGGTGGAAAAGGTCCACCCCAACCCCGATCAGCCCCGACGCCATTTCGACGAGGATGCGCTTTCCGATCTCGCCCGCTCCATCGCGGAAAAGGGGATCATCCAGCCGCTCATTGTCCGCGAAAGCCCGCGCGAGGCGGGGTGTTACGAGATCGTCGCCGGTGAACGCCGCTGGCGCGCGGCGCAGATGGCCAAGCTCCACGAGGTGCCGGTGCTGCTCCGCAGTTTCACCGATATCGAGGTGCTCGAGGTCGCGATCATCGAGAACATCCAGCGCGCCGATCTCAACCCGGTCGAGGAGGCGTCGGGCTATAGCCAGTTGATGACGAAATTCGGCCACACCCAGGAAAAGCTTGCCGATGTCCTTGGCAAGAGCCGCAGCCATATCGCCAACGCCGTGCGCCTGCTCAACCTGCCCGAGGACGTGCAGGAGCATCTTCGCAACGGTCGCCTATCGGCAGGCCATGCCCGCGCGCTCATCACCGCCCCAGATGCCTCGGCGCTCGCCCGTCAGATCATTCAAAAGGGGCTGTCAGTCCGCGAAACCGAGAAACTCGCCAAGGCCGAACCCGCGCCGAACAAGACGACAAAGCCCAGCGGCAAGACGGAAAAGGACGCCGACACGAAGGCGCTCGAATCAGACCTGTCGGCGGCGCTGTCGATGAAGGTGCAGATCGACCACAAGCCGGGGCAAGAGGGCGGCGCGCTCACCATCCGCTACGCGTCGCTCGACGATCTCGACCGGCTGATGGCGCTGCTCAGCGCCTGATCCGCGTCAGGCCAGCAACTCGCGCAGCACCGCGTTGAGCACCGCGCGTCCCGATTGGGTGGCGCGCAGATGCCCACCGGCGATGTCGACCATCCCGATCTCTTCGAGATGGTCCAGTCGTCTTGCATCGAGCGGCACGCCTGCAAGCCGCTCATACCGCGCCATGTCGATCCCGTCGCGCAGCCGCAGACCCATCAGCAGGTATTCCATCGCCTGCTCTGCCGGTGGCAGTGCCTCGCGCAGGCTCTCCGCCGATCCCCGCGCCACCGCATCGAGCCATTTTCCCGGTTCGCGCCACGCCTCGGTGGCATGGCGTTGCCCCCCGATGGTCAACCGCCCATGCGCGCCAGGCCCGATCCCGATGTAATCTCCGTAGCGCCAGTAAATCAGGTTGTGCCGGGATTCTGCCCCGGGTTTGGCATGGTTCGAGACTTCATAGGCTTGCAACCCGGCCTCGTCACAAACCTCCTGTGTCACCGCATACATGTCGGCGGCAAGGTCCTCTTCCGGCAACCCGCGCAGCTTTCCCGCCGCGTAGCGATCCCCGAACGCCGTGCCGCCCTCGATGGTGAGCTGATAGAGCGAGAGGTGATCCACCGCGAGATCGAGCGCGCGGCGCAGCTCATCCCGCCAAGCAGCGAGCGATTGGTCTTGGCGCGCGTAAATCAGGTCAAAGCTCGTCCGACCAAAGTGTTTCTTCGCAATTTCATAGGCTTGGAGCGCCTCCGCCACCGTGTGCCGCCTCCCAAGCCGCTGCAAATCCGCGTCATCGAGCGCCTGCACACCCAGTGAGACCCGATTCACCCCCGCGTCGGCATAACCCGCGAATCGCCCCGCCTCCACGGATGTCGGGTTGGCTTCGAGCGTGACCTCCAGGTCATTGGCAACAGGCCAGGCGGCCCTTGCAGCCGCAATCACCCCGGCGACCGTCTCCGGCTCCATCAGGCTCGGCGTGCCGCCCCCGAAAAAGATCGAGGTCAGCACCCGATCCGGCACTAACCCGGCGTAAAAGTCGATTTCCCGCAGATAGGCGTCGCGCCAGCGCGCGTGGTTGATCACCTGCGCCACATGGCTGTTGAAATCGCAATAGGGGCATTTCGCGGCGCAAAACGGCCAATGCACATAGAGGCCAAAGCCACCCGCCTGCCAGTCCTCAGCCAAAGCAGCCGCCGATCATCTTGGCGAATGCATCGGCGCGGTGGCTGATCCGGTTCTTTTCCCAGCGATCCATCTCGGCAAAGGTCACGTCATAGCCGTCGGGCTGAAAGATCGGGTCATACCCGTGCCCCTGCGCCCCGCGCATCGGCCAGACCACGCGCCCCTCGACCGTGCCCTCGAACACCTCGTCATGCCCATCGGGCCAGGCGAGCACCAGCGTGCAGCAAAATCGTGCCGTCCAGGGCTGCGGCGTCCCGGTCTCGCGCAGGCGATCACGGGCTTTGCCCATTGCCATGACGAAATCCCGGCCAGAGCCTGTTTCGGCCCAATCCGCCGTATACACGCCCGGCGCGCCATCCAGCGCGTCGATCACGATCCCCGAATCGTCCGCCAGTGCCGGAAGCCCTGTGGCCTTCGCCGCCGCGTGCGCCTTGATCCGCGCGTTGCCGACGAACGTGATCTCGGTCTCCGCAGGCTCCGGCAGGCCCTTTTCCGCCGCACCGATCACCCGCACGCCATAAGGCCCCAGCAGGTGCGCGATCTCTTCCAGCTTGCCGGCGTTATGCGTCGCCACCAGCAACGTATCCCCATCAAACCTACGCACCGACTGCCTCGCGCTGTTTGGCCACCAACTCGCCCACACCCTTTTCGGCGAGGTCCAGAAGCGCTCCCATCTCGTCGCGGCTATAGGTCGCTCCCTCGGCGCTCATCTGCACTTCGATCAGCCGCCCGGCCCCCGTCATGATGAAATTGCCATCGACGCCTGCGACGCTGTCTTCGGGATAGTCGAGGTCAAGAACCGGCTGCCCGGCATAAATCCCGCAAGACACGGCCGCCACCGGGTCAACCATGGGGTCGCTCAGCACGTCGCCCGCCTTCATGAGCTTGGCCACCGCCAGCCGCAGCGCGACCCATCCCCCGGTGATCGACGCACAGCGCGTCCCGCCATCGGCCTGGATCACGTCGCAATCGAGCGTGATCTGCCGCTCGCCCAGCGCCACGCGATCGACGCCCGCGCGCAACGCCCGCCCAATGAGTCGCTGGATTTCCACCGTGCGCCCGCCCTGCTTGCCCACGGCGGCCTCGCGCCGCATCCGGCTGTTGGTCGAGCGCGGCAACATCCCGTATTCGGCGGTCACCCAGCCAAGCCCGGTGCCCTTGACAAAAGGCGGCACCCGGTCCTCGATGGTCGCGGTGCACAGAACATGCGTGTCGCCCATCTTGATGAGGCACGAGCCTTCGGCATGTTTCAGAACCCCCGTTTCGATTGAAACAGGCCGCATTTCGCTTAAATCTCTTCCCGAAGGCCGCATGACTGTCCCCTTTTGATGTTGGCCTCGGCATATATGCGGGTGCGCCGCGATGGCAACCCCGATTGACCTTTGCGCCCCACCGCCTTTAATGCCTGTTTGACAAGGAAAACGCAGCGCATGTCCGAGGACACCACCAATCTTGCCCAACTCAATGATCGCTCGCGCGAGGTGTTTCGCCGCGTGGTCGAGGGCTATCTCGCCACCGGAGACCCGGTCGGCTCGCGCACCCTCACCCGCGATTTCAGCGAGAAGGTGAGTGCGGCCACCATCCGCAACGTCATGCAGGACCTCGAATACATGGGGCTCCTCGGCAGCCCGCATATCAGCGCCGGGCGCGTGCCCACCCAGGAGGGGCTGCGCATGTTCGTCGATGGCCTCTTGGAGGTCGGCGGTCTTGAGGCTTCGGATCGCGCGCTGATCGATTCCACCATCGCCAGCAACTCGCGTGACGTGACCGGCCTGCTCGACAGCATCGGCTCGGCGCTTTCCGGCGTCACGCGCGGCGCCTCATTGGTGCTCGCGCCCAAGCACGAGGCCCCGATCAAGCATATCGAGTTCGTCAGCCTCGCCCATGACCGCGCCCTCGTGGTGCTCGTGTTCTCCGACGGTCAGGTGGAAAACCGCGTGTTCACCCCGCCGCCGGGCCACACCCCAAGCTCCATGCGCGAGGCCGCCAATTTTCTCAACGCACTGGTCGAGGGCAAGACCCTGTCGGACATGCAGCGCCGCATCACCGGCGAGATCGCCGCCCGGCGGCAGGAAATCGACGCCCTCGCCCACGCCTTCGTCGAAAGCGGCCTCGCCGTGTGGGACGGCGAGGGCGAGCAGAACGAGCGCCTGATCGTGCGTGGCCGCGCCAACCTCCTCGACGCCGACGTGAACGAGGAGGATCTCGAGCGCATCCGCATCCTTTTCGACGATCTCGAACGCAAGCGCGATATCGCCGAATTCCTCGAACGCGCCGACGAGGGCGAAGGTGTGCGCATTTTTATCGGCTCCGAGAACAAACTTTTCTCACTTTCGGGTTCCTCTTTGGTTGTCTCTCCATATATGAACGCTGACCGTAAGATCATTGGCGCGGTCGGGGTCATCGGCCCCACCCGCCTCAACTACGGGCGCATCGTGCCGATCGTGGACTACACGGCACAGCTCGTGGGCAGGCTGATCTCCGACCGGAGTGAGAGGTAAGACATGGCAGAGCCGAAAGAACAGCAGTTTCTCGACGATATCGAAGAGGCCGCCGCCGAAGAGCAGGCCGCGATGGAGGCCGGAATTTCGCCCGAAGCGGACGAGATCGCGAAGCTGCGCGCCGAGCGTGACGCGCTTCAGGACAAGTTTATGCGCGCCTTGGCCGACGCCGAGAACGCGCGCAAACGCTCCGACAAGGACCGGCGCGAGGCCGAGAATTACGGCGGCTCGCGGCTCGCGCGCGATATGCTCCCGGTGCATGACAATCTCACGCGCGCGCTCGAGACCATCACCGAGGACCAGCGCGCCAATTCCGCCGCCCTCGTCGAGGGGATCGAGCTGACACTGCGCGAGCTGCGCAACGTGTTCCAGAAACACGGCATCACCGTGATCGACCCGCAGATCGGCGAGCGCTTCGATCCGCAGCATCACGAGGCGATGTTCGAGGCCCCGCTTCCCGGCACCAAGGCGGGAGAGATCATTCAGGTCTCGGCGCAGGGCTTCATGCTGCACGACCGCATCCTGCGCCCGGCGCAAGTGGGCGTGTCCTCCAATCGCGAGTAACCGGCAGGGCGGGGTTCACCCCGCCCCGTCCACCATCCGCTTCAACTCGTAAACCAGATCGAGCGCCTCGCGCGGGCTGAGCGTATCCGGCAGCACCTCGCCAAGCCGCTTTTCAACGTCCCCCTCGCGCGGCACCTCCCGCACCGGGGCAGGCATCGCGGCAAAGAGCGGCAGATCGTCGATCAGCGCCTTTCGCGCCGCGCCGCCCTCGCGCTCGCCCTTCTCCAGCGCGTCGAGCACCACCCGCGCCCGCTCCACCACCGCGTCGGGCAGCCCCGCGAGCCGCGCCACCTGCACGCCATAGCTGCGATCCGCCGCACCGCGCCGCACCTCGTGCAGAAAGATCACCTCGCCGTCATGTTCCTTGACGCTCACCGTTGCATTCGCCACCCGGTCAAGCCGCTCGCTCAGCCGCGTCATCTCGTGGTAATGCGTCGCGAACAGCGCGCGGCAGCCATTCACATCGTGGAGGTGCTCCATCACTGCCCAGGCGATCGACAGGCCGTCATAGGTTGCCGTCCCGCGCCCGATCTCGTCGAGGATCACCAGCGCATGACCATCCGCCTGGTTGAGGATCGCCGCCGTTTCGACCATCTCCACCATGAAGGTCGAGCGCCCCCGCGCCAGATCGTCCGAGGCGCCCACACGGCTGAAGAGCTGGCTCACGAGGCCGATATGCGCACGCCGCGCAGGCACATGGCTCCCCATCTGCGCCAACAGCGCAATGAGCGCGTTCTGCCGCAGAAATGTGGATTTCCCGGCCATGTTCGGCCCTGTCAGCAGCCAGATATCGCTGTCTCCGCCCAGGTCGCAATCATTGGCGATGAACGGCGCGCCCCCCTCGGCGCGCAACGCGCGCTCCACCACCGGATGCCGCCCGCCCTCGATATGCAGCGCGCGGCTGTCGTCCACCTGCGGCGCGCACCAGTCCTCGGCAACCGCGATCTCCGCCAGCGCCGTCGCAAGATCAAGCTCCGCCAGCCCCCGTGCCGTCTCGCCCAATGGCCCGGCCTGCGCAAGGATATCGCCTTTCAGGCCATCATAGAGCCGTTTTTCGATCTCGACCGCCCGTCCTGCGGCGTTCAGGATACGGCTCTCCATCTCGCTCAGGTCTTGCGTCGTGAAACGCACCTGGTTGGCGGTGGTCTGCCGATGCCGGAACGTGTCGTTGAGTGGTGGCGAAAGCATCTTCTCCGCATGGGTCGCCGTCACCTCGACGAAATAGCCCAGCACGTTGTTATGCTTGATCTTGAGCGAATTGATCCCCGTCTGCCGGACATATTCGCCCTGCATCCCGGCGATCACTCCGCGTCCCTCGTCGCGCAATTGCCGCGCCTCGTCGAGATCGGCGTCATACCCCGCCGCGATGAACCCCCCGTCGCGCACCAGAAGCGGCGGCTCGGCCACCAGCGCCCGCTCCAGCAGGTCACACAGCGCCTCGTGCCCCTGAAGCCCCGCCACCGCGTTGCGCAACCGCTCCGGCAGATCAAGCGCGCCCAACCGCTCGGCGATCTCGCCCGCTTGCACCAGCGCGTTGCGCACCGCCGCCAGATCGCGCGGCCCGCCCCGGTCGATTCCCAGCCGTGACAGCGCCCGGTCAAGGTCCGGCACCCGCCGGAGTGCCTCGCGCAACGTGTCGCGCAATCGAGACTGTTCCACCATGAAACCCACGCATTCCAGCCGCGCCTGCACCTCGCGCAAGTCCCGGCTCGGGCTCGACAGCCGCCGCTCCAAGAGCCGCCCGCCCCCCGCCGTCACCGTCCGGTCGATACACGCCAGCAGCGATCCGGCCCGCCGCCCGTCAAGCGCGTGGGTCAGCTCCAGGTTCCGCCGCGTCGCCGCGTCGATCTGCATTGCCGATCCCTGCGCCTCGCGCACCGGCGGGCGCAACAGCGGCAGCTTGCCCCGCTGCGTGATCTCCAGCCATTCGACGATGGCCCCCATCGCCGCCATTTCCGCCCGGCCAAACGCGCCATAGGCCTCCAGCGTCCCCACGCCGTAAAGCGCACACAGCCGCGCCTCCGCCCCGGCACTGTCAAACGCGGCCGCCCCCAGCGTCGTGATCGTCCCGCCAGACTCAGAGACTGTTTCGGCCAAATCACCCTCTTGCCCCTGCATCACCACGACCTCGCGGGGGCCAAGCCGCGCCAGCTCCGCCCCCAGCCGCGCGCGCCCCAGAGGCATGACGTGAAACGCGCCCGTGGAGATATCCACCCAGGCCAGCGCCCCCTCACCGCGCACCTGCGCGTAAGCCGCGAGGAAATTATGCCGCCGCGCGTCGAGCAGGCTCTCCTCTGTCAGCGTGCCGGGCGTCACGAGCCGCACCACCTCGCGCCGCACCACCGATTTCGACCCGCGTTTCTTCGCCTCCGCCGGGTCCTCCATCTGCTCGGCAATCGCCACGCGAAACCCCTTGCGGATCAGCGCCAGCAGATAGCCCTCGGCGGAATGCACCGGCACCCCGCACATGGCGATATCCTCGCCCAGATGCTTGCCCCGCTTCGTCAGCGCGATATCCAGCGCCTCGGCAGCCGCCGCCGCATCGTCGAAAAACAGCTCGTAGAAATCCCCCATCCGGTAAAACAAGAGCGCCTCCGCGTGCTGCGCCTTGATCTCCAGGTATTGCGCCATCATCGGCGTCATGGTCTCTGTCGTGCCTGCCACCTTGCCCCCCAATCGTTGCCAGCGAGATACCAAATCCGGCGGACAAGGCGAAGACCCAAACCGCGTTTCGGTTGTCCCGCGCCGCAACCGCCGCTATGCAGGCCGGTATCCCGTTGCATGGTGGCACAGATGACGAACCCGAAATACACCCGCGAAGAGGCGCTCGCCTTTCACCTCGAACCGACGCCCGGCAAGTTCGAGATCACGGCCACCGTGCCGATGACCACGCAGCGCGACCTCAGCCTCGCCTATTCCCCCGGCGTGGCCGTGCCCTGCGAGGAAATCGCCGCCAACCCGGAATTGGCCTATGACTACACCAACAAGGGCAATCTCGTCGCCGTCATCTCCAACGGCACCGCCGTGCTCGGCCTCGGCAATCTCGGCGCGTTGGGGAGCAAGCCGGTGATGGAGGGCAAGGCGGTGCTCTTCAAGCGCTTCGCCGATGTCAATTCCATCGACATCGAGCTCGATACCGAAGACCCCGACGCCTTCATCAACGCCGTGCGCCTGATGGGCCCCACCTTTGGCGGCATCAACCTCGAGGACATCAAGGCCCCCGAGTGCTTCATCATCGAGAGCCGCCTCAAGGAAGTGATGGATATCCCCGTCTTCCACGACGATCAGCACGGCACTGCCGTGATCTGCGCCGCCGGTCTTATCAACGCGCTGCACCTGTCGGGGAAAAAGATCGCCGATGTGCGTATCGTGCTCAACGGTGCGGGCGCGGCGGGGATCGCGTGCCTGGAACTGCTGAAATCAATGGGCGCGCGCAATGAAAACTGCATCATGTGCGATACCAAGGGCGTCATCTATCAAGGCCGCACCGACGGCATGAACCAGTGGAAATCCGCCCACGCGGTCAAGACCGAGCTGCGCACCCTCGAAGAGGCGATGGAGGGCGCCGACGTGTTCCTCGGCGTCTCGGCCAAGGGCGCGGTGACGCAGGACATGGTGGCGAGCATGGCCGACAACCCGGTGATCTTCGCCATGGCCAACCCCGATCCCGAGATCACCCCCGAGGACGCCCACGCCGTGCGCCCCGATGCCATCGTCGCCACCGGGCGCTCGGATTATCCCAACCAGGTCAACAACGTGCTGGGCTTTCCCTATCTCTTTCGCGGCGCGCTCGATGTCCATGCCCGCGCCATCAACGACGAGATGAAGATCGCCTGCGCCGAGGCGCTCGCCCGGCTGGCGCGCGAGGACGTGCCCGACGAGGTGGCAATGGCCTACGGGCGCAAGCTGACCTTCGGCCGCGATTACATCATCCCCACGCCGTTCGATCCGCGCCTCATCCACGTGATTCCGCCCGCCGTCGCCCGCGCGGGCATGGATACAGGCGCGGCGCGGCGTCCCATCGTCGACATGGACGCCTACGAGCTGTCGCTCAAATCGCGGATGGACCCGACCGCCAGCATCCTGCGCGGCATCAACGCCCGCGCGCGCCGTGCGCAGGCGCGGATGATCTTTGCCGAGGGCGACGACGTGCGCGTCCTGCGCGCCGCCGTGCAGTATCAGCGCACCGGTCTGGGCAAGGCGCTCGTGGTCGGGCGCGACGACGATGTGAAGGCCAAGCTCGACTCGATCGGCATGGCCGACGCGGTGCGCGAGCTCGAGGTGGTCAACGCCGCCAAGACCGACCGGTTCGAGGAATACAAGGCGTTCCTCTACACCCGCCTGCAACGCAAGGGGTTCGACGGCCAGGACATCCATCGCCTGGCCGCCCGCGACCGGCACGTTTTCGCCGCGATGATGCTGGCGCATGGGGCTGGCGATGCGCTGGTGACCGGGGCGACCCGCAAATCCGCCCATATCCTCGAACGCATCAACCACGTCTTCGACGCCGATGCCGCGCATGGCGCGGTGGGGGTGACGGCGCTTCTGCACAAGGGGCGCATCGTGCTCATCGCCGACACGCTGGTGCATGAATGGCCCGACGAGGAGGATCTCGCCACCATCGCCACCCGCGGGGCCGCCGTCGCGCGCTATCTCGGGCTCGATCCGCGCGTGGCGTTCGTCAGCTTCTCCACCTTCGGCTACCCGCATTCCGAACGCGCCGAAAAAATGCACCGCGCGCCACGGGTGCTCGAAGCGCGCGGCGTCGATTTCGAATTCGAGGGAGAGATGACGGTGGACGTGGCGCTCAACGCCCGCGCGCAGGAAAACTACCCGTTCCAGCGGCTTTCCGGCCCGGCAAACGTGCTCGTGGTGCCCGCCCGCCATTCCGCCTCGATTTCGGTCAAGCTGATGCAGGAAATGGCCGGGGCCACGGTGATCGGCCCGATCCTGTCGGGCATCGACGCCTCGATCCAGATATGCTCGTCGAATTTCACCTCGAACGACATCCTGAACATGGCGGTTCTGGCGGCGTGCAAGGTGGGCTGACGGCGCTCACGATCCCCCGGCAAAGGGCGCGGCCTCGCCCCACAATTCCTGCACCCGTGCATCACGCCCGCAGGCTTCGCGATAGAGCTCGTAGGCGCTCGCCTTTGTCCGCGGCCCGAACCGGGTGAGCACGATGTCGCCGCTCTTGTAGTAATCCTGGTGATAGGCATCGGCAGGCCAGAACGTATCGAGCGGGCGCACCGGCGTGACCACGTCCTGTCCAAGCGCCCTGGACGCGCCCTCGATGGCGGTTTCCGCAAGGGCCTGTTCCGCCGGATCAGAGACGAAGATCGCCGTGCTATAGCTCTCCCCCCGATCGCAGAACTGCCCGCCCGCATCGGTCGGGTCGACCGAGCGCAGGAACAGGTGCAACAGGTCCGCGCGGCTCACCTGCGCGGGATCGAATCTGATCCGCACCGCTTCGAGGTGCCCGGTGCCGCCGCGCGTCACCTGCTTGTAGGTCGGGTTCTCGACCGTGCCACCGGCAAAGCCCGATTCGGCGCCGATCACGCCGCGCACCTTCTCGAAATCCGCCTCCACGCACCAGAAACAGCCGCCCGCGACCACAAGCTCCTTCGCCTCCGCCGCCGCACTCCGTTGCCCGCCAAGGCACAGCGCCGCCGCGATCAACAGCGCCAGCGCCGCCGCTTTCATCTCGCGCATTCCAATTGTCATCCCGGCCTCCATGTCACCATGTGTTTTATTCATCATAGGCCGCTGATCGGATCACTCCCAAGCGACAACCCCGTGATCTCACGCGCAGTTGAGTCGCCCTCGGCGCTTGGCCTCACCGCTCGCCCCCGCTAGGCTCGCCACGACAAGGAGCGCGCCCATGACAGACCCACAGACCACCCACGCCGCCGAAGAGGACGCGCGCAACGAGAGCATCCTGATCTGGCTCAATGGCCGCATCGTGCCCAAGGCCGAGGCGCGCGTCAGCGTCTATGACAGCGGCTTCATGCTCGGCGACGGGGTGTGGGAGGGGCTGCGCCTCTATAACGGCACATGGGCCTTTGCCGACGAGCATCTGAGCCGCCTCTTCGAGGCCGCCCGCGCCATCGACCTCGATATCGGCATGACGCAGGCCGACCTGTTTCAGGCCATAACAGACACACAACACGCCAACGCCATGACCACCGATGCCCATGCCCGCCTGATGGTGACGCGGGGCGTCAAGACGCGCCCTTTCCAGCATCCATCCCTGAGCAGGCAAGGCCCCACCATCGCTATTATCATGGAGCACTCAAAGCCCCGCATCGCCCGGCCCATCCGCCTCGCCACCGTGCCGCATATCCGCGGCCTGCCGATGACGCAGGACCCCAAGCTCAATTCCCATTCCAAGCTCAACTGCATCCTCGCCTGCATCGCCGCCGAAAAGGCCGGGGCCGACGAGGCGCTGATGCTCGATATCCACGGCTTCGTGAACACCACCAATGCCTGCAACTTCTTCATCGTCCGTCGGGGCGAGGTTTGGACATCGACGGGTGATTACTGCATGAACGGCATCACGCGGCAAAAGGTGATCGACCTCTGCCGCGAGGACGGCATCCCGGTGCATGAGAAGAACTTCTCCCTCGTCGAGACCTACGGTGCCGACGAGGCTTTCCTCACCGGCACATTCGGCGCGCAAACCCCGGTGAGCGAGATCGACGGGCGCGGGATCGGCGATGGTGGCCAGGGCCCCGTCACCAGCCGCATCCAGGCGCTTTACAAGGCTCTGATCCGGCGCGAAACGGCCTAAAGCATGTTGCTCAAAAGTGGGAACCGGTTTTGAGCTTCTCGAACATGCGACATGCTCCAAAGCATGTTGCTCAAAAGTGGGAACCGGTTTTGAGCTTCTCGAACATGCGACATGCTCTAGAGTGCGCGCAAGAGCATCGCCTTTTCCCGCGCGGGGACGATCCCCTTGAGGCCCCCCGGCACCTCCATATCCGCCAGCACCCCGATCCCGAACCGCGCCCCGTGACACCGCGCCACCTCGGCCTCGTTCACCGAAAACGGCGGCCCCTCCATCGCGGCCTGATCGTATTCGAACGTCACCAGAAGCTGCGGTGCCGCCCGCGTCAGATCGGCCAGGTGCGCGGCATATCGCTCCCGCATCCCCTCCGGCAGCGCCACCAGCGCCGCGCGATCATAGACCGCGTCCACCGGGCCCAGCACATCCGCTGTCAGCGCAAAAATATCGCCCACGAAAATCTCGACGCCCCCGGCGGCATAGCGACGATGCGCTCCCGCCTCCGTCACCTCCGGCACGACGCCCATTTCGCCGAACAGGTCGCGCACCGCGATCTCGCTCAGTTCCGCCCCGGCCACCCGGTATCCCCGCGACAAGAGCCACGGAATATCAACGGCCTTGCCGCAAAGCGGCAAGAACACCCGGTCGCCGTCCTCAAGGGCCAGAGACCCGATATGCGCCTCCAGCATCCGGTTCACCCGCCCCTCGTGAAAGCCGAGCCGCCCCTCTTGCCACCTGTCATGCCAGAATTGCGCGTCCATCGCCCGTGCCCCACTGTTGCGCCTGCCCCGATGTGGTAGCAGAAACGGGCACAAAGCCAAGCCGCGGAGCAAGGGAAGGATCACGCAAATGCGCATCGCCATGTGGTCCGGCCCCCGTAATCTCTCCACCGCGATGATGTATGCCTTTGCTGCGCGCGGCGATTGCGCGGTGGTGGACGAGCCGTTCTATGCCGCCTACCTCGCGAGAACCGGCCTCGATCACCCCATGCGCGCCGAGATCATGGCCTCGCAGCCGACCGATCCGGGCCGTGTGGTGGCCAGTCTCACAGGCCCGGTTCCCGCGCAAAAGCCGCATTTCTACCAAAAGCACATGGCCCAGCACATGATCCCCGGCATCCCCCGCGATTGGGTGGCGGGCATGGTCAACGTGTTTCTCATCCGCCACCCGGCCCGCGTCGCCGCGAGTTTCTCGGCCAGGTATGACAACCCGACGCTCGCTGATATCGGCTTCGTCCAGCAAGCCGAGCTTTACGAGCAGCTCGTGGCCGGGGGCCACTCCCCCGTGGTCATCGATTCGGCCGATATCCGGCGCGATCCGCTAACCATGTTGAAAGCCCTTTGTGCCGCGCTCGGGATTGATTGGACGCCCGCCATGCTCTCCTGGCCGCGCGGCGGGCACCCCGATGACGGGGTCTGGGCCGCGCATTGGTATGGCGCGGTTCATGACAGCACCGGCTTTGCCCCCGCCGAGGGGCCGCTGCCCGCGCTCGACGGTCCACGCGCCGCGCTGGCCGAGGCGGCGATGCCGTATTACACGCGGCTGCGCGAGGTGGCGCTTGCGCCGGGGTAAACGAGGTCTTGCCCCGCCGTCACGCGCCCGACCTCAACCTCCCGGCTCAGTCCGTGAACCGTGCGGTTCGCCTCAGCCCTTCAACCGCCGGTTCCGCGCCGCGATGAGCTTGAGCCGCAGCGCGTTCAGCTGGATGAACCCGGCCGCATCCTTCTGGTCATAGGCCCCGGCATCCTCCTCGAACGTCACATGCGCCTCGGAATAAAGGCTGTGATCCGACCACCGCCCGATGGTGGAGACTGACCCTTTGTAGAGCTTGAGCCGCACCGTGCCGCACACATGATGTTGCGAATGGTCAATCGCCGCCTGCAACATCTCGCGTTCCGGGCTGAACCAAAAGCCATTATAGATAAGCTCCGCGTAGCGCGGCATGAGCGAGTCCTTGAGATGCCCCGCGCCGCTGTCGAGGGTGATCTGCTCGATCCCGCGATGCGCCTCGAGCAGGATGGTGCCGCCCGGCGTCTCGTAAATCCCGCGCGATTTCATGCCGACAAACCGGTTCTCGACGAAATCGAGCCGCCCGACGCCATGCTTGCCACCCAATTCATTGAGCCTTGTCAATATGTTGGCCGGGCTCATCGCCTCTCCGTTGATGGCCACGGCATCGCCTTTTTCAAACGTCACCTCGACGATCTCGGGTGTGTCCGGCGCGTCCTCGGGGTTCACCGTGCGCTGGTAGACATAGTCGGGCGCGGCCTCTGCCGGGTCTTCCAGCACCTTGCCTTCGGACGAGGTATGCAACAGGTTCGCATCCACCGAAAACGGCGCTTCGCCGCGCTTGTCGCGGGCAATCGGTATCTGGTTTTTCTCTGCGAAATCAATGAGTCGCGTGCGGCTCGTGAGGTCCCACTCCCGCCAGGGCGCGATCACCCGGATGTCGGGGTTGAGCGCATAGGCCGCCAACTCGAACCGCACCTGGTCGTTGCCCTTGCCGGTCGCGCCATGCGCGACCGCATCCGCCCCGGTTTCTGCCGCGATCTCCACCAGCCGCTTGGAAATCAGCGGCCGCGCGATCGAGGTGCCAAGCAGGTATTGCCCCTCGTAAAGCGCGTTGGCGCGGAACATCGGGAACACGAAATCGCGCACAAACTCCTCGCGCACATCCTCGATATAGATATTTTCTCTTTTTATACCAAGGAGTTGTGCTTTTTCCCGCGCGGGATCCAGCTCCTCGCCCTGGCCGAGATCGGCGGTGAAAGTCACCACCTCGCAGCCATATTCCGTCTGCAGCCATTTCAGGATGATCGAGGTGTCGAGACCCCCGGAATAGGCCAGAACGACTTTTTTCGGCGCGGACATTTTGCTTCCCCCTTCGCGGATTTTCCGCGCGAGTAGCCGGTTTTGCGGGGCGGGGCAAGCCAGCCCCTTGCCAGCAGGGGGCGATTGCGTCACTGAAACGCCCATGTCCGATTTCCGCGATACCGCCCGCACCGCCGAGGCCGCCATGCGCGCCGTCTTCCCGCCGACGCCGCTGCAGCGCAACGATCACCTGTCCGAGCGTTACGGGGCCGATATCTGGCTCAAGCGCGAAGACCTGAGCCCGGTGCGCTCCTACAAGCTGCGCGGGGCCTTCAACGCCATGCGCAAGGTTCTGGCGGCGCAGCCCGAAACCGCGCAATTCGTCTGCGCGAGCGCCGGCAATCACGCGCAAGGGGTTGCCTTCATGTGCCGCCATTTCGGGGTGAAGGGCGCAATCTTCATGCCGGTGACGACACCGCAGCAAAAGATTGGAAAGACAGAGAAATTCGGTGGTGATGCCGTCACGATCCGGCTCACCGGCGATTATTTCGACGACACGCTCGCCGCGGCGCAGGCCTACTGCGCAGAGATCGGCGGGCATTTCCTCGCGCCCTTTGACGATGAAGATGTGATCGAGGGGCAGGCCAGCGTCGCCGTCGAGATCGAGGCGCAGATGGACCGGCTCCCCGATCATTTGTTCCTGCCGGTGGGTGGCGGCGGGCTGTCCTCCGGCGTGCGCAGCTATTTCGGCGACCGCGTGCCGCTCACCCTCGTCGAGCCCGCGGGCGGGGCCTGCCTCGCTGCGGCCATCGGGGCCGGTGCGCCGGTGCGGCTCGATCATGTCAACACCTTCGCCGATGGGGCCGCAGTGGCCCGGATCGGCGCGCGCCCCTTCGCGCGCCTTGCCCCGTATGATGCCTTTGATCTCGTTACCATTGCCGAGGACCGGCTCTGCACCACCATGCTCGAACTGCTCAATATCGAGGGCATCGTGCTCGAGCCGGCGGGCGCGCTGTCGGTTGATGCGCTCAAGGACATGGCCCCGGTTATCCGTGGTAAAACGGTGGTTTGCGTCACCTCTGGCGGCAATTTCGATTTCGAGCGCCTGCCCGAGGTCAAGGAACGCGCGCAGCGATACGCGGGGCTCAAGAAATATTTCATCCTGCGAATGCCGCAGCGCCCCGGCGCGCTGCGTGATTTTCTCGATGTTCTCGGCCCCGATGACGATATCGCGCGGTTCGAATACCTCAAGAAATCCGCGCGCAACTTCGGTTCGGTCCTGATCGGGATCGAAACCACCCGGCCCGGGAATTTCGACGCGTTGATCGCGCGGCTCGACCAGACGGGCTTTGCGTATCGCGACATCACGCGCGACGAGGTGCTCGCCGAATTCCTCATCTAGGCCGCGATCGCCTCCGCGATCTTGGCGAAGAACGTGGCTTTCGACGCCTCATAGCTCGAGACGATCTCGCCGAGGTCAACGCTATTGCGCTTGCCTTCACGTAACCGGGCTTCGCCGTCGGAACACAACCTGGCGAGCGCGGCGAAACCGAGGTTGAGCGCGCTTCCCCTCAGGAAATGCAACTGCGCCTCGAGATCATCTTCGGCGGTGCTGGTGCGCAGCACCGCGAGCGCCGTCTCCACCTCGTCCAGAAAAAGGTCGAGCACCTCCTCGAAATCGTCGGCCCCGATTTCCTCTCGCAATTCGCGTATGCGATCCCAGTCTATCATGTCAGCCTCTCCCGCATTCCTTTCAGTTTCCGTGCAAGGTCTTCAGAACGTGTTAACGCGGACGGGAAAATACCGAAAAGTTTTATCATTCACGGGATGTAAACACCCAGACGCGCATGTTGCCCGGAAAACGAGTAATGGTGAAAGCGGTGCGCGTCGCGAACATGACCGTCGAAGATGAAAAACCCGCCGTAAACGCAGGTCGGCGGGTTCTGATCGTGGATGACAGCCGGGCGCAGCGGCGTATCCTCGGTACCTATCTGCGGCAATGGGGCTATGTCGTCGAAGAGGCGGAAAGCGGCGGCGAGGCGATCGGTATCTGCCATCGGGATTTGCCCGATCTCGTGGTCAGTGACTGGATGATGCCGGGCATGTCCGGCCCCGAATTCTGTCGTGCCCTTCGCGGAATGGAGAGCGAAAGCTATGTCTATTTCATCCTGCTCACGTCCAAGAGCGGCAAGGGAGAGATAGCCCTCGGCCTTGATGCAGGCGCTGATGATTTCCTCACCAAACCGGTCAATGCCGCCGAGTTCCGTGCGCGCATGGCCGCCGGGATGCGCATCCTCGACATGGAGCACGAACTCATTGCCAAGAACCGCCTTATCCGGGCCACGCTCGATGAATTGCAGGCGCTTTACGATTCGCTCGACAATGATCTTGTCGAAGCCAAGAAGTTGCAACAATCGCTCCTGAGCGAGCGCTACCGTGATCTCGGGCCGGCGGAGATGTCTCTGATGCTGCATTCCTCGGGGCATGTGGGCGGAGATCTCGTGGGCATGTTCCCGATTTCCGAGGGCCGCGTCGGCCTTTACGGGCTCGACGTATCCGGTCACGGGATCAGTTCGGCGCTGATGACCGCGCGGCTAGCCGGGTATCTCTCGGCCACTGTGCCAGAGCACAACCTCGCGCTGCAAGAGGTTGCGCCCGGGCGCTTTGCCGCCCGCCCCCCTGCCGAGACGGTCTCGAAGCTCAACCATGTCTTTCTCTCCGATCTCGAGACCGAACACTATTTCACCATCGCGCTCGCCGATGTCGATCTATCGACCGGGCGGGTCATTCTTGCGCAGGCCGGGCATCCCCACCCGGCGGTGCAACGCGCCGACGGCTCGGTCGAGTTCGTCGGGCAGGGCGGCCTGCCTGTCGGCCTCATCGAGGGCGCGCGCTTCGATCAGGTCGAGTTCACGCTCGCCCCCGGCGACCGGCTGCTCATCCATTCGGACGGCGTCACCGAGTGCGCGGCCCCCGACGGCACCATGCTCGACGACTCCGGTCTTGCCGCGATCATGCGTCACCTGCGCCAGACGCGCGGCCCGGCTTTCCTTGAATCGTTGATGTGGAGGCTGTCGGATCACGCGGGCGACGCGCGATTTTCCGATGATATCTCGGCTGTGCTTCTGGAGTTCAGGCCCATGCCCCGATCCGGCTGACGAAATGGCGATCCCCGGCATTGCCGAGGTCGCGGGCGGCGCGTTCAGGCGATATCCACAGCGCGCGATGCCCCGGCTCCGAGGGTGGGCCAAGCGGGCGCACCGGCCAGGCGCGGTAGATCACGCAGAGCTTTTCCGCCCAGAGATCGTAGTCCGGCATGTAGGTGAAGCGCCGAAATGCCCCGATCCGGCGCGGCTTTGCGATCAGCCAGCCGGTTTCCTCCCGCACCTCGCGGATCAGCGCGCGCAAAGGTGATTCGCCCGGGTCGATCCCGCCGCCGGGGAGCTGAAGCTCGGGCACAGGCTCGGCCTGGTGCGTCACCAATAGCCGCCCGTCCCGCGGCAGGATGGCATAGACACCAGCGCGGTGCCGATACCGGATGCCGGATCGGGGCGGCTCGTCGAATCGCCGTGTCATACCTGTTCCCTCACGCCTGCCTTGTCCTGCCCCCACGCTCGCGATATGCCCAACCCGCGCAGCGAAGGAAAGCCCATGACGCCCGGACAAAAACTCGCATGGGACGATACGGTCCTGCCGTTCCAGCTCGATCACGCCGATATCCGGGGTCGTGTGGTGCGGCTCGACGGGGTGCTCGACGCGATCCTTGCACAGCATGATTACCCCCCGGCGGTCGAGGCGCTGATCGCCGAGATGGCGCTTTTGACGGCGCTCATCGGCCAGACGATCAAGCTGCGCTGGAAGCTCTCGCTCCAGCTTCAGAGCAAGGGCGCAGTGCGCCGTATCGCCAGCGACTTTTTCGCCCCGGCGCAGGACGGTGAACCCGCGCGAATGCGCGCCTATGCCAGCTTCGACCGGGACAGGATCGGCGAGGGTGACGCCTTCGCGCAACTGGATGAGGGCTATTTCGCCCTGCTCATCGACCAGGGACAGGGCACCACCCCCTACCAGGGCATCACGCCCCTCGCTGGCCCCGCCCTGCGCACTTGCGCCGAGGCTTATTTCGCCCAGTCCGAGCAATTGCCCACCCGGTTCGCCCTCAGCGTCGGCAAATCGACAGAGCGCGGCGGGGACGAGCATTGGCGCGCAGGCGGCGTGATGCTGCAACACATGCCCAAGGCCTCGCCCTTCGCAACCGGTGACGGATCGGGCGAGGGCGGGTTGCTCACCGCGCGCGATATCGTCGACGGTGAGGATGCCGAGAACTGGGACCGCGCCAATCACCTGCTCGACACGGTCGAGCCGCTCGAGCTGATCGGCCCCTCGGTCTCGCCCGCCGACCTGCTCGTGCGGCTCTTTCACGAAGAGGCCCCCCGCGTCTTTGAAATGCAGGCGGTGCGGTTCGGCTGCACCTGCTCCGAGGCGCGGGTGCGCAACAGCCTGTCGATCTATTCGGCCAAGGATATCGCCAGCATGACCACCGACGAGGGCGTCGTCACCGCCGATTGCCAGTTCTGCGGCGCGCATTACCGGCTCGATCCGGCGACTCTCGGCTTTGACGCTCCGGAGGCCCCGGGTGACACCGAGTGATCCCCTCTCCCGCATCCTCGATGCCGCGGCGTCGCCTCCCGCGCCGTCCTCGGATTACGATCTCAACCCCGAGATCATCCTGCCCGAGGGCCGCCGCCTGCGGCCCGCCGCCGTGCTTGTGGCGATCGAGAGCAGCGGAGAGACGCCGCGCGTGATCCTGACCACACGCTCCTCGGCGCTGCGCCACCATCCCGGCCAGATCGCCTTTCCCGGCGGCAAGCAGGACGCGGGCGATGCCAGCCTCCACGCCACCGCCCTGCGCGAGGCGCGCGAGGAGATCGGCCTTGCCCCCGACGCGGTGGAGATTCTCACCGACCTGCCCCGCCACGAGACGGTCACCGGCTTCAACATGACCCCGGTGCTCGCCCGCGTCACCGCGCCCTTCACCCCGGTGGCAGAGCCGGGCGAGGTGGCAGAGGTGTTCACGGTGCCGCTCGCGCACCTCCTCGATCCCGTGCGCTTCCGGGTCGAGCAGCGCCGGTGGAAGGGGACGTGGCGGCGCTATTACACCGTGCCCTACGGCCCCTATTACATCTGGGGCGCGACCGCGCGCATCCTGCGGATGATGGCCGGTATGGCGGGGCGGCCTTGAGGATCACCGGGGATTGGATCACGCGCCCCGAGACCCGCGCGGTCTGCGACGCGCTGACGGCGGCAGGCCACCGCGCGCTGTTCGTCGGCGGCTGCGTGCGCAACGCGCTTCTCGATGTGCCGGTGGGCGATATCGACATTGCCACCGATGCCCTGCCCGACACGGTGATGACGCTGGCCCGCGAGGCCGGGCTCAAACCCGTGCCCACCGGGATTGACCACGGCACCGTCACCGTGGTCGCGGGTGGGCTGCCACACGAGGTCACCACGTTTCGCGCCGATACAGAGACGGATGGACGTCACGCGCAGGTCGCCTTTGGCCAGAGCCTCGAAGCCGATGCAAGCCGTCGCGATTTCACCATGAACGCGCTTTATGCCGCGCCCGACGGCGCGGTGATCGACCCGCTTGGCGGGCTGCCCGATCTGCGCGCGCGCCGCGTCCGCTTCATCGGCGATGCAGATCAGCGCATCCGCGAGGATTATCTGCGCATCCTGCGCTTCTTTCGCTTCCACGCCTGTTATGGCGATCCCGAAGGTGGTCTCGATGCCGAGGGCCTCGCCGCCTGCGCCGCCGCGCGCGACGGTCTCGCCACGCTCTCGCGAGAGCGGATCGGGGCCGAGATGCGCAAGCTTCTGGGTGCCCCCGACCCCGCGCCATCCGTTGCCGCGATGCAGGCGGCGGGGGTGCTGTCGGTGATCCTGCCGGGGGCTGACCCCCGCGCGCTTGCCCCGCTCATCCACGTTGAGTCGCAGACTGATACCGCTCCAAATGCCCTTCGCCGCCTCGCTGCGCTGGGCGGCGAGGATGTGTCGGACCGGCTGCGCCTTTCGCGGGCCGAGGCGCGGCGGCTCACCCGGCTGCGCGAGCGCGTAGCGGATGCCATGCCGCCTGCCGAATTGGGCTATCGCCTCGGGGCCACCGATGGGGGCGACATCCTGCTTTTGCGTGCCGCCCTCCTCGGCAGCCCGCTCGCGCCGGACGCGTTCGACGATCTGCGGCGCGGCGCGGCGGCGGTCTTCCCGGTCCGCGCCGCTGACCTGATGCCCGCCCTTTCCGGCCCCGCCCTGGGCAAGCGCCTGGCCGAGCTAGAGGCCCGCTGGATCGCCTCGGGCTTCACCCTCACCCGCGAGGACCTCTTGTGACCATGCACCGCATCCTTCGCCTCGGCGCGCGTGGCGATGGCGTGGCCGAGGGCCCGCTTTTTGCCCCCCGCACCCTGCCCGGCGAAGAGGTCACCGGCACACCCGAGGGCGATCGCCTCACCGACATTCGCATCCTGACGCCCTCGCCCGACCGTGTCCGCGCCCCGTGCCGTCATTTCGCGCAATGCGGCGGCTGCCAGCTTCAGCACGCCTCCGACGCGTTCGTCGCGGACTGGAAGGCCGATCAGGTGCGCGCCGCCCTGCGCATGCGCGGCATAGAGGCAGAGATTTTGCCGGTGCTGACCTCGCCCCCCGCCTCGCGCCGGCGCGCGGTGCTGGCGGCGCGGCGCACGAAATCCGGCGCGCTTGCGGGGTTTCACGCGCGCGCCAGCGATCAGGTGGTCGAGGTGCCCGAGTGCCACCTTCTGCACCCCGATCTCATGCCCGCGCTCGACGCTGCCCGCGATCTCGCCCGCGCCGGGACAAGCCGCAAGGCCGAAATCGCGGTGACGGCCACGCTCTCGGGGGCGGGCCTCGATCTGGCTGTGCAGGGCGGCAAGCCGCTCGACGGCCCGCTGCGGCTGACCCTCGCCGCTCTGGCCGAGCGGCATGATCTGGCGCGGCTCGCCTGGGAGGGCGAGACCGTGCTCACCCGCCGCGCCCCGGTGCAGGTATTCGCCGGGGTGCCGGTGGTGCCGCCGCCCGGTGCCTTTCTTCAGGCCACCGCCGAGGGCGAATCGGCGCTTGTGGCCGAGGTGCTGCACCTGCTCGACGGCGCGCGGCGGGTGGTGGACCTTTTCGCTGGCTGCGGCACCTTCACCTTTCCGCTGGCGCAACGGGCCGCCGTTCACGCGGTCGAGGGATCGACCGACATGATCGCCGCGCTCGATCACGCCGCGCGGCACGCGCAGGGCCTGAGGCCGGTCACGGCCGCTGTGCGCGATCTCTTTCGCCGCCCGCTCGACGCGACAGAGCTGGCGGCGTTCGACGCCGTGGTGATCGACCCGCCCCGCGCCGGGGCCGAGGCGCAGATCATCGAGCTGGCGCGCGCGGGCGTGCCGCGAATCGCCCATGTCTCGTGCCACCCGAAAACCTTCGCCCGCGACGCGGCGCATCTTCTGGCGGCGGGCTACCGGATGGGGCCGATTCGCGTGGTCGATCAGTTCCGTTGGTCGTCGCATGTCGAGCTTGTGGCGGGCTTCCATCTGCACTGACGCGATACCGACGCGATACCGACACGATACCGCTAGGCAATTTTCTCCGAATCCGGTATGCTGGGAAAAAAATCTGAGGTCGGCAGAGTGGGCAAACCCATGAAGATAACCAGACGTTTCACCCTCCTCGCCGGTGCTGCGGCGCTTGCGGGCTGTGCGCAGAAATCCAAGTTCCGCAGCTATTACGGCCCCGAGGTGACGCGCGTCATCGTCACCAAGGGCGAGCGCGAAATGTTCCTTTTGCATCAAAACCGTATGCTGAAGCGCTACAAGGTCGATCTCGGATTCGCCCCCGACGGGCACAAGCAGTTCGAGGGTGATGGCAGAACGCCGGAGGGCGAGTACATCATCGACCGGCGCAACCCCAACAGCGCCTTTCACCTGTCGCTCGGCATCTCCTATCCCAACGAGGCCGATATCGCCTATGCCCGCGAAATTGGAAAATCGCCGGGGGGCGATATCTTTGTCCACGGTGAAGCCACCACCCTGGGCTTTCTCAGGCCGGATTGGACGGCAGGTTGCATCGCGGTGAAAAATCGTGAAATCGAAGACGTTTACGCGATGATCCAAACCGGCACACCGATCACGATCGTCGCCTGATCAGCCACCCAAGGTCATTGTCCACCAGATCTTGCCACCCGAATCCTGGTGCCAGGCAAAGCCCATCCGGCGCGCCTCGCGTGACAGGATCACGCGTCGGGTGATGTCGTCTTCCATCCACGCGGCGAGGGTTTCGAGCTCGGTTTCGTAGGTTTCCGATATGGTTTCGCCGATGAATTTCCCATCGTATCCGACGCGCTGCACCCGGTCGAGCGGCGACGAGCCGTCAGAGCCGAAATGCCACGGGCGTTCCTGCACCGACATGTCCCGCGCATGAGTCGCGGCGGCGGCGGTCAGCTTGTCATCAAGAGTGACCTGCCGGGCACCGGCTGCCTCGCGCAGGGAATTCACCGCGTCGAGCATCCGGAATTGTACCTCGCGGGTATTCCCGGGCCTGATGCGGTAGACTTGCGGCAGAGGTTTGCCGTCAGCCCCAAGCTGCGGCGACTGCGGTGGCGGCGCGGCGCAGGCGGAAAGTCCAAGCAGAGCCGTCAATAAAAGAACGAGGATACGTGACATGTTACTGATAGCCTGTGACTGTTGATCTTGACGGTCTATCCCGGCTCTCACGCAGTTTCAAACAGACATCCGCCGAATATCGCCTGCTCTCGCGTGTTTGATTTGCGACTGCGACCTAAAAACCATATATACTCCAGAATGACTAAACAGGTGGAGCTAGGACGATGTCGTCAGGTTTTTCGGACAAAATGAAGCGCCGCGCGTTTCTTGCGGGAAGCGCGGCCATGCTTGGCGCGCCGGCACTCGCTCAGAGTGTGGATGGCGATGGCACCGTGGAGATCGAGCGCAACGTGTCCAAGACGGTGCGGCGCAACATCTCGGCCTTTCGGATGCTCGATTGGCAGCCCTATTTTTCTTCGCTCAGGAACGGGGCGATCCTCTGTGATACCGACTCGCGGGCGGTTCATTTCTGGAGCGAGGATGGCAAGACCTACAAGCTTTACCCGTCCTCGGTGCCGCTGAGTGAGGAACTGACGCGCCGCGGTCGCACCCGCGTGGTGCGCAAGGTCGTGGGGCCAAGCTGGCGACCGACACCTTCGATGCTCGAGCGCAACCCCGAATGGCCGGCTTATGTGGGGCCGGGACCTGAAAATCCGCTTGGCACCCATGCGCTCTACCTGAGCTGGACCTATTATCGCATCCACGGCACGCATGACACGCGCAAGATCGGGCGGCGCTCGTCCAATGGCTGTATCGGGCTGTATAACGAGCATATCCAAGAGCTGTTCGCCTTAGCCAAGGTTGGCACGCAGGTGTTGCTAATTTGACGAAAACGGGGCGGCAAAATTACCTCGTGGTCAAAGATGGGTTTGCATTCATCACAATTTGCTGATTACACACCTTCACGAGGTAAGTATTGGGTGGATGGTCGTGGCTGCTTGCGATCAAGCCCTTATCTGGAGGATCATGATGAAAAAACTCGTTCTCGCTGCCGCCCTGTCCGCCGCTGCATCCACTGGCTTTGCCGGAAACCTGGAAGAGCCTGTGATCGAGGCTCCTGTCATTGTCGAAGAAACCAACGCCAGCTCGTCGGCCGCCGCCGTATGGGTGCCGCTGCTTCTGCTGGCCATCGTCGCCGCGGTTGTCGCCGCCGACTGATCCTGCTTACGGACCAAAGGAAAAAGGCAGCGCTTCGGTGCTGCCTTTTTTATGTTCGAAGCTGATGTCTTAGTCAGTCAAGCCACCCCTTGAGGTTCGTCTCGACGATGGCCGACAGCGCCTTGATATGCGCCGGATCATCGTTCAGGCACGGGATATAGGTGAACGCCTCGCCGCCCGCCTCTTCAAAGCTTTCGCGGATTTCCTCGTTGATCTCTTCCAGCGTCTCGATGCAGTCGGCGGAAAAGGCGGGGGCCATGACCGCGATCCGTTTCTTGCCCTCTTCGCGCGCAAGCCGGGCCACCTCGTTCACCGTGTAGGGCTTGAGCCATTCCTCGGGGCCAAAGACCGACTGGAACGTGGTAGTGATGTCGGTGTCCTCCCAGCCGAGCCGCTCGCGCAAAAGCCGCGTCGTTTTCTGGCAATGGCAGTGGTAGGGATCACCCTGCATCAGGTATCGCTTCGGCATCCCATGATATGACACGACAAGAATTTCGGGGCGCGACTTTGCGTCGGCATAGGCCCGTTCGACCGATTGGGCGAGCGCCTCGATATAGAGCGGATGTTCGAAATACGGCTCGACCACGCGCGCGACCGGTTGCCATGTCTCGGCCATGAGCGCGCGAAAGAACTGATCGTTGGCCGTGGCCGAGGTGGCACCCGCGTAATGCGGATAGAGCGGAAAGAACAGGATACGGGTGCAGCCCGCCTGCGCGAGCGCGCGGACCTTCGATTTGGTGGACGGGTTGCCGTAGCGCATACAGAAATCGACGATGACATCGTCGCCATACCGCGATTTGAGCGCCTCGGACAGTTTCTCGGTCTGGTCGCGGGTGATGGTCATAAGCGGGCTCTCACCCTTGTCCTCGTTCCAGATGGATTTGTAGGCCGCGCCCGAGGTAAAGGGCCGCTTGCTCAATATGACGAGTTGCAAGAGCGGCTGCCATTTCCACGGCGCATAGTCGATCACCCGGCGATCCGAGAGAAACTCGTTCAGATAGCGGCGCATGGACCAGTAGTCATAGTGATCTGGCGTCCCGAGATTGGCCAGCAAAACGCCCGTCTTGGCGCGCGGCACCTTGGGATGGTCGGCAGGGGCGTGGCTTGGACGTGTCGCGTCGCGGCTGGCATCGAGCATGGCGCAGAAGTTCCTTTTCCGGGGTCACCGTTGAGATAACCGTTCCGTCCGCGAGGTCAATCTTCGAGCGGCTTTTCCCGTGTTCCAAGCGCATCCGATAGCCGTGCGGTGGCAGAGCCGGGCCGCAGAGGTTTCGGCTGGCTCTCATCGGGGGCCCAGCCGGTGAGAAAGATCATCTCGGCACTGGCCCGGATACCTCCCTCGGGATGGGCGAAATCCCGCGCATAGATGTCGCAGGCCTGTGCAAGTATTGCGTGCCGCAGCGCACCCCGGCGGCGCGCGGCCATCGCGTTCGTCTCCCCCATGCTGCGCAAATCTCGCATGAGCGTCAGCGCATCCGGGTAACACAGGTCGAGCGGCAGCCTGTCGGCCACCGGCAAGGCGAAGGCGGCGCGCTGCAAGAGCGCGCCGAGGTCGCGGATTTCCCCCATCGGCAGGACGCGCGGCGACAGACCGCCGGTCACGTCCGTCTCGGCCTGCGCCAGTGCTGCGCGCAATTCCTGAAGACTGCCGCCCCCGTAAAGCACCGCCAGCATCAGCCCGTCGGGACAGAGCGCCCGTCGTGCCTGCACTAGTTGTCCCACCGGATCGTTGGCCCAGTGCAGGCACAGCGCGTGGATCACCAGATCATGCGCGCCGGGGCGCAGCGCGAGCGTCTCGTCGTCCGCGACTACGGTCGCGCGAGGGTGCCGCGCCTGCCAGAAATCGGGAAAACCGGTGACGATGGCCGGAGCCGTAAAGGATTTGTTAACCAGGCTCAGCCGATCCTCGATCTCCTCGGCGGCAATGTCGTGCAGGAACAGCGCCGGCGTGCGCAGCGCACGGGCGCGCTGGCGCAAGAGGGCAGGGCGGTCTGTCAGCGGCGTTTGGCTCATGGGGGAGACATAGAGTGGCCCACCCGGCTTTACAAATGGCGGTTCGCCTTGTCTATCCGCCACGCTGCACGTCGTGCGGCGTGGTTGTGTATGATGCCTTTGGCCTGTGCGGCGCGTGCTGGCGGGATACGCCGTTTATCACCGGGCTGGTCTGTGATTTGTGCGGTGTACCGCTCCCCGGCGAGGATACCACTGGCGTGGTGCATTGCGACGATTGCCTCGTCACTGCGCGACCGTGGTCGCGGGGGCGGGCGGTGATGCGCTATGACGGCAACGGGCGCAAGCTTGCGCTTGCGCTCAAGCATGGCGACCGGCACGACGTGGCGCATCCCGCAGGCAAGTGGCTGGCGCGGAGCGCGCAGCCGATGCTGTCGCCCGATACGCTTATTGCGCCTGTTCCGCTTCACTGGACGCGTATGATCTCGCGGCGGTTCAACCAATCGGCGCTGCTGTCGCAGGCCCTCGCACGCGAGACCGGGCTGCCGCATGTGGCCGATCTTCTGGTCCGGCACCGCCGCACGCAGAGCCTCAAGGGGCTGGACCGCACCACGCGCCATGCAACTCTCGATGGTGCGATCCGCGTCAACCCGCGCCGTATCGCCATGATAAAGGGCGCGCGCGTGCTCGTGGTCGATGACGTGATGACTTCGGGGGCGACCTTTTCCGCGGCGGCGCAGGCCTGTCATGCCGCCGGGGCGGGGGATGTTTGCGTTCTGGCACTGGCACGCGCGGCCAAGGGGCCTTAGGTTCGTGTCAAACAAGACAGGACAACATCATGCCACAAATCGAGATCTACACTTCGCCGCTTTGCGGTTTTTGCCATGCGGCCAAACGGCTTTTGAAAAAGAAAGGGGCTGCCTTTTCCGAAATCAACGTGATGGCGCAGCCCAAGCGCAAGGCCGAGATGATGGGCCGTGCCGGGGGCAGCCACACCGTGCCACAAATATTCATTGGCGAGACCCATGTCGGTGGTTGCGACGAGCTTTACGCGCTTGATCGCGCAGGCAAGCTCGACGCCCTGTTGCAGGGCTGAGCCATGCGCGCCGCCCTGTTGCAGCTTACATCGAGCGATGACCCAGACGAGAACCTCTCCTCCGTGCGCGCGCAAATGCAAGAGGCTGCGGCGGACGGGGCCGAGATCGTCCTCACCCCGGAGGTGACGAATTGCGTCTCCACAAGCCGCACGCATCAGAGGTCGGTCCTGCATTACGAGGCGGACGACCCGACCCTCGCCGCACTCAGCCTTGAGGCGGAACGGCTCGGAGTCTGGCTGCTCATCGGCTCGCTGGCGCTCAAGACCGATGATGCAGACGGGCGCTTTGCCAACCGGTCCTTTCTGATCGGGGCGGATGGCAACATCCGCGCGCGTTATGACAAGATTCATATGTTCGACGTGGATGTGAGTCCCGAGGAGACCTACCGCGAATCCGACGGCTTTCGCCCCGGCACCCGAGCCGCCCTTGCCGGGTCGCCCTGGGGCAAATGGGGGCTGAGCATCTGCTACGATATCCGGTTCCCGCATCTTTACCGTCGGCTTGCGCAGGCGGGAGCCGATATCCTGACGGTCCCGGCGGCGTTTTCGCATGTCACCGGGGCTGCGCATTGGCAAAGCCTGCTGCGCGCGCGCGCTATCGAGACCGGGTGCTTCGTGCTTGCCCCCGCGCAGACCGGCACCCACCGGGCCAGCCGGGGACAGGCGCGGCGCACCCACGGGCACAGCCTTGTCATCGGTCCGTGGGGCGAGGTGCTTGCCGATGGCGGCACTGATCCGGGCATCATCACGGTTGATCTTGACCTGTCGGAGGTGGCACATGCACGCAGGCGCGTGCCGTCGCTGCGCCATGACCGGGATTTTGATGGCCCCTGAATGGATGAAACGCAGAGCAATTCCCTCGCTGTCGCGCTGTTCAGCGAAATCCTGACGAATGATCAACTGATTCGTTCGCGCCTCAACCGTGTCATGCCCAAGGGGATGGAAATCTCGCATTTTGCGGTGCTCAACCATCTCGCCCACACCGGAGAAGAGCGCAGCCCGGCGCAGTTGGCCAAGAGCTTTCACGTCACACGCGGCGCGATGACCAACACGCTGTCCAAGCTCGAATGGGCGGGGTACGTCCATATCCGCCCCGATTGGGAGGATGCGCGGCGCAAAAAGGTCTCTATCAGCCGGTCGGGTTGCATGGCGCGCGATGCGGCGATCTCGGCGATCACGCCGATGGTCTCGGACCTGATAGCCGACCTCGGAGAGGATCGCGTCCGTGCCAGCCTGCCGGTCCTGCGCGAGTTGCGCGCCAAGCTCGAAGGCTAAGCACCGGGTCCGGCAATGCGCCGGCCCCGGTGCGCCCGCGCTTCACGCGTCAGCGGGCTGGGATTGTGCCGCCTGACGGCGTGCAATTTCCTGCCGGTAAAGCTGTACGAAATCGATGCTTTCGAGGTTGAGCGGCGGGAATCCGCCGTCGCGGGTCACGTCGCTCACGATGCGGCGCATGAACGGAAAAATCTGCCGCGGACACTCGATCAGCAGGTAGGGGTGCAATTGGTCATCAGGCACACCCTCGATGTGGAACACGCCGACATATTCCATCTCCAGCAGAAAAAGCACATCCTCGCTGTCCTTGTTCCGCGACGTGATGTTGAGCTTGCACGCCACTTCGAACTGATGCTCGGCTGCGCGTTTCTTGCCGTCGAGATTGACCGAAACCTGCACATCGGGCTGAACCTCACCGCCGGTGCCGCGCTGAGCGAGAACGTTCTCGAACGAAAGATCGCGCACGAACTGCGTGAGGATATGCATCCGCATCTGCGGTGCCGTCGCCCCTTCGCTGGTTGTGTCATCGGGTTGCGGGGCGGCGCCGTTATCCTGATCGGCCATCGGTGTCTCCTGATAAAAAAATCGTTGGCTCAGTGCTTAGCAGGCCGCATTGCGCGCCTCAATGCCTTGTCCAGCCCGATGAGCCGCGTTTCTCGGGGTCGATGGTCTCGTAGTCGCCTTCGATGATGTCGGGACGTGCCGGGCGGTCGGCACGTGCGCTGCGGAGGATGATGCGTGCGCGGATCCTCGCAAAAAGAAATTCGCGCACCGGCGGTAGCAGCAGGGCAAAACCGACCGCGTCTGTGAAAAAGCCCGGTGTCAGCAACAGCGCCCCGGCAAACAGGATCATCGCCCCGTGAACAAGCGGGGCCGACGGATCACCATGACCGTCAAGGGCCGCCCGCAGCCGGTCAAGCTCCCCACGCCCCTGCCTGCGCAAAAGCGCCGTGCCGATCACGGCAGTCAAAACCACGACCACGAGCGTCGGCCACAGGCCGATCGCGCCGCCGACCTCGATGAACAGCGCAATCTCGATCAGCGGCACCGCGATGAACGCAATCAGTAGCCACATTGGCACACCCCTTTCTTTCGAAGCCTCGTGGTGGACTTGGCCTCTTGTGTCACCTACATAGGGGCGTAAGAGACAGCCTGCCATGCCCCGCACGACAAGAGGTGCTCATGAATTCGCCGATCCTGCAATTGCTGGTGCTCGCCGGCATCGCCATTTTTCTCATCCTGCGGCTCAAGAGCGTTCTTGGCACGCGGGATGGCTTCGAGGGCCCGCCACGCACCAAACCCGCTGAAAAGGCGGCTGACAGGCATGGTTTCGAGGTGATCGAGGGCGGCCCTGATCACGATATCATCGACAATGTCCCCGAGGATTCCGACGCTGCCGCCGCGCTTGCCGAGATGAAGCGCATCGAGCCCGATTTCGGCGTGACCGATTTCATTCAGGGTGCGCGCGGGGCCTACGAGATGATTCTCATGGCCTTCGAGCGTGGCACGCTCGACGATGTCACGCCTTTCCTGTCGCCGGATGTCTACGAGGCCTTTGCCGAGGTGGTCGATGCGCGACAGCAACAGGGGCTCAGCGTCGAGGCCGAATTCGTCGGTGTCCGGCATATCTCCATTGCCGATGCGCGCTTTGACCCTGACGCACGGCGCGCCGAGATCGACATGCATTTTGTCGGCGAACTGATCACGGTCATGCGCGACGCCAATGGCGAAATCGTCGAAGGCGAACCGGGGCGCAGCAAGCGTCAGAAGGACAGTTGGACATTCGAGCGTATCATGGGCTCGGGCGATCCGAACTGGCGGCTTGTCGCAACGGGCGAATGACTGGCGCGCTTCGCGCGACACTCCTTATGCTGGCGCTGGTGGCGGCTGCCCCGGCCCCGGCCACCGACATTCGCCACGAGGTCGTCGATTTTCCGGACCTCGCGCACTGGCCCGAGGATGACCATGCCGCCGCGCTCTCGGTCTTTGCCGAGACCTGCCCCGATATGCGCGGCCCTGATTGGCAGTCGCTTTGCGCTCTGGCGCAGACAGGTCCGGAGCCGCGCACCTTTTTCGAGCTGTTCTTTCGTCCGGTCCTCATAACCGATGGCGCACCCGCGCTCTTTACCGGCTATTTCGAGCCGGAGTTGAACGGGGCGCTGCGCCCCGGCGGGCGATTTCGTTACCCGGTCTACCGGATGCCCCCCGAGGCGCGGCGGGCAAATGTCTGGTTGTCGCGTCGCGAAATTCTCGACGGCGACGTGATGGCAGGCCGCAGGCTTGAAGTCGCCTGGGTCGATGACCCGGTGGAGCTTTTCTTTCTCCAGATACAGGGCTCGGGGCGCATCCGCCTGCCCGACGGGCGGATGATTCGCGTGGGCTATGCGGGCTCCAACGGGCATCCCTATCGCTCCATCGGGGTCGAGCTTGTGCGGCGCGGCATCTACAAGGCGCATCAGGCCTCGGCGCAGGTCATCAAGAACTGGGTGCGGCGCAATCCCGTCGCGGGCGAAGACCTGCTTTATCACAACCCTTCTTATGTTTTCTTTCGACGCATCGACGAGGTGCCGCCAGAGCGCGGCCCCTTGGGCGCGATGAACCGCTCGGTCACGGCGGGGCGCACCGTCGCCGTCGATCCCGCCTATGTGCCGCTTGGCGCGCCGGTCTGGGTCGAGAAGGAGGGACATGGCCCCATGCACCGCCTGATGATCGCGCAGGATACCGGCTCGGCCATAAAGGGGCCGCAGCGCGCTGATATCTTTTTTGGAACCGGCGACGCGGCGGGCCGCCGTGCCGGACGGTTGCGCGATCCGGGGCGGATGCTGGTGCTGATGCCGATCCAACGGGCCTACGCCATGCTGACGGATCCGTTCCAGTGAGCCGCAAGCGATCACTGCGCCCCGACGAGATGGCGCTCTGGCAAGAGGTCGCGAGCCGCACCGTGCCGCTTGGGCCAAAGCGCAAGCCGGTGTCTATGACCTCTGAGAAAACCGCGAAAACGGATGAGGAAGTGGCTGACGAGACCGCCTATCTCGCCGCGTTCCGTCTTGGCGAGGCCTCACCGGGAAAATATGCGCAGCACGACGTGCTGCCGGGGATCAAGGAGCAAATCGCCTCCGCCCCCGTGGCGATGGATCGCAAATCGTTTCACCGGCTCAAGCGCGGCAAGTTCTCTCCCGAGGCCAAGCTCGATCTGCATGGCATGACCCTGGATCAGGCGCACGGGGCGCTCAACGGGTTCGTGATGCGCGCGCACGGCGCGGGCAAGCGGCTCGTTCTCATCGTTACCGGCAAGGGCAAGGACCGCGATGGCGGCGGGCCGATCCCGGTGCGCCACGGCGTGCTGCGCCACAACGTGCCGCATTGGCTCCGGCTGCCGCCGCTCGGCCCGCTGGTTCTGCAGGTGACCGAAGCGCATATCCGCCACGGCGGCGGCGGGGCCTATTACGTCTATCTACGCCGTCGGCGCCAGTGACGGGCGCGCGCGGGCCACGCCGATCATCATCATCACCGTGGTAAATCCGAAATACCCCGCGATAAGGACAAATTGCGCCTCGATCCCGAGGCCAAGGTCGATCGCCAACCCGGTGATCCCCGGCCCGAGCGCCGTGCCGAACACCATGATCGCCGCCGCCATCGCCTTGATCCGCCCCATGTTGGCGCTGCCGTAGAATTCCGCCCAGAAGGCATTCGGCACGATGCTGTTGGCCCCGGTGGTCAGCGCCAGCATGACAAACCCCGCCAGCAGCACCAACGGCCCGTCAGAAACCGAAAAGAGCAGGAACGCCGCGATCATCGGGATCTGTATGAACGGCAGCACTCGCGCCGTGCCCAGCCTGTCGAGCGCGAAACCCGACAGCACCATCGCGCCGATGACAACGGCGGTATAGACCGGGAACATCGCCACAAGCTCCACATGCGCGACGTTCTTGACCTCGGCAATATGCACTTGGTGAAAGAAAAACGCCGTGTTGAAGGCCGACGGCCCCAGGAGTGCCGGGACCATGAACCAGAAGAGGAAATGCCGCAGCGCCTCACCCCGCGTCCAGTGCCGCCCGTCCATGCCGAGCGATTGGCTGGTCTGCGCCCAGCTTTGCGGCGTGCGCTCGCGCCGCAACAGGAGCAGCAAAAGCGGAATACCGAGGATCGCTATCACCGCTGCCACGATCCACAGGCTGCGCCAGTCATGCACGATCAGCAGCGAGACGAACGCCAGCGGCAAGAGCGATTCGCCGAGCGCGTTGCCCAGTGTCGCCACCGACAGCGCCTTGCCCCGGCTCGCCACGAACCAGCGCGCCATCGCCACCACTGCCAGGTGGCTCATCATCCCCTGCCCGGTAAAGCGCAGCGCGAATATGATCACCGGCAACAGCCACCAGACCGGGTTCAAGGCCATCGCGAGGCAGGCCAGCATCATCGCCACGAGCACCAGAGGGGCCAGAACCCGCACGCGAAACAGGTCCGTCAGCCCCCCGGCCCAGACCATCGCCAGCGCCGAGACGGTGGTGCCGAGGCTGTAGATGCCGCCCCATTCCCCGTGGCTGAGATCAAATGCTGCGCGAATCTCACCGGCAAAAACCGAGATGAAATAGGTCTGCCCAAAACTCGACAGGAAGGTAAGCAAAACACCCGCCGCGAGCCACGGCGCGTTTTCGCGGAGAAATGCGAGAATCGGCATGATGTTTCGTCGCCCGAAACACGCGCGAAGAAAAGCGGAAACTGCCGCCGGGCCGGGGCGCAGGTCGCAGGTGCGCGCCATACGTCGCAACGGGGGCGCGGTCCGCGACCGAATCTGCTAAAAACCCTGCACAGTCAATTTTCGGAGGCCCCATGCCCCGCCAAACCCGCCTTATCTTGTGCCCCGTCAACCTCCGTCACATACAGGTGGAATACAATGCCTATACCGAGGCGGTCGAGATGGCCCGGCGGCGGGGTGCCAAGCTTATCGTTGCGACAGTCGCGCCCGAGATCGAGCGCAACCTGAACATCTACAATTCAGACACCTATTGGGGCGATGAGCTGAAGAAATTCGTCGCTGCCCATCCCGCGGATGGTGTCGAGGTGGAGTTGATCGTGCGCAAGGGCGCGGTGCATCGCCAGATCGTCAAGCTTGCCCACGAGCGCAACGTCGATGTAATCGTGATGGAGTCCTCCAACCCGAGGGTGCAGGACTACCTTCTCGGGACGACTGCGAGCCACGTGGTGACCCACGCGGAATGCTCGGTCTACGTGGTGCGTGTCTGATCGGGCAGCGTGCCGTCGAGAACGTATTTCAGGATATCGACCACCTGCTCCGGCTCTCGCGCCACGGCGAGAGCGGCGGCATCCACCTCCTTGAGCGCGTGGTCATGTTCGGGCGGTTGAAGCACGATCAGCGACTTGCCGAGCGCCACAGCATAGCCCGCATCAAAGGCCGCGTTCCATTGCTTGTATTTGTCGCCGAAGCGCACCACCACGATATCGGCATTCTCCAGCCCTTTGCGCGTGCGGATCGCGTTGACCATCGCGCCCTTGTGGTCGTGCCAATACTTGTCACCCTCGGCCCCGAGGATCGCGACCCCGCAATCATCGCTCGCCGCGTGATCCGTCACCGGACCGAAGAAGGTGACATCGAGCCCCTTCGCGCCGGCGGTGATCCGGTCTCGCCAATCGGTGTGAATCTCCCCCGACAGATAGATGTTCAGCATCCTGCCCTCCTTTCGTCACCCGCGCAGCACGCCGCCCGTGGCCTTGCCAACCTTCTCCACGATCTTCGCCGAGACCGCCTCGATCTCGGCCTCGGTCAGCGTGCGGTCGCGCGGCTGCATTCGCACCGTCACGGCCAGCGATTTCTTGTCATTGCCAAGATTTCCGCCGATGAATTCGTCAAACACCTGCACATCCTCGATCAGCGCCTTGTCGGCCCCCGCAGCGGCATTGACCAGCGTGCTCGCCTCGACCCCGGTATCGACGACAAAGGCGAAATCGCGCTCCACCGTTTGAAGATCGCTGATCCCGAGTGCCCCGCGCGAGGCGGTGCTCTTGCGCGGCAGGGGGATATCCCCGGGGAAAAGCGTGTAGGCAACAACCGGCCCCTTCACGTCGAGTGCGCGCAGCACTTTCGGGTGCAATTCCCCGAAAATGCCAAGCACCTTTTTCGGTCCGAGACAGATCATTCCGTGCCGACCCGGATGCCACCATTCGGGCGCGCCGCGCAGTATTTGCACCTTGGCCGGTGCCCCCATGCCCGACAGGAGCGCCTCGGCATCCGCCTTGGCGTCATAGAGATCATGCGCGCGCGCACTGCCGTGCACGTCCTTGGGGCCGGTGCGACCCACGAGGATACCGCTCACCATCAGGCGCTGCTCTTCCGGTTCGCCGCCGTGAAAGGCATGGCCCACCTCGAACAGCGCCATATCCATGATCCCGCGCGCTTGATTTCGCGCTGCGGCCTGCAACAGCCCCGGCAGCAGGGAGGGGCGCATGTGGCTCATTTCCGAGCTGATCGGGTTGGCGAGCTTCGTGGCGTCATCGCCCCCCCCGAAGAGCGCCGCCGCTTCCCGGTCGATAAAACTGTAGGTGACGCATTCGTTATAGCCGAGCTCTGCCGCACCGCGCCGCGCGGCCTGCGCGCGCTTCTGCATCGGGCTGAGGATCGGCTTGGGCACGCCGGGCCGCGCCCGCGCCATCGGCCGCCCCTCAAGTTTGGTCAGTGACGCGATCCGCGCGACCTCCTCCACGAGGTCCGCCTCGCCCAGGATATCGGGTCGCCAGCTTGGCACATGTGCCATGTTGCCCTCGAGCCGAAAGCCGAGCGCCGTCAATGTCTGGCGCTGATCGCTTTCGGGGATGTCCATACCGACAAGCGAGCGCACCCGTGCGGCATCGAGCCGGTAGGCGCGGCTCACATCCGGCACCTTGCCCGCCACCACGCGGTTGGACGGCGCACCGCCGCACAGATCAAGGATCATCTGCGTCGCCAGGTCGAGCGCCTCGTCGTTGAACGCCGGGTCGATCCCACGCTCGTTGCGGTAGCGCGCGTCGGAATTGATCTTGAGCGCACGGCCCGTCATGGCGATCCCGATCCGGTCCCAGACCGCCGCCTCGAGAAACACGTTGACCGTCTCATCGGTGCAGCCCGTGGCCAGCCCGCCCATGATCCCGGCGATGCTCTCGATGCCGGTATCGTCGGAAATCACCACGTGGCCGGGGCCGAATTCATAGGTCTTCTCGTCCAGCCCGACGAGTGTTTCGCCACCCTTGGTGCGATGCACGCGCAGATCGCCCGCCACCTTGTCGGCGTCAAAGACATGCAGCGGGCGGTTGCGGTCATAGGTGAAGAAGTTGGTGATATCCACCAGCGCCGAGATGGGCCGCAACCCGATCGCGCGCAACCGGTCCTGAAGCCATGCGGGCGATGGGCCGTTCTCCACCCCGCGAATAAGACGCCCGGCAAAGACGTGACAGCCGCCGGTGATCGTGTCTTCGGCGATGGTCACGCCGACGGGGCAGGTGAACTGCCCCTCGATATCCGCTGTTGGCGCAGGCCGCAGCGTGCCAAGCCCCCGCGCCGCCAGATCGCGCGCGATGCCGCGCACGCCCAGCGCGTCGGGCCGGTTCGGCGTGATCGCGATCTCGATCACCGGGTCCACCTTGGCCGGATCGTTCGCCGCCAGCCAGTCGGCAAACACCTCGCCCACCTCGCCCGATGGCAGCTCGATGATGCCGTCATGCTCGTCGCTGAGCTCCATTTCGCGCTCCGAGCACATCATCCCTGCGCTCTCGACCCCGCGAATCTTGCCGACGCCGATGGTGGTGTCGATCCCGGGCACGTAGACGCCCGGTTTGGCAATCACCACGGTGATCCCCTCGCGCGCGTTGGGCGCGCCGCAGACGATCTGCGCCTCGCCTTCGGCGGTCGCCACGCGGCACACGCGCAGCCGGTCGGCATCGGGATGCTGCCCGGCCTCCAGCACTTTGCCGATGGTAAATTCCCGCAGCCGCGCCGCCGGATCGCTCACGCCTTCGACCTCGAGGCCGAGATCGGTCAGCGTGTCGGCGATCTCGTCAATGGTGGCCGTCGTGTCGAGGTGATCCTTGAGCCAGGAGAGTGTGAATTTCATGGGTCTTTCCGCCTGCAATGCCGGGTTGTCCCGCGCTTTAGCGGATATGGCGGGCATGGAAAACCCCGCTTTGCGGCGGGGTTGTCCTGTTGCAGCGCTGATGTGAGGAGTCAGCCCTGCCAGCGACCCGAGAAATCGAACGCAGCGTCATAGCCAAACAGCGCCGCCGCCCCCCCGGTATGCAGGAACACCACGCGCTCGCCCCTCTTGAAATGGCCCTTGCGAATGAGGTCAATGAAGCCCGCCGCGCCCTTGGCCGAATAGACCGGGTCCAGCAGGATCGCCTCAAGCTCTGCGAACATGCGGATCGCGTCCATCCCGCTTTCGGTGGGGATACCATAGCCGTCGCCGACATAATCGGTGTTGGCCACCACGTCCTCGCGCTTGACCACCCCGGCGCAGCCGAGTTTTTCGGCGGTGGCGCAGGCAAGGTTATAGACGTTCTCCTCCTGCTTGGCCTTGGGCGCGCGCACGCCGATGCCCAGAAGCGGGATCTGCGCGTTCATCGCCTTCAGGCCCGTGATGAGCCCCGCCTGCGTGCCTGCGCTGCCAGTGGCGTGAACGATGTGATCGACCTTGAGCGCGCGGTCGTTGAACTGCGCCAGCATCTCGAAGGCGCAGTTGACATAGCCCAGCGCGCCGGTCGGGTTCGAGCCGCCGCCGGGGATGGTGTAGACATTGCGGCCCTCGGTGCGGAACCGCTCGGCCACCGCTTCCATCTCGGCATTCATGTCGCCGCCGCCGGGGCGTTTCTCGGTCGTGGCCCCGTGCAGGTGATCCAGCAACACGTTGCCGTTGTTGTTGTAATTGGCATTGTTCGAGCCGGTCCGGTCCTCAAGCAGGATGTGGCAATCCATCCCTATCTTGGCGGCGAAGGCGGCGGTTTGGCGCGCGTGGTTGGATTGCGTCGCGCCTTGGGTCATCACCATGTCGGCACCCTGCGCCTCGGCCTCGGCCATCAGGAATTCGAGCTTTCGAGTCTTGTTGCCACCGGTGCTGAGTCCGGTGCAATCGTCGCGCTTGATCCAGATTTCTGGCCCTCCTAACTCGGCGCTCAGCCGGTCGAGCCGTTCGAGCGGGGTGGGCAGGTGCGCGAGAAAGTGGCGGGGAAAGCGGGCGAGATGCATGGTGGCCTCCATTCAATATGCGTTTGAGAGATTTTATGGCGTGACACACCCTCTGTCTAATGCCAATCTCGCCCATGATTATGCGGATAATGCAATATGCGTCTGGAGTGGCTTGACGATATCCTTGCCGTGGCGGATGCTGGATCGCTGGCGCGGGCGGCCGCGATGCGCCATGTCAGCCAGTCTGCGCTCACCCGGCGCCTGCGCGTGATCGAGGCGGCGCTTGGCGTGCCGCTTTTCGAGCGCCGCCGCAAGCCGCTGACGCTTCTGCCCGAGATCGAGCCGCACCTTCCCGCCATGCGCAGCCTCGCGGCGCAGTTGCGGCAATTGCGCGACGGGCTGTCACAGAGCGGCGGCGCGCGTGGCCTGACGCTTGCCTGCCAGCACGCGCTCACCACGACCCACTCCCCGGCTATCGTCGCCGCCCTCACCGGGGGGCGGGCGCGTCCCGTGCGCGTGCGTTCCGAGAACCGCGAGGAGTGCTTGCTCCGGTTGCTCGCGGGCGAGGCCGATCTCGCCGTGGTCTATGACGTGCCGCAGATCGCGCCGCTCGCCCTCGGGGATGCTTTCGAGCGCGTGTCACTCGGCCCCGAACGTCTGATCCCCGTCGCCGCGCCCGGCCTGCCGCGCGGCGGTGAGCTGCCCTATATCGGCTATCCCGGCGATGTCTTTCTCGGGCAGGTGATGGACCGGGCGCTGCTGCCGCGGATCGGGCCGGATCGCCGCCTGCGCCGCTGCGCCGAAACCGCACTGACGCTCGCCGCGCATGAATACGCCCGGCGCGGGATCGGGGTCGCCTGGCTGCCGGATTCTATGGTGCGAGACGATCTTGCAAGCGGTCGGCTGGTGTCGCTTACCCCCGATGTTCCGCGGCTGGACATGGAGATATGGATGATTCGCCTGCCCCGCGCCGATGGCGATGGCTGGGATGACGACTGGCAAAGGCTGGCCGGCACGCTCAGCCTTGCGCCCCCGTCATCGCTTTGATTTAACTGCAGCGTTGCCCTGTCCGGAGGCCGCCCGATGGTCGATATCGCCACCCGTGTCTACAACCACCGCTGGAAGATGGATCCCATCGTCCGCTCGCTCATCGACACGGATTTCTACAAGCTGCTGATGTGCCAGACCGTGCGGCGAAATTGCCCCGACACGGATGTCACCTTTTCACTCATCAACCGCACGAAATCGGTGCGGCTGGCCGATCTTGTGGACGAGGGGGAGCTACGCGAGCAGCTCGACCATATCCGCACCTTGTCGCTCTCGCGTGGCGAGAGCACCTGGATGCGCGGTAACACCTTCTACGGCAAGCGGCAGATGTTCACCCCCTCGTTCATGGACTGGTTCGAGTCGCTGCGCCTGCCACCCTATCAACTCGAGCGCCGCGACGGGCAATACGAACTGACCTTCGAGGGCAAGTGGCCCGAGGTGATGCTCTGGGAAATCCCGGCGCTTGCCGTGTTGATGGAGCTGCGCGCCCGCGCGGTTCTCGGCGACATGAAGAAATTCGAGCTTCAGGTGCTCTATGCCCGCGCGATGACGAGGCTCTGGGAAAAGGTCGAGCGGTTGCGCCCCCTGGGTGGGCTGCGCATCGCCGATTTCGGCACACGGCGGCGGCATTCCTTCCTGTGGCAGGACTGGTGCGTGCAGGCCATGCGTGAAGGGCTCGGGGATCGCTTTGTCGGCACGTCGAACTGCCTGATTGCGAAGAATCGCGATCTCGAGGCGATCGGCACCAATGCGCATGAATTGCCGATGGTCTATGCCGCCCTTGCGGAAAACGACGAGGAGCTTGCCCGCGCACCCTACAAGGTGCTGGCAGACTGGCACGAAGAGCATGACGGAAACCTGCGAATCATCCTGCCGGATACGTTCGGCACCGAGGGCTTTCTGCGGCGCGCGCCCGACTGGCTTGCAGGCTGGACGGGCATCCGCATCGATTCCGGTGAGCCCGAAGAGGCGGCCGAGGCGGCGATCGCGTGGTGGAAGGCGCATGGCGAGGACCCCCGAGACAAGATGCTCATCTTTTCCGACGGGCTCGACGTGGCGCGAATCGTCGAGCTTCACGAGCGGTTCTCGGGGCGGGTGCGCACCTCGTTTGGCTGGGGCACGTTGCTTACCAACGATTTTCGCGGGCTCACCTCCGATGACGCGCTCGCGCCGTTTTCGCTGGTGTGCAAGGCCGTCTCGGCCGAGGGGAACCCGACGGTGAAACTGTCAGACAACCCCCGCAAGGCGATGGGCCCCCAAGACGAGATCGACCGCTATCGACGGGTCTTCGAGGTCGGCGAGCAAACCGAGATCGACGTGGTGGTCTGAGTGCGCTCAGCGAACGACGAATTCGGCGTGCAGCGCGCCTGCGGCCTTGATGCTTTTGAGGATGTCGATCATATCGCGGGGTGCCACGCCAAGCGCGTTGAGCCCGGCGATGACCTCGGCGAGCGAAGTGCCTTCGGGCACCTCTGCAAGGCCGATTCCGGGCTCCTCCTCGATCTCTGCCTCGGTGCGCGGGACCACTACCGTTTCTCCCCGCGCAAACGGGTTGGGCTGCACGGCGAGCGGGGCCTCCTGGATGCGCAGGGTGAGGTTGCCCTGAGAGACCGCGACGCGCGAAATGCGCACATCCTGTCCCATCACGATGGTGCCCGAGCGCTGATCCACGACGACCCGTGCCTTGCGCTCCGGTTCGACCATCAGGTTTTCCACGCGCCCAAGCGCGTGTGCCGGCGAACGCGCGCTCATCCGCGCGATATCGAGTCGCACCGTTCCCGAATCGAGCATCAGGGCCACGGGCTTGCCCACCGCCCCGTTGATTGCACGCTCGATCCGCGCGGCGGTGGTGAAATCCGGCTCACGCAGGGCCAGCCTCAGGCTTTCCATCCCCGCGAAATCAAACTCCACTTCGCGCTCGATGCGCGCACCTGACGGGATCGTGCCCGATGTCGGCACACCCTGGATGACGCCACCGGCCTCGCCTTCGGCGGCAGCCCCGCCTGCAATGATGGTGCCCTGCGCCACCGCATAGATCTGCCCGTCGGCGGCGTTGAGCGGCGTCATCACCAGAGTTCCGCCAAGCAGGCTCTTGGCATCGCCGATGGCCGAGACCGTGACATCGATCTGGTTCCCCGCCCGTGCGAAGGGCGGCAATTCGGCGGTGACGAGCACGGCGGCGACATTCTTGGGCCGGAATTGTTCGCCGGTGACATTGACCCCAAGGCGTTCGAGGATATTGGACATGAGCTCTTCGGTGAAAGGCGAATTGCGCAGACCGTCGCCGCTTCCATTGAGCCCTACGACAAGCCCGTAGCCCAGCAGATCGTTGCCGCGCACCCCGTCGAACTCTACCAAATCCTTGATCCGCACCGGTCCCGAGATGGCGGCACCGGCACCGTGGATCGCCAGGAGACACATGATCAGACCGATCGCGATCATGTGCGCGAGGCCCCTCATGACAGGAAACTCGCAAGATTGAGTCGCGCAGTGCGCGCGGTGATGGTGTAGAGCGTTTCCAGTTGCGCCTGCGCCTGCTCGAGCGCGCTGGCGCTTTCGAAGACATCAACCGAGAGGAGGTCGTTGCGCGCAATGCGCAGGCTCGAGATCTCGGCATCGATCCGGCTTTGCGCTTGCGCGATGCGTTCCTCGGCAAAGCCGAGTTGTCCGCGCAGGCGCGTCACCCCTTCCTGCCCGCCGAGAAGCCCCGTCCCCATATCGCGCGCGAGGGCGAACCGGTCCGTATTGCTCAGCGCGAGCGCCGGATCGTCGATGAGCGCCAGCATTGCGGTCTGCTTGATTTGGTTGCGCAGCGCAGCATCGTCGGCGCGGATGCGCAGGGCAACTGTTTCTCCCGCACCGAGTATATGGTCGGTGGCCGTCGCTTGTCCTCCGCGATAGACCGCCGTGGCGAATCCGCCGCCGGGCGCGTCGAAAAAGGTATCGAGCGCCGCCCGCAGCGCGGCGGGATCGGGGGCCGCCGTGAGCGTCGTTCGCAACTCTTCCAACAGGGTCGCCGAATCGGCCAGCGGCGGGTGGTCGGTGATATCGCCGCCGAAGAGCGCGCGGCCAGCCGAGGCGCTGTTGAGCGCGCCCATCATCGTTGACAGGGACGCGCGGGCCGCCTGCGCGATGACATCGGGCTGCATCGCGCCACTTGCCGAGCCAGTGGCAAGCGCCGCCTCGGCAAGCCTGCCGGCACTGTCCTGCACACGGCCAAGCACCGTTTGCATGATACCGGCATCCACCGAGGCGATTCGCGCCACATCTCGATGCGCGTCTGCGAGGGTAAGTGCCCGCTCGATATCCGCCAATGGCAGCAGATTGCCGGAGAGATGTTTTGCGGTGTCGGCCGCGCGGCCTGTCGAGACCTCGCGGGTCAACCGGTCCATGTCGCGGGCAAGCTGCGTGCCTTGCCGCCGTATCACGAAGCTCTGGGCGAGATCACCGATGGACTGCAGGGCCATTGTCATATCCTCAGAAGGGTTTGCATCATGTCGTCAAGCGTCTGGATCATGCGCGCGTTGGCCGAAAAGGCCTGTTCCACAAGCAGCAGGCGCTGCAACTCGGCATCGCTGTCCACGCCCCCGCGCAATTCCAGTTCGCGCAACTCCCCGGCCTGCCCCGAGGCAAAGCTCACCGCGCTCTCGGCCGTGAGCCGCGCTTGCGCGATCGTGCTCGAGAGGTCTGCGGCCCGACCGGGAAGATCGCGCCGGGTCTCGCCCGGTATGGGCGCGCTGAGCGTCGAGATCGCCGCCCCAAGCGCCGCGAGAAACGGTGCATCCGCCGGGGCCCCGGGGCTCGTGGCGTCCGGTCCGGTGCGCAGGCGGAAGAGCGCGCCGCCATCGGTCGGATCGACTGCCGGATTGATCGCGAGCCGCCCGGCAAGCCCCGCCTCGTCCGCCGGGTCGAAGCGCGCGCCGACATCTGTGAACAGTGCGGGCGATGGCGGTGGTGTGAGCGCCTCGACACGTTCGACAAGATCGCGGGCGAGCGCGTCAAGCCCGCGCTGCGCGTCGAGCCCGAGCCCGTCGCGATTGTCGAAGAGCGCGGCAAGCCGCCCGCCGTCCAGCGGCCCGCCCGCGCCGGTCTGCACCGGACGCCCCCCGATCTCGAGCCCGGAGACAAGGCCGTTTTCCAAGGTCATGTGTGCCGCGACCAGCGGTGTCGGCTCGAACCCGATCTGTGCCGCCCGCCCGTCCAGGAGCAGCGCGCCACCTGTGGAGACGAGTGCCACGGCCCCGCGGGGCCGCTCCAGTTGCCGCAGGGGGACCAGCTCCGCGATACCGTCGATCACCTGCTGTCGCCGGTCCTCGAGCGACGCCGTCTCGTGACCCGTCGAGCGCGCTGTGACGATGCGCGTGTTGATCTCGGCCACCTGCGCAAGCCCGGTATTGAGCCGTCCGACGGAGTCCGAGATTTCGGCATCGGCCCGGCTGCGCAGGGTTTCGATCTGGCCGGATGCTGTGTTCAGCGTCGCACCCAGCGCGGTCAGATCGTGCACGACCGCGCTCAGGCGGCTATCGTCTTCGGGTCGGGCAGAGGCCGCCGCGATGGTGGCCTCGACGGCGGCGATCCGGCCCACGAGGCTGTTTCCCTCGCCCGGCAGGCCCAGCGCACGCTCGACGGAATTGGCAAACCCGGCGCGCGTCTGTGCATTGGCAAGCGCACTGTCGGCAAGCCGACGATCCCCGAGCAGTACGGGATCGACATGGCGGGTGATCCCGGTTACCGCCACGCCGCCGCGCGCGCCCTGTGCCTCAAGGCCGAGCTCTCGCGGCGCATAGCCCGGCGTGAGCGCGTTGGCGAGATTGCCGGAGATGACATCGGTCTGGCGCGAGCTTGCGCTCAGGCCGCTCAGCGCGCTGTTCAGGGCAGCGGATATGGACATGGTGTGCGTCCTTTCCCGGGCAGGTGGAAATCAGCGGATGATATTGGTGGTTTCCTGCAACATCTCGTCGACCGTCTGTACCACCCGCGCGTTGGAAGAATAGGCGCGCTGCGTCTGGATCATGTCGGTCAGTTCGCGCGCAACATCGGTGGCCGATTCCTGACGTGCGAATCCGACCATATCACCGGTTGGTCCGTCGCCGGCATCCCAGAGAAAGAAGCTGCCGCTGTCGATCGTCGGACGATATGTCTGCCGGTCGAGCGACGCCATGCCGTTGGGATTGGGTACATCTGCCAGCGGCACCTGGAAGATCGTTTGCGTTGCGCCGGTGTCAAAAGTCGCGAGCACGAAGCCATTGGCATCGATTTCGACCGAGACTATGTTCCCGGCAGGCGAGCCATCTCGCGATATCGAGACGGGTGCGAAACTGTCGGACACTTGGGTCAGTCCCTCGGTCGTACCGAATCGACCGATATTGATCTCTATCGGGCCGCCGTCGACGGTTGCGATCAGGCGCCCGGTGGCCGGGTCGTAGGGCCCGCCGCTGACAGTGGTGACGTTGAGCAGGGTTCCGCCCGCTGTACGCGAATCATCGAACTCGAGCTGGTATTCGCCGATTGCCGCGCCTCCGCTTGCCGAGTCGTGCAACGTCATCGTCCAGATATTGGAAGTGCCGTTCGCGGGGATCTGCGGGGTGAAAGAGGCCTGGATCGTCTCTGACCGTCCGAGATTATCGAAATATTCGATCGGAATCTCCCGCGTCGCGCCAGTGCCCCCGGCCTCGGTCTCGGTCGCCGGTAGGTTGACGCCGAGGTTTATGTTTGTCGTAGGCTCCGCAGTAAGCTGGTTCTGATTAAACTGTACCGGAACGAGGTCGTTGTTGCTGTCTCGGGGAAAGGCCGGGATAGTCCCGTCCGGTGTAGCGGGCCAGCCGAGCAGGACCAATCCAGACGCTGTCACTAATCGACCGTTGGAATCGGGGCGAAAGGAGCCCGTCGAGGTGAGGAGCATCTCCGGGTTGCCGTTGCCGAGTGTCGCTTCGCTGACCTGAGCGACCGGGATGAAGCCGCGCCCGCGCACGGCGAGATCGGTCGCATTCTCGGTGGTCACGAGCGTGCCGCCCTGATCGATGAGCCGATCCGACGTCGAACGCACGCCGCCGGCCGCGTAATTCCCGCCATTGCCGCTGAGAACGAGCGAATCGAAACTCGTCTCGACCCGGCGATATCCGGCGGTCGAGGCATTGGCGATATTGTCGGAAATCGCCGCGAGACGGGATGCGTTGGCATTGAGCCCCGCCACGCTGGCATTGAGGGAAGAGGAAATCGTCATGGACACGCCTTTCAACTGGATCGAGCATCATCTCGACACAGTCATAGGCGCGTTGCCTTAACAGGGCGCTAATCGCCAAGGTTTTGCGTTTCAGCGCATGCGAAGCAGGATTACCTCAAGACGATTGTTGCGGGGGGACATCGGGTCCTTCGTTGCCGGAGAGCGGTCGGCATGGCCGGTCAAGCGCCGCATCCGCCTGCGCGAAAGCCCCGCCTCCTCGAGCAGGAGGCGCATCCGGTTGGCGCGTGCGGCGGACAGGTCCCAGACCGGGTTTTCGGCGAGGGTCACGGGCCGCGCGCGGGTATGACCGGCGATGGCGATGTCGTTGATGACCGGGCCGGCAACCGTGGCGATGATTTCGGTGATCGCGCGCAGGGTTTCAGTCGGCTCGCTTTGATTCGGTATAAAAAGCACCGCTTCGCCGAGATCGAATATCTCGATGATGAGCCCCTCGTCGGTGACCCGTGTCACGATGTGGCGCAGCACCTCGTCGGAGGCGAGACTCTCGCCGCTGCGCCCCTTGAGCTGCTCGTCGATCTCGGAGAAGGTCGCATTTTCGGCGGCGCGCGTCTCGGCGGTTGCCGCCTCGTTCGTGACGCCAAGATCGCCGCGCGCCTGGTGGCTTTCGGTGCTGTTCAGATTCGACGCGCCGGTGCCGCTCTGCGCGAGGCTCTGCTCGGAGAAGACAGAATCGCCGCCGAACGCCCCGCTGCCGCCGCCCGAAACGCGGTTCACCGGCACCGTCGGGTTGAAGTAATCGGCGATGCCCTTGCGTTGCTTTTCCGTTGTCGCGCCAAGAAGCCACATCAGCAGGAAGAAGGCCATCATCGCGGTGACGAAGTCGGCATAAGCCACCTTCCAGGCACCACCATGATGCCCGCGACCTGCAATAATCTTCTTCCGTTTGATGATGACCGGCGCCGCATTGCTGCGCGCGTCCATAACTCACCACCTGTCTCACACCCAGGGAAAGGCGTAGCACAGCACCATTTAACGGACTGTTAATACGTTAATTTTTAGCTGTTCCACTCAGGCCAGCCCCGGAAGCCACAGCACGATGGCCGGGAACGCCACCAGAAGCGCGATGGTGACCGCGTCGGCCACAAAGAACGGTGTCACGCCCTTGAACACGTCCTGCACGCTCAAGTCGGGCCGCACACCGGCGACCACGAAACAGTTGAGGCCGATGGGCGGCGTGATCAGGCAGAACTCGGCCATCTTCACCACGAGGATCCCGAACCAGACAGCGCACATCGGCCCCGACATGCCGAATGTCGCGTCCTCCGCAGCCACGTTCGCCCCGCCGTTGAGCGCCATCACCGCCGGGTAGACCACCGGCAGCGTCAAGAGCAACATCCCGATCGCGTCCATGAACATGCCCAGAACCGCATAGGCCAGAAGGATGCTGATCAGGATCAGCATCGGCGAGACGGTGAGCGAGGTGATCCAGTCGGCGAAGGCGCTTGGCAGATCGGCGAAGCCGAGGAACCGCACATAGATCAGCACGCCCCAGATGATGGTAAAGATCATCACGCTGAGTTTAGCTGTCTCGAGCAACGCATCTTTCAGTTCCGGCCAGCGCATCCCGCGCCAGAGCGCCACGAGGAACACCACGAAGGCCCCGATGGCCCCGCCCTCTGTGGGCGTGCCCCAGGCATCGCCGCCGAACGGGTTATAGACGAAGAAGATGATCGTCACGACGACGAACACGATGGGCAGGGCAGGGGGCAGCGAGGAAAATCGCTCGCGCCAGCTAAAGCCGCCGACAGGGGGCCCGAATCCCTTGATCACCAGGGCCAGCCCGATGATCAATGCCGCGTAGACAAAGGCCGAGAACACGCCGGGAATGAACCCCGCCAGGAGCAGCTTGCCCACGTCCTGTTCGACGATGATCGCGTAGATCACCAGCAGGGCAGAGGGTGGGATAAGGCTCGCCAGCGTGCCGCCGGCGGCGACGACACCGGCAGCGAACCGCTTGTCATAGCCGATCTTGAGCATCTCGGGGATGGCGATGCGCGCGAACACGGCGGCCGTCGCCACGCTCGCCCCCGACACGGCGGCAAACCCGGCGGTGGCAAAGACGGTCGAGACCGCGAGGCCCCCCGGCACCCAGGCGATCCAGCGTTTCGCCGCCTCGAAGAGCGCCTTGGTCAGGCCTGCGTAATAGGCGAGATAGCCGATCATGATGAAGGTGGGGATAAGGCTGAGCGCCTGCGAGCTGACCTTGGAATGCGGCACCTGTCCGGCGGTCTTGACCGCGACTGTCAACGCCCAGAAGAACTCGTCGCCGGCGTAGCCCTTCTTGGACCAGAAAATCCAGATCAGCCCGACCACCCCGGCGAGGGCGGCAGCAAAGGCCACGCGCATTCCGAGGATCACGACGACCAGCATCAAACCGGTCACGACAAGCCCGATATCTATCGGCTCCATCAGCGGAATTCCCTATTCATCGCGACCGCTGACATGCGCGGCCTCGCGTGCGGCCTGCGCCGCCACGTCCTCGATCAGCGGCACGGCGACCGGGCGTTCCGCCCCCGTGATCAAGGCACGCCCGAACCCCCAGACCTGAAGCATCAACCGCAGCGACAGAACGCCGAAGGCAATGGGCGCGAGGAGTTTGGCGGGCCAGATCGGCAGGGCGATATCCATGCTGCTGTCGCGGCTCCACATCGGCGCGTTCCAGTTGAAGCTGCGCTCGAAATGCGCCCAGCTTCCCCAGACCAGCAGCAGCATCAGCATCAGTACCGTCAGCGTCGTGATCAGCTCGACGAGCCACAACGCGCGGCCTTGGAACAGCCCGACGAAGATATCCATGCGGATATGCCCGCCGTCGCGCTGCGTGTAGGCCACGCCCATGAAGGCGATGAGCGGCATGATCTGCTCGATCCAGTCCACGTAGCCCGGCAGCGGCTGATTGAAGAAATTGCGCCCGCCGACGGAAAACACCGCCAGAACCATGAGCGAGAACACCGCCAGCCCGCTCAGGAGCGCAAGCTGCCGCTCGATTCGGTAGAGGCCCCGGTCGAGCCTGCTCAGAGCGCTGTTGTCTGAAAGAACAGAGGCCGCACCCGCCATGACGCGTCTCCCGTGATGACTGCGTTAAACGGCCCGCCGCAGTTGCGCGGCAGGCCGGTCAGGCGTCGGCTCAGGAGCCGCTCTTGAGATCGGCGAGCGTGCTCGTGGCGAAGTCATAGAGTTCTTGCGCAGGCAGGCCACGGTTGCCCATGTCCTCGATCCACGCTGCGGCGGCGGGACCGGCCACCGCCTTCTCGAATTTCGCGAGCGAGTCCTCGTCGAAGCTGATTACCTCGATCCCGCGCTCCTCGAGCGCCGGGCCCCAGGCCTTCATCGTGTTGTTCTGATAGTTGTCGATGTAGTGGTCGAGCGCCTCGTCGATCGACCCCAACAGCGCCTCGCGATGCTCATCCGACAAACTGTCGAGCGCGTCGGTATTCGCCACAACCGGGCAATTCACCGTGCCGGGGTTGAGGTTCGAGGTCCACCACTTGCCGTTCTCGATGGTTCCGAACGCCATGTGCGCATGCGGGGCAAAGGCCACGGCCTTGACCACACCGCTATCCATCGCCTGCCGCACCTCGGTGGCCGACATCGAGGTGGGCACCGCGCCCACGGCCTCCATCGCGGCCCCGATGCCGCCGGTGGCGCGCACGCTCATGCCTGCGAAATCATCAAGGCTGCGGGGCGCATCGCTCAGACCGACGAGATTGTATTGCGGCATCGGTGTGGGCATCAGCAGCGTCGCGTTCCAGCGCGCCAGATCGGCCTTGACCGCCGGTTGATCATAAAGCGCCATCGACAGCGCGGTTTCCTGTTCGAGGGTCTCGACCCCGAGGAACGGAAGCTCCAGCACGGTGATCGTCGGGTTCTTGTCACGGTGATAGCCCGCGCAGAACTGCGCCATCTCGAAGGCCCCGATGGAAATCCCGTCAAGGTTCTCGCGGTTGTTGCTGAGGCCGCCATAGCTGATGTTGAGGGTGAACTCGCCGTCGGTCTTCTCACTGACCAGCTCGGCGAGCTTCTCGACATTCTCGGTAAAGGCGCGACGCTTGCCCCAGAGCGAGACGTTCCACTCGGTCGCCATCGCCTCGCCGGCAAAGGCAAGGCTGATTGCGGCCACGGCGGTATAGCTGAGATATTTCTGCATGGTTTTCCTCCCAGATGTCATGCTGTCATTGTATGCGCTACCTTGGGGCATTCCCGCCGACATGGCCACGAAGAAAACCGCGCATGGATCGGCAGAGCCCCTGCGGATATCCGCAAGGCAACTACAGCAGCGCCTCCTTGTCCAGCCCCAGCTTGACGATCTTCTCGTTGAGCGTGCGCCGCCCGATGCCGAGCGCCTCTGCCACCGCCTCCATCCGGCCCTCATGCGCGGTGATCGCCTTGGCGATCAAATCGCGCTCGAAGGCGGCGACGGCGGCGCGCAGCGTGTCGGGCACATCGTCACCCGGTGCGTGGCGGCGCAGCGCCTCTGTTATCGACCCGCCCCCGCGCCGCGCGCTCAGCACGCGCCGTTCGCAAACGCTGCGCAACTCGCGCACATTGCCGGGCCAGTCATGCGCTAAAAGTGCGGCGCTGTCCTCGGGCGTCAAGTCGGGGGCGCGGGTCTCGTAGACGCGCGCGGAGTCATCCAGGAACCGCGCCGCCAGCAGCATCACGTCATCCCGCCGCTGACGCAGTGTCGGCAGGGCGATCACCGTGGTATTCAGCCGGTAGAGCAGATCGGCGCGCAGCCGCCCGTTGCGCATCGCCTGTTCGGGGTCCTCGTTGGTGGCCGAGATCACCCGGAAATCGAGCGGCACCGCCGCGCCGGCCCCGAGCGGCAGCACCTGCTTGTCCTCGATCACCCGCAACAGCTTGGCCTGCACCGGCGGCGGGCAGGAACAGACCTCGTCAAGGAACAGCGTGCCCCCATCCGCTCCGCTGAGCCGCCCCTTGGCCCCGCCCCCGGTTCCGAACATCTCGGCCTCGAACCCGTCATCGGGCAGCGCCGCGCAGTTGAGCGCCAGAAACGGCCCCTCGGCGCGCGGCCCCAGATCGTGCAGCGCGCGCGCCACCAGTTCCTTGCCGGTGCCGGTTTCTCCCTGCACCATCACGGCTGCGGTGCTCTGCGACAGGTCCAGCACCTCCTCGCGCAGGCTCGCGATCTCGGGCGTCTGCCCCAACAGCACCCTGTCCAGCCCCGCAAGCTGCATCAGCCGCGTCTCGAGCCGCGCATTCGTGCGCCGCATCGCGTGCTGATCGGCGGCGTGGCGCAGGATGCTCAGCAGGCGGCGCGGCTCGTAGGGCTTCTCGACGAAACTGTAGGCCCCGCGCTGCATCGCATCCACCGCCATCGCGATATCGCCATGCGCCGAAATCAAGACCAGCGGTGGTGAAAATTCCCGGTCGAGGCTGTCCAGAAGCTCGAGGCCTGACATGCCCGGCATCCGCACATCCGACAGGATCACATCCGGCTGAAACTCCGCCAGCCGCCCGGCCAGCCGCCCGGCGCGCGGCAGCGCCTACACCTGCCAGCCCGACGCTTCCATGAGGTCTACCAGCGACAGGCGCATGGCGCGATCATCCTCGACCACGAGGATGCGGGGGGTGGCCGGGGCGCTCATGCCGCGCTCGCCGCGTCGTCGCCACGGTCCTGCGGAATGTCGATGCAGAACACCGCGCCCCCGCCTTCGGCCTCGCGGGCGCTGATGCGCCCTTCGTGCGCCCGCACGATGTTGGCCGAGATGGCAAGACCCAACCCCATGCCGCGACCGCTCTCGCGGGTGGTGACGAACGGCTCCTGCAACCAGTCGAGGCTCGCCTGCCCCAGCCCGTGACCGGTATCGCGCACCTCGACGCGCCCCATGCCGTCGCAAAGGCTGATCTCGATCCCGATCCGCCGCGCATCGCAATCCTCCACCGCGTCGAGCGCGTTGCGCAGCACGTTGGTCAGCACCTGCTCAATCCGCAACTGATTGCCGCGCACCGTCACCGGGTGATCCGGTGCCGTCACCGTCACGCGCGCACCAACCCGGGCGATATTCGGCTCTACCAGCGCCAGCGCCGCCCGCACCGCCTCGCGCAGATCGACCGGCCCGAATTCCTCGCGGTCGTTGCGGGCAAAGAACTTGAGCTGCCGTGTGATCCCCTCCATCCGGTCAACGATCCCGGCGATGCGCGGTGCCAGGCGCCCCTCGCCCTGCCCGCCGATCTCGGCGGCGGCGAGGTGGTTGCGCATGGCGGCAATCGGCTGGCCCAATTCGTGCGTGACCGAGGCCGCCAATTGCCCCAGCGCGGCCAGACGGCTCGCGCGCTCCAATTCATCCTGCGTGCGCGCGAGCCGCCGCTGCGCCGCGCGCCGCTCTTCGATCTCTACGGCCAGCCGCTCGTTTGCCTCGCGCAATTGCGCCTCCTCGGCCTCGGACCGGCGCAACGCCGCGCCGATGCGCCTTGTGCGCCGCACCTGTGCGGCCAATAGCCAGCCCCCGGCCAGCGTCGTCACGATCCCGGCCAGAAGCCAGCTTCGCGTCACCGCCGCGCTGTCATCGGCAAAGTAATGCAGCCCCCAGCCATGCGGGGCCAGCGTGCCCGAAAGGTGAAGTCGCTCGGCCCCGCCGATCACCGCGCGCCCCTCCTCGGCGGGCTGCCAGTCGAGCGGCGCAATCGCTTGTCCGGGAAACTGCCGGTCCCGTGCGATCCGCGCACGCTGTGCCTCGTCCAGCGGGGTGAGCGCGCGATACCGCCAGGCGGGATCGGACGAGAGCATCACCACGCCATCGCGATTGGCCAGCAGCACCTGCTCGCCTGCTGCACGCCAGATGTCTTCCAACTCCGTCAGATCAAGCTTGATCGCGATCACCCCCAAAAGAGCGCCGCCGGGCTCGCGCACAGGATCTGCTATGAAATAGCCCGGCAGGCCGGTGGTCGCCCCGATGCCGTAGAACCGCCCCTGCCCACCTGCCAGCGCCGTCTGGAAATAGGGGCGAAATCCGTAATCGTGCCCGACAAAGCTCTCGGGTGTTCCGGCGTTCGAGGCGGCGATTGTCACGCCGTCAGGGCGCATGAGATAGATCGCGTCAAGGCCGGATTTGTCGGCAAAGGCCGCGAGCCTGCGGTCAAGTGCGCCGGTCGCAGCGCCCGAGGCGGTGGCGATGACGTGGCTGTCGCGCGCCAGAACATAGGTCAGGTGCGAAAACCGCTCGATTTCCGAGATCACCATGCTGCGATAGAGCGACAGGCGGCCTTCGGCCTTGGCCTGTTCTTCGGACCGGAAAAAGCCGAGCGAGATCAGGAACACGCCAATCGCGACGCCCAGCGCCGTCAGAACGGCCAATGCCCGGAGCGTGAGGCGCATCGCGCGCCGGTTATCGGGCGCGCCCGGTCACGCGCGGCCCTCCCTGGCGGGCTCGGAATCCTCCGGCCCGGCGGACTCCGCGTCTTCGACGATCTCGGCATCGGGCACCGTGTCGTCGTCGGTTGGGGTGTCCTCTTTCGCAGGCTCCTCGATCGGGCCGATCAGCAACGGCAGCATTTCGAGCCCCGTCGGCGTGCTCACCGCCGTGTCGGGCGGGGTGCGCCAGGTCAGCGTGTCGAAGGAATGGCAATTCTCGCAGACCGGGTGCCACTCGGCATGGATATGTTGGCAGTTGTCACAGCACCATTGCGGGCCGCGCGGCGCGCTCAGCGCGCGCGCCAGCCAGCCCTTGACCACGGCATCCGATGCGCCCTCGCCCCGCTCGATTGCTGCCATGATGACGAGCGCGCGGGCGTCCGGCTCGACCTCTGCCAGATCGCCGAGCGCGCGCCGCGCCGCCGGGAAATCCTCTGCCGCGAGGTTGAGCTCCGCCTCGAGAAGCCGCGCTTCGCGATTCTCCGGATGGATTTTCAACAGCTTGGCAAAGCGCTTGAGCCGCGCCTTCGGTGCCTCGTCGGGCTCTATTGCGGCAAAGGCGGCAGCAAGATCGGGATGGGGCCGCACCAGCCAGGCCTTTTTGATAATGCGCACGGCGGCGCGCTTCTTCCCGGTCTCGATATAGCCTTGCGCGGCCAGCACCGCCGCCGGCACCAGGTCGGGCGAAAGCCGGTTGGCCTCTATGGCCGCTTCGCGCGCCTCGACGCTCTTGCCCTCGTCCAGGACGTCGCGTGCCTCGGATAGCGCCAGCACCGCGTCGCGCCGCCTGTGGACGTCGCGCGGAAGCGCCCCGTATTTGAGCTTGGCCCCGAGCGTGGCGCGCGCCCCCTTCCAGTCGCCTTTGTCGGCCTGAAGCTGCAACAGCGTGTCCTGTATCTCCACCTGACGGGGCTTGAGCGCAAAGGCGGATTTGGCCAGCTTGAGCGCGGCATCGGTTTCGCCCGCCTCGAGCTTTTGCCGCAGGATGCCGCGAATGCCGACGAAACGGGTTTTCTCGTTTGTCAGCAGGCGTTTGAATGCCGCCTCGGCCTGTGTCTTGTCGCCCGCGATTTCAGCGCCTTGCGCGGTGATGAGATCGGTGAGCGCGGGCTTGTGCAGGTATTTTTCGGCCTTCGCCGCGTGGGCAATCGCCTTTTCGCCCTCGCCCGAGGCGAGCGCCAGCACGCCCTCGCCCAGCGCGCGATAGCCCTTTTCCTGCCGGTTGCGGTCGAAATAGCGCGACAGCGCGGTGTCGTCGCCGTTGATGAACCGCAGGAGTGCCACCAGCATCCCGGCGAGTTTCATCAGCACCCAGATCGCCAGCACCAGAAGGCCAAGCGCGATCACCGCCTTGATCGGGGTGAGGTTGATCTCGACCCCCGCCATGACGATGCGCACGCCGCCCTCGAGCTCGAGCAGGTAGGACGCGCCGTAAGTGATGGCCCCGACAAGGGCGATGAAAACTGCAACCTTAACAATGGACCAAAGCATCAGACCCGCCCTTTCAAACTCAATTCAGTTCCGCCGATAGCGCCTCGGCGGCGGCCAGCGCGTCGCGCCGCGTTGCGGCATCCGCCGCCCAATCGGACATGGCGGCGCGCGCGTCTTCCGGCAAGGTATTGATTTCCGACAGAGATTCGCCCAGACGCCCGCCCGCCAGCGCCGCTTCGGCGCGCGACAGGATGGCGTCGGGGTCGTTGCCCTCGCGCGGCTCGAGCGACCGGACGCCAAGCTGCGCCCGCAGAAAGCCACCGACAGAGGCCCCTCCGCCGGTGTCCGTCGCGTGGGTGGCCGCCAGCGCCGTGCGGGCCGCGTCGGGAAAGCTCTCGGCAAGCTGCGCATGGGTTGGAACGCCGGTTTTGGAAGTATTTTCAAGAACATCGGGCACGTCGATGCCGGTATCGCGCAGGTCGGTGAGGGCGCCGGAGAAGTCTTCGCCGGTGTCGAGCGCGGTCATCACGCGGGTGAGGGCGGCGCGCTGCAAGGTGGCGCGGGCGCTGTCGCGGGCGGCCTGTTCCTCGGCCTCAAGCGTTGCGCGCAAATCCTCGATCTCGGTGCCCTGCGCGGCGAGGCGGTCACGAAGATCGTCGAGCGCGGCGTCGGTGGCGGAGGTGTCGGGGGCGGGACGAACCGCAAGGTTCGAGACCTCAACCTCCAGTTTCGCGACCCGCTCCGTGAGGTCCGTTAACATCTCGCTAAGCCCGCCAACCTCGTCCTTCAGCCCGGCGATCTCGTCGCCCGGATCGGTCGGCGCGGGCAGTCCGTCGATCCGGGCGCCGAGATCGGAGATGCGCTCTGCCTGCTCATCGAGCCGCGCCGACAGCCCGTCATCGGGGGGGGCGGCGATCTCGTCGCCCGGACCGGTCGGCGCGGGCAGCTCGTCGATCCGCGCGCCGAGATCGGAGATGCGCTGCGCCTGCTCGTCGAGCCGCGTCACGAGCCCGTCATCGGGGGGAGCGGCGACCGGCTCCTTCACCGGCAGGTAAGGAACGAGGTAAGGATGGATATAGGGGGCCGCCGCCACACCGATTCCCGCCGCCGCGATGCCGCCGATCAGCATCGACCAGAATCCGCCTTGCCGCACCGTGACCTGTTCGGTCCGGACAACGGGAGTGGCACCCTCCGCGGTTTCGGGGGCAGGCTCATCCGGTGGAATCTCTTCGGTCTCCTCCAACGGGGTGTCGGGTTCCGTTTCGTGATCCGGGTCGGGCGCGGCCTCTGCCTCCGTGTGGGTCTCTGTATCCTCGCCGCCTGCTTCCTGTGGTGCCTCAGCCTCGGGTGCGTCCTCTGCTGTGTTGTCGGGTGGCGTTTCGGGTGCCTCGGTATCTTCGGACGCTTCTACGGTGTCGGGTTCCGCTGCGTCATAACTTGGTTGGTCGGTCCCGGACCCGGATGGGTCCTCCACCGCTTCGTCAGATGGCGTCTCGGGTGTCGCCGGGTCATCGGACGCCTCGACGGTGTCGATACCCGACGCGTCATCCGGCAAGGGAGCATTCTCGGTCTCGGGCGTGTCCTGCGCCTCGGCCGAGGGCGGGGTCACGTCATCCGCAACGCTCCCGGGCGCGTCGGTCTTGTCCGTCTGGGATTTCTTCTTTCTCGCCACGGCACGCCACCTTTTCGAATCTTGTCTCTTGTCCCTGTCAAGCTGACCTTACTGTGCCGCTTTGCGGCTCTCAACCCGCTTGACGTGTTTCAACAAATCATGAAGCACGGTGCGCATTGACGCGGCATCGGGCGTTTCGGCCACCACCACGCGGCGCGCGGCCCCGTCGGGGATGCGCGCGGCGACGTTGCGGCTCATTGCCGCGACGAGGAGCGGGGCGCGCGGGCTGCCTGCCGCCTCAAAAAAGAGCACGGCGCTGCGCGGCGACATCAGGGGAAGGATCACCGGCTCTTCCTCATCGAGCGCGGCGCGGGCGGCGTCGGTCAGGGGTTGCGCCTGTTGGTCATAGACCACGGCCTCGCGGGCCGTATGGCCCGCCGACCGCAATGCGCCCGCGATATCCGTGGCGACATGCGCGCCGCGCGGGTGCAGAAACGGGCCTGTGGTGCCATCGGCGGTGATGCAAGCGAGAAGCGAGGCGGCGTCGCCTTCTGCGGCGATGGTGTCAAACCCCTGCCGGCGCGCCTCGGCCGCCGTTGCCGCGCCCACGGCATAGGCGGGGAGGTCGCGACGGTTTGACAGGCGGCAGAACCCGGCGACGCCGTGGCGGGAGGTGAAGATCAGCACCTCGCCGGGCGCGGGTGCGGGCAGGGTGCCGCCATAGGCGATGCGCATGAGCGGCGAGGTGATGACCTCTGCCCCCGGCAACGCCGCGCGCAGATCCTCCGCGAACCGGGTCGCGGCGGGCTCTGGCCTCGTGATGAGCAGGCGCGGGGGCATGGGGGGTCCGCAGTTGTTGAGCCTATGATAAGGTGTTACCTGCGCAAGACGCGCGGGGCAATGCAGCAGGGCCGGGATGAGCACGCCGCTGACCATACTCGGGATCGAGAGCAGTTGCGACGATACCGCCGCTGCGGTTGTGCGCCTCGATGAGGCGGGCGCGCATGTGCTGGCCTCGGTTGTCATGGGGCAGACGGCGCTGCACGCCGGTTTCGGCGGCGTGGTGCCCGAGATCGCCGCGCGCGCCCATGCCGAGAAGATCGACATCGCGGTGCGCGAGGCGCTGACGGTCTCGGGCCTCGGGCTCGATGCGATGGATGCGGTGGCCGTCACCGCCGGGCCGGGGCTGATCGGCGGGGTGCTGGCCGGGGTGATGTGCGCCAAGGGGATCGCCGCCGGGGCCGGGCTGCCGCTTGTGGGTGTCAATCACCTTGCCGGTCACGCGCTGACGCCGCGGCTGACCGATGGGGTGGCCTATCCCTACCTCATGCTGCTGGTGTCGGGGGGGCATTGCCAATTCCTGATCGTGCGCGGGGCACAGGATTTCGCGCGGCTGGGCGGCACCATCGACGACGCGCCGGGCGAGGCGTTCGACAAGGTGGCGCGCCTGCTGGGCCTGCCGCAGCCCGGCGGGCCGGAGGTGGAGCGCGCCGCCGCGATGGGCGATCCGGCGCGGTTTCGCCTGCCGCGGCCTTTGCTCGACCGGGATGGCTGCGATCTCTCGTTCTCGGGGTTGAAGACGGCGGTGTTGCGCGCGCGCGATGCGATTGTGGCCGATAAGGGCGGGCTGATGCGGCAGGACCGGGCGGACCTTTGCGCCGGGTTTCAGGCGGCGGTTTGCGATGTGCTGGCGGAAAAGACGCGGCGCGCGCTGGGGGTTTATATGAGTGAGGGGCCTTCTCAGCCGCTCATCGCCGTGGCCGGGGGGGTTGCCGCCAACGGGCCGATTCGCGCGGCGCTGGGGCAAGTGGCGGCGGAGGCGGGGGCGCGGTTTCTGGCGCCGCCGCTTAGCTTATGCACCGATAACGCGGCGATGATCGCCTATGCGGGGGCGGAGATGTTCCGCCTTGGCCACCGCGATGACATGACCCTCGCCGCGCGGCCCCGCTGGCCGCTGGACGCGGCAAGCCCGGCCATGCTGGGCGGTGGCAAGCGGGGGGCCAAGGCATGATCCTGATCTGTGGCGCGGGGGCGTTCGGCACGGCGCTGGCGGTGGCGCTGGCGCAGAGCGGGCCGGTGACGCTCTGGGCGCGCGACGCGGGCCACGCCGCCGAGATGCGGGCGCGGCGCGAGAACGCGCGCCGCCTGCCGGGGATTGCCCTGCCCGAGGTGATCACCGTGATTTCGGGCGCGGTGCCCGAGGGCGAAGGCCCCTGCCTGCTGGCGATGCCGATGCAGGTGCTGGGCGGGTTTCTGGAGGGCCATCGCGCGGCGCTGGGCCGTCGCCCGCTTGTCGCCTGTTGCAAGGGGATGGATCTGGCCACCGGCCTCGGCCCCACCGGCCTGATCGCGCGGGCGTGCCCCGATGCGGTTCCGGCGATCCTGACCGGGCCGAGTTTCGCGCGCGATATCGCGCTGGGCCTGCCCACGGCGCTGACGCTCGCCTGTGGCGATGCGGAGACGGGGGAGGCGCTGCAATCGGTGCTTTCGACGCCGGTGTTGCGGCTCTATCGCAGCACGGATGCTGTGGGCGCGGAGCTTGGCGGGGCGCTCAAGAACGTGATTGCCATCGGCTGTGGTGCGGTGATGGGCGCGGGGCTGGGCGAAAGCGCGCGCGCCGCGCTGATGACGCGGGGGTTTGCCGAGATGAACCGGCTGGCGGCGGCGCTCGGGGCGCGGCCCGAGACGCTGGCGGGGCTGGCGGGCTTTGGCGATCTGGCGCTGACCTGCACGAGCGCGCAGTCGCGGAATTATCGCTATGGCGAGAGTATCGGGCGCGGTGAGGCGTTCGATGCGTCGGTCACGGTGGAAGGGGCGGCGACCGCGCGCGCGGTGGTGGTGCGGGCGCGGGCGCTGGGCGTTGACATGCCGGTGAGCGGGGCGGTGGCCGCGCTGGTGAGTGGCGAATTGCGTGTTCGCGAGGCGGTGGATATGCTGCTGTCGCGGCCATTGAAGGAAGAATGATGCTCATAGCCCTGATTGCCCGGGACAAGCCCGGCGCCCTGCAAACCCGCCTCGACAACCGCGAGGCGCATGTCGCCTATCTCAAGGAGACCGGGGTGGTGTCTCAGGCCGGGCCGCTGCTCGATGAGGCGGGCGGGATGATCGGCTCGCTGGTGATTCTTGACGTGGCGGATATGGCGGCGGCGCGGGACTGGGCCGCGAATGACCCCTATGCCAAGGCGGGGCTGTTCGAGAGCGTGGAGCTCATCCCGTGGAAAAAGGTCATCTGATGCGCTTCTGGCTGTTCAAGTCCGAGCCCTCGGCGTGGTCCTGGGCCGATCAGGTGGCCAAGGGCGAGGCGGGCGAGGAATGGGACGGGGTGCGCAACTATCAGGCGCGCAATTTCATGCGCGAGATGGCGGTGGGGGACCGGGGCTTTTTCTATCATTCGCAGACGGAAAAGGCGGTGGTGGGCATGGTCGAGGTGATCGCGGAGGCGCATCCCGACAGCACCACCGACGATCCGCGCTGGGAGTGCGTGGACATCCGCGCGCTGGAGGCGGCGCAAACCCCGGTGACGCTTGATGCGATCAAGGCCGATCCTCGCCTGGCCGATATGGCCTTGGTGCGCAATCCGCGTCTGTCGGTGCAGCCTGTCACGGCAGAGGAATGGCGCATCATTTGCGGCATGGCCGGGCTTTCTGCCTGAGTTCGGGGCCTTTGGGACAAGCCGCCCCTTGACCCGAGGCCGCAGGTTCCTGCTAATCACCAAAGGCGCGGGACGCAGGCAAGGGAGGGTCGCATGGGCTGGATGAGGGACGAGGTCGGGCTGGAGCGCAGGCAGGCGAATTTCGTCGCCCTGACGCCGCTGTCGCATTTGAGGCGGGCCGCGCATGTGTTTCCCGACCGCGAGGCGGTGATCTATCACGATCATCGCAAGACCTATGCGGAGTATCACGCGCGCGTCTCGCAGCTTGCCTCGGCGCTGGTGGGTATCGGGATCACGCCGGGCGACGTGGTGGCCACCATCCTGCCCAACATCCCCGCCCAATGCGAGGCGCATTTCGGCGTGCCGGCGGCGGGGGCGGTGCTCAACGCGATCAACACGCGGCTCGAGGCCGACACCATCGCCTATATCCTCGATCACGGCGAGGCGCGGGTGGTGCTGTGCGACACGCAGTTCCTGTCGACGCTGGCCGCCGCGCTCGAGTTGATGGAAAATCCCCCGCCCGCGATCATCGAGGTGCCCGATGACGGGGCCGGGATCCACGCACATTCTGATTACATGACTTACGAGGAGTTCCTCGCCACCGGCGATCCGGGTTTTCAATGGATCATGCCCGAGGACGAGTGGGAGAGCCTCGCGCTCAACTACACCTCGGGCACCACCGGCAAGCCCAAGGGTGTGGTCTGTCACCATCGCGGGGCGTATCTCATGACGATGGGCACGGTGGTGAGCTGGGAATTGCCGCGCTATCCGCGCTACCTGACCATCGTGCCGCTGTTTCACTGCAACAACTGGAATCACGTCTGGCTCATGCCGATGGTGGGCGGCGCGGTGGTGTGCTGCCGCGATATCACGGCCCGCGCGATCTATGACGCCATCGCCGACGAGGGGGTGACGCATTTCGGCGGCGCGCCCATCGTGCTCAACATGCTCGTGAACGCGAAGGACGAGGAGCGGCGCGCGTTCGATCACGTTGTGGACGTGTTCACCGCCGGGGCGCCGCCGCCCGCCGCGACGCTGGCGGCGATCGAGCCGTTGGGATTCACCGTGACGCAGGTCTACGGGCTGACCGAGACCTATGGTCATGTCACCGAATGCCTGTGGCAACAGGCCTGGGACGACCTGCCCGACGAAGAGCGCTATGCCATCAAGGCGCGCACCGGAATCGCGATGCCGATGATGGAGGACATCACCGCGATGGACCCCGAGACGATGGAGCAGATCCCGATGGATGGCGAGAGCCTGGGCGAGATCATGATTCGCGGCAACAGCGTGATGAAAGGCTATCTCAAGAATCCGCAGGCCACCGAGGAGGCGTTTCGCGGTGGTTATTTCCATTCCGGCGATATCGCGTTCCAGCATCCCGACGGCTATCTCAAGATCGCCGACCGGGCCAAGGATATCATCATTTCGGGGGGCGAGAATATTTCCTCGGTCGAGGTGGAGGGGGTGCTGATGCGGCACCCGGCGGTTCTGCTTTGCGCGGTGGTGGCAAAGCCGGACGACAAATGGGGCGAGGTGCCCTGCGCCTTTGTCGAGCTGAAGGACGGGGCGGAGGTGAGCGAGGCCGATCTCATCGCCTTTGCCCGCGAGCGGCTCGCCGGGTTCAAGACGCCCAAGCGGGTCGTGTTCCAGGAATTGCCCAAGACCTCGACCGGCAAGATCCAGAAATTCGAATTGCGCCAGATCGCGAAGGGGATGTGAGGAGGCGGGTGAGGCAGGTTCTGGCTTGAAGGGGACGTTGGGACAACGGTCGAGGAGCCGCGCAGCGCCCGACCGCGGGCTGGCGCTCCGACGGTGAGTTGAGTGCGCTTTATGGTCCAGCCGTAACCTCTAAGTGGCAGCGCATGACTTGACGTTGAATAGCGCCCGCCCGGGGGGCGGTCGGCGCTGGCGCGGCGGCCTTCGGCACCTTGATTCCGCGCAGGGGCCACGCCGTCAACCGTCCGCTCAAGGCCAGAACCCGACGCCAGCCCCCTTACCCTCACCCCCCGCAAATCCCCTGAAGGCGCAGCCAGTTGCCGTCGCTCAGGATCGGGGGCAGGTCGGTCTCGCGGGCGAAGGGATCGGCCTCGATCAGGCCCAGAACCGTCTCGCCGGTCACGTCGCGGGCATAGGCGTAGGGCGTGGTGCGCACCTGCCAGCGGGCAAAGCCCGCGATCAGCGCCGCGTCGGGCACTGGCGCGGGCGGCTCTTTGAGCAGCATTTCGGCATGGGCGCGGAGGGCATCATCGCTCAGGCTGCCGGTGGCGAGAAGCCGCAGCATCTCGCGCAGCCCGGCATCATCGAGAAGCCGCGCGAGCGGATCGTGTGCTTCGGCGCGCAGATGTGCAGCTATGATGGCTCCGGCGACCACGGCGGGCGTGTCGTGATCCTCGACCAGATCGGCGTTGACGAGGATGGTGCCGCCGGTCAGGCGCAGCGCCTCGCGCACCCCGCTGCGCACCATCATGAGGCGGTTGCGCCCCTGTGCCGGGGCCAGCCGCCGTTCGAGCGCGGCAAGCGCGTCCGCGCCGCCCGGCGTGCGGCAGGCGGGCCCCGTCACCCGCTGCACATGGCCAAGAAGTGCCTGCCCGATCTCGGCGCGCTTGACCGCGGGCACGACGCGCAGCACATGGTCGCGCGCCACACCCGGCAGCCAGAGCGCGATCACCAGCCCCACCGCCAACAGGCTTGTCGCGACGCCGAGCAGCCGCAGCCGCCCCGGTTTTGGCCGCTGGCGGGCGATGGCGCTGCTCAGCGTTTCTATGGCGGCGATCATCTCGTCCTCGCCCTCGGCGATTTCCAGCGTTTCGCCGGGGTCGGCATCGGGATGGTAGAGGGCGGGTTCCGTGCCGGGATTGGCCCGCGCGATGGCGGCGAGCGACCAATGCGCCTTTACGCGGTCGCGCATGTCGGTGATGGTGAGCGTCGCCTCGCCCAGAGACACGATGACATCGAGGCGCTGGGCGCCGGGCTCGGGCCGCCACAGCGCCGATGCTTCGAGCCGCTGGTATCTATCAAGTGCCGTTTTTTTCATCTAGCGGGCTGCCCTGCCTCTATCGCGAGAGGATAGCACGGTTGCGCGCAAGGCGGCAATCGCTCGACGCCGTCGCGCCGTCGCGCTAGACAGAGGCCGCCAATCAACCCCGGGAGTGCCCGCCATGAAGATCGCCGCCGCCGCCTATCCGCTCGACACGCTTGGATCGTGGGCGGAGTATGCCGCGAAGCTGACCGACTGGGTGGCCGGGGCCGCCGGACAGGGGGCCGATCTCGCGGTTTTCCCTGAATACGGCGCGATGGAGCTGGCCACCCTCGCCGGGTTGGAGGCGGCGGGCGATCTGGAGCGGTCGCTTCATGCGGTGTCGGAGCGGATGGCGGATGCGGGCGATCTGCACGCCGATCTTGCGGCAAGGCACGGGATGCACATTCTCGGGGCCTCCGGCCCGGTGTTTGATCCGGTGCTTGGCGAACGACCGGTCAACCGCGCCACGCTTTATACCCCCACCGGCGCGCGGGGGGATCAGGACAAGCAGATCATGACCCGCTTCGAGCGTGAGGACTGGGGCGTCGCCCCCGGCGGGCCGCTACGGCTTTTCGATACCGCGCTGGGGAAAATCGGCGTTCTGATCTGCTATGATGCCGAGTTTCCCCTTCTGGGGCGGGCGTTGCGCGAGGCTGACCTGATCCTCGTGCCGTCCTGCACCGAGGCGCTCACCGGCTATTCCCGCGTGCGCATCGGCGCGATGGCCCGCGCACTCGAGGCGCAATGCGTCACCGTCATGGCCTCGACCGTGGGGGATGCGGCGTGGTCTCCGGCGGTGGATACCAATACCGGGACGGGTGGCATTTTCGGCCCGCCCGATACCGGCTTTCCGCCCACCGGCGTGTTCGCCTGCGGCACGCCCGACCACCCCGGCTGGACCGTGGCGGAGGTGGACCTTGGCCGGGTGGCCCATGTGCGCGCCGATGGTGTCGTGCTCAACCGTCGCCACTGGGACGATCAGGCCGGGCGTGACAGCACGGTCACACCCGAACGGTTGCGTTGATTAGACCTTGAAAAAAACCCCCGACAGGCGCATGTAAGCGCGCGTTCCGCAACTGGGCGGAATGCTTTTGCAAGGAGAGACCATGGCCAAGGAAGACACGCTCGAATTTCCCGGTGTCGTCAAGGAACTCCTGCCGAACGCGACATTCAGGGTCGAGCTTGAGAACGGCCATGAGATCATCGCGCACACGGCAGGCAAGATGCGCAAGAACCGCATCCGGGTTCTGGCGGGCGACAAGGTGCAGGTGGAAATGACGCCCTATGATCTGACCAAGGGTCGGATCAACTACCGCTTCAAGTAAGCGCGGGATTTCATGCGACTGATCCTCGGATCGGGCAGCCCCCGCCGCCGCGACCTGCTTGCGCAGATCGGCGTGGTGCCGGATGCCGTGCGCCCGCCCGAGATCGACGAGACGCCCCGCAAGGGCGAATTGCCCCGCCCCTATTGCGCGCGCATGGCCCGCGAAAAGGCCGGGGCGACAGAGGCGGGCGACGGCGATATCGTGCTCGCCGCCGATACCACCGTTGCCATGGGCCGCCGCATCCTCGGCAAACCTGCGGACGCGGGCGAGGCGGCGCAGTTTCTTCATGCGCTCTCTGGCCGTCGGCACCGGGTGATCACTGCCGTTGCGGTGCGGTGCGGCGCGCGGCTGTGGGAGCGTGACGTGGTGAGCACGGTCAGGATGAAACGGCTCTCGGACGAGGAAATCAACGCCTATCTTGCGAGCGGCGAATGGCAGGGCAAGGCTGGCGGCTATGGTATTCAGGGCATGGCGGGGGCGTTCACGCCGTGGACCTCGGGCTCTTTCACCGGCATCGTCGGCCTGCCGCTCTCCGAGACGGCGGGGCTTTTGCAGGCGGCGGGGTATCCGGTATGGGCGGTCAGGACATGACGGAGCAGGTGACCATCGCGCTCGATCATCTTGAGGGCCGCGAGGCCGCGGCGCTGATGCGGGGCGGGCGTCTTGACGATCTGCTGATCGACAGCGACGCGCCCCGCCCCGGCACCATCTACCGCGCCATTGCCGACCGGCCGGTGAAGGGGCAGGGCGGGCTTTTCCTGCGCACCCCCGATGGCAGCGCGTTTCTGCGGCAGGTCAAGGGCATCGCGCCGGGGCAGGCGCTGCGCGTGCAGGTGACGGGCCATGCCGAGCCGGGCAAGGCGATCCCGGTCACCACGCGGCTTCTGTTCAAGAGCCGGTTCGCCATCGTCACCCCCGAGGCCCCGGGGCGCAATGTCTCGCGCGCGATCCGCGACGAGGAAGAGCGGGTGCGGCTTACGGAGATTGCGGCGGAAGCGATGGGCGAGAGCGGTATGGGCCTCATCCTGCGCTCGGCCTGCGAGGGTGCGGATGACGGTGAGATCGCCGCCGATATCGCGCAGATGCGCGAGGCGGCCGAGGCCGTCATGGGTGATGCCGAAGGGCGCGGGCCGGAAAAGCTGCTCGATGGCGACGGCCCCCATGCCGTTGCCTGGCGCGACTGGCCTTTGCCCGATGACCTGGCTCCCGAGGCCGGGGTGTTTCGCGGACCTCGGCATTCTGGACCAGATCGACGAGCTCTGCGCGCCGCAGGTGGCGCTGGCGGGCGGCGCGCACGCCTTTGTCGAGCCGACGCGCGCGCTGGTGGCGGTGGATGTGAACACCGGCCCCGATACGAGCCTCGCCGCCGGGCTCAAGGCCAATCTCGCGCTGGCGCGGGACTTGCCCCGGCAATTGCGGTTGCGCGGCCTCGGCGGGCAGATCACGCTCGATCTCGCGCCCATGCCCAAGAAGGACCGCCGCGTGTTCGAGGATGCGCTGCGCGCCGCCTTTCGCCGCGACGAGGTGGAGACGCTGCTCGCGGGGTGGACCCCGCTGGGGCATTACGAATTGCAGCGCCAGCGCGCGCGCCTGCCGCTGGCGGAGGTAATGCGATGAGCTGTCCGATCTGCGGCAAGGATACGGTCGCGCGCTATCGCCCGTTCTGCTCGCGCCGCTGCGCCGATATCGACCTCGGGAAATGGTTTTCCGGCGGCTATGCCGTGCCCTCGCGCGATCCCGAGGACATGGCCGAGGCAGCGGAAGCGGCGGAAATCGAGGCACAAAAACCACACTGAGCCTGCCCAAACCCTCTGGACACCTCGCCGCCGCTCGCCTAAGACACGCCCACCCGAGGGCCAGACCCTCACCCGTGCCCGGGTAGCTCAGGGGTAGAGCAGTGGATTGAAAATCCTCGTGTCGGTGGTTCGATTCCGCCCCCGGGCACCATCTTCTCATGAATGTAGCACCTTGCACCCTCCGGGACCATGCCGCGCGGGTGGGATGGTTGGGGCGGATGACGCAGGCGCGCTTGAGATTGCTCTCTGGCTGCTGTGCCGTTGCGTTGCATCCGCCGCGCGTCTCAGCGATAGGTGCGCTCCTCCATCGGCGTTTCCTCGATCCGCGCGCGCAGTCCCGCGAGCAGCGCCTGTTCCGCGCGGTTGAGCACCGCCTGCGGGTTCCACACCACGTGGACATCCACCGCCGCCGTCTGGTCGTAGGGGGGCAATTGCCACAAGAGGCCGTCGCGCACGTCGCGTGCGGCGACGTGGAGCGGCAGCGGGCCGATGCCGAGGCCCGCGATGATCATGCGGCGCACCTCTTCGAGGTGGCTTGATGTGGCGATGATCTGATCGCCGAGTTCGGCCTGCGCGCGCATCAGCGTCACCGGCTTGAGCGCGTCCTGCAAGCGGTCGGTCTCGAAGCTGACCGCGCTTTGGCCGGCGAGGTCGGCGCGGGTGAGGTCGTGGCGGCCGAACAGCGGATGCGGCGGGCCGCAGAACAGGCCGAAGAACTCGCGGTAGAGGCGCAGGTATTCCAGCCTCGGGTTGCGTTTGTGGACGAGGCAGATGGCGAAGGACGCCGAGCGCGCCGAGACTGTGTCGATGGCCTGCGCCGAGGAATGCACCTCGATCGAAAGCGTCGCGCGCGGGTTTCCGGTGTGAAACTCGGCGAGCACCTGATCAAAAAGCGGGCAGATGACATGGCTTGCAAGCGACAGGCGCACATGGCCCGTCACCTCGTCGGTCATGTCGCGCATCAGCGTCGAGAGCCGCAGGATCGCGCCTTGGATGTCGAGCGCCTCGCGGTAGAGCGTCTCGCCCGCCTCGGTCAGCTCGAACCGCCCCGGCGACCGGTTGATGAGACGCTTTCCGACACGATCCTCGAGTCTTTTCAGCGCGGTAGAGACAGAAGGCTGGGTCAGGCGCAGCCGATTCGCGGCATCGGTCACGGAGCGCGATTGCGCCAGCACGACGAAGGTGCGCAACAGGTTCCAATCCATCTCGCGCATGATGCGTTCGGGGCTGTCGCGGCTATTCATAGTTTTCATCTATTGTCACAATTCTTCTTATCTATTTGATTAATGGTGGCCCGGTTTGCACCCTCGACGCAAGCCCGCACCGGACGGGTGTCATGAAAGGGAGACGCATGTCGGTCGAAGCCCGCGAGGCGAGACAGCCGTGGATATTGCTCTCGCCCGCCCTGGGCGCGGTGCTTTTCCTGCTGATCATCCCGCTGATGTTCATCGTGGTCTATTCGTTCTGGCTGCGCTCTGCGATGGGCGCCGACACGGTCGGGTTCTACCTCGACAACTGGCAAAAGGCGCTCTCGGACCGGTTCTATCGCGACATCCTGCTCAACACGCTCAAGATCGCGGCGATCACCACGGTGATCTGCGCGCTCATGGGCTATCCGGCAGCGTATTTCATCGCGCGGTCACGCGGCAACAAGATGATCCTGCTGCTGCTTTTGATGTTGCCGTTCTGGATCAGCTACATCATCCGCACGATGAGCTGGATCAACATTCTCGGCACCTCGGGCGCGCTCAACACGTTGCTGATGACGTTCGGGATCATCAACGAGCCGATGCAGATGCTTTATAACGAGGCGACGGTGATCCTCGGCCTCGTGCATTTCCTGCTGCCGTTCATGGTGCTCAATGTCTATGTGAGCCTCGAGGGGATCGACACCAACCTCGAGGATGCGGCCAATTCGCTGGGCGCGACACGGTGGCAGGCGTTTACCCAAGTCACCCTGCCGCTGTCGCTGCCCGGCCTCGCCGCCGGGGGGCTGCTTTGCTTCGTGCTGGGCGCGGGCACCTATATCACGCCGGTGATCCTTGGCGGGCCGACGGATGCGATGTTCGCCAACCTGGTGTTCGAGGCGATCATCACGCAGCTCAACTGGCCGCTCGGCTCGGCGCTGTCGCTCCTGCTTCTTATGGTGCTGGGGGTGCTGGTGGCGATCTACAACCGCTATCTGGGCATGGCGCAACTGGCCAAGGGGCTGGGCTGATGGGCTGGCAGGCGATTCGTATCTGGACTGTTCTGGTCTATGGTTTCATGTTCCTGCCGGTGGCGGTGGTGGTGCTGTTGTCGTTCAACGCCAATCAGTTCGGCAGCTTTCCCATGACCGGCATGTCGCTGCGCTGGTTCGAGGAATTGTGGAACAACGACGCCGTGATGCGCGCCTTTCGCACCTCCATCGTGCTGGGGCTGATGACGGCGGTGATCTCGACCACGCTGGGCATCCTGGCGAGTCTCGCGCTGGTGCGCTACAACGTGCCCGGGCGCAACACGATCACCACGCTGCTGATCGCGCCCATCCTGGTGCCCGAGGTGGTGCTGGCGGTGGCGCTCTTGTTGTTCCTCAACTGGCTGGGCATCGGCAAGAGCTTTGCGCTGCTGCTCGCGGGCCACGTGATCTTTACCCTGCCCTTCGTGATCCTCGTGGTGCAGGCGCGGCTTGTCTCGATCAAGCGCGACGTGGAAGAGGCGGCGCTGAGCCTTGGCGCAAGCCCGGTACAGACCTTTTTGTCGGTCACCCTGCCGCTGATGCTGCCGGCCGTGGCCGCAGGCGCGCTGTTCGCCTTCACCATCAGCTTCGACGACATCACCGGCACGCTGTTCTGGAAGCCCGGCGGGGTGGAGACCGTGCCGACGCAGATCTTCTCGATGCTGCGCAATTCGATCAGCCCCGAGATCAACGCGCTTGGCACGGTGATGATCGTGCTGACCGTGGGCTTGCCGCTGCTTGGTGCAGCGGTGGCCCGCAAACTCGCCATGAAAGGCGGCACCTGAGAACCGCCACAACCCTCGACAAGGAGATATGAGAAATGGACAATACCAAGAGATACGAACGACTGTTGGAGCGCTACCGCAACGGTGATCTGGACCGGCGGGGTTTCCTCGGCCTCATTGGCGCGGCGGGGCTGGCTTATGGCGTGCAGACGCCGTTTGCCAAGTTCGCCCACGCGCAGGGCGTCAAACAGGTCCGCTTTGACGGTTGGGGCGGCGTGGTATCCGAAGCGTTCCGCGAACACGCGTTCGACCCCTACACCAAGGCAACCGGGATCGACGTGGTTGATGGCACTTTCGCGGGTGGCGACGAATACCTCGCGCAGGTCCGCTCCAGCCAGGAGGGCGAATACAACATCGCGCACCTCTCGGGCGTGTTCGATTATGCCCGTTACGTCAATTTCGGCCTCACGGTCGAACTGAACCTCGACAACATCCCCAACATGTCGCTGGTGATGGACGCGCTGACCAGCGCCTTCCGGGGGGTGACGCCGGATTACCTGTCGGCGGTGCCCTATGATTACGGCACCACGGGGCTTGCCTATAACCGCAAGTATATCTCCGACGAGGAGATGAAGGAGAAAGGCGCGTCGATCCTGATCGACGCGGCGCTCAAGGGCAAGATCGGCGGCTGGGCCGACTGGCGCACGCGGATCTGGTACGGCGCGCTGCAGACCGGGCAGGACCCCAACAACATCGAGGACATGGAGGCCGTCTGGGACGCGATCCGCAGCCACCGCGATCTGGCGCTGAAATACTGGTCGTCGGGGGCGGAGTTGATGAGCCTTCTGGCCGAAGAGGAAATCTACGTCACCGAGGGCTGGTCGGGCCGTATCGCGGCGCTGCAACAGCAGGGCCACGACATCGGCTATTACGACGCGCCCGGCAGCTTCGCCTGGCAGGAATGCCTGTTCGTGATCAAGGGCAGCCCGGTCGAGGCCTGCGAGGAGCTGCTGAACTTCATGCTCGCGCCCGAGACCTCGATCGCCGTGGCCGAGGGGCAGAACTATCCGCCCGCTCTGGATGGCACCAAGGTCGATCTGGGCGACAAGATCCCCACCTTGCCCGCTTACGATCCGACCGGGACGCTCGCGTCGCTCACCTTCGCCGATCCCAACTACTGGAACGGCAACGAGGCCGAATGGTCCGAGACCTTCAGCCGCGTGCAGCGCGGCTACTGAACCAACGCCGCGCCCCTCGCCGGGGCGCGGCACACCCCCGACAGGAGGCCGCCGATGAGCGCCGTCACCCTCAACAACATCGTCAAGCGGTTCGGCACCCTCACCGCCGTGCATCCCACGACGCTGGACATCCCCGAGGGCGCGTTCCTGACGCTCCTGGGCCCGTCGGGCTGTGGCAAGACCACCAACCTGCGGATGATCGCGGGGCTGCTCGATCCGACCGAGGGCGAGATCCTGATCGGCGGCAAGCGCGTCAACGACGTGCCCATCCACAAGCGCAACCTCGGCCTCGTGTTCCAGAACTACGCGCTTTTCCCGCACAAGACGGTGGCGGATAACGTGGCCTTCGGCCTCAAATATCGCAATATCCCGAAATCCGAAATTCCGGCCAAGGTGCAGGCGGCGCTCGATCTCGTGCAGCTTCCCGATGTCGGCGACCGCTATCCCAAGGAATTGTCGGGCGGTCAGCAACAGCGCATCGCACTCGCCCGCGCCATCGTGATCGAGCCGGATGTGCTTTTGCTCGACGAGCCGCTCTCGGCGCTCGACGCCAACCTGCGCGAGGATATGCGGGTGGAGTTGAAACGCATTCAGGAACGCATCGGCGTGACAACGGTCTTTGTCACGCACGATCAATCCGAGGCGCTCGCCTTGTCCGACCTGATCGTGGTGATGTCCGAGGGCCGGGTGGAGCAGGTCGGCAAGCCCGAAGAGGTCTACAATACGCCCGCATCCGAATTCGTTGCGAATTTCCTTGGCGCGTCCAACATCCTGACCGCGACATGCACTGATCACGGTGAGGTCGTCATGCTCGAAGAGCAGACCTTCGGGCGCATGCAGGTCCCCGCCGCCAAGGCCCCCAACCTCAAGGGCACGGGCAAGGCCAAGCTGGTGGTGCGCGCCGAAAAGCTGCTGCTGGCGCGGACCCCGCGCCCGAGGGCGTGATCTCGGTCCCCGCCACGGTGGAGACGGTGGATTATCAGGGGCAGGCGGTGCGCTATTTCGTGCGCGCGGGCGAGGCGCAGCTTCAGGCGATCAACATGATCGACGAGCACCCTTTCGCCGCCGGGGACGCCGTGCATCTGCACCTGCGCCCGCAGGATTGCGCGGCGCTGCCGGGATAAGGAAATGACCGTGAAACCCTCTCACCTTTTCTATCAGGGACGCGAGCGCAAGCCGGTGCTCGATCAGGCGCGCGGCGTCTACATGTGGGATGTGGACGGCAAGCGGTATCTGGATGGATCAAGCGGCGCGATGGTCTGCAATATCGGCCATTCCAACGAGAACGTGCTCGAGGCGATGCGGCGGCAGATGGAGAAATCCACCTTCGGCTACCGCCTGCATTTCGAGACCGAGGCGTCCGAGAAACTCGCCGCCAAGACCGCCGCCTTGTGCCCCGAGGGCCTCAACCGCGTGTTCTTCGTCTCGGGCGGGTCCGAGGCGGTGGAATCGGCGATGAAGCTGGCGCGGCAATACGCGCTGGCCATCGGTGAGGGGTCACGCTGGAAGATCATCAGCCGTGCGCCGTCGTATCACGGCTGCACGCTTGGCGCGCTGGCGATCACCTCTTATGCGCCGCTGACCGAGCCGTTTGCGCCGATGATGCAGGCGATGCCCAAGGTGCCTGCCCCTCGCGCCTATCTCGACGGGCTCGACCCCGAGGACGAGGCGACGGGCCACCATTATGCCGACATGCTCGAGGCGAAGATCATTGCCGAAGGCCCCGAGAGCGTGCTTGCCTTTATCGTGGAGCCCATCGGCGGGGCGTCCACCGGCGCGCTGGTGCCGCCCAAGGGATACATGGAGCGGGTGCAGGAGATTTGCCGCCGCTATGGCGTGCTGCTCATCCTAGACGAGGTGATGACCGGCGCGGGGCGCACCGGCAAATTCCTGGCGTCGGAGCATTGGAACCTCGCCCCCGATATCATCGTCATGTCCAAGGGCTTTGCCGCCGGATACGTGCCGCTCGGGGCGATGGCCGCGCATGAGCGGTTGGTCGAGGCGGTGCTGGATGCGGGCGGTTTCCTGCACGGCTATACCTATGCCGGCAACCCGCTGGCCTGCGCCGCCGGTCTGGCCGTGATCGACGAGATCGAGCGGCAGGACCTGGTGGGCAACGCCGCGCGGATGGGGGCACAGCTCAAGGAGCGGCTCGAGGGACTGATGCAGCGCCATGACATCATCGGCGATGTGCGCGGCAAGGGGCTTCTGACGGCGTTCGAATTCATGGCCGACCGGGGAAGCAAGGCACCGCTCCCGAAGCACCTTCAGGCCTTCAACCGCTTCGTGCAGATCGCCTACGAGACCGGGCTGATCGTCTATTCCCGGCGCACGCGGGATGGGGTGGAGGGCGACCATATCATCGTCGCCCCGCCGATGATCGCGACCGAGACGCATCTGGACGAGATCACCGAGATGCTTGATGCGTCGCTGGCAGAGTTCACCGAGGAAATCCGTCCCGCGCTGGAGCGGGCCGTGTAATGCGCGAGATCATCATCACCTGCGCGCTCACCGGCTCTATCCACACGCCGTCGATGTCGCCGCACCTGCCGGTGACCGCCGATGAAATCGCGCAGGCGGGTGTCGAGGCGGCAGAGGCGGGCGCGGCGATCCTGCACCTGCACGCGCGCGACCCCGAGACGGGCAAGCCGTCGGCCGACCCTGATCATTTCCGCGCCTTTTTGCCGCGATTGAAACAGGGCTGCGACGCGGTCTTGAACCTCTCGACCGGGGGCAGCGCGGTGATGAGCCTCGACGAGCGCCTCGCCGCCCCGAAAGAGGCCGCGCCGGAAATGGCCTCGCTCAACATGGGCACGATGAATTTCGCCCTCTACCCGATGGCCGAGCGCATCACCGAGTGGCAGCACGGTTGGGAAAAGCCGTTTCTGGAAGGCTCCGACGATCTGGTGTTCAAGAACACCCCCCGCGATATCGCCCGTATCCTCACGGAGTTGGGGCAGGAGCGCGGCGCGCGTTTCGAATTCGAGTGCTATGATCTGGGGCACCTCTACATGCTGCGCCATTTCGCGGATCGGGGCCTGATCGAGGCACCGTTCTTCATCCAGTTCGTCTTCGGCGTGCTGGGCGGCATGGGGCCGGACCCCGAGACCCTCAGCCACATGGTGCGCATCGCCGACAAGCTGTTCGGGCAGGACTACATGTTCTCGGTGCTGGCTGCCGGGCGGCACCAGATGCCGATGGCGGCGCAGGCGGCGGCGATGGGCGGGCATGTGCGGGTGGGGCTGGAGGACAGTCTGACGATTGCGCGCGGCACGCTGGCACGCTCGAATGCACAACAGGTGGAGAAGGTGCGCGGCATTGTCGAGGCGATGGGCCGCGAGGTGGTGGATGCCGAGGGCGCACGCCGGTTGCTGGGCCTCAAGGGCGCGGACCGGACGGCAATCTAGGCCATGAGCATCCGGTTTCGCGCAGTCACCACAGAGGCGGAGGTGGTCTTGCTCGACGCCGCCCTGCGCGCGCTCAGCCATGATCTGGGCGATACGCACCGCGCCACGATCGACGCGTTGCGTGGGGGGCTGACCGGGGGTATCCCCGCAGCGCACGGGCTGCTCGCGGGCGAGGGCTGCGTCACCGGCGCGGCGCTTTATGGCCCGGTGTTCTCGACCGCGCTGGGGGCGGCTGGCGTCTATGTTTCGGACCTGTGGGTCGATTCCGCCGCGCGCGGCCAGGGGCTTGGCGGCGCGGTGCTGGCAGAGGTCGCGCGCCGGGCGGGCGCGATGTGGGGGGCGGAGTGGATGACGCTGACGGTCTATGATCACAGCACCGGCTCGCGACGGTTTTACGAGCGCCTCGGCTTTGCACCGCAGGCCAGCGTGACGCAGATGCGCCTGCCGCAGGCAGGGTTCGAGCGATTGAAGGGAGAAGCCAGATGAAGGCGATTTTCGACGACCGCCAATGGCGGCATGACCCAAGGCATTTCATGGCCAACGGTGTCATTCAGCCCAGCCCGGAACAGTCTGAGCGCATCGCGCGGCTGAGTGACGGGGCGCGGGCTGCGGGCTGTGAGATGATCGCGCCGCAGGATGCGGGTCTCGGGCCGATTGCCGCGATTCACTCGCCCGAATACGTAACCTTCCTGCGCAACATCCACACCCGCTGGCAGCGCATCGAGGGCGGCGGGCCGGAGGTGATCCCCAATATCCACCCCGCCACGCGCGGCGACAGCTATCCCAAGTCGGCCGTGGGCCAAGCGGGCTATCATCAGGCAGATACCGCCTGTCCCATCGGCGCGCAGACCTGGGAGGCCGCCTATTGGTCGGCGCAGAGCGCCGTGACCGGGGCGGACATGGTGGCGGCAGGCGCGCGCGCCGCCTATGCCCTCTGCCGTCCGCCGGGGCACCATGCCTTCGGTGATCTGGCTGGGGGGTTCTGTTTTCTCAACAACGCGGCGATTGCCGCCGAACGGCTGCGCAGGGCGGGCCTGCGCGCGGCGATCCTCGACGTGGATGTGCATCATGGCAATGGCACGCAGGGTATCTTTTATGGTCGCGACGACGTGCTCACGGTGTCGATCCACGCCGACCCCGAACGGTTCTACCCGTTCTTCTGGGGCCATGCCTCCGAGCGCGGCGAGGGGCGCGGCACGGGCTACAACCTCAACCTGCCGCTGCCGCGCAAGACCGGCGATGACGATTACCTGCAAACGCTGGATCGCGCGCTGGAACGCATCACCAATTTCGGGGCGGACGCGGTGGTGGTTGCCCTTGGCCTCGACGCCTATGAGGGCGATCCGTTCCAGGGGCTGGCCATCACCACGCCGGGCTTCGGGCGCATCGGTGCGGCCATCGCGGGGCTGGGCCTGCCCACGCTGTTTGTGCAGGAGGGCGGATACCTGTGCGAGGAGTTAAGCCAGAACCTGACCGCCACGCTCACCGGGTTCGGGGGGGCGCAACCATGAGCGATATTCTCGTCATCGGCGGCGGTATTGCCGGAATCAGTGCTGCGGCGGAGTGCGCCCGTGCCGGGGCCAACGTGACCGTGTTGGAAAGCGAGCCGCAGATCGGCTATCACGCCACCGGGCGCTCGGCTGCGATCTTCATCCGCAATTACGGCAACGCCACGCTGCGGGCCTTGAACGCCGTGGCCGAGCCGATTTTCGAAGAGCCGGGCGAGGTCAGCGACACGCCGCTCCTCAGCCCGCGCGGCGAGTTGCTGATCGCGTCGGAAGAGGAATTGCCGGTGCTTGATGCCTACCTTGATGGTGCAGTGGGGGTGGAGCGGCTGACCGGGGTCGAGGCCGCCGGGATCGTCCCGATCCTGCGCCCCGAGCGCATCGCGGGCGCGATGATCGAGCGCGACGCGCGCGGCATCGACGTGGACCTCTTGTTGCAGGGCTATGCCCGGATGCTGCGGGCGCGCGGCGGGCGGATCGTCACCGGCGCGGCGGTGCAGGCACTGCGCCACGAGGGAGGGCAATGGCACGTCGAGACGGCGCTGGGCACATTCACCGCGCCCACCGTCGTCAACGCCGCCGGGGCCTGGGCCGACGAGATCGCCGCGATGGCCGGCGTGCCGCGCATCGGGCTGCAACCTTACCGCCGCTCCGCCGCGATCATCCCCGCGCCCGAGGGGTATGATACTGAATCCTGGCCCATTTTCGGCTCCATCGCCGAGACCTGGTATGCCAAGCCCGAGGCGGGCAAGCTCATGGTCTCGCCCGCCGACGAGGACCCGGTCGATCCGCACGATGCCTGGCCGGAGGACATGGTGCTTGCCGAGGGGTTGCACCGGTTCGAGCAGGCGGTGACGCACGAGGTGACGCGGGTCGAGCATAGCTGGGCGGGGCTGCGGACTTTTGCGGCTGATCGGACGCCGGTGGTGGGGTTTGATCCGCGCGCGCAAGGCTTCTTCTGGCTGGCGGGGCAGGGGGGGTATGGTGTTCAGACCGCGCCCGCGCTATCGCGGGTGAGTGCGGCGCTGTTGACCGGCGGCGCGCTTGCCATCGACGCCGAGACCCGCGCCGCGCTTGCCCCTGACCGCCTCATCTGACCCGACCGAAAGGACCATCCCATGACCGATATCACCCGCCACCACACCGGCCAGCGCATGAGCCAGATCGTGGCCCATAACGGCACCGTCTACCTGGCCGGACAGGTGGGAAACCCCGGCGAAAGCGTTGCGGATCAGACGCTTACCTGCCTGAAAAAGGTCGAGGCGCTGCTGGCCGAGGCCGGGTCTGACGCGACCCGAATCCTGCAATGCGTGATCTGGCTGGCCGACATGGCGGACTTTGCCGAGATGAACGCGGTGTGGGACGCCTGGGTGCCCGAGGGCCACGCCCCCGCCCGCGCCTGCGGCGAGGCGAAACTGGCCACGCCCGACTACAAGGTGGAGCTGATCGTCACCGCCGCGCAGGGCTGAGCCACCCCCGGTGAGGGCCGGGGAGGGGGCCAAATCGGCTGTCTGTGCCACGTCGGTATTCTGTCGGTATTGCGTCGGTGGGTTGGGCCGGGTTGGGGGTAACGTCATCCCCGCGAAGGCGGGGATCTCGTGAGGTGGGGGCGACATTGGGGAGAGTCTTGCGTTCGAGGGAAGGACGGGGGATGGTGGGAGGAATGCCCGACCTTAACGCTCGCCTCAGCGTAACTTCTTCCAGTCTGCGCAGATTCACCGACCGCATGTGCCTCCTTCTGCAAACGACTGACATTCTCCCTTGATCTAATCCGCGGTGGTCTTGGCTCACCTTCATACCACGGTGCTAATCTCCAAACCCCGGCGTCGCTTACCCTTCTGAAAAATATCTCGATATCGTTTTGGTGAGATTCCTTCAAACGCTCAAAAAATAACTTTACCACAATCATGACTTCCAATCGCAATAGAATCGGTAGAGATGTGAACTAGGTGCACGGCTTTTTGGGTACGGGGCCGAATGAATACATACGCGTTTAATCCCAGATGCCACAATGTGTTTCGCGCAATTATGGCAGGGAAACGTGGTTACGAACATCGTTGTTCCGGACAATGCTCTTCCCAAGCTCGAGCAGCATCACAGATTGCACTCATTTCGGCATGGGTCATACGTCCGGTATTCCGTGATATCTGAAATTAAAGCGTCTTCTCATGGCGTTTTTCGAAAACTTTCCTTTATCTCTGGTGATTCCAAATTCAAACTCGACCGAATAACACCTGCTACCGGTAACTTTTGTATGAAGTCAACAAGAACCCCGCTGCCTCTCAACACGATTCTGCTGACTGCCTCGCTCGGATGTCGCGCGCGCGGAATTCATCATCTAGCCAGTAGTTTCCACCCTTTGCTTCGGGAACCTCATTACAGCGAAGAGAAACGATCTCACCATCGTCAGTAAAACTGGCGGATGCCAACCTGCCGCGATAGATCAACTGAACGCAGCGCTGCCGCCGCAGCCATATAAGAACCAAATTCATCTCGCGATGGGCTTTTTGCGTTTCCTCCGAAGAATGATCTGATGAAATCCAATATTTTTGAGGACATGTGGTTGATCTTTCCATCGACAAAAAAATCACCGAGATGGAAAATCTCCGCTACCTGCTGGCCGAAGCTGGTCGCGCCGCCGTCAGCATTTATTTGGAGTTCATCTGTAGATACGAGATCTCGCGCATTCTTTTCGCAGTCATCAACAGACAGCCCTGGATGATCTCGTGATAGCTGTTTCTTCAGGTTATCAATTCAACACTCCCTTGTCAATAGAGACACCGACAACTGAAGAAATTTTATCCCATAGACACTTCTAAAGAAGTCTACTTCGTCCTCCCGTTTGAGCTGCCTAATGATATATGCGGTTTTCGGAATTGCTCGCTGCGAGCGAACCGCGTCGTTTTCATCTGTCCGGGGCGTCTGGTTCTTCTATGGTCACCCCCAGAGATTGCAAGCGCGGCCATAGCCGCGCCATTCTCAGCCGTTTTGCAAAATGTATTCGCGGTTTCGATCTTGTCAGCGTACAGTGTGGATTGCTTTGGGCCATGGATGTCGCGCTCATACTTCTTTAAGAGCTGCGTCAACTAATAACTTTAGAATCGTAGCCAACTTGGCTCAAGGCATCCGAAAGGGTCCGCTGGAGATCGTCCATGTTTACCGCAATTGGACCCACAAGCCCAAAAAAGAGTTCAGGGTAGTCAAGGTTCTCGGTGTCCGACACGAGTGTCATTCCATGATTTCCAGAAAGTGATTTTTGCTCTTTGACACTCTAATCATTAGAATCTTTCATGGAAATAAAAAAGTATTGACCTCCGATTGATTTTGCTTGGCAGAATGCGCGCTTGGGAGCTACACAAGAAGCACAACATGGGATGAACGGTTGACCATGTTCGCTCGGTGCGACTTTTCCCTTGCCACGATTCCAACGATGATTCATTGTGTGTTTAAAAGGGAGACAGACATGCAAGCAGCACACTCAGGCGCGGTGGAACCAGAAAAACGAGACAAGGTTTACCAAGCTAATCAGGAACTTCTTGAGGCTATCAGAGCGATGGAGGAAGAGACGGTGCAGCAAAACGGATATTATCGCGAACAGCTTGAGGCAATCTTCCGCAAACGCTGACTTACGTTTTTCGGCTCCTGAAAACCCACAATATCAATAGCTTAAGGCATATTCACCTTGAGTCCATTTTGTTGATCATACGGTCTGTTGACTGCGTAACCGTAACCCACTCCTTGCAGTAGGCGTGTTCGGCTCATAGCGTCGTACCGCGGCATTTGGACTGATAGTTGAGTCTCCGCTTCAGGGTCCACGCCCCCCCTCACAACACATACCTCGACAAATCCGCCGACCTCATCAACTCGCCCAAATTCTCCTCGACGAACCCCGCATCCACCACCACGCTCTCGCCCGCGCGGTCGGGGGCGGTGAAGGAGAGCTCTTCGAACACCCGTTCCATCACCGTGTAGAGGCGGCGGGCGCCGATGTTTTCGACGGTCTGGTTGACCTCCGCCGCGATGCGGGCGAGCGCCGCGATGCCGTCTTCGGTGAAGCTCACCTCCACCTCCTCGGTGCCCATGAGGGCGGTGTATTGCAGGGTCAGGGCGTTGTCGGTCTCGGTCAGGATGCGGACGAAATCGGCCTCGGTCAGCGCGCGCAGCTCCACCCGGATGGGCAGGCGGCCCTGCAATTCGGGCAGCAGGTCCGACGGCTTGGCGATGTGGAAGGCGCCCGAGGCGATGAAGAGGATGTGGTCGGTTTTCACCGCGCCGTGCTTGGTGGAGACGGTGGTGCCCTCGATCAGCGGGAGCAGGTCGCGCTGCACGCCCTCGCGGCTCACGTCGCCGCCGCGCGCGTCGGACTTGGCGCAGACCTTGTCGATCTCGTCGAGGAAGACGATGCCGTTCTGCTCGACCGCCTCAAGCGCGGTGCGATTGACCGCCTCGTCATCGAGGAGCTTGTCGGCCTCCTCGCCGATCAGCAGGTCGTGGCTCTCGGACACGGTGACGCGCTTGCGGGTGGTGCGGCCGCCGAAGGCCTTGCCGAAGATATCGCCGAGGTTCATCATCTGGCCGCCGGGCTGACCGGGGATGTCCATCCCGCCCAGGGGGTTGGAGGTGTCGGCCACGTCGAGCTCGATCACCGTGTCGTCGAGCAGGCCGTCGCGGAGCTTGCTTGCGGAACATCTCGCGGGTGGCGTCGCGGGCGTCCTCGCCGGCGATGGCGGTGATGACGCGCTCCTCGGCGGCGGCCTCGGCGCGGGTGCGCACGTCCTCGCGCATCCACTCGCGGGTCTGGGCGATGGCGGTGTCGGCAAGGTCGCGGATGATCTGCTCGACATCGCGGCCGACATAGCCGACCTCGGTGAATTTCGTGGCCTCGACCTTGATGAACGGCGCGCGGGCGAGCTTGGCGAGGCGGCGGGAGATTTCCGTTTTGCCGACGCCGGTGGGGCCGATCATCAGGATGTTCTTGGGATAGACCTCCTCGCGCAGGTCGGGGGCGAGCTGCTTGCGCCGCCAGCGGTTGCGCAGGGCGACGGCGGTGGCCCGCTTGGCGTCCGACTGGCCGATGATGAAGCGGTCGAGCTCGGAGACGATCTCGCGGGGGGTGAGGTCGGTCATTCTGTGATTTTCTCCACCGTCAGGTTGCCGTTGGTGTAGACGCAGATATCGGCGGCGATGGACATGGCCTTGCGGGCGATCTCCTCGGCCGAGAGGGCGGTGTTTTCCGAGAGGCCGCGCGCCGCCGCCAGCGCGAAATTGCCGCCCGATCCGATGGCGGCGATATCGTGTTCGGGCTCCAGCACGTCGCCCGCGCCGGTGATGACGTAGAGTTGATCGCCGTCGGTGACGATCAGCATCGCCTCGAGCTTTTGCAGGTATTTGTCGGTGCGCCAGTCCTTGGCGAGATCGACGCAGGCGCGCTGCAACTGGCCCGGCGTTGCCTCGAGCTTGGTCTCCAGCCGCTCCAGCAGGGCAAAGGCATCCGCCGTCGACCCGGCAAAGCCCGCCACCACGTCATAGCCGCCGGGCGAGAGCCTGCGCACCTTGCGCGCGCTGCCCTTGATGACGGTCTGGCCAAGGCTCACCTGCCCGTCGCCCGCGACGACCACCTCGCCGCCCCTGCGCACGCCGATGATGGTGGTGCCGTGCCAGCCTGGAAATTCGTTGCTCATGGGACCTCCGGTTTGCCTCGCCCTATATGGAAGGGGTGCGAACGGGGTGCAAGGCGTTCAGCCCAGCAGGTCGCGGGCGATGCGGTGAAAGATCTGCACGCCCAGGGGCAAGAGATCGTCGGGGAAGTCGTAATCGGGGTTGTGCAGCGCCGGGTGATCCGTGCCCGCGCCGAGAAACAGCATCGCGGCGCGGGCGGTATGGCTGAACTGTCCGAAATCCTCGGAGGGGCGCATCGGCAGGCCGCGCCCGTCATGGGGCAGGCCGAGCGCGTCGAGCGCCCCGGCGATGAGGCGGGTGGCCTCGGGGTGGTTCTCGGCATGGGCAAAGATGTCGTGCCACGCGATCTGTGCGGCGAGGCCGTGGGCCGCAGCCGTCTCTGTCACGAGGGTCTCGGCCTGTGCCACGAGCGCGGCCATGCCGTCATCGGTGAGCGTGCGCAGGGTGGCGTGGAGCGTGGCCTCGCCCGGCGCGATGCCGAAGGCGGCGGCACCCATCCGGGCGTGCGTCACCGTGGCGAGGGTGAAATCGTGCGACGCCGTCGTGCCGCGCGAGAGCGCGGTGAGCGCGGGCATGAGGCGCGCGAGCGCGGCCATCGGCGAGGTGCCGGTCTCGGGCTGCGAGGCGTGGGCAGACCGACCTGTCAGCGTGATCTCCATCCCGCGCGAGGCGCAGGCCACGGGGCCGGGGATGAGCGAGACATGGCCCAAGGGAAGGCCGGGGAGATTGTGGAGCGCGAAGGCGTAATCGGGCGAAACAGTCTCGAATTGCGGGTCGGCGAGCACCATTGCCGCCCCGGCCCCGGTTTCCTCGGCGGGCTGGAACAGCAGCACGGCGCGGCCCCGCGCGGGGCGGGTGCGCGAGAGCAGGCGTGCAAGGCCCGTGAGGATCGCCATGTGCCCGTCATGGCCGCACAGGTGCCCGGTGCCGGGCACGGTGGAGCGGTGCTCTGCCCCGCCCGTTTCGGTGATGGGCAGGGCGTCAAGCTCGCAGCGAAAGAGCACGGTGGGGCCGGGTTTTGCGCCCGCGAAGGTGGCGGCGATGCCGTGACCGCCGAGACCGGTGAGCAGGCTGTCGGGGGCAAGGGGGCCAAGCGCGGTCGTTATGCGGCGCGCGGTGCCAATCTCTTCGCCCGACACCTCGGGGTGGCGGTGGAGCGTGCGGCGCAGGGCGATGAGCGCGGTAAGGTCGGAATTGGTGAGGGTCATGGCGCGATCATGCGGATATGCCGGCAAAAGAAAAGGGCCGCGCGTGGCGCGACCCTTTGCAATCGGCGTTGGCCGGGGTCTCAGATGCTCTCTTCGATCCAGCTTTGCAGCGCGGCCTTGGGGGCGGCACCGGTCTTGTTCGAGACGACCTCGCCATTCTTGAAGATGAAGAGCGCGGGGATGCCGCGGATGCCCAGTTGCACGGCGGAATTCGGGTTGGCATCCACATCGACCTTGGCGACCTTGATCCTGCCGTTCATCTCGACGGCCAGCTCTTCGAGCGCGGGGCCGATCTGCTTGCAGGGGCCGCACCATTCGGCCCAGAAATCCACCACGACGGGGATATCGGAATTCTTCACCTCGGCGTCGAAGGTGGCATCGGTTACGGCAACGGTGGCCATTGGCTCTCTCCTTGTGTCTGGAACTTGACTCACACCTATGAAGCCTCGCCCCCGGCGTCAAGCTGTCCTGCCCGCGCGAGCGCCTCGGTCACGAGGGCGTGTGGCAGCGGCATGAGCGTGGCGGTGCGGGTCCAGAGGAGCGCGGTCTCGACCCGCCGGTCGGGGTAGATCGCGGCGAGCGCGTGGGCATAGGCCCCCATCTGCCGCAAGAGCGCCTCGGGGGTGTCTTGCGCGCGGTCGGGCAGCGTGGTGTTGGTCTTGAAATCGACGGCAAGCACGCGGTCGGGGGTGACGATCAGGCGGTCGATCACCCCGTGGATGCGCCGACCGCCGAGCGCGTCGAGGGAGGCCGTGACCGGCACCTCGGCGAGCGCATCGGCGGTGAAGAGGTGGGCGAGGGCGGGCTTGGCCAGCACGTTTTCGGCCTCTGCCAGCAGCAGCGCGGTCTCTTCCCCGGTCGCGGCATCCGGGCCGTTGCAGAGCAGCGTGCGCGCGGCGGCGGGGCGATCCTCGGGCGGCAGGGACGGCAGGATTTCGAGCAGGCGGTGGACCTGCCGCCCGCGCCGCTTGGCGGCGGCCTCGTCTAGGCCCGTCTCGCCGGGCAGGGCAGAGGGGCCGCCGAGATCGGACGGGCTGAGCGGGGGCGGTGTGGGATCGTGGGCGGGGGCGTGGGCGGCGAAAAGGGGGTCGAGGATCGTCTCGGCCGCGGGCGTGGTTCGGGCCGGATCAGACACTGTTTCGGGCCATGTCCCGGCCTCGAGCCGCAGGCCGGGGCCGGGGGCGAAATCGTGCGGTTGCGCGCCCGCCTGCGACAGGCCCTCTTGGATACGGTCATGCCATGCGGCCCCGTCTTTGCCGAGATCGCCCGCCGCGGCGACGATCAGCCATTTTTCCGCCCGCGTCATGGCGACGTAGAGCAAGCGGTCGCGTTCGGCCAGTTGCGCGGCGAGGCCCGCCTCGGCGGCGGTGGCCAGCGCACCGGGCATGTCCTCCCTCTCGCCGCGCCAGACGGGCGTGCCGTCGTGATCGAGGATGGCGGGCATCGGCGGGGCCCTCCACTGGCCGGTCTGGGGGAGGATCACCACCGGGGCCTCGAGCCCCTTGGCACCGTGGACCGTCATCACGCGGATGCGGTCTCCGGCGCTGTCCATCTGGCGCTTGATCTCCATCTCGTCGGTTTCCATCCAGACGAGAAAGCCGGTGAGGCTGCTGACTGCCTGCTGCTCGTAGCCCATCGCCTGACCCAGCAGCGCGTCGATGCCGTCCTCGGCCTCGGGGCCGAGACGGGCGAGCAGGCGGCGGCGGCCGTCGTGGCGGGTCAGCACCCGCTCGATGAGATCATAGGGGCGCAGGAAATCGGCCTGATCGCGCAGGTCGTCGAGGATGGCGACGGTCTCGGGGTGATCCGCGCGGGCGGAATAAAGCGCGTCCCACAGCGTGCGCGGGCCGCGATGGGCGGCGAGGGCGAACAGCTCTGCCTCGCTGAGGCCGAAGAGCGGAGAGCGCAGGGCGGTGGCGAGCGCCAGGTCGTCGTCTTCGGTGGCGAGGAACGACAGGAGCGCGGCGAGATCGCGCACCGCCAACTCGCCGCCGACCTTGAGCCTGTCGGCCCCGGCGACGGGCAGGTCGGCGGATTTGCAGGCGCGGATGATCTCGTGAAAGAGGCGGCTGCGCGAGCGCACGAGGATGAGGACATCGCCCGCGCGCAGCCGCCGCGCACCGCCCTCTGCCTCGCGGTCGGGGATGGCGGTGCCCGCATCCAGAAGCGCGCGGATATGATCGGCGATGTGGCGCGCGAGGATTACCGCCGGATCGGTCTCGGCGGGGATGTCGACCGGGTGATACCATTCGGGCATGTCCGGCTTCTCGGGCCTGGCCACGGGCGGCCAGAGATCGACGCGGCCGGGGAGTGTGTCGAAAAACGCGATGTGGCTCTGATCCGGCGCAAAACCGCTGTCTTCGGCCCCGGCAAGGGTGCTGTCCACCGCCCGGAGAATGGCCGGGGAGGAGCGGAAGGAATAGTCGAGGCGGCGCTCCTGCAAGGGCGTGCCGGTGGCCTCGAGCCGCGCGCTGAATTCGCGTTGCATCCGGTCGAATTCGCGCGCGTCGGCCCCCTGGAAGGAATAGATCGACTGTTTGCGGTCGCCCACCGCGAAGATCGTGCGCGGCACATCGGCCCGCGCGCCTTCGCCGGAGGTGAATTCCTGCGCCAGACGCTCGATCACCTGCCATTGCACGGGGCTGGTGTCCTGCGCCTCGTCCACGAGGATGTGGTCGATGCCGCCATCGAGCCGGTAGAGCACCCACGCCGCGACCGAAGGATCGGTGAGCAGGTCGCGGGCGCGCAGGATCAGGTCGTCGAAATCCAGCAGGCCACGGCGCTGTTTCGCGCCGCAATAGTGCCTGATGAAGGCGCGGGCGAAATCATGCAGCGCGCGCGTGCGCTCGACGGTGAGGAGCGCGAGGCGGGCCTCGCGCGCGGCCTCGACGCGGGCCATCCATTGCTCGATCCGGTCCATGACGGGCGCGAGGGATTTCTGGGCCGCCTTGGTGGGAAAGCTGCCGATCTTGGCCGAAAACGGCTCCTTCGCCCCGGACCCGGTGAGAAACACGCTTTCCAGCACCGGCAGCGCGTCGAAATCGAGCGCGGTGAGTGTCGCGAGCCTGCCTGCGGCCTTGACGTCGTTGGTGGAACTGCCGCGCAGCACCGGCAGGAGGTGGGCGAGCAGGTCCGCCTCGTCGCCGAGAAACACCTCGCGCGTTATGCCCTCGCGGCTCAGCCCCTCGGGCTGGCCAAGCCGGGCGCAGAGCGCGGCATCGCTCACCTCATGGGCAAAGCCGGTCTGATGGCCGAGGATGTCACGCGCCAGCGCGTCGAGGCTCTCGCCGGTGTGGTGGCGCGCCAGCGCGGTGAGCGTCGGGGCGTCGGGACCGGCGGCGATCTCTTCGATGATCTCGGCGCGCAAAAGACGCGCTGTCTGGTCGTCGATCTCGGTGAAATCGGGGGTCACGCCCGCCTCGAGCGGGAAGCGGCGCAGGAGCGACGAACAGAAGGCGTGGATCGTCTGGATGCGCAGGCCCCCCGGTGTCTCGATGGCCTGCGCGAACAGGCGGCGGGCGCGGCGCAGCATGTCGGGGCCGGTCCCGCCCGCGTGGCCGAGGATGCCGAGCGCCTCCGAGAGCCGCGCATCGGGCATCATCGCCCATTCGCCCAGCGTGTCGAAAAGCCGGATCTGCATCTCGCTGGCGGCGGCCTTGGTATAGGTCAGGCACAGGATGTGCTGCGGGTTGACGCCGTCGAGCAGGAGCCGCGCCACCCGGTTGGTCAGCACGCGGGTCTTGCCCGAGCCGGCATTGGCCGAGAGCCATGTGGAGCGGTCGGGCCGCGCCGCGATGATCTGTGCAAGGGAGGCGGGGTGGAGGTCGGTCATCCGCCCACCTTGAGACGCTGTGGCGGGTCGGTGAGGTCCCATTCGCCGTGGCGGGCGAGTTGGTCGTAATCGCCGCGTGCCCCGGTGCTGTGCGGGGCGCGGCGGGCGACATAACCGGTGTCGGGGTCGCGGTAGGCGGTGATGAGCGCGGCGAGTTCCGACAGGATTTGCGCGGTCGGCACCTCGTCGAGCGGGGCCTCGATCTCGGACGGTTTGGCCCCCATGCCGATATAGGCCGCGCGCAGAACCGGCATCGGGCCGAGACCATCGAAATCGCCGCGCTCGACCATCGCCGCCTCGAGCAGGAGTTGCTTGTTGAAGTGCTTTTGCTCGTCCGGCTTGGGCGGGTTGCCGGTCTTGTAATCGTAGATCAGCGCGCGGCCATGCGCGTCGATGTCGATGCGGTCGGCCTTGCCGCTGAGGGTGAAGGGCGGATCGGTGAGGGTCAGGGTTGCGGGGCGTTCGAGGGCTGTGGGTTGCGCCTCGGCGCGGCGGGCGGTCTCGTGCGCGACGAACCAGTCGGCCACCCGCTCCATCCGCGCGAGCCAGAGCGCGCGCGCCTCGGCCCAGGGCACGGTTTGGGCCAGAACAGTCTCTGTTATCTCTGTGAGCACCGGGACGGTGAGCCGTTCCGGGGCGCCGCGCGTCTCGTCGATGAACCGCTCCAGGATGGCGTGCAGGACGGTGCCACGCAACAGCGCGTCGGGCACCTTCATCAGCGGATCAAGCGGGCGCAGGCGCAGGATGTGGCGGGCATAGATGGCGTAGGGGTCGCGGATCAGGGTCTGAATCTCGGTGACGCGCAGCCGCTCGGGGCGCAATTCCGGCGGCGGGCAGGGCGCGGGGCGCGGGGCGCGGGGCACCTGGCCGGGGGTCTCGAATAGCTCGGCACGGTGGAGCCAGTCGCGGCCCCGCGCGCGCATGGCGTCCAGCGTCTCGGGACCGCCCTGTTCGGGCAGGCCATTCAGCAGGTTCTGCACCCGGTTGAGCCAGCGCGACACCACCGTCTGCGCATCCGCCGACCGCACCGAGCGGGTCAGCCAGACCTCGCGCGCGGCGATGGCCTGCTGGAAATCATGCGCCTGAAGCCCGATCCGCCGCTCGGGCAACAACAGCCCCGCCTGCACCCGCAGCGCGCGGTTGAGCCACGGATCGGGCGGGGGCGGGTCGGGCCAGCCGCCCTCGTTGAGCCCGCCGAGAATGAGCAGGTCGGCGCCCTGCACCCGCGCCTCGAGCGTGCCCCAGATGCGGATGCGGGGATGCGGCTCGACCGGGTCGCGCGCCTCGCGGGCGGCGAGCGTATCGTGGACAAGGCGGGTATAGTCGGGCGGGGTCATGGCCCCGCCTGCGGGGGCCTCGGCGGCCAACTCATCCATCGCGGCGCGCGCCTCTTCGCCGGCGGCCTTGTCCCAGAGCGTGCCGCTGCCATCCGGGGCCTGCGCGCCGCGCGCGATGCGTTCGGCCAGCGCGCGGTGGGCGGTGACGAGGGTGGCCAGCGGATCGGGGCCGGGCCGGTCGCGCCCGATCAGGCAGGAACAGAGCCACTCGATCCATTGGGTGATCTGCGGCTCCTGCTCCTGTTTGGTCGCGGCCCAGTCGCGCAGGGCACCGGCCTCGGGATAGGGCGGGGCGTGGCGGCGCAGGTGATGCTCGAGCAGCCCGGTCAGCCGCAGATGCGTGCCGCGCCCTTCGGTATGGGTGAGCGGGTGCTTGAGCACCGCCAGGAGCGCATCGGCCCCGGTGCGGTTGGCGAAGAGATCGGCGACATGGCGCAGCAAGCGCCCCGGCGGCGACAGGTGCAGCGGCTGCCCGGCGCTGTCATCGGGCAGGATGCGCCAGCGGTCGAGCGCGGCGGTGACCTGCCGGCTCGAGCGTGCGATCCGGCGTGATGAGCGCGGCGGTGATCCCTTCCTCGGCGGCGGCGCGCAGGCGCATGGCGATGGCCAGCGCCTCGCGGCGGGTGTCGGGGGCCTCGAGCAGGGTGACGTGCCGCATGGCATCGGGGATATCGCGCAAGGCAGGGCCGTCGCGCAGCCATTGATCGGTCACCGGCGCAGGGCGCAGCGCCAGCGAGACCAGCCGGTTGCGCGCCGCGCAGGGCGGTGCGGCATCAAACCAGGGGCGGATCGCGTCGGGGGTGATCCCGGCCCCTTCGGCGAGCTTGGCAAAGCGGAATTGCGGGTGATCCTCGGAGGTGAGCGGATCGGTGAGCGTCTCCCAGACATGGGCGGGCGCGTCGAAATCGAAGCCGGGCAGCACCACCGCCCCCTGCGGCAGCCGCGCCACCGCCTGCATCAGCAGATGCGTCGCCCCGCGCGAGCCGGTCGATCCGGCGACGATCACCGGGTGGTCGGGCGGGTGCGCGGCCCATTTGGCGATCAGCGTCTCGATCACGCGGCGCTGGCGTGCCTCGGGGTCGGGGGCGTCGGCGGTGCCGTCGAAACAGGGGCGGACGATCTCGAGAAAGCTCTTGATCCGCGCCCAGTGGCCGGATTGGTCGGTGATGTCGAGCGCGGTGATCGTCTCGGGCGAAACCCCCTCGCCGTGCATCTCGTCGATGAGCTTTGCAAGGCTGTCGGCGAGGCCGAACACCGCGCTGCGCGGGGCGATGTCGGGGGCGCGGTCGAGCAGCGCCGAGACAAGCTGCGCCAGTTCCAGTTGCCTTCGCAGCCGGGGCGCGGGGGGTGGCAGGCGGCCCGCCTCCCCGCTTTCGCCGAGATCGGTGACGAGGCTCAGGCGCGGCAGCAGGCAGGGCGGGCCGTCGTCGAAAATCTCGGCGAGGCGGCGGGCCATGCGGCGGGTGTTGACGATGATCTGCACCCGCGCCAGCGCCTCGGGCGGGGCGTCGCCCAGCCGCGCGCGCAGCCCCTCGACGAGCGCGCGGGGGAAATCCACGCCGGGGGCGAGGCCGAAGAGGCGGGGGGCGGGATCAGTCTCGAACATGGCGCTGCCCCAGCATGTCTTCGGCCAGCGCGATGCCCTCGGGGTGGCCGACATCGCACCAGTGGCCGGGATAGACCGCGCCGAAAAGCCGCCCCTCGGCGGCGAGGATGTCCCAGGCGCGGTTGAGCGAGAAGACCGTCCCGGGGATAGCGGCGAGGCAGGCCGGGTCGATGATCTGCACGCCGGAAAAGACGAGGCCCGGCCCGCGCGCGAGGCGGCCATCGGGGGCAAGCGTGAAATCGCCCGGCCCGGTATGGCCGTGGGCGCGCTCGGGCGGCAGGCACAAAAGCAGCGCGCCCATGCGCGCGCCGTCCCAGAGCGGGGCGAGATGCGTCAGCGGGTTCGGGCCGCGCCAGACCGCGTCGGAATTCATCGTGAGCACCGGGCCGTCGCCCAGCAGCGGCAGCGCCGCGCGCAGCCCGCCGCCGGTGTCGAGGATGTCGGGCGTCTCGTGCGAGAGGGTCACGCCGCGCCCCGCGAGATGCGCGGCCAGTTGCGCGGCGCGGTAGTGGAGGTTCACCACGGTGCGGGGCGGGGAATATTCGGCCACGAGGTCGAGCGCGTGGTCGATGAGCGCACGCCCCGCCACCTCGATGAGCGGCTTGGGGCGGTCCTGCGTCAGTGCGCCCATGCGGGTGCCGAACCCGGCGGCGAAGATCATCACCGGAAGGCTCATGCCGCGCGGCCCGATTTCAGGGTGTCGAGATGTGCGGGGGTGGGCGGTGGCAGCGCCTCGGCCACCAGGCTTGCGAGCGGGGCGAGCGCCGGGTGGCGCAGGTCGGTTTGCAGATGCGCCCAGACGCGGGGGATGAGGTCGACGTAATGCGGCTTGCCGTCGCGCAGGCAAAGCCGGGCGAAGACGCCGAGAATGCGCAGGTTGCGCTGCGCGCCGAGCCAGTGAAAGGCGGTGGTAAAGGCGTCCGCGTCCGCGCCGGTGGTGGCGATATAATGCTTGAGCATGGCGCGGGCGGTGGCGGGCGAGACATCGCGGCGCGCGTCCTGCAGGAGCGAGACCAGATCATAGGCGCGGTGGCCGCGCATGGCGTCCTGGAAATCGAGCAGGCCCACGCGCGCCACGCCCGCGCGGTCGGGCAGCCAGATGAGGTTCTCGGCGTGGTAGTCGCGCTGGATGAGCACGCTGTCGGTCTCGGGCAGGGCGGCGAGATGTGTCTCTAATGTGGCCTGAAACTGCCTGCGCAGGGAGGCGTCCTCGGGGCTGGTCCCGCCGTCGCGATACCAGTCGAGGGCGAGCGCGGCGAGATCGGCCATCAGCGGCGGGCTGTAGGGGGCGAGGCCCTCGGGGGGCGCGTGGCGGTGCAGCTCGACCAGAAGATCGGTGGCGGCGCGGTAAAGCGTCGGCTCCATCGCCGGGGCTTGCGCGAGGGTGCGGGCATAGAGCGCGTCGCCGAGGTCTTCGAGCAGCAAGAGGCCGGTTTGCGTCTCCTCGGCGAGGATCGCGGGGGCCGAGAGGCCGAGGCCGCGCAGGTGCCGCGCAATCGCCGTGAACGGGCGCACATCCTCGCCGCGCTCGGGTGGGGCATCCATCAGCACGGCGCGCGCGCCATCGGGCCGCGCGAGGCGCAGGTAGCGCCGGTTGGAGGCATCGCCCGGCGAGGGGGCTGCGCGTGGCCGCGCCCCAGCCATTGGCGGCGAGAAATCTGTCGATCAGGGCGCTGCGGTCGTCAGGCATCGGCAAGTGCCTCCGTGCCCTGGAGCCGGGGTGTCCAGCGCGGATCGGACCAGCGCAGGGTGAGGTGGCGCGTCTCGGTCCCGGTGCCGTGGGCGAAATCGAGGTGGAGCGCCGATTCGGGGGTCAGGTCGCCGAGCCGGTCGGGCCATTCGATAAGCACGATGGCGTCGTCAAACGCCTCGGACAGGCCAAGCTCGATGATCTCGGCGGGATCGCCGAGCCGGTAGAGATCGGCGTGCCATATCTCGGCCCTCGGGCCGGGATAGGTCTGCACCAGCGTGTAGGTGGGCGAGGGCACCTCCTCGTCGCGCGTGGTCAGCGCGCGGATCAGGCAGCGGGCGAAATGGGTCTTGCCCGCGCCGACCGGCCCCGAGAGCAGCAGCACGTCGCCCGCCCCGAGGCCGGGGGCGAGGGTCTGCGCCAGCCCGCAGGTGGCGTCGGGGCTGGAAAGGCAGAGGTGGCGGGCGTGTCGCGGCATGGGCCGAGACTACACGGCCCGCCCGCGCCTGCAAGCGCGATGCGCTCAGGCGGAGAGCGCGGCGCGGGCGGTCCCGGCCGTCTCGACGAGGGCGGTGGAGCGCAGCGACAGCATCATCTGCCCCTGCCCCAGCGGCACGAGGCTCAGCGTCAGCGTGCGCCCGGTGTCGAGGGCAAGTTGCCCGGTCATCGCCGCCGCCGGGGCGGTGCCGTCGATGCGGGCGGTCACATCGTCCCAGAGCGCGGCGTCGGGAAAGCGCGCGGCGCAGGTGTCGAGCGCGGCGTGCAGCGGCAGGCCCCCCTCGCGCGCCTCGGGATCGAGCCGCGCGAGGGTGGCGAATCGGCGGTTGCAGAAGACGAGCCCGGCGTCGCGCGAGAGCACCGCGATGGCCTCGTCCACCCGGTCGAGCGTCGCCATGAGAACGTCGCGCTCGGCGCGCTGGTGGCGGGTGGCCGAGACCTCTTCGGAAATATCCTCGAAGAGGAAGGCCACCGCGCCGTCGGGGTGCGGCCGCCCGGTGACGCGGTAGGTGCGCCCGGTCACGAGGCTCCAGACTTCGCGATACTGGCCGTCATGGGCGGCGTCGATCATCCCGTGGATCTGGCCGCGCCAGCTTGCGTAATTTTTGGGCTCGGGCATCACCTGCCGGTCGCGCAGCATGTCGAAGAAACAGAAGATATCGGGCCGTCCGCTGAGGAACACCGGATCAAGCCCGGTAAGATCGGTGAGCGCCGGGTTGAACATCGCGAGCGCGTGACTGCGGTCGAACACGGCGAGGCCGGTGGGCAGGTCGGCAAAGCTGCGTCCCAGCGTCTGGATGAAGTCGCGCCGGGTTTGCTCGGCGCGCACGAGGGGGGTGACATCGGTGGCGAAGACCAGCGTGCCGGTGGCGTCCTCGTGGGTGGCGAGATCGAACCAGCGTGCGGGGTTATCGAGTGCCGTGCGCCCCGTGGCCGGGAGAAGCTGTGCCCGGTCATCGGGCGGCAGGGCGGCGGCGGCGGCGTTTTCCCATATGATGTGACCCTCGGCATCGCGCCGCCAGACCGGCACCGGCACATGCGCGAGCGCCGCACCGTGCTGCGCGGACTCTGTAAGCCGGGTGAGCAGGGCATGGCGCGCGGCGGGGCAGGTGGCCTGCGGGTCGTGCAGGGTGAGGCGGATGCGTGGTCCGGCGGTGTCGATTTCGAGCGTGGCGGGATCGGTATCGGGGCTGGAGGTGGCGATCTGTTGCGTGCCTTCTGCTGGGCGGTCGGGCAGCGCGAAACGCGGCGCGAACCAGCGGGCGAGCCGTGACCAGTCATCCTCGGCGCTGTCGCGCGGGGCGGGGAGCGCGTCCTCGTCCATGTCGGTGTCGATCAGCGCGCCGTCGCGCAGCAGGAAAGACCGCGTCGCGACAGGCGCGGGGGCCACGCCGCGCGGTGCGGGCAGCAGCGCCCCCGCGAGCCAGAGCGCCGCAACCGACAGCACCAGCGCCGCCGCCGCCAGCACCACCATATCCGCCAAACTCATCGCCGCCATCCGTCCGCTCCGTTGTCATCGCCGCCAGCGTTGCGCAAACAGGTTAAGACGGGCTTAACGGCGATAAGGGCGTCAGCCGGAAATCGGACGATTTTCGCCCAGACCGGCGGCGCTGTCGTCGTCGGCGACCGCCATTGCCGCGCGCGGCCAGCTTATCTCGACGAGCGCCCCGGCGGGATCGGTGCCGTTGGTGAAGGTCAGGTCGGCGCCCGAGCGTTCCAGCAGGGTCTTGGCGATGAAGAGGCCGAGGCCCATCCCCTCGTAGCCGGGCCGGCGCGGATCGGGGGCGGCCCCGCGGCGGCGCATGAACGGCTCGCCCAGACGCCCGATCATGTCGGGCGCAAAGCCGGGCCCGTCATCCATGATCCGCAGGGTGATGCGCGCGTCGCTCCAGCGGCTTTCGACGGTGACGGTCTGGTCCGCGAAATCGACGGCGTTCTGGATGAGGTTGCGCAGCCCGTGGATGATCTCGGGGCGGCGCAGCACGGTGGGCTGGGTCGCCGGGTCGGTGCCGTCCGCGCCGTGGCGAAAGCGGATGCGCTTGCCGCGATCCACATGCGGCTCGGCGGCCTCTTCGACAAGGGCGGTGAGCGGCGCGCGGCGCAGGTGCAGGTCATCCTTGCCGGCGCGGCCCATCGAGCGCAGGATGTCGCGGCAGCGATCCGCCTGATCGCGGATCAGGAGCGCATCCTCGCGCAGGTCGGGGCGGTCGTCGAGATCGTCGGCCAATTCGGCGCTGGTGAGCTTGATGGTGGCCAGGGGCGTGCCAAGCTCGTGCGCCGCCGCCGCCACCACGCCACCCAGATCGGTGAGTTTCTGCTCGCGGGCGAGCGCCATCTGCGTGGCCTGGAGCGCGTCGGACATGGTGCGCATCTCCTGCACCACGCGGCGCGAGTAGACGCCCAGAAACACCACCGCGATCACGATCGCCACCCAGTTGCCGAAGCGGAAGATATCCGGCACCTGCAAGACCGCCCCATCCGTGCCGCGCAAAGGCAGGTGGAATTGCATCAGCAGCGTCACGATGACGATGGCCATGACGCCCACGAACACGGTGGACCGCCCGGTGAGCGCCGAGGCCGAGACGGTGACCGGGCCGACGATCAGGATCGAGAACGGGTTGTTCATGCCGCCGGTGAGATAGAGCAAGAGCCCCAGTTGCAGCATGTCAAAGAGCACCACGAGGAGCGCATCCTGCTCGGCCAGCCGCTTGGTTTCGGCAAAGACGAAGGTTGCGACGAGGTTGGAGGCCACCGATACGCCGATCACCAGAAAGCACAGCCCCATTTCGAGGTCGAGGTTGAAAAAACGTTCGGCGACGACGAGGGCGCAGGCCTGACCGGCAATCGCCCACCAGCGCAGCAGCGTGAGCGTCCGCAGGCGGATCCAGTTGCGCCCGTGGCCGGGCGAGAAGCTGTCGGGCGAAATATCGGACATCTGCGCGGCCACGTCCCATTGTGTGAGTGGAGGATCGGGAGTAGAGGTTTGCACCGGAACCAGACGGAGGCAAGAGACACCGATGATCCGCACGATTGCAATTGCCGCCGCCGCCATCGCTGTGGTCGGGCTTGGTGCCATATATTTCATCAAGTCAGGCGACCCCGAGGATCGCTTTGCCCAGTGCCGGGCGTCGAACGTGGCCGGCGGCGCGGATCAGATCGGCGGGCCGTTCGAGCTGGTGAGCGAGACCGGCGAAACGGTGACCGACAAAGACGTGATCGACAAGCCGACGCTCATCTATTTCGGCTACACGTTCTGCCCCGATGTCTGCCCGCTCGACAATGCGCGCAATGCTGCTGCTGTGGATATCCTCGAAGAGCGGGGGATCATGGTCAAGCCGGTGTTCATCTCCATCGACCCGGCGCGCGACACGCCCGAGGTGATGGCGGAATTCACCGATTACATGCATCCGCGGATGCTCGGCCTGACCGGCAGCGAGGCGCAGGTGCGCGCGGCGTCCAAGGCCTATCGCACGTATTACCAGGCGCAAAAGGCCGGGGAGGGCGAGGAGGACTTCTATCTCGTGGATCACTCGACCATGAGCTATCTTTCGCTGCCCGATCACGGTTTTGTCGAGTTTTTCCGCCGCGACGTGACCCCGGAGCAGATGGCCGACCGCATCGCCTGTTTCGTGGAGGCGGCCTCGTGACGCGTTTGTTTTGACGCGGAATCATCCTCGGGCTACAACCTCTTGCACGGATGCGTGCAAGGGAGGTCGGTGATGACCGCAGAACAACTCGATATCGGCGAGGACAAGACGCTTCTGCTGGTCGATGATGACGAGCCGTTCCTCAAGCGCCTCGCCAAGGCGATGGAGAAGCGCGGGTTCGAGGTGGAGATCGCGGAATCGGTGGCCGCCGGCCGCGCCAGCGCGATGGCCCGCCCGCCTGCCTATGCGGTCTGTGACCTGCGGCTTGGCGATGGCAACGGGCTCGACGTGGTCGAGGTGATCCGCGAACGTCGGCCCGATGCGCGGATCGTGGTGCTGACGGGATACGGGGCCATTGCCACCGCCGTGGCGGCGGTCAAGATCGGGGCGACGGATTACCTGTCGAAACCGGCGGATGCGACCGATATTACCCACGCGCTTCTGGCCGGCGGTGTCGATCTGCCGCCGCCGCCGGAGAACCCGATGAGCGCCGACCGCGTGCGCTGGGAGCATATCCAGCGGGTTTACGAGCTGTGCGACCGTAACGTGAGCGAGACGGCACGGCGGCTCAACATGCATCGGCGCACGCTTCAGCGCATCCTTGCCAAGCGCTCGCCGAAATAGCGCCGCGCGTATGATTGTTGCGGATATTGCAACAATCTATCGAATAGTGAAATTCTGTTCCGATGCGGGGTTGTATTAACCTTTCGCCGGTAGTGTGGTGACGAGCAGGTTTTTCGAGGGGGCAGCTTGGGGATTTGGCAGTCATACCGGATGCGGCTCCGGCGCAAACGGGCCAAGATACGCGCGTTCCGCAAGCATTTCTCGCTGCGCCCCGTGTCGGACCGCACCGCACAGATACGCCCCGGCGATGTGCTGCTATTCTCGACGCTGCGCGACGAATACGTGCGGCTGCCCTATTTCCTGCGATATTACCGCGACCTCGGGATCGCGCATTTCCTGATCGTGGACAATGACAGCAGCGATGGCGGCACCGAGTATCTCGCGCGGCAGCCCGACGTGTCGCTCTGGACCACGCGCGCGGGCTACAAGCGGTCGCGCTTTGGCGTCGATTGGCTCAACTGGCTGCAATCGCGCTATGGGCACGATCACTGGACGCTGGTGGTCGACCCGGATGAATTCCTCGTCTACCCGTTCTGCGATACGCGGCCCATTCGCGCGCTGACCGACTGGCTTGATGGCAGCGCGGTCAAGTCCTTCGGTGCGATGCTGCTGGACATGTATCCCAAGGGGCGGCTCGATGCCGTGCCTTACCGCGCCGGGCAGGACCCGATGGAGATCGCCGCGTGGTTCGATCCGGGCAATTACATGATCAGGAAGAACCGCCTGTATGGCAACCTGTGGATACAGGGCGGGCCGCGGGCGCGGGTGTTTTTCTCCGACAACCCGAAAAAGGCCCCCGCGCTCAACAAGACGCCGCTGGTGCGCTGGGACCGGCGCTATGCCTATGACAGCTCCACCCACATGCTGCTGCCGCGCGGGCTCAACCTTACCTATGACGAATGGGGCGGCGAGAAGGCGAGCGGCATCCTGCTGCACGCCAAGTTTCTCGACACCTTCTCCGTCAAGGCCGAGGAAGAGCTGAGCCGGGGGCAGCATTATTCGGGCAGCGTGGAATACAAGGCCTATGCCGCGCATGTGCGCGACAATCCCGAACTTTGGTGCAAGTGGTCGGAAAAATATATAAACTGGCGACAGTTGGAGATTTTGGGGCTGATGTCCAAGGGCAACTGGGCATGAAACGGGGAGCGGCAGCGACATGAGCCTCGGCATCGTCATGCTGGTCCATACCGCGTTCGGCCGGGCCGAGCAGGTGGCGCGCCATTGGGCGGCGTCGGGCTGCCCGCTGGTGATCCACGTGGACAAATCCGTGCCGCGCAAGACCCATGCCGCCTTTGTCGAGGCGCTGTCGGATATCGACGCCCTGCGCTTTGCCCCGCGTCACCGTTGCGAATGGGGGATGTGGGGGCTTGTGGCGGCAACGCAGGATGCCTCCGAGGTGATGCTGCGCGACTTCGCGGATGTGCGCCATGTCTACCTCGCCTCCGGCTCGTGCCTGCCGCTGCGCCCGGTGCAGGAACTGATCGACTATCTCAGCCAGCGCCCGCAGACCGATTTCATCGAGAGCGCCACCACCGCCGACGTGCCCTGGACGATCGGCGGGCTGGACGAGGAGCGGTTTACCCTGCGGTTCCCGTTCTCCTGGCGCAGGAACCGCTATCTGTTCGATAAATACGTGGCGTTGCAACGCAGGGTCGGTTTCCGCAGACGCATCCCCAACGGCCTTGTGCCACATATGGGAAGCCAGTGGTGGTGCCTGACGCGGCAGACCCTCTCGGCGGTGCTGCAAGACCCCGAGCGCCCGGTCCATGACCGCTATTTCAAGCGCGTGTGGATTCCCGACGAGAGCTATTTTCAGACGCTTGCGCGGCAGTATTCCCGCCAGATCGAGAGCCGGTCGCTGACGCTGTCGAAATTCGACTACCAGGGCAAGCCGCATATCTTCTACGACGATCACCTGCAGCTCTTGCGCCGGTCCGACTGTTTCGTGGCGCGCAAGATATGGCCCTGTGCCAACCGCCTCTACGAGGCGTTCCTGACCGATCAGGCGAGCGCGATGAAGCGGACCGAGCCGAACCCTAGCAAGATCGACCGCATCTTCGCCAAGGCGGTGGAGCGGCGCGTGCGTGGGCGGCCCGGCCTTCTGATGCAGAGCCGGTTCCCGGTGGAGGGGCGCGAGAACCGCACCACCTGCGCGCCCTATTCGGTGTTCGAGGGGTTCTCCGAACTGTTCGAGAATTTCGAGCCGTGGCTGGCGCGGGTGACGGGGATGCGCGTGCATGGCCACCTGTTTGCCCCCGCACGCGCCGAGTTTGCCGATGGCCAGACGGTGATGGCCGGCGCGCTTTCGGACAGCGCGGCGTTGCGCGATTACAACAAGCGCGCCTTTCTCACCAGCCTGATCTGGAACACGCGCGGCGAGCGGCAGTGCTTTCAGCTTGGCCCGGGAGACATGATCGAGCATATCGAATGGGACCTCGCCAAGGACCCGAACGCGCAGATATCGGTGATCTCGGGGGCGTGGGCGGTGCCGCTTTTCCAGTCCAACGCCAATTTCGCCGACCTGCGCAGCACGGCGGCGCGGCTTCAGCATATCGAGGCCGGGCATCTCAACGCGTTGCGCTCGCAATGGGCGCGGGCACGGGTGCGCATCTGGACGATGGCGGAATTTGTCGAATCGCCGATGGAGCCGTTGCAGAGCATCCTCGACGAGATCGGCCACAGCAATCCGCGCGGCCTCGCCGAGGTGCCGCGCATGGCCGACCTGAGCGGCTTTGGCCAGTTCCTGCAAAACCTCAAGAACCAGGGGATGCACCCCTACCTGATGGGCGATTTCCGGGCCGAATCGGGCGTCCACGAGCCACCGGGAAGCCGGGGCAGGCCCTATCTTGTGCGGTAACGGGCGATGACGGCACCCTTTGATTACTTCGTGATCTTCGCGGAGATGCGCACCGGCTCGAATTTCCTCGAAAGCAATCTCAACGCGTTCGACGGCATCGACTGCCACGGCGAGGCGTTCAACCCGCATTTCATCGGCTATCCGAACCGGACCGAGTTGCTCGGGATCACGCAGGCCATGCGCGACAAGGAGCCCGCGCGCCTGATCGGCGCGATCAAGGGGCAATCTCAGGGGATCGGCGGGTTTCGCTTCTTTCACGATCACGATCCGCGGGTGCTCGACCTGATGCTCGACGACCCGCGCTGCGCCAAGATCGTGCTGACGCGCAACCCGGTGGACAGCTACGTGTCGTGGAAGATCGCGCAGGCGACCGGGCAGTGGAAGCTCACCAACGTCAAGCGGCGGCGCGACAGCACGGTGCGCTTTGACGCGGACGAGTTCGAGGGCCACCTCGCGCGGCTGCAGGCGTTTCAGCTCGTGCTGCTCAACCGGCTTCAGATCACCGGGCAGACGGCGTTCCATGTCGGATATGACGATCTGCAATCGGTCGAGGTAATGAACGGGCTGGCGCGCTATCTCGGCTGCGCGGCGCGGCTCGAGGCGCTGGATGCCTCGCTCAAGCCGCAGAATCCCGAACCGCTGGAGGCGAAGGTCGAGAATTACGACGAGATGGCGCGCGCGCTCGCGCGGCTCGACCGGTTCGATCTGTCGCGCACCCCGAATTTCGAGCCGCGCCGCGGGGCGGCGGTGCCGGGATTCGTGACCGCCGCACATGCGCCGCTTGTCTACATGCCGGTGCGGGCGGGGCCGGAGCGGCAGGTGCGCGCCTGGCTCGCCGCGCTCGATGGCGTGCCCGAGGACAGCCTGCCCACCAGGCTCAACCAGGGCGCGCTGCGGCGCTGGATGCGGGGCAAGCCGGGGCACCGGCGCTTTACCGTTCTGCGCCACCCGGTGGCGCGGGCGCATACCGCCTTTTGCGAGCGCATCCTCGTGCCCGGTGAGGGCTGTTTCCACAGCATCCGGCGCACCCTGCGCAAGGCCTATAAGCTGCCGATTCCCGCCGACTGGCCCGATGCGGGCTATGACCTTGCCGCGCATCGCGCGGCCTTCTCCGGGTTCCTCGGGTTTCTCAAGGCCAACCTCGCGGGGCAGACCGCGATCCGGGTGGATGCGCATTGGGCGTCGCAGGCGGCGGTGATCGAGGCGATGGCACAATTCGGCGCGCCCGACGCGATCCTGCGCGAGGACGAGATGGCGGCGGGACTCGCGGCGCTGGCACGGCAGGTGGGCCATGACGCACCGCCCGCGCCGCCGGTGGCGGTGCCCGAAGGACCATTCGCGCTTGGCGATATCTATGACGCCGGGATCGAGAAGCTGACGCGCGCGGTCTACCAGCGCGATTACGTGCTGTTCGGGTTCGGCGACTGGCGCTGAGACGCCATTGGGAGGCTCAGGCGGCGAGTGCCGCCTGTGCCTCTGTCACGATGGTATAGAGCGTGGCGCTGTCGTGGTTGGCGCGCAGCTTGGCGCAGAACGAGGGCGCGCGCAGCGTGCGCGAGATCAGCGCCAGCGCCTTGAGATGCTCGACCCCTGAATCGGTGGGTGCGAACAGCGCGAAGACCAGATCGACGGGTTGACGGTCTACCGCGTCAAACGGGATCGGCTTGTCGAGCACGACAAGCGCGCCCACCACCTTGTCGAGCCCGTCGAGCCGCGCATGGGGCAGGGCCACGCCGTTGCCGACGCCCGTCGGGCCAAGGCTCTCGCGCTCCAGAAGCGCATCGACGGCCTCGGAATGCGGCACGCCATAGGCGATCTCCGCCCTCGCGCCCAACTCGTTCATCAGGCGCTTCTTGCTGCTGACACCGGACAATGCACGGACGGCCTCGGGTTTGAGGAGCATGGTCAAATCCATATGCTGTGATGTATCGACCGGCGCGCGCCGGTCACCTCCGATCAGGGGTCAATCCAGCCGATATTGCCGTCTTCGCGGCGATACACGACATTGACCGTCTCCTTGCCTTCCTTGCGGAACACCAGAACCGGCGCGCCGGCAAGCTCCATCTGCATCACCGCCTCGCCAACCGAGAGAGAGGGGATTTTCGTCTCCATCTCGGCCACGATGATCGGCTGCAGGCTTTCGGGCTCGGCCTCGGCCCCGCCTGCATCCGATGAGAGGATATACGAGGACACGCCGAAGAGTTCAACCGGTTCCGCGCGGTCGCGGTGATGGTCCTTGAGGCGGCGCTTGTAACGGCGAAGCTGCTTTTCCATCTTCTCGCTGCACGCATCGAAAGCGGCATAAATCTCGTGCGCTTTGGCCTTGGCCTGCGCGGTCAGCCCGGTGGAAAGATGCACGACCGCCTCGCAGGCGTATTCGCTCGCGTTCTTTGAAAAGGTGATCTGCGCGTCGGTCGGGCGTTCGGCGTATTTCGAGACCACCGCGCCAAGCTCGTCCTTGACATGGGTTTGCAGGGCCTCGCCGATGTCAATCTGCTTTCCACTGATTTGATAGCGCATCTTGCCTCCTGTTATTCCACGGACCGGCACGGCACGGGGTGTGCGCGCAAGGTCAGGCCCGGTTGTCGATGCTGAACCATGACATGAATTGATCCTCGCCGAGGCCCGTCCCCTGTCGCGGGGCTGATCGGGAATCCGGGGTGCGATCACCACATGTCATTCGAGTATTTGACGCCCCTTGCCATGGGTTTGTCAATCCGCTTTGCGCGCACGATCACGAGATGCGGAAGCTGTCGCCGAGATAGACCCGGCGCACGTTTTCGTTCTCGACGACTTCGCGGGGGCTGCCGGACATGAGCACCTTGCCGTCGTGCAGGATATAGGCGCGGTCCACGATCTCGAGCGTTTCGCGCACGTTGTGATCGGTGATGAGCACGCCGATGCCGCGTTTCTTGAGGTCGGCGACGAGGTGGCGGATATCGCCCACCGAGATCGGATCGACCCCGGCGAACGGCTCGTCGAGCAGCAGGTAGCGCGGGTTGGCGGCAAGACAGCGCGCGATCTCGACCCGCCGCCGCTCACCCCCCGAGAGCGCGAGCGCGGGGGCGCGTCGCAGGTGCTCGATGGAAAACTCCGACAAAAGCTGTTCGAGCCGCTCGCGCCGCCGCGCGCGCGACGGCTCGGCGATTTCGAGGATCGCCATGATGTTGTCCTCGGCCGAGAGCCCGCGAAAGATCGACATTTCCTGCGGCAGGTAGCCGATGCCAAGCTTGGCGCGGCGATACATCGGCAGCGTCGTCACGTCGCGCCCGTCGATGAAGATATGCCCGCCCTCGGTATGGATAAGGCCCGCGATGGCGTAGAATGTCGTGGTCTTGCCAGAGCCGTTGGGGCCAAGCAGGGCCACCACCTCTCCACGATCGAGCGAGAGCGAGACATCGCGGATCACCAGCTTCTTGCTGTAGCTCTTGCGCAGGTTTTCGACCCGCAGGCCGGTGGCGTCGTTGCTGTGCGCAAGCGTGAGGTCGGGCGCGGTCATTCGCGCGCTCCGGGTTGCAGCACGGTCTTGACCCGCCCGCTCACGCGCGCGGTGCCCGCCCCGATATCGACGATCACCGTGTCGCCGGTGATCGCGTTGTCGCCCTGCACGAGGAGCACGTCGCCGCGCAATTCGACCATGCCGGTCGTGATGTCGTAATCCGCGCGCGCGGCCTCGGCGGCGTCCTCGCCGCTGACGAGGGTGACGCCGCCGGTGGCCTCGAGCGACCGGATGCCGCTCTGATCGGCGAGATAGACGACCCGGACGCGCGGCGCCGAAAGCCGCATCCCGCCCTGCGCGATGACCACGCTGCCGGTAAAGAGCGCGCTGTTGTCGGCCTGGTTGACGCTGAGTTCGTCGGCGGTCACCTCGACCGGCAGGCTGCGGTCGCTCTGCATCTGGCCAAAGGCCACTGGTGCGCCCTGCGCCCCCGCAAGCGCGGCAAGGCATGAAAGCGCCGCGGCGGCGGCGAGCCGTGCAAATGTCGTCACTGGTCTGGTTCCCCCTTGATCTTCGGGCGGTATATCAGCTTGACACCCCCGCTGAAAAGCAATTCGGCGTCGCCGTTGTCGCCCGCCTCGTGCAGGATCATCCGCCCCGCCGTCAGATCGCCGAGCGGCCCGGTGGCGGTGACCTGTCCGGGGCTTTCGGCGTAGAGCGCATCGAGCCGCATGTCGAGGCGCCCGGTGTCGATCTCGTAGCCGGTCGTGGTGGTGACATGCACCGCGCCTTCAAGCGTGGCGGTCATCGTCGTCTGATCGAGCCGGGCGGTGGTGGCGCGCAGGCGCAGCCCGGCCCCGCCGGCAAGGCCGATCTCGCCGGTGATGCGCTCTGCGACGAGGCGCTCGGGCATGTCGCGCTCGGGCCGCGCGGTGTCGGCGCGCAGGATGATCTCGTCGCCGCGCCCCGAGACCCCGGCAAAACTGGGCCGGGTCACGCCCAACTCCTGCGCGCGTTGTTCGAGGTCAATGGGCGCGATCGGCACGGAATTGGAGGGATCGACCGTGTTGGAGATGAGAAACAGGGTGGACAACAACCCGAGCGCGGCGAGGGGCAAAAGGATCTTCATCCCCGCAACGATCTGCGAATAGGTGTTGTCGGCGCGCGCCATCGGATCAGTGGGCGAAGATGTCGGTCTCGGGCCAGCCGGCAAGATCGAGCTGCGCGCGCACCGGCAGGAAATCGAAACACGCCCGCGCCAGTTCGGTGCGTCCCTCGCGCGCCAGCATCGCGTCGAGCACATCGCGCAGCCGGTGCAGGTAGAGCACATCCGAGGCGGCATAATCGCACTGCGCCGCGCTGAGCGCCTCCGCCCCCCAATCCGAGCTTTGCTGCTGCTTGGAGATGTCGACGCCCAAAAGCTCCTGCAACAGGTATTTCAGCCCGTGCCGGTCGGTATAGGTGCGGATCAGCTTGGACGCGATCTTGGTGCAATAGACCGGGGCGGCGAGCGCGCCGAAGGCGTTGTGCATCGCGGCGATGTCGAACCGTCCGAAATGGAACAGCTTGAGCACGTCAGGATCGGTCAGCAGCCGTTCGAGATTGGGCGCGCGTGTCTGTCCCCTGGCCACCTGCACCAGATGCGCGTTGCCATCGCCGCCCGAGAGCTGCACGAGGCAGAGCCGGTCGCGATGCGGGTGGAGGCCCATCGTCTCGCAATCGATCGCGACGACCGGGCCAAGATCGAGCCCGTCGGGCAGATCGCTCTGGTAGAGGTGGTTTGTCATGAGATGCCTTCTCGCCCGCGCGGGGCCATGCCGTGAAACCTGAATTGCCTTGTCAATTAGGCGCTTTCGCGGGCTGTCTCAACCCGGATGTGGCGCAGGGGTGGGGCAATCGCTGCAATCCGGCTTGCGGTCGGGGGACGGCTCGGCCACAAATCGGGTGGATATCGCGAAGGAGCCCCCGATGAGCCAAGCCGACACACAGGCCATGCGCGCCGCCGATCACCTTGCCCGCCGTTTGGCCGAGGCCGGGTGCCGCCATGCCTTTGGAATGCCCGGCGGCGAGGTGCTGACGGTGATGGATGCGCTGGCGCGGGCGGGGATCGAGGTGACGCTCGCGCGCCACGAGAACGCCGCCGCCTTCATGGCCGAGGGTGCGTGGCACCGCACCGGCGCGCCGGGGATTCTCATCGCGACGCTGGGGCCGGGCGTGCTCAACGGCGTCAACGCCATCGCCAATGCGCATCAGGACCGGGTACCGCTCATCGTCATTTCCGGCTGTGTCGATGCCGACGAGGCGCTGACATACAGCCACCAGATTCTCGATCACGAGGCGGTTCTCGCGCCGATCACCAAAGCGACCTTTCGCCTGACCGCCAAGGGGGCCGACATCATCGCCGACAAGGCCGTGGCCATCGCCACCGAGGGCCGCCCCGGCCCGGTGCATATCGACGTGCCGATCTCGGTGGCGGATACACCCGTGACCCTGCCGCGCCTGCGCCGCCGCCCCGATGCCGCGCCGATGGTGCCTGCGGCACCGGCGCAGGCGCGCGAGTGGCTCGCGGGGGCGGAGCGCCCGGTGATGATCGTCGGCGTCGATGCGGTGAACGAGGGGGCAAGCGAGACGATCCGCGAGGTGGCCGAGCGTCTCAGTATCCCGGTCATCACCACCTACAAGGCAAAGGGAATTCTTCCCGAGACGCACCCGCTTGCCCTGGGTGGCGCGGGCCTCTCGCCGCTGGCCGATGGCATCCTCGTGCCGCTGGTGCAAAAGGCCGACCTGATCCTCTGCGTGGGCTATGACCCGATCGAGATGCGCCCCGGCTGGCGCGAGATATGGGAGCCCTCAAAGGTCAACGTCATCGACATCGCCGCCGAGCCGAATCACCAATACATGCATCAGGCGACGCTCAACATCGTGGGGGCCTGCGCCCCTGCGCTCGCCGCCATTGCCGAGGGGGTCACGCCGCGCACCACATGGCCCGGCGGCGAGGTTATCGCCACGCGCGAGGCGCTGGCAGAGGCGTTCCCGGTGGACGACGCGTGGGGGGCGGCTGCGGTGATCGACGAGGCGCGGCGCGTGCTGCCCGATGACAGCATCATTACCGTCGATAGCGGCGCGCACCGCATCCTTCTGTCGCAGATGTGGACCACCCACAGCCCGCGCAGCGTGCTGCAATCCACCGCGCTATGCACGATGGGTTGCGCCGTGCCGCTGGCGATGGGCGCGAAACTCGCGACGCCCGAGGCCACCGTCGTCAGTTTCTCGGGCGATGCCGGGTTCCTGATGGTGGCGGGGGAATTGTCCACCGTGGCGGAGCTGAACCTGCCGGTGATTTTCGTCGTTTTCGTCGATGCGAGCCTGTCGCTGATCGAGAAGAAACAGCGCGAGCGGCAGATGACCAACCTCGCGGTGGATTTCGGCCATCACGATTTTGCCGCCATCGGGCGGGCCTTTGGCGGCAATGGCGTGCGGGTGACAAGCCGCACGGAATTGCGCGCAGCCCTCGAGGCCGCGCAGCAGGCCGACCGTTTCACCGTCATCGCCGCCGAGATCGACCGCGGCTCTTACGACAACCGGATCTGAGGAGATGCCCATGCCCGGCCCATTGGATGGCCTCGTCGTTCTCGACCTGAGCCGCATTCTCGCCGGTCCCACCTGCACGCAGCTTCTGGGCGATCTGGGGGCCGAGGTCATCAAGATCGAGAACCTTGCCGGGGATGATACGCGGCAATGGGGGCCGCCCTTTGCGGTGGATGCGGACGGCGATCCAACCGACCTCTCGGCCTATTTCATGTCGGTTAACCGCAACAAGAAATCGGTGGCGGTAAATCTGACAGATCCGAGCGTGCAAGAGGCGCTGCGCGATCTCGCAGGCCGCGCCGACGTGGTGATCGAGAATTTCAAGCCCGGCGGCCTGCGCAAGTATGGCCTCGATCACGAAACGCTCTGCGCCGCCTACCCCGGCCTCGTCTATTGCTCGATCTCCGGTTTCGGGCAGACCGGGCCGAACCGCGACAAGCCGGGCTATGATCTGATGGCCCAGGGGTTTGGCGGTATCATGTCGATCACCGGTGCAGCCGGCGATGAGCCGATGAAGGTGGGCGTGGGCGTGGCCGATATCGTTTGCGGCCTATACGCGGCGACCGGCATTCTGGCGGCGCTGCGCCACCGCGACGCCACCGGGGAGGGGCAGCATATCGACCTCGCGCTGGTGGACAGCACCATGTCCTGGCTGGTTAACCAGGGGCTGAATTACCTCACCTCGGGCATCTCGCCCGTGCGGGCGGGCAATGCGCATCCCAACATCGTGCCTTACCAGGTCTTTGCCACTTCCGACGGCTACGTGATCGTGGCGGTGGGCAATGACAGCCAATATGCGCGGTTCTGCGACTATCTCGGGCAACCGGACTGGGCCACCGATCCCCGGTTCGCCACCAACACCGCGCGGCTGGCGCATCGCGACACGCTGGTGCCGATGATCGCCGACGCGCTGGCGCGCCGCACCATGCAGCACGTGATCGACGGGCTGGAGGCGCGAAAGGTGCCGGTGGGGCCGGTCAACACGATTGAACAGGCGCTGGAATCCGATCAGGCGCAGGCGCGGGGCATGACCATATCCCTGCCCGCGCCGCAGGTGGCGGGGGGCGAGGTGCGCCTCATCGGCAACCCGCTCAAATTCTCGCGCACGCCGGTCAGCTATCGCAGCGCGCCGCCCGCCACGGGGGCGGATACCGAGGCGGTTCTGGCCCGGATCAAGGGCGATCTGTAACCTCGGCTCGCGGCCACGTGATTTGCCGCGACTCAGGGCAAGGCGTAGCCCTCCGCGTAGCAACCGGAGGAATATTCATGCAACGAATTCTGAAACTTCTCGGCCTTCTCACGATCCTTGCCGCCCCCGCGCAGGCGCTGGAGCCGCGCGACGGCTGGGTGATCTTTGAGACCGGAAAATCCTATGCCGACCTTGTGCAGGCGGTGCGCGCTGCGGTGAGCGCCGCGCCCATCGCCATCGTCACGCAGGCGAGCGCCTCGGACGGGGCGCGGATGCAAGGCCACACCATCCCCGGCAACCGCGTTTTCGGCCTGTATCGCAACGATTACGCGCGCCGGATGCTCGATGCGAGCATCACTGCCGGGATCGAGGCCCCGATAAGGCTCTACGTCACCGAAGAGGCGGACGGCACCGCGACGCTGAGCTACAAGACGCCAAGCCATGTCTTTGCCCCCTATGCCGATGAGGGTGGCGCGGCGCTGCGCGAGTTGGCCGCCGAGCTTGACTCGGTGTTCGACGGCGTGGCGCGGGCGGCGGTGGCCGAGTGACACCGCGCTCGCCACAAGCGGGTTTTCGCGCAGGCATTTCGCCCACGGCTTGAGCAATGCCGCCCGAGGCGTCACATTTTGCGCCAAACAAATAACGTATTGGTGAGGTGCCTCGCGACCGTGTTGCCGGTGTCACATCTAGCGGGATAGCTGAAGCTTGCATCTGTCGTCGAAAGGAAACCGGGCCATGCGTAACGATCAATTCGGGTATGAGACCTCGCTCTCATCCGCGCAGGCCGTTCAGGCCTGGGACGGGATGGTGCTCGCGTTTCTTGCCCACGCCGCCGCGACGCCCGAATATCTCGGAAAGGTGCTCGGGAAAGAGCCGCATTTCGCGATGGCCCATGCCGTCAAGGGACTCTTTTGCCTGATGCTGGGGCGCAGCGAGATGACAGAGACGGCGCGCGCCGCGCACGAGACCGCGCGGCTCTGTGCCCGGCAGGGCGCGCCCACCCCGCGCGAGGCGGGCTATGTGCGCAGCCTGGGCGCGTGGCTCGACGGTCGCCCCACGGAATCGGTGCGCGAGATGGAGGCGATCCTGACGCGCTGGCCCGAGGATGCGCTCGCGATGAAGATCAGCCACGCGATCCGCTTCATCCTTGGCGACCGGCACGGGATGCGCGCCTCGGTCGAGGCGCTGTTGCCCGCCTATGACGCGGCGAACCCGGCGCGCGGCTACCTTTTCGGCTGTCACGCCTTCTGCCTCGAGGAAACCGGCGAATACGCCCGCGCCGAGACGGCGGGGCGGCTGGGGCTGAGCCTGTCGCCCGACGATGCCTGGGGGCTGCACGCGGTGGCGCATGTCTTTGACATGACCTGCAATGCGCGCGCCGGGCTCGATTGGTTCGAGGGGCGCGAAGGGGCATGGGCGCATTGCAACAATTTCGGCTACCACGTCTGGTGGCACAAGGCGCTGATGCATCTCGACCAGAACGAGATCGACACCGTTTTCGATCTCTATGACACCGAGGTGCGCCGCGATCACACCGACGATTTCCGCGATATCTCGAACGGCACGTCGCTCCTGATGCGGCTCGAGCTTGAGGGTCACGATGTCGGCCACCGCTGGGAGGAAATGGCCGATCTCTGCGAGAAACGCACCGAGGATGCCTGCCTCATCTTCGCCGACCTGCATTACCTGATGGCGCTCATCGGCGGCGAGCGCGAGAGCGCGATCCGCCGGATGATGACGCGGCTCCAGGCCGATGCAAAACGCAGCGGCGAGAGCGACATGATGGCGCGCATGGCCAATCCCGGCCTGTCGGCGGCGACCGGGCTTGAGGCTTTCGGCGAGGGCGATTACAAGACCGCGTTCCTCAACCTGAAACGGGCGCGCCATTCCATGCAGCTTGTCGGCGGAAGCCACGCGCAACGCGACATTTTCGAGCGGCTGACCATTGATGCCGGGATTCGCGCCGGGTTCCTCGATGACGCCGAGACGATGCTGGGCGAGCGCAGCGCCCGCCGCGCGGACCGGCACGATCGCTATTCCAGCACCCGGCTCGATCTTATCGCCGGGGCGCGCGGCGCGTGGGACGAGGCCGGACGCCTGCCCGCCGAGTGAGCGTGCGCCCCCATTGACAAGGACACGGACACCGCCATGACGAGTGTTGCCGATCCAGCGATGCCACGGGGCCCCGCCCGCGAGGCCACTGCCGCCGCGCCCGCCGCGGGCACGCGCGATATCCGGCTGGATTTCTTTCGCGGGCTGGCGATGTTCATCATCCTCATTGCCCACACGCCGCAAAACTTCTTCACAAGCTGGATCCCGGCGCGCTGGGGGTTTTCCGACGCCACCGAGATCTTCGTGTTCTGCTCGGGCATGGCCTCGGCCATCGCCTTTGGCCGCACCTTCGACCGGGCGGGCTGGCGGCTCGGCTCGGCGCGGGTGGGCTATCGTGTCTGGCAGGTCTACTGGGCGCATATCGGGCTGTTCTTCGCCGTGGCCACCCTGCTCGCGGCGGTCGACCATTTCGGCGATTTCGACAAGGTCTATATCGGCTCGCTCAACCTGTGGAAGTTCTTTGCCGATCCCGGGCCGCAGCTTATCGGGCTTTTTACCCTCACCTATGTGCCCAACTATTTCGACATCCTGCCGATGTATCTGGTGATCCTCGTGATGATGCCCATGATGGTGGCGCTTGCCCGCGTGAGCGTCTGGGCGATGTTCGCCGCGATGGCGGTGATCTGGCTCTTCGCGCAGCGCGCGGTGCTCGAGTCCCTGGGCCTGATGCCCCTTCACCTCGGCTTCCCGGCAGAGCCGTGGTCGGATCGCAAGTGGTTCTTCAACCCGTTTGGCTGGCAGTTGGTGTTCTTCACCGGCTTTGCCCTGATGCGCGGCTGGATTCCGAAACCGCCGGTGAACACGGTGCTGATCGGGCTGGCGCTGGCGCTGGTGGTCGCCAACATTCCGCTGTCGCATATCGGGATGCGCGAGGTTTTCGCGCCCCTCGCGCCCGACATGCGCGAAGCCGTGATCGACTGGCGGATCGCCAACCAGGGCCTCATCAACAAGTCGGATTTCGGCATCCTGCGCTACCTGCATTTCCTCAGCCTCGCTTACCTGTGCTGGGCGGCGGCGGGGGATGGCGGCGCGCGGCTCCGGGCCGTGGGCCGGGGTGTCGCGGCGCGGGTCTGGGGGGCGCTCTTGGCGATGATCCTCAAGGTCGGGCAGCAATCGCTGGCTGTCTTTGTCTTTTCCATGTTCTTCGCGCGGCTGTCAGGCTTTGTCATGGATCAGGTGGGGCGCACGACGTGGAACATGGTGCTGGCCAATCTCGTGGGCTTTGCCGCGCTCATCGTCGTGGCCTTTGCCGTGTCGTGGTTCAAGGGACAGCCGTGGAGGGCCGCGCGATGATCCGGCGCGAGGTTTTGCAGGGTCTTGGTGCGCTGGCGCTCTGGCCGGGCGCGGCGCGGGCGGGCGAGGGCACCCCGTTCTCCGAGGACGGGCTGCACGAGATGGTGCGCGCGCTGGCGTCAAAACCCTATGCGCCGCGCCCACGGGTGCCGCAGCCGTGGCTCGACCTGAATTACGGGGCCTACAAGTCCATCCGCCCCCGCCCCGAGCGCGCGGTCTGGAGCGGCACCGGCTCGCCCTTGCAGGTCGATCTGTTTCCGCCGGGGCTCTATTTCCCGCGCGCGGTCGAGGTCAATCTCGTGGAGGACGACACCTCGACGCCGCTGGCCTTCGACTGGCGGTATTTCGACCATCCGCAAAGCCTCGAGGGGCTGCCCGTCGATGACACCCTCGGCTATGCCGGTATCCGCCTGCGCACCGACCTGACCGGCGCGGGCGGCTCGCAGGAATACGCCGTGTTCCAGGGAGCGAGCTATTTCCGCATGATCGGCGCGGGCGAGATCTACGGCCTGTCGGCGCGCGGGCTGGCCATCGACACCGCCGGACCGGATGGCGAGGAATTCCCCGAGTTCACCCGCTTCTGGATCGAGCGGCCCGCCCCCGGCGCGCGCCGTCACGTCCTGCACGCGCTGATGGAAAGCCCGTCGGTCACCGGCCTTTACAAGTTCGTCATCATACCGGGGGACGATACCGGGGTCGCGGTCGAGGCCACGCTCTACCCGCGGCGCAGGCTGGAGACTGTCGGGATCGCGCCGCTCACCTCGATGTTCCTCTTTGATGACACGCGCGGCCCGGCGCTCAATGATTACCGGCGCGCGGTGCATGACAGCGACGGGCTCGCCATTCTCAACGGCAATGGCGAGCATCTCTGGCGACCGCTGAACAATCCCGGCACCCTGCAAATCTCGCATTTCATGGATGAGGGCCCGCAAGGCTTCGGCCTGTTGCAGCGGGCGCGGTCATTCTCGGCGTTCGGCGATATCGAGGCACAGTTCGAGCGCCGCCCGAGCCTGTGGATCACCCCCGGCGAGGACTGGGGCCGGGGCAGCGTGATGCTTGCGGAAATTCCCAGCCGTCAGGAGAATTTCGACAATATCGTCGCCTATTGGCAGCCCGCCGACCCGCTGGAGCCGGGGCGGAGATATCGCCGGACGTATCGCATGACATGGAGCGGGGACGGGCGCGGTGCGACGCCCGTCGCGCCGGTGGCGGGCAGCTTTCTGGGCACGGCGTCGGACAATCCCGAGAAAACCGTCGTCGCGCCGATCGAGGGGGCCTGGGGCAGCCGCGCCCATCACGTCGAGGTGCGGATCGATTTTGCCCCGCATCCCGCCCTGCCCGCCGATTTCGGCGCGCTCGATGTCATGGTGCGGGCAAACACGGGGCGCGTCTCGGACGGTGTGTTGCAGGTTCACCCCGAAACCGGGGCACCACGGCTCGCCTTCTCGTTTGATCCCGGCGAGAACCAAACGGCGGAATTGCGCGCGCAGATGTTCCTCGAGGGGCGCGCGGTGACGGAGGTCTGGCTCTACCGATGGACGGCGTAACCCCCTTTCCCGGTGGCGACGTGGTGCCACAGCCAAGCCCGCTGCCGCACCCGGTGCAGGATCTGCGGCGCGCGCATCGCGACCCGACCGCGCCCGCATGGCGGCCCGTGCGCGGGATCTGGTGGCGGCGCGCGGCGGCGTTCGTGCCTGCGCTGGCAACCACCGGCGGGCTCGCCTTGGCCTTTGCCGACTGGCTGTCGGAGGGCGGGATGTGGTGGCTGGAATGGGTGCTGCTGGCGCTGGTATCGGCCACGTTCTTCTGGGTTGCGCTGTCGGTCGCCACGGCGACGCTTGGGCTGGGCTGCCGCCTCATGCGTCGGTGCGGCGGTGCGCGCCGGGCGGCCCCCGACCCGCTTGATGTGGCGCTGGTGGTGCCGGTCTACAACGAAGAGGCCGCCGACGTGTTCGGCAATGCCTGCGCGATGATGCTGGCGCTGCGCGAGGCGGGAACGGCGCATGGCTTTGATCTCTACATCCTCAGCGACACGCAGGACGCCGGGATCGCGCTGGCCGAACGGCGCGCCTTTGCCCGGCTGCGGCAGGTATTGCCGCCCGACGTGGCGGTCTGGTATCGCCGCCGCCTCGACAATTCGGCGCGCAAGGTGGGCAATCTCCGGCAATGGCTCGAGACATGGGGCGGCGCGCATGACGCGATGCTCGTGCTCGATGCCGACAGCCTGATGAGCGCCGAGGCGATCATCGCGCTCGCCGACGAGATGGCCGCCGACGCGCGCGCGGGCCTCATACAATCCGCGCCGCTGGTGATCGGCTCGGACACGCTCTTTGGCCGGATGCAGCAATTCGCGGCCTCGGTCTATGGCACGCTGCTCGGCGAGGGGCTGGCGGGCTGGACCGGGGCAGAGGGCAATTACTGGGGCCACAACGCGATCCTGCGCACCCGCGCCTTCGCCGATTGCGCCGGGCTGCCGCGGATGCCGACGCTTTCGGGCCGGCGCGGCGCGCTGATCATGAGCCACGATTTCGTCGAGGCGGCGCTGTTGCGCCGTGCCGGTTGGGCGGTGCGTTTCATGCCGTGGATCACCGGCAGCTACGAGGAGCCGCCCGCAACCCTCATCGACTATGCGCTGCGCGACCGGCGCTGGTGCCACGGCAACCTTCAGCATCTGCGGCTGCTGGGCACCAAGGGGCTTCATGTCGTGTCGCGGTTTCACCTCTTGCACGGTGCGATGAGCTATCTGCTCTCACCCGCGTGGTTCATCCTGCTGGTGATCTGGGCGCTTCTTGGCAACGGGCCGGACAGCGTCATTACCTATTTCTCGGCGGATAACCCGCTTTACCCGGTCTGGCCGGAGATGAGCGGGGTGCAGTCGGGGCTTATCCTGCTGTTCATGTATGCCATGCTGCTCGCGCCCAAGGCGATGGGCGCGCTTGCGGTCCTTCTGGGCGAGGTGCCCGTGGCGCGATTCGGCGGGGCGGGGCGATTCGCGGCCTCGCTCGCGGCCGAGATCGTGCTGTCGATCCTCTTCGCGCCGGTCATGATGGTGCAACAGGTGGTGGCGGTGCTGCGCACGGTCATCGGCATCCGGCCCATCTGGTCGCCGCAGGCGCGCAGGGGGGGCGATTACAGCCCGGCGACGGTGCTCAAGTTCCACGCGCTGGAGACGGCAAGTGGCGTGCTGCTGACTCTGGGGATCGCGGCGGGGCTGGTGTCGCTCTGGCTCATTCCCATCGCGGTGAGCCTCGGGCTGGCGGCACCGCTGTCGATGCTCTCGGGGCGGCGGCTGGCGCGTCTCATGGCCACGCCCGAAATGGTCGATCCGCCTGCGATCCTGCGGCGCGCGCGGGCGCATCGGGCGCTTTTCCGCGAGGCAGAGACGGCGGCGTTTGCGGCGGAATAGGGTCTTGTTTCACGTGTCCCCGGACGGGGTTCAGAGGGGAGGTTTGCGTCGGGAATTGGCCTTGAGCGGACGGTAGAGGAGCCGCGCAGCGCCCGACCGCGGGTGGGCGCTCCAACGGTGAAGGAGGGCGCTTTATGGTGCGGAATACTCCAATTTATCAATAACTTGTAATGTTGAATAGCGCCCGCCCGGGGGGCGGTCGGGCGCTGCGCGGCGGTGCCTTGCGGCACCTTGATTCCGCGCAAGGGGGCTTTGCCTTGAATAGCAGCATCAGGCCAAAAGCCACGCCCGCCGCACTCACACCAGCCGATCCCCCGGCGCATCCCCCGCAAAGAACGCATCGAGATTGTCGAGCGCGCGAAACCCCATCGCGTCGCGGGTGGCGCGGGTGGCGCTGCCGATATGGGGCAGCATGAAGATGTTTTCATGCGCGGCAAAGGCGGGGTTGCCGCCCGGCTCGACCTTGAAGCAATCGAGTCCGGCGGCGCCGATGTGGCCCGACTCTATTCCGGCCAACAGCGCATCCTCGTCCACCAGTGCGCCGCGCGCGGTGTTGACCACCACGGCCCCCTGCGGCAGCTTCGCGAGACGCTCTGCATTGAGCAGATCGGTGGTTTCGGGCGTCGCCGGGCAATGCAGCGAGAGGAAATCCGCGACCTCCAGGAGGCTGTCCAAATCCTCGTGAAAGACCGCGCCCTGTTCCACCTCGGGGGCGCGCCGCGCACGGTTGTGATAGTGAATTTCCATCCCGAACCCGCGCGCCTTTTCGGCAAACGCGCGACCGACGCGGCCCATCCCCACGATGCCCAGCCGCGCGCCGGTGACCTGCTTGCCCACCATGAACGACGGCGACCAGCTCTGCCACTGCCCCTGCCGCACGAGGCGGTCGCCGCGCACCGCGTGGCGCGCCGCGCCCAGCATCAGCAGCATGGCGATCTCGGCGGTGGCATCCGACAGCACATCGGGGGTGTTGGTCACCACGATGCCCGCCGCTTTGAGCGCGTCGAGATCGCAGTGATCGACCCCAACCGAATGATTGGCCACGATCTTCAGCCGGGGATCGAGCCGAGCCACCACGTCCGCCGTGAAATGCTCGGAATGGCAGGGGATCATCGCGTCCACGCGTTCGCTCATCGCGATGATGTCCTCGGCGGTGCCGGGGGTGTCGGCCTCGTTCAGGATCACCTCGTAATCGCGGCGCGCGCGTTCCAGCGTCGCATCCGACAGGCGGCGCGGGATCCAGATTACCTTTTTGGACATGGCTCAGCTCTTGTTCTTGCTGGAGGTCACGAAATCATAGGCGGCCAGCCCTGCGGCAAACACCGTCACGATCCACAGGTCCAGCTCGCCGATCTTGCTGGCGAGGATATAAAGAAACGCGGCCAGCATCGCGAAGGCGAAAAGCGCCAGAACCCTGTTCATGTCGTCATCCTTTCCTCGGTTTAAGCCCCGGTCAGCCAGCCCGCGAACCAGTCCGCGGTGCGCAACAGCCGCGCGTCATTGCCGCGCGCGGCGACCATCTGCACACCCATCGGCAGGCCGTTCCCGGCGGTGAACGCGGGCACCGTCACCGCAGGCACGCCGGTCAGCGTCCACAGCCCGTTGAAGATCGCGTTGCCGGTAAACTCCAGCCCCTCTGGCGCTGGCCCGGTCGCGGCGGGGCAGAGGATCGCGTCGCACCGCTCGAATATCTCGTCGAGGCCGGCATAGAGCACATCCGGCCAGTCGAGCGCGGCGAGATAATCGCGCGCAAGAATCGCGTTGCCCTTGGTCAGCGCCTCCTGCGTGCGGGGGCCGAGCGTGTCGATCTGCTTGCCGTAGCGATAGTAATACCGCGCCATTTCCGCGAAATTGATCCGCTCGCGAATCGCCGCCGCCTCGTCGAACGCCTTGGGCAGCGGCACCTCGAACACCTGCTCGCCCAGCGCCTCGATGAGTTCGGCAAAGGCCGCGTGCAAGCTGCGGGTCGGCGTCATCCCATCCCGGTGGCCTGACGAAGGCAAAGACAGGTTTCACGGGTGGTTTCGATGTGGCCACGCCGTGCAGGTCCGGCACCGGGGCGGGCGCGGTGGCCCTGTCGCCCGCGTCGTGCCCCATCAGCACCTGCGCGAACAGCGCGGCATCGGCGGGCGTGCGGGCGAATACCCCCACGGTGTCGAGCGTCGGCGATTGCATCAGCACCCCGGTGCGCGGGATCGCGCCAAAGCTGGGCTTGAACCCGGTGACGCCGCAGAACGACGCAGGCCGGATCACCGATCCGCCGGTTTGCGTGCCGATGGCCAGCGGCACCATCCCGTCCGCCACCGCCGCAGCAGAGCCGGAGGACGATCCGCCGGGGCTATGCGCGGGGTTATGCGGGTTGCGCGTCTTGCCCGCCTGCATGAAGGCCAGTTCGGTCGTCACCGTCTTGCCCATGATCACGGCTCCCGCCGCCTTGAGCCGCTCGACGATGGCGGCGTCCTTGATCGGCACGCGGCCCTGATCGAGCGGACAGCCGTTTTCCGTCGGTATTTTCGCCGTGTCGATGATGTCCTTGAGCGCCACCGGCAACCCGTGCAGCGGGCCGATGGCGCGCCCCGACTGCCGGTGTGCATCGAGCGCGCGGGCCTGATGCCGGGCAAACTCGGGATCGAACCACGCCCAGGCCTGCACCTCCGGCTCGCGCGCCTCGATGCGGGAGATACAGGCCTCGACCAGTTCCAGCGCGCGCACCGCTCCGCTTGCCAGCCGCTCGCGCAGGGTGCAGGCGTCGAGCGCCAGCAGACCGGCCTTATCAGTCATACATCAGCTCCGGCAGGTAGAACACGATCTGCGGGTAGATATACAACAGTGCCATCGAGACGAACACGCAGAACAGGAACGGCATCACGCCCGCGAAAATCTGCGTCAGCCTGATTTCCGGCGGTGCGATCCCCTTGAGGTAATAGGCCGACATGGCCATTGGCGGTGTCAGAAAGCTGGTTTGCAGGTTGAGCGCGACGAGGATGCCGAAGAACAGCGGATCGACATCGAAGAACTGCAACAGCGGCAAGAAGATCGGCACGAAGATGATGATGATCTCCGACCATTCCAGCGGCCAGCCCAGAAGGAAGATGATGAGCTGCGCCAGCAGCAGGAACATCAGCGGCGAGAGGTTCAGCCCCTGCACGAATTCGGAAATCAGATGCTCGCCCCCGAGATACGAAAACACCGCCGAGAAAGTGTAGGAGCCGACAAAGAGCCAGCACACCATCGCCGTGGTGCGCACCGTGAGATACACGCTCTCGCGCATCCGCTGCCATGTCATCGCGCGGTAGACGAAGGCGAGGAAGATGCCGCCCAGCGCGCCGATGGACGCCGCCTCGGTGGGCGTGGCGAGGCCGAAGAGGATCGAGCCGAGAACCGCCGTGATGAGGAATGCCAGCGGCACGAAGGAGGTGGCGATCATCGCGATGAGCTTGATCATCGGGATGTCCGGCACCTCCTCCTTGCTCGGTTTCGGGGCGACCGACGGCTGAATGATCGCGCGCCCGATCACGTAGACGAGGTAGAGCCCGACAAGAACCAGCCCCGGAAACAGTGCCGCCGCATAGAGCCGCACGATGGAGACATTGGACGCCGCCGCATAGACGATCAGCATGATCGAGGGCGGGATCAGGATGCCCAGGGTGCCGCCCGCGCAGATGATGCCGGAGGCGAAGGAGGGGTCATAGCGCGCCTTGAGCATGGCCGGCAGCGCCAGCAGGCCCATCAGGGTCACCACTGCGCCGACGATGCCGGTGGCCGTGGCAAAGAGCGCGCAGGTGATGAGCGCCGCCACCCCCATCGAGCCGGGCATGTTCTTGGCCGCGACGTTGAGCGTCGAGAATAGCCGGTCCACGATATTCGCGCGTTCGACGATATAGCCCATGAACAGAAACAGCGGCACGGCGGTCAGAACCTCGTTCGACATCACCGTGAATGTCTGGTTCACGAACAGATCGAATATTCGGTTGTTGAAAAACCCTTCGACCCAGAGGGACCATTGGTCCCACGCGCTCGCCACCTCTTCTTCGAGGCGGTTATAGTCGCGCCACATGCGGCGTTCCTGGTAATAGGCGTAATAGCCAAAGCCGATACCCATCGCCATGAGGGTAAACGCGATGGGAAAGCCGAGGAACACGAAGACGATAAACAGCCCCAGCATCATCAGGGCGATTTGCGGATCGGTCATGGATGTGCGTCCTTCTCGGCCTCAGCGGCCTTTTTCAGCAAAAGGTCCTCGGTCTCGAAGACATCCTCGTCGGCGGGGAGCCACTCATTGGTGCGCATGGCAAGAAGACAGCGGCAGACCTGCGCCATCCCCTGGATGAAAAGCAGGATGCCGGCGGCCACGATCACCGTCTTGAACTGGTAGATCGGCACGCCCGCCGGGCTGTTGACCGATACCTCGCCGAGCCCGTTATTGTATGACCAGCTATTCGCCGCATATTTCCACCCGGCGAAAATGAGGGCCGTCACGCCCGGAAAGAAGAAGATGATATAGAGCACAAAGTCGATCTTGGCCTGATTGCGCGGCTGCCACAGGCGATACAGGAAATCACCCCGCACATGCCCGCCCCGCGACAGCGTATAGGCCCCGCCCATCATGAACAGCGTGCCATACATGATGAACGACACGTCGAGCGCCCAGGCCGTCGGCGCGTTGAAGATGTAGCGCGACACCACCTCGTAGCCGGTGCCCACCGACATGAGAACAATAAGCCAGGCGAATGCCTTGCCGAACCACGCCGACAGATTGTCGGCGAACCGTATGAATCCGATCACGAGACGCCCCCGTTACGCTGGAAAAGCGGCCCCGGTGCAGTCAAACACCGGGGCCTGTCTTGCTGCTATTCCCTGGCGGCGCTCAGAGCTTGAGCTTGCCGGGGAAGTAGTGATTGTAGGCGAGCGTGTAATCGGGCGCGTTCATCAACTCGTAGAACGTGACCTGCTCGACCCAGGCACGCTGGCTGTCGAGGACCTTCTTCATGTAGGGGTCGGCCTCGAGCTCGGGGATGAGCTTGTCCCACGCCTCGAGCTGTGCGGAGAGGATGTTTTCCGAGGTGCGGTGGACGGTCACGCCGGCCTCGTTCTGCAACCACTGCAAGTCCGCCGAGTAGCGGCGCATCGCCTTGGCGGTGTTCGCGGTCGACACGGCCTCGACGCCGTATTTCAGGATCGCGCGCAGGTCGGGATCGAGCTCTTCCATCGTGAACTTGGAGAACAGGAACTCGAAGCTTTCCGACGCCTGGTGATAGGACGACAGGTAGTAGTTCTTCGCCACGTCATGCGCGCCGAAATCCTTGTCCGAGGACGGGTTGTTGAACTCGAACGCGTCGATCACGCCGCGCTCCATCGCCGGAACGATCTCGCCGCCCGGAAGCTGCGCCACCGACATGCCCATGCTCTGGAGCAGGTCCGCCGCGAGGCCCACGGTGCGATACTTGAAGCCGTTGAGGTCTTCGGCGGTGTTGACCTCCTCCTTGAACCAGCCAAAGGGCTGCGCGAACATCGGAAAGCCCATGTAGCCATCGACATCCATGCCGAGGATGTCCTGCGTCAGCTCGTCGTAGAGCGCCTTGCCGCCACCCTCGTAGAACCAGCTCATCATCGTGGTGGCCGAACCGCCGAAAACCGGCCCGGTGCCGAAGAGCGACGCCGCCTTGTTCTTGCCATACCAGTAGACCGGCACCGAGTGTGCCGCGTCGAGCACGCCGTCATTCACGGCATCGAGCACCTGGAACGCGGCCACGACGGCCCCCGCAGGCAGCACGTCGATCTTGAGACGCCCGCCGGACATCTGCTCGACCCGGTCGGCATAGTCCTGCGCGAATTCCTGCCAGATGTTCCCGGCACCCCAGGATGTCTGCATCTTCAGCACGATGGGGGCTTGCGCCAATACCGCCGGTGCCGCGAGCGTGCCCGCCGCTGCCGCCGGTGCCCCGACCGCAGCGCGGCGCAGGAACGAACGGCGGTCAAGTTTCGCCTTGTCTGTCATGGTGTCCTCCCAAATATTCATAATACGATACCCCCGATGCCGCAGTCTTGCACCACGATTCGGGGTATATCTCCTCCTTTAGCGTGGCCATCGTATCGCGCGGTTCGACAAAAACAAGGGTTCTGGTAAAAATATCTGACCAAAAGACAGGTTTCAGATGTTGATTACCAGCCGGTGGCGATACCGCAAGACAGGTGACATTCCCGGCGCGGCACTGGTAAATGGCCGGGTGCGATGCGGCCTCCGGGGTGATTTTGCTTGCCTTTCGGCGGGGGACGGGCGACGCAACGGGCCGGGGACACCGAAAACAGGGAGACCGCAACAATGAAGAAACTCTTGGCAACAGCCGCCGCTCTGGCGCTCGCAGGGGGCATGGCCTCTGCCGAGGTCAAGGTCGGCATGATCACCACGCTCTCGGGCGGGGGCGCGGGCCTCGGCATCGACGTGCGCGACGGCTTCATGCTCGCCATCGAGCAATCGGGCCGCGACGATATCGAGGTCGTGATCGAGGATGATCAACGCAAGCCGGACATCGCCGTGCAGCTTTCCGACAAGATGATCCAGTCGGAAAAGGTGGACGTGCTCACCGGGATCATCTGGTCCAACCTCGCGATGGCGGTGATTCCGGGGGCCGTGGCGCAGGGCAAGTTCTACCTGTCGCCCAATGCCGGGCCGTCGGCGCTCGCGGGCAAGGGGTGCCATCAGAACTATTTCAACGTGGCGTGGCAGAACGACAACCTGCACGAGGCGGCGGGGGCCTATGCCAACGGTGCCGGATATGAAAACAGCTTCATCCTCGCGCCCAACTATCCGGCGGGGCAGGATGCGCTCACCGGCTACAAGCGGTTCTACGAGGGCGCGGTCGCGGGCGAGGTCTATACCCAACTCGGCCAGACCGATTACGCCGCTGAAATTGCGCAGATCCGCGCCAGCGGGGCCGACAGCGTGTTCTTCTTCCTGCCCGGCGGCATGGGGATTTCCTTCCTCAAGCAATACGCCGACAGCGGCGTCGGCCTGCCGGTCGTCGGGCCTGCCTTCAGCTTCGATCAGGGCATCCTGCAGGCCGTGGGGCCCGCCGCGCTTGGCGTGGTCAACACCTCGCAATGGTCCAAGGACCTCGACAACGCGGCCAACGTCGCCTTCGTCGAGAGTTTTGCCGCGAAATATGACCGCCTGCCCTCGCTCTATGCCAGCCAGGGGTTCGATACCGCGAACCTGCTGATCTCGGCGCTGGAAAAGGCCGACGTGTCGGACCAGGACGCTTTCCGCGAGGCGCTGCGCGCCGCCGATTTCGCCAGCACCCGAGGCGATTTCGCCTTTGGCCCGAACCATCACCCGGTGCAGAACATCTACGCCCGCGAGGTGATTCAGGAGGGCGACGTGTTCACCAACAAGGTGATCGGTGTCGCGCTCGAGGGCCACTCCGACGCCTACGCGGCCGAGTGCAAGATGTAAGTCCCCTCCCCGTCCCGGCGCACCCATCGCGCCGGGCCGGGGCAAGCACAGGCAGAACATGTCCACCGTCCTCGTCATCGAGCAGGTCCTCAACGGGGTGCAGCTTCGGCGTGATGCTGTTTCTGATGGCCGCCGGGCTCACGCTCATCTTCGGCGTCATGGGGCTCATCAATCTCGCGCATGGCTCGCTCTACATGGTCGGCGCCTTCGCCGCCGCCGCCGTGGCGGGGGCGACGGGGTCTTTCCTTCTGGCGCTGCTCGCGGCCCTCGTCGCCGCCGCCGCGGCGGGCGCGCTGATCGAGGTGACGGTGATCCGCAGGCTCTACGCCGCCGACCATCTCGATCAGGTGCTGGCCACCTTCGCGCTCATCCTCGTGTTTTCCGAGGGCGTGCGCTGGGTGTTCGGCTCGTTCCCGCTCTATCTCGACATTCCCGCCGCGCTGTCGGGTCCGGTGACGCTTCCGGGCGGGATCGAATACCCGCTCTACCGGCTGGTGCTCATCGGCATCGGGCTGGCGGTGGGGCTGGGCCTGTGGTGGCTGATCGAGCGCACGCGCCTCGGCATCCGCATCCGCGCGGGCGAGAATGACCGCGAGATGATCGCGGCGCTGGGCGTGGATATCTCGCGCCTCTACACGCTGGTCTTCGCCCTCGGCGCGGCGCTGGCGGGGCTGGCGGGGGCGTTGGTGGGCGCGATCCAGTCGGTGCAGGTCGGCATGGGAGAGCCGGTGCTGATCCTCGCCTTCGTCGTGATCGTGATCGGCGGCATCGGCTCGATCCGGGGCGCGTTCGTGGGCGCAATCCTGGTGGGGCTGACGGAAACGCTCGGCGGCGTGTTCCTGCCCGTGTTTTTCGGCCTCTTCACCGATCCGGCAGCGGCCACCTCGATCGGCTCCTCGCTCGCGTCGATGGCGATTTATCTCTTGATGGGCGCGGTGCTGGTCTGGCGGCCCACCGGCCTTTTCGGGGGGCGCGCATGATTTCCGAACGGGTGCTGAGCCTCGGCGTGCTGGCGGCGCTGGGCGGTGTCGCGCTTGCCGCGATGGCGCTGGGCGAGCCCTATACCATCACGCTCGCCACCAAGGTGGCGATCCTCGGGCTGGCGGCGGCGGGGCTCAACATCGCGCTGGGGCTCGGCGGGCTGGTCAGCTTTGGTCACGCGCTGTTCTTCGGCGTTGGCGGTTACGCGATGGGCATCCTCGCCTTTCACGCGCAGACCTACACGCCGCTCGATCTCGGCCTCCTCCGGATCGAGGGCACGAAATCCATGCCGGTGATCTGGCTCACCGCGCTCACGCTCTCGGCGCTGGTGGCGATCCCGGTGGGGCTTCTGGCGCTGCGCACGAGCGGGGTCTATTTCATCATGATCACCCTCGCCTTTGCGCAGATGTTCTACTACTTCACCATATCGTGGAGCGCCTATGGCGGCGAGGACGGGCTGTCGATCTACGTGCGCAACGGCTTTCCGGGCCTCAACACGCTCGACCCGATCCAGTTCTTCGGGCTGTGCTTTGCGCTCCTGTGCCTCGTGCTCTGGCTCAGCGCGCGGCTGGCGCGGTCGCCCTTCGGCCTTGCCCTCGGGGCGGCGCGCCAATCGCCCGCCCGCGCCGAGGCGGTGGGTCTCAGCCCGATGCGCCTGCGGCTGGTGGCCTTCGTCATCTCGGGGGCCATCGCCGGGCTGGCAGGCGCGCTCTACGCCGATCTCAACCGGTTCGTCAGCCCGGCGATGTTCGGCTGGCAGCTGTCCGGCGAGTTGATCGTGCTGGTGATCCTCGGCGGCGTGGCGCGGATCATCGGGCCGGTGGTGGGTGCGGCGGTGTTCGTGATGCTCGAGCATTTCCTCGGGCAGATCACCGATTTCTGGCAAATCTGGCTGGGCCTGATCCTGCTGGTGATCGTGCTCTTCGCGCGCGGCGGGATCGTCGGGTTGCTCTCGCCTCGGGGGATCGGTCATGACTGAGCCGGTGCTCGAGGCCCTTGGCCTGAACAAGCGCTTCGGCGCGCTGGTGGCCAATGACGCGGTATCGGTCGATCTGCGACCGGGCGAGATTCACGCCGTCATCGGCCCCAACGGTGCGGGCAAATCGACCCTCATCGCGCAGATTTGCGGCGCGCTGCGGCCCGATGCCGGCACGGTGCGCCTGCAAGGCGCGGACATCACAGGCCTCAGCGTCGCGCAGCGCGCGCGGCGGGGGCTGGCGCGCACCTTCCAGATATCGGCGCTGGCGATGGAGGATAGCGTTCTGGAAAACGCGGTGCTGGGCGCGCTCGGGGCCACGGGCAGCCCGTGGCGCTTCTGGCGCGCGGCGCTGGATCGTCCCGCGCTGGTGGACCGCGCCGACGCCGCGCTTGACCGGGTCGGGCTGGCGCAGGCGCGCCACCGCCGCGTGGCCGATCTGAGCCACGGCGAGCGGCGGCAACTCGAGGTCGCGGTGGCGCTCAGCCTCGGCGCCGCGCGCTTTTGTGATGGACGAGCCGATGGCGGGCCTAGGCGCCGAAGGCTCGGCGCGGCTGACCGGGCTTCTGGACGCGCTGCGCGCCGAGGCCCCCATTCTGCTGGTGGAGCATGACATGGACGCGGTCTTTGCCCTCGCCGACCGGATCAGCGTGCTGGTCTATGGCCGCGTGCTGATGACCGGCACGGTGGCCGAGGTGCGCGCCAGCGCCGAGGTGCGCGCGGCCTATCTGGGGGACGCGGCATGACGCTCTTGCACCTTCAGGGCCTCACCGCCAGCTACGGCGCGAGCCAGGCGCTGTTCGGCGTCGATCTCACCGTCGCCGAGGGCGAGGTCGTGGCGCTGATGGGGCGCAACGGCATGGGCAAGACCACCACGGTGCGCGCGATCTGCCGGATGATGCCGTCGCAGGGGCGGCTCACCTTCGACGGGCAGGACCTGCACGCGCTGCCGTCGCACCGTGCGGCGCGGGCGGGGATCGGGCTGGTGCCCGAGGGGCGGCGCTGCTTCGCGGGCCTCACCGTGGCCGAGAACCTCACCGCCGCCGCCCGTCCGGGGGCGTGGAGCATGGCGCGCGTCCACGCGCTCTTCCCCCGGCTGGCCGAACGCGCCGCCCAGCGCGCCGCCTCGCTCTCGGGCGGTGAGCAACAGATGCTGGCCATCGGGCGCGCGCTGATGACCAACCCGCGCCTGCTGATCCTCGACGAGGCGACCGAGGGGCTCGCCCCGGTGGTGCGCCAGGAAATCTGGGCCGCGATCCATACCGTGCGGGCAGAAACGGGCATGGCGATCCTGCTGGTGGATAAATCATTGAAGGAGTTGACCCGCATCGCCGACCGCGCCGTGATCCTCGCGCGCGGGCGCACGGTGTGGGAGGGCGCGATGACCGCGCTCACCCCCGAGATCACGCAACGCCATGTCGGCGTCTGAGGCGCGCGGTGACATTCACGTGAGGAGTGGCGCAGGGCCGTTTTCCTGGACTGCCATCTGTGCGACTTAACCCGCGATCATCGCAAAGGAGCCACGCCGAGTGTCTTGCCCGTCCGACAATCCGCGCCGCGCCGCGCTGATGCGCGCGCTTGTCGCCGCTCTGAGCGAGGCGGGCATTCCCCCCGGCACGCCTGCGCTCATGCCCGATACCGGGCTGGCGCATGACCATATTCGCATGGGTGGCACCGGCTGGATCGCGCGCCTGCCCAAGCAAAGCCAGATGCAACTGGGTGCCGCCGAAAACCTCGCCTACCAGGCGGCGTGTTTCGAGCGGGCAAGCGCCTCGGGCCACGCGCCGCACCTCCACGCTGTCCTGCCGCCCTCCGATCATCTGCCGCGCGGCGGGCTGATCGTGGAGGAGATCGAGGGCCGCCCCGCGCGCCTGCCCGGGGACCTGCCCGCGATCATGGCCGCGCTCGCCGCGATCCACGCGCTACCGGTGCCCGAGGCCCCCGCGCGCCCGCCGCTCCTCGATCCCGCCGATCCGCTTGCCGATCTGCTGGCGGAGATCACGGCGCAGGCCGCGCACCTGCATGCCGCCCACCCCGACACGCGGGCCATACTAGAGACGCATATCGCCGCCCTGCGCGATCTCGCCAACGAGACACCCCGCCCGCCCAAACGCCTCATCTCCTTCGACGCGCATCCCGGCAATTTCCTCATCACGCCCGAGGGCCATGCCGTGCTCGTCGATCTGGAAAAGGCCCGCTACAGCGCCCCGCCGCTCGATCTGGCCCATGCCACGCTCTACACCTCGACAACCTGGGACGTTGCGAGCCATGCGGTGCTGACACCGCATGAGGTGGCGCGCGCCTGCACCGAATGGCTCGCCCACCTGCCCGAGGACGAGCGCACGGCGCTGCGCCCGTGGATATTGCCGATGCGCCGCGCCATGTGGCTCTGGTCGATGACATGGTGTGCGAAATGGCGGGTTCTGTCCGGGGCCGGGGCCAAGGCCGACACAAGCGGCGAGGATTGGGCGGCGGATAACAGCGAGGCGGCGCTCGTGGCGCATGTCAGGGGCCGGGTCGATCACTATCTCGACCCCGAGACCGCCGCGCAGCTTGACAAGGAGTTCGGCTTGCTGGCCGATCTTCTCTAGACGACACGAAACAGGAAGGGTTCCGCATGATCAGATACGTTTTCGCCGCGCTCACCGCGCTCGGGCTCGCCACGCCGCTCGCGGCGCAGGACGCGCCCCCCGACCCCAGGGATTGGCCCGCCGTCCTGAAGGCAGCCGAGGGGCAGACCGTCTATTGGCACGCCTGGGGCGGATCGAACGCGATCAATGCGTATATCGGCTGGGCCGCGCGCGAGGTCGAGGACCGCTACGGCGTCACGGTCGAGCATGTCAAGCTCAAGGACACCGCCGACGCCGTCAGCCGCGTCATCGCCGAGAAATCGGCGGGCAAGGACACGGGCGGCGCGGTCGATCTCATCTGGATCAACGGCGAGAATTTCGCGGCGATGAAGGAACAGGGGCTGCTGTTCGGCCCCTGGGCCGAGGATGTGCCCAACTGGCAATACGTCGATGTCGCGGGCAAGCCCGCCGTGACCTCGGATTTCACCGTGCCGACCGACGGGCTCGAGGCGCCGTGGGGCATGGCGCAGCTCTCGTTCTTCTACGACAGCGCGCGCGTGGACGAGCCGCCCCGCTCGATCCCGGCCCTGCTCGACTGGGCGCGCGCCAATCCGGGCCGGTTCGCCTATCCGCAGCCGCCCGATTTCGTCGGCTCCACCTTTCTCAAGCAGGCGCTGATCGAGCTTGCGCCCGACCCGTCAGTGCTGCGACGAGCCGGTCACCGAGGCGGCCTATCCCGACCGCGACCGCCCCGCTCTGGGACTGGCTCGACGATCTCACGCCGAACCTGTGGCGCAGCGGCGCGGCCTATCCGCAATCGGCGCCGCGCCTCATCCAGCTCATGGCCGATGGCGAGATCGACCTCGCGCTCAGCATCGAACCTCAATGCCGCGTCGAACGCCATCGCCAATTTCGAGCTGCCCGACACGGTGCGCAGCTATGTGCATGGAGGGCGGCACCATCGGCAATGCGAGCTTTGTCGCCATCCCCTACAACGCCAACGCCAAGGCGGGGGCGATGGTGCTCGCGAATTTCCTCATGTCGCCCGAGGCGCAGGCCCGCAAGCAGGACCCGACCGTCTGGGGCAGCGGCACGGTGCTGGCGATGGACAAGCTCGCGCCCGAAGATCGCGCGCGGTTCGACGCGATCGAGACGCGGCGTCGCCACGCTCTCGCCTGAGGAGCTGGGCGCTGACCTGCCCGAACCGCATCCCGTCGTGGATGGTCCGGCTGGAACAGGACTGGACCGCGCGCTACGGCGTCGGCCAGTAGGGCCGCGATGCGCGCCGCCGCCGATCCGCCGTCACGCCGCCGCAGCCCCGCGCGGCGGCTGCGCCTTCTGCCCTGGGCCCCGCTGCTGACACTCGCGGCGATGCTCGGGCCGGTGGCGGCGGGGCTTCTCGGCACGCTCGCGCCCGCGCTGGGCTACATGCCCGCGCTGGGCGGGCACGGCTTCGGCCTCGCCGCGTTCGACGCGCTCTTCGCCTGGCCGGGCCTGCCCCGCGCGATGATGCTCAGCCTCGGCGTGGGCTTTGCCGCGACGGCGCTGTCGCTGTCGCTCGTGGTGCTCATCTGCGCCGGATGGGCGGGCACCCGCACCTTCGCCATGATCGAGCGGCTCTTGTCGCCGCTCCTGTCGGTGCCGCACGCGGCGGCGGCCTTCGGCCTTGCCTTCCTCATCGCGCCCTCGGGCTGGATCGCGCGGGGCCTCTCGCCCATGCTCACCGGGTGGGACAGCCCGCCCGACCTGCTGATCCTGCAAGACCCCGCCGGCCTCAGCCTCATCTTCGGGCTGGTCACCAAGGAGGTGCCGTTCCTCTTGCTGATGACGCTGGCGGCGCTCACACAGGTGCGCCCGGGCCAGAGCCTGCGGCTGGCGCAGGCGCTGGGCTATGCGCGCGTCACCGGCTGGCTCAAGGTCGTGTTCCCGCTGATCTACCGGCAGATCCGGCTGCCGGTCTATGCCGTGCTGGCGTTCTCCATGTCGGTGGTGGATGTGGCGATCATCCTCGGCCCGAACACGCCCCCCACCCTCGCCGTGCAGGTGGTCCGCTGGATGAGCGATCCCGACCTTGCAATGCGGTTTCAGGCGGCGGCAGGCGCGGTGCTGCAACTGGGGCTGGTGCTCTTCGGACTCGCCCTCTGGCGGGGGATGGAGATGGCGGTGGCGCGCTGCGGGCGGGCGTGGATCGCGCGCGGCGGGCGCGGGCGGCGCGGGGGCGAGCAGGCGCTTCGCGGCGGTGCGCTCCTCCTCGGCGGGCTGGCAGCACTCGCGGTGATCGCGGGGCTGGCGGGGCAGGTGGTGTGGTCCTTCGCCGGGCTGTGGCAGTTCCCCGATGCCCTGCCCGACGCCTTCACCTTGCGCAACTGGCAGCGGTTCGGCCCGCACCTCGCCGGACCAGCCACCGAGACGCTGCTCATCGCCGGGGCGGCGACCGGGCTGGCGCTTCTGCTCACACTGGCGAGCCTCGAGGCCGAGCATCGCCACGGTCTGCGCCCCGCCACCCGCGCGCTCTGGCTGCTCTATCTGCCGCTCATCGTGCCGCAGGTGGCGTTTCTCACCGGGTTCCAGACCCTCTCGATCATGACCGGGGTCGATGGCGGGCGCATGGCGGTCACCCTCGCGCATCTGGTGTTCGTGCTGCCTTACGTCTTTCTGTCGCTGTCCGATCCGTGGCGCGCCTGGGACGCGCGGCAGGACACGGTGGCCCGCGCGCTGGGCGCAGGGCCGGATCGCGTGCTCTGGGCGGTGCGCCTGCCGATGCTCTTGCGGCCCCTTCTGGTGGCGGCGGCGGTGGGGTTCGCCGTGTCGGTGGGGCAATACCTGCCGACGCTGCTGGTGGGCGCGGGGCGGGTCTCGACGCTGACCACCGAGGCGGTGGCGCTGGCCTCGGGCGGTGACCGGCGGGCGATCGGCGTCTATGCGCTGGCGCAGACGGCGGCGGCCTTTGCGCCGTTCGCACTGGCCGTGCTGCTGCCCCGGCTGGCGTGGCGCAACAGGGCGGGGATGCGCGATGGCTGAGGGGCTGCGATTCGAGCACCTGACGATCTCGCTGGGGCCTGCGCGGCTCATCACGCTCGATTGCACGGTGGCGCCCGGCGCGGTGCTGACGGTGATGGGACCGTCGGGCTCGGGCAAATCCACGCTTCTGGCGGCGATCACCGGCACGCTCGACCCGGTGTTTGCGATGACCGGACGCATCCGCCTCGACGGGCGCGATCTCACCGGCCTGCCGACCGAGGCGCGGCGCGTCGGCATCCTCTTTCAGGACGAATACCTGTTTCCTCATCTTTCGGTCGGGGCCAACCTCGCCTTTGGCCTCAAGCCCGAGGTGAAGGGCCGCGCCGCGCGGCGCGCGCGGATCGAGGCGGCGCTCGCGGAGGTGGGGCTCGACGGGTTTGCCGGGCGCGACCCGGCCACGCTCTCGGGCGGGCAGCGGGCGCGGGTGGCGCTGCAACGGATGCTGCTGTCAGAGCCGCGCGCGCTCCTGCTCGACGAGGCGTTCTCCAAGCTTGACACGGGGCTGCGCGCGCAGGTCCGCGCGCTGGTGTTCGAGACCGCCCGCCACCGCGCCCTGCCGGTGCTGCAAGTCACCCACGACCACACCGACGCCGAGGCGGCGGCGGGAGAGGTGGTGACGGTGGGGTGAAATGATAATCCGATTGCGAATAGTGCCTTGCGCGGCTCTGCCGTAGGTTGGGTGAAACCCACCATTCACCCGCGCGGTGGGGTGGCGCCCACCCTACGGCTTACCGCGACAACCCACCATGCAACGTCGGCACATCCAGCGCCGCGAACCCGTAATGCCGCAGCCACCGCAGATCGCTGTCAAAGAACGCCCGCAAATCCGGTATGCCGTATTTCAGCATCGCGATCCGGTCGATCCCCATGCCAAAGGCAAAGCCCTGCCATTCGTTCGGGTCGATATGCCCGGCCTCCAGCACCTTGGGATGCACCATCCCCGATCCCAGAATCTCCAGCCAGTCATCGCCCTCTCCGACCTTCAAGGTGCCGCCCTCCCACGAGCAGCGGATATCCACCTCCGCCGACGGCTCGGTGAACGGGAAATGCGACGCACGGAATCGCAGGTCGACGTGATCGACCTCGAAGAACGCCTTGACGAATTCCTCCAGCACCCATTTCAGATTGGCCATCGAGATATCGCGGTCAATCGCCAGCCCCTCGACCTGATGGAACATCGGCGTATGCGTCTGATCGTAATCGGCGCGGTAGACGCGGCCCGGCGCGATCACCCGCAAGGGCGCGCCCTCGGCCTGCATGGTGCGGATCTGCACCGGCGAGGTATGGGTGCGCAGCACATGCGGGGCCGGTCGTCGCCCTCCGCCCGATGCATGTAGAACGTGTCCATCTCGGCCCGCGCGGGGTGATGCGACGGAATGTTGAGCGCGTCGAAATTGTACCAGTCCGACTCCACCTGCGGCCCCTCGGCCACGGCAAAGCCCATATCGGCAAAGATCGCCGTGACCTCCTCGGTCACCTGTGACACGGGATGGATCGTGCCCTGCCGCCGGGGCCGCGCGGGCAGCGTCACGTCGAGCCATTCGGCCCGCAGCCGCTCGTCGAGTGCCGCATCCGCCAGCGCCGCCTTGCGCGCGGCCAGCGCCGAATTGATCTCGTCCTTGAGCGCGTTGAGCCGCGGGCCCGCCTCCTGCCGCTCTTCGGGGCTCATCTTGCCCAGTTCGCGCATTTTCAGGCTGATCTCGCCCTTCTTGCCCACCGCCTGCACGCGCAACGCCTCGAGCGCGGCCTCGTCGCCCGCTTCGGCAATGGCCGTCAGGTATTTCTCGCGCAGATCGCTCATTTCCATGCCCCCGATGCTGTTATCGGCGGGTTACCGCGCATCAGGGGTCAGCGCAAGCGTCAGCGCCGTTCGCCCTTGTCCGCCTGCTCGCGCATCATCTCTTCCAGCCGGTCGAGGCGGCTCAGCACCTCGTCGCGATAGGTGTCGGTCTTTTCCGTATCCTCGGCATGGTGCGCGTCCTGCATCGAGTTGACGATAAGACCCACCAGCAGGTTCACCACCGCAAAGGTGGTGACCATGATGAACGGCACGAAAAACGCCCAGGCATAGGGGAAGTCCTCCATCACCGGGCGCACGATCCCCATCGACCACGATTCCAGCGTCATGATCTGGAAAAGCGAATAGGCCGAGCTTCCCAGATCGCCGAACCATTGCGGGAATGCCTCGCCAAAGAGCTTGGTGGCCATGACCGCGCCGATATAGAAGATCATCCCCATCAACAGGAACACCGAGCCCATCCCCGGCAGCGCATTGACCAGCCCCTCGACCACCCGGCGCAGCGAGGGGGCCACCGAGACCACGCGCAACAGCCGCAGGATGCGCAGTGCGCGCAGCACCGACAGTCCTTGCGTGGTCGGCACCAGCGAGATGCCCACGATCACGAAATCGAAGATGTTCCAGCCACGGCGGAAAAACCCGGCAATCCCGCGCGCATAGAGCTTGGCCGCGATCTCCACCACGAAGATCGCGAGGCAAAGCTGATCAAGCCCGGTGATGAGGCCGCCCGCGCGCGCCATCAGCGGCTCGACCGTCTCCAGCCCGAGGATCACCGCATTGAACAGGATCACCCCGAGGATGGTGTTCTGAAACAGGGGCGTATCGAGAATCCCGCCGACGCGGTTGCGAAATGTCATGTCCTGCCCCTGCTTCGACCGCAGCGCATATGGGTGCGGAGGCATCCGCCCGCAAGCCGGATCGCTCAGCCCCGCGCGCGCGCCAGCATCCGCCCCAGCGGCCGCCCGCCGAGGATGTGCAGGTGGTAATGCTGCACCTCCTGCACGCCGTCCTCGCCCGCGTTGGTGATCGCGCGAAAACCGCCGCCGCCACCGCCCGGCCCGACACCGGTCATCCGGCAGACCTCGGCCACGGCGCGGTTGAAATCGACGATCTCGGCATCGCTCGCGTGTGACGCGAAATGCGCGTAATCCACATACGCGCCCTTGGGGATCACCAGCACATGCACCGGCGCCTGCGGCTGGATATCCTCGAAGGCGAGCGTGTGATCCGTTTCCAGCACGGTCTTGTTGGGTATCTCGCCGCGCAGGATTTTCGCAAAAACGTTGTCGTCGTCATACGCATAGGCCATGTGGTCTCCTCAATCCGCGAACAGGTGGTCGATCTCGACGATTTCCTGCGCCTTTTCGGCGGGAATATCAAGAAACCGCGCCACGCTGTCGGCGCGCACGCCACGATCATCGCGTTCGCGCATGATGATGTGGTTCTCGAACCCGGCATCGCGGATGCGGTCCTGTTCGTGGGTGATGTCGCCCCGGATCGTCGGCAGCAGCCGGTCGAGCGTCTCTTGCGGCGTCTGCTCTCCGGCGAGGCCGACACGCCGCGCGTGCCCCGCGAGGTAACTGTCGGAAAACTCGCATTGAATCTCCAGAAGTCGTGTCTTGGCGCGGTCGCCGCAGAAATCCTCCAGCAGGTCCATGCCGGCGGGGTCGATGCAGAAAAGAAGCCGGTCGGTCTCGTAATAGTCGAACAGCATCCGCATCAGCGCGCGGCGGTGGCGGGTGCGTTTGCCGATGGTGGCCTGAATACCGCCGAGGTCCGGCAAGGCGGTGCTTTCCTCGTTGAAAAGATATTCGATCACCGGCAGGTTGGTCATCTGCCGGATGCGCGCCACCAGCCGCTTGGCGACGTGCCATTTCTTGCAGATCACGATCATCAGCTCGCGGTTGCGCCCGATGGTGCTCTCGACCTCCCAGAACCGGGGCGAAAACCGCCGCCCCTCGCGTCCGCGCCCGGTGAGGAACTTGTAGAGAGTGCGCCCCTCGTCCGAAATCCTGAAGCTGGCCGCCTCATTGCTGTAAAGCGCGCCCAGCCGCCGCTTGAGCACCACCGCCTCGGGGCTGATCTTGCGCGCAAAGAGATAATCCTGCCCCAGCAGCATGTCGTAATGATCGTTGTAAAACGTCACCGGCATTCCGTAATCGGTGAACATCAGGAAGGTCAGCGTTCGCGTCTCGATCTCGGTCTCGGGCACCAGGTGGCGCACCAGCGTCTGGAAAAACGTCTCGTCGGGAATCCACGTGGTGCGGAAAAACCGCATCACGTCGCGCCGCTCTCGGGTGAAATCGAGAATCCATTCCACCGTGCGGCGGCGCAGGCACCACCACTGGCTGCCGATCTGCACCTGGATATCGTGCGGGATCGCCCGGGTCAGGTTGAATTTCCGTTGCAGGTTGAGCGAGGCATAGAACCGTTTGGGCTGTGTGCGCTCGTTGAAGAAATGCCGGTAGATGAGCCGCTCGTCCTTCATCCCGGTCTTGATCCAGTCGCTCTCGAAATAGTCGAAGCTCTCGACGTAATCGACATCGCGGGCGTCGAGGAACTCATGCGCATAGCGCGCCGACTTGATCGGTGCGCAATCGCCCGAGAGCATGTAGAAATGCGTGGCCCTCGGGAATGTCTCGACCGCCGCCTCCACCGCGTAAAGCGTCGCCTGCACCAGCGACCACCCGCCCCAGCCACACTTGATCCGGCG
>JAXHLV010000020.1:0-255904 GCA_034521935.1 Roseovarius sp.
CCGGGTCAACGACAGCTTGTAGCTCCGTCGGGAGCGCGTTGTCGCTTGGGTGGAGGAGGGGCGCGCGGGCAGGACATGTGGGAATTCTCGGGGTGGAAATTGTCACAGGGGCCGTAGAGATTGGTGGGCATGACCGAGCGGTAATCGGTGTCTTGCTGACGGTTGTAGCTTTCGCACAGCTTGATCCCGGCGATCTTTGTGATGGCATAGGGCTCGTTCGTGGGCTCCAGCGTGCCGGTCAGCAGCGCGTCCTCGCGCATCGGTTGCTCCGCAAATTTCGGGTAGATGCAGGAGGAACCGAGTTGCAGCAGCCGCGTGACTGCCCAACTTCGACAGTTCGCGACTGATTTTTCAGTATTTCGCGCCGCTGTGATCAACAGAATAAGGTGTTTTGTGGCTCGGAGATGTAGATTTTCTAAAATCTATGTTGTGGCACGCGGCACATAATTTGCGCTTTGAAGATTATTGGAACCTGTAGTATCGTTGCGACATGTATACGAAGATCACGCGATCAGGCGGTCGCCAGTACCTTCAGCTTGTCGAGGGCTACCGCAACGAGCAGGGCAAGGTCCGCCATCGGGTCGTTGCAAACCTCGGGCGGCTGGAGGACCTGAGCCCCACGAAGCTCGACCCTCTGATCAATGGCCTCAACCGAGCGCTCGGGCGCAGTGAAAACACCGCCTTTCCCGTCGAGATCGAAAGCTCCAAGGCCTATGGCAACGTCTTCGCGCTCCACGAGCTTTGGTCGGATCTCGGGTTCGACCGCGCCCTTGGGCGCGCGATGCGCTCAGGGCGGCGGCAGATCAAAGCCGACGCCTTGGTGAGGGCCATGGTCTTCAACCGCCTGTGTGACCCCGCGAGCAAGCTGGGGTGCCTGCGCTGGCTGGACACCGTGGCCATGCCCGATATGCCGGCCAAGGTCGAGCATCATCATCTCCTGCGCGCCATGGACGCGCTGATGGACAACGTCGACAGGGTTGAGACCGAGCTGGCCCGCCAGATCCGCCCTCTGGTCGACCGCGACCTGACGGTCGTCTTCTATGATCTGACCACCGTGCGCATCCATGGGGAGGGGGAGGTCGAGGAGGACATCCGCGCCTATGGCATGAACAAGGAGACCGGCGGCATCGCGCGGCAGTTCGTTCTGGGCGTCGTGCAGACCGCCGAGGGCCTGCCGCTCATGCACACCGTGCATCCGGGCAACGTCGCCGAGACCAAGACCCTGCAGGCCATGCTGACCACCGTCCTGCAGCGCTTCCCCATCGAGCGCGTCATCCTCGTGGCGGATCGGGGGCTCCTGAGCCTCGATAACATCGGTGCCCTGACGGCGCTGGCCGAGCAGGACGGGCGCACGCTGGAGTTCATCCTGGCCGTTCCTGCGCGGCGTTACAGCGATCTGGTCGAGACCTTCCGGGCGCTGAGCTTTGACGAGGATGGGCTGGCCGAGGACCGCTTTGCCGGGCACCGCCTGATCGTCGCCCATGACCCGCTGCGCGCGGCGGAACAGGGCGAGCGGCGCCGCGCGCGCATTGCCGAACTGGAAGCCATGGCCGAGAAGATGGTCGGCAAGCTGGATGCGCAGGATGCCGGGAAGACCGCCAAGGGGCGGCGCGCCTCGGATCGCGGGGCTTACAGCCGCTTCACCCGGGCCGTCGCGGAGGCCGAGATGACGCGCTTCCTCAAGGCCGATCTCAACGCGGATCGGTTCAGCTGGTCGGTCGACGAAGACGCCGTCGCACAGGCAGAGCTCTTCGACGGCAAACTCGCACTGATCACCAACGCGCCGGATATCTCCCCCGCCGAGGCTGTCGCGCGCTACAAGGGGCTGGCCGATATCGAGCGCGGCTTCCGCGTGCTCAAATCCGACATCGAGATCGCCCCGGTTCACCACCGGCTGCCCGACCGCATCCGCGCCCACGCCATGATCTGCTTTCTGGCCCTCGTCCTCTACCGCGTCATGCGCATGCGCCTGAAGGCCAAGGGCCACAGCGCAAGCCCCAGAACCGCCCTCGATCTTCTGGAGCGCATTCAGCAGCATGTGGCGCGCATTGGCCCCGCCACCAAGACGACACTCAACCGGCAGCAACCGGAGCAACTCGACCTCTTTGACGCCCTCGATCTGAAAACACCCTTCTGAAACTGCCCGGTTGTGGCAAAAACGGCCATCCCGCTTCAATAATATCAATCGCTTACGCGTTTAACTGTCGAAGTTGGGAAGATCGCCATCAGCCTGCTGTTCAACCAGCTCAAGCAGTGCCATTCTCTCATCGTTCGGCGGGCTTACGCGGCCCCACTGGGGCCACGGTCCCGCCTCACTCTCCGTTTTTGGTTTCGAGTTGTGCAACCCGAACCTTTGCCGAAGATCGACGGTGGCCGCCAGCGTCACCACCGGCCGCGCGCTGCGCTACGCCGGGGGCGCGCGCGGCCTTTTACACCACGGGATGGGAGACTGCCGCGCTTCCGCCCGCTCGCGCGCCCCGCCCACCATCCCTTCCGCTTGCCGCAACTCCTGCGGCGTCAGACGGGCCAGCAATCGACCGAACTCGGTTGGATCGGAGCGGGGCGTGGCGGTCCTCCTGTGAGGCCGGGAGCTTCAGCCATACACGATTGACGTGGAGGAACAAACATGGAGTTAATACGGGTTGCTGACACCATTAAGTGCCGAATGTGAGGCCGCATTCACCTCTCATACTTTTGCCCATATCTCCTTCAGAACAACTCGACTTCATGCGTGTCCGCTTTGCTCGCCATGGCGGCGGGATCTGTATTGACTTCATCCAATGTCATCTGCTGCGCCTTTCCAGTGCAGGGCCAGAAGCGGATTTTCCGCGCGCGTGTGCCGCCGACGCTTGTCAAAACACAGCGGATGTTTTCCGTCTTCAGGAACCATTGCGCAAACTCGGCATTCGCTCCACCGATATTGGGCAGTCCCTTGAGCATACGCGCCCCGCCAAAAACCTTGGCTTCGAGCCGTTCGCGCACGGCACCTTTCTTGTATAACTCATTGAGCAAAAGCTCCATCGCATGGGCACCATACTTGAGGTTGACGTCGGTGGGCACACCCGTCGGCAGCAGGTAATGGTTCATTCCGCCGACCATCCGGACCGGATCGTAGATGCAGGTGGCCACGCAGGAGCCGAGGACCGTAGAAAGCATGTCGCCGGGCGTATCGGAAACCCTGAATTCACCCTGAATGATGTGAATGGTGCGATCTTTGACCTTGGCAGCGTTATCTTTCATGACGGTACCCCCTTGCGGTTCAGGTTGACCTGATGGTGACAGCCCTCAATGATCGCCTGGCCTATTCGGGATATCGGCAGTTCCAAATCGACGGCGCCGCTTTCTACCGCAACGCGTGGCATTCCGTAAACGGTGCTCGTTGCCTCATCCTGTGCGATGGTCAAGCCGCCCCGTTTGTGAACCTTGAAGAGACCTTTCGCCCCGTCGCGCCCCATGCCGGTCAACAAGACACAGATCGCGCGCGGGGCGAGCGCGGCAACAGAATTGAACAGCATGTCAATCGACGGGCGGTGGCCGGAAATCAACTCCCCCCGAACAAGCCGACAGGACCGACGCTGGGTGCCCCCGATCATGAGATGCGCATCGTTGCCGGGCGCGAGGTAGATCATTCCCGGCCTGAGCAGCGCGTTATGTTCGGCCAGGCGTACGGTTGCCGCGCACTTGGCGTCGAGCCGCGCCGCGACGCCGGCGGTGAAGTCGCCACGAATATGCTGAACGATCACGGTGGGTGGGCAGGTTGCGGGGAAACCGACAAGAACCGAATGCAACGCCTCGATCCCGCCGGTTGAGGCCCCGATCGCGACAACCGGGAGCGCGTCGGGTTCGATGTCCGGGTTAGGTGTGGCGGTAGGCTCGCTGGCGTAGCTCGGCCTTGCCCGACCGAGTGATTTAGTGAGCATCGGCGGGGTGAAATCCGCATGGAGGGGAAGAAACTCATGTTGCACGCCCGGACCGTCGGCGCGCATGTTCGGTGGCCGGGTTTTCCCGTAGACGACGCAATAAGCCTTCAGTGCATTGAGCAGGGCACCCAACATCCCGAATTCGGGCTGAGCGACCAATTCCGCTGAAAGGGCTACAGCGTCCGGGTAAAAAGTTTCAACCGAGTTGTAGGTTTCCATCAGAGTCGAGGTCACGCCGAGCAACTCGAATCCCGGTGTAGAGTCGAGCTCTTTTGCCAAACGGGCGCGGCGGATGGGGTGCTCGTCGGCGAGCAATACTTTGAGTTTCGGCATGTTGGCTAATCCCGTGCGATTGAAGGGCTGGCGGATACCGGATGCGGGATGGAAGCCATGGGCTCGGCTGTGATCGGTCACATGCGGATTTGGAGACGCACCCTGAAAGACATCTTCACGAAGGTCGTAGAGGTCGGATTTCCGCGTGTTCATAAGATTGATCGACCTTCTGTGTTTGAGTCATTTTTCCGGCGGTCAGAAATCCTGCCATATGCCAGCCTGATCACCAGCAGTCGGGCTGGTCGGCTTGGTTGCCACCGCGAGTTTCACGTCTGGTGAACTTTTCTGTGCGCAAGCGGCGCGCTGCGCCCTGGGCTTCATCGCCACGATCTTGCCGACGCTGTCGGCGGCTTTAGCGGATTTCGCTGCATGGGTAGTGTTCACAGTTCGCTCCGGCGTCACTCTCACGCGGAACTGATCGACATAGCGTAGCAACTGGCTGGCCTCGGCGTCGAGCAATGCACTCGCCGCCGTCGATTGCTCGGCCTGCGCCGCATTCTGCTGAACAGCCTTGTCGAATTGCGTGATTTCCTCGTTGACCTCGCCGAACCCGGTTGCCTGCTCGCTGGACGCCTTGGCGATTTCCGATACCTGATCGGCCACGCCCTGAACGCCGCTGACCATCGCCTCAAGCGCTTTTCCGGTGCGCCCGACCAGATCAACGCCGTGCTGCACCTTTTCGGAGCTCGTCGAGATAAGCTCCTTGATCTCGCGCGCCGAGCCGGAGGCTCGCTGAGCGAGCGTGCGCACCTCGGAAGCGACCACGGCAAAACCTTTTCCGGCCTCTCCGGCGCGCGCCGCCTCGACGCCCGCATTGAGAGCAAGCAGATTGGTCTGAAAGGCGATATCATCGATGACGCCGATAATGCGGGCGATCTGGTCCGACGACTCGGAGATGCCGGACATCGCGTCGACCGTCTCGCGTACGATCTCGCTGGTGTGTTCGGCGTTTTGACAGTTTTCCCGGACGGTGTGCGCCACGATTCCCGCATGCTTGGCCGACGCCCCCTGATTCCGGGTCAGCGCATCAAGAGAAGCAGCAAGTTCTTCGATCGCAGCGGCCTGGCTTTCCGTCCGACTCGAGAGGTCTTGAGCCGTCTGACGGATTTCGCCGGCACCGCCTTGCACAGTCTTCGCAGTCAGGCTGAGCTCCGAAATGACCGTTTCAATGCGTTCAACAGCCTGATTGAAATCACTGCGGATCGCCGGGTATTCCTCGGGTACCTCGTCGGCGTCGATATCGGGCAGGCGGACTGTCAGGTCGCCACGCGCAAGCTTTGCGAGCACGTCACGCACCGCATCAGACATGCTTGCATATCGTGCTCGATGCTTAGCGGCAGCAATCTTGTCAGCTTCCGCGTCTGCCAGTCGCTCGGCTGCGTCACGGTCGGCCTTCAGCAGCCGGCCTTGCAAGCTCGCAAGTTCCTTCCCTACCTCGCCGATCTCGTCGCCACCCCACGTATCGGCAATCACAATGTCGCCCCGATGCTGCGCGATGCGCATCACCGATTGCCGCAGGCGCTGGACTGGCCGAGTGATCGCTCTGCCCATCCAGATCGCAAATATCAAACCGACCACGAAGCAGACTGCCACCGCGGCAATGATCGCAGTCTGAATACGGGCCATGTCTGACAGGCCCGCAGCCCCAAGGTTGTGAAGGTCTTCGCGCCCGGATTCGCGCACCGCGAAAAGACGCTCCAAAGCGCCCTGCCCCAGCGGCGCAAGTTCAGTCGCAACAAGATGCTCGCGCAAAGCGGGGCTGGCAGCTCGAGCGCGGTCGAAAGTCTCAACATAGGCGAGCGCGCTCTGGCGGGTTTCCGAAAGGGTGTTGAGAAATTTGACGTCACCAATGCTGGCCTTCTCACTGGTGCCCGCGAGGATGTTTGACAGCAAACCGCGAACACGCTCTTCCGTGACCGTGTCAGCATTTTCACGGTACTCAAGCATTGAAATGTTCAGTTTCAAGAAATCTTCGGACAATCGGCCAAGCAGCATTTCCTTTTCTGCGGCTTTCTCATACCCGGCAAAAAGCATACTCGCGTAGCGCGCCGACAGGACACCAGCGGTGCCGCCCAATACCAGAAGCAGAAGAAGAAAGCCGCTGAGACTGTGAACCCTGGTGGACATTTTCAGACTGGTGGACATGACTTCCTCTTGGCCAGATAAATTCCACGGGCAACCTACGCGCATCGTATTAAAACTTTCCTAAAGCGTGACTGCCTTTGCCGCCCATTGCCCCGCTGTCGTGCAACAACGCTGCAACATCCCATGCACTCCGGGTGCCAGGTGTTGCAGTTGAAGTATGTGCCTATGTGTCCATCCCAGGTGGTCAGCGCGGTGGTAAAGACCGTCTTCGCCGAGAAAGACCGCGACCATGCCCGTTGGCGCGAGGTGGCCGACAGCCTGTGTTCGAAGCTGCACAGCACCAACCCGCCGGAGCGCGTCAACAAGGAAATCAAACGGCGGATCAACGTGGCCGGGAAATTTGCTGATCGTGAGGCCGTCATCCGCCTCGTCGGCGCGCTGATGCTGGAACGGAAGGACGAGTGGGCCGTCTCACACCGTTTCATGCCGGTGGAAAAGCTGACCGCCATGTGCACCGATGCCAAAGTGGCGAAGATAATAGTCACACGGTGAGGGAGCGACGCCAGCTATGGAGACGCAGGTGGGCGCCAGTTCCCAAACCACCCCGGGCACTAACGACAGATCATCACGCACTCGGTTCCGAACCGGGTGTCACAGCTCATTTATAGCCTATGGCTGGAAAAAATTATGAGCCGTTAGGGAATACTTTACGACTGATCATCTATCAATATTCGAGACGGGCCTTGTTTCGGTCCGGCAGTGGCGCGGCGGCATCGCGATGCAGTCAGCGACAGTCACGCAACATACTCTAAAAGCGAGGCCGAAAACTGATGGAAGCGAAAAAGATCGACACGACCGACTCGATATCCCAGCGCCTCTCGTTCATAGGATTGGATAATGCCACCTGCGCCATGCTGCGCGGGGTTGGCCCTGATGTGCGCGAAGCTCTGGGCGAGTCACTGGAAAACTTTTACGCCAAGGTCCGACAGACACCTGAAATGCGCGCTTTCTTCGATGGCGAGCAGCACATGATGAGCGCCAAGTCGCGCCAGCAGAGTCACTGGGAACGCATAACAGAGGCCGATTTCGGCGCGGATTACGTTGCCAACATCACCAAGATTGGTGATGTACACGCCAAGATCGGCCTTGAGCCGCGTTGGTATATTGGCGGTTATGCGCTGATGCTCGATCAGCTGATCACGGCAGTTATCAAGAAACGGCTGACCGCTGGTGGCGGACTTTGGCGCCGCAACGCCGGATATGAAAACCTCCATGCCGAAATTGGCGCACTCGTGAAGGCAGCGATGCTCGACATGGATCTTTCGATTTCGATCTATCTCGACAGGCTCGATGACCGTCGGCGCGATGCCGAAGAGGCGCAGGCGCAGGCGCTGGAAATGATTGCACATTCGCTTGATAAACTCGCTCAAGGCGACCTTAAAGTCACCATTGATTCGTCGATCTCGTCGAAATCGGGCCGCCTTGTCACCAGTTTCAATGACACGACCGAAAGCCTGCGCGCAATCGTAGCGTCGGTAAGCGAAGCATCGAACAACATCAATAGTGGCGCTAGCGAGATTGCCGAGGCCTCCGACGACTTGTCCAAGCGCACAGAACAGCAGGCTGCAAGCCTCGAAGAGACAGCCGCCGCGGTGGATGAGCTTACGCGCAACGTCCGCGAGGCCGCAGAGCGCATGCAAACAACAAACCAGACGGTTTCCAAGGCGCGCGAGGATGCCGAGCAGGGCGGCATGATCATCGATCAGACCAAGCAAGCGATGGAGCAGATTTCCAGCTCATCCGAAGAGATGAGCCAGATAATCGGTGTGATTGATGAGATCGCTTTCCAGACCAACCTGCTTGCCCTCAATGCGGGCGTCGAGGCAGCGCGCGCCGGCGAGGCCGGCAAGGGATTTGCGGTGGTAGCGTCCGAGGTGCGCGCACTTGCGCAGCGCTCTGCCGAAGCGGCGAAGAACATCAAGACCCTGATCGGGAAGAGTTCGGACCATGTGCGAAACGGGGTGATTCTTGTCGACAATACCGCCAATGCGCTCACGCGCATTGTCGAGGCCTTTAGCGATGTTTCGAGGATGGTCGACGAGATGACGGCGGCAGCTCAGACCCAGTCGACCAGCATCTCCGAGGTTAATACGGCTGTCGGGCATCTCGACGAAATGACGCAGCAGAATGCCGCGATGGTCGAGCAATCGACTGCCGCGAGCGCTTCGCTAGCCCGAGAGGCAAGCGCGATGTCCGATGTTGTGAAGAAGTTCGATGTTTGACTTTGGGGTGGCTATGGAACGCCGTCGCTCGCAGCCCGCGTCGATCCTCGCGGGTGGGGACGCGCAGAAGGGGATGTGCCATGACACGCATCTATAAATTGCCGCCGCGCCTCGACTATGAGGCGACGGGAACGCTCCATGAAAGCCTGCTCGCCAGCCGGGGTGAAGCGATCACGCTCGACGCCGGCGCGGTGACGCATCTCGGTGGACTGGCCCTTCAGCTTCTTGTCGCCGCGAGGGAGCAATGGCGGCGTGACGGTCTCGCGTTACGCATCGAACCGCGATCGCGCAATTTTTCCGAAGATGTTGCGATGTTGGGTATGGTTGAGGATTTTTTCAGCGAGGAGGCCGCTCAATGAACATCAAAGTTCTGGCGATCGACGATTCGGCGACAATGCGCAACCTGCTCTATGCGACCCTCAGCGGCGCGGGGTTCGACGTCCGTCTTGCCGAGGACGGCGCAGTGGGCCTGCAACGCCTCGCCGAGGTCGTGCCGGATGTGATTGTCACCGATATCAACATGCCCAATCTGGACGGTTTAGGCTTCATTGAATCCGTTCGAAGAAATCAGCAAAAGCGCGCCCTTCCGATCCTTGTGCTGACCACCGAGAGCGGCTCGGAACTCAAGGAGCGCGCGCGCAAGGCGGGTGCCACCGGCTGGATCGTCAAGCCGTTCGATGAGAGCAAACTGATCGGCGCTATCGAGCGCGTAACTGCAGTGTGAGGGATCATGGCCCATAGCAGCAACGACATTCGCGAGACTTTCTTTCAGGAATGCGAAGATCTTCTTGAAGCATTAAGCGACGGGCTTCGCCAACTTGATGATGACGTTGACGACATCGAAATCGTTCATTCCGTGTTTCGCGCTGTCCACTCAATCAAGGGAGGGGCGGGTGCTTTCGGCCTCGACGCTCTTGTCGATTTTGCGCATTGTTTTGAAACGGTGCTCGACGAAGTGCGCGAATACAGGATCGCGCGCGACAACGACGTCATGAACCTGTTCCACCGGGCGGGCGACCATCTGTCCGACCTTGTCAGTGCCGCCCGCGACGACCGACCCCTGACACATGGAGAGGGCGCGAGGCTCGAAGCAGAGCTCAAGGCGCTCATGGGCGACGCTGCCGGCACGTCAGAGCCCGAGGGCGACGCAGCCGCCGCAGAAATCGGTTTTATGCCGACGGGGCTTGATATCACACCAATCGATACCGCCCCCGCCGCTCCTTTTCGTTATACAATTCGCTTCGCCCCCGAAGCGGCGCTCTACAACTGCGGCAATGACCCCGCGTTATTGTTCCGGGCTCTCGGGCGCCTCGGAAAACTGACCACCGAGGTGGACACATCGATGGTGCCCGCCTTGGACGTGCTGGAATGGCAGGCCTCGTATCTGAGCTGGACACTCACTCTCGAGACGGAAGAGCCAGAAAGCCTCATACATAATGTGTTCGAATTCGTGGAGGGCACCTGTAGACTGGAAATCACTCCTGCGGACGCGCCTGATGGCCTGTTTTTTTCATCCAGAAATCCGCCAGAGCTTGACGCCATCCCCGACGCGAGGACCGAGGATTCCGGGACGGCGAAACCACAGACCCCAAATCCCCCCGCTACAAGCGACGGGTTCGAGCCCGGCAGCGCCGACGCAGATGCGATCAGGGGTAGTGCCCCTGTGGAAGCAGCTTCGAGCACAGAGGCGGGCGATCGCCAGACGTCCGGTGCAAGCGCAAATGCCTCTACTACGATTCGCGTCAACCTCGACCGGGTCGATCGCCTCATCAATCTCGTCGGCGAACTCGTCATCAAGGAGGCAATGCTTTCGCAGTCGATCTCGCAGGCGGGCCTGTCGGCCGAGGGCGACGTTGGCATCGGGCTTGATGGGCTCAAGCAGCTCGCCGGAGAGATTCAGGAAGGGGTTATGGCGATTCGCGCCCAGCCCGTAAAATCGATGTTTCAGCGTATGTTCCGGATCATGCGCGAAACCGCCAATGCTACCGGCAAGAAGGTGCGCCTCGTTCCCCAGGGCGAGCACGCAGAGGTCGACAAAACAGTGATCGAATGCCTGGTCGATCCACTGACCCACATGATTCGCAACGCCATTGATCACGGGCTTGAGCTTCCTGACGAACGCAAGGCTGCTGGCAAGTCGGAGGAGGGTACGCTCATCCTCTCGGCGTCGCATCGCTCGGGCCGGGTCTTGATCGAGGTTTCCGACGACGGAAAGGGGATCGACCGCGCTCGGGTCAGAAACGTGGCTGAGCGCAAGGGGCTCATCGCACCGGACGCCGATCTAACCTCTGCCGAGATCGATAATTTGCTTTTTGCGCCCGGTTTTTCTTCGAAGGAAAACGTGTCCAACCTGTCGGGTCGCGGTGTCGGACTCGATGTGGTGAAAAGTGCGATCCAGGCACTCGGCGGACGGGTCTCGATAACTTCAGAAGCGGGCGAAGGCACGACCTTCTCGATCAGCCTGCCGCTCACGCTTGCGGTTCTTGAGGGCATGGTCACCGAGGTCGCCGGGCAAACGGTGGTCGTGCCGATCACAGCCGTGCAAGAGATGCTCCAGCCCGGCAAGGTCAGCCTCCACGCCGTCGGTCAAACAGGTCGCGTAGTCGAAAGCCGCGGTGAACTTGTCCCGATCATAGACCTCGGCCTTGCGTTTGGCTACCGCCCCGCATTGGAGGATTTCGAAGGCCATGTCCTGTTACTGGTCGAGACAGATGCCGACAAGCGTTACGCATTCGTCGTCGACCACATCCACGATCAGAGGCAGGTGGTCATCAAGAGCCTTGAAGACAATTACGGCCCTGTCTCAGGCATCGCGGCGGCGACGATCCTTGGCGACGGGCGCATTGCGCTGATCATAGACCCTGATGAAATAGCAAGCAGTGGTATCATCGGTGACGCCAGGAACCCCGAAATTTTCCTCGCAGCAGCGGAGTAGAGCCATGAGTGAACAGACTACCGCCTTCGAAGCCGTCAATCAGGAACTCGTTGCTTTCCGTGTCTCCGAGCAGGATTTCTGCATTGACATCATGTCGGTACGCGAAATCCGCGGCTGGACACAGGCGACCGTGCTTCCACACGCGCCCGATTACGTGAAAGGGGTCGTCAATCTGCGAGGCGCTGTGGTGCCGGTTCTCGATCTCTCTGCGCGCCTCGGCCTTGGAACACACGAACCCGGGTCGCGCCACGTCATCATCATCGTTATCATCAACAACCAGACGGTTGGACTTCTCGCAGACGTCGTTTCCGATATTCTCAGTGTCTCGACAAAACAGTTTCAACCCGTTCCGGATATCGCGTCAGAGGCAGCCAAGGTCTATATCGACGGTGTCATCGTCAATGACGACCGGATGATCCGCAAGATCAATCTCCAGAGGCTCATACCGCTTTCGCAGGAGTTGGCAGCGTGACGGATGCAGTGCCATCGAAGCGAGTGGCCGACCGGGGCATGCCCGCTCTTACCGATAAGGATTTCACCGCACTTTCGCAGATCGTGCACGAGTACTCCGGTATTCACCTGACCGAGTCCAAGAAAGGCCTCGTGGTTTCGCGGCTCGGCAAGCGGTTGCGTAAGCTGGAACTGCCTGATTTCACTGCCTATTGCCGATATCTCAAGGGACCAGGCGGATCGGAAGAGCGGACCCGTCTCATTTCGGCCCTGACCACGAACGTCACCAGGTTCTTTCGCGAAGATCACCATTTTACCGCCCTGCGCGAAAGCCTGCTTCCTCCGCTTCTTGAGACGGCGCGCCAAGGTGGACGTGTCCGTATCTGGTCGGCGGGCTGCTCAACCGGCGAGGAACCATACAGCATTGCAATCACCCTGCTTGAACTGGCGCCAGAAGCGGCACGCTGCGACATCCGGATTCTCGCAACCGACATTGACCCGGAAGTTGTCGAGGTTGCGCGCTCGGGCGTCTATCCCGCCGATGCCATCGGAAACCTCGGCAAAGAGCAGCATCACCGTTATTTCGAACCCGTCAGCGACGGGGCGCGGACTGGCAGCGTGCGAGTGGCCGATGGTCCGCGGGAGCTCATAACTTTCGGCGTCCTGAACCTCATTGGCCAATGGCCCTTTCGTGGTTCCTTTGACATCATCTTCTGTCGGAATGTCGTGATCTATTTCGATGCAGCAACGCAGGAAGTGCTCTGGCAAAGATTTTCTGACCTTCTCGCTCCAGGCGGCCATCTCTTCATCGGTCATTCCGAGCGGCTGTCGCGCTCCGCAGAGGCATTCTTCGTCAACAATGGCATCACTCAATACCGAAAGCGCGGCAAAGATGAAGGCGCTTTGCACGACGTTGGCCACCGGATGCATACCAAGGAGATCAGCACATGAGCCTCAAGGATCAGCTACACGTCATGGTCGTCGACGACATGTCGACAAGTCGGGGCCTTATCGTCCAGGCGCTGGAGTCGATAGGTATCTTCCACATCATAGTTGAAAACGATGGCCGCGCCGCCTTCAGCACACTGGCACAGAGGCCCGTACATCTTGTTATCTCGGACTACAACATGCCCGGCATGGACGGACTCGGCCTGCTCGAGGTTCTCCGGCAAAACCGGTCCACTCAGAAGATCGGCTTCATCCTCATCACGGGCAAGGCCGACAAGCAAATACTTCAGCGCGGCCAGAGTCTGGGAATGAACAATTACATCCTGAAGCCGTTTCAACCGGAGGCTTTGAAGACCTGCATCGAGCGCGTGGTGGGTCGGCTATGACGAGCGGGCGGGGTGTCTCTCGCGCCGCTGGCACCGAGACTCCAATGGTACGGTCGCCATGCTCCCGCAGCGAGACGATCAAACTGTCCACGCTTCTCGCGCGGCTCGGCACCGAGGTCGGTCGTCTGGAAGGACTGGCGACCGACCTTGATACCAAGCTTGGCAAAAACAGGGTGCTTGCCGGGACCATAGGGGGTGAGGCAGGGCGAACGCTCCAGAGCCTCGATCTCTTGCGTCAGTCTCTCGGATGCCTGTCGGCGTTTCTTGATGCAGTTGCGGTTGATGTCCCCGCAGAAATCGAGATATGCTCGGCCAACGCCGTGCAGGCGATCACGTTGGGCGATCTCGCGGTGGCTCTCTCAGAGGAGCGAAGCAATTCGGATTTTCCCGTTCAGGTGGAAAATGATCCGAACGATGTCGAGTTCTGGTGAATGCAGCGCAAGGGCGACAGCGTCACCTCCGGCTCAGCGGATTGCCCTTTGCGCAGGATGGTCGAGGGCAAGGATGACATTCCCGAACCACCGGTAACGCCGGTGCCCCTGTGTCAGGGAAGTTGTCCGCTGCTCTATTTTTCCTCTATTTCTCAGGTGGGCGGGATAGGACGATGACGTGGGATATTCACCGGAACGCAAGGCGGCTGTGCTGAAGCGGATGCTGCCGCGAGCTATGCGCGATTTTGGGTGACGCGGCCTGATCAAGCGGCGCGGTTTTCGGTGTCGTTTGCGGCGACACCGTCGGTGAATGTGACGCCTTCGATGACCAAAGGCAACTGGTTTGCGCCCTTCAGGCGGCGCCATGTCTTCCCGGCGGCCTGAACGAGCTTGAAGACCATCAGCTTCGCGGTCTTCTGCGACAGCGCCCCCTTGGTCCGCACGGTCCGGTGCCGGACGGTGGCGAAGACGCTCTCGATCGGGTTGCCGGTGCGCAGGTGATCCCAGTGGTCGGCCGGGAAATCGTAGAACGCGAGCAACGCGTCGCGGTCCTTGGTCAGGCAGGTGACCGCCTTCTCGTATTTCGGCACCGTATTTCTCGGCGAAAGTGTCCATCGCGGCCTCCGCCGCGGCGCGTGTGTCGGCCTGCCAGATCTCGCGCAGGTCGGCCTTCACCGTGGGCTGCATGGATTTCGGGAACTTGTTCAGGACATTGGCGATCTTGTGGACCCAACACCGTTCGATGACGCGTGCCCGGAAAGACCTCGTCGAGCGCCTTCCAGAACCCCATGGGCCCGTCACCGACGGCGATCTCGGGCGGCACCTTGAGGCCGCGGGCCTTGATGTCGACCAGCAGCTCGCGCCAGCTCTGCGCGCTCTCGCGAACGCCGACCTGGAAGCCGACGAGCTCCTTCTTGCCCTCGGGCGTGGCCCCGAGAATGACCAGCATGCACTCGGCCTGCGGCTCCATCCGGGCCTGGAGGTAGACGCCGTCGGCCCACATGTAGACGTAGCGCCGCGCCGAGAGATCGCGGCGCTGCCAGTGGTCATACTCCTGCTGCCACTCCCCGGTCAGCCGCGAGATCACACTGGGCGACAGGTTCGGCGCGTCCGGACCCAGGATCGCAGACAGCGCCTCCTGAAAATCGCCCATCGAGAGGCCGCGCAGGTAGAGCACCGGCAGCAGGGCATCGAGGCTCTTCGAGCGCCGCGCCCATTTCGGCAGGATCGCCGAGGTGAACCGGATCTTCTTCTCATCCGCCACGTCGGCGGCGCGATCACGCACCTTCGGGCGACGCACGTCGAGTGCGCCGATCCCGGTCTGGATGGACCGCTCCGGCCCGTGCCCATGCCGCACAACCCGCTGCCGGCCATCCGGCAGGACGTCTTCGGCATGTTGCGCGACAAAGGTGTCGGCTTCGGCGCGGAGCGCGGCGGCCAGCATCCGGCGCGCCCCGTCCCGGGCGATCTCGGTCAGCGGATCGTCAACAGATTCCGGCTGACGCAGGGCGATGATGTCGGTATCGTTCTTCATGGCGTATCGTTCCTTCTGGAAGTTCTGGCAGGCTTCATCACCCGCCACGATACGCCGCCTTCTCAAACCCCGTCACCCATTTTCCAGCATAGCTCTGTCGAAGATCAGCAGACTGCAAATCGTAGCTTAAGTCAGTGTCCGATTTACGAGGTAGCTCCACCCTAGGCGGAAGCAGTGCGCAGAAAAGGCGAAACTCCTCGGTCAGGCGTTCGATGGCCTTGGTGGACCGCGCGGCCTTCCACTGCGCCGGATCCAACTTGGTAAAGGTGAACAGCCGCTCACTTACCTCTTCGAGCCAGTTCGCTACGGCGCGCCACTTGCGCAGAAATGCGTTGCGGCTTGACCAAGCAGAGCCTGCCTGGGGCTTGATCCGGGGGCAGCCTTTGTGAACCTTGCAGCGCCGGATCGGCAGATCGTCGCCCAGGAGAGCAACGAGCGCGGCTTCCAGCACCGGCGCGCCATCGACGATGAAAAATGCGGAACGCGGTAATCCACACGCATGGAGATCGGCGACGACGTGTGCTAAGAGGACTTGCTCTCATTGTTCATACGCGTTGTTTCTGGCAGATTGTGGAACTCACCCTACGTATATCCGGGGAGGGGCGTTCGGACTTAGAATAACAGCATGTCGATCATGATGGTGCGCCTTTCCGGACCACGGCGCGCGATACGGTGAGATGAGCGCGTGCCTGAAGGGGAGCGACGGAATGGCATCGGATCACGGCAATCGTCTGTCTCGGCCCGGCGCGTTCTGGCGCATGCTGGGCACGCGCGCCGTGTTCGTGCTGGCGCTGCTCCTGGGGGCCTTGGGGCTTTCGGCGCAGGAGCAGCAGTCGCCCGCGATGGTGCTGGAATTCGACGGGGCGGTCAGCCCGGCCTCGGCGGATTACATCACGCGCGCCCTGTCGGACGCGGCCGAGCGGGACCTGCCGCTTGTCGTGCTGCGGATGAACACGCCCGGCGGGCTCGATTCCTCAATGCGCGAGATCATCAGCGCGATCCTTGCCTCTCCGGTGCCCGTGGCAAGCTATGTCAGCCCGTCCGGGGCCCGCGCCGCCAGTGCCGGGACTTATATCATGTATGCCAGTCACGTCGCGGCCATGGCCCCGGCGACGAATCTCGGTGCGGCCACGCCCGTGTCTCTCGCCGGCGCGGGTGGTGACGATGGCGGCCCGACGCCCGTGCAATTGCAAACCGGCGAAGACACCGGCGAGACGCCGCAGACCGATGCCTCCGGCGACGAGGACGCCGGGAACGGCGATGCGGCCGACGAACCCTCCGCGCCCGGTTCCGCTTCTGAGGCCAAGGCGATCAATGACGCGGTGGCCTATATCCGCGGGCTGGCCGAGCTGCGCGATCGCAATGCCGACTGGGCCGAAAGCGCCGTGCGCAAGGCCGAGAGCCTGAGCGCCACCGAGGCAGCCGAGCGCGGCGTGATCGATTTCGTGGCCACCAGTATCGAGGATCTGCTCGCGCAGGCCGATGGCATGGTGGTCGAGATGTCCGGCGGCGCCGAGCGGACGCTGGCCACCGAGGGGCTGTCGCTCGAGCATGTCGAGCCGGACTGGCGCACCGAATTGCTTGCGACCATCACCAACCCCAATGTCGCGCTGATCCTGATGCTTGTCGGGGTCTACGGGCTGATCTTCGAGTTTCTCAATCCCGGCGCGCTGGTGCCCGGCACCGTCGGCGGCATCAGCCTGATCATGGGGCTCTATTCGCTGGCCCTGCTGCCGCTCGACTGGGCCGGGATCGGTCTGATCCTGCTGGGGCTCGCGCTGATTGTCGCCGAGGCCTTTGCGCCCTCGTTCGGCATTCTCGGTATCGGTGGCACCGTGGCGCTGGTGATCGGGGCGGTGATCCTCGTGGATACCGATGCCGAGGCGTTCGCGGTATCCGAGCCGCTGATCGCGGCAACGGCGGTTGTCGGGGCCGTGGTGACCTATCTCATCGTCTATCTCACACGCGGATCATTCCGCGCCCGGGTCGTGAGCGGGCAGGAGGAACTGGTCAACGCCAAGGCCAGGGTGATCGACTGGCACGACGGCGATGGCCATGTCTGGCTGCATGGCGAACGGTGGCAAGCCGAGGGGCCGCGCGAACTGGCCCCTGACGATCAGGTGCGGGTGCGCGAGGTGAGCGGGCTCGTGGTCAGGGTGGAGCCGCTGCCGAAGAACGATTGACACACCACGCCCACGCGAAACAATGGAGAACATCATGACCATACTGGCAGATTTCGGCTTCTATGCCGTCCTCGCGATCTTCCTGATCGCTTTCCTCGCATCGGCCATCAGGATCCTGCGCGAATACGAGCGCGCGGTGATCTTCACGCTTGGCCGCTTTACCGGCACCAAGGGGCCGGGCCTGATCCTGCTGATCCCCGGCATCCAGAAAATGGTGCGGGTGGACATGCGCACCATCGTGCTGGACGTGCCCAAGCAGGACGTGATTTCCAAGGACAACGTGTCGGTCAATGTCTCGGCGGTGCTCTATTTCCGCGTGATCGACGCCGAGCGATCGACGATCCAGGTCGAAAGCTTCATGGACGCCACCAGCGAGCTTGCGCAGACCACCTTGCGCGCGGTTCTGGGCAAGCACGAGCTTGACGAGATGCTGGCGGATCGCGACAAGCTCAATGACGACATCCAGGACATTCTCGACAGCCAGACAGAGGCCTGGGGGATCAAGGTCGCGAATGTCGAGATCAAGCATATCGACATCGCCGAATCGATGATCCGCGCCATCGCGCGGCAGGCCGAGGCCGAGCGCGAGCGCCGCGCCAAGGTGATCAACGCCGAAGGCGAGCAGCAGGCGGCGCAGAAGCTTCTGGAAGCGGCCGAGATCATGGCCAAGGAGCCCGGCGCCATGCAGCTGCGCTATCTCAGCTCGCTCAACTTCATCGCCGGTGACAAGAGTTCGACCATCGTCTTTCCCTTTCCGATGGACCTCGCAAGCATGGTTCCCGGCATGAAAAAGGACGGCTGACCCCGCTCATGCAAGAGAATTTCTGATCGTTTGGCTGTGAGGGATGATAGCACTCTGCACTACCGCAAGGCAGGAAGGTGCCCGGAGCAGAGCTGCTTGATCTGTGGCACATCCGCTTTCGGAACGGGGGCCAGTTGGGGCTCTGTCACATGCGCTCGATCTCCACCCAGATCGGGCGGTGATCCGATGCAACCCGCGCCAAGGCACCGTCCGGGACACCAGAATCCAGCAATTTCAGATCGCGGCCCAACGCCACGCGATCGAGCGGGCCCACCGGGCGTCCGGCCGGGAATGTGCGGCCCGGCGACACGATCCTGAACGTCGGATGCAGCGGGCCGAGGCCCTTTCTGATCGACCACTCGTTCAAATCCCCCGCAATCACGGTGGTCGAACAATCACCTTCCAAGGCGTGGTCGAGCAAGACGCGCGCCTGACGTCTGCGCCAGTTTCGCAAAAGTCCAAGATGCGCGCCAATAACCGTGATGTCTCCGCACGTGACCGCGTCACTCATGTCAGGCGCGATCCGGGCCATGACTGCTCCGCGTGGCTCAAGGCCCGGCAACTGAAGGCGCGCCGTCTCCAGGACATGCCACCCCCGCCGAACCAGGATCGCGTTGCCATGCCAGCCGAGGCTCACATCGGTTTCCGCCACATCCGCCGGAACGTAATCTGTCTGCTGCTCGATGAGAAACCGGGGAATGGCAGCGGGGCGCATGCCAAGCCGCTTGTCGGCCTCCTGAAGCACGACGACATCGGCCTCCAGTTCTGAAATCACGGCAAGAATACGGGATGGATCGCGACGGAAATCAAGCCCGACCGCCTTCTGGATGTTATAGCTTGCGAGCCGAAGACGCATGGCGTCACAGGAGAGGTGCGAAAAGCCGTGCGACCGGCGCGCCGATGCGGATCGCAAGCGATTGCTCGCTCAATCCTGTTGTCAGCCGGTACGCGCGCGCGAAATCCCGTCTCAGCATCTCGTCAACCTTTGCTGCAAACTCTGTATCGAAAAGAACCGCCATTGCCTCGAAATTCAATCGCAACGATCTGTTGTCCAGATTGGTCGTGCCCACGGCGGCGAAGTCGTCGTCAACCAATATGACTTTCTGATGCATGAACCCCTCCGTGTAGAACCAGATTTCGACCCCGGACGCCCTTACTTCATCGAAATAGGCATGAGCGGCCAGCCACGTGATCCGGTGGTCCGCAAACTCGGGCACAAGGATGCGCACCTCGAGGCCGCGCAGCGCTGCATGCCTGAGCGCGGTCAGGATATCGAGATCCGGCACAAAATATGGCGAGGCAATCCAGACTCGCTGCCGCGCCCGCGAGATCGCGGCGAAAAAAAGCATTGATCCGCTGTCGAAATCGTCGGCCGGTCCGGTGGCGACAATCAGCCCCGTCATGTTGTCGGGCTGTAGTCCGGGGTCCCAGAGAAGGTCATCGCCGATCAGCTGACCGGTTGCAAAATGCCAGTCCTCGACGAAGATCAACTGAAGCTGGGCAACGACCGGACCACGCAGGGAGACGCAGGTGTCTCGCCACGCTCCGAGTCTGGCGTCGAGCCCGAGATACTCGTCCCCGACATTCAACCCACCCGTGAACGCGCGCTTGCCATCCACGATCAGGGTCTTGCGGTGATTGCGGTAATTGACAATGAACCGCGATGCCAACCCTTGGGAGCGGCGCTGATCCGTGGCCCGGACCCCGGCCTCAAGCAACTCCCGGCGATATTCATTCTTGAGGGAAAATGAGCCAACCCGGTCGTAACTGAGGTAGACCTCGACGCCTCGCGCGCAGGCGGCGATCAGCCTGTCGCGGAGGGCTTGTCCAAGTTCGTCATGGCGGAGGATGTAGAATTGCACGAGCACGTATCGCTCTGCCGCGTCGATTGCCGCAAACATCGCGTCGAACGCCGCGCGGCCGTCGATCAGCAGCTCTGCCGCGTTCCCGCGCAGCACCGGCAGTTGCGCGGCAGTTTCGAATGGACCGAAATCTTCCGTCGTGACAGCCTCAGGCCGTCGCCGGGCGGAATATGCATCAATCGCTGCCACAGTCCGCGCGCTGTCGCGCCTGGCCACCTCCACGCCCTTCAGCCTGTGGTGCCCGAGAAACAGGTAAGCCGGTACGGCGACGATCGGGACCGAAAGCAGGAACACCACCCATCCAACGGAGCCCTGCGGAGTGCGCGACCCCTGAACTGCGCGCCATGAGCAGTATATCGCAGCGCCGAACAGCGCCAGATAGGCAAGGGCCCAAAAGCTCAGCTCCACATCAAAACCTCCCGGGGTGGGACAGTATCTCACCCTTATGAGTGCCTTTGAAACATCGACAAGGCTATTGAATACACCAGCCCGGGTCCATGCTTGAAAAAGGAGAGGTCATTGCGGGCAGTCATTCCCACCGGCGCGATCCAGGGCGATCTGCCCGGCGATGAACGCCGCAATATCCTGGCCGCCTTCAAGACGCGCACCTGGCTGACCCAGCCCGCCACCGAAAAGCAGCTGCAATACCTCTCGCCCGCCGCGCGCAGCGATTCTGGCCTCACCCGCGACAAGGCCTCGGCGCTGATGACCTTCGGGGTCAACAAGCGCGCCATCCGGCAGTTGATCCTGAGCGCGGCACGCTCTGCGTCGTCTGCACATCCCGCACCTGCGGCTACGGCTGGTTCGATCCCCACCGTCCCCGCGGCAAACGCACAAACCGCTGGTTCTGCTCGATGCCCTGCCAGGCGGCCTTCACCCACAAAGCGAAACGAGGACTGAGCATGGTCGATTTTACCGAAGACGAAACCCAGGCGCTGCCCGCCGTGATGCGCGCGCTCGCGCCGGAGATGGGGCGGATCGGCTGATCCCGCCCATTGGGGCAGCTGAGCCGGGGAGCCGGAGGTCACGCTCTCGCCGCTGCGCTATCATTACCAGCGCCCCGCCGAGATCGAGGTGGTCGTGCAGGGTGGGCCGGCGGCCGGCGCGATACTGAACCACGTAGCCCTTCCGCCCGCTCGGCAGCACCGGCAGCCCGAAGCCAGAGATATCTGCGTCCCAGAAAAGTATTCGGCGGCGCGGGTCTCCACGGCATCGACGAGGCGCTTGGTGAGCTTGGGCATGAAGGGCGGCCTTCCGGTAGTTTCTGCTCTACAGTGCGGAAGGCGCGAGGATAGTCAACAAACACATTGAAAAGGCGCAGAAAAAGGAAGTGGAGCGTGGTTCTTCGCAGTCGTTGTATCGCGTGGGTGCGAGGCAGAGATGGATGGAGCGAATCAAAACGCAGGTTCCGGTCTTTCGATGGCGCTGATAGAACCGTCGAAAAGAAACGGATTTCTGATGGCGTCTAAAACCACCCTGAACGCAAAGAACCTGGAGACGCTGGGCACCGAACGCCTGGCGCAGCTTCTGATCGAAATCAGCACCGGAGACGCGGCAGCTAAGCGCAAGCTGCGGCTGGAGCTGGCGGGTGCACAGAGCCCGAAAGAGGCGGGGCGGGCGATCGCTAAGCGGCTGACCAGCATCGCCAACGCCAAGAGCGCAATCACCTGGAAGAAGAGAAAATCCTTCATCGACGATCTCCAGACTCAGCGTCGTGGGATTATCGAACAGGTCGGACCGCACGATCCCGAACAAGCGCTATTTTTGATGTGGCGGTTCATGGGCCTCTCAAATCCAGTCATCGAGCGATGTCAAAGCGGTGATGGTGAGGTCATCGAGGTTTTCCATGAAGCCTGCGCGGACCTCGGCCCGCTCGTGGCGGCGGCAAAGCCAAGCGCTGAGGTGCTGATCGACACGACGTTCGACGCATTGTGCGAGAACACGTACAGCCAATACGACAAACTGATTTCCACCCTGAGCCCGGCCCTTGGGGCCAAGGGCCTTGACCGCTTGCGTCAAAGGCTCGAGGCGCTTCTGAAACAGACGGCAGCGACCGCAACGACCGCCGAACAAATCGGACGACAGACCACTGCCGAATACATGCAAAGCATAGCGCAGCGTCGAAAACAGCGCATAGCCCGCAGCGCTCTGCTCGAGCTGGCCGATGCGCAGGGGGATGTCGACGCATTCCTCGCGCTACTCGAGCCGTGGATGCGTACACTGCCAACGAATGCGATCCAAATTGCGCGGCGCTTGGTTGACGCTGATCGGGCCGCCGAGGCGCTGGATTTTCTCGATGCAGCGGATGTTGACGAAGACGACTGGGATCGCATGGACTGGCAGGATGCGCGGATTGATGTGCTGGAAGCCATGGGCCAGAAAGATGAGGCACAGGCGTTTCGCTGGGCTTGTTTCGAGCGCGATCTTTGGGCGGACTATCTGCGTGCGTATCTGCGCAAATTGCCTGACTTCGACGACATTGAAGCCGAGGAAAGGGCAATTGCGATTGCCATGGCCGATCCGGACCTGTTGGCGGCGCTGCAGTTCTTCCTCGATTGGCAGTCACCGGACCGTGCAGCAGAGTTGCTGATCAAGCGCCACAAAGAAATCGATGGCAACCGTTTTGAATATCTGACCCCGGCAGCGGATGCTCTCGTCGAAAGCCATCCGCTTGCTGCGACGTTGATGCTCCGCGCAATGATCGATTTTGCGCTTACCAACGCACGATCCAAACGCTATCGCCATGCGGCACAGCACCTTGCGACCTGTGCCGAACTGGCATCCCGGATCGAGGACTTCGGTTCGTTTGAGACGCATGATGCCTACGTCGCCAGGCTGAAGGACCAGCACGGCAGAAAGTCGGGTTTCTGGAGCCTGGCTGAATGAGCATTCAGAATCGAAGCAATATGAAAGGTCTCTCATGGCTCTGAAACTGTTGGTATTCCTCGGCTCCGTGCGAGACAGCACGCCGCCGCGTCCTGCGCGGCTTGGGTGTCGGGTCGCGCGTGCCTGCCGGGATCGGCTCGCCGCCGAGGGCCACAAGGTCGAACTGATCGACCCGCTGGACCTGGACCTCGGGGGAGCGTTCAAGCCGCATTTCTCTTATGCGCGCGGAAAGGCACCGGAGGCGCTTGACGATCTGGCCCGGCGTATCGAGGCAGCCGATGGCTTCGTGATGGTCAGCCCGGAATACAATCATTCGATGAGCCCCGCGCTGGCGCATCTGCTGAACCATTTCGGCAGCTCGCTCTACGCCTACAAGCCGAGCGTGATCACGACCTATTCCGCCGGGCAATGGGGCGGGGCGCGCGCGGCGGTGAATATGCGCACGTTTCTGTCGGAGCTCGGTTGCCTGCCCGTCTCGGCGATGATCCACGTGCCCAAGGCGCAGGAGGTGTTCGACGAGGATGGCGGCTATGCCCCCGGCGTCGATGGGGACCGTTGGGACGGCTATCTCGGTCGCACCTTCGCGCAATTCGTCTGGTGGGCCGAAGCCGCCCGCCGCCAGCGCACGGAGGGCGAGGCCGACCGCCCCGCCGACTTTACCCGCGACCCCTCGCAACGGAACGCGCCGTGAGCCAAAGCACCGATTGGGCACTGATCACCGGCGCGGGTTCGGGGCGCGGCGCTCGCGCAGGCGCTCGTCCGTTGCGGCGTGGGCACCGTGCTGGTGGGACGGCGGCAGGCGCGCCTCGATGCCGTGCGTGAGAGCCTTGGCGCCGGGGCACCGGCGCTCATCGTCCCCGCCGAGATCGCCTCCGCTGAGGCCCGGGCACCGCTGCTCGAGGCCGTCGAAGAGCGGCTGTCGTCCGAGGGCGGCCGGCTGCGGAGTTATGCCCGATTCCGGGTGACGCGGCCTGATCAGGCGGCGCGGTTTTCGGTGTCGTTTTCGGCGATGCCGTCGGTGAATGTGACGCTTCGGGTGCCAGCGGTCGTATTCCTGCTGCCACTCGCCGGTCAGACGCGAGATCACGCCTGGTGAGAGGTTCGGCGCGCCCCGTCCCGGGCGATCTCGGTCAGCGGGTCATCCACAGAGTCCGGCTGACGCAGGGCGATAATGTCGGTGTCATTCCTCATGGCGTGTCGGTCTTGTCGGAAGTTCTGGCAGGCTTTGACACTCGCCACGAAACGCCGCCTTCTCAAACCCCGTCACCCATTTCCCCGGCATAGCTCAGGACCACCGAAAGTGACCCTTAGGCGTCGGCCTCTTGCATGTCGTGATGCAGCCTGGCGATCCGCAGGCTTGGGTCGACACCGGACGACCGACCCTGCACCAGATGTTGGGGGTGCAGCGGGCCGGTCCCAGCCCCTTTGCGGACCGTCGCCCCTTGCGTCGCGCCAGCTATGCTGCAACCGCGAATCTTGTTGCCGCGCCACCTAAAGCCGCCACTCGGCTGGTGCTACCGACATCAATGAAGCTCCAAGTTCGACTTAAGGCAAACTTACTCACGAAGCACGTTTTGCGAATTCGGAGCAATCGAACCAGTTCGACCTATTCGCCTCGCCTCATGCCTTTATTCACGCGGTGGCGGTCAGCAAGGTCTGTTACCCGAACCGATGGGCAGTGCTATCCAGGACGCTGAAATTGCCTAAACCATTCGAAGAAAGCGATCAACAAGGATCATGTGTGGCACCGTCAGCGCCGCCAGACCGATGAACACGATGCGGATGATCTGTTCGGATTGATCGACCAACTGCGAGGTTGATCCGTATAGCAGAACCATAACCGCGGCGAGGGTCACAATCGCTGACAGCGTGACGGCCACTGCCATCGCACGCCGCCAATCCGCGATCACCCGCATCGTGGCGGTGAAATGTCGAACCGAATGCAGGGCGCAGAAGTAAACCACGAAATACATCAGCGGTGGCAAGGCACCGGCAGTGATCCAGAGGATCACCTGCTCCGGCACCGCCGCCCCGCGCGCCTGTCGGGACAAAAGACAGGACAGGACGAATCCGGCGAATGCCAGCACGCCGACCAGCGCCGCCACATCGGCGACGACCGCAGCGACAATCTGCGGGGCGAGGACAGCGAAGATCGCCTCGACCTCGCCGTGATGCAGCAAAGCCGGCGCACCGATCGTGGTAGCCCCGCCAGACCAACGCAGGGCAGGCCACGCCTGCGACCAGTCATCGGAGAAATGCAGCGCGGAATAGCCGAGGAACATTGCCAGGGCCGCGCCGGGCGCGAGCAGCCAGATTGCGATGACCGCACCCGCAAGGCCGAGATAGGCCGCCGTGAACAACAACTTCCTGCGCCAGCCTGTCAGCGGCCAGAGCGCCTCGGCGATTGGCAGGTCGAGCGCGCCATGCGGCAGGCCGAGCACTGCGACGAGCGGTGCCAGCATGAGGACCTGCGCAGCTAACTCGGGCTGGATCACGATATAGGCGATCGCCATGCCGAGCCCGGCCAGCGCAAAGAGGGAGGTCTGCCAATGGATCCAGATCATACCGGGAACATTGCGGCGCGCAGAAATGGCAGCGTCGGCAGGGATGTCATCACCGCCAGCCGGTCCACGGGATGCACCGGGCCCGACAGGAAATGTTCCAGACGGTCGCGGGATGCGTTGCGAAACAGGCTCTCGAAGAGCGCGGGCCCGCGCTCCGGCATGGTCTGGATGACTTGAAGGAACACCCGGTCCATGAAGCGCGCGAAGGGGCCATCCAGCGACGCGGGCACCGGGTCGCCCTGCACAAGCGCGCGGGTGACAAGATCGGCCTGCCGCTGGATCCGGGCAAAGGCGTAACCGGTCGACGGGCGCGCGGCCCCACCGCCGAGTCCCATCCGGATGCGCCCGTCGGGGACCGGGTCGCCGAGGTTGAGAATTTCGCCAGCTTCGAGACCCAATCGAGCCCGAACCCGGCCACCGCCTGTCGCCATGTGATACTGCACACCCGCCGCGACGGGTCCGGTGCCGCACAACGCGACCATGTGCCGGTCAATATCATGCCGTGTCTCGCAGATAAGGTCTCTCATGACAGCGTCCAAACGATTGAAATCAATGGGGATCGGCGGTCGCCCACCGGGGTGGACGACCGTGCAAAGGGGTTACTTGGCCGGTTGGACCGTGCCCTTTTGCTCCGCAAAGTAGCTCGCGCTCTTGGGACACTGCCTACTTCTTCGACAGCTCTGCCAGCGTCATCTCTTCGCGGATCGCTTCCAGCGCGACCTTCGCCTTGAACTCAGGCGTATGCGTCTTTCTCTTTGCCATTTCGGATCGTTTCTTTCGTCATGCGATCCTCCTTAACAACTGGTCCAAATTTCCGCGACCACCTCAGTCCATCTTGGTGTGGCCGGGGAGGCGTTGAATCGCGCGCAAGTTCCCTGTCTCGCGATAGATTTGCGCAACGCGCTGCTGCGGGCGCGGCAAGAGACCCTGCGGTGCGCCCGTGACCATATCGGCAACCTCGCCGAGAACGCGGTGCAGGCGGCGCGTGCGCAGGTGCGGCTGATGGTGCGTCAGAGCGGCGCGTCTCTCACGATCCTGGTCGAGGATGATGGTCCGGGGCTTGCCGATCAGGATATCACTTTCAACATGCTGTATTAACCTTGGAGGGAGCACAACATTTGGTCCTGCGCCGTGCCGCATCGCATGATGTATACGCCGATTCACGGAAGCAGTCTCCGGGGTCTTTTTTGTCTCTATTGCGCGCCGTCGAGATTGTCGCTTGTCGGCATTTCTGAAATAGATGCTTGTGCTGGTGAGTTACATGAGGAAGTCTGCATGAAGATCGAACAGACCCCGCTTCCCGGTGTGGTGCTGCTCGAGCCCGCACGGGTCGGTGACAGCCGGGGGTTCTTTTCCGAGTCGTGGAGCCGGGCGCGCATGGCCAAGGCGGGGCTCGATATCGATTTCGTGCAGGACAACCATTCGCTCTCGGCGCAGGCGGGCACGGTGCGGGGGCTGCATTTTCAGGGTCCACCCCACGCGCAGGCCAAGCTGGTGCGCTGCGGACGCGGGCGGCTTTTCGACGTGGCGGTGGATATCCGACGGGGCAGCCCGACCTACGGGCGCTGGTTCGGGGCGGAGCTGAGCTTTGACAACGGACGGCAGATGCTTATCCCCGAGGGGTTCCTGCACGGTTTTGCCACCCGCGAGCCGGAGACGGAAATCATCTATAAGTGCAGCGATACTTACGCGCCCGACTGCGAGGGGGCCGTGCGCTTTGACGATCCCGATATCGGTATTGATTGGGGGTTGGGCGACATGGCCCCGGTGCTGTCGAAGAAGGACGCCGCCGCACCTGCGTTTGCCGATTTTGTCTCGCCATTCGAGTGGAGGGGATGACCATGCGCTTGCTCGTCACCGGAGGCTGCGGCTTCATTGGCTCGGCGGTGGTGCGGCTTGCCATCGCGCGCGGCCACGAGGTGATCAATCTAGACGCGCTCACCTATGCCGCGTGCCCCGAGAACGTGGCCCAAGTGGCAGACAGCCCGCTCTATACCTTCGAGCACGCCGATATCCGCGACCGTGCAGCGCTTGATCGCATCCTTGCCACGCACGCGCCGGACGCGGTGATGCATCTCGCCGCCGAGAGCCATGTGGACCGCTCCATCGACGGACCCGGCACCTTTGTCGAGACCAACATCACCGGCACCTACAACCTGCTCGAGGCCGCGCGCGCCTTCTGGACGCGGGCGGGCAAGCCCGAAACGTTCCGCTTTCACCACATCTCCACCGACGAGGTGTTCGGCTCGCTGGGTGCCGAGGGGAAATTCACCGAAGACACGCCTTACGATCCGCGCAGCCCCTATTCTGCGTCCAAGGCGGCCTCGGATCACCTTGTCCGCGCCTGGCACGAGACCTATGGCCTGCCAGTGGTGCTGACCAACTGCTCCAATAATTACGGCCCCTACCATTTTCCCGAAAAGCTCATCCCGGTGGTGATCCTGAATGCGCTGGCGGGCAAGCCGCTGCCGATCTACGGTGACGGCTCCAACGTGCGCGACTGGCTCTATGTCGAGGATCACGCCGACGCGCTGTTGCTGGTGGTGGCCGGGGGGACGGTGGGACGCTCCTACAATATCGGCGGCGAGAACGAGCGCAGCAACCTGGACCTGGTGCAGACCCTGTGTGGTATCCTTGACGAGCTGCGGCCCAGGGAAAGCGGCTCCTATGCCGATCAGATCACCTTTGTCACCGACCGCCCCGGCCATGACGCACGCTATGCCATCGACCCGGCCCGCATCCGCGACGAGCTGGGCTGGCGGCCCTCGGTGACGGTGGAAGAAGGGCTGCGGCGCACGGTGAGGTGGTATCTCGACAACGAGCCTTGGTGGCGCGCGTTGCAGGATCGACACGGCGTGGGCACTCGGCTGGGCGTGTCGGCATGAGGGTTCTGGTTTTCGGGAAGACCGGGCAGCTTGCCACCGAGATCGCGCGCCGCGCGCCCGCAGGCATCACGCTCGACATGGCCGGGCGCGACCGCGTCGATCTGGAGGAGCCGGAAAGCTGCGCCGCGCTCATCCGCGCCACCGCCCCCGAGGCGGTCATCAACGCCGCCGCCTATACCGCCGTTGACCGCGCCGAGGAGGAAGAGGACCGCGCCACCTGGATCAACGCCGTTGCCCCCGGCGCGATGGCCGCTGTCTGTGCCGATCTCGGCATTCCGCTTGTGCATGTCTCTACCGATTACGTCTTTGACGGCTCCGGCGCGGCGCCGTGGCAGCCCGATGACACGCCCGCGCCGCTCGGCGCCTACGGGCGCAGCAAGCTGGCGGGCGAGGTGGCGATCCGCGAGAGCGGCGCAGTCCACGCGATCCTGCGCACATCCTGGGTGGTCTCGGCGCATGGCGCGAATTTCGTGCGCACCATGCTGCGGCTGGGGCACGAGCGCGATCATTTGCGCATCGTCGCCGACCAGGTGGGGGGGCCGACGCCTGCGGCGGCGCTGGCAGATGCCTGCCTGACCGCCGCCACCACGTTGCGCGACCGCCCGGAGACGACCGGCACCTGCCATTTCGCGGGCGCGCCCGAGACTTCCTGGGCCGGGTTCGCCCGCGCCATATTCGACATGGCCGGGATCGCCTGCACGGTCGAGGACATCCCCACCGCCGATTGGCCCACCCCGGCGCGGCGCCCCCTCAATTCGCGGCTCGATTGCCGCAGCACACGCGACGCATTCGGGCTGGAAAGACCCGACTGGCGCAAGGGGTTGCAAGACATCCTGACAGAACTTGGAGAGATTTCACGATGACGAAACGCAAGGGCATCATCCTCGCGGGCGGCTCGGGCACGCGGCTTTATCCCGTCACCATCGCCGTGTCGAAACAGCTTTTGCCGCTCTACGACAAACCGATGATCTATTATCCGCTGTCGGTGCTGATGCTGGCGGGCATCCGCGAGATCGCGATCATCACCACGCCGCAGGATCAGGAGCAGTTCCGGCGGCTGATGGGCGATGGCGCGCAATGGGGTCTCGATTTCACCTATATCGAACAGCCCTCGCCCGATGGCCTGGCGCAGGCCTACCTGCTGGCCGAGGATTTCCTCGACGGTGCGCCCTCGGCCATGGTGTTGGGCGACAACGTGTTTTTCGGCCACGGCCTGCCCGAGATGCTCGCCACTGCGGACCGCCGCGACGGCGGCGGCACGGTGTTCGGCTACCGCGTTTCCGACCCGGAGCGTTATGGCGTGGTGGATTTCGACGGTGACGGGCGTGCCCGCGCCATCGTCGAGAAACCTCCCGTGCCACCATCGAATTACGCTGTGACCGGGCTCTATTTCCTTGACGGCACAGCGCCCGAGCGCGCCCGCGCCGTCACCCCGTCGGATCGTGGCGAGCTGGAGATCACCACGCTTCTGGAAAGCTATCTGCGCGACGGGACGCTCAATGTGGAGCAAATGGGACGCGGTTTCGCCTGGCTCGATACCGGCACGCATGGCAGCCTGCTCGATGCGGGCAATTTCGTGCGCACCCTGACCGAGCGGCAAGGGCTTCAGGTCGGCTCGCCCGACGAGATCGCGTTTCGCGCGGGGTGGATCGACGCCAACGCGCTGCGCGCCCGCGCCGAGGCGTTTGCCAAGAATGCCTACGGCAGCTATCTCGCCGCGCTCGCCGGATGACCACCGACCGGGTCAAAACCAGCCGACGGCGAACATGACCGATCCGATTGGCTTTTTGCGCAGGCTGTTCGACCGTGCCGTGGCGGTGGCCGATCCGATGCGCAGCCTTGCCGCACAGCTGCCGCCGCGGCCCGAAGGGCGCGTAGTGGTGGTGGGTGCGGGCAAGGCCAGCGCGCGGATGGCCGAGGCGGTCGAGGCCGCGTGGGGGCCGTGCGAGGGGCTGGTCATCACGCGTTATGGCTATGTCCGGCCCTGTGCGGGGATCGAGATCGTCGAGGCCGCCCACCCGGTGCCTGACGAGGCGGGGCGCGCGGCAACCGCGAGAATGCGACGTCTTTTGAAAGGGTTAGGTGAATGCGACACGGCGCTTGCGCTCATCTCTGGCGGGGCCTCTGCGCTGCTGGTCGAGCCTGCGGGCGCGATCACACTGGCCGAGAAACAGGCGATCAATGCCGCGCTGCTGGCCTCTGGCGCGCCCATCGGGCACATGAACGTCATCCGCAAGCACCTGTCCTCGGTGAAGGGCGGGCAGCTTGCCGCTGCGGCATATCCGGCGCGGATGATGGCGCTTCTCATTTCGGACGTGCCGGGGGACGATCCGGCGATGATCGGCTCGGGTCCGACCGTCGGCGAAGCGGGCACGGCGGCGGAGGCGCGCGCGCTGGTGGCGCGTTACGGGATCGACCTGCCTGTCTCGGCGCGGGCCGTTCTGGAGGGTGAAACCGGCGTCATCCCGCCCGGTGATCCGCGCCTCTCGCGGGTCGAGAATGTGGTTTTTGCTGCGCCTTCTCAATCACTTGACGCGGCCGCCGATCTGGCGCGGGCGGAAGGCCTGCGCGTCGGAATGCTGGGGGACGCGCTCGAAGGCGAGGCGCGCGAGGTGGCCCGCGCGCACGCCACGCTTGCGCGCGAAACACAGGCGCGGCTTGCGCCCGGTGACGCGCCGGTGGTGCTGTTGTCGGGGGGGGAACTCACCGTGACCCGGCGGGGTGACGGGGTGGGCGGGCCGAATGCGGAATATGCGTTGGCGATGGCACTGCATCTGGAGGGTGCCAAGGGAATTTACGCCATATCTTGCGATACCGACGGGGTGGACGGGGCCGCCGAGGTGGCCGGGGCCACCATCGCGCCCGACACGCTGGCACGCGCCCGCGCGGCAGGGGTCGATCCGGCAAGCGCGTTGGCGCGCAATGATGCGCATGGCTTTTTCGCCGCCATCGGTGATCAGGTGATCACCGGCCCGACGCTGACCAATGTCAACGATTTCCGCGCCATCCTGATTGCCCCCGCGTGACGCCGCGTTGCCGGTGGAAACAGGTCGCATCACGGCGCACTTTCTGCAATACTACCCGTTCATGAAAGGAGGCTTCATCATGGAACGCCGTGTTTTCATTGGTTTTCTCATGGCTGCCCCGCTTGTCGGCGCGGCCCCCGCAAGCGCACAATCGGTCACGCTTTCGGCTGCCGAAATCGAGGATCTGTTGTCGGGCAACACCATCACCGGCACCTGGTCGGGCACGTCCTACCGGCAGTATTTCGCGCCGGATGGCACCACGCTCTATGTGCCCGAGGACGGGCGCGCGGATGAGGGGCGGTGGCGGACCAACCCCGAAACCGACGATTACGAGAGCTGGTGGCGCAGCACCGGATGGACGCCCTACGCGCTGGTGAAGACCGGGGATGGCGGGTACGCCTGGGTCAACGGCGACCGGCTGGAGCCGTTCGACGTGCTGTCCGGGAAGCAGATCGCGAAACGCGAACCGCAAGGTTGAGGGCGCGAACCGCACGGTTCACGGAACGGGCGTGCGGTGGAGTAACGCGCCGTTGGCGGGCGGGGACGGGGGCGCGCCGGTCCGTTATCGGAATGTTAGCATGTTACAATGAGGATGGTCGCGAGCCATGGTCATGTTATGCCCCGCAAGCCACGCCGCGCCGCCGCGCCTGCGTTGCAAAGATTACAAACGCCGTGGCGCATCCTCGACAGCGCCGCGAGGCGGATGGCGAGCCCGGGAAAGGAATCTCCTCGCGGCAACGGACCGCGACATTGGCATCGGGCCTTCGAGGCCATCGCGAATGCGGGCCAGGCGGCGGTCCCGTGCGGCGCTGTTCCGCCGGGCAGGATTCGAGTATTCTTGCCAGGAAGAAACCCAAGGCCCGCCAAGGCGGTTTTGCCGGGCGCGACGGGCGGTTATAGAGGCGTCATGGCACGCAGGCGGCGCGGGAAGAAGACGGGACGGAAGCAGGCGGACGCGCTCGGGCGCGGGCTGCGGCGGTGGTTTTGGCGCGGGGTGATGGCGATGCTGGTGGCGGCGGCGCTGCTGATCCCGGGCTATCGTTGGGTCGATCCTCCGGTCACGGTCTATACGTTGCAGGAGGGGCGGCGGCTGGGCGGGATTGCGCACGAGCCGGTGCCGATGGCGCGGATCGCGCCGGTGATGGCGCGGTCGGCAGTGGCCGCCGAGGACGCCAATTTCTGCCTGCACTGGGGCTTTGACATGGGGGCCATTCGCGTGGCCATCGCCGAAGGGTCGGGGCGCGGGGCCTCGACCATCAGCCAACAGGTGGTGAAGAATGTCTACCTCTGGCACGGGAGAAACTGGCTGCGCAAGGCGCTGGAGGCCGCGATCACGCCGCTGGTGGAGGCGGCCTGGTCCAAGCGGCGCATCCTCGAGGTCTATCTCAACATCGCGGAGTTCGACGAAGGGGTTTTCGGGGTGGAGGCCGCCGCGCGGCATTATTTCGGGGTGAGCGCGGCGGATCTGAGTGCGGTGCAGGCGGCACGGCTCGCCGCGGTGCTGCCCGATCCCAAGGGCCGTTCGGCGCGGCACCCCTCGGCGGCGCTGCGCAAGCGGGCGGCCCTGATCCTCGACGGGGCGGCGACCATCGCGCGCGACGGGCGCGCGGCCTGTTTCGAGGATTGAATCCGGTGGCCAAAGGGGGCATGGAGGGGGCGTTTCCCCAATCAGAGGTCGCCCTGACCATGGCCCGTCTCTATCACGTTCCGCTCTCGCCCTTTTGCCGCAAGGTGCGGCTGTGTCTTGCCGAGAAGCGGATCGAATGCGAGCTGGTGGAGGAGCGCTATTGGGAGCGCGATCCCGATTTCCTGCGCCGCAACCCGGCGGGCAAGGTGCCGGTGCTGCGCATGGAGAGCCGCACCCTCGCCGAGAGCGCGGCGATCTGCGAATATATCGAGGAGCGCCACCCCGAGCCGCCGCTCATGCCGCGCGGGGCCGAGGCGCGGTTCGAGGTGCGGCGGCTGGTGGGGTGGTTCGACGACACGTTCCATCACGAGGTGACCGCCAAGCTGCTGTATGAGCGGGTCAACAAGAAGATCATGAAGCAGGGCTTTCCCGACAGCCGCAACGTCAAGGACGGGGCGAAGGCGATCAAGTTCCATCTCGATTACATGGCCACGCTTCTGGATCATCGCCGGTGGCTGGCGGGTGACGTGATGACGCTGGCGGATTTCGCGGCGGCGGCGCATCTGTCGGCGCTGGATTACATCTCGGACGTGGACTGGCACCGCTCGGAGGCGGTGAAGGACTGGTATGCCAAGATCAAGTCGCGCCCTGCGTTTCGCGGTATCCTCGCCGATCAGGTGCCGGGGTTTCCGCCGCCGGCGCATTATGCCGATCTGGATTTCTGATCGCGCGGATGCGGTTTGAGCTGAAGGCGCTCCGCCCCCGTCGCCGCAAGCGGCGACTCCCCCGGGATATTTGGGGCCAGAAGAACCATGGACGGATTGAAGGATAAGCTGGTGGCGCGCGCCCTTGAGGAGGGGTTCGACGCCTGCCGGCTGTGCCGTCCGTGGGATGTGGGGCATGTGCCCGCGCGGCTGGCGGCGTTTCTGGAGCGCGGGTATCACGGGCAGATGGGGTGGCTCGCGGAGCGCAGCCACTGGCGCGGCGCGCCGCAGGTGTTGTGGCCCGAGGCGCGCACGGTGATCGTGCTGGGCGAGAGCTATACGCCCGAAGGCGATGCGCTGGCGGGGCTGGGGCAGCGGGACTGCGGCAATGTCTCGGTCTATGCGCGGGGGCGGGATTATCATGACACGGTGAAGAAGCGGCTGAAGCGGCTGGCGCGGTGGCTCATTGCCGAGGGCGGCGGCGAGGTGAAGGTGTTTGTCGATACCGCGCCGGTGCCGGAAAAGCCGCTGGCGCAGGCGGCGGGGCTCGGCTGGCAGGGCAAGCATACCAACCTGGTGAGCCGCGACCTGGGAAGCTGGTTTTTCATCGGGTCGGTGTTCACCACGCTCGATCTGCCGGTGGATGCGGCGGAGGCGGATCATTGCGGGTCGTGCCGGGCCTGTCTGGACGTGTGCCCGACGGACGCGTTTCCCGCGCCCTATCAGCTCGATGCGCGGCGGTGCATTTCGTATCTGACGATCGAGCACAAGGGGCCGGTGGACGAGGGTCTGCGCGCCGGTCTGGGCAACCGGATTTATGGCTGCGACGATTGCCTGGCGGTCTGCCCGTGGAACAAGTTTGCCGTGGCGGCGCGGGAGGTGAAGTATGCCGCGCGCGAGGATCTGGTGGCACCAAGGCTGGCGGAGCTGGCGGTGCTGGGTGATGCCGGGTTCCGCGCGCGGTTCTCGGGCAGCCCGATCAAGCGGATCGGGCGGGACCGGTTCGTGCGCAACGTGCTTTACGCCATCGGCAATTCCGGCGATCCCGGCTTGCGCGAGGTGGCGCAGGGCTTGTGCGAGGATGCGGATGCGGCGGTGGCGGATGCGGCGCGCTGGGCGGTGACGCGACTGGATCGTGCCGCAAACGGGCTGGAATAGGCGCGGGCATCCGGGCTAAGCGCGTCGTGGGGCATCGAAGGGCGCGCGGATGGCATTGCTATTGGGGGTGGATACGGGCGGCACCTATACCGATGCCGTGCTCATGCGCGACGAGGTGGAGGTGGTGGCGAGCGCCAAGGCGCTGACCACCAAGGCCGATCTGGCCGTGGGGATCGGCGAGGCGGTGGCGGCGGTGCTCTCGGCGAGCGGGGCCGCGCCGGGCGAGATCGGGCTGGCGTCGCTTTCGACGACGCTGGCGACGAATGCGCTGGTGGAGGGGCAGGGCGGGCGCGCGGGGCTGGTCTATATCGGCTTTCGCGAGGCGGATTTGCAGGCGCATGGGCTCTCGGCGGCGCTCGCGGGCGATCCGGCGCTGGTGATCGCGGGCGGGCATGGGCATTCGGGCGTCGCGGCTTTGGGGCTCGATGAGGGGCGCTTGCGCGACTGGCTCCGGGCCGGGACGGGGGCGGAGGCCTATGCGGTGGCCGCGCTTTTCGCCACGCGCAACCCGGCCCATGAACTGCGCGCGGCGCAGATCATTCGCGAGGTGACGGGCAGGCCGGTGAGCCTGTCGCATCACCTGTCGGCGAAGCTCAACGGGCCGAAGCGGGCGGTGACGGCGCTGCTCAACGCGCGGCTGGTGGGGATGATCGCGCGGCTGATCGACCGGGCGGAAGGCAAGCTGCGCGATCTGGGGGTGACCGCGCCGCTGATGGTGGTGCGCGGTGACGGGGCGCTTATCTCGGCGGATCAGGCGCGCGAGCGGCCCATCGAGACGATCCTGAGCGGGCCTGCGGCGAGTATTGTCGGCGCGCGGTGGCTGACGCGCGCGGATCATGCGCTGGTGTCGGATATCGGAGGGACCACCACGGATGTGGCGGTGCTGCGCGGCGGGCGGCCCGCGATCGACCCCGAGGGCGCGAAGGTGGGGCCGTGGCGCACGATGGTCGAGGCGGTGGCGATGCGCACCTTTGGTCTGGGCGGAGACAGCGAGGTGCATGTGGCCGAGGGGCTGGAGGGTGGCGTGACCCTCGGGCCGCGGCGGGTGGTGCCGGTGAGCCTGATGGGGGTCGAGGCGCGGGACGTGGTGCATCGTGTGCTCGACGAACAGGCGCGGGCGGCGGCACCGTCGGAGATGGATGCGCGGTTCGTGCGCGCGGTGCCGGGGATCGAGGCGGGTGGCCTGTCGGAGCGGGAGGCGGCGCTGCTGGCGCGGATCGGGGGCGAGGTGCGGGCGTTGGGCGCGGTGCTGAAAGCCCGGATGGACCACGCGGCGCTGGGGCGGCTGGTGCGGCGGGGACTGGTGCAGGTGGCGGGGGTCACGCCCTCGGATGCCGCCCACGTTCTGGGGCGGGTCGAGGCCTGGGACGGGGACGCGGCGCGGCTGGCGCTGGAGGTGATGGCGCGCCGGCGCGTGGGATCGGGGGAGCGGCTGGCGGCGGGGGCGGAGGCGCTGGCCGGGATGATCGTGGCGCGGCTGGAGCATCAGACGGCGCTGGCGCTGCTGGAGGTGGGGTTTGCCGAAGAAGAGGAGGCGTTCGGCCTGCCGCCCGAGGTGCTGGCGGGGCATGTGCTGATGCAGCGGGGGCTGGGGCCGCATCGCGGGCTGGTGCGGATCGAGAGCGGTTTGAACGTGCCGGTGGTGGGGCTGGGGGCCTCGGCGGCGAGTTACTATGGGGCCGTGGGGCTGCGGCTGGGGTGCGAGATGATCCTGCCGGAGCATGGCGGTGTGGCCAATGCCATCGGGGCCGTGGTGGGCCGGGTGGTGATCCGGCGCGCGGGCACGGTGACGGCCCCCGCCGAGGGGCGCTATCGCGCGCATCTGGAGAGCGGGCCGGTGGATTTTCCCGACCCGGAGGCAGCGATGGCGGCGCTTGAGGCGGCGCTGGGTGCCGAGGCGCGGGCGGCGGCGGAGGCGGCGGGGGCGGTGGATGTGCAGGTGACCGCGCGGCGCGAGGTGAAAGAGGCCGAGGCCGAGGGGCGGCGGGTATTCCTGGAGGCCGGGATCGTGGTAGAGGCGGGGGGGCGGCCGAGGGTCGCGGGGTAAGGGGGCGCTGCCCCCGTCGCGCCAGGGCGCGACTCCCCCGGAATATTTGGGGCAAGATGAAGGAGCGGGTCATGGGAGCGGCGGATCGGTTTGACGCGGAGATGGGCGCGCGGCTGGATGGTCTGCGCGACGAGGGGCTTTACAAGGTGGAGCGGGTGATCTCGTCGCGGCAATCCGGCGAGGTGCGGCTGGCGGATGGTGCTGAAGTGGTGAACCTGTGCGCCAACAATTACCTCGGACTCGCGGATAACGCCGAGGTGATCGCGGCGGCGCATGGGGCGCTTGATCGCTACGGGTTCGGCATGGCGTCGGTGCGGTTCATCTGCGGCACGCAGGAGGAGCATAAAGAGCTGGAGGCGCGGATCGCGGGGTTCCTCGGGCAAGGAGGACGCGATCCTTTATGCGGCGGCGTTCGATGCCAATACGGGGCTGTTCGAGACGCTGCTGGGGCCGGAGGACGCGATCATTTCCGACAGCCTGAACCATGCGAGCATCATCGACGGGGTGCGGCTGTGCAAGGCGCAGCGGTATCGCTATGCCAACCGCGACATGGCCGATCTGGAGCGGTGCCTGCGGGAGGCGCAGGGCGCGCGGCACCGGATGATCGCCACCGACGGGGTGTTCTCGATGGACGGGTATTATGCGCCCTTGGATGAGATATGCGATCTGGCGGCGCGGTATGACGCGCTGGTGATGGTGGATGATTGCCATGCCACCGGGTTCGTCGGCGAAACCGGGCGCGGGACGCCGGAGCGGTTCGGGGTGATGGATCGCGTCGATATCCTGACCGGCACGCTGGGCAAGGCGCTGGGGGGCGCGTCGGGCGGGTATACCGCCGGGTCGGCGCGCGTGGTGGACTGGCTGCGGCAACGCTCGCGGCCCTATCTGTTCTCGAATACGCTGGCGCCGGTGATCGCGGGGGCGTCGCTGAAGGTGTTCGACATGCTGGAGGACGGCGGCGGGCTGCGGGCGCGGCTTTGGGACAATGCCGCGTATTTCCGCGAACGGATGAGCGCGCTGGGCTTTGAATTGCTGCCCGGCGAACACGCGATCATCCCGGTGATGCTGCGCGACCCGAAGCTGGCGCAGGAGATGGCGGGGCGGCTGGTGGAGCGGGGGGTGTATGTGACGGCGTTCAGCTTTCCGGTGGTGCCCAAGGGGCAGGACCGGATTCGCACGCAGATGAGCGCGGCGTTGACGCGCGGGATGCTGGACCGGGCGGTTGATGCGTTCGAGGAGGTGGGGCGCGATTTGGGAGTGATCCGATGAGCAACGAGATGAAGGCGCTGGTGAAGGCGCGCGCGGAGCCGGGGCTGTGGATGGAATATGTGCCTGTGCCCGAGCCGGGGCCGGGGGATGTGCTCATCAAGGTGAAGAAATCCGCGATCTGCGGCACCGATGTGCATATCTGGAAATGGGACGAGTTCAGCGCGAAGACCGTGCCGGTGCCGATGGTGGTGGGCCATGAATTCGTCGGCGAGATCGTCGATACGGGGGCTGCGGCGGTGAAATACCGGATCGGGCAGCGGGTGAGCGGCGAGGGGCATATCGTTTGTGGCGTGTGCCGCAATTGCCGCGCCGGGCGGGGGCATCTGTGCCGCAATACACGCGGCGTGGGGGTGCATCGGCCCGGGTCTTTTGCCGAATATGTCTGCATCCCCGAGATGAACGTGGTGCCGATCCCCGACGATATCCCCGACGAGATCGCGGCGATTTTCGATCCCTTCGGCAATGCGGTGCACACCGCGCTGAGCTTTGATCTGGTGGGCGAGGATGTGCTGGTGACGGGTGCCGGACCTATCGGGATCATGGGCGCGCTGGTGGCGCAGAAGGTCGGCGCGCGAAAGGTGGTGATCACCGATATCAACCCTTACCGGCTCGATCTGGCCCGCCGCATGGGGGTGCAGCATGTGGTGGACGTGGCCAGCGAGCAGTTGCGCGACGTGATGGACGAGATCGGCATGACCGAGGGCTTCGACGTGGGCCTCGAGATGTCGGGTGCCTCGGCGGCGATGCAGCAGATGATCGCGCGCATGAACAATGGCGGCAAGGTGGCGCTTCTGGGGATCGCGCCGACGGAATTCGCGGTGGACTGGAATGCGGTGATCTTCAAGATGCTGCATATCAAGGGCATCTATGGCCGCGAGATGTTCGAGACCTGGTACAAGATGATCGCGCTGGTGCAGTCGGGGCTGGATCTTGGCGGGGCTGATCACCCACCGGATCGGGATCGACGATTTCGAGGCGGGGTTCGCGGCGATGATCTCGGGGGACTCGGGCAAGGTGGTGATGGACTGGTGAGGGTCTGCGTCCGGCCTGCAGCGACCGTTGCGACTGATGCGAGGAGCCGACCGAACCGCCGCCTATACCCCGCGCAACTCTTTGAGGATCGCGTCGGCCGCCGCGCGCGGGTCGTCGGCGGACCAGACGGGGCGGCCCACCACGATGTGATCGGCCCCGTCCGCGATCGCCTGTGCGGGCGTGGCCACGCGCTTTTGATCGCCCGGGGCACTGCCCGCCGGGCGCACGCCGGGGGTGACGATGAGACGGCCTGTTGCCTCTGGCAGCGCCCGGATCATCGCTGCCTCCTGCGGGCTGGCGATGACGCCGTCGGCCCCCGCGTCGAAAGCGCGCCCGGCGCGTTCGGCCACGAGGTCGGGCAGGTCGCCCGCCTTGATCATCCCGGCATCGAGATCGGCGCGGTCGAGCGAGGTGAGGATGGTGACGGCGAGGATGCGCATGGCCGATCCGCCCGCCCCCTCGCGCGCCGCGCGCACCACGTGCGGGTCGCCATGCACGGTCAGGAAATCGAGATCGAACCGCGCCAGCCCCCGCACCGCCGCCTCGACCGTGGCCCCGATGTCGAAGAGTTTCATGTCGAGGAAAACCCGCTTGCCGTGCTCGTGCTTGAGCTCGTTGGCCAGCGCCAGCCCGCCCCCCGTCAGCATCCCCAGCCCGATCTTGTAGAATGAGACCGCGTCGCCCAGCGTTTCGGCCAGGTGCAGCCCGGCATGGGCATCGGGCAGATCGAGGGCGACGATCAGGCGGTCATCTGCGGGGGTCATGGGCGCGTCTCCGGGATGGGTCGCTGTTCTTGTCGCGGCGGGTGTGCGGCGCGTCAAGCCCCTCTTGGTCCCGGAATCCTGACGAGAAAGCGACAGGGCGTCTTGAACCGGCATGGCCGCTTCCCCATCTCGAAAGCGAGGTTCCGGTTGGCACATGCCTCTTGGGGGTGGGCCACGAGGGAACGCTTTGAAAAGGAGAAAGACGCATGGACTTCAACAAGTTCACGGAGCGGTCGCGCGGGTTCATCCAGGCGGCCCAGACCATCGCGATGCGCGAAAGCCATCAGAAACTCGCCCCCGAACATCTGCTCAAGGCGCTGCTCGACGATCCCGAGGGGTTGGCTGCCAACCTCATCAAGCGCGCGGGTGGCGATGCCGCGCGGGTGACGCAGGCCAACGATCTGGCGCTGGCGAAAATCCCGCAGGTCTCGGGCGATGCCGGGCAGACCTACATGGATCAGCAGACCGGCAAGGTGCTGGCCGAGGCGGAAAAACTCGCCACCAAGGCGGGCGACAGCTTCGTTCCCGTCGAGCGGATGCTCACCGCGCTGGCCGTGGTCAAGAGCCCCGCCAAGGAGGCGCTCGACGCCGGCGGTGTCAGCGCGCAGAGCCTCAACGAGGCGGTCAACGACCTGCGCAAGGGCCGCACCGCCGACACGGAGAGCGCCGAGGATACCTACGAGGCGCTGGATAAATATGCCCAGGACCTCACCGAGGCCGCGCGCGAGGGAAAGATCGACCCGATCATCGGTCGCGACGACGAGATCCGCCGCACCATGCAGATCCTGAGCCGCCGGACCAAGAACAACCCGGTGCTCATCGGCGAGCCCGGCGTCGGCAAGACCGCCATCGCCGAGGGTCTCGCGCTGCGTATCGTCAACGGCGATGTGCCGGAATCCTTGCGCAACAAGCGGCTGCTGGCGCTCGACATGGGTGCGCTGATTGCCGGGGCGAAATATCGCGGCGATTTCGAGGAGCGGCTCAAGGGTGTGCTCAACGAGGTCACGCAGGCCGCGGGCGAGATCATCCTCTTCATCGACGAGATGCACACGCTGGTGGGCGCGGGCAAGACCGATGGCGCGATGGATGCCGCCAACCTCATCAAGCCGGCGCTGGCGCGCGGCGAGTTGCACTGCATCGGTGCCACCACGCTCGATGAATACCGCAAGCACGTGGAAAAGGACGCGGCACTGGCCCGCCGGTTCCAGCCGCTGGTGGTCGAGGAGCCGACCGTGGAGGACACGATCTCGATCCTGCGCGGCATCAAGGAGAAATACGAGCTGCACCACGGCGTGCGCATCTCCGACGCGGCGCTGGTGACGGCGGCGACGCTGTCGGATCGCTACATCACCGACCGCTTTCTGCCCGACAAGGCCATCGACCTGATGGACGAGGCGGCGAGCCGCCTGCGCATGGAGGTGGATTCCAAGCCCGAAGAGCTTGACGCGCTGGACCGTGACATCCTGCAAAAGCAGATCGAGGCCGAGGCGCTGCGCAAGGAAGACGACGCTGCGTCGAAGGACCGGCTGAACAAGCTGGAAAAGGAACTCGCCGAGTTGCAGGAACGCTCCGCCGAGATGACCGCGCAATGGCAGGCCGAGCGCGACAAGCTGGCAAGCTCGCGCGATCTCAAGGAACAGCTCGACCGCGCGCGGAGCGAGCTTGATACCGCCAAGCGGAACGGCGATCTCGCCAAGGCGGGAGAGCTCAGCTATGGCGTGATCCCGCAGCTTGAAAAGCAGCTTGTCGAGGCCGAGAACCGCGCCGACGACGACGTGATGGTCGAAGAGGCCGTGCGCCCCGAGCAGATCGCTCAGGTCGTGGAACGCTGGACCGGCATTCCCACCGCCAAGATGCTCGAAGGCGAGCGCGAGAAGCTTTTGGGGATGGAGGCCAACCTCCACCGCCGCGTGATCGGGCAGGAGGCGGCCGTGAAGGCCGTGGCCAATGCCGTGCGCCGCTCCCGTGCCGGCCTCAACGACGAGGATCGGCCGTTGGGCAGCTTTCTGTTCCTCGGCCCCACCGGCGTGGGCAAGACCGAGCTCACCAAGGCGGTGGCGGAATTCCTCTTCGACGATGACAGCGCGATGGTCCGCATCGACATGAGCGAGTTCATGGAGAAGCACTCCGTCGCCCGCCTGATCGGCGCACCGCCGGGTTACGTCGGCTATGAGGAAGGCGGGGTGCTGACCGAGGCCGTCCGCCGCCGGCCCTATCAGGTGGTGCTGTTCGACGAGGTCGAAAAGGCGCACCCGGACGTGTTCAACGTGCTCTTGCAGGTGCTCGAGGACGGGGTGCTCACCGACGGGCATGGCCGCACGGTGGATTTCAAGCAGACGCTGATCGTGCTCACCTCCAACCTCGGCAGCCAGGCGCTCAGCCAGTTGCCCGAGGGGTCTGATGCCGCGTCGGCCAAGGCCGACGTGATGGAGGCCGTGCGCGCGCATTTCCGGCCCGAGTTCCTCAACCGGCTGGACGAGATCGTGGTCTTCGACCGGATCAGCCGCGATCAGATGACCAGCATCGTGGACATCCAGATGCGGCGTCTGCTCAAGCGGCTGGCCACCCGCAAGATCGGGCTCGAGCTTGATGACGCGGCGCGGCAGTGGCTCGCCGACGAGGGCTATGACCCGGTCTATGGCGCGCGCCCCCTGAAGCGCGTGATCCAGAAGTCGCTGCAGGATCCGCTGGCCGAGTCGCTGCTTGCGGGCGATATCCTCGACGAGGCGATCGTGCCGGTGACGGCAGGCCCCGAGGGGCTGATCATCGGCGAGCGCGCGGGCTCCGCCCGGCAGGACCCGCCCGCCGAAGCCGCGGTTCACTGAAGCATGTTTCGGCCTCGACTTTTCGCGCCCCTCGCCCGACAAGGCGGGGGGACGTAAAGGAGCAGGGCCGATGACGGGTAACACGATGCCAATGGCCCGGCCCGCTGCGCGCGTGCCGGGCCATTTCGGTGAATGGATGCAAGGGCGGCTGGGGCCTGACGGGCCGGTCGTGCTGGTGACTTTGGCCTGCCCGGCGCTGGGCGTCGCCGCACCGGGGCAGGGGCCGGGGATTGACCGGCTGTTCCCGCCGCGCGCCGTGGCGGGCTTTGGCTGTGCGCTGGGTCTCGGGGCTGTGGCGTGGCCGGGACTTGATCGCGACATGCCGATGGGCGCGGGGGCCGGGGCCTCGACCGCCTGCCTGGTGGCGAGCGCGCGGGCGCTGGGGTGGACCGGCACGCCCGAGGCGCTGGCGCGTGCGTGTCTTGCCGTAGAGGGCGCGACCGACCCGCTGATGTATCCCGCCCCCGACCGGCTGCTCTGGGCCTCGCGCGAGGCGCGCGTGATCGAGGATGTGGCGCCGCCGCCGCGCTGCGACCTCGTGGGCGGCTATTGGGGCGCGCCGCTGCGCACCGACGCAGGCGACGCCGATTTCCCCGACATCGCCGACCTGGTGCCGTTCTGGCGCGGGGCCGTCGCGCGCGGCGATCTGGCGGCGGCGGCCGGGATCGCGACCGAATCGGCGCGGCGCTGCACCGCGCTGCGCGGCCCTGACGATCCGATGGAGGCCCTCGCCCGCGACCTCGGCGCGCTGGGATACACCCGCGCCCATACCGGCACCGCGCGCGCGCTCATCTTCGCCCCCGGCAAGGCACCGGACGGGGCGGCGGCGGCGCTCGGCGAGGCGGGGCTGACGGGCGTGCTGAGCTTTGCCACCGGGACCGGGGGATGAGCTTCACGGGCATGATGCTGGTGGGGCTGGCGCTCGACCTTTGCCTTGGCTGGCCCGGCTGGCTCCATGCGCGGATCGGCCACCCGGTGACGTGGCTGGGGGCCGTGATCTCGGCGTTGGAGAGGTGGCTCAACCACGGGGCGCGCGGTCGGCGGCTGGTCTCGGGCGGTCTCACGGTGGCGGTGGTGATCGCGCTTGCCGCGCTGTCCGCGCTGGCGGTGCAGGGGATGCTGCCCGACGGCATCGCGGGCGTGGTGACCGGCGGCGTGCTGGCCTGGCCGCTCATCGCGCTGCGCTCGATGCATGATCACGTCGCCGCCGTGGTCAAACCGCTGGCGCAAGGCGATCTCGATGGGGCGCGCGCGGCGGTGGCGATGATCGTGGGGCGCGATCCTAACCTCCTCGACGAGGCGGGCGTCTCCCGCGCGGGCATCGAGAGCCTGGCCGAGAACACCGGCGACGGCATTGTCGCGCCGGTTTTCTGGGGCGCGGTCGCGGGCCTGCCGGGGATCGCCGCCTACAAGGCCGTCAACACGCTCGATTCGATGATCGGCCACCGCAATGATCGGTTCGAGGCGTTCGGCAAGGTGGCCGCCCGGCTCGACGACATCGCCAACCTGATCCCGGCGCGGCTGACCGGGCTGCTCTTTGCCCTCGCGTCGCCCCGCCACGCGCGCCGCGCCCTGCGTATCATGCTGCGCGATGCAAGCCGCCACCGCTCGCCCAACGCGGGCTGGCCCGAGGCGGCGATGGCGGGGGCGCTGGGCGTGCGGCTGTCGGGGCCGCGCGCCTATGGCGACAGGGTGAGCGACGAGCCGTGGCTGAACGGCACCGCCCCTGATCCCGGCGCGGTGGAGATGCGGCGCGCGCTGACGCTTTACGCGCGCGCGATGGTGCTTCTGGCGCTTGCGCTCGGCGGGCTCTGGCTGGTCTAAGGCGGCATGGAGACGCTCAGGGACCACGGCGGCAACCTTGATGATGCGCGGCACCGCTTTGGCGGGGCGGCGGAGGATTGGCTCGACCTGTCCACCGGCATCAATCCGCTGGCCTACCCCGTGCCCGCGCTCCCGCCGCGTGCCTTTACCGCCTTGCCCACCCGATCCGATATGGCCCGCCTGCGCGCGGCGGCGGCAGAGTGCTACGGCACGCGCGCCCATGTCACGCCGCTGGCCGGGGCACAGGCCGCCATTCAGGCGGTGCCGCATCTGGCAGCAAAGGGCGTGGCGCGGGTGCTGACGCCCACCTATAACGAGCACGCTGCGGCCCTGCGGGCAGGCGGCTGGCGGGTGGAGGAGGTGCAGGCGTTCGACGCCCTCGCCGGCGCCGATTGCGCGGTGGTGGTGAACCCCAACAACCCCGACGGCGCCCGGCACGACCCCGCCCGGCTGACCGCGCTCGCGGCACGGGTCGGGCTGCTGGTGGTGGACGAGAGCTTTGCCGATCCGGTGCCCGGGGTCTCGCTCGCGCCATCCTTGCACGAGGCACCGCGCAACATCCTCGTGCTGCGCTCCTTTGGCAAGTTCTACGGGCTGGCCGGGCTGCGGCTGGGCTTCGTCCTGTCATCGGGGGACATGGCCGCGCGGCTGGCCGACATGGCCGGGCCGTGGCCCGTCTCCGGCCCGGCGATCGGGGTGGGGTGCCGCGCGCTGGCCGATACCGCGTGGCAGTCAGAGACCACCGCCCGCCTCACCCGCGACGCCGCGAGGCTCGACGCGCTCGCCACCCGCGCGGGTTGGTCACTTATCGGCGGCACGCCGCTTTTCCGCACCTATGCCACGCCGGACGCGACAGCAGCGCAGGAGGCCCTCGCCCGCCACCACATCTGGTCGCGCGTCTTTTCGTATTCGCGCACATGGCTGCGCCTCGGCCTAGCCGGGGCGCCGGGCGAATGGGACCGGCTCGCAGCGGCGCTGGATCACTCCGCCCGCCCGAGCCACGCCTGAAACCGCCGCTGGCGCAGGTCGTGCGTGTTGGCCACCCACGCCGCATCGCGGATGAGCGCGCGTCCGCCATGCTGCGGCGCGTTGGGCAGGTGGGCGCGCATCGGCACGCCCGTTTCGGGGTGCAGGCCCACCCGCTCGAAGGCCGATTTCCGTGCGGGTCCGTATGGTATCAGTTCCGACAGCCGCGCCATGCTCGACGGGCGCAGCGCGAAGGCGAGGAAATCGCGCGCGGCGTCGGGCGCGTCGCTCGCCTGCGGGATCGCCCAGACCTCGGTGCCGATGATGCGCCCGTCCCAGACGATATCCACGGGCGCGCCGCCCCGCGCCGCCATGTCGAAGAACCGCCCGTTGAACCCGGCGGCCATCACCGCCCGCCCGTCGGCCAGCATCTCGGCGGGTTCTGCCGGGTCGGTCCACCAGATGATATGCTCGCGGATCGTGTCGAGCCTGCGAAACGCCAGCCGCAGCCCCCGGTCGGTGCTGAGCAGGCCGTAAACCTGCTCGGGCGGCACCCCCTCGGCCAGCAGCGCCCATTCGAGGATGCCATCGGGGCCGCGCTGCACGGCGCGCGGCCCCGGAAACCGCGCGGTGTCGAAGAAATCCCCGATCCGGGTGGGCTTGACGCCGGGAAAGGCGCGCTCGTCATAGGCCAGCACGCGGGCATAGACGTTCTGCGGGATGGCGCAGCGTGTGGGCGCGCGGGGGCTGAAATCCGCCAGCGCCGCGCGCCCGAGGATCGCGCCCGCATCAAGCGGGCGCAACAGCCCCTCGGCGCAGGCGGCGCGGGCCTGATCGGCGAGCATGTCCACCACGTCCCAGCCCTCTGGCCCCGCGCGGTCGCGCAGCGCGGCGACGGTGCCGTCGTATTGCACCGCCGTCACCGCCTGCCCCGTGGCCTCCGTATAGGGCGCGAAGACCGCGTCGCGCTGCGCCGCCTCGTAGGCACCGCCCCATGTCGCGACGGTGAGGTCCTCGGCGAGGGCGGGACAGCCCAGCAGGACCAGCAGGAGCAGGCTAAAGCGCGGCATTCTCTTCCTCCCGGATGCGGGCGACGTGGTCGAGCCAGGCGGTGACGAGATCGGCCTCCGACACCGCCCCGAGATAGCGCCCGCCTTCGCGCGCCACCACCGGCACCGCGTCGCCGACAAAGCCGCGCATCCGCTCCATCGCGTCGAGGAGGCTGGTGGCGTCATCGAAGGTGAGCGTCGCCGGTTTGCGCCCCTCCGACGGGCTGTAGACGCCCGCAAGCCGCCCGTCGGCGTCGAGCGCGAAAGCCTGCCGCCAGCCGGCGGCGGCGAGCCTTGCCTCCACCTCCGCCGGGGTATCGTCGGGTGTCATGGTGACGGCAGCATCGCTCAGCAGGTCGCGCACCGGCAGCGCCGCGAGATGCGCGCGATCCCGCCCTTGCGAGAAATCCATGCCGCGCCGGGCCAGTTGCACATCGAACAGCGACCGCCCGAACAGCCGGTGCGAGACGAGGTTGGAAAACACCACCGCGACCATCGCGGCGATGGTGATGTCGTAATTGCGGGTGAGCTCGAACACGATCAGGATGCAGGTGAGCGGCGCGCCGATCACGGCGCTGGCAAAGGCCATCATCGCGCCGATGGCATAGACCGCCACGCCCGAGGTGGGGATGCTGCCCGTGCCCGAGGCGAGCATCCAGAAGAGCGCGCCGATCAGGCTGCCGATGAGGAGCGCCGGGCTGAACACGCCGCCGGAGAACCCGGCCCCGATGCAGAGCGCGGTGAGCGCGATCTTGGCGAGGATCAGCACGACCAGCTCGCCCTGCCCGAACGCCCCCTCGATGGTGGCAAAGCGCAGCGTCTCGGTGCCGATCCCCAGCACGTCCGGCAGCATGAGCGCCGTCAGCCCCACCGCCAGCCCCGCCACGCCGGGGCGCAGCGCGGGATTCGCGACCACCCCCGCGATCCACGGCCCGCAGGCCAGCAAGAGCCGCATGAAGCCGATGGCGGCGAGCGCCACCACGAGCCCCATCACCGCGAAGAGCGCGAATTCATAGCCGTGCGCCACGCCCGCGAACTCGACGAGGAACAGCGCGGGCCGCTCGAAGACCACGTTGGCGATGACATAGCCCGTGGCCGAGGCCACCGTCACCGGCGCGAACGCCTGCGTCGCGTAGTGCCGCAGCACCACCTCGTGGGCAAAGACCAGCCCCGCGATGGGCGCGTTGAAGGCGGTGGAGATGGCCGCCGCCACGCCGCAGCTTATGGCGATCCCGGCGAGGTTGGGCACGCCCAGCCCCAGCCGCCGCACCGCGCCGCCGATCAGCGCGCCGAGATAGACCATCGGCCCGTATTGCCCGACCGAGGCACCGCAGCCCAGCGACAGCACCGCGGTCAGCGTCGACACGAGGCCGCTGCGGGCATCGGGCAGGGGGCGGTGGAACTGCACCGCGCGGATCACGTCCGGCGGGCCGAGCGGGCGGCGGGCGGGCGACAGGTGCCGGTGGATGAGGCCCACCGCCAGCCCGCCCAGCGTGGGCACCAGCAGCGTGGCCGCGGTCACCAGCCACGGCAGCCGCTCCCATTGGACCCGCGCGCGCGGGTTCACCAGCAGGGCCGAGTTGAGCATCGAGACCAGCTCGACAAAGGCGATGGCGGCAAACGACGCCGCCGCGCCCACGATCAGCGCCGTCACCGTCAGGATCGCCATGCGGGCGACGGGGCGCGCGGGCGGGGCAGGGGGCGCGGCGGTCATGGCCGCATCTTGCGCAGGCGGGGCGGGTGAGGCAAGCCTTGCCGGATCAGGCGGCCATGCCGCAGGCCAGCGCCACCGCGCGCACCCGGTCGGCATTGTCGCGCGCCAGCCGCCCGTCGTCGTGCCACAAGCTGTTCTCGAACCCCACGCGGAGCTTGCCTCCCGCCGCGTGCGCGGCCTTCAGGCAGGCGGTCTCGGCCCGGCCAAAGGCGCAGGCGGCCCAGTCGGCGGGTGCTGCGCGCGCCGCCAGCCGGTCGAGGAACGGGGCGAGGTCGCGCGCGTCGCTTTCCTGCCCGGCGCTGTAGCGGCCCAGCACGAAGATCAGTTGCAGGCCCGCCGCGTCGCGCAACTCGTCCGGCACCAGCCGGGCCAGCAGGTCGAAATCCGCCGCATCGTAAAGGATATGCTGCACCGCGATGCCCCGCTCGGCGCAGGTGGCGTAGAATCCGGGGGCCTCGTCGGCCTCACCGGCCATCTCGCGCAGCGCGACCGACACCAGATCCGCCCCCGCGTCCAGCGCCACCGCCCGCTGATGGGGCGGCGCATAGCGCCCCGCCGCCTCGGTCGTGACCTGAAGCGCCATGCCCGGCACCGCGCCGCGCAATTCCGCCAAAGCCTCGCGATAGGCCCCGGCATCGAGCAGGTGCCGCCCTTCGCTGTCGCGCAGGTGCAGGTGCAGCCCGTCCGCGCCCGCCTCATGACAGGTGCGCGCGGTCTTTACGATCTCGGGCAGCGTCATGGGCAGCGTGGGGTGATCGGCCTGTGTGCGCCGCGCCCCGTTGGGGGCCACCATCAGCCGGGGCAGCGCCCTCATGCCAGCGCCACGTCGAGCGCGGTGGACAGCTTGTCGACCAGCTCGCCCACCTGATCCCCGGTCACGATGAACGGCGGCGCGAGCAGCACGTGATCGCCCTGCCGGCCGTCGATGGTGCCGCCCATCGGGTAGCAGATGAGCCCCGCCTCGAACGCCGCCGCCTTGAGCCGCTTGTTGATCCCGCGCGCGGGATCGAACGGGGCCTTGGTCTCGCGGTCCGCGACCAGTTCCAGCCCGCGAAACATGCCGCGCCCGCGAATGTCGCCGATATGCGGGTGCTGCCCGAACCGGTCGTGTAGCGCCGCGTCAGCACCTCGCCCATCTGCGCCGCGCGCGCGGTCATGCCCCCGTCGGTGAGCTTGGTCACCACGACATCGGCGGCGGCACAGGCGACGGGGTGGCCGATATAGGTGTGACCATGCTGGAAAAACCCCGACCCGCCCTCGATGGCGGCGTATATCCCGCCCGAACACAGCATCGCGCCGATGGGCTGATAGCCGGCACCCAGCCCCTTGGCGATGGTCACGATATCGGGGCGCACGCCGTCCTGCTCGCAGGCAAACAGCGTGCCGGTGCGCCCCATGCCGCACATCACCTCGTCGAGGATGAGCAGGATGCCGTGCCGGTCGCAAATCTCGCGGATGCGCTTGAAATAGCCGGGCACCGCCGGAACAGCGCCCAGCGTCGCGCCAACCACCGGTTCGGCGACGAAACCGATCACGTTTTCCGGCCCGACGCGTTGCAACTCCGCCTCCAACTCATCCGCCACGCGCAGGCCGTAAGCCTCGGGCGTCTCGTCCTCCTGCTGTCCGCGATACGCGTAGCAGGGCGCGATATGCGAGGTCTCGACCATCAGCGGCGCGAAGGGCTCGCGCCGCCACATGTTGCCGCCGGTGCCGAGCGCGCCCAGCGTGTTGCCGTGATAGCTCTGACGCCGCGCGATGAAGCGGGTGCGCGACGGCTCACCCTTTTCCAGGAAATACTGCCGCGCCAGTTTCAGCGCCGCCTCCACCGCCTCGGACCCGCCCGAGACGAAATAGACCCGCTCGATCCCCTCGGGGGCATGTGCGATGAGCCGGTCCGCGAGGCGCTCGGCCGGGTCCGAGGTGAAGAACCCGGTATGGGCAAAGGCGATTCGGTCGACCTGATCCTTGATCGCCTGCGTGACGTCCGGGTCGGAATGCCCAAGGCAAGAGACCGCCGCCCCGCCGGAGCCGTCGAGATATCTCTTGCCCGTTTCGTCAATGATATAGGGGCCGTCGCCGCGGGCTGCGCGGGGCGGGGTGGCCTTGGTGTGGCGGGGAAAGACGTGGGTCATGGGGGCGCTCCTTGCTGTGCGATACCTGAAACCATCGACTCGGCGGTTGACAAGAGGGAAATCGGGTGGACCAATCGGACTCCACGGAAAAATCCGGGAGATGCGATCCGAGGGGTCGTTCGGACAGGGAGGATCAAAGGCCAATGATATGGGTCAGGTGAGCCGCCGCGCGTCCGAACGGCTTCCGGGAAATTCGAGACGACATCAGCAAAAAAGGGAGAACATGATGTTTGCCAAGTTCAAATTCACCGTTGCGGGGGCCGCGCTTGCCGCGTTGTTGGCCCCGGCGGCACAGGCCGAGGAATTCATCACCATCGGCACCGGCGGCGTCACCGGCGTCTATTACCCCACGGGCGGCGCGATCTGCCGTCTGGTGAACAAGGGCCGCAAGGATCACGGCATCCGCTGCTCGGTCGAATCCACCGGCGGGTCGATCTACAACATCAAGACCATCCGCGCCGGCGAGCTTGAATTCGGCGTCGCGCAGTCCGACTGGCAGTATCACGCCTATAACGGCACCTCGCGGTTCGAGGAGGACGGCCCCTTCGAGGGTCTGCGCGCGGTCTTTTCCGTCCACCCCGAGCCGTTCACCGTTGTGGCCCGTGCCGATGCCGGGATCAGCACCTTCGACGATCTCAAGGGCAAGCGCGTCAATATCGGCAACCCCGGTTCCGGTCAGCGCGGCACGATGGAAGTGCTTATGGACGCGATGGGCTGGACCACCGACGATTTCGCGCTCGCCACCGAATTGAAGGCCGCCGAGCAGTCCGCGGCGCTGTGCGACAACCAGATCGACGCGATGGTCTATACCGTCGGCCACCCCTCGGGCTCGATCCAGGAGGCGACGACCGCCTGCGAGAGCGTGCTCGTGGAGGTCAGCGGCGATGCCGTGGACAAGCTGGTGAACGAAAACCCCTATTACCGCACCGCCACCATCCCCGGCGGCATGTATCGCGGCAATGACGAGGCCACGCAAACCTTCGGCGTCGGTGCTACCTTCGTCAGCTCGGACGCGGTGAGCGAAGAGGCGGTCTACACGGTGGTGAAATCGGTGTTCGAGAACTTCGACGATTTCCGCGGCCTGCACCCCGCCTTCGCCATTCTCGACCCGGAGGAGATGGCGACCGCCGGTCTGTCGGCTCCGCTGCACGCCGGTGCCGCGAAGTTTTACCGCGAACAGGGCTGGATCGAATAACGACTTCGATCACCCGGCAAGGGCGGCGTGCCGCCCTTGCCATTCCCTTCAAGGTCATTTCAAACTCATCATAACAGACTGCGGATTGACTGCGGCACCTCAGGGAGACGGAACACATGGCCGGGAACACGCAAGGCAAGGGGCCGCTCAGCGAATCCGAACTTCAGGAAATGGTCGCTTCCAACGACGGCGGTGCGCGCAACCCGACGGGCGCGGTGGCCATGCTCATCGCTGTCGTCGCGGTGGTCTGGTCGCTTTACCAGGTGCTTCTGGCCTCGCCGCTTGCGAATTACGTCCTGCCCGGCGATCTCATCAACAATTCGCGCCAGATCCACCTCGCCTTCGCGATCTTCTTGGCCTTCATGGCCTATCCGATGCTCAAATCCAGCCCGCGCAGCTATGTGCCGATCTATGATTGGGTGCTTGGCCTCGCCGGGACGTATTTCGCGCTTTACGGCTATTTCTTCTACGCCAAGATCGTCAACAATGGCGGCCTTGCCGATCATACCGACAAATGGATGGCGCTCGCCGGTCTGCTGATCCTGTTCGAGGGCGCGCGCCGCGCGCTCGGGCCCGCGATGGCGATCATCGCCACGATCTTCCTCGGCTACGTCTTTTTCGGCGCGTCCGAATTGATGCCCGAGGTGATCCGCTGGAAGGGGGCGAGCCTGCAAAAGGCGATGAGCCACATGTGGATCACCTCCGAGGGGGTGTTCGGCATCGCATTGGGTGTCTCGACCAAGTTCGTCTTTCTCTTCGTGCTGTTCGGCGCGCTCCTGGACAAGGCGGGGGCGGGCAATTATTTCATCAAGATGGCATTCGGCGCATTGGGCCACCTGCGCGGCGGCCCGGCCAAGGCGGCGGTCGTCGGCTCTGCCGCGACCGGCCTCATCTCCGGCTCAAGCATCGCCAACGTGGTCACCACCGGCACCTTCACCATCCCGCTGATGCGGCGCGTCGGCTTTACCGCCGAAAAGGCGGGCGCGGTCGAGGTGGCAAGTTCTGTCAACGGCCAGATCATGCCGCCGGTCATGGGCGCGGCGGCGTTCCTGATGGTGGAATACGTCGGCATTTCCTATGTCGAGGTGATCACCCACGCCTTTCTGCCCGCCACGATCAGCTATATCGCGCTCATCTATATCGTCCATATCGAGGCGGTGAAACAGAACATGCCCACCCTGGGCGACCGCGTGGTGAGCCTGGGGCGCACCATCGGCGGTATGGCGCTCTTTTTCGCGGGGTTCGCGGGGCTGTGCTACGGTGTGCAATACCCGGTGGGCTGGATCGTCGCATTGGTGCCGGACAATTCCGGCCTGATCCTCTCGGCGCTGTTGATCGCGGCCTATCTCGCGCTGCTGTGGCTGGCCTCCGGCGTGCCCGACCTGGAGCCGGACGACCCCAATTCCGAGGATTTGCGCCTGCCGGTGGTGGGCGAAATCTACAAGGCCGGGCTCTATTTCCTGCTGCCCATCGTGGTGCTGGTCTACTTCCTGATGATCGAGCAGAAATCGCCGGGCCTCTCGGCCTTCTGGGCCACCGCGCTTCTGTTCGTGATCCTTGTCACGCAGCGGCCGTTGAAGGCGATATTCCGCGGCCAGAGCGACATGGCCAACACCCTGCGCGCCGGGCTTCTCGACCTGCTCGACGGGCTGATCGCGGGCGCGCGCAACATGATCGGCATCGGCCTTGCCACCGCCACGGCGGGGGTGATCGTGGGCACGGTGACGCTCACCGGCATCGGTCAGGTGATGTCGAGCCTTGTCGAAGTGGTCTCGGGCGGCAACCTCGTCCTGATGCTGATCTTCGTCGGGATACTGAGCCTGATCCTCGGCATGGGCCTGCCGACCACGGCCAACTATATCGTCGTGTCGTCGCTGATGGCGGGCGTGGTCGTGGAGCTTGGCGCGCAATCGGGGCCTGATCGTGCCGCTGATCGCGGTGCATCTGTTCGTGTTTTACTTCGGCATCATGGCCGATGTGACGCCCCCGGTGGGGCTGGCAAGCTTTGCCGCCGCCGCCGTTTCCGGCGGCGACGCGATCCGCACCGGCTTTGCCGCGTTCTTCTATAGTTTGCGCACGGTGGCGCTGCCCTTCATGTTCATCTTCAACACCAATCTGCTGCTCATCGACGTGACGGTGACCCAAGGCATCATCACCTTCATCGTGGCCACCATCGCGATCCTCGTCTTCACCGCGGGCACGATGGGCTGGTTCCTGACCAAGAACCGTATCTATGAAAGCCTCGCGCTGATCCTGATCGCCTTTGCGCTGTTCCGGCCCGACTATTTCATGAACCGCATCCAGCCCCCGTTCGAGATAGTGGAGCCGGCCAATCTCGAACAGGCGCTCGGGCGCGCGGCACCGGGGCAGGAATTGCGCATGGTGGTCGCGGGGCCCGATTTCATCAGCGGCGACATGAAGGACACCACGCTCGTGCTGACCGTGACCGAGGGCAAGGACGGTGCCGCGCTCTTGCAGGACTATGGCCTCACCCTCATCCCCGAGGGCGACCGTGTGCTGCTGGAAGAGCCGATGTTCGGCACGCCCTTCTCCGACACGATGCAGGGCTATGATTTCTACGGCGACACGCCGGTGACCATCACCAACGTCAAGGCACCCGTCGATCAATGGCCGCAGGAATTGCTCTTCATTCCCGCCTTCCTGCTTCTTGCGCTTGTCGCGCTTCTGCAGCGCGCGCGCATGGGGCGGGAGAGTCAACCCAAGCAAGGAGTGACGGCATGACCGGCCCTGTTCTCTGCGCCGTCGATGTCAGCAACCCGCATCGCGATGACAACGTGCTGCGCCGCGCCGCGCAACTCGCTGCCCTCGACGAGGCGCAACTCGACGTCATCACCGTGGTGCCCGATTACGGGATGAGCATGGTGGGCAGCTATTTCGACACCGAGCATCACCTCAGGATCGAGGAAGATGCGCGGCAGCGGCTCTACGATCTGGTGGCGGAGGTGCTCGGACCCGAGGCCAATGACAGCGTGCGACACGTCATCGTGACCGGCAACGCCTACGAGGAAATCCTGCGCGTGGCCAAGGTTGACGGCGCGTCGCTCGTCGTGATCGGCGCGCACAAGCCCGATTTCCGCGATTTCCTGCTCGGCCCCAACGCCGCGCGGGTGGTGCGCCACGCCGATTGCTCTGTCATGGTGGTGCGGTAGGGGCCGGTTGCCCGGCCCCCGCGTCGCTCAACCCGGCAGTTTGACCTTTCGCAGATAGGGAAGCTGCGCATCGAAGCTGCCGAACTTTTCGCGCGCCGCGTCATCGCTCACCGAGGGCGGCACGATCACGTCCTGCCCGATGGTCCAGTCGGCAGGGGTGGCCACGTTGTGTTTGGTCGTGGTCTGAAGCGCGTCGAGCGCGCGCAGCACCTCTGCGAAATTGCGCCCCACCGACATCGGGTAAGACATCGTCAGCTGGATCTTCTTGTCCGGCGAAATGATGAACACGACCCGGACGGCTGCGCTGTCGGCGGCGGTGCGCCCGTCGGGCAGATAGGCGTCGGCTGGCAGCATGTCGAGCGCCTTGGACACTTCAAGGCTGTCATCGGCGATGATCGGAAAACCTGCCTTGGCACCGGAATAGCTTTCGATGTCGGATTTCCATTCGACATGCTCTGCGACCTTGTCGACCGACAGGCCGATCACCTTGGTGCCGCGCTTTTCCCATTCGTCGGCCAGTTGCGCCACGGCACCGAATTCGGTGGTGCAGACGGGGGTGAAATCCGCAGGGTGGCTGAACAGGATTGCCCAGCTATCGCCGATCCAGTCGTGCAGGGCGAAAGTCCCCTGATCGGTTTCGAGGGTAAGGTTGGGGATGGTGTCATTGATGCGCAGGGCCATGGTGGTCTCCTTTTGATTTCCGGCGTTGGCCGGTGGCGGAAAATATGATCAAATTTCCCGCAGCCCGGTCAATCCGAGCTTGTTGTCGAGCTATGCCCCTGACAGAGTGCCGTCAAGTTGCACGGAGGCTGACATGATCGAGAAACGCCAATTCTACATCGACGGGGCATGGGTGGACGCGCGCGAGGGCCGCGACCTGCCGGTGATCGACCCCTCCACCGAAGAGCCCTGCGCGGTGATCGCACTGGGCGGGCAGGCCGATACCGATGCCGCCGTCGCCGCCGCCCGCGCCGCCTTTCCGGGATGGATGGCGACCCCCCCCGCCGAGCGGATCGCCTTTGTCGAGAAAATCCTCGAAATCTACGAGACCCGCGCCGATGACCTCGCACAGGCGATCAGCATGGAGATGGGGGCGCCCATCGACCTCGCCCGCTCCAGCCAGGTGCCGGCGGGCAGCTTTCACACCGCCAATTTCCTCAAGGCCGCCCGCGACCTCAAATTCGACGAACCGCTGGGCGATCATGCGCCGAACGACCGCATCATCCACGAGCCGGTCGGCGTGGTGGGCATGATCACGCCGTGGAACTGGCCGATGAACCAGATCACCCTCAAGGTGATCGCCGCTTTGGTGGCGGGCTGCACGATGGTGCTGAAACCAAGCGAGGAATCCCCGCTCGACGCGCTCATCTTTGCCGAGATCCTCGACGCGGCGGGCCTGCCCAAGGGCGTCTTCAACCTCGTCAACGGCGATGGCGCGGGCGTGGGCAGCCAGCTTTCGGCGCACAGGGACGTGGACATGATCTCCTTCACCGGCTCGGCCCGCGCCGGGCGGCTGATCTCCAAATCCGCCGCCGACACATTGAAGCGCGTCAGCCTCGAATTGGGTGGCAAGGGTGCGAACCTGATCTTTGCCGATGCCGATGAAAAGGCTGTCAAGCGCGGCGTGATCGGCTGCATGAACAACACCGGCCAATCGTGCAACGCGCCAACGCGGATGCTGGTGCAGCGCGAGATCTATGACCGCACCGTCGAGGAGGCCGCCGCCATCGCCCAATCCATCAAGGTCGGCCCTGCCCATGAGCCGGGCCGCCATATCGGCCCGGTGGTGAACGCCGCGCAGTTCGAGAAGGTGCAGGACCTCATCCAGACAGGCATCGACGAGGGCGCGCGCCTCGTGACCGGCGGCACCGGGCGGCCCGAGGGCTTCAACAAGGGGTATTACGTGCGCCCCACGGTCTTTGCCGACGTGACCAACGACATGACCATCGCGCAAGAGGAAATCTTTGGCCCCGTGTTGTCGATCATCCCGTTCGAGTCCGAGGCGGACGGCATCAGTATCGCCAACGACACGCCCTACGGCCTCACCAATTACGTCCAGACCGGCGATCCGGCGCGCGCCAACCGGGTCGCGCGCGCGCTCCGCTCGGGCATGGTCGAGATGAACGGGCAGTCGCGCGGGGCGGGCGCGCCCTTTGGCGGGATGAAGCAGTCGGGCCACGGGCGCGAGGGCGGCAAATGGGGCATCGAGGATTTCCTCGAGGTCAAGGCCGTCTCGGGCTGGACGCCCGGCGCCTGAACGGGTGGCGGGCCACGCCTTTGTCCTGCACCTCGTGCGCGCCACGGCGCGGCGCGACAACGCGCGCGCGCTGCTCGACGGCTGCGGGATGGCGGGCGAGGTCTGGGCGGCGGTCGATGGCCGCGCCATGTCCTCGCGCGATCTTTCGGCCTGTGTCGGCGCGCGGCTGTTTGCGCCCGCCTACCCGTTCGGCCTCAAGACCGGCGAGATCGGCTGTTTCCTCAGCCACCGCCAGATCTGGGCCGAGATCGTGCGGCGCGATCTGGATCACGCGCTGATCATCGAGGACGATGCCGAGATCGCGCGCGACGCGTATGCCGCCGCGCTGGCGCTGGCGCGCGATCATGTGAGGGCGCTGGATTATATTCAGCTTCAGACGCGCCCACCGCAAGGCGCGGGCACCGTGGTTGATACCAACGGCGCGGCGACGCTCGCGGTGCCGCGCGTGGCCGGGCTGCGCACCACCGCGCAGATGCTGAGCCGCGCGGGGGCAGAGCGGCTCTTGCACCTGTCGGAGGTGTTCGACCGGCCCGTCGATACGTTTGTCCAGAGCCATTGGCACACCGGGCTGCGCCCCGCCGCGATCCACCCCTCGGGGATCACCGATATCGCCCATAGGCTCGATGGCTCGACCATCCAGGGCGGCAGCCGCACGCCGCTGCAAAAGCTGGGCCGGGAATGGGCGCGGCTGCGCTATCGCCGGGCGGTGACGCGCGCCTCAAAGGCCAGCGCCGCGCCGCCCGAGGGTGGCCTCGGATGATCGTCGCGCGGCTTTTCGGGGGCTTGGGCAACCAGCTTTTCCAATACGCCGCCGGGCGCGCGCTCGCCGATCATCTGGGCTGCGATCTGGCGCTGGACCCACGCTATCTCGGCGGCGACCGGGCCTGCGGCATGGGCCATTTCGCGCGGGCGCGATACGTCACCGATGTGCCCCTGCCGCCCGCCAAATCCGACGGGATGCTGCGCTATGGCCTCTGGCGGCTCTTCGGGCGCGATCCGCGCTTTCACCGCGAGCGCGGCCTCGGGTTTGACGCGGGCTTTTTCGACCTGCCCGACGGCACCTACCTGCACGGCTACTGGCAATCCGGGCGCTATTTCGCCGCCATTGCCGACCGGCTGCGCGATGACCTGACCTTCACCACCCCGCTCGACCCGGCCAATGCCGCGATGGCCGCGCGGATCGACGCGGCACCCTGCGCCGTCTCGGTGCATGTGCGGCGCGGCGATTACCTCGCCTCGGGCAGCCATGCCGTCTGCCCGCCGGAGTATTACCGGCAGGCCATCGCCCGGCTGGCCAACGATCTCGGCGCCCCGCTCACCTGTTTCATCTTCTCCAACGATCCCGGCTGGGCGCGCGACAATCTCGATCTCGGGGCCGAACAGGTGGTGGTGGATATCAACGACGAGACGCGCGGCGCGTTCGACATGCACCTGATGTCGCGCTGCGATCATCACGTCATCGCCAATTCCACCTTTTCGTGGTGGGGGGCGTGGCTCGATCCCGGCCCAGAGAAGCGGGTGATCGCCCCGGCCAACTGGTTCGGCACCGCGAAGCTGTCGAATCCCGACCTCATCCCCGAGAGCTGGGTGCGGCTCTGACATCCGCGTCTTTCCCGCGCCGTTGAAACCGATTACACCCGCGCCATGACCCTGCCCCCCGGCCTCTCCTCCGCGCGTTTCCTGCCCGAGACGGTGCACAAGCGCGACGTGTTCTCCGAGACGATCTCGGGACACCTTGACGGCGTGGCGGATTTTCCGGTGGTGCTGCGCAAGCTGGACGGGGTGCCGCCCTGGGCGCGGCCCGTCGCGTGGGTGCTGGCGCGCAAGGAGGCGCGTGCGCTGCGCGCGGTGGCGGGGATCGAGGGGTGCCCGCTGCTCATCCGCGCCGACCGAACCGGCCTGCTGCGAAGCTGGACCAAGGGCACGCCGCTGCAATTGGCCCGGCCCGCGCACGCCGCGTGGTATCGCGACGCCCGCCGCCTGCTGCGCGAGATGCGGCGGCGGGGCGTCACCCATAACGACATCGCCAAGCCGCAGAACTGGCTGATGACGCATGACGGCCGCGCGGCGGTGATCGACTTTCAGCTTGCGTCGGTCCACCGACGGCGCGGGCCGCTCTTTCGCCTCATGGCGCGCGAGGACCTGCGCCACCTGCTGAAACAGAAACGCGCCTATGCGCCCGGCCTGCTGACGCCCGCCGAGCAGCGGATGCTGGCACGCAAGGCCTGGCCCGCGCGGCTGTGGATGGCGACCGGCAAGCGCGCTTACAATTTCGTCACCCGCCGGTTGATGAACTGGTCCGATGGCGAGGGCACCGAGGACCGTTTGGAACGCGACGGCCCGGCCTTGCGCGCCGCGCTGATGGCCGATGACGGCGTGCGCGAGGTGGCGCTCTGCACCTACGCGCTGCCCGCGCACGGGGTGGGGCTTTATGCCTTTGTCGAAACCGGGCATGAGGCCGCCGCCCTGCGCCGCCTCGCCCCCGAGCCGAAGCCCGAGTTGATGCAGCCGGTCGCGCGCCTGCCGCGCGCGCCTGACGGCACCCCGCGCCTCGATGCGCTCAGCCTGATCGCCACCAACCGGCTTGATGAGCTTCAGGAGATGATGGATCGCGAGCCGGACCTCGCCGGGGCCCTGCGCCCGATCATCGCGGAACGGCTCAACCTCACGGATCGCGTGCTCAAGGCGTAATGTCTGCCACGTGACACAAGATGCCCGGTGCCGATAAGGTGCGCGAAGGTTGGTGAATGGCCTTGAGGGGACGTTCAAGGCAAAGCCCCCTTGCGCGGAATCAAGGTGCCGCAAGGCACCGCCGCGCAGCGTCTGCCGGAGGCGCTCCGGATGACCCGCCCCCCGGGCGGGCGCTATTCAATGTTACAAGTTATTGATAAATTGGAATATTCCGCACCATAAACTGCCCTCCTTCACCGTCGGAGCGCCCACCCGCGGTCGGGCGCTGCGCGGCTCCCCGACCGTTGTGCGACCGTCCCCTTCAGGCCAAACACGCCAGTTCCCCGCATTCCCGAGGCATGGCAGGCCGTATCACCATCGGATAACCTTTATCGGGTAACGAACACTGGCGGGATTGCCGCTCAGCCCGGCACCGGAAACGCCACAAGCGCGGCATCGCGGCGCAGGTAGAGCGGGTGTTTGGCCGATCCGTCCTTGTTGAGGCCGAAGCATTTGAGCGGGCGACCGGTGGCGGCGAGGGCGGTGATCGCCGCGCGCACCGTGTCGCCGTAGCGCGGGGGCAGGCGACCGTAAGCCATGACCACCATCTCGGCCTCGCTTGCCATCGCCACCAGCGCAGGGATGTTGGCGGGGCTGCACGCCGCGTCCGGGTCATGCGGCAGGTCGCGCGGCGCGGTGGCGCGCCAGTCGAGCACGTTGCCCTTGAGGTAGCGGGTATAGCCCCAGTCGCGGGCGAATGTGAGCTCGCGGTGGCAGGTGGGGTCCGACGCGTCGGCATCGGCGACCGAAGGATTCATGCCGACGAAAAGCACCGCGCGGGGGGCCGCGCCGGGCGCGGTCCAGTCGCGGGTGAGGGTCTGCCGGTAGCGGCCACAGTCGGAGAACGTCGCCCCGCCCGTCACACCGTCGGGCAGGCGAAGGCGGACGCGGCCACCGGGATCGTGCCGGTCCTCTGGGGCGGTCATTGGTTGAACACGCGGGAGGGGTGCAATTCGCCCGCCTTGTAGCGGCCTATGGCGACGGCGCGGCCATCCAGCGCGGCCCAGCATTCCTCGCCATACTCCACGCCGCTTGCGATCACCATGCCGGGGTTGCCGTTGCGCAGCCGCGCCGCGCCCTCGGGGGTGGCGGTGACGGCGGGCAGGTCAACGAGCCCGTCTTCGAGCGGGCGCAGGTGGGTGTCGAGGTCCGGCGTGCGGGCCAGCGCCTCGATGGTCTCCATGCTGATGCCGTCCCCGGCGTCGAACGGGCCGGACCACAGGCGGCGCAGGCTGACGACATGGCCGAAACAGCCCAGAGCGCGGCCCAGATCGCGGGCCACGGCGCGCACATAGCCGCCCTTGCCGCAGGTCATCTCGATCACGGCCGTATCCGGGTCGGGTCGGTCGGCAAGCACGATCTCCTCCACCCAGAGGGGCCGCGCCACCGTCTCGAACTCCTCGCCGTCGCGGGCGCGTTTATAGGCGCGTTCGCCGTCGATCTTGACCGCCGAGAAGCGCGGCGGCACCTGCATGATCTCGCCGAGAAAGCCACCAAGCGCGGCCTTGATCTCGTCATCCGAGGGGCGCGCGTCGCTCGTGTCGGTGACGCGGCCCTCGGCATCGTCGGTATCGGTTTGCTGCCCCAGCCGCACGGTAAAGCGGTAGGCCTTGAGCGCGTCGGTGATGTGCGGCACGGTCTTGGTCGCCTCGCCAAGGGCGATGGCGAGCACGCCGGTGGCCTCGGGATCCAGAGTGCCGGCATGGCCCGCCTTGCGCGCGTCCAGCGCCCATTTCACCTTGTTGACCACGGCGGTGGAGGTCAGCCCCGCGGGCTTGTCCACCACCAGCCATCCCGAAATGTCGCGGCCCTTGGGCTTGCGTGCCATATGCTGTCCTGAAGTTGTGCTTGGGTCAGGCCGATGGGCCTAGTCGAGCGGGGCACCTGCGTCAACCACCACGCCCACCATCGGGCCGAGCGGCAGGAAGCCGGTATCGGACCGGCCAAGCGCGGGGGCGTGCAGGCGCGAGACCTTGCCATCGAGATAAAGCGCGTGGCTCGCGCCAAGATGGTCGCGAAAGACCCGCGCGAAGCGGTGGAAATTCACCGGCGCGTCGGAGATGAGAAACCACGCCCGCCGCCCGTCGGCAGAGGTGCCGACACCGTTGCGGATATGGCGGCTGTCGCTGTCGCGGATGAACCGGGGGTGCAGCGCGCCGTCGATCACCAGCATCGGCCCCGATTGGGTGGCATGGCGGCAATCGGGGGCCTCGCGGGCGAAGCGGCGCGATTCGATGACATGCGCGCGGTCCTCCGCGATACAGAACACACCGTTGGGCAGCAGGCCGAAATTGCCGGGGCCGGCGCTCGTGATCAGGGGCGCGCGTTCGCGACCGTCCTCGATATAAAGGCCGACGGGGCGGCGGTCGGGGTGATACATGCCTCCGTTCATGGCAAAGGCGAGGCGCTTGCCCTCCCCCTCGACAAACTCCGCGACATTGGCAAAGCCACCCAGCGGCGTGCCGCTTGCGGGGTCGTTCAGGAACAGGCGGATATTGTCGCGTGCGGGCGAGGCCTCGCAGAGCGTATAGCCTGCGCCCTCGACGGTGATCGCGCGGCAGGCGGCGGAGGCGGGGCTGGCGAGGGCGAGGAGCGCGGCAATGAAGGGCCAACAGCGCACAATCCCCGCCGTCATGCTCCGGCTTGACCGGAGCATCTCCACCAGACTGGCGCGGCGCACCCGAGGGATTGCCCGGTCAGGCCGGGCAATGACGCGCGCCCGGTTTTCGGCGCGCGCGCTACCCCTCCACATCCCGGCGCACCTTTTCATCCTCGAACAGCCGCCGGGTCTCGTCCATCTGGTCGAAGGTCTGGTCGAGGCGAAAGCGCAGGTCGGGGGTGAACTTGAGCCCTGCCTTGCGCCCGATGATGCGGCGCAGCTCGGGCTTGTTGCGCGCCAGGAACTCGATCGCGTCGCCCTGCGCCTCGCCGCCAAGCGGCATGACGAAGGCGGTGGCGATCTTGAGATCGGGCGAGCAGCGCACTTCGCCCACGGTGATCGACAGGCGGTTGAGCTCGGGGTCGTGGATATCGCCCCGCATCAGCACCTCCGACAGGGTGCGGCGGATCAATTCGCCCACGCGCAACTGTCGCTGCGAGGGGCCGGGGCCGTCATGTGTGCGGTGTTTTGCCATTGCGCCGATGTAATCCTTCGCGCAGGCGCTGCCAACCCGCAGCGCCGTTCAGTCGTCGAGATCGGCGAAGAGGTTCTCGCTCTCGACGAAATCGATCCGGTCCTTGTCCACGGTGCCGTCATTGATGTCGCGGGTCTCGACCCGGCCATCGCCGAAGCCGAGGATCACCACGTCGCAGATATCGAGGAAAAGCCCGTTCTCGACCACCCCCGGCATCTGGTTGAGCGCCATCGACAGCCGGTGCGGCTGACCGATGCGGGCAAGGTGCAGATCGATGATGTAGTTGCCCTCGTCGGTGACAAACGGCCGGTCACCGTTCATCCGCAGCGTCGCGTCGCGGCCCAGCACGTCCATGTTGATGAGCAATTCCTCGATCAGCGACTTGGTGGTCTGCCACCCGAACGGGATCACCTCGACCGGCAGCGGGAAGGCACCGAGATGCTCGACCTCCTTGCCGATATCGGCGATCACGATCATCTGGTCTGACGCGGTGGCGACGATCTTTTCCTGCAACAGCGCCCCGCCGCCGCCCTTGATCAGGTTGAGATTGGCGTCGAACTCGTCCGCGCCGTCGATGGTCACATCAAGCCATTTCGCCTCGTCGAGGCTGATCACCTCGATACCCACCTCGCGGGCAAGCTCGGCGGTGCGGGTGGAGGTGGGCACGCCGGTGATCTTGAGCCCGTCTTCGCGCACCAGCTCGCCGAGGCAGCGCACCATCCACGCGGCGGTAGAGCCGGTGCCGAGCCCGACGCGCATCCCGTCCTCGATGTAATCGACCGAACGCTTGGCGGCGACGAACTTGGCCTTGTCGATGGGGGACAATTCTCCGGTCATGGCGGCGTCTCTCCGGTCTGTTGCGTCCCGCGCTTATAGCCGCGTTGCCCCCGGCGCGCGAGGGGCAATCGCGCCTGCGCTCAGATCGTCAGGTGGCGCGCCCGCGCGCCGCGCTCGATCGCCGCCGCGTGCAGGCGGTCGATGTCGAGCTCGTAGCGGATTTCCTCGAGCAGGCGCAACTCGCGGTCGTTGAGCGTGCCATCGGCGGCGGCCACGTCGCAGGCGAGCGCGTAGGCGGTCTCAAAGAGCGCCTCGGGCAGGTTGTCGCGGATGAGGCCGAAGAGCGCGTCGAGCCCGTCCTCGACCGCGAAGAGATCGAACACCGTCTGCGACATCACGCGCAGCCGGTCGAGATCGTAGCTGGCGAAAATCGGCAGGTTGTTGATCGTGCTCTCGATCTTGACAAGCTCGGCGGTGCGCATGTCCTCGTCCGAGGCGGAGACCGCGATCATCATCGCGACAAGGCAATCCTGCGGGCTGAGCGGGTGGGGAATCTGATCGTTCATAACGGGCCTTTCGCGCCAAGCGGTGTTGCAGTGCAGAATATTGACTGTCCCGCCCCCCGGCAATAGGTAGCGCGAGGCCGCGCGGCCCTGTCACAGGCGCGGCAAACCCGGAGTTTGAACCATGTCCGACCTGCGCGATGCCGCGATGCAATCCAAAGCCTGGCCCTTCGAGGAGGCGCGCCGCGTGCTCAAACGCTATGAGAAGGGGCCGCCGGAAAAGGGGCATGTGCTCTTCGAGACGGGCTATGGCCCCTCGGGCCTGCCGCATATCGGCACCTTCGGCGAGGTGCTGCGCACCACGATGATCCGCCGCGCCTTCGAGGTGATCAGCGACATTCCGACGCGGCTCATCTGTTTTTCCGACGATCTCGACGGGATGCGCAAGGTGCCGGGCAACGTGCCCGACCCCGAAAGCCTTGCCGATCATCTGCAAAAGCCGCTGACCTCCGTCCCCGACCCGTTTGGCACGCACGAGAGCTTCGGGCATCACAACAACGCCATGCTGCGGCGGTTCCTCGACACGTTCGGGTTCGAATACGAATTCATCTCGGCCACCGAATTCTATGCCTCGGGGCAGTTCGACGAGGTGCTGCGTCGCGCCGCCTCAGCGTATGACGACATCATGAAGATCATGCTGAGATCGCTGCGCGAGGAGCGGCGGCAGACCTATTCGATCTTTCTGCCCATCCACCCCGAGACGGGGCGTGTGCTTTACGTGCCGATGAAGCATGTGGACGGGGCCAAGGGCGAGATCACCTTCGACGACGAGGACGGGCGCGAATGGACGCTGCCGGTCACCGGCGGGCGCGTCAAGCTGCAATGGAAGCCCGATTTCGGCGCGCGCTGGGCGGCGCTCGGGCGTCGATTTCGAGATGTATGGCAAGGATCACTCCACCAACACGCCGATCTATGACGGCATCTGCCGCGCGCTCGGCGCCCGCCCGCCCGAGCATTTCACCTACGAGCTGTTCCTCGACGAGACCGGGCAGAAAATCTCCAAATCCTCGGGCAACGGGATCAGTATCGACGAATGGCTGCGCTATGCCGCGACGGAATCCCTGTCGTATTTCATGTATCAAAAGCCCAAGACCGCCAAGAAGCTGCATTTCGACGTGATCCCCCGCGCGGTCGATGAATACCATCAGCAATTGCGCGCCTATGCCGGACAGGATATGGCGCAGCGCCTGAACAACCCGGTGCATCACATCCACGAGGGCGACGTGCCCGAGAGCCGCATGGTGGTGCCGTTCTCGATGCTGCTCAACCTCGCCTCGGTGGCCCATGCCCATGACAAGGCGGCGCTGTGGGGCTTTATCCGCCGCTATGCGCCCGAGGCAAGCCCGGAGACGCATCCCGATCTCGACGCGGCGGCGGGCTTTGCGCTGCGCTATTACGAGGATTTCGTGGCCCCGGCGAAGCGCTATCGCGCGCCCTCGGATCTGGAGCGCGAGGCGCTCGTTGATCTGCGCGACCGGCTCGCCAATCATGACGGCCCGCGCGATGACGAGACGTTGCAGGGCCTCGTCTACGATGCGGGGCGCGACCGGTTCGATCCGCTGCGCGACTGGTTCAAGGCGCTTTACGAGGTGCTTCTGGGGGCCAGCCAGGGCCCGCGTTTCGGCGGGTTCATCGCGCTTTACGGCGTCGAGGAGACGGTGGCGCTGATCGACCGGGCGCTTGCGGGCGAGATGGTTTGACCTCGGTCATTGCGCGATGCGGGGGACGGGGCTAGCCTCGGGGCGGAATCACAAGAGGCCCCGATGCAGACACGTTTTCCGATGATCGCCACCGCCCTTGCCGTCGCCGCCTGCGCGCAGGCCGTTTCCATGCCCGACGCGCGCGAAGGCGCGGCGCTCTATGCTGAGAATTGCGCGCAATGCCACGGGGCGACGGGCAAAGGGGATGGGCCGTGGGCCTCAGGGATGGTGCCCCCGCCCGCGGACCTCACGCAACTCTCGCAGGGTGGCGATTTTCCGCGTGCGCATGTGCTCTCGGTGATCGACGGCTACGACCGCACCGGCCTGCCGGGCAAGGAGATGCCGGAATTCGGCCTTCTGCTGGAGGGCGATACCGTGCCGGTGGATGTGGGCGACGGGGTGCTTACCCCCACGCCGCGCCCGCTTGCGGCGCTGCTGGCCTACCTTGAAAGTATTCAGGAGGGGTAGGGGTCAGGCCGAAAAAGCGCCTCGCAGGGGGTCGTAAAGGCCCTCCTCGCGCGGCTCTACGCAACAGTCTTGCCCGCCGCCCGTCCAAGGCCATCACCGCACGATCAGCCGCGTCTCGTGCCGGATGCCCGCCGCGATCCGGCGCAGGTGGCGGGGGTCGAGCGCGATGCAGCCCGCCGTCGGATAGCCCGCCCGCCGCCAGCGATGGAGGAAGATGCACGATCCGCGCCCGCGCGTCGCCCGTGGCCAGTTCCAGTCGGTCACGATCACCAGGTCATAGAGCGGGTCGGCGCGGCGCAGCACCTCATGGCTGTAGGGGTAGGGCGCGCGCACCATGAGGTTGTAATCCTCGTGGCCGGGGTCGTCGGACCACAGATCGCCGGGCCGAATCGGCACCGCCCAGTCGGCGGGTCGCGCCATCCGGTCGGGGCGATAGAGCATCCCGACGATTCGGTGGATGCCCCGGGGCGTCGCGCCATCGCCCTCGCGCTTGTCGGTCGCGAGGCCACCCCGCCCGATAGTGCAGGGATAGCGCCGCCCGCCAAAGCGCAGCCCGGTTGGGGTCAGGACCAGATCACGCGGTGTCATGCCCCTTGCTATCATGTGCCGCCGCCCGGTCCAGCGGTTTTCGCCGCGAACATGCCGCTCACGCCGCAGTGCAGCGCGCCGCAGCGTTCGAATACTGCTTAACCGGGCATCAGGCCGTGGTTAAAAACTGTGCTTTTGCCTGACCTTAGGTCAATTTCCGCCATGCATTTTCTGCATGGCAGAAATGTTCATCCCCGCTGTTGTGCAAGCGCAGAAAGAGGCTATCTTTGTATCAACCGAGGCGGCAAAGACAGTCTTTGGCCTCGAAAGCGAAAGAGATCGCAAGGGAAAGAAAATGGCACAGCCGATGGCCACACGTTACGGGATCACGCCCGCAGTCTGGAATGATCTGAGGGCAGACATTAATGCCGCGATGCAGCGTTTCAACGACTACCGTGCCTATCGCCGCACTGTGAGCGAACTTTCCGATCTCACGTCACACGATCTGGCCGATCTTGGCCTGCATCGCAGCGAAATTCGCCGGGTCGCCCACGACGCGGTTTACGGCGCACGGCGCTGAACGGAATACGGGTGCGCCTCTCCTCCTCCCTGGCGCATTCGTGATGGTCTCGGGCTCTCTTTCCTCCTCCCTTGAGTCCGGGGTCAAACGACGGGGTCGTAAAAGCGGTCCCGCTAGATAGCGGTCGGTCTCCTCCTCCTCCCTGAGGCCGGTCGCGAAAGAGAACGGCGGCACCTTCCTCCTCCCTGGTGTCGCCGTTTTTCTTTTCCCGCCCTGCGCTGTCAGTTGAGCCACGCCGCCGCCCGCGCCCCGCGCCGGCGTTGCGGGGCTGTCGATGCGCCGGAACAAACCTCCCTGACACAGCCGACAAAGGCCCGCGCCGCAGGGCTCTGCGCATCCCGCGCCGCCTGCGTATCCAGCGCGTCGCGCGCCATCCGCGTGGTGACCGGGCCGGGGGTCGTGAACACCCATTCGAGAAACCCGAGGCGCGCGGCATCGAGCGCCTGTTCACCTTCGGTCGGGCTGTCCTCCAGCGCGCCGATGATTCGGCAAATGTCTGTCATGCTCTGGTCTCCCCGGCCACACCCCGGGCCGGATGGGGCAGGGGGCAAGGGCGGGGGCGCGGGCTGCGCACACGCCCGAATCGCCCACCGCGATTGCGACGTTTGCCTTGGCTGGTTTCCGGGCTTGGGGTGGCGGGCGTTCGGCCCATGCGGTCGCGGCACCTTCCCGGGCCGGTATCGGCCCAGTGGCATATCGCCGTGACGCCCACCCTTACCGTTGCGGGGGCAGCGCCGGTCTCTCACCGGCTTCCCAATTCTCCGCCCCTCGGGGCGGCACCATGACGTGAAAACGCTAACACGCCATCCCCCGCCCGCAAGCGCAAAGACGAAGACTGTGGGCGAAAAGCGGCACGGCCCTTGACCTTCCAGTGACGGGAAGCCCTATATCCCTGTCACAAACGATGAAACGGAGGCCCGGCATGACCGAAACGCGGCAGATCAGGATTTTTCTCGACGGGCTGTCCTGCGCGGGCTGCGTGCGCCGGGCCGAGACGGCGCTCACCGCGCTGGACGGCGTGACGCGCGCCGAGGTCAACCTCGCGAACGCAACGGCGCGGATCGAGGCCGCGACCACGGTCTCGATCAACGACATCGCAGAAGCGCTCAAGGCCGCCGGATACCCGATGCGCACCGTTGAAACGGTGCTGGCCATCGACAAGATGTCCTGCGCCTCCTGCGTGGGCCGGGTCGAATCGGCGCTCGCCGCCGTGCCCGGCGTGCTCGAGGCGCGGGTGAACCTCGCCTCCGAGAGCGCACGGGTGGTCCATGCCGAGGGCGTGACGCGCCCCGCAGACCTCATGGAGGCGGCGCAGGCCGCAGGCTACCCGGCGACGGTGGCCGACGCGGGCGAGACCCGCAACGCCGCCGCGCGCAAGGTGGATGAGGCGCGCGACATGGCACGGCGCACGGGCCTCGCCGCCGCGCTGGCGCTGCCGGTCTTCGTGCTGGAAATGGGCGGACACGCCATCCCGGCGCTGCATCACCTCATCGCCGACACGGTCGGGATGCAGGCAAGCTGGGTGCTGCAATTCGTGCTGACCACGCTGGTGCTGGCCGGTCCGGGGCGCGGATTCTATCTCACGGGCGTTCCCGCGCTGCTGCGCGGCGCGCCCGACATGAACAGCCTCGTCGCGCTCGGCACCGGCGCGGCCTATGGCTATTCGGTCGTGGCCACATTCGCGCCGGGGCTGCTGCCGGAGGCGGTGCGCGCGGTCTATTTCGAGGCGGCGGCGGTGATCGTGGTGCTGATCCTGCTGGGCCGCTGGCTCGAGGCGCGCGCCAAGGGCCGCACCGGGGCGGCGATCGAGCGGCTGATGGGCCTTCAGGTGCGCACCGCGCGGGTGATGCGCGACGGCACCCCGCAGGAGGTGGAGATCGACGCAATCGCGCCCGGCGATATCGTGCTGGTCCGCCCCGGCGAGCGTATCCCCGTGGATGGCGAGGTGACCGATGGCACCGCGCGCGTGGATGAAAGCATGATCACCGGCGAGCCGGTGCCGGTGGCCAAGGGCCCCGGCGACGCGCTCACCGGCGGCACCGTCGCGGGCGCGGGCAGCCTCACGCTGCGCGCCACCCGCGTGGGCGGCGACACCACGCTGGCACAGATCATCCGCATGGTCGAAGAGGCGCAGGGGGCCAAGCTGCCGATTCAGGGCATGGTGGACCGGATCACGCTTTGGTTCGTGCCTGCGGTGATGGCGGTGGCGGCGCTCACCGTTGCGGTGTGGCTGGTGATCGGCCCCGATCCGGCCCTGACGCTGGCGCTGGTGGCAGGTGTCTCGGTGCTGATCATCGCCTGCCCCTGCGCGATGGGGCTGGCGACGCCCACCTCGATCATGGTGGGCACGGGCCGCGCGGCGGATATGGGCGTGCTTTTCCGCAAGGGCGACGCGTTGCAGCGGCTCGCGGGGGTGGCCGTCGTGGCGCTCGACAAGACCGGCACAGTGACCGAGGGCCGCCCCGAGATGACCGATCTGGTCTGCGCCGACGGGTTCGACCGCGCCGAGGTGCTGCGGCTGGTGGCGGCGGTCGAGGCGCGGTCCGAGCATCCCGTCGCCACCGCGATCACCCGCGCGGCAGAGGCCGAGGGCGCGCGCCCCGTCGAGATGAGCGTTCGAGGCGATCCCCGGCCACGGCGTGCGGGCAACGGTCGGGGGCCGTGACGTATTGGTCGGGGCCGACCGCCTGATGACGCGCGAGGGCATCGACACCGCACCGCTCGCGCAGACCGAGGCCGACCTTGCGGCACGCGGGCGCACCGCGCTCTTTGCCGCCATCGACGGGCAGGTGGCGGCGGTCATCGCCGTCGCCGACCCGGTCAAGCCGTCAAGCGCGGCGGCCATCGCCGCCCTGCGCGCGGCGGGCCTGCGGGTGGCGATGATCACCGGCGACAAGCGCGAGACGGCGGAGGCCATCGCCCGCGAGACCGGCATCGACGAGGTGGTGGCCGGCGTGTTGCCCGAGGGCAAGGTCGCCGCGATTGACCGGCTGCGCACCTACGGCCCTGTGGCCTTTGTCGGCGACGGCATCAACGACGCACCCGCGCTGGCGCAGGCGGATGTGGGCATCGCCATCGGCACCGGCACGGATGTGGCCATCGAGAGCGCCGACGTGGTGCTGATGTCGGGCGATCTGCGCGGGGTTGTGGCCGGGGTGGAGGTGTCGCGCGCGACCATGCGCAACATCCGGCAGAACCTGTTCTGGGCCTTCGGCTATAACGTGGCGCTGATCCCGGTGGCGGCGGGGGTGCTTTACCCGGCCCTCGGCGTGCTGCTGTCGCCGGTTCTGGCAGCGGGGGCAATGGCGCTTTCCTCGGTCTTCGTGGTGTCGAACGCGCTGCGGCTGCGGCACCTGCGCCCGGCGATGGAGGCACGATCAGAGCCGCGCGCGCAGGCGGGCACCCCCCGCCCCGTTCCGGCGGAATAAAGGAGGCCGCGCATGAATATCGGCGATGTCGCGGAGCGCACCGGCCTTCCGGCCAAGACCATCCGCTATTACGAGGAGATCGGCCTCGTGCGCCCCGCGCGCGGGGCCAACGGCTATCGCCGCTTCGTCGAGAGCGACGTTCACAAGCTGGGCTTTCTGGGCCGCGCCCGGTCGCTCGGGTTTTCCATCGAGGATTGTCGCGGGCTGCTGGCGCTCTACGAGGACGAGGGCCGCGCCAGCGCCGATGTCAAACGCATCGCCAAGGCGCATCTTGCCCGGATCGACGCCAAGATCACCGAACTGAATGCCATGCGCGCCACCCTCGCCCACCTGATCGACGCCTGCGCAGGCGACCACCGCCCCGACTGCCCCATCCTCGCCGACCTCGCGGTCGAGGAGGGCGGGGGCGAGGCGTCATGAAAAAAGCGGCACCGGATCGCCCCGGTGCCGCCCCCATTGCCGTGCCAGCCGCGATCAGCCGAGATCGTAGCGGTCGGCCTCCATCACCTTGGTCCAGGCGCTGACGAAATCGTAGACGAACCGCTCGCCCGCGTCGTCCTGCGCGTAGACCTCTGCATAGGCCCGCAGGATCGAGTTGGAGCCGAACACGAGATCAACCCGCGTGGCGGTGTATTTCGTCTCGCCCGACTTGCGCTCGACGATATCGTAAAGCCCGCCGCCCTTCGGCTCCCAGCGGTAGCCCATGTCGGTGAGCGTGGTGAAGAAATCGGTCGTGAGCGCGCCCACCCGGTCGGTAAAGACGCCATGCGCCGTGCCGCCGTGGTTGGTGCCCATCGCGCGCATCCCGCCGATGAGGCAGGTCATCTCGGGGCCGGTGAGGCCCATGAGCTGCGCGCGGTCAAGAAGCATCTCCTCGGAGGTGACGATATAGTCCTTCTTGAGCCAGTTGCGGAACCCGTCGGCCAGCGGCTCCAGCGGGGCAAACGACTCCGCGTCGGTCATCTCGTCGGTCGCGTCGCCACGCCCCGGCGCGAACGGCACGTCGATGTCATGGCCTGCGGCCTTCGCCGCCTGCTCGACCCCCACGTTGCCCGCGAGCACGATGATATCGGCCACGCTCGCGCCGACCTCTGCGGCGATCGGCTCCAGCACGCCAAGCACCCGCGCCAGGCGGTCGGGCTCGTTGCCCGCCCAGTCCTTCTGCGGTGCCAGCCGGATACGCGCGCCATTGGCCCCGCCGCGATAATCCGAGCCCCGGAAGGTGCGCGCCGAATCCCACGCGGTGGCGACCATGTCGGCCACGCTCAGCCCGCTCTCGGCGATCAGGCGTTTCGCCTTGCCGATATCGTATTCGGTGACACCGGCGGGCACCGGGTCCTGCCAGATCAGCTCTTCCTCGGGCGCGTCGGGGCCGATATAGCGCGCCTGCGGGCCCATGTCGCGATGCGTCAGCTTGAACCACGCCCGCGCGAATGTGTCCGAGAAATAGGCCTCGTCGCCCATGAATTTCTCGCAGATGGCGCGATAGGCCGGGTCCATCTTCATCGCCATGTCGGCATCGGTCATGATCGGCAGGACACGCTTGGAGGGGTCGGTGGTGTCCACCGGCATGTCTTCCTCCTTGATGTCGATCGGCTGCCACTGGTTCGCCCCGGCGGGGGATTTTGTCACCTCCCACTCGTAGCCGAAGAGCAGCTTGAAATAGCCCATGTCCCATTGCGTCGGGTTGGTCGTCCACGCGCCCTCGATCCCCGAGGTGATGGCGTTGGTGGCCTTTCCGTCAAGGTTGGGGTTGATCCAGCCCAGACCCTGCGTCTCGACATCCGCGCCCTCGGGCTCGGCCCCGAGCGTCTCGGCATCGCCGTTGCCGTGACACTTGCCCACGGTGTGGCCGCCACAGGTGAGCGCCGCGGTCTCCTCGTCGTTCATCGCCATGCGCGCGAATGTCTCGCGCACCTGACCGGCTGTGGCGAGCGGGTCGGGCTGGCCGTTGACGCCCTCGGGATTGACGTAGATGAGGCCCATCTGCACGGCGGCGAGCGGGTTTTCCATCGTGTCGGGCTTTGACACATCATCATAGCGGGTGTCCGACGGGGCGAGCCACTCGCGCTCTGCCCCCCAATAGGTGTCCTTCTCGGGGTGCCAGATATCCTCGCGCCCGAAGGCAAAGCCGAAGGTCTTCAGGCCCATCGATTCGTAGGCCATGTTGCCCGAGAGGATGATGAGATCGGCCCAGCTCAGCCGGTTGCCGTATTTCTTCTTGACCGGCCAGAGCAGGCGGCGCGCCTTGTCGAGATTGCCGTTATCGGGCCACGAGTTGAGCGGCGCGAACCGCTGGTTGCCGGTGCCCGCGCCGCCGCGCCCGTCGGAGACGCGGTAGGTCCCCGCCGCGTGCCAGGCGAGACGGATCATGAGCCCGCCGTAATGGCCCCAATCGGCGGGCCACCATTCCTGGCTGTCGGTCAGCAGCGCCTTGACGTCGGCCTTGACCGCCTCGATGTCGAGCCCGCGCACCGCCTCGCGATAGTCGAACTCCGCGCCCAGCGGGTCGGTTTTGGTGTCATGCTGGTGCAGGATGTCGAGGTTGAGCATCTTGGGCCACCAGTCGGTGACGCTCTTGCCGCTCTCGGTCTGCCCGCCATGCATGACGGGGCATTTGCCCATGTCGTTGCCGTCCATTGTGTTCTCCGGTTCAGGTTACGTCTTTCGCCTGCCGCGCATTGCACACGCCGCGGTTCTGGAATTATTCTAACAAATTCGGAAGATTAGGTAAAATTCTCTTTTCGGATGATATCAATAGGTTTTGGCTATACTTTGGGCGCGCGCAGCAACTGCTTCGCCTCCGCCGCAATGCGCGTCATGATCTCCGCCACCGGCGGGCGGTCATGGATAAGGCCCGCCGCCTCGCCCACGAAGGTGTTGGCGCGCTGGACGGGTCGCCCTCGGTCCAGCCCGTCGGCCCAGTCGGCCTGCGCGGCCGCGGTCGGCGCGCAAGGCATCCGGATCGCCGTGCCAGCGGTCCGTGATCGGGTTGCGCAGCACTCGCGCGGTATAGCGCGCAGGCCAGCGCAGCCCGCGCGCGGCGTCCATCACGGTGGAGCGGATGGTCTCATCCCCGGTGGCTGCAATGGCCGCATCGGTCATCGCCTCGCTCACCTGCGCCTCGCGCGACGCCCAGAGCCGCGAACCGATGAGCACCCCATCCGCCCCCAGCATCAGCGCGGCGGCAAGCCCGCGCCCGTCGGCGATCCCGCCCGCCGCGAGTAGCAGCACGTCGGGGCTGTGCCCCGCAAGCCAGTCCGCCACCTCGGGCACCAGCGTGATCGTGCCGCGCCGCTCGCCATGCCCCCCGGCCTCCGATCCTTGCGCCACGATTACCCGCGCACCGCATTCGGCGGCCCGCTGCGCATCACGCAACGTCTGCACCTGCACGATCAGCGGCACGCCCGCGTCATGAATACGCGCTGCGAAGGGCGCGGGATCGCCGAACGACAGGCACAGCGCCGCCGGATCGCGCGCCAGGACCTTGTCGAGAACACCGGGGTTTTCCGCCATTTTCCAGGTAATGAACCCACACCCCACCCGCGCATTGCCTGCCTCGGCAAAGGCCCCGTCGATCCAATCTGCATCGCCATAACCGCCGCCGATCAGGCCAAGCCCCCCGGCATGGCTCACCGCCGCCGCAAGCCGGCCGCCCGCCGCCTGCGCCATCGGGGCCGACACGATGGGGTGGGTCAGCCCGAACGCCTCGGTCAGCCGCGTTCTCATGCCAGCAGGTCCTCCACGATCCCCGGCAGGTCGGCGAAGTCGGCAAAGGCGCGGGCGTGGGGAATCCCGTCCACCGCCCCCTTGCGATAGCCCTCGGTATAAAGCGCGAACGGCACGCCCGCCCGCGCCGCCGTCTCGGCATCCACCTCGCTGTCACCTACATAGATCACGCGCGCCGCGCCAAGGCCCGCCACCGCCGCCTGCAACGGCGCGGGGTCGGGCTTGCGCACGGTCAGGCTGTCGCCGCCGATCACAACGGGGAAATGCGCGGCCATCCCGAGATGGGCGAGCACGGCGCGCGCCGGGCCCACGGGCTTGTTGGTGCAGATCGCAAGCCTGTGGCCCTGTCCGGCAAGCTCTGCCAGCGCCCCGGCCACCCCGGGATAGACCTGTGTCAGCGTCACGGCGGTCTCGTAGCCTTTGGTAAACTCCGCCACCAACTGCGCATGAAACGCCGCATCCCCCTCGCGCCCGCGCGCGCTCAGGCAGCAGGCGATGAAATGCGGCACGCCGCTGCCGATGAAGCTGCGGGTCTCGGCGGGCGTGAAGGGGGCAAGGCCGTGCCGCTCCATCAACCGGTTGGCGGCCGCGTGGATATCCGGTGCGCTGTCGATCAGGGTGCCGTCGAGGTCGAAGATGACCGCCCGGCTCGTGCCCGGTTTCATGCCATCACGCCGGTCGCCGCCTCCGCCGCCGCGCGGATCGCGCGGATATTCTCGCCGTAAGGCGCGGGGTTGGCCACGCTGCCGCCCTTGAACACCGCCGACCCGGCCACCAGCACATCCGCCCCCGCAGCGGCCATCAAGGGCGCTGTCTCGGGCGTGATGCCGCCGTCGATCTCGATATGGACGGGCCGGTCGCCGATCATCGCGCGCAGGCGCTTGACCTTGTCGATCTGGGAATGGATGAATTTCTGCCCGCCGAAGCCGGGGTTGACCGTCATCACGCAGACGAGGTCGATCATGTCGAGCAGGTTTTCCACCCCGTCAAGCCCGGTGCCGGGGTTGAGCGCCAGCCCCGCCTTGGCACCGCTGCCGCGAATGGCCTGAAGCGTGCGGTGGATATGCGGCCCGGCCTCGAGATGCGCGGTGATCACATCCGCGCCCGCCTGCGCGAAGGCGTCGATATAGGGGTCCACCGGCGCGATCATCAGGTGCACATCCATCACCGTCCGGATATGCGGGCGAATGGCGGCGCAGAGCGGCGGGCCGAAGGTCAGGTTCGGCACGAAATGCCCGTCCATCACGTCGACATGGACCCAATCGCAGCCCTGATCCTCGATGGCGCGGATCTCGGCCCCGAAATCGGCGAAATCCGCCGAGAGGATGGAGGGGGCGATCTTGATGGAACGGTCGGGGCGCATGGCGGCTCTCCTGCGGTGGGGATGGATGTGACATGCGCGCTCGGGGCCCGAAGGTCAAGCCCGCGGGGCCGCGATTGATCCCCGCCGGCAATCCGTGCCACCGTTCCCGCCGGAGCGAGAGGGAGGAGACGCGATGCAGGGCCGGATGATGCACCGCGATCTGCGGATCATCGACATCCTGCGCCACGCGGCGGCAGCCTTTGGTGACGAGGGGATCGTATCCGCGCGGGTCGAGGGCGACCTGCACCGTCAGAGCTATGCGCAGACGCTGGCGCGCACCGCGCAACTGGCCCATGCGCTGCGCGATCTCGGCATCGAAAAGGGGGATCGCGTCGGCACGCTCGCGTGGAACGGGCACCGCCATTTCGAGCTTTACTATGCCACCGCCGGGATCGGCGCGGTCTGCCACACGATCAACCCGCGCCTCTCGCGCGAGCAGCTTGTCTACATCATCGCCCATGCAGGTGACCGCGTTCTTTTCGTCGATGCAGACCTTTCTCCGCTGGTCGAGGGGTTGTGGCCCGATCTGCCCGAGGGCCTGCGCGTCGTGATCCTCACCGACCGCGCCCACATGCCCGAGACCGCGCTCGACGCGCTCTGCTACGAGGAGATGCTCGACGGCCAACCGACCGATTACGACTGGCCGGACCTGCCCGAGGACACCGCCTCGGGACTTTGCTACACCTCCGGCACCACCGGGCACCCCAAGGGCGCGCTCTACTCGCACCGCTCGACCGTGCTGCACGCGATGCAGGTGCCGTTGTGCCAGACCAGCAGCTTTCGCGCCGGGGCCCGCGTGCTGCCGGTGGTGCCCATGTTCCACGTCAACGCCTGGGGCCTGCCCTACACCGCGCCGCTCACCGGCATGACGCTGGTGATGCCGGGGCCGAAACTCGACGGGGCGAGCCTTTACCGCCTGATGGAGGCCGAGGGGGTGTATTCCGCCTGGGGCGTGCCAACGGTCTGGGCGGGGCTGATGGAGGAGATCAGGGCGCAAGGGCGCGTGCCCAATGGCTTCCGCGATCTGGTGGTGGGCGGGTCCGCGGCCCCGAAGGTGATGATCGAGGCCTACGAGTCGCACGGCGTCAACGTGGCGCAGGCCTGGGGCATGACCGAGATGAGCCCCATCGGCAGCCACGGCGTGTTGCCGCCGCGCTTTGAGGGGGCGGGGGCCGAGGTGTGCATCGCCGCCAAGTGCTGCGCCGGTCGGCGTATCTTCGGGGTGGAGTTCAAGATCGTGGGTGATGACGGGTGCCCGCCTGCCCCATGACGGCGAGGCGGTGGGCGAGCTTTACGTGCGCGGCAACACGGTCATTTCCGGCTATTTCGAAAACGACGAGGCGACCCGCGCGGCGATGGATGCCGAGGGCTGGTTCGGCACCGGCGATGTCGCCTCGGTCGATGCGGAGGGTCGGCTGATGATCCGCGACCGCGCCAAGGACCTGGTGAAATCCGGCGGCGAGTGGATCAGCTCCATCGACCTCGAAAACGCCGCGCTGTCGCATCCCGCGATTGCCGCCTGCGCCGTGGTGGCGATGCCGCACCCGAAATGGGACGAACGCCCGGTTCTGGTGGCGGTGGCGGCGGGGGACGCGCGGCCACCGCTGGAGGAGATGCAGGCGCATATGGCAGAGCATTTCGCGCACTGGCAATTGCCCGATGATCTCATTTGGGTGGATGCCCTGCCGCTCACCGCGACCGGCAAGATATCGAAGCTCACCCTACGACAGCGTATGGTCGATTACGTCCTGCCAGACCTGCGCGGCGGCGCGGCATGAGCGGGCTGGACCTGCCCGCGCTCGAGGCGTGGCTCGGGGCGCATCTGCCGGAGGTTTCAGGGCCGGTGACGGCGGAGAAATTCAGCGGCGGGCAGTCCAATCCAACCTATCGGTTGAGCACGCCAACCGGTCGGCTCATCCTGCGCCGCAAGCCGCCTGGCGTGCTCTTGAAATCCGCCCACGCGGTCGAGCGTGAATTCCGCGTGCAGCGCGCGCTGGCGGATACGGATGTGCCGGTGGCGAAGGTCCACGCGCTGTGCGAGGACGAGAGCGTCATCGGCTCGGCCTTCTACATCATGGAAGAGGTGGAGGGCCGCATTTTCGACGCGCCCTCCATGCCCGGCCTCGCCGCGCCGGAGCGCGGTGCCATCATCGACGAAATGAACCGCGTGCTGGCGGCGATCCACGATGTCGATCTAACTGCGGCGGGCCTCGGCGATTACGGACCCACCGGCAATTACTACGCCCGCCAATGCGCCCGCTGGTCCGAGCAATATCGCGCCTCCGCCACCGAAGACCTGCCCGAGATGGAGCGGCTTATCCGCTGGCTCGCCACCAACCTGCCCGAAGATGACGGGAAACGCTGCCTCGTGCATGGGGATTACCGCCTCGACAACCTGATCCTTGCCACCGACGCCCCCGACATCCGCGCCGTGATCGACTGGGAATTATCGACCACCGGCCACCCCTATGCCGATCTCGCCGCCGTGCTGATGCAATGGTCCATGCCCGCCACGCCCGAGGGGCGCGGGCTGGCGGGGGTGGACCGGGAGGCGCTTGGGTTGTGGTCGGATGCCGAGTTCATCGCAAGATATTGCGAGCGGCGCGGCATTGCACCCATCGAAGATTTCGGCTTTTACCTTGCGTTCGCGCATTTCCGAATGGCCGCGATCCTGCAAGGGGTCTTGAGGCGCGCGATGGATGGCAACGCCGCCGACCCCGAACGCGGGTTGCGGCTGGGGGCCTATGTGCCCGAGTTCGCGCGCGCGGGTCTGGCAGCGGCGGAGGGGCGGGCATGAGCGATTGGGGGGAGCCGCCCTCGGGGCTGCAAACGCATCTGGGCTATCGGCTGGTGACGTGGGAGCCGGATTTCGCGCGGGTGGAAATGCCCCTCGCACCCCACCTGATGAACCGTCAGGGCCTGCCGCATGGCGGGCTGCACGCGACGCTTCTGGATACGGCGATGGGATTTGCCGGCTGTTACACCGGCGATCCCGACCGGCGACAGATGGCGCTGACGCTCTCGCTGACGGTCAATTTCCTCGGGCAGGCGCAGGGCGCGCGCCTCATCGCCGAGGCGCGGCGCACCGGGGGCGGCAAGAGCACGTATTTTACCGAAGGAACGGTGCGCGACGAGACCGGCGCGGTTGTGGCCACAGGCACAGGCGTGTTTCGCTACCGGCGTGGCGGCTGAGCGCAGTGATGGACTTTTCACAATTCGCTTGCAACGCGGCGGATAACAGAGACAAAACCCGATATGCTGATCATCCGAAGTTCCAGTCTGCTGTTCATCAAGACCATGAAAACTGCCGGGTCCTCCATCGAGATCGCGTTGAGCGCTCTCTTGCAGGACGGCGACCTTGCATCGCCGCTCGAACCGGACGAGGAGCGCGCGCGATCCGGCAGAAAGGTGCGGCAAGCCGTGCGCCGGATGGTCGGCGCTCTGCGCGAACGCGGCGAAGGGGCGCTGCGCCCGCGATACACGCATCACGGGTATGACGTGGCCGCGACCTATCTGGCCGAGGAAATCGCGGGCTGCTATACGTTCTGCGTCGAGCGCAACCCCTATGACAAGGCGGTCTCGGCCTTTCATTTCGTCCGGGCCCGGCACAATCGGCCGATCACCGACACGCCGCAACAGTTCGAGGCGTTCTGCCGCTCTAAGCGCCTCGCCTCTTTCTCCAATTTTCACATGTACACCCGTAACGACAACCTGGTTGTGGATCGCGTGTTGCAATATGACCGGCTCGACATTGAATTCGCCGAAGTCATGGATCACCTGGGAATCGCGGGTATTTCGCTCGTCAATCAGAAAGCCAAGTCGGGCCTGCGCCCCAAGCTCGACATCGCCGCATATTACGGTGCCAATTACGAACGCCCTTCGGCGCGCCTCGTCGAGGAGGCATTCGCACGGGAATTCGACTTTTTCGGCTACCAGAAGCCCTGAATGCGCCGCGCATTCTGCAAATAGAGCCGCCGGTCGCCGAACGATACCGGGTAAAGCACATGCTGCGGTCGGGCAGGCGGCGGGCCGTCCCGGAACATGGCGATGGTGGCAAGGGTCATGCGCTGTCCTCTGTCTGCTCCCGCGTGTGGCGCGGGCTGTCAGTAATCCTTTTGCGTGATCGTCGCGGTGGTCCTGATGGCGTTGGCGCGGAGCCAGTCGCGGAACTCGTCCCAGCCGGGGCGGGCGCGCAGCTCGGCGATCCTGGCGCGGTGCCAGTCGCAGGCCTCGGTGTGCAGCGGCCCCAGCACCGGGTCGGATTTGAGCGCATCGAGGATGGGCTGCATCCGCGCGGCGTGGGGCGCGATGCTGCGATCCTCGGCGCGGTTGATGTTCATGTCGGACCAGTAATGCTCGGTCTGCTCGCGCTTTATGTGGTTGGTGCGGCCCCGGTCACGCTTGACCAGAAAGCTGTCGATGGAGCGCACCGAATAGTGGTGCAGCCGCGCATAGCGGTGGCTGAAGCCGGGCCAGGCGCGCCAGCCCACCTCGGTCATCGGGCGCAGGTTGCCGCCGCAATCGGACCAGCGCACATCGCCTTCGCGCCCCTCGGGCACGCCCTTGGGGCGGTGCGGGTTGAACTTGGCAAAGAGGCCGTTGTTGCGAAACAGCGTCTTGAACCCGGTGGCACGCCCATTGGCGGGATCATCCTCGACATCGGCGAGGGTGAACTGTTCGGTCACCGGGCGATCCTCGTATCCCTCGACCCCGCCGCAGCCAAACAGCTTCCACACGAACGACACCGCGTCGCAATCGCCCATTGCCGCGATCATTTCGGGCAGGGTCGTCACCCCCTCGCGCAGGTTGATGAACTCGTCCACGTCGAGGCACAGGAGCCATTCCGCCTCGCGCACCCACGGATGCGCGGTCGCGCGCCGCAGCGCCTTGTGCTGCGGCGGCGCGCCGTCAGAGACATCGTTGGGCCGGTGGCTGGCATAGCCCAATTCCGTCAGCCGGTCGGCGATGAGGTCGGTGCCGTCCTCGCAGTCGTTGGTAAAGATGACGAAGCCGGTGATCCCGATGCTGAGGTTATAGGCCACCCATTCGAGGATGAACGGCCCCTCGTTCTTCATCGTGGTCATGATGACATGGCTGCCGCCCAGTGCGGGGGCGGGCAGGGCGGTGGCGAATGTTGATGGCGCGGTCATTCGGCGGCCTCGCGTTTGAGCCTGCGAAAGGCGGGGCTGACAATGCGGGCAAGCTTGTCGTGCCCGCGCTCCTGAAGGTTGGTCTGCAACGCGCGGCGATACCACGGCAGCATCCGCCGCTCGCGGTAGAGGGTGTAGAACACAGCAGGCGTCAGCGTGCCGTCGAGCGCGTGCTGCATCACCGGCTTCAACAGGTTCGCGCGCTGCAGGAACACAGGCGAGAAATGCCCCGAACACCACGTCTTGAGGCGTGTCACGTTCTCGCCCTCCAGCCGGTCCACATGGCGGCGGTCGGGGGGGAAGAACGGGTCAAAAAGCACGAAGACCCGCGCCGCCTCGTCGATCTCGAAGGCGGCATCGGAATGCGGCAGCGACCAGTCGCGCGCGCGCCCCATACCGAACCGCTCCTCCCACGGCACCAGCGTTTCGTCCAGCGTGGTCTGCGGGTTGAAGGCGATCACCGTGGCCCCGGGCGCGAGCGAGGCAAAGGCCAATGCGGCGAACCCGCCCATCGAGGTGCCGGTGAGCCAGACCTGCGCGAATTCGGCGAACAGACCGTCATCGGCCAGCTTTTCGAGATGGGCAATCAGTTGCGGACAGCGATACCAGTCCTTGCGCCGCGCCATCACCGACAGGTGCGAGCAGCCGTTGTCGCGCACGAAGCGATAGGCCCAGGGCTCGCGCGCGGGCGAAAGATCGTTGACGTTCGAGAGGTTGTCAAAGGTCACGACAAGCCGCGCGGGATCGCGGCGGATGCACGTGACGGCGTGGTTTTCCAGCCGGGTGTAGAAGCCCTGCTGCGCGCCCCCGGTATGGATCTCGGCGAACCAGTCGGGCAGGGCGGGGGCAGGGGGTGTCTCTGCCCCGTCCTCCGCCTGTTGAGCCGGGGCGGTCTCGGGCGTGGGCGTGGGGGCCTCGGCGGGCGGGGCCGCGTCGGGGAACAGCCGCGCCAATGTCGCGCGCTCCTCGGCCTCGAGCGCCGCCTGCGCCTCGGCCACGCCGGGACACGCCATAACCTCGGCCATCGCAGCGTCGAGCGCCGCAGCCTGCGCCGCGATCTCGTGCCGTGGCCCGTCGATGGCCGCCAGATCGGCGAGGCGGGCAAGCACCGCCTCGGGTGCGGGCTGTTGCCTGGGGGGCAAGTGGTTCTGGCGCAGGATATAGGTCTCGGACGCAGGTGCCATTATGCGCAGCACCGAGGCGCGCGTCATGCCGGGGGCGTGCCCCGCCCGCGCCCAGGCGACGCGGCTGTGCGGTTCGCTCAGCGCCGCGCCGTCTCCGTCCACCCATTTGACCGACGCATCGCCCGCAACAGGCCCCACCGGCACCTCGGGGGTGCGCGCGCCGAACAGCCCCAACCGCACCACGCTGCGCAATGGTGCCTTCGCCCCCGGAACCGCCACCGGGCGGGGCAGGTGCAGCACCGGGCCGGCTGCGTGGCGCTCGTGTCCGCCCATCCCGGCCTCGCAGACGGGCACCGAAAGCACATCGGCCCCTTCGCCCCCGCGCATCAGCCCCGCGATGCTCTGCGCGTTGCTATGGATGCGAAAATACTCGTCCGGCCCGAGGAAAAGGCCGTATCCGCCGCTTTCCGCCCCCTCCAGCGCCCCGGCGCGCAAGGCGGAATTGTGCGCCTCTTCCTTCATGTCGGGATCGACGCATACCGGCACGATCCGCACCATCCCCGCCGCCTCCAGCGCCGTCAGAAGCGGATGCGCGGCGGCCTGTCCGCGGTCGATCAGCACGTTGACGAGGCTCGCCCCGATCAAGCGATGCCAGGCCAGCCATTCAACGAATGCGGAAGTGGGGCGCACCAGATGGGTGCTCAGCAACAGCTTGGACCCTGGCGTCATGAATCGGGTAATCCTTCGCCACTGCCCGGCAGCGGGAACGCTTGCGACCTTATCCGTCGAGTGTATAGACTTTTCCACAACGGGAAAAGGTTGTTTTATGTCGAATGCTCCCGAACAGGGCCGGGGATTGTTCATCGGTTTGCGCAAGGACCAGCTTGGCGCGCGCCTTTTGATGATGCTCAACAGCATCCGGCTGGCCGAGGATTACGGCACCGATTTCCGCATCAACTGGTTTCCGCGCGGGGCGATGGCCCCCAAGCTCGACACGCCCTCGGACCTCTTCACGCCCGAGTTCATCGCCCGGCATTTCATCGACAACGCCGATTTCGAGGCGCTGGACGCGCAGACCAAACCGCTCTGGTCCTTTCTCAAGGACAGCACGCCCGACCGCCTCGAGGCGCATCTGGCAGGCGGCGGGCATGTGCTGCTCGACGAGGGGTTCGAGATCGTGGAATTCCCGTGGGAGGATGCCGGGGATCTGCGCGGGCGGTTTCGCGGCTTCATCAGCCGGATCGCGTTCAACCCGGTGGTGGCGCGCCACATGGGCGGTATCGAGGCGGCGATGGCAGGGCAGGGGCGCACCATCGCCTATCACATCCGCCGCGGCGACATCCTCAACGAGGAGCCGTGGAAGCACAAGGAATGGCCCGCCAAGATCGAGCCGGACGAGCTCTATTCCGCCTACCTGCAAAAGAACGCGGACGCGGGCGCGCTGGTGTTTTCCGACCAACCCGAGAGCATCGCGCGCTTTACCAAAGCGCACCCGCAGGTGGCGCGGATCGACGATCTGGTGGACCTCGGCGATTGCAAGCCGGTGCAGCGTGATTTCCTCGAGCTTTACGCCATGTCGCGCGCGTCAGAGATCGTGGCCCCCCCGATCAGCGCCTTCAGCCGCGCCGCCGCGCGCCTCAGCGGGCAGGAGCGCAAGTGCTTTCACGAGGTGATGAGCGTGCCTGAACGCGAGGCTGCCTACGAGCGGCTTCTGGCGCGGTTCGAGACCGGCATCGACGCCTTCATCACCCCGAGCGAAGCGGCGCATGTCTATGTCAAACTTGCTCGACGCTTGCAGGAAACGCGACGCGACGAGGCCGCGTGGGAGATCGGCGAGGCGATCCTCGCGGCGGGGGCCGACAACGCATTCATGCCGCTGATGCAGGCCATTGGCGGCATCTACCTGTCGAAATGGGACGAGGCGCGCGCCCATGTCGCGGCGGCGCTCGCCCATCCCCATCAATGGCAGGAGAACACCGTCACGGCGCTGGCGGTGCAGGCGCATATCCTCGGCGCGCTCGGGCGGCGTCACGGGGCGCGGCGGTCGTTCCTGCGGGCGTTCTGGCAAAAGCCCATGCTGCCCGACGTGACGGTGATCGGCACCTTCATGATCAAGCGGCGGCGGCTGCGCCCGGGCGCGGTGCTGCCGTTCGACCGCGACACGCTTTTGATGCTGCCGATCCGCTATCAACAGACCAACATCCTCGTGCAACAGGCGCGGATTCTGCGCCGCCGTGCGTCGGACCTTTCGACCATCGCCATCGAGTGGCCGGATTTCGCCATCGACGGCAAGGTGGCGCGGCTCTTCAACAGCCCGCGCGACCTCGCCGCGCTGCGCGACCGGATCGAGGCCGACACGCGCTTTGCCCCGGGCACCCTGCCCGACAGTTTCTGCGCGATGCTCGACGCGCGCATGGGGCGGCTCGAGCCTGCGCTCGCGCGCAATTCCGAGGCGCGCGCCGCGCAGCCCGACGCCCCCCTCATCGCCAAGCGGCAGGCGGAAATCCTGTCGCTCGCGGGCGATCACGCGGGTGCGCTGCGCGAGATGGAGGCCTGCCGCGCGATGGCCCCCGACCACGCCTTCTGGCACTACCTGACGGGGCAGATTCACCGCCGCGCCGGTGATGCAGGGGCGGCGCGCGCCTGCATGGACCGCGCGAGCGCGATGGATGACAGCACCGCCGAGTTGCACAGCAACCTCGCCAACCTCTGCCGCGACACGGGCGACGAGGCGGGGGCGGTGGCGGCCCTCGACCGCGCCGCCGACATCGCCCCCAACCAGCAACGCTACGCCAACCGGCGGGCGCGGCTCATGCGCAACAGCGCCTGATCTCAGGTGCGACCGGAAATACGGCTCGCCAGCAGATCGCCGGTCTCGGTCAGGATCGGGTAGGCCACCATCGTGAACGCGGTGTTGACCTGCTTGAGCGCGCGCAGCGTCTCCTGATGGATGTTGCTTGTCTCGATGCTTTCGGTCAGCCCCTCGCGCAACCGCCCGAGATGGGCGCGTTGCAGCCGCGCCTCGATATCGCGGATGGTGTCCTTTTCGGCGACGAGGTCGCGCGCGTCGTCGGGATGCTGTGACATCATCACCGCGAGCGCCTGCTGCCCATTGGCCAGCACCCGGTCGTGGAAGTCGCGGATTTCCTCCCAGCCGGGGCGCGAGAACTGCACGCCTTCGCGGTGCAGCCGTTGCGCCAGCCCCAGCATCGAGGTCGCGATGGTGTCGCTCGCCGCCTCGAAATGCGCGGCGATGCCCGACAGTTCCATCGCGCGCGTGCTGCGCTCCTCGTCAAGCCCGGCGCGGTTGAGCTGCGCAAGGTAAAGCTTGGTTTCAAGATGGCGCTTGCGCACGGTTTCGGCGCTATCGGTCACTGCCTGCGCCGCCGCCTCGTCCCAATGCTCGTAGAGCGTGGGCAGCGGGCGCAGCATGGCCTCGACCGTCTCGCCGATGCGCATCACCTCGCGGGTCGCACATGACAGCGCCCGGTCGGGCGCGTCGAGCGCGGCAGGATCGAGCGCGGTCAGATGCACCGCCGCAGGCGCGCCGGTGGAGGCAACGAGATGCCCGGCCAGACGGTCGGCCAGCGCGACAACAGGCAGGCCCAGCACCAGCAGCCCCAGATTGAACGCGATATGCAGGTTGATCGCCTGCGCGACGGGCGACGATCCCAGCCAGCCAAGCGGCGGCTCCACCGCCGTCAGCACGACCAGCACCAGCGCGGCGGCCCCGCCCCGCAGCACGAAATTGGCCGTCACCACCCGCCGCGCCTCGGGCTGCGCCGCGAGCGTCAGCACCACCGCGATCACCGCACCACCCATGTTGGCCCCGAGGATGAGCGCCACCGCCGCCGCCAGCGGCATCAGCCCCTGCGCCACCAGCGTGACGAAAAGCAGAACCGCGGCCACCGAGGAATGCACCAGCCACGCGAACAGCGCCCCGATCAGGAAGGCGGTGAGCGTGTCGCGCGCCAGATACTCCATCGCCACGACCGCCGCCGCATTGTCGAGAAGCGGCGCGGTCGCCATCCGCAGCATGTCGAGCGAGGTGAAGATCAGCCCCAGCCCGATCAGGATACGCCCGCTCTGGCGCACGCGCTTTTGCCGCCCGCGCAGGAACAGCACCACGCCCGCCAGCAACAGCACAGGCACCAGCCAGGCCACCCGCACCATCAGCACCTTGGCCACCAGCGCCGAGCCGAGATCGGCCCCCAGCAGCATGGCCAGCCCTGCCGCCGCCGGGATCGCGCCCGCGGCGACGAAATTGGCCACCAGAATCGCCACGGCGGTCGAGCTTTGCAGCGCCATCGCGCAGCCGCCGCCCGTGACCGCCGAGAGCAGGCGGCTCTGCCCCGAGCGGCGCAGCCACAGGCGCAACCGCGCCGAGAACGCGCGCTCGACCCCGGTGCGCACGAGGCGCACCGACCAGATCAACAGCGCCGCCGCCCCGGCGATGTGCAGGACGAAGACCGTGAGACTTGGGCTTTCCAAACCGACCTTTCCGTATCGCGTTGATTTGCGCAGGGGGTCAACCTGCCCCCCGCCGCCGCGCGATGCAATCGGCATAGCACGCGCGGCGGGGGAGTGTAACGGTTATGTGACGTTTTTATGACGCCTCACCCCAGGATACGAGGCAGCCGCAACCCGTGTTCGCGCGCGCAATCGAGCGCCTCGTCATAGCCCGCATCGGCGTGCCGCCAGACGCCGCTTGCCGGATCGTTCCACAGAACCCGTTCGAGCCTGCGCGCCGCCTCCGGCGTGCCATCGGCCACCACCACCATCCCGGCATGCTGCGAAAATCCCATGCCCACGCCGCCGCCGTGATGCAGGCTCACCCACGTTGCGCCCGAGGCGGTATTGACCAGCGCGTTGAGCAGTGGCCAGTCGGAGACGGCATCCGAGCCGTCCTTCATCGCCTCGGTCTCGCGGTTGGGGGAGGCGACCGAGCCGGAATCCAGATGATCGCGCCCGATCACCACCGGCGCTTTCAACTCGCCGTTTGCCACCATCTCGTTGAACTTGAGGCCCGCGCGGTGCCGGTCGCCCAGCCCGATCCAGCAGATGCGCGCGGGCAGGCCCTGAAAGGCGATCCGGTCGCGCGCCATGTCGAGCCAGGTGTGCAGGTGGGTGTTGTCGGGGAACAGCTCCTTCATCGCCGCATCGGTGCGGTAGATATCCTCGGGATCGCCCGAAAGCGCGCACCAGCGGAACGGCCCCACGCCCCGGCAAAAGAGCGGTCGGATATAGGCAGGCACGAAGCCCGGAAAGGCAAAGGCATTTTCCAGCCCCTCATCCAGCGCCACCTGCCGGATGTTGTTGCCATAATCGAGCGTCGGCACGCCCGCATTCCAGAAATCCACCATCGCGGCGACATGGACCTTCATCGAGGCCCGCGCCGCGCGTTCCACTGCCTTGGGATCACGCTCGCGGCCCTCGCGCCACTCCGCCATGCTCCAGCCCTGCGGCAGGTAGCCGTTCACGGGGTCATGCGCGCTGGTCTGGTCGGTGACGATATCGGGTCGGATGCCGCGCCGGTAAATCTCGGGGAACACATCGGCGGCATTGCCCAGAAGCCCCACGGATTTTGCCTCGCCCGCCTTGGTCCACGCCTCGATCATGGCGAGCGCCTCGTCGAGGCTGTCTGTCTTCTCATCGACATAGCCCGTGCGCAGGCGGAAATCGATGCTGTCGGGGTTGCACTCCACCGCCAGACAGCACGCCCCCGCCATGACCGCCGCCAAGGGCTGCGCGCCGCCCATGCCGCCAAGCCCGCCGGTGAGAATCCACTTGCCCGTCAGATCGCCATTGTAATGCTGCCGCCCGGCCTCGGCAAAGGTTTCAAAGGTGCCCTGCACGATGCCCTGCGACCCGATGTAAATCCACGAGCCAGCCGTCATCTGGCCATACATCATCAGCCCCTTGCGATCCAATTCGCTGAAATGATCCCAGTTGGCCCAATGCGGCACGAGGTTGGAATTGGCGATCAGCACGCGGGGCGCGTCCGGGTGTGTCTTCACGATGGCAATCGGCTTGCCCGACTGCACCACCAGCGTCTCGTCGGCCTCGAGGTCCTTGAGGCTCTCGACGATGCAGTCGAAATCCGCCCAGGTCCGCGCCGCCCGCCCGATACCGCCATAAACCACCAGCTCATGCGGGTTCTCGGCCACATCGGGGTGCAGGTTGTTCATCAGCATCCTGAGCGGCGCCTCGGTCAGCCAGCTCTTCGCGCTGAGCTCAGGCCCGGTGGGGGGATAGACATCGCGGGTATTCTTGCGGGGATCGCTCATGCCGGTCTCCAGTCTGACAGGGTTTCAAGGATGGCGCGCAGCGTCGCGCGCAGGGTGTCGGCGCGGGTCTCGTCATAGGTCCAGGGCGGGGCCTCGGCGGCAAGATAGGTGGACTGCGCCAGTTCCATCTGGATCGCGTGCAGCCCCTCGCCGGGCCGCCCGTAGTGCCGCGTGGTCCAGCCGCCGCGAAACCGCCCGTTGAGGGTGGCGGTATAGCCCGCCGCCCCCTCGCAGATCGCGGTGACGGCTTGTTCGATCCCCGGCGCACAGGTGGTGCCGTCGTTAGTGCCGATATTGAGATCGGGCAGGGGGCCGTCGAAGAGGAACGGGAATACGCGAGCGTATGGAATGGCAATCGTAAAGGATTGCAAAGCCATGACGCGCGCGCACGCGCTCCAACTCGTCGGCCAATGCCGCATGATAAGGCGCATGATACGCCACGCGCCGCGCCTCCACCTCCGCCGCGTCCGGCTCTTCGCCGTCCTGCCAGATCGGCTCCCCGTCGAAATCCGTCAGCGGCACCAGCCCCGTGGTGTTCTGCTGAGGGTATAGGCTCTCGCCCCCCGGCGCGCGGTTCACGTCGATCACGTAGCGATGCAGGCGCGTGCGCACCGTGGTCACGTCCCCGATCAACCAGGCATACAGCCGCTCGACATGCCAATCGGTATCGGCCAGCGCCTGACCCCGCGCATTCAGCCGCGCCATCACATCCGGCGGCACATACGTTCCCGTATGCGGCAGGCCCAGAACCAGCGGGTTATCCCCCTGAACCACCTCGATCATAGCGAAAGCTCCAGCCCCGCCGCGCGCACCAGTGCGCCCTCGCGCATGAGCGAAGCGGCGGCCTCCAGATCGGGGGCCATGTAGCGATCCGCCCCGAGGCTCGGCACCACGGCGCGCAACCGCGCCACCGCATCCCGCAACGGTCCCGAGGTCTCCAACGGTGCGCGCGCCTCGATGCCTTGGGCGGCGCAGATCGCCTCGACCCCGAGGATCACCGACAGATTACCGACCATCCGCCGCAGGCGATACGCGGCGTGCGCGGCCATGCTCACATGGTCCTCCTGATTGGCCGAGGTGGGCGTGCTGTCGATGGTGCAGGGATGGGCCAGGTGCTTGTTTTCGCTCATCAGCGCGGCGGTCGTCACCTCGGCGATCATCAGCCCCGAATTGAGCCCCGGATCGGGCGTCAGGAACGGTGGCAGATCAAACGACAGCGTCGGATCGACCATCAGCGCCACGCGCCGTTGCGCGATCGCCCCCACCTCGGAAATCGCCATCGCCATCGTGTCGGCGGCGAATCCCACCGGCTCGGCATGGAAATTCCCGCCCGACAGGATCACGCCATCATCGACCAGCACCAGCGGATTGTCGGTCACCGCGTTGGCCTCCACCTCCAGCGTGCGCGCGGCCCAGCGGATGAGGTCGAGCGCCGCCCCCGTCACCTGCGGCTGACAGCGGATGCAATACGGGTCCTGCACGCGGGCATCGCCCTCGCGGTGGCTCTCGCGGATGACGCTTCCGGTCATCAATCCGGCCATCGCGGCCGCCACGTCGATCTGCCCCTGATGCCCGCGCAAGTCGTGGATCATCGGGTGCAGCGGCGCGGTCGAGCCCATGATCGCGTCGGTGGAGAGCGCCGAGGTCACCACCGCCCCGCGCAGCAGCGTCATGGCGTCAAACAGCCCGCCCAGCGCGCAGGCGGTGGAAAACTGCGTGCCGTTGATGAGCGCGAGCCCCTCCTTGGGGCCGAGCGTCACGGGCGACAGCCCCGCGCGCGCCAGCGCCGCACCGCCCGGCAGCGTCTCGCCCTCATACACGGCCTCTCCCTCGCCGATCATGACCGCCGCCATATGCGCCAGCGGGGCCAGGTCGCCCGAGGCCCCCACCGAGCCTTGCGCCGGGATGACCGGCACGACACCTGCCGCCAGCATCCCCTCGATCAGCGCGCAAATCTCCCAGCGCACGCCCGACGCGCCGCGCCCCAGTGACAGCAGCTTGAGCGCCATCATCAGCCGCGTGGTGGGGCCGTCCAGCGCCTCGCCCACGCCGCAGCAATGCGACAGGATGAGGTTGCGCTGCAATTGCGTGGTGTCGCTGCCCGCGATCTTGACCGAGGCAAGCTTGCCGAAGCCGGTGTTGACGCCGTAAACTGCCTCCTCACCCTGCGCCGCCGTATGGACGAGCGCCGCCGCCCGCGCGATACCGTCGCGCGCCGCCGGGTCCAGCCGCGCGGCACGCCCCTCCCGCCAGAGCGTTTCCAGTTGCGCCAGCGTGGTGGCACCGGGGATGAGCGTCTCGGTCATGCCTGTCCTCCGAAAATGCGCGAATGCAACGGGTTGGTGCCGATACGATAGGACAGTTCCGCAGGTGTCTCGACATCCCACACCGCCAGATCGGCGCGCAGCCCGGCGCGAATCTCGCCCCGGTCGCGCAGGCCCAGCGCGCGGGCGGCGTGGCGCGTGGTGCCCGCCAGCGCCTCTTCGGGTGTCAGGCGAAACAGCGTGCAGGCCATGTTCATCGCCAGCAGGAGCGAACCCAGCGGCGACGAACCGGGGTTGAGGTCGGTCGCCACCGCCATCGCCACGCCCGCGTCACGGAACGCTTGCACCGGCGGGGCCTGTGTTTCGCGCAGGGTATAGAACGCACCGGGCAAGAGCACCGCGACGCTGCCCGCCTCGGCCAGCGCCGCCGCATCCGCCGCCGTCGCATACTCCACATGATCCGCCGAGAGCGCACCATAGCGCGCCGCCAGCGCCGTGCCGCCCCTATGGCTCAACTGCTCGGCATGAAGCTTGACCGGCAGGCCCAGCGCGCGGGCGCGATCAAACACCCGCGCGATCTGCGCCGCGTCGAACGCGATCCCCTCGCAGAACCCGTCCACCGCATCGACCAGGCCTTCGGCGTGCGCCGCCTCCAGCGCGGGCAGGCAGACCGTGTCGATATAGCGGTCGGCGTCCTCTCCGGCAGGCACCGCGTGCGCGCCCAGAAAGCTCGTGACCACGGCGACGGGCCGCTGTTCGCCGATCCGGCGCGCAACCCGCAGCATCCGCAGTTCGGTCTCCTGATCGAGCCCGTAGCCCGACTTGATCTCGACCGTCCCCACGCCCTCGGCGATGAGCGCATCGACACGGGCCAGCGCATCCGCGAGCAGCGCCTCCTCATCCGCCGCGCGTGTCGCGCTGACGGTCGAGACGATGCCACCGCCCGCCCGCGCGATCTCCTCATAGCTTGCCCCCTCCAGCCGCATCTCGAACTCGCGGGCGCGGTGGCCGCCATGCACGATATGGGTGTGACAGTCGATCAGCGCGGGCGTGACCAGCCGCCCGCCGAGGCCGCGCGCGGGCCAGTTGGCGAACTCTGCGGGCAGGTCGCGCGCCGCGCCGACCCAGCGGATCACCCCGCCCTCGATGGCGATGGCGGCCGCGTCGGTGAGGCCATAGGCGGGACCCTCGGGACGCATCGTGGCGGCGCAAAGGTCGGTCAGAAGCAGGGGCGCGGGCATGGGACCTGTCCTTGATTTTCAATGCAACTAACGATAATATGTATGCACTTATTTTGTCAACGGAGTCGCGCCATGCAAATTCTCACGGCAAGTCAGGCGCTTATGCCCGGGGGCTGGCAGAGCGACGTGGAAATCCGGATCGGCGAGGATGGGCGGATCGAATCGACCGGCCCCATGACGGCGCGCGCCGCCCGTCACCTCGACATGGTCCTGCCCGCGCCGCTCAACCTGCACAGCCACGCGTTTCAGCGCGCGATCTCGGGGCTGACCGAGGCGCGCGGACCGGACCCGGCGGATACGTTCTGGACATGGCGGCAGCAGATGTATCGCTTTCTGGATCGGCTCGATCCCGACCGGGTCGAGGCGATCACGGCGATGGTGTTCATGGAAATGCTGGAGGCGGGCTATGGTGCGGTGGCGGAGTTTCACTACCTGCACCACGGCGCGGACGGACATCCCCACGACAACCCCGCAGAGATGTCGGAGCGCGTCGTGGCAGCAGCGCATACCACCGGCATCGGCCTCACCCTCCTGCCGGTGCTCTACCAATGGGGCGGCTGCGACAAGCGCCCGCTGGCAGGCGGACAGCGACGGTTCGGCACCGACCCCGACGCTTTCGCGCGGCTCCACGCGGGCGCGGCGCAGGCGCTCGCGGCGCACGGCCATGCCGATGACCGCATCGGAGTCGCCCCCCATTCGCTGCGCGCGGTGGACGGGGACGGCCTCGCCACGGCGCTGGCGCTGGCAGGCGATGGCCCCATCCACATGCACCTCGCCGAACAGGTGGCGGAGGTCGAGGAGGTGCAGGCCCATACCGGCGCGCGGCCCGTGACGTGGCTGCTCGACACCCACGAGGTAAACGCGCGCTGGTGCCTCATCCACTGCACGCAGATGACGCCGGAGGAAACCCGCCGCCTCGCCGCCACTGGCGCGGTGGCGGGGCTCTGCCCGATCACCGAATCGAACCTCGGCGACGGGATTTTCGACGGCGTGCGCTATCTTGGCGACAGCGGACGCGCCGGGATCGGCTCGGACTCGAACGTCCATATCGCGCTTTTCGACGAGCTGCGCACGCTGGACTACTCCCAACGCCTGCGCGACCGCAGCCGCGCGGCGCTGGCCACGCCCGGCGCGTCCACCGGGCGGCGGCTTTATGACATGGCCTGCGCGGGCGGCGCGCAGGCGGGTGGGCGCGACGCCGGGTGGATCGCAACGGGGGCCTGGGCCGACCTCGTGGCACTCGCCACCGATAACGAATGGCTCTGCGACCGTCAAAGGCGATACCGCGCTCGATACGGCCATTTTCGGTGGCCACGGGCAGGGCTGCATCACCGATGTCTGGAGCGCCGGGCGTCACGTGGTGCAGCATGGCCGCCACATCCACCGCGACACGATCTGCGCGCGGTTCCGCGCCGCCATGACCGCGCTGGAGGCCACCACATGACCGTCCCCGAGCCGACCGGCTGGCGCGCCCTGCGCGAAACCATGCACCAGCGTATCTTGAGCGGCACCTACCCCCCCGGTTCCCGCCTCCCGCGCGATGTCGATCTGGCCGAAGAGCTTGGCTGCGCCCGCACGACGGTGCAGCGCGCCATGCGCGCGCTGGCCGACGAGGGGCTGATCGAGCGCAAGCGCAAGGGCGGCACGCGGGTGCTGGCGCGCCCCGTCACCCGCGCCACCTTCGACATCCCGGTGGCGCGCGAGGAGGTGGAGGCGACGGGCCGCACCTATGGTTATCAGCTTGTGGCGCGCGAGATCGCGGAAATCCCGCCCACCGTGGCCGCCGCGATGGGCCTTGATGCCCCCGAACGGATGCTGCGCGCGCAGGCGCTGCACCTCGCCGACCGGCGGCCCTTCATGTATGAGGATCGATGGGTCAGCCTCGCCACCGTGCCGGAAATCGCCGACATCGATCTGGCAGCCGAGAGCGCCAATGAATGGCTGCTGGCACACCGCCCCTACAGCCACTACACGCTGCGCTTCTCGGCGGTGAACGCCACGGCGGAACAGGCCGAATTGCTGGGCACGACCCCCGGCGATGCGCTTTTCGTCATCGAGCGCTGCACATGGCTGGGCGCGGCCCCGATCACCTGCGTCACCGCCCTCGCGCCGCCGGGATACGCGCTCACCTCGCGCGCTTGAGTGGCGCGGGGGGCGTGCGCGGATCGGCTATGGCCTGGAGGGAACAGTCGCGCAACGGCGGTCAGCCGCGCAGCGCCCGACCGCGGGTGGGCGCTGCGACGGTGAGATGATGCACTTTATGGTCCGGCGTCTCCAACGTTCTCAATAACTTGCAACGTTGAATAGCGCCCGCCCGGGCGGTGGGCGCTGCGCGGCGGTGCTTTCAGACCTCGATCCCGCGCAAGGGGCTTCTCCTTCAACGTCCGCTTAAGGCCATGCTTGACCTGCGCCATTGCATTCCCCGAAACATGTCGGGCCGGATCACCATTGGGCAACCTGTGTCAGTTGGTGACGACCCGGATTGACCACGCCGCATCCGAGGATCGCCCATGACCCCGCTCAACCTCGCCAACCTGCACACTTTCCTCACCGTGGTGCGCACCGGCGGCGTGCGGCGCGCAGCCCTCAGCCTCAACCTCACGCAGCCCGCCGTCACCGCGCGCATCCGCAACCTCGAGGACAGCCTGAATGGTCGCCTTTTCGACCGCGAGGCAGGCGGTATGACTCTCACCCGGCAGGGCGAGCGCCTGCTGATCCATGCCGAGAAATTCGAGCGCCTGCAGGAGATGATCGAGAAGGACGTGATCGACCCCGAGGGGCTCGAGCGACACCTGCGCATCGGCGTGTCCGAGACCATCGCGCAATGCTGGCTGCCCGATCTCATCGCCCGCCTGCATCGCCGGTTTCCCCGGCTGGAAATCGAGTTCAACGTCGATATCTCGCGCGACCTGCGCGAGCGCCTGATGGGCCGCGAGATCGACCTCGCCATCCTGCTGGGTCCCATTTCCGAATACACCGTCGATAATATCGAGCTGCCGGGGTTCGAGCTCGCGTGGTATGTCGCCGCCGCCGCGCCCGTCGAGGCCGACCCGCGCGCCCATCTCACCCGCCCGGTGCTCACCTACGCGCGCAACACGCGGCCTTATCGCGAGTTGCGCGAATTGCTTTACGAGCATGTGGGGCCGGACGTGTCGATCTTTCCCTCCTCATCGCTTTCGGCCTGTTTCCGGCTGGTCGAGGCCGATCTCGGCATCGCCGCGCTGCCGCGCGCGCTGGGCGCGGAATACGTGGCGGCGGGGCGCATCCGCGAGTTCGATCCCGGCTGGGTGCCGCCGCCGCTGCGCTTTACCGCCTCGTGGGTGGCAGAGCCGCGCAGCCACCTGATCGAATTCGCCGCGCGCACGGCGCAGGAGGTGGCGCGGGCGTATCGGGGTGATAAATGAATTCGATGTCATCCGACAAATTTATTCGATTTGATTTTATACTCCATCCCGGTCACCGTGAATTCACGCAAGCAAGGGGCCACCCGTGACCACCGATTTCGAGCACCTGAGACAGACCGACCTGCCCACCCTGCGCGCCGCGATCCGTGCCGGGCGCTATGGCGGTCACACGGCGGGCCTCGGGCGGGGATACCTTCAGGCCAATCTCGTCATCCTGCCCGCCGCCTTCGCGCTCGATTTCATGCGATTCTGCCAGCGCAACCCCAAGCCTTGCCCGCTGGTGGGTGTGTCGGATACCGGCAACCCGATGATGCACACGCTGGGCCGCGATATCGACATCCGCAGCGACGTGCCCGCGTACAACATCTATCGCGACGGGGCGCTGGACGGCTCCGCCGCCGATATCCGCGATCTCTGGACGGACGATATGGTGGCCTTCGCGCTGGGCTGTTCGTTCACCTTCGAGCACGCGCTGATGCAGGCGGGCATCCCGCTCTGGCATGTTGCGCATGACACCACCGTGCCGATGTTCCGCACCACGATCCCTTGCGTGCCCGCCGGGCCGTTTGCTGCGCGCATGGTGGTGAGTATGCGCGCGATTGATCCTCACCGCATCGACGAGGTCGCGGCGCTCTCGCGCCGCTACCCGCTGGCGCATGGCGCGCCGGTGCATGTGGGCGACCCGGCCGCCATCGGCATCACCGACATCACCCGCCCCGACTGGGGCGATCCTGCGCCGGTGACCGGCGATCAGGTGCCGGTGTTCTGGGCCTGCGGCGTCACCCCGCAAGTGGCCATCGAGGCCGCCGCCCCGCCGCTCTGTATCACCCACAAACCGGGGCATATGCTCATCACCGACATTCCCGAAATGGCCGAGGTGCCGGTTCTGGCCCCCGAGGCCGCGTAACCCGAAAGACCCGACGGAATACCGACGGAATACCGACAAGAAACCGACAAGGAGAGAGACAATGAAATTCACCGCCATTCTCACCGCCACCACCATCCTCGCCACGCCCCTCGCGGCCCAAGAGCTTTCCGTGGTCGGAAGCTGGTCGAGCCTGCCACTGCACAAGCAATACGAGGCCCCGTTCTGGACCGAGACACTGCCCGCCGCCTCTGACGGCAAGATCAGCGTCAACCTCACCACCCACAACCAGATGAATCTCGGCGTGGGCGACGTGTTCCGCCTGCTCGGGCAGGGCGTCTATGATGTGGGCATGACCGTGGCCGATTACGCCGTCGCCGACGCGCCAGAGCTTGAAGGCCTCGACGTGCCGCTGCTGGCGCTCACCGCCGACGAGGCGCGCGCGATGGTCGATGCGGCGCGCCCGATGGTTGGCGACATCTTCCGCGACCGCTTCAATTCCCACGTCCTCGCCATCGCGCCCTACCCGCCGCAGGTGGTGTTCTGCAACGCGCCCGTCACGCAACTGTCGGATCTCGAGGGCCTCAAGGTCCGCGCCTCGGGCCGCATGACCGCGCAATTTCTCGAAGCCCTTGGCGCCGAGGGCATCAACGTGAGCTTTGGCGAGGTGCCGGGTGCCTTGCAAAACGGCGTGGTGGATTGTGCCGTCACCGGGGCCGGCTCGGGCTATAGCGCCGGCTGGTGGGAGGTCTCGACCCACCTGCTGCCGATTCCGCTGGGCGGCTGGGACAGCGTGGTGACGGCGATGAACCTCGACCGCTGGAACAGTCTCGACGCGGGCACGCAGGAATTGATCGCCACCGAGATCAAGGCCAATTTCGAGGACAAGGCCTGGGCCACCGCGCAGGATGCGCTGGTCAATGACATCGCCTGCCTCACCGGCAATGGTGACTGCCCCACGGGCGAGGCGCGCGACATGACGCTGGTCGAGGTCTCGGATGCCGATTTCGACCGCGCCCGCGAGGTGCTGGTGAATACCGTGCTGCCCGACTGGGCTGAGCGCGCCGGTGACGAGTGGGCGGCGCGCTGGAATGACAGCGTGGGCGCCACCGTCGGCGTCACCATCCCGCTGGCAAACTGAGCATGACCGGCGCGGCGGGCTTTCTCGGCGCGCTGCGCGCGCTCAACCGGTGGGTGGCGGTGGGCGTCGGCGCGGGCCTCTTGGCCTGCGCCGCGCTGGTGCTGTCGGATATCGCGCTGCGCCGGGTCCATGCCTCCTTCGGCGGCACCGACGAGATCAGCGGCTATGTCATGGCCATCGCCACCGCCTGGGGCATGGGCTATGCGCTGATGGAGCTGGGCCATGTCCGCATCGACATCCTGCGGTCGCGGGGCGGGGCAGGCGTGCGCGCGATGTTCGACCTGTTTTCGCTGATGGTGCTGGCGGGCACGGTCAGCCTCGTGGCGATCAAGGCCTGGCCGGTGGTGGAACGCTCGCTCGCCAATTCCTCGCGCGCCAACACGCCGCTGGAAACCCCGCTCGCGCTGGTGCAAATCCCGTGGTTCGCGGGCTGGATCTGGTTCGCGCTCATGGCGTGGCTCACCTTCGCCGCCGCCCTGATGCTGGTGCTGCGCGGGCAATTTGACGCCGCCGACCGGGCCATCGGCGTGGTGGGCGAAGGGGAGGTCACGGAATGATCGCCTACGCCACCTTCGGCCTTCTGGGCCTGCTGAGCCTGTCGATCCCCGTGGGCATCGTGCTCTTCCTGCTGGGCTTCGGCCTCGACATCTTCTTTACCCCGTTCCCGCTGATGCGCGGCCTTGGCAACCTCGTCTGGTCCACCTCCAACAACCCCACGCTCATCGCGATCCCCTTCTTCGTGCTGCTGGGCGAGATCCTCGTCCGCTCGGGCATCGCCACGCGCACCTATGCCGCGCTCGACCGCTGGGTAAGCTGGCTGCCCGGCGGCCTTGTCCACGCCAACGTGGCCACGGCGACGATGTTCTCGGCCACCTCGGGCAGTTCCGTGGCCACCGCCGCCACCGTCGCCACCGTCGCCATGCCGCAGGCCGAAAAGCTGGGCTATGACCCGCGGCTTTTCTCCGGCGCGATCGCCGCGGGCGGCACGCTCGGCATCATGATCCCGCCCTCGATCAACCTCATCGTCTACGGCTTTCTCACCCAAAGTTCGATCCCCAAGCTGTTTCTCGCGGGGCTTGTCCCCGGCATCGGCCTCGCGCTCGCCTTCATGCTGGTGACCGTGCTGATCTGCCTCGTGCGCCCCTCGCTGGGCGGCACACGGCGCATCTTTCCGCTGGCGGAAATGCTGCGCGCGCTGGTGCAGCTCATCCCGATCATCCTGCTTTTCGCCGCGATCATCGGCTCGATCTACAAGGGCTGGGCCACGCCCACCGAGGCGGCGTCCGTCGGTGTCGCGGGCGCGCTGGTCATTGCCGCGCTTTTCGGCACGATAAACCGCGACGTGCTGGGGCAGAGCCTTCTGGGCACCGTCAAGATCACCGCCATGATCATGCTGGTGGTGATCGGCGCGTCGTTTCTCAACTTCACCCTCGCCGCCGCCGGTCTGGGCCGCGAATTGCAGGATATGCTGGGCAATATGGGCCTCTCGCCGCTCGGCACGATCCTCGTCATCGTCTGCATCTACATCGTGCTCGGCTTCTTCATCGAAACGCTGTCGCTGATGGTCGTCACCATCCCCATCGTGGTGCCGCTGGTCGTGGCGCAGGGGTTCGATCCGATCTGGTTCGGCATCCTGATGATCGTGCTCATCGAGATGGCGCTGATCACGCCGCCCGTGGGCCTCAACCTCTACGTGGTGCAGGGCGCGCGGCAGGGCGGGCGCATGTCCGAGGTGATGGTGGGCGCCGCCCCCTACGCGTTCACCATGCTGGTCATGGCGGGGCTGCTGATCGCCTTCCCGCAGATCGCCCTGTTTTTGCCCAACGCGGTGCGGTAGACCGGGCCGAGGACTGACCACTGTGACTGACAAGGCCCCTTCCCAAAGCGAGACTGCGTTTCCCCGTATCGGGCGGGTGGGCCTCGACGGTCTGCTCGTTTCCTTCGGTGATCGGCTTTCCGAGGCGGGCAACCGCGCCGCTCTCGCCTTTCGCGCGGCGGTCGAGCGCGAAACCCCCGAAGGTGTCGAGGAAACCGCCACCTCGCTCGTCTCGGTCTTCCTGCGCCTCGATGCGCTCCATACCGATCCCGACGCCGTGGCGCGCGCGATGCAGACGCTGCTCGACAGCCGCGACTGGACTGCCGAGGCCCTGCCCGAGGGCCGCCGCCTGTGGCGCATCCCCACCGTCTACGGCACCGACCTTGCCCCGCAGCTCGCCGAGGCGGCAGGCGAGGCGGGCCTCTCGCCCGAGGCCGCGAGCGCGCGAGATCGCCGCCACCCGCGTGCGCGTGCAGACCATCGGCTTCGCCCCCGGTCAGCCCTATCTCGGGCAGTTGCCCGATCACTGGAACATTCCCCGCCAACAGGCGCTGACCGACAGCATTCCCGTGGGCGCGCTGGCGCTGGCAATCCGGCAAATGGTGCTGTTCTCGGTCACCACCCCCACCGGCTGGCGGCATATCGGGCAGACGGCGATGCGCCTGTTTCGCCCCGAGGCGGAGACGCCCTTCGTGCTGCGCCCCGGTGACGAAGTGATTTTCGACGCGGTGGAGCGTGAGCGCTTTGAGCGCCTGCGCGACGCGGGCCCCGATGGCGGGGCCACCTGCGAGGCGATAAAATGAGCCGTCACCTGCACATCCATCAGGCCGGGCCGGGCCTCACCGTGCAGGATCTCGGGCGGCCCGGATACCTCGCCTATGGCCTCTCGCGCGGCGGCGCGGCGGACCGGCTGGCGATATATGAGGGAGCGGCGCTTCTGGGGCAGGCACCGGACATGGCCGCGCTGGAAATGGCCGGGATGGGCGGGACGTTTGAGGCCAGCGAAGACATCCGCATCGCCCTCACCGGCGCACCGATGAAGGCGCGCATCGACGGCGAAGCGGTGGCTTGGACCGCCTCGCACCTGCTGCCCAAGGGCGCGCGCCTCGATATCGGCCCCGCCACCGCCGGGGTCTATGGCTACCTGCACGTGGGCGGCGGCATCGCCACGCCCGAAATCCTCGGCGCGCGCTCCGCCCACCTCGCCGCCGGGATTGGCGCGCCGCTCGCGGCGGGCGACAGCCTGCCCATAGGCCCGGACCGGGGCACCGAGACCGGCCTTGTCCTCGACCCCGAGGATCGGTTCGCGGGCGGCGAGGTCCGGGTGGTCGCGGGCTATCAAACCGCGATGTTCCCCGATGACGAAGTGACGCGTTTCGAGGAAACACAATTCACCCGCGACGCGCGCGGCAACCGCATGGGCGTGCGGCTTGCCCCCGACGGCGAGGGGTTTGCCAGCCGCGCGGGCCTTACCGTTCTGTCCGAGGCGATCGTGCCCGGCGATATCCAGATCACCGGCGATGGTGCGCCCTTCGTGCTCATGGCCGAATGCCAGACGACGGGCGGCTATCCGCGCATCGGCGCGGTGCTGCCCTGCGATCTGCCCCGCGTGGCGCAGGCCGCCCCCGGTACCGCGCTGCGCCTGCGTTTCGTGCCGCCCGACGAGGCCCTCGCCGCCGAACGCCGCGCCGCCGAGGCGCGCGCGGGCCTGCGCCGCCGCCTGCGCCACCTCACGCGCGATCCCCACGACATCCGCGATCTTCTGTCCTATCAACTCATCAGCGGCGTCACCGCCGGAACCGGGGAGGAATGAGCCATGCAAGCAACCGTCGATCTCAACGCCGATATGGGCGAGAGCTTTGGCCCGTGGAAGATGGGCGATGACGCCGCCCTCCTCGATGTCATCAGTTCCGCCAACATCGCCTGCGGCTTTCACGCGGGCGACCCGGATGTGATGGCGGAGACGATGGCGCACGCGGTCGAGCGGGGCGTTGGCATCGGTGCGCATCCCGGCCTCGCCGATCTCAGGGGCTTCGGTCGCAACCGGATGGACGTGCCCCATGCCACGCTCGCCAACAAGGTCCGTTACCAGGTGGGTGCGGCGCAAGGGATGGCCCGCGCTGCGGGCGGCGCTGTGCGGCACCTGAAACTGCACGGCGCGCTTGCGAACATGGCCTCCGAGGACGAGGCCCTCGCCCGCGTCTGCTACGCGGCGGCGCTGTCGGTGGACCCGGAGATCATCGTGATGGTCCTCGCCGGCACCGCGCAAGAGAAAGCAGCGCGCAGCCTCGATGCGCGCATGGCCTGCGAAATCTTCGCCGACCGCGCCTACAACGCCGATTGCACCCTCGTGGACCGGCGTCAGCCGGGGGCCGTCATCCACGACGCAACCCGCGCCACCGCCCGCATCCTCGACATGCTGCGCGCGGGCGCGATCCTCGCCGAGGATGGCACGCACATTCCCACCCGCATCGACACGATCTGCCTGCACGGCGACACGCCCGAGGCGGTGGGCATCGCCCGGTCCTTGCGCGCCGGGCTCGAGGCGGCGGGTGTGCGCGTGGCGCAGTTCGAGGGCGCGCGCGGGTAGGGGGCTCGGACTATGTGGCCTCGACGAAAAAGGGCCGCACCCCGAAGGGTGCGGCCCTTGTCATGGCAATGATCCGGCTCAGGCGGCGCGGGTAATCAGCACCTCGTCCACCTGCCGCGCGGCCTGCACCTCGTCGCCTCCTGACGCGGCGGCCACCTCGCGGGTGAGCCGCTCGAGCGCGGCCTCGTAAAGCTGACGCTCGGAATAGCTCTGCTCGCGCTGGTCGTCGCTGCGGTGCAGGTCGCGCACCACCTCGGCAATCGAGATGAGATCGCCGGAATTGATCTTCTGCTCATATTCCTGCGCGCGGCGCGACCACATCGCCTTCTTGACGCGCGCCTTGCCCTTGAGCGTGGTCATCGCCTTGGAGATGACATCCGGGCTCGACAGACTGCGCATCCCGATCTCGGTGGCCTTGGCTGTGGGCACGCGCAGGGTCATCTTGTCCTTCTCGAAGGAGATCACGAACAGTTCGAGCGTGAGCCCGGCGATCTCCTGTTCCTCGATCGAGACGATCTGGCCCACGCCATGCGCGGGGTAGACGACGTAATCATCGGGGCGAAACTCGGTCTTCTTCGACTTTCGTCATGCGGTTCCTTCCTCGCAAGCGCGACCATCCGGCAACGGACCATCCGTGACAGAAAAGGGCACATGCCGCGACCCTGTCGGGATCGGGAATATGTGTCCTTTGTCATGGGTTTTCCACCTCGGCAGCAAATGAGGTGGAGCCGGTTTCAAGCGCATCTTATTCTTCGTAACGGGAATATAACACAAAATACGCTCTCATGAAAGACCGCGCCCCGTGCGGCGTGTTTTTGACCTTGTTGGTCAGGGGGTTGCGCAGCAAACGGGCGGGGTGCGCGCGCCGCCCTCGCAGCGAATCGCCCGCTCAGCCGCCCTCGCCGGGCGTTTCCGAGAAATATTTCTCGAGCTTGCCGGTCTCGCCATCGCGCTCCTCGGCCTCGGGCAGCGGGTCCTTCTTGGTGACGATGACGGGCCAGGCCTCGGAATACTTGCGGTTGAACCCGACCCACTGCTCCATTTCCGGCTCGGTATCGGGGCGGATCGCATCGGCGGGACATTCCGGCTCGCAGACACCGCAATCGATACACTCGTCGGGATGGATCACCAGCATGGTCTCGCCCTCGTAGAAGCAGTCCACGGGGCACACCTCGACACAGTCGGTGTATTTGCAGGCGATGCAGTTGTCGGTGACGACATAGGTCATTGGTGTCTCTCGTGCTTGACGGATGCTCATCGGCTCCGGATGGACCTAGTCCAGCGCGCGCGGTCATTCAAGCGGACCGGAGCCACCGGGGAAGAGTTTGCGGCGGTCGCGCTTGGTCGGGCGTCCCTTTCCCTCGTAGCGCGGGTTGGGCGGATCACTGTTGTGCGTCTCGGGGGGCGTGAGGTCCTCGTAAAGCGTGCGCGCCTCCGGCGCGGGGCCGCGCCGCGTGCCGGGGGCGGTGATGCGCACCACCCGCACCCTTGGGCCTTGCGACAGGGTCAGCACGTCACCGGGCCCCACTTGCTGCGCCGGTTTCGCCGCGCGGGTGCCGTTGACCCGCACATGCCCCCCCGAGACCTGCCCGGCGGCAAGGCTCGCGCGTCTTGAAGAACCGCGCATGCCAGAGCCACTTGTCGAGGCGGATACGCTCGGTGGCTCCGGTCACGCTCAGCCCTTGTCCTTCAACCCCATCAGCGCCGCGGCAAAGGGGTTGTCGGGGTCGATGCGGTCTTTCTTCTCGGGCTTCGGCGCTGATAGCTGCCGGGCGCCCTCCTCGCGCGGGCTTGCCGCTCTGGGCTCGCCCTTGCCGCTTTGCGCCTTGCCGGCGTCTTGCCCTGCGGCCTCTGCCCTGCGGGCTTGCCGCGCGCGCCCGCGCGCGTTGCCGCGTCGCGCGGGGCCCAGGTGAAGGTGTAGAACACCTCGATCTCCGGCTCGGCCACGTCCGGCGCGTCGCCGGGGATGATCTCTTCCTCGGGGGTTGCGGCGATATCGGCAGCGACCTCGGGATCGGGCTGCGGGGTGGCCGCGAGCGGCGCTTCCCCCTCGTCAACGATCTCGGCGGCGGCCTCCGCCTCGGCGGACTCCGTCGTCTCCTCGGCAGCATCCGCCGCATCGGCGGGGGCCTCGGCAACCGCCTTGTCCACCGGCTTGACCTTCTCGCGCTCTCCGCGCTCGGCGCGATAGCCCAGCCCCTGCATCAGCCCCGCGAACTGCTCCAGCGTCATGCCGGTGATCGACAGCATGTCCGCCGTCGCCTCGAACCCGCCCCGCCCGTCGGCGCTGCGCAGCATGTCGGCCAGCCGTTCCAGCATGTCGATGCGAATCGCCCGCTCGCCCGCGGCGCGGTAGCCCGCCATCGCGAAATAGCCCGGCTGCGCGTCCGCCCCGGCGGGCACGGTCACCAGCCCCGGCGGCGGGGCCTCGGGGAATTCCGCCAGCCCCTTGCCCAGCGACCACAGCACCAGCCGCAGCCGCGTCGGCGCGGGCTTCAGCAGCGCGGGCAGGAACACGGTGAACTGGCCGAAGCGCACGCCGTGCTTGCGCAGCGCGCCGCGCGCCTCCTGATCGAGCGCCTTGACCTCCTCGGCCACCTCGCCGCGCGGCAGCACGCCCATCGCCTCCACCAGCCGAAAGCCGAAGCCGCGCGCCAGGCCCGTCAGCGTCTCGTCGCGGCTCATCGCCATCAGCGGCTCGAACAGCGTCGCGATCTTGCGGTCGATGAAATGTTGCAACCGGCGCTGCACCTTGGCGGCCACGTCCGGCCCCGCCTCGTCATCGACAAAGGCCACGGCCTGCGGCTTCAGAGGATCGGACCCGGCGATGAGCTTGCCCACCGCCTCGGTGCCCCACATGAGCCCGCCCTGCTCGGTGAAGTCGATCTCGGTATCGGGCGCGTTGTAGAACCGGTCCGCCTCGCAGGTGGAAATGCGGCGCAAGGGCGGCGAGGCTCGCCTGCTCGAGCGTGCGCGCCTCCTGTCCCGCCGCCGCCTTGTCGCGGATAAAGCGGAAGCCCTCGAGCCGCCCGATGAATTCGCCTTCGACGCTGACGGCGCCCTGATCGTTTACCTCGGCCACCATGGCCTCCTTCTGCTTGAGCCGCCGCATCAGCACGGATGTGCGCCGGTCCACGAATCTTTGCGTCAGCGCGCCGTGAAGCGCGTCCGACAGGCGGTCTTCTACCGCGCGAGTCGCCTCACGCCAATGGGTTTCGTCATCGACCCAGCCCTTGCGCTGCGCGACATAGGTCCATGTGCGGATATGGGCGAGGCGTTTCGACAGCGTGTCGATATCGCCATCGGTGCGGTCGATGCGCCGCACCTGCGCGGCGAGCCAGTCATCGGGCACGCGGCCCAACTCGTGCAGGTCACAGAAAATGCGCTCCAGCAGGTTCGCGTGCTCGGCGGCGCTGATGCCGCGGAAATCGGGGATGCGGCAGACATCCCACAACAGCCGCACGGCGGGCGCATCGGTGGCGCGGGCGCGCACGTCCGGCACCTCCGACAGGGTCTTGAGCGCCGCGAGATCGTCGGCCTCGCGCCCGCGCGACAGCAGCGGTTGTTCGGGCTTTGCCTCCAGCGAGGCGACGAGCGCGTCGGTCGAGCCGAACGCGAGCCGCGCGTTGCGCCATTCCAGCCGCCGCACCGGGGCAAAGCGGTGATCGACGATGGCCTGCGCCAGCTCCGGCTCCAGATCGGGCGCCTCGCCGGTGACGCCGAACGTGCCGTCGCGCATCCCCCGCCCCGCGCGCCCGGCGATCTGCCCCAATTCATGCGGAAAGAGCGGGCGCATCCGCCGCCCGTCGAATTTCATGAGCGCGGAAAACGCCACATGGTCGATATCGAGGTTGAGCCCCATGCCGATGGCGTCGGTGGCCACGAGGTAATCCACATCGCCGTTCTGGTAGAGCTCCACCTGGGCGTTGCGGGTGCGGGGGCTGAGCGCGCCCATCACCACCGCCGCACCGCCCTTCTGCCGCCGGATCAGCTCGGCGATGGCATAGACGTTTTCGACCGAGAACCCGACGATGGCGCTGCGCGCGGGCAGGCGCGACACCTTGCGCGAGCCGGCATAGCCAAGCTGCGACATGCGCGCACGGCTCATGAATTCCACCCCCGGCACAAGCTCTGCGATGACGTGGCGCATGGTGTGACTGCCCAGGAACTGCGTCTCGCGCAGCCCCCGCATCCGCAGCAGCCGGTCGGTGAAGACATGCCCGCGCTCGGGGTCCGCGCAAAGCTGGATCTCGTCGATGGCCACGAAATCGGCGCCCATCCCCTCGGGCATCGCCTCGACCGTGCAGACCCAGTATTGCGCGCGCGGCGGCACGATGCGTTCCTCGCCGGTGACCAGCGCCACCACCGACGGCCCGCGCACGGCCACGATCCGGTCATAGACCTCGCGCGCCAGAAGGCGCAGCGGCAACCCGATGATCCCGGTGCGATAGCCCAGCATCCGCTCGATCGCGTAATGGGTCTTGCCGGTATTGGTGGGGCCCAGAACCGCGACGGTTCTCGACTGCTCGGACATGCGCCCCCCGTCCTTTTGCCTGGCCGTATCGCCTCAGATATCGGTGCCGCCCAGCTCGCGCGCCACCCGCTCCAGCGCCTCGCTTACGGCCTCGTGATGCGGATGTATAGTGTGCGCCCGCATGAAAGCCTCCTGCGCCAGCGCGGGCCGCCCGGTCTGCTCGAACACCACGCCAAGCCCGTAGATCGCGTTGAAATGGCGCGGCTCCAGCACGAGGGTCTGCGTGAGATCATTGAGCGCGAGGCCATAGCGCCCCTGCTCGAAAAACGCGGCAGAGCGCAGGTGCCACGCCTCGGCAAAGCCCGGCGCATGGTCGATGGCGGCGCTCAGATGCCCGATCGCCGCCGTCGTATCACCCGCCTCGAGCGCATCCTCGCCCCGGCGCAGGAGCAGGTCCATCGCGGGCGAGCCGGAGCGCGACCATTCCAGCTCGATCTCGGCGGCGATGCGGCGCGCCTCATTGGGCGCGGCCCCGTCAAGCTGCGAAAAAAGCGTGTCGAGGCGTGTTTCGGCCGCCACCGGTAAGGAAAACATGACCAGCGCGAGCAATGCCGCTACGGTATGGTTGAGATATCTGACCGCGTCTTTCATAACGAACGGAGTGTAGCGCGGAATGCCGGGAGCGAAAGCCCCGTCATCGCAATCGTGAAAGGATGGATGAGATGAGTGACGTGATTGAAGCGGCGGTCAAGGCCCTCAACGACAAGATGGGCAGCGACGGGTTCGACGGGGCGGCCAAGTTCGTGATCGAGGGCGAGGGCAGCATCGTGATCGACGGCGATGGCGCGCGCGCCGCCGACGACGCGACCGATGTGACGCTGACCGCCGATGCCGACACGTTCGAATCGATCCTGTCGGGCGATCTCGATCCCACCGCCGCGTTCATGTCGGGGCGGCTGTCGGTCGATGGCGACATGGGGCTCGCGATGAAGCTTGGAAGCGTTCTGGCTTGATGCAGACCGCCCCGCTTTTTGCCGAGGTCGCCTGTGGCCCCGATGAAGGGGCCGCGTGGTGGCTGACGGCGCGCGACGGGGTGCGCCTCCGCGCGGGACTCTGGCATCGCGAGGCAGAGGCGGGCACAGTGCTGCTGTTTCCCGGCCGCACCGAGTATATCGAGAAATACGGGCGTGCGGCGCAGCATTTCGCGGCGCGCGGGCTGGCCACGATGGTGGTCGACTGGCGCGGGCAGGGCCTTGCCGACCGGCTCACCGGGGATGAGATGGCCGGACATGTGATGCATTTCCCGGACTACCAGCACGATGTGGCCGCAGTGGTCGACGCCGCGCGCACGCTCGACCTGCCGCGCCCCTGGCACTTGCTGGCGCATTCGATGGGCGGCTGCATCGGGCTGCGTGCGGTGATGGCGGGGCTGGACGTGCAAAGCGCGGTGTTTTCCGGGCCGATGTGGGGGATCCACATGGGCGCGGCGCTGCGCCCTTTTGCGTGGTCGCTGGCCTGGAGCCTGCGGCATCTGGGGCTGGGCCATGTCTATGCTCCGAGCACGAAGCCAGAGCATTACGTGCTGAGCGAACCGTTCGAGACCAACAAGCTCACCAATGATCGCGAGATGTGGGACTACATGGCCCGCCAGCTCGAGGCCCATCCCGAGCTGGGCATCGGCGGGCCGAGCCTGCGCTGGCTGCACGAGGCGCTGCGCGAGATGCGGGCGCTGGCGGCGCGGCCCTCGCCCGCGCTCCCGTGCCTGACCGTGCTGGGCAGCGACGAGGATATCGTTGACGCGGCCCGCATCCACGACCGCATGGCGCGCTGGCCCGGCGGACGGCTCGAGATGGTCGCGGGCGGACGGCATGAGACGCTGATGGACACCCCCGCCGTGCAGGCGCGGCTCTTTGCGATGATCTGCGATTTCTATGCCGACGCGGGGAACGGCGCGGCTGCCGCCTGAGGCGGGGCGTGTCGGCAACCTTCGCTCAGGCCGCGAACTCCTCGCGGCGATACCCCTGAAGGTAGAGCAGCGCCGTCAGGTCGCCGTGGTTGATGCGGATGTCGCATTGCGCGGCGACCGAGGGCTTGGCATGAAGCGCCACGCCCGTCCCGGCGCGGCCCAGCATCCCCAGGTCATTGGCCCCGTCGCCGACGGCGATCACGTCCGTTTCCGCGATCCCCAGCCGCGCTGTGATCTCCGAGAGCGCCGCCACCTTGGCCTCGCGCCCGAGGATGGGCCGGGCGACCTCGCCGGTGAGGCGGCCATCCTCGGCCAGCAGCGTGTTGGCGCGGTGCTCGTCAAAGCCGAGCCGGGCCGCGATAGCCTTGGTGAAAGCGGTGAACCCGCCGGAGACGAGCGTGGTATAAGCCCCGTGCGCGCGCATCGTCGCCACCAGCGCCGCGCCGCCCGGCATCAGCGTGATGCGGTCCGCAAGCACCTCGGCGATCACCGTCTCGGGCAGGCCGCGCAACAGCGCCACCCGCTCGGTCAGCGCGCCCTCGAAATCCAGCTCGCCATTCATCGCCCGCGCGGTGATGTCGCGCACATGCGCGCCGACCCCCGCCACCTCGGCCAGCTCGTCGATGCATTCCTCGCGGATCATGGTGCTGTCCATATCGGCAAGGAGCATCCTCTTGCGCCGTCCGGTGGTGGGCTGAACCGACAGGTCCACGCCCTGAACCTGCAGGTTCTGCCAGACCTCGGCGCGGTTTCCGGGTATCTGCGCAAGCGGAAATTCCGCCGCTTCGCCCACCGAGAGCCAGACCGCATCACCACCGCCCCAGGCACCGCGCAGCGCCTCGACAAGCGCGGGATCAAGCGCGCCGGGCGGCGCGATCAGGGTGGCGGTGAACATGCTTAGCCTCCGGCTGGGCCTCTTTGCCGCGCGGTCTAGCGCCGTTCGCGCGGCGGGGAAAGGGTCCCCGGCGGCGCGGGGGATATCGCGGGCGGCGCGACATTTTGAATGTTGCCATTCCGCTTCGCGTTCCTCTAACCCGACGCGTGGGACACCCCTCCCCAACGAGGGGCGCTTATCTGGAAGGGTAGCTAAATGGCTATTGAACAACCGGCAACGCGGCCGGCAAACCCGCGTTTTTCTTCTGGCCCCTGTGCCAAATTCCCCGATTACACCGTCAACATGCTCGCCGACGCCCCGCTCGGGCGCTCGCATCGCGCCGCCGTGGGCAAGGCGCGGCTCAAGGCCGCAATCGACGGAACGCGCGAGATCCTCGGTATCCCCGAGGATTATCGCATCGGCATCGTGCCCGCCTCGGATACCGGCGCGGTGGAAATGGCGATGTGGTCGCTGCTGGGCGAACGGCCCGTGGAAATGCTCGCCTGGGAGAGCTTCGGCGCGGGCTGGGTCACCGACGCGGTCAAGCAGCTGAAGCTCGACGCTGAGGTGAAGACCGCCGACTATGGCGAGATCGTCGATCTGGCCACGGTGGATACCGACAATGACGTGGTCTTTACCTGGAACGGCACCACGAGCGGCGTGCGCGTGCCCAATGGCGACTGGATCAAGGCGGATCGCGCGGGCCTCACCATCTGCGACGCCACCTCGGCGGCGTTCGCGCAGCGCCTGCCCTGGGACAAGCTCGATGTCACGACCTTCTCCTGGCAGAAGGTGCTGGGCGGCGAGGCGGCGCATGGCATGATCATCCTCAGCCCCCGCGCGGTGGAGCGGCTGGAAAGCTATACCCCGCCCTGGCCCCTGCCCAAGATTTTCCGGCTCACCAAGGGCGGCAAGCTCAACGAGGGCATCTTTGTCGGCGAGACCATCAACACGCCGTCGATGCTGGCGGTCGAGGATTACCTCGTCGCGCTTGACTGGGCGCGCTCGGTGGGCGGGCTCGAGGGGCTGCGCGAGCGGGCCTATGCCAACCTCGCCGAAATCCAGAGCTTTGTCGCGGCGCATGACTGGCTGGCCTTTCTCGCCGCCGAACCGGCGATCCGCTCCAACACCTCGGTCTGCCTGAAATTCACCGATCCGCGCATCACCGACGGCGCGGCGTTCGCCAAGGCGGTGGTCAAACGGCTCGACGCCGAGGGCGTGGCGCTATGACATCGGCGCCTATCGCGACGCGCCGCCCGGGCTGCGCATCTGGTGCGGCGGCACGGTCGAGACCACGGACGTCGCGGCGCTGCTGCCGTGGATCGACTGGGCCTATGAGGCCGAGATCGCGGCGCTCACCGAGACGGCGTGACCCCGATTTCTTGAAAAGAAACCGGCCCGGAGTCTTTCAAAGACTCCGGGCCGTCCCCCAAAACGTTTCATCAAAGGACCACAGACATGGCCCCCAGGGTTCTCGTATCCGACAAGCTTTCCGAAACCGCCGTGCAGATCTTCCGTGATCGCGGCATCGACGTGGATTTTCAGCCCGATCTGGGCAAGGACAAGGACAAGCTGGCCGAGGTGATCGGCGAGTATGACGGCCTCGCCATCCGCTCGGCCACCAAGGTCACCGAGAAGATCCTCGCCGCTGCGCACAAGCTCAAGGTGATCGCGCGCGCCGGCATCGGCACCGACAATATCGACAAGGTCGCGGCCAGCAAGAAGGGCGTGATCGTGATGAACACGCCTTTCGGCAACATGATCACCACCGCCGAGCACGCCATCGCGATGATGTTCGCCGTGGCCCGGCAAATCCCCGAGGCCAGCGCCTCGACCCAAGCCGGCAAATGGGAGAAATCCAAATTCATGGGGGTGGAGCTGACCGGCAAGACCCTCGGCGTGATCGGCGCGGGCAATATCGGCGGCATCGTCTGCGATCGCGCGCGGGGGCTGAAGATGAAGGTCATCGCCTACGATCCCTTCCTCGGGCAGGAAAAGGCCGACAAGATGGGGGTGGAGAAGGTCGAAAACCTCGACGACCTGCTCAAACGCGCCGATTTCATCACGCTGCACGTGCCGCTGACCGACCAGACCCGCAACATCCTGTCAGCCGCGAGGCGCTCGCGAAGACCAAAAAGGGCGTGCGCATCATCAACTGCGCGCGCGGCGGTCTGGTGGACGAACAGGCCCTCGCCGACCTGCTGAAATCCGGCCATGTCGGCGGGGCGGGGTTCGATGTCTTCGCCGAGGAACCCGCGACCGAGAACCCGCTTTTCGGCCTGCCCAACGTGGTTTGCACGCCTCACCTTGGCGCGGCCACCACCGAGGCGCAGGAAAACGTCGCCCTGCAAGTGGCCGAGCAGATGTCGGATTACCTGCTGACGGGGGCGGTGACCAACGCGCTCAACATGCCGTCGGTGACGGCGGAAGAGGCCAAGGTCATGGGGCCGTGGATCAAGCTCTCGGATCACCTGGGCAATTTCATCGGCCAGATGACCGACGAGCCGATCAAGGCGATCAACATCCTTTACGATGGTGTGGCCAGCGAAATGAACCTCGGCGCGCTCACCTCTGCCGCCGTGGCGGGGATCATGAAGTCGGTGAACCCCGAGGTGAACATGGTCTCGGCCCCCGTCGTGGCCAAGGAGCGTGGCGTCAAGATATCCACAACCAAGCAGGACAAGTCCGGTGCCTTCGAGGGCTATGTCAAGATCACCGTGGTCACCGACAAGCGCGAACGCTCCATCGGCGGCACGGTGTTCTCGGATGGCAAGCCGCGCTTCATCCAGATCAAGGGCATCAACATCGACGCCGAGATCGGGCAGCACATGGTCTATACCACCAACGAGGACGTGCCCGGCATCATCGGCACCCTCGGCCAGACGATGGGCGAGAACGGCGTCAACATCGCCAACTTCACCCTTGGCCGGTCGGATGCCGGGGGCGAGGCCATCGCGCTGCTTTACGTGGATGCGCCGGTCCCCGAGTCGGCGATCAAGGCGCTGCACGCGACGGGCAAGTTCCAGCAGATCCGCCCGCTGCAATTCGACATGACCTGAGCCGCGCCCAAGCGATGGACACCGGTCGCCTGCCTGCGCTATCAGGCAGGCGATCTTGTATTCAGGAGCGCCCATGTCCGGCCACGGCACCCCCACCCCGATGACCGCGCACCGCGCCGGGCCGCTCTCCGGCACGGCGGAGGTGCCCGGCGACAAGTCGATCTCGCACCGCGCGCTGATTCTCGGCGCGCTCTCGGTGGGCGAGACGGTCATCACCGGGCTGCTCGAAGGCGATGACGTTCTGGATACGGCCAAGGCCATGCGCGCCTTCGGGGCCGAGGTGACGCGCGACGAAGGCGGCACATGGCATGTCCACGGCGTGGGCGTGGGCGGCTTTGCCGAGCCGGATCAGGTGATCGACTGCGGCAATTCCGGCACCGGCGTGCGGCTGATCATGGGGGCGATGGCGACCTCGCCCATCACCGCCACCTTCACCGGCGATGCGAGCCTCAACAAGCGACCGATGGCGCGGGTGACCGACCCGCTCGCGCTTTTCGGGGCCCGCGCGGTGGGGCGCGCAGGCGGGCGGTTGCCGATGACGGTGGTGGGGGCCGCTGACCCGGTTCCGGTGCGCTACACGGTGCCTGTTCCGTCCGCACAGGTGAAATCCGCCGTCCTGCTCGCGGGGCTGAACGCGCCGGGGCAGACCGTGGTGATCGAGCGCGAAGCGACCCGCGATCACACCGAGCGGATGCTCGCGGGCTTCGGCGCGGAGATCGTCACCGAAGTGACCGATGAGGGCCGCGTCATCACCCTCAGCGGCCAGCCCGAGTTGCGCCCGCAGAGCATCATTGTGCCGCGCGATCCCTCCTCGGCGGCGTTCCCGGTCTGCGCGGCGCTCATCACCCCTGGCTCGGACGTTCTGGTGCCGAATATCGGGCTCAACCCCACGCGCGCGGGGCTCTTTACCACGCTGCGCGAGATGGGGGCCGATCTGGAGTATGAAAACACACGCGAGGAGGGCGGCGAGCCGGTGGCGGACCTGCGCGCGCGCTTCTCGCCCGACCTGCGCGGCATCGACGTGCCGCCCGAGCGCGCCGCCTCGATGATCGACGAATACCCCGTGCTGTCGGTGGTCGCGGGGTTTGCCACGGGGCGCACGGTGATGCGCGGGGTGGGCGAATTGCGCGTCAAGGAAAGCGACCGGATCGCGGCGATGGCCGACGGGCTGCGCGCCGGTGGCGTCACGGTCGAGGACGGGCCGGACTGGTGGATCGTCGAGGGGTGCGGGGCGGGGGGGGTGCCCGGCGGGCAGACCTGCGCCAGCCACCTCGACCACCGGATCGCGATGGCGTTTCTGGTGATGGGCATGGCCACGCAGGCCCCGGTCACCGTCGATGACGCCAGCCCCATCGCCACCTCCTTCCCGGTGTTCGAGCCGCTGATGGCCGCGCTCGGCGCGGATATCCGGCGGGGGTGAGCGCGAGGGGCGGTGCCGACCGGTCTTGTGCGGCTAGTTTTTGGCCTGAAGCGGACGTTCTAGGCGAGCCGCGCCATCGACAGGCCGCGGGCTGGCGATCCGACGGTCGTTCAGGGCACTTTATCTCTCAGCATCCGCGAAACCTCGAAGTGGCGCGCATACTTGACGAAATCGCCAGTCCATCACGCCAAAGGCGTGCCGATACAACTCGGCGCACCTCCGGTGCGACGGGGCGGGTCATGCTGAAAGCATGCCTCCGGCATGACCGATGGCGCGGCGGCCTGCGGCCTTGATTCCGCGCCGGGGCATGGTGGCGACCGTCCGCAACAGGCCAGAACTCGCCCCCCCTCACGCCAACGCCGCGGCGGGTCGGATCGTCCCGGTCTCGATCCCGCGCCAGTTGGTCACCGGCGCGTTGCGGAACCTTCGCGCGGCGGGGTGCTCGGGGTCGAGCACGCCCAGCCGCACGAGGATCGAGGCAATCGCGCACTCCGCCCCGCGCGTGCCGCCGTCGATCACCTTGAGCGCCACGCCCAATCCCCGGCGCGGCAGGATCGCGATGAAGAACCCCTCGGCCCCGGTCTTGAGCGCCACCGGCTCGGAACAGGCGCGCATCAGCTCGGTGCAGGCACGCCCCTCGCCCGCGACCAGATCGGGATGCGCGACCATCGCCTGCCAGAGGCGCACCGCCGCGCGCTCAGCCGCACCGCCATCCTCGCGCGCTCCCGCATACCACGCCATCGCGCGGGCCATTGCCCGCAGGGTGGTCGCAGGGTTGGGCGCGGAACAGCCGTCGATGACATGAAACGGCGAGGGGGCGTCCGTCACCGTCTCGAACGCCTCCAGAACCGCGTGCTGCACGGGATGGTCCGGCTCCAGATACTCGGACCCGCCGCCAAGGTGCCGGTTGAGCGTAAGAAACCCTGAATGCTTGCCGGAACAGTTGTTGTGGAACTGGCACGGTGCCTCACCCGCCCGAATGAGCGCATCACGCGCGTCGCGGTCCTGCGGCTCGTGCGCGCCGCAGCGGAAATCGCTCTCGGCGAGGCCAAGGCCCGCGATCCACTCCGCCACGCCCCCGGTATGGATGGCAGCCCCGTTATGCGACGCGCAGGCAAGCGCAAGCTGCCGGGTGCCAAGCCCCGCCGCATCCGCCGCTCCCGACGCCACCAGCGGCAGCGCCTGGATCATCTTGGCCGAGGAGCGCGGCAATACCAGTTCGTCGGGATTGCCCCATACCTCGACGATCTCGCCCCCGGCATCGCAGATCACCGCGTGGCCGAGATGGACGCTTTCGGGATGGGGGCCGCGCCAAACTTCGGTCAGCGGAACGGGGTGGGTCATGCGATGTCTCCGGTTTGCAATGCGGGCCGGGCCGGGGCATCCGCGGAAATCCGCCAATTCCGCCTTTCCCTTCTCGCCCGTTTCGCGCTAACCTATGCGCGTCGAACATGGATCGCTCGCACAGAACAACAGGCCTGTAAAGGGCGGCGACCGGTCGGACGGATTGAGGCTTGGACAGCTTGGAGGCTGGAAAATGATGACGCGACTTGCAGGGGCCCTCGCATTTGCGCTGGCATGTGCGGCGGCGACGACGACGCTGGCACAGGAGACGAGCACGAACCAAGTGGCGACGAACACGGCATGGAGCGTGTTCGAGGATACCGACCCCCGCGAATGCTGGGCAGTGTCCGCCCCTACCGAGACGGTCAACACCCGCGATGGCCGGGAGGTGGCGGTGCGGCGTGGCGATATCCTGCTGATGACGTTCTTTCGCCCTGCGGCCGAGGTGCAGGGGCAGATCACCTTCACCGGCGGCTATCCTTTCGCCAAGGGCTCGACGGTCAACATGAAGATCGGTGACGACGAATTCGAGCTTTTCACCGAGGGGGAATGGGCCTGGCCCGCCAACACCGCCGATGACGCGAAAATCCTCGCGGCGATGAAACGCGGTGTCGACGCGGTGCTGACCGCGCGCTCGACGCGCGGGACGCAGACCAAGGACACCTTCTCGCTCCTGGGCTACACCGCCGCCGTCGGGGAAGCCGAGAAACGCTGCAAGTGATCCGCGTGCCCGCGTTCTGACGGACCTTGGCGAATAGCGATTCGGATCGCCACGCTGAAAATCTGTCGTGGTGCGGGAGAAGCCGTTTGGCCTGGAGCGGTTGGTCGCCATGACGCGCGGACGCGGAATCGCCATGCGCCTTGGTGCGCCTCCGTGCGAGCGCCCGCCCGCCGGACCGTCGCTTTGTCCAATTTCGCGTGCCAATTGCATGTTTTTCGGATTTGGCAGCGGTAAACGGCCCTGAAGAAATCTCTGCTCGCCAGCCTGCGGCGTGTCGACGTCGCGGCTCCCCGACCCTCCCCTTCAGGCCATACGCACCCCCGTCTCAGTGCTGGATATCCTCCTCGCGCACGAACATGTTGGCCCAGGCGCGGTCGATCAGGTTGGGGGTCATCTGGTAGGGGATGCCTTCGAATTCGCAGATCGCGATCATCTGGTCGATCAGGAAGATGGGCTGGTAATTGGCGTAGACATTGGCGATCTCGGGGTATTTTTCCTTGATCAGGTGGATGAGCGCGGCTTCGTCAAGCGGCATCCCCTTCTTGCGCGCGACCATCGAGAAAATCTTGAGGAAATCGGCCTGAGACGGCCCGTCGATCTTGATCTTGAAGAAGATGCGCCGCAGCGCCGCCTTGTCGAAAATCTCGTTGGGGTGGAAGTTGGTGGAGAAGATCACCAGCGTATCGAACGGCACCTCGAATTTCTCGCCCGATTGCAGGGCGAGGATGTCCTTCGACTCTTCCAGCGGCACGATCCAGCGGTTGACGAGGCTTTGTGGCGGTTCCTTCTGGCGGCCAAGGTCATCGACGATGAAGATGCCGCCGGTCGATTTGAGTTGCAGCGGGGCCTGGTAGGTGCGCGCCACCGGGTTGTAGACGAGGTCGAGCATGTCGAGGCTGAGTTCGCCGCCGGTGATGACCGTGGGTCGCTCGCAGCGCACGTAGCGGGTGTCGAAGGTGCGACGGCGGCGCAGCGAACCGGGATCGTCGGTCTCGGTTTCGGCGGCGGAATGCACGATCGGGTCGTAGACGGTGATGACCTGGCCCGCGTATTCGATGGCGCGGGGGACGTAGATCTTGTCACCCATCGCGTCGCGGATGCCGTTGGAAATCGAGGATTTGCCGTTGCCGGGCGGGCCATACATCAGGATCGAGCGCCCGGCGCTCACCGCCGGGCCGAGATGGTCCAGAAGCGCGGGGGGCAGCACGAGGTGCCCCATTGCCGCAGTGAGTTGATCGCGGGTGATCGTGATATTGCGGATCGACTGGCGCTTGACCTGTTCGCGGTAGACTTCGAGGGGCACTGGCATGGCCCCGAAATATTCCGACTGGCTGAGCGCGTCGAGGGCGCGGGTCTTGCCCGCGTCGGTGAGTTGAAAGCCCATCTCTCCACCGGAATTTGCGTGAAGCGTGCCGGTCGCCTCGATGAGCCGCTGGGTGCGCGACAGGTCGATCAGCTCTTGCGTGACCGCTCGCGGCAGGCAGATCGCCTCGGCGATCTCGCTGACAAGATCGAGGTTCTTGCGAAACATCGTCTTGAGCAGGATGTCGCGCATCATCACCACCGGCAGGCGCATCTCTTCGATGCGGTTGGGGGGCGGCGGGGGCTGCACCCCGGTCGTGGCTTGCATGTTCATGGTGCTGGTTCTGCCCTCGATACCCGTTTACCGGGTTGCATGATGGGCCGGAAAGTTGCGCAAAATGTGGCCCGCGCCGGGCGGTCCTGCGGCGTTGCGGTCAGGCCCCCTGGATTGCGGCAAGCGCGAGGTAGACCACCAGTGCCGGCCCAAGTGCCAGCCCCATCGGGAATCGGCGACCGGAATGCCAGCTTGCCCAATCGGGGGCGAGGCGGCGCAGCGGACTCATCCGGGCAAGCCTGTGCGTGATGAAGGCCGCGAGCAGCACGCCCGCGAGAATCAGCATGACAGCGGACGCGTCGCCAAGCGCCACGAAGGGCGCGGCGGCGGCGATGAACTTGGCATCGCCCGCGCCCATCAGCCCGGCGGCATTGGCCCCGATACCCAACAGCAGCAGCACCGCGAGATGGCTCAGCCGCCAGAGGTAATCGGGCAGCGGCAGCACCGCGATCCCAACCACGAGATAGACGCAGACCAGTGCCACAACCGCCTTGTTGAGGATTTTCATCCAGCGCAGATCGCTCCAGGCCACCCACACGCAGATGGGGGCGGCGAAGGGCAGGAACCAGAGCGCCGCCGTGGCCGGGGTGTCGAAGCTCATACCGTTCAGCCCGCGCCGCTTTCGAGAGCGCGCAGGCTGCGCACGGCCTCGTCGAAATGCTGCGGGTGGGTGTCGACCGCCTCTTGCAGCAGGCCGCGACCAATGGCGACATCGCCCTGTTTCACCGCCGACAGGCCCAGCGTGTAGAGAAGCTGCGCGCGTTCCTTCTGACTCACCGGCAGCACCGGCATGGCGTAATTGCCCTGCGATCCGCGCGCCAGAACGAGGTTGTTCTTGGCGGTGAAGAGGCCGGGATCCTGGCGCACGGCGTCGGCAAAGAGCCGTTCTGCCCCGGTGGCATCGCCGCGAGTGAGCTTGGAATAGCCCCAGTTATTCATCACCGACGCCGGTTTCGTGGTGAGCCCGACTGCGGTCTGGTAGAAGCTGTCGGCCTTGTCCCACGCTTTCTCGCTGTCGGCGACCATCGCCTCGAGGCGGTAACGGTCATAGGTCTCATGGGTGGGGGGGACCGCGTCGAGCACCTCGCCCGCGCGGGCGAAGTCGTTGTTGCGGATATGTGCCTCGGCGAGCGCAACGTGATCGGCATCGGTGGCGTCGGGATGGGCGATGATCTTGTCCCAGACGGCTGTCGCCTCGGTGGCGCGTCCGGCGCGCACGAGCGATTTAGCCAAGCCCCGCATCAGGTCGATCCGGTCGGGGTCATTGGCGGTGGCGCGCTGAAAATAGGAGACCGCCTCGGCGGGGTCCGACGATTGCAGCATCACGTCGTTGAGGTTGCTCTCGTCGACCACGTTGATGTCGCGCAGAGCGCGATCAACCTCGTTTCCCTTGGTTTGCTCGCACGCGGACAGCGCGGCAATCCCTGCCACGCACAGGATAATCCGGATAGGATGGCGCATTGTTGCGTCCTTTTACTGCCTCGGCCTCGTCAGGGTGTCTTGCGCAGGAGGTATTTGCCTCCGCCGCGCCGCACCACTTTGTATTCTTGTTCGACTTTATCATCATAACCGGAATCCTGCGATTTTGCGAGAGCCAAACGCAGGTTGTCGCGAATCGCGTCGCTGGTGCCGTCATCGAGCGCGTAAGCGCGGCGCAGCATCTGCTCTGCCTCGAGATAATCGCCCTTTTCCACCAGCACGACGCCGAGATTGTTCCACATTTCCGGAGTGGCAGCATCGCTCTCGATGGCGCGGCGCAGGAGCCGTTCGGCGGTGCCCAGACGCCCCAAAGCGAGATTGGCGCTGCCGAGGCCCGCGAGCACGTCGGCGGTGAGGCCCTGACGGGCGGCGGCGCGGGAATAGGCGCGGTGCGCGAGGTCGTATTCGCCCGCATCCATCAGGCGGTGGCCGACCAAAAGCGGATCGACCGATGCCTCTCCGGGGGCGGCACCGGGGGCGTATGGCCCTTGCGGCGGGGCGGCGGCACAGGCCGAAAGCATGGTCGCGAGCGCCAGAACAGCCGCTATCCCTCGTGTCATCTCGCCCCGTCTAATTTGCGCTCATCTCGAAAAGCTTCATGATCCCAAGGACCGAGGGTCCGACAAGGATGATCAGCAATGGCGGCACTGTAAACATCATCGTGGACAGTGTCATCTTCGTGGGCAGCTTGTTGGCCTTTTCCTCGGCGCGCATCACGCGTTTGTCGCGCATCTCGCTTGCATAGACGCGGAGCGCGTCGCCCACCGGAGTGCCGAAGGTCTGCGACTGGACAAGGGTGGTGACAAAACTGGAGATGTCCTGCACGCCGCAGCGCTCGGCCATCTCGTTCAGCACCGAGGGCTTGTCGCGCCCGGCCTTCATCTGGAGCGCGACGATCTCGTATTCCTCCGAGAGCGCGGGATAGGAGGCGCGGATTTCGCTGGCGACGCGGATGATCGCCTGGTCCATCGACTGCCCCGCCTCAACGCAGACGAGCATCATGTCGAGGCTGTCGGGGAAGCCGTCCTGGATTTCCTCCTGGCGCTGTTGCTGGCGCTTGTTGATCCAGTATTTCGGCAGCATGTAGCCCACGAGACCTGGACCGAGGATGTAGAGCAGCGTGCTCTTCATGTCGGTCTCTCCATCGGCCTTGAACAGCAGGAAGTAGAGGATACCCATCGCCAGAAGCCCCAGCGCGAGGCCAAGCTGTGCGACGTGGTAGTAGCGCACCGCGTCGCGATGCCGGTAGCCCGCCTGCATCAGCTTGAGGCGGATCTCGGTGAGTTCCTTCTTGTCCTGCGGCTCGAGAAATGTGGCGTATTTGTCGAGCTTCTTGTTCTGCCCCTTTGTGCGCAACGTGTCCTTGCGCGGGCCTGCGGCATTGTGGCCGGGTTTATACTGCTTGAGCTTGTCGAGCGGATCGGGCTTTTGCTGGAGCATCAGGGCGAGCGTGCCCAGCATCAGCAGGACGCCGAAACCGCCCAAGGCGATGATCGGCCCGAACGGGCCGAGGCTGTCGGTCAGAAGCGTTAGGATGGCGGCGGGCAGGGGCATCGGTGACCTCTCAGACCTTGATATTGACGAGGGCGCGCATGACGATGAGGTTGATCACGAGGAACGCACCCACGATCAGGGCGGCCGGAATGAACCAGGGATGCTCCATCGCCTCGTCGTAATACCCCGGCTTGAGAACCTGGATCGCGGCCAGCGCGAGCAGCGGAAACGCCGAGAGGAACTTGCCCGACCACTGCGCTTCGGCGGTGATCGCCTTGACCCGGCGGAACAGGCGAAAGCGCGACCGGATCACCTTGGCCAGTCCGTCGAGGATTTCGGCGAGGTTGCCGCCCGCCTGCTGCTGGATGGTCACGGCCACGGCGAGAAAGCGCAGGTCCTGCATGTCGAGGCGTTCAGCCATGTCCTTGAGCGCCTCGCCGATGTCGCGGCCATAGGTCGCCTCGTCCGCGATCACGCCGAATTCGGTAGCGAGCGGGTCCGAGACTTCACTGGCGACGATGCCGATGGCCGAGGAAAACGGATGCCCCACCCGCAGGCTGCGCACCATCAGCTCGATCGCGTCGGGGAGTTGTTCCTCGAGCATTCCCATGCGTTTCGACGCCTTCATCGAAATCCACATGTAGACGCCGCCGACGCCCATCGCCGCCGCGACCAGCATCCGCACCGGTAGCGCGGTGGTAGTGCCGATGGTCAGCCCAAGAAAGGCGAGGACGCCGGTGGCCCCCATGATCATCACGATCTGTTGCGGCGTAAACGCGATGGCCGCCTTCTGCGCCTTGACCGACAGGATCGCGTAGAGCGGCACGCGGCGCGCCTTGAGGTGCTGCTCCATCTCCTTGCGCAGGGTTTCCATCACCTGCTCGCGGTTGCCGTGCTTTTCGAGCATCTCGAGCCGTCGGTTCACCCGCTTGTCGAGGCTGATCGAGCGCCCGAAGACGGTGAGATAAAGCCCCTCGACGAGGACCAACACGCCGATGAAGATGAGGCCGTAGATGACCGGTTCGGCACCAATGCTCATGATTTCACTCCGCGGCTATGGGTTCGTAGATGGAGGGCGGCAGATCATAACCCCACAGCCGGAACCGCTCGGTGAAGTGCGAGCGCACGCCGGTGCCGGTGAAATGGCCGATGATCTTGTGGTCGGGCGAGATGCCCACGCGCTGGAAGCGGAAGATTTCCTGCATCGAGATCACCTCGCCCTCCATCCCCGTCACCTCGGTGATCGAGGTCATACGGCGCGAGCCGTCCTGCAGGCGGTTGGCCTGCACGATGATGTTGACGGCGCTGGCGACCTGATGGCGCATGGCCTTGAGCGGCATCTCGATCCCGGCCATGGCGATCATGTTCTCCAGTCGGCTGAAGGCGTCGCGGGCGTTGTTGGCGTGGATCGTGGTCATCGAGCCGTCATGGCCGGTATTCATGGCCTGAAGCATGTCGATCACTTCCTCGCCGCGGGTCTCGCCGACGATGATCCTGTCGGGGCGCATCCGCAGCGCGTTCTTGATGCAGTCGCGCGCGGTCACCTCGCCCTTGCCCTCGACATTGGGGGGGCGCGTTTCCATCCGCCCGACATGGACCTGCTGAAGCTGCAATTCGGCGGTGTCCTCGATGGTCAGGATGCGCTCGGCATTGTCGATGAACGACGACAGCGCGTTGAGCGTGGTGGTCTTGCCCGAGCCGGTGCCGCCGGAGACGATGATGTTGAGCCGACAGGCGACAGCGGCCTGGAGATAGGCGGCCATTTCCTCGGAAAACGCGCCAAAGCGAACGAGGTCGTCGATGCCGAGCTTGTCTTTCTTGAACTTGCGGATCGAGACGAGGCTGCCATCAACGGCGATGGGTGGCACCATCGCGTTGAAGCGTGAGCCGTCGGCGAGGCGGGCATCGACATAAGGGTTCGACTCGTCCACCCGTCGCCCCACGGCGCTCACGATCTTGTCGATGATGCGCAGCAGGTGTTTCTCGTCCTTGAAGGTGACATCGCTCACCACGAGCTTGCCGTCGCGCTCGATGAAAATCTGGTGCGGACCGTTGACGAGGATGTCGCTGATGGTGTCGTCCTTGAGCAGCGTTTCGAGCGGTCCGAGCCCCTTGACCTCGTCGTAAAGCTCCTGCGTCAGGCGGGCGCGGTCCTCGCGGTTGAGCACGATCCCCTTTTCCTGAAGAATCTCGGCAGAGATCGAGGTGATCTCGGCACGCAGGTCGGCCTCGGTCGCGGTGTCGAGCGCGGCGAGGTTGAGGTTGTCGAGCAGCGCGCGGTGCAGCTCGATCTTGATCTCGCCGAGCCGTTCCTTGCGCTTGCGCTCCTTGTCCTCGGGTGCGGGGGCCGCGGCGGATTTTTGCGGCGGGCGGCGCAGGCTGGTGACCTTGGGCGTTGGCTCGGACTTGGTGGCCGAGGCAGCAGGGGCCTTCTGGGCGGGGGTCGCTGCCCCCGATTTCTTGTAACGCGAAAACATGGGTTGCGTCCTTTCCTCAGGCGGCCTCGGCCTCGTCGCGACCGAGATCGTGCAGGGATTTTGCAAGTTTGGCGATCTCGCGGCGCAGCGGGTTCTTGGCCGCTGTCGAGGCGAGCGGCAGCCCGTGATCGGCGCTTTGCGACACTGCGCGACCGCCATCGGGGAGCTGAAGCTCGAGCCCGATCTCGAGGCTCTCGGCGAGCCGCCTGACCCGGGAGCGCGCCCCGATATCGGTGAATTTCGGGGCTCGGTTGAGGCAATAGCGCAGCTTTTCCAGCGGCAGGTCCTCGGATTGCAGCGCGCGCTTGATGCGCAGGCAGTTCTGCGCCGAGCGCATGTCGAGCTCGAGAGTGGCGAAATAGATATGGCAGAGGTTGAGCACGGTTTCGGTCCACTGCACCAGCGTTGTCGGCATGTCGACGATGACATAGTCGAAATGGCGGCGGGCAAGCTCGAGCACGCGGGTCACGTCGTCGGGACCGATCATGTCGAGCGGCAGGATGTCGGTGGGCGCGGTCAATACGCGCAACCGGTCATCGAAACTCACGAGTGCCTGGCGGAACACATCCTCGTCGAGGCGTTCGGTGTCCGACCACATCTCGAACACTACGTCGCGGCGCGGCAGATCGAGGAACGTGGCGGCGGAGCCGAATTGCAGGCTGAGATCAAGCAGGCAGACCTGCGGCGGCTTGGCCTTGTCGATGGTGGCAAGTTCCCAGGCGAGGTTGACGGCGAGGGTGGTCGCCCCGGTGCCGCCCGCGAGCCCCTGAACGGCAAGAATCACGCCGCCTTCGGTATTGGCCTCGGGCAGGCGTTGAGCCTCGGCGGTGTCAGCGGCGAGCGGGGCCTCGTGGAGCCGGTCGATCGCGGCCTGCAACTCGCCCTCGGGCAGGGGGTAGGGCACGAATTCGTCGGCGCCATTGCGCAGGAGTTGGTGCAGGGCGGCGGGGCTGACATCCTCGGCGATCAGGATGCTCCTGATGCCGCGCTCTGCAGCGACGCGAATGATCTCGTTCATCAGCGGCAGGTCGTCCTCGTCATGCTCGTCCATCGCGAGGGCGATGAATTCGAGGCTTGCGGCCTCGTCCTGGCCGAGAAAGGCCAGCGCCTCGGAAAAGCCCAGATCGCCCCAGGCTTCGCCAAGGGCGGCTTCCATGTCCTCGATGAGCAGGTCGAAATTCTGCACGTCCCTGCTGATGGTGCAGGCGCGGATCGGGGTAGTGTCGGACTGGGTCATCTTGATACTCGCCATTCATGTCGGTCGTTTCCGTCACCATCCGGCGCGCGGATCGCGCACCGCGAAAATAGCGGTCGGATCGTTCGCGGCAGATGGCGCGGAGCATTGCTCGATGTTGGAAACATGCCCGGTAATGTGGGCGACATTTTGGCCAAAAGATCGTAATTGTAGGAACCCGGTGCACAAAAGGACCCGCCGGTTTTGGCGGGTCCTTTACAGCATCAGGTCGGAGCGATGCGCCGTCAACGGGCTGCTACTCGTTCCCGCCGGTCACTTCCGAATCGAGGGTCACAGAGCTTTGCGCCGTCGCGCTCTCGACATATTCGCGATAGACCACTTCGGCATACTTGCCGTCCATGATGATAGGGCTGCTATCGACGAATCCCGACACCTCGGTCACCGTGCGGCGGTTGCGGCGTTCGCGACCCTGGCTGACAATGAGCGGCTGGGTCTCGCCGAAGGATGCAACGGCCTCCAGCCGCGAGCGGCTGATCCCCTGGCTGGCGAGGTAGGCGACGACGGCTTGCGCCCGGCGCATCCCGAGCGCCTTGTTATAACGCGCGGAGCCGACCGCGTCGGTATGGCCGTAAACCCGGAACCGCACCTCGGGAAACTGACGGATCCAGTGCGCCTGTTCGCGCAGCGTGTCACGCGCGCCCGCGTCGAGCAGGTCCGAGTCGAAGGCGAAATTGACCGTGCTCTGGACTTCGCTGGCAAAGCGGTTTGCGAGGTCAAAGACATAGCCGCGCTCGCCGGTCATGACGAGGTGATTGTTCATTACCGATTCGCCGAAGGTACCATTGTCGACGAGCGATCCCGCCTCGCCGGAATAGGAGCGCACCACCTCGCCATCGGGAGGGGCGCAGGCCACTGCGACAAGAAGGCCGGAAATCGCCAGATACCGTTTCATCGCCCTGCCCCCTGTCATTCCATCACGTAGCCGTAGGACCCGGTGAAATCCTGCCGGGCAACCTCGCCCGCGGCACCGGATTTCGGCGCGTCGCGCATGACGCGCCCGTTGAGAAACAGATCGCCCTCGGACGGCAGGCGCACCCGGTCTGTGGGCAGCGCCAGCGCTTCGCCGCGGGTGGGCGAGACCAGATGCGCCGAGACGATGATGACCAGCTCGCTCTGGGCGCGCAGGTAATCGGCGCTACGAAACAGCGCGCCCAGAACCGGCACGTCGCCGAGCCACGGCACCTGCGAGGTGTTGTCGCGGAAATCGTCCTGCAACAGCCCGGCGATGGCAAAGCTCTCGCCGTCGCGGAGCGACACGGTGGTGGAGGTGTCGCGCCGACGGAAGGCGGGTAGCGAGAGGCCGCCTCCGACTACAACCGACTGCGTTTCGTCGATGGAGGACACCGCCGCCGCCATTTCGAGGTTGATCACGCCATCATCGAGCACGCGCGGGATGAATTTCAGCTCCACCCCGAATTTCTTGTAATCGACGCTGATCGTGCCCTCTTCCTGCGCGACCGGGATGGGAAACTCGCCCCCGGCGAGAAAGCTCGCCTCCTGGCCCGAAAGCGCGGTCAGGTTGGGCTCGGCGAGGGTGCGCACGACGCCCTTGGTCTCGAGCGCCTCGAGCAGAATGCCAAGCTCGACCGAGCCGAGTTCGAAGCCGATAAAAGCGGTGCCAGCGTTGGTGCCGGACGAGACACTTCGCCCGGATCCGATACCCGACGTCCCGAGGTTGAGGCCGGCAAACCCGGCCCCTTCGCCGGTGAGCGACGACAGCCCGTCAACTGCAAGCGAGGTCGACAGCGCCTTTGACACCGTGCGCTGCATCTCGGCGAAGCGGACCTTGAGCATCACCTGCTGTTTGCCAGAGACCGACATGAGGTTGGACACGCGCTCGGGCGCGTAGCGTTCGGCGAGGTCGAGCGCGCGTTGGAGCCGCGTGATGCTCGACACCGTGCCCGACATGACGATGCCGTCATTGGCGGTGCGCACGTCGATCCGCTCGCCCGGCAGGATCTGGCGCAGGCGTTCCTTGAATTCGGCGATATCGGTGCTGACATGCACGTCGATATTGGTGATCAGGCGACCGGTATCGTCAAACAGCGTCAGCGTGGTGCGCCCCGGCGCCTTGCCGAGCACGTAGATCGTGCGGTCTGACAGCGTCGAGAAATCGGCGATGGCGGGGTTGGCGATGCTCAACTCGGCGAAGGACACGTCGCTTTCGACCACGATGGCGCGGTTCATTGACACGTTGATATGGCTGGCCGCGTCGCCGCGCACAACGCGCACTGTCTCGGCTTGGGCGGTCGTCGCGCCCATCCCAGTGACGATCAGCGCGACCGCGAGGGCCGAGCGTAAAATGGTCCTGATGCTCATGTGACCTGCCTCTCCGATCACGCCTCTTTTGCGGATCTTCCGCCCGCAGTTGGCACTACCCTGCGCGAGATTTTCGAATTTTGCAAGAAATCAATGAGATTCGCGCCATCTTTCATCCTCTGTGTGCCGTTTCTGCCCGCCCGGCATGGCAACGGTCGCCCGAAGGCGACCGTTTTGGCCGGAGATGTCGCCGCGCTCAGTTGGTGCAGGGGATGGGGGTCATCACCACCTCCGAGCCGCGGCGCGTGCGGATCGTGCAGCGCTCTTCCTCCATCTGCGGCGGCTCCGGGGCCTCGGCGGCCTGGATGCCGAGCAGGCGGTTCTGATCGACCTCGATCACCTCGGACGTGGTCTCGTCGAGCGTGCCGACGAGCGACAGCGACAGCCGCCCGGTGGATTGCGCCTGCGCCAGCGAGGCGACCTGCTGCGGCGTGGCGGCGACGGTGACGGTGCGGGCGATGCGCGCCTCGTCGCGGTCCATGTCGGCGCTCTGATCGACGGCGACGAGCGGCAACCGCCCCTCGATGAGCTTGGTCACGCTGCCGGTGGAATCGCCCTCGGTGCGGATGTTGCCGCGGCCCACGTCGCCGGTCCAGTAGACATCGACCCGGTCGCCGGGGCGCAGGAAGCCGGAAACGCCGCTGGTCGCGTCCACCTGAATGGCAAAGGCGCGCATCCCCGAGTCGAGCCGCGAGCCGATGCCTGCGGGCTCGCCCGGATCGGTCACCTTTCCCGTCAGGATCACCTCGCCCCGGACCATGCTGCGCAGCACCTCGCGCGGGTCGCGCGCGTCCTCGGGGAATAGGGCGGTGTCCTCGGTAAAGACGCCCTTGGGCAGGGAGGCCTTGGGATAGGCCACGCTCAGAACCGCGTCTTTGTTCAGCTTTTCGCCGTATTTCAGGTCGCGCGCGGCGACCATGACATCGACCGTCTCGATCTGCGGGGCGCGCTGCTCGCGCTCCTGGGCGAGCTCCTGCTGGTATTGGTTGATGTAGTTCTTGGCCATGTAGGTGGCAAAGCCCGCAAGGCCGATACCGACCAGCAGGACCAGTCCGAAAACCATGCGCATGGGTCATTCCTTTCCGTTGTGCCGCTCAAGACGCTCTGGCGACCGTGTGCATTATCGCAAGGTCGCACGATATTGTGGCAAGACGATGGAGACGGAACGGCACCGGGCACGCCGCACGGCGATCCCGCCGATGTAGCATCTGCGAATGGCCGCGGAATGCGCCGCGGCCATGACCGTCATTTGCTGACTTGGCAGTGGCCGCGAAACGCTGTTTCGAGGTGCCGGTGTCGCCGCGCCGCACGGTCGATAACGTCGGTGGTCGACGTCACCGTCGCGTTCCAGGCTGGTGTCGATCTTCGCCGGCCAGGCGAGTCCACGCCACCTCTGGACGCTGGCGATCGCCGGCGATGCCGAGGCCCACGACAGCGGCGGTCAGCACGACCCAGTCAACCGTCACGGCACCGTCTTCGTCGTTGTGGAAGTTCTTGATAAAGTTCATCATGGTTTGGTCCCTCCAAAGGATCAGTTGTTCAGTTTTCACAGCCACCCCGGTTCCAGACCCTCAGTTTTTTATGGCCCGTTGCCGTCGTGGTGTGAGACCTATATGGCCCCCGAATTCGGGCGCGATTTGGGCGGCAATGGTGCGATTTCGGTGCATCTGCGGATTTTATCGAAAAAAATGTCAAAGCATTGAAAATAAACGATATAAAACGAATTTTTGTCGAAAAATACAATTTTGACGTGTGAAATTTGTCAAAAATCGCGCAGGATTTGCCCCCGAATCGCAACGATTCTGGTCTTTGGCGGCGATTGTTGGCATAGTGGCGCAAAACGATCCGGGGGCGGGGCAGTGCCGATCAACGGAATATTCAGGGTTTTGTGCGTCAGTGTGGCGTTTGCGGGCTGTCGCGCAGGCGGACGGGCCGCCGCCGTTTCCCGACTTTACCTTCAAACGTGAAAAGGTTCCTGAACCCGGCGAACGGCGCGCGCCGCTGGTGCAGATCACGCCCGATGCCAGCGCGCCCCGCGCCAAGCGCGCGCCGGATGAGCAGGCGGAGCCGCGCCTTGGCTGGTTCTGGGCGGATGTGCCCACCGGGATTGACGCCGACGGCCCGGCGCGCCTGCGCGCGGCGATGACGCGGCTGGCCAACCCGCCCGCCGGGGCCGCGCCCAATGCCCCCCGGCTCGAGGCGCTTCAGGCCATCCTGCGCGCGCAAGGGGCCGATATCCTGCGCGCCACCGTCGGCACGCGGGTGTCGCCCGCGCTGGCGCTGTCGGTGATCGCGGTGGAATCGGGCGGGCGCGCGGAGGCGGTATCGACGAAGGGCGCGAAAGGGCTGATGCAGCTCATGCCCGCGACGGCGGCGCGCTTCGGCGTGGCCGATCCGACGATCCCGACAGAGAACATCAGCGGCGGCGTGGCCTATCTCGACTGGCTGATCGGGGAATTCGGCGGTGACGTGATCCTCGCGCTGGCAGGCTATAACGCGGGCGAGGGGGCGCTGCGCGATCACGGCGGCGTGCCGCCCTTCGCGGAGACGCGCGATTACGTGCCGCTTGTGCTCGCCGCCTTCGAGGTGGCGCGCGGCCTGTGCAAGACGCGGCCCGAGCTTGTCACCGATGCCTGCGCGTTTCGGCTCGCGTCCGACTGAACCGGGCGGGGAGCGGCAGGTGCCGCTCCCGCCGTTTTCGTCAGACGATGGCCGCCTCGGTCTTTGCGATGATCTCGTCGCGGGTCACACCGGGGGCCAGTTCCGCGATGTGCAGCCCCTTGTGGGTGACATCCAGCACGCCGAGATCGGTGATGATCCGGTCCACCACCCCGGTGCCGGTGAGCGGCAGGGTGCATTGCTTCAGCAGCTTCGATTCGCCAGTCTTGTTGGTGTGGTCCATCACCACCACCACCCGGCGCACACCGGCCACCAGATCCATCGCGCCGCCCATGCCCTTGATCAGCTTGCCGGGGATCATCCAGTTGGCCAGGTCGCCGTTCTCGGCCACCTCCATCGCGCCCAGGATCGCCATCGCGATCTTGCCGCCCCGGATCATGCCGAACGAGGTGGCGCTGTCGAAATAGGCGGTGTGGGGCAGTTCGGTGATGGTCTGCTTGCCCGCGTTGATGAGGTCGGGGTCTTCCTCGCCCTCGTAAGGAAAGGGGCCCATGCCGAGCATCCCGTTTTCCGATTGCAGCGTGACCTGCACACCCTCGGGGATATAGTTGCTGACCAGCGTGGGGATGCCGATGCCGAGATTGACATAGGTGCCGTCCTCAAGCTCCTGCGCGGCGCGCGCCGCCATCTGATTGCGATCCCAGGGCATCAGGCCTCCTCCCTCTTGCGAACGGTGCGTTGTTCGATGCGTTTCTCGTGATCGCCCTGAACGAGGCGGTGCACATAGATGCCGGGCAGGTGGATGCAGTCGGGGTCGAGCGTGCCGGGCTCGACGATCTCCTCGACCTCCATCACGCAAGTGCGCCCGCACATCGCCGCCGGCGGGTTGAAGTTGCGCGCGGTCTTGCGGAAGATGCAGTTGCCGGTGGTGTCGGCCTTCCACGCCTTGACGATGCTGAGATCGGCAAAGATGCCACGCTCCAGGATATAGGTCTGCCCGTCGAAGTCCTTGTGTTCCTTGCCCTCGGCGATCTGCGTGCCCACACCGGTCTTGGTGTAGAAGCCGGGGATGCCCGCGCCACCCGCGCGCATCCGTTCGGCGAGGGTGCCCTGCGGGTTGAATTCAAGCTCAAGCTCGCCGCTGAGATATTGCCGCATGAATTCGGCGTTCTCGCCCACATAAGAGCTCATCATCTTCTTCACCTGCCGGGTCTGAAGCAGGATGCCGATGCCGAAATCATCCACGCCCGCGTTGTTCGACGCGAAGGTGAGATCCTTTACCCCGGCGTCGCGAATGGCAGAGAGCAGCAGTTCGGGGATGCCGCAGAGGCCGAAGCCGCCCGCGGCGATGGTCATCCCGTCATGCAAGAGCCCGTCGAGCGCCTCGGCCGCCGAGCCGTATATCTTGGACATTGCGATCCTCCTCGTGAAACCTGTCGGCAATGGTATGCGGCGCGCCGGGGGGCGGTGTCAACGCGGCGAGTGCTGCATCGCGGCGATTTACGGATGACTATGTATCAAACCCGGCCTGCCCCGCGTTCTTCAAAAGAAAGCGGGCCGAAATCTTTTGAAGATTTCGGCGGCGTCCCCCGTCAGCCGGCCTTCTTGCTTGCGGCGGGTTTCTTGCGCGGGGTGGCTTTCTTGCGCCCGCCGCCTTTTTTCGCGGCCTTCTCGGCGATGAGGGCCGTGGCCTGATCGAGGGTGATCTCCTCGGGGCTGTGATCCTTGGGCAGGGTGGCGTTGACCTTGCCCCATTTGACATACGGCCCGTAGCGCCCGTCGAAGACCTGCACCGGCCCGCCCTCTTCGGGGTGCTCGCCCAACTCGCGCAGCGGCTTGGCCGCAGCGCGCCCGCGCCCGCCGGGGTTGGCGCGCTTGGCGGCCAGCAGCTCCACCGCGCGGTTCATGCCGATCTCGAACACGTCTGCAGGGTCCTTGAGGTTGGCATAGACGGGTTTGGCGTCGTCGGGGCCCTGGTGCATGATGTAAGGCCCATACCGCCCGAAATTGGATTTCACCATGCCGCCCTCGGGATGCTCGCCCACCTCGCGCGGCAGGCTCAGCAGCGTGAGCGCCTTTTCCAGCGTCATCTCCTCGGCCTTCCAGCCCTTGGGCAGGCTGGCGCGGTCGGGTTTGGGGTTCTCCTCGGTCGCCTCGCCGCGCTGCACGTAAGGGCCGAACCGGCCCGAGCGCAGGGAAATCTCGTTGCCGTGCTCGTCCTCGCCGAGAATGCGGTCGCCGTTTTCGGCGGCGTCGCCGCCGATGGGGCGGGTGTAGCGGCAGTCGGGATAATTGCCGCAGCCCACGAAACCGCCCGAGCGCGAGGTCTTGAGATGCAGGCGGCCCGTGCCGCAGAGCGGGCACTGTCGCGGGTCGCTGCCATCCTCGCGGGGCGGGTAGAGCGTGGGGGCGAGGGCCTCGTCGAGCACGTCGAGCACCTCGGAAATCCTGAGGTCCGAGGTCTCGGCGATGGCCGCCGAGAAATCGCGCCAGAAGCGCGAGAGCACCTCCTTGTAATCCTTCTCGCCCGCGCTGACGCGGTCGAGGTCTTCCTCGAGGTTGGCGGTGAACTCGTAGCCCACGTATTTGCGGAAGAAATTGACGAGGAAGGTGGTGACGATGCGGCCCTTGTCCTCGGGGATGAGGCGGCCCTGATCCTTGCGGACATATTCGCGCTCCTCGATGGTGCCGAGGACGCTGGCATAGGTGGAGGGGCGGCCAATGCCCAGCTCTTCCATTTTCTTGACGAGTGTCGCCTCGGTATAGCGCGGCGGCGGTTGAGTGAAATGCTGGAGCGCAAGCACCGATTCATTGTCTGACAGAACGGCGGCGGATTTTTCGGCCCCGTCCTGCGCCTTGGCGAATTCGGGGCGCAGCCCGGATTTGGCGAACGCCGTCTTGTCGCCCTGCATGACCTGCGGCAGGCGGCGGTCGTCATCGTCGCTGCCCGCGTCGTCGCGCCCCTCCTCGTAGACCTTGAGGAAGCCGTCGAAGAGCATCACCTGTCCGGTGGCGCGCAGGCCGACCTGACGGTCCTCGCTGCCGATCTCGACGGTGGTGCGCTCCAGCCGGGCGGCGGCCATCTGGCAGGCCAGCGTGCGTTTCCAGATGAGATCGTAGAGCTTGCGCTGATCGGCGTCGGTGGCCTTGATGGCCTTCGCGTCGCGCGTCATTTCGGTGGGGCGGATGCACTCATGCGCTTCCTGCGCGTTCTTGGCCTTGTTCTTGTACATGCGGGGCGATTTGGGGACGTAATCGGCACCATAGCGTTCGGTGATGGCGTCGCGGGCGGCCATCACGGCCTCGCTTGCCATGTCGATCCCGTCGGTGCGCATGTAGGTGATGTATCCCGCCTCGTAGAGGCGTTGCGCGGCGCTCATGCATTGCTTGGCGCCCATGCCGAACTTGCGGCTCGCCTCCTGCTGGAGGGTCGACGTCATGAACGGGGCCGAGGGGTTGCGGGTTGCCGGTTTCGCCTCGACCGAAGCGACGGTGAGGGCGCGGGCGGCGACGGCCTGCACCGCCATCTCGGCCTGCGTGACGTTTTCCAGCCCGTATTTGTCGAGCTTGTCGCCCGCGAGCGTGACGAGCCGGGCCTCGAACTCCTGCCCGCGCGGCGTGGTGAGCCGCGCCTTGACCGACCAGTATTCGCGCGCTCTGAACGCCTCGATCTCCTCTTCGCGCTCGACGATGAGGCGCAGGCAAACCGATTGCACCCGCCCCGCCGAGCGCGCGCCGGGCAGCTTGCGCCAGAGCACGGGGCTGAGGTTGAAGCCGACGAGATAATCGAGCGCGCGGCGGGCGAGATAGGCCTCGACCAGCGGGGCATCGACCTGCCGGGGGTTTTTCATGGCCTCGGTCACGGCGGATTTGGTGATGGCGTTGAACACCACGCGGCTGACGGGGGTGTCTTTCTTGATCGCCTTGCGCTTGCGCAGGGTTTCCTCGAGATGCCAGCTTATCGCCTCGCCCTCGCGGTCGGGGTCGGTGGCGAGGATGAGGGCGTTGTCGTCCTTGAGCGCATCGGCGATGGCCTTGACGTGTTTTCGAGCATCAGCGCCCACTTCCCATGTCATGTCGAAGCCGTTCTCGGGATCGACCGATCCGTCCTTGGGGGGCAGGTCGCGGACATGGCCATAGCTTGCAAGAACCGTGTAGCCGTCGCCCAGATATTTGTTGATTGTCTTGGCCTTGGCGGGCGATTCAACGACGACGACGGGCATGGGCACTCCTTCCGGCTTTGCGGGCCGCTTATGGCGGGGCACCATGTGCGCTGGCAAGGGGGTTTGTCAACGCGGGCCGGATCGGGGTGTCAGACGGCGAGCGAGACGAGGCCGCCGGGGTGGCGGGTGATGCGGCCGTCAAGCTCGAGCGCGACCAGCGCGGGGGCGACGGTCTGCGCCGGGCTGGCGAGATCGCGGATGAGCTGATCCTCGGCCAGCGGCGAGGGGCCGAGGCGCGCGAGGATCCGGCCGTGCAGCGCAGCGGTGTCGCGCAGGGAGCGGCCGGGGGCGTCCGCTTGCGGTTGCGGTTGGGGCGAAGGCGCGGAGGGGGGATTGAGCGGCATCTCGGCCTGTGAGGCGGGGCTGGGGCCTGCGCGGTCGGGCAGCGCTTCGATCACGTCGGCGGCGTTGCGCACGAGGGTGCCCCCGTCGCGGATGAGCATGTTGCAGCCCGCGGCGCGGGCGTCGATCGGGTGGCCGGGCACGGCCATCACCTCGCGCCCCTGGTCGAGGGCTGTGCGCGCGGTGATGAGCGAGCCGGATTTCGCCGCGGCCTCGACCACCACGACGGCGCGGGCAAGCCCGCTGATGAGCCGGTTGCGCGCCGGGAAGTGGCGCGCCTGCGGGACGAGGCCGGGCGGCTGTTCGGAAAGGCACAGGCCGGAGGTGACAATCTGTTCACAAAGCGCCTTGTTTTCCGAAGGATAGATCACGTCCACCCCGCCCGCCATCGCCGCGATGGTGCCGCCTTTGAGGCTGGCGTGATGGGCGGCGGTGTCGATGCCGCGGGCGAGGCCGGAGGCGATGACGAAGCCGTTTTCCGACAGTTCGGCGGCGAGCCCGCGGGCCATGCGCAGGCCGAGCGAGGAGGCGTTGCGCGCGCCTACGAGGGCGATCACGGGGCGCGCGAAGAGCGCCGGATCGCCCTTGATCCAGAGCATCGGGGGCGCGTCGGGCAGGTCGCGCAGTGCCGCCGGGTAGGCGGGATCGGCGAAGGTGAGAAGCTTTGCACCTGCGGCATGGCCCGCGCGCAATTCGGCCTCGGCCACGCCGGGAGGGCAGGGGGTGTAATCGGACACACCGGCGGCGCGGGCCACCTCGGGCAGGGCGGAAAGCGCTGCGTTTACAGTGCCATGCTCGGCCAGGAGCCGGTGGAACGTGGTCGGGCCGACGCGGCGGGAGCGCAAGAGGCGAAGCCACGTCACCCGGTCATCTTCCGTGGTGGGTGGGAGTGGGGGGTGAGTGGAAGGATGATTTCTGTCGGGCATCCGCGACCTCGCCAACTTGCAGGATCAGGGATAGCGCGGGCAGGGTTAACGGGCGGTAAACCGAAACGGGGTGAGTCGCGGATTTTTCGGAGAATTCATATAAGTGTCTGAGATATAATGTTAATTATATTGAAAGCTCTGGTTCGTCGCATGTCGGTATCGCGTCGGTATCCTGTCGGTATCGCGTCGGTGGCGGGGACCGGGGTCGCGTCGGGAGGGACGTTCGTGACCGTGGCGCGCGGTGCTGTCATGAGTATTTGCACCAAGAAGAAGCGAAAGGGCCGTGCGCGGCGGCGTGCCTCGGGGCCGCGTGCCGGTGGCGAGCCGGACGCGGTGGGGCAGGGCGAGGGAGGGTGTCGGGGACGTCGCGGGCGCGCCCGGCGGCCTCGGGTGCGACGAGATGCGCCGCGATGCCGTCGCGCCCGATCAGATGCCCGAGCCGCCCACCGTCAGCCCGCCGATGAGCACCGAGGGCTGGCCCACGCCCACGGGCACCCATTGGCCGTCCTTGCCGCAGGTGCCCATGCCCGGATCAAGGGCCATGTCGTTGCCCAGGCCCCGGATTTTCTGCAAGGCGGTGGCACCGTCGCCGATGAGGGTGGCCCCCTTCACGGGCGCGCCGACCTTGCCGTTCTTCACGCGGTAGGCCTCGGTGCAGGAAAACACGAACTTGCCGTTGGTGATATCGACCTGCCCGCCGCCGAAGCCCACGGCGTAGATGCCGTCGGCCATGTCCGAGACGAGATCGGCGGGGTCGCTGTCGCCGCCGAGCATGATGGTGTTGGTCATGCGCGGCATCGGGGCGTGGGCATAGCTTTCGCGGCGACCGTTGCCGGTGGCGTTGAGCCCCATGAGCCGGGCGTTCTGGCGGTCCTGCATCAGGCCCACAAGGATGCCGTCCTCGATCAGCGTGGTGCGGTGCGAGGGGGTGCCCTCGTCGTCGAAGGTGATCGAGCCGCGCCGGTCGGGGATGGTGCCGTCATCCACCACCGTCACGCCCGGCGCGGCGATGCGCTGCCCCATGAGGCCCGCGAAGGCCGAGGTGCCCTTGCGGTTGAAATCGCCCTCGAGCCCGTGGCCGATGGCCTCGTGCAGCAGGATGCCGGGCCAGCCGGGGCCGAGCACCACGTCCATCACGCCGGCGGGCGCATCCTCGGCGGAGAGGTTGACGAGGGCGATGCGCAGCGCCTCGCGGGCGGTGGCGGCCCAGGCGGAAGGCTCGATCAGCCCGGTGAGGCCAAGGCGCCCGCCGCCGCCCGCGCTGCCCTGTTCGCGGCGGCCGTCCTGCTCGACGATGACGGTGACGTTGAGCCGGGTCATGGGCCGCGTGTCGACGAGTTCCTGCCCGTCGGGGCGCAGGATCACCACGTCCTGCAATGAGGCGGCGAGCGAGGCGGTGACCTGCACCACGCGCGGGTCGAGATCGCGGGCGAAGGCGTCGATCTCGCGGAGCGTCTCGATCTTGACGGGGAAGTCCGCCCCATTGATGGGATCGGTATCGGTATAGAGCCGGGTATTGGTGGGCGCAGGGCCTGCCGCGAGGGTGCCGCCGCCCGCGCCCACGGCGAGGCGCGCGGTTTGGGCCGCGCGGGCGAGGGCGGGGGCGCTCACCTCCGACGAATGGGCGTAGCCCGTCACCTCGCCGCGCACGGCGCGCAGGCCGACCCCCTCGGAGGCGTCATAGGAGGCGGACCTGAGCCGCCCGTCATCGAAGCTCAGTGCCTCGGCGCGGCGGCGTTCGAAAAACAGCTCGCCATCGTCGGCCCCGTGCGTGGCCGCGCGCAGAGACCCAAGCGCCGCGTCGCGGTCGATGAGCGTGTCGAAGGGGCGAAAGGGGGTGTCACTCATGGGCCGCTGTCCTATGTGATGGGGCGTCAATCCGGCGGGCGTGATTTGATCTGCATCAAAAAAGCGTCCGTTTGCCGCAATGGTCTTTCTTGTCGTCACGACAAGAATATGATCTTAAAGAGGCTCAAGACAACGGCGTTCCGCCGCCGCCCGGTCGTTCCGGGCCGGGCTACAGATATGAACCGCTTCAACCGACCAGGGTGCACAATGCGACTTACCCCCAGCCTCATGGCCGTCATGGCCGCCATTTTCGCCCTTCCTGCGCGCGCGCAGGAGGTTGTCGGCACGCCCATCCAGGGCGGCACCGGCTTTCAGCCGGCGGCGACCGAGCTTGCCCGCGACCTGCAATGGCTCGACGGGGCGATCAACGTCATCATCATCGCCATCACGCTCTTCGTGACGGTGCTGCTGGCCTATGTGATCGTGCGCTACAACCGCCGCGCCAACCCCAACCCGGCGAAATTCACCCATCACACGCCGGTCGAGATCGCCTGGACCATCGTGCCGATCCTGATCCTCGTGTTCATCGGTGCCAATTCGCTGCCGATCCTGTTCAAGCAGCAGGAGATTCCCGAGGGCGAGATCAACATCAAGGTGACCGGATACCAATGGTTCTGGGGCTATGAATATACCGACCACGATTTTGCCTTTGACAGCTACATGATCGGCGCGCCCGCGACCGGCGGCGACAACCGGCTGACGCCCGAGGTGGAGGAACAACTGGTCGAGGCGGGCTATAGCCGCGACGAGTTCCTGCTGGCCACCGATACCGCCGTGGTGGTGCCGGTGGGCAAGACCGTGGTGATGACGGTGACCGGTGCCGACGTGATCCATAGCTGGACGATCCCGGCCTTTGGCGTGAAGCAGGACGCGGTGCCGGGGCGGCTGGCGCAGCTCTGGTTCACCGCCGAGAAGGAAGGCATCTATTTCGGCCAGTGCTCGGAGCTGTGCGGGCAGGCCCATGCCTACATGCCGATCACCGTCAAGGTGGTGAGCGAGGCCGAATATGCCGAGTGGCTCGAGGGCGCGGTCGAGGAATACGCGGGCGATCCGGCGACCCTGCCGGGCACCGTGCAAGTCGCCGCCGCAGACTGACGTGACCGGGGTGCGCCATGAATGCGCACCCTGCCCGAGACCGCTGACCGTAGGGTGCGCATTCATCGCGCACCCGCCCCGGAGAAAAAAATGAGCGACGCGAGCCTACACCAAGCCAGCACCGGAGAGGCGGGATTCGGCGATTTCTTCGCGCTTCTCAAGCCGCGGGTGATGACGCTGGTCGTGTTCACCGCGCTGGTGGGCCTGCTGGCCGCGCCGGTGGCGCTGCACCCGGTCGAGGCGCTGGCGGCGATCCTGTTCATCGCGGTGGGCGGGGGTGCCGCGGGCGCGCTCAACATGTGGTGGGAATCGGATATCGACGCCGCGATGAAGCGCACGCGCAAGCGGCCCATCCCCGCAGGCCACATCACGCGCGACGAGGCGTTCGGGTTCGGCATGACGCTGGCGGTGATATCGGTGGTGATGCTGTGGCTGGCCACCAACGCGCTCGCCGCCGCGATCCTGGCCTTCACGATCTTCTTCTACGTGGTCATCTACACCATCGGGCTGAAGCGCTGGACGCCGCAGAATATCGTCATCGGCGGGGCTGCCGGGGCGTTTCCGCCGATGATCGGCTGGGCGGCGGCGACGGGCACGGTGAGCATCGAATCGGTGCTGATGTTCGCGCTCATCTTCATGTGGACGCCGCCGCATTTCTGGGCGCTCGCGCTGTTCATGCGGGGCGATTACGACACTGCGGGCGTGCCGATGCTGACGGTGACGCATGGCCGCCGGGCGACGCGGGTGCATATCCTCGTCTATACCGTGCTGCTGGCCGCATTGGCCGTGGGCGCGGCCTTTACCGGGATCGGCGGGCCGGTTTACCTCGGGGTGGCGGTGGTGTTCAACGCGCTCTTCCTGCGCGACGCGGTGGCGATCTGGCGGCGGGACGAGCCGCAGGCCGAGGCCGATAATTACCGGGTGGAAAAGCGCGCCTTCCGGCTGTCGCTGTGGTATCTCTTCGCGCATTTCACCGCGATCCTCATTGAGGCGGTGTTGCGCGGGGTCGGGCTGGGAGGCTGGGCATGAGCTTTCGCGAGGAACACGAGCTTCACAAGCGCCGGTTCGGGCGCAACCTCGGGCTGGGGCTGGTGCTGGCGGCGTTCGTGGCTTTGGTGTTCGGGCTGACCATCGCCAAGGTCACGAACGAGGAGTTCAAGGTGCCGACCGATCAGGGGGAGGGTTACTGATGGCGCTCGATCCGAAGACAAAGACCGTCGGGCAGCTTGTCGGCGTGGTGGTGCTGATGGGCGGGCTGGCCTGGGCGTCGGTGCCGTTCTACGACTGGTTCTGCCGCGTCACCGGGTTCGGCGGCGTCACCGGCGTGTCGGAGATGGCGAGCGACGAGGTGCTCGATCAGACCATCAAGGTGCGGTTCGATGCCAGCCGCGAACGCGGAATGCCGTGGGAGTTCAAGCCCGTCGAGCGCGAGATGGAGTTGCGCATCGGCGAGACGGGGCTGGCCTTCTACGAGGCCTACAACCCCACCGACCGCGTCGTGGCCGGGCGCGCCAATTACAACGTGACGCCCTACGAGGCGGGCGGGTTTTTCACCAAGATCGACTGCTTTTGCTTCACCGAGCAGGTGCTGCAACCCGGTGAGCGCGTGCAGATGCCGGTCACCTTTTACGTGGACCCCGCGATCGTGGACGACCGCGAGGGGCAATACGTCCACACGATCACGCTGTCCTACACATTTCACGAGATCGACCTGCCGGAAAATCACGCGGGCCTTGCGCCCGGGAAAACAGACGATAAAACGCTGAACTGAGCCTGCGACGAGGGAAGAGACCGAGATGGCACATACAAAGAACCACGATTACCACATCCTGCCCCCCTCCATCTGGCCGCTGCTGGGCGCGCTGGCGGGGTTTGTCATGCTCTTCGGGGCGGTTCTGTTTTTCCACGACAACGGGCCGTGGATGTTCCTCGCGGGGCTGATCGGGGTGCTTTACGTGATGTTCGGCTGGTGGTCCGATGTGGTGGTCGAGGGGCAGACCGGCGATCACACGCCGGTGGTGCGGATCGGGCTGCGCTATGGCTTCATCATGTTCATCATGTCGGAGGTGATGTTCTTTGCCGCGTGGTTCTGGAGCTTTTTCAAGCACGCGATGTATCCGATGGGTCCCGACAGCCCGATCAAGGACGCGGTCTGGCCGCCCGCCGGGATCGAGACGTTCGACCCGTGGCACCTGCCGCTGATCAACACGCTGATCCTGCTGTGCTCGGGCTGCGCCGCGACCTGGGCGCACCACGCGCTGGTGCATGAGAACAACCGGCATGACGTGAAATGGGGCCTGAGCATCGCGATTGCGCTGGGCGCGATCTTTACCGTGTTCCAGGCCTATGAATACAGCCATGCGGGCTTTGGCTTCTCGGGCAACATCTACGGGGCCAACTTCTTCATGGCCACCGGCTTTCACGGCGCGCATGTGGTGATCGGCACGATCTTTCTCTTCGTGTGTCTCATGCGGGTGTTGAAGGGGCATTTCACACCCGAGCAGCATGTCGGCTTCGAGGCGGCGGCGTGGTATTGGCACTTCGTCGACGTGGTCTGGCTGTTCCTGTTTGCCGCCGTCTATGTCTGGGGCGGGTGACGATTTTTCGGTGAAAAATCGGGCCTGCGGCGCGGATATTTTTGGCAAGATGAAGATGCGGGGGGATTTGGTCTCCCGCATTTTCCGTTCGAGAGGACCCCATGCGAAAGAGCGTCTCGGTGCCGTTGATCTTTGGTATCGCCGGTGTGGCGGTGCTGATCGCCCTCGGCAAATGGCAGGTGGACCGGCTGGCCTGGAAGGAAGGCGTGCTCGCGGATATCGAGGCGCGGATTTCGGCGGAGCCGGTGGCGCTGCCGGAAACTGCGGACCCGGAGGCGGACCGGTATCTGCCGGTGGCAGTGACCGGGCAGGTCGGAGAGCGCGCGCTGCGGGTGCTGGTGAGCCGCAAACAGGTGGGCGCGGGATACCGGCTCATTTCGGCGCTCGAGACCGGCGGGCGGCGGGTGCTGCTGGACCGGGGGTTCGTGAAGGTGGGGGAGGACAGTCCCGCGCCGCCGGGCGAGGTCATGGTGCGGGGCAACCTGCACTGGCCCGATGATCGGCTGAGCTCCACGCCCGAGAACGATGTGGCGGGCAACACGTGGTTTGCCCGCGATATCGCGCAGATGGCGGGGGAATTGGGGACAGAGCCGCTGTTGATCGTGGCGCGGGCGGTGTCGCCGCCGGAGCAGGGCGTGACGCCGCTGCCGGTAGACACGAAGCACATTCCCAACGATCACCTGAGTTACGCGATCACGTGGTTCTCGCTGGCCGTCATCTGGGCGGCGATGACCGGGGCATTCATCTGGCGGCAAAGGCGCGCCGCGAAAGGGGCAGGGGCATGAGGTATATCTCGACGCGGGGGCAGGCCCCGACCCTCGGTTTCGAGGAGGCGATGCTGACGGGGCTGGCGCGTGATGGCGGGCTCTATCTGCCGGAGACGATTCCGCAGATGAGCGCGGAGGATATCCGCGCGTTGGAGGGGGTGCCTTACGAGGAGGCGGCGTTCCGGGTGATGCGGCCCTATATCGGCGATGCCTTCACCGACGACGAATTTCGCGGGATCATCGCGCGGGCCTATGCGGGATTTGGCCACGCGGCGCGGGCACCGTTGAAGCAGCTTGCACCGGGGCATTTCCTGCTGGAGCTGTTCCACGGCCCGACGCTGGCGTTCAAGGATTTCGCCATGCAGCTGATCGGGCAGATGTTCGAGGCCTCGTTGAAACGATCAGGGGATCGGGTGAGCATCGTGGGGGCGACGAGCGGCGATACCGGGTCTGCCGCCATCGAGGCGTTCCGGGGGCTGGACGCCGTCGATGTGTTCATCCTCTATCCGCATGGCCGCGTCAGCGAGGTGCAGCGGCGGCAGATGACCACGCCCACGGAGGAGAACGTTCACGCGCTGGCCATCGACGGGCATTTCGACGACTGCGCAGGCGCGTGTGAAGGACATGTTCAACGATTTCGAGTTCCGTGACGGCGTGCGGCTGGCGGGGGTGAACAGCATCAACTGGGCGCGGGTGCTGGCGCAGGTGGTGTATTATTTCACCTCTGCCGTGAGCCTTGGCGCGCCCGATCGCAAGGTGTCGTTCACCGTGCCCACGGGCAATTTCGGGGATATCTTCGCGGGGTTCATCGCCAAGCGCATGGGGCTGCCCATCGAGCGGCTGGTGGTGGCCACCAATCGCAACGACATCCTGCATCGCTGCCTGAGCACGGGCGAGTATCGCCCCGATGGCGTGGCCCCGACGATCAGCCCGTCGATGGATATCCAGGTGTCGTCGAATTTCGAGCGCGCACTGTTTTATGCCTACGGGCAAGACGGGCGCGCGGTGGCGCAGGTGATGGACGAGCTGAAGGCGGGCGGGTTCTCAGTCAGCCAGGGGGCGTTGGAAAGCTTGCGCGAGGTGTTCGACAGCGGGCGCGCGGACGAGGACGAGACGCGCGCCGCGATCCGCGCCACGTGGGAGGAAACGGGCGAGTTGCTCTGCCCGCACAGCGCCGTGGGGGTGCATGTGGCGGGCGCGCAGCGCAGCCCCGGCGTGCCGATGATCACGCTGGCCACCGCGCACCCCGCCAAGTTTCCGGCGGCGGTGGAGGAGGCGAGCGGCATCCACCCCCCCTTGCCCGAGCGCATGGCGGACCTGTATGACCGCGCGGAACGTATGACGCGGGTGCCCAATGACCTCGCGGCCATCGAAACCCTGATCAAGGAACGGATCACGAATTGACAGTCAACCTGACCACCCTGCCCAACGGATTCCGCGTCGTGACCGAGGCCATGCCGGGCCTGCAATCGGCGGCTGTCGGCGTCTGGGTGCTGGCCGGTGCGCGCCACGAGGCGGCGGCGCAGAACGGCATCGCGCATTTCCTCGAACACATGGCGTTCAAGGGGACGGCGCGGCGCAGCGCGCTGGACATCGCCGAGGCGATCGAGGATGTGGGCGGCTATATCAACGCCTATACCTCGCGCGAGGTGACCGCCTATTACGCGCGGGTGCTGAAAAAGGACGTGGCGCTGGCCACCGATGTGCTCGCCGATATCCTGCGCAACCCGGCGTTTGACGCGCGCGAGATCGAGGTGGAGCGCGGCGTGATCCTGCAGGAGATCGGGCAGGCGCTCGATACGCCCGACGACATTATCTTTGACTGGTTGCAGGAGCGCGCCTATCCCGATCATCCGCTGGGGCGCACCATTCTGGGCCCCGAGGAGCGGGTGCGCGGCTTTGCCCGGCCTGATCTGGAAGGGTTCGTCGATCGCCATTACCGGCCCGGGCAGATGGTGCTCTCGGCCGCCGGCGCGGTGGATCACGATGTGCTGGTGCGGCTGGCCGAAGAGATGTTCGGCGACATGGCCCCGGCACCGGTGGCCGAGGCCCCGCTTGCGCGGTTCACCGGCGGCGAAGTGCGGCGCGAGAAGGCGCTGGAGCAGGCGCATATGGCGCTGGCCTTCGAGGGCCCGGATTATGCGCATGAGGATATCCATGCCGCGCAGATCTATGCCACGGCGCTGGGCGGGTCGATGTCGTCGCGGCTGTTCCAGGAGGTGCGCGAGCGGCGGGGGCTGTGCTATACCATCTTTGCGCAGGCCGGGGCCTATGCCGATACCGGCATGATGACGATCTACGCGGGCACCTCGGGCGAGCAGATGGGCGACCTGGCGCATATCACCATCGACGAGATGAAGCGCGCCGCCGGGGACATGTCCGAGACGGAGATCGAGCGCGCACGCGCACAGATGAAGGCGGGGCTGTTGATGGGGCTGGAAAGCCCCTCGAACCGCGCCGAGCGGCTGGCACGGATGCTGCAGATCTGGGGCCGGGTGCCGGATGTGGCCGAGATGGTCGAGCGGATCGACGCGGTGCGCCTGGGCGATGTGCGGCGGGTGGCCGAGGAGACGGTGGCGCGCGCGCCGTCGGCGCTGGCGCTTTACGGGCCGGTCTCGGCCGCGCCGGACCTTGCGAGCCTCGATGCGAGGCGCGCCGCCTGATGCTGTTCCTGCCGCGCCGGCCCGTCAGGATCGAGACCGAGCGTCTGACCCTGCGCCAGCCGGTGATGGCGGATTTCCGCGACTGGAGCGGCTTGCGCGCCGAGAGCGCCGATTTCCTGATCCCGTGGGAGCCCGCGTGGGCCCCGGAGCATCTATCGCGCAAGGCATTCAGCAACCGGGTGTGGTGGGCGCAGCGGGCGATCTCGGGCGGCAGCGCGCTGCCGCTGTTCCTGATCCGGCGCGGGGACGGGGCGCTTCTGGGGGCGATCACGCTCGACAATATCCGGCGCGGGCCGGCGCAGGCGGGCAATCTCGGCTACTGGATCGGCGCGGTTCACGCGCGGCAGGGCTATATGGGCGAGGCCATCACCGGCGTCGTGCATCACGCCTTCGAGCGGCTCGACCTGAGCCGGATCGAGGCGGCCTGCCTGCCGGAGAACGCGGCCTCGCGCGGGCTGCTGGAAAAATGCGGCTTCAAATACGAGGGCGTGGCGCAAAGCTATCTTCAGATCAACGGGCGCTGGCGCACGCATGTGCTCTATGCCGCGCTGCGGGCGGACCGGCGCGGGCGCACCGGGGTGGGGTGAGCGGTATATGCGGGGGGCGGGGGCGGTCCCCGGCTGAAGGGTGCCCGCGTTCAGTGCGCCGCGCCTATTCCGCAGCCACCCGGATCACCGGCTCCATCCGGTCGAGCATCTCTTGCGACAGGTGGCATTTGACCTGGTGGCCGGGGGCGAGGTCGCGCTGGGGCGGCACCTCGGTCTCGCACAGGTTGCCGGGCACCTCCGATTTCCACCGGCAGCGCGTCTGGAACGGGCAGCCGGGTGGCGGGTCCATCGCCGAGGGCACGTCGCCCTCGAGCACGATATGGGTCTTTTGCACGCTGGTATCGGCGATGGGCACCGCCGACAGGAGCGCCTCGGTATAGGGGTGATAGGGCGGCGAGAAGACCTGGTCGGTGGTGCCAAGCTCGACCACGTGGCCGAGATACATCACCATCACCCGGTCGGAGAGGTAGCGCACGATGCTGAGGTCGTGGGAGATGAACAGCAGCGTCGTCTTGTGCTCGCGCTGGATTTCCATGAGCAGATCGGTCACCGCCGCCTGCACGCTCACGTCGAGGGCCGAGACCGGCTCGTCGGCCACCACGATGCGCGCGCCGCCCGCGAAGGCGCGGGCGATGCCGACGCGCTGTTTCTGCCCGCCTGACAATTGCCGCGGCATCCGGTCGCCGAACTCGCGCGGCAGCTTGACGATATCGAGCAGGCGCAGCATTTCGTCGCGCCGCGCCTGATCGCTGGCACCGATGCCGAACACCTCGAGCGCGCGCATGATCTGGCGGCCCACGGTCATCGACGGGTTGAGCGTGTCGAACGGGTTCTGGAACACCATCTGGATATCGGCCACGGTCTGGGTGTCGCGCTTCTCGATGGGGATGTGTTCGATATTTCGGCCATCGAGCAGGATTTCGCCATCGGTCGCTGTCTCCAGCCCCATCAGCACCTTGGCGAAGGTGGATTTGCCGCAGCCCGATTCGCCGACGATGGCCAGCGTCTCGCTCTCGCGGGCCTCGAAGCTGAGGCTCTCGTTGGCCTTCACGACCTTCAAGGCCCCGCCGCCGCCGAAGAGCGCGTTGGCCGCCACCTCGTAATATTTCCGCAAGCGGTCCATCCTGAGCACGACGCGCCCCGGTTTGCCCGCCTCGTGCTGCGCCATCGCCTCGACGGGGGCGTGCCAGTCGATATCGGCAAAGCGCAGGCACCGGGTCAGGTGGCGGTCGTCGCCCTCGATCCCGGCCATCGGGATGTCGCCCGCGTCGCACAGACCGGCCTGAAAATAGTCGCAGCGCGGCCCGAAATTGCAGCCCGGCGGGCGCTCGTCCGGCAGCGGGAAATTGCCGGGGATCGCCTTCAGCGGGTGCGCGTTCTTGTCGGTGCCGGGCAGCGGGATGGAGCGAAACAGCGCCTGCGTGTAGGGGTGCTGCATCTTGTCGAACACGTCCTTGATGCTGCCCGTCTCCACCGCCTCGCCGGAATACATCACGCAGATGCGGTCGCAGGTTTCCAGCACGAGGCCGAGGTTGTGGCTGATGAACAGCATCGAGGTGCCGTATTTGCGGCCCAGCCCCTTGACCAGATCGACCACCGCCGCCTCGACCGTCACGTCGAGCGCGGTGGTCGGCTCGTCGAGGATCAGCAGCGCGGGCTTCGACATCAGCGCCATCGCGATCACGATGCGCTGCTGCTGCCCGCCCGAAAGCTGATGGGGGTAGCTGTCGAGGATGCGCTCGGGGTCGGGCAGCTTGACATCGTTCACCACGTCGAGCGCGCGGGCGCGGGCCTCTTTCTCGGATACCCGTTCGTGGATCATCGGCACTTCCATGAGCTGACGGCCCACCTTCATCGCCGGGTTGAGGCTTGCCATCGGCTCCTGGTAGATCATCGCGATCTCGTTGCCGCGGATGTGGCGCAGCTCCGAGGCACTCATCGTGCCGAGGTCGCGGCCCTTGAACCGGATGGTGCCGCCGACGATGCGGCCATTGACCCCGAGGTCCCGCATCACGCCCAGCGCCACGGTGGATTTGCCGCAGCCCGATTCGCCGACGAGGCCCACCGCCTCGCCCGGCTGCACCGAGACCGAGAAATCCATCACCGCCGGGATTTCGCGCAGGCGGGTGAAGAAGGAAATCGACAGGTTGTCGATCTCGAGGATCGGTCCGTCATAGTCCGGTTCGGCCATGCCCGTCTCCTTCATCTTTCCTCAAATACTCAATCGCGCAGGCTTTCCTCGCGCAGACCGTCGGCCAGCAGGTTGAGCCCCAGAACGAGGCTCAGCAGCGCGAAGCGCCGGCGGCAGGGCGGGGTGGAGGTAGAGCGACAGCAGCTTGCGCCCCTCGTTGATGGTGCTGCCCCAGTCCGGGCTCTCGGGGCTGAGGCCGAGGCCGAAGAAGCCGAGCGTGCCGAGCAGGATCGTGGTGTAGCCGATGCGCAGGCAGAAATCCACGAGCAGCGGCCCGCGCACGTTGGGCAGGATTTCCCACAGCATGATATACCACGTCCCCTCGCCCCGCGTTTGTGCTGCGGCGACGTAATCGCGCGTCTTGATGTCCATCGTCAGGCCGCGCACGATGCGGAACACGGTGGGCGAGTTGACGAAGACCACGGCCACGAACACCACCAGAAGATTGGGCGGAAAGCCGATGAGGCCCAGCGGGTCGGCGTTCCACGCGATGCCCGAATAGAGCCACAGCCCCACCACCAGCGTGATGCCGACATAGATGTTGCGCGTCTTCGGCTGCGTGTGAAAGCGCGAGTTCCACAGCAGCACGAGGAACACGATGGGAAAGATGAAGAGCACGGCGGCCATGTAGACCGGGATGCCGGTGAGCACGATCTCGGGCGTGACCAGCAGGTAGAAGAGCAGGATCACCGGGAAGGCGAGGATGAGGTTGGCGAGAAACGACAGCAGCGTGTCGAGCCTGCCGCCGTAATAGCCTGCGGGCAGGCCGAGCGTGATGCCCACCATGAACGCAAAAAGGCTTGCGAAGGGGGCGATCTTGATCACCTCCCAGGAGCCCACCACCATGCGGCTGAACACGTCGCGGCCAAGGTTGTCACCGCCCAGAAGGTAATAGGGATAGGCCCCTTCGGCCGCCTCGCCCATCATCTTGGTATAGGGCGTGCCGGGCACCTTGTTCTTCATCGACGCCGATTGTTCCAGCACGGGGTGGGTGAGGATCATGTCGAACCCGCCGCCCAGGATGCCGGTGAACACCCAGAACATCACGAGGCCGAAGCCGACCATGCCGATGGGGCTGTCGAACAGCTTGCCGTAAAGCCCGAGCCGCCGCTTGAAGGTGATCGACAGCGCGAAGGTGACGGCGAGCGCGATCCAGACCGGCATGAACCGCCCGAACATGCGCAGGATGATCTCGCCCCAGCTCAAAAGGTCCATGACGGTCTCCTATGTCACGCTGATGCGCGGGTTGAGGTAGACGTAACCGATATCGGAAATCAGTTGCGTCACCAGCACGACGATGACCGACACCACCGAGACCGCGAGCAGCAGCTCGATGTCGTTGTTGCTCGCCGCCTGCACCAGCGTCCAGCCGAAGCCCTTGTAATTGAACAGCGTCTCGACGATCACCACCCCGTTCAGCAGCCACGGGAATTGCAGCATGATCACCGTGAAGGGCGCGATGAGCGCGTTTCGCAGCGCGTGTTTCAGCACGATGTTGGGAAAGCTGACACCCTTGAGCCGCGCGGTGCGGATATATTGCGCGGTCATCACCTCGGCCATCGAGGCGCGGGTCATCCGCGCGATATACCCCATCCCGTAAAGCGCGATGGTGAGCACCGGCAGGAAGAAATTCTCGAATGTGGGGTTTTCCATCGCGCTCGTCGCGGTGCCCTTGAACCATTTGAGCCCCACCGCCGAGCTTGCGAAGATGGCGATGAACAGCACGCCCGAGACGTATTCGGGCGTCGCCGTCGTGGTGATCGCAAAGGTCGAGAGCGTGCGGTCGGTGCGCGAGCCCTCGCGCATCCCCGCCAGAACCCCGAGGATCAGCGCGCCGGGCACCATGAGCAGCATCACCCAGAGCATGAGCCGACCCGTCAGCCCCAGCTTGTCGCCGATGATGCCGCCCACCTCGGTGCGGAACACGGTGGAATGGCCCCAGTCGCCCTGAAGGATACCGCAGAAGCGCGGCGCGTCTTCGGCGGGGCTGTCCGGGTCGATGCAGCGCCCGCGCAGGGTGCCGTCCCCGGCCTCGGTCGTCCAGCCGGGCAGCACGCCCAGCCATTGCCCGTATTTCACCGGCACCGGTTGCAGGTATCCGTTGCGCCCGAGGAAGCTTGCCACCTCCTCGTCGGTCATGCGGAAATTGCCCTGCGTTTTCGCGAGCTTTTCGAGGTTGGGATAGAGATTCGTCAGAAAGAAGACGATGAACGTCAGGCAGAGCGCCGTGAGCAGCATGACGCCCACGCGGCGCAGGATGAACTTGGCCATGTCACGCCCCCCTGTCGGCGTTTTTTGTTTTCCGTGACGCTAAGCGAGGGGGACGGGTTGGTCCAGTTCAAATTACGACAGTGCTGGCCTGAATGCGACCCCGGCCCAGGTGCGGGCCGGGGGCGTTGCCGCTCAGAGCAGCGATTTCGGATCGACCGATTTGATCCCCAGCGCCTCGCCCACGGCGGCGTAGGTGAGCTGGCCTGCGTGGATGTTGAGGCCCGCCAGCAGGTGCGGATCATCGGCGCAGGCGCGTTTCCAGCCCTTGTCGGCCAGGGCCAGCATGAACGGCATGGTGGCGTTGCCCAGGGCCAGCGTCGAGGTGCGGGCCACGGCACCGGGCATGTTGGCCACGCAATAATGCATGATCCCGTCCACCTCGTAGACCGGATCGGCATGGGTGGTGGCGCGCGAGGTCTCGAAACAGCCGCCCTGGTCGATGGCCACATCGACGAGCACCGCGCCCGGCTTCATCATCGGGAATTGCGCGCGCCGCACCAGCTTGGGGGCGGCGGCACCGGGGATCAGCACCGCGCCGATCACCATGTCGGCGAGGGGCAGCAGCTCTTCCAGCAGCCCGGCAGAGGAATAGCCGGTGTTGAACGTGCCGCCGAACACGTCGTCAAGATAGCGCAGGCGCGGCAGCGAGCGGTCGAGCACGGTGACATCCGCGCCCATCCCGGCGGCGATGCGCGCGGCATGGGTGCCCACCACGCCGCCGCCGATCACGATGACGCGGGCGGGGCCGACGCCCGGCACGCCGCCCATCAGCACGCCGCGCCCGCCATTGGCCTTTTGCAGGGTCCACGCGCCCATCTGCGGCGCGAGGCGGCCCGCCACCTCGGACATCGGTGCCAGCAGCGGCAGGCCGCCCGTGCGGTCCGTCACCGTCTCGTAGGCGATGGCCGTGCAGCCCGAGGCCAGCAGGTCGCGGGTCTGCGCCTCGTCGGGGGCGAGGTGAAGATAGGTGAAGAGCAACTGCCCCTCGCGCAGCATCGCGCGCTCGGCGGCCTGCGGCTCCTTGACCTTGACGATCATCTCGGCCTCGGCGAACACCTCTTCGGCGGTGGCGATGATGCGCGCGCCCGCCGCCTCATAGGCGGCATCGTCAAAGCCCGCGCCAAGCCCCGCGCCGGACTGCACGAGCACCTCGTGACCCTGGCCCACGGCCTCTTTGGCGGCGATGGGCGTGACGCCCACGCGGAATTCCTGTGGCTTGATTTCAGTGGGGCAGCCGATTTTCATGGGGATCTCCTCTTTGCGTTTGGGACATCATGACGCAGCCGGCCCGCAAGAGGGTTGAAATTTCGCTCGCGTGATGGGTGATGTTGTGAACATATTTCGATGAGTGCGTGGTTTCGGGGGAGGGTCTTGCTACGATGGCACTGGATGGGACGGACAGGCGGCTGTTGCGCGTGCTTCAGAAACGGGGCCGCATCTCCAATGCCGACCTTGCCGAGGCGGTGAACCTGTCGGCCTCGGCCTGTCACCGGCGGGTGAACCGGCTCGAGGCGGAGGGATATATCACCGGCTACGTGGCACTTCTCGACAAGCGCCGGATGGGGGTGCCTGCCACGATTTTCGTGGAGATCACGCTGACCACGCAGGCCGACGAGGTGCTCGAGGCGTTCGAGACCGCGGTGGCGCGGGTGCCCGATGTGCTCGAATGCCACCTGACGGCGGGGGCGGCGGATTACGTGCTCAAGGTGGTGGCCGAGGATACCGAGGATTTCGCGCGCATCCACCGGCAATACCTCGCGCGCCTGCCCGGCGTGGCCAAGATGCAGTCAAGCTTTGCGCTGCGCACGGTGTTTTCCACCACGGCCTTGCCGGTGAATGGCTGAGCTTGACCCTATGCGCGGCGCGGAATACTGATCGAATCCGTCGGATTAGCCTGGAGCCGCCCCTTGCCGAGCGAGAGTTTTCTGCACCGCCTCGCGTGGATCGTGGTGGCCCTGTGCCTCGCGCCCATCGTGGCGGCGGCGCTGGCGGCGTTTACCGGCGATCTCGAGACCTGGCGCAACGTGCTCTCGACGGTGCTGCCGCGCTATACCGCCAACACGCTCAAGCTGGTGGCGATCGTCGCCCTCGGCACGGGCGTGATCGGGGCGGGGACGGCGTGGCTGGTGACGGTCTACCGCTTTCCGGGCGTGCGGATCCTCGAGGTGACGCTGGCGCTGCCGCTGGCGTTTCCGGCCTATGTCATGGCCTATGCCTATACCCATATGCTGGATCATCCCGGCCCGGTGCAGACGGCGCTCAGGGCGGTCACCGGCTGGGGGCCGCGCGACTACTGGTTTCCCGAGGTGCGCAGCCTTGGCGGGGCGGCGGTGATGCTGACCATCGTGCTTTACCCTTACGTCTACCTGCTCGCGCGCGCCTCGTTCCGGCAGCAATCGGCCAACGCGTTCCTGGTGGCGCGCACGCTGGGGCGCAGCCCCGCGCAGGCGTTCTGGCGGGTGGCGCTGCCGATGGCGCGGCCCGCGATTGCCGGGGGCGTGCTGCTGGCGATCATGGAGACCATCGCCGATTTCGGCACGGTGGCGTTCTTCAACGTGCAGACCTTCGCCACCGGCATCTACCAGGCGTGGTTCTCGCTCGGCGACCGGGCGGCGGCGGCGCAGCTTGCGCTGTGCCTGCTGGCCTTTGCGCTGCTTCTGGCGGGGCTGGAACGGGCGAGCCGCGGGCGCGCGCAGACCGCCGGGCGCGGCGGGCGGTTCGAGACGATGGAGCGCCCGCACCTGCGCGGCGCGGCGGCGGCGGGGGCGGTCGCCTTTTGTGCGCTGCCGGTGCTACTGGGCTTCGTGGTGCCGGTGGTGATGCTGGGGATGATGGCGGTGGGATCGGGGCAGGACCTGTTAGAGCCGCGCTATCTCGGCTTCATGACCAATTCGCTGGTGCTCGCCTCGGTGGCCTCGGTGCTGACGGTGCTGTGCGCGATCCTCATCGGATTTCGCGCGCGCACGCGACCGGGGCGGGCCTCGCGCGCGCTCGTCGTGGGCGCGGGGCTGGGCTATGCCGTGCCCGGCGGCGTGATCGCGGTGGGGCTGATGGTGCCGATGGCGGCGTTCGACAACGCGCTGGATGCGGTGATGCGCGAATATTTCGGCATCCGCACGGGGCTGCTCATCACCGGGTCGATCTGGCTGATGGTGATGGCCTATGTGGTGCGGTTCATGGCCGCCGCGCTCAACGCCTATGACAGCGGTATGGCGACGGTGCCGCACAATCTCGACGCGATCGGGCGGTCGCTGGGGCAGCCGGGGCCGGGGCTCTTGCGGCGGGTGCACCTGCCGGTGGCGCGGACCTCGGTGCTGACCGCGCTGCTCATCGTGTTCGTGGACGTGATGAAGGAACTGCCCGCGACGCTGATCCTGCACCCGTTCAATTTCCAGACGCTGGCGGTGCAGGCGCACCGGCTCGCCTCGGACGAGCGGCTCGCCGAGGCGGCGGTGCCGTCGCTGGTGCTGGTGGCGTTCGGGCTGATCCCGGTGCTGATCCTGTGCCGCACGCTTGGCCGCGACAGCCAGAGCCGCCGCGCGGCACGGCTGGGGGCGGCGATCTCGGCAGGGTGAGGGGGCCGGTTCTGGCCTTGAGCGGACAGTCGAGGCGAAGCCCCCTGCGCGGAATCGAGGTGCCGCGAGGCGCCGACCGCGCAGCGGTCGTCCAGAGGCACGCCTCTCGGCATGCCGCGCCTCGAGTGGCGCGCATACTGTAACGATCATTCGCCAGTCCGGGAGTATCGGCACCGGCGAAGTGCGCTTCCTTCGCCGTGGGAGCGCCCACCCGCGGTCGGGCACCGCGCGGCTCCTCGACCGTCCGCTCCAGGCCATAAGCCGCCCCTATTCCGGCCGCTGGAGGCTGAAGGTCTCGCGCACCACCGCGTAATCCATGTAGCCGAGCCGCGAGAGCGGGTTGAAGCGCGTCACGTCAAAGCGGCCACCCACGAGGCAATCGTCGCGCATATGCACCCCCGTGACCTCGCCGAACACCACGAAATTGGCCTCTCCGGGCAATTGCACGATCTGCGTCAGGCGGCATTCGAGCGCGGCGGGGCTGGCGGCGACGCGGGCACAGTCGATGGTCTCGCACGCCACTTTTTCCAGCCCGGCATCGGCGAACTCGTCCACCTCGCGGCCCCACGGGCCCGACGTGCGGTTCATGGCGTCGGTCAGGGCCTCGCTCACCACGTTGACGCAGAACACGCCCGTTTGCCGGATATTGGCGACGCTGTCCTTGGTGCCGCCCCGGTCGGGCTTGGCCGAGGTCGAGGCGAACATCACCTGCGGCGGCACATAGGCCACCGCGTTGAAGAACGAGTAGGGTGCAAGGTTGTCATGGCCGTCGCCGTCGCGTGAGGAAATCCAGCCGATGGGGCGCGGCGTGACGATGGCGTTGAACGGGTTGTGCGGCAGGCCGTGGCCGTCCTCGGGGCGGTAGAACATTGCGGGGCTCCTTCGATCCGGTTTGTGCCAGCCCTAGCGCCGTGCTAGGCGGCCTGCCAGTGAATTCTCGCGACGGGGCGGCGCGCCATGATCGAGCTTGGGCCCGAGGGGCCGGAGGATGCAGGGCAGGTCGAGGCGCTTTATGACCTGTGCTTTGCGCCGGGGCGCGAGGCGCTGTCGTCGTATCGGCTGCGCGACGGCGTGCCGCCGGTGGCCGACCTGTGCCTCGTGGCGCGCGAGGATGGCGTGATCGCGGGGGCGATCCGCCATTGGCCGTTGCGGGTGGGGCAGGCGCGGGCGCTGCTGCTGGGGCCGGTCGCGGTGCATCCCACCCATCAGGGCGAGGGCCTTGGCGGCTGGCTCATCCGCGCGAGCGTGGAGCGGGCGCGGGGCCTCGGTTGGACACGGGTGATGCTGGTGGGGGATGCGCCCTATTACGGGCGGTTCGGGTTCGAGCGGCTGCACGCGGTGACAATGCCGCCGCCCACCAACCCGGAGCGGGTGCTGGGGCTGGCGCTTGTCCCCGGCGCGTGGGACGGGGTCGCGGGCACGGTCACGCCTGCGGCTTGATTTCCGTCGTCGCCGCCGTCATCTCTTGACGGCGATTGGGAGGCGGACGGCATGGAACTTCTCGGACGGCCCATTGATGAGCCCGCGGTCAGCGCGCGGCTTGACGCGCTGGTGGCGCGGCACGCGCGCGCGGGCAGCGGCGTTATGGAGGTGCTCAACCTCATCGGCGCGCAGGCCGAGGGGCTGCTCGACCGGCTGCCGCCCGAGGCCCGCGCGCGGCTCGGCACGGCGACCGAGCGCGCGCTCATGGGCGCGGCGGAGGCGGCGCATGGCAGCCGTGGCTCAATGCCCGATCTGCCGCAGGGGCGCGCGCGGCTGCTGACCACGGTGATGGGGGCGGCGGGCGGCATGGGCGGGCTGCCGACGGCGCTGGCGGAATTGCCGGTGACGGTGACGGTGCTCTTGCGCGCGATCCAGGATGTGGCCGCCGGGCACGGGTTCGATCCCGCCGAGCCGGGGGTGCGCTTTGCCTCGGTCGAGGTGTTCGGCACCGCCGGGCCGCTGGCCGACGATGACGGGGCCGATCTCGGCTTCATCGGGGCGCGGGTGACGCTGACCGGCGCGGCGCTGCGGGCGCTCATCTCGCGGGTCGCCCCGCGGCTGGCGGCGTCGCTGGGCCCGAAGCTGGCGGCGCAAAGCGTGCCGATCCTCGGGGCCGCAGCCGGGGCCGCCACGAATTACGCCTATACGCGCTATTACCAGGACATGGCGCATGTGCATTTCGGGCTGCGGCGGCTGGCCATAGACGCCGACCGCGATCCGGGCGAGATCGTGGCGGCGTTCCGCGCGCGGGCGGCTCCGGGTAACCGTCATCCTCGGGCCTGACCCGAGGATCTGTGACGGAGAGGTCCTCGGATCAGGCCCGAGGATGACGGTCGCAACGCCTACTGCAAATCCGCAAACGCCGCCTGCAACCGCGCCACCGCCTCTTCCACCCGCGCGCGCGGGGTGGCGATGTTGAAGCGCAGGAAACCCTCGCCGCCGGTGCCGAAGCTGGGGCCGTGATTGACGCAGATGCGCGCCTCGCGCTCCACGCGGGCGGTAAATTCCGCCGCGCTCATCCCGGTGCCGGAGAAATCCACCCAGGCCAGGTAGGTCGCCTCGAGCGGCATGGACCGGACGCCGGGAATCGCGTTCACGCCGTCGTCAAAGAGCGCGCGGTTGCCGTCGAGATAGGCGCAGAGCGCATCGACCCAGGCCGCGCCCTCGGGCGAATAGGCGGCCTCGGCCATGAACAGGCCGAAGGAATTGGGCGAAATCCCCATCGCCGCCATGCGCCGGGCAAAGCGCGCGCGCAGCCCCTCGTCGGCGATGATGACGTTGCCAAGATGCGCCCCGGCGATGTTGAAGGTCTTGGTGGTGGCCGTCATCATCACGAGGCGGCCCTCGACGCCGTCGACATGCGCCATCGGGATATGGCGCTGGCCGGGCATGAGCAGGTCGTGATGGATTTCGTCCGACACGAGGATCAGGTCGTGCCGGCGGGCGAACTCGGCCACGCCCTGCAATTCCGCGCGGCTCCAGACCCGCCCGCCGGGATTGTGCGGCGAGCACAGGATGAGCATTTTCTCGGCACCGGTCATGAGCGCGTCATAGGCGGCGAAATCCATCTCGTAGCGGCCTGCATTGTTCACCAGCGGGCAGTCTCGCACCTCCCGCCCCGCCGCTTTGATGACCCGCGCGAAGGCGTGGTAGACCGGGGTGAAGAGCACCACCGCGTCGCCCGGCGCGGTGAAGCTGTCGACGCACATCGCGGTGCCGTTGACGAGCCCGTGGGTGGTGAAGATCCACTCCGGCTCGACCTGCCAGCCGTGGCGTTCCTTCATCCACCACCGGATCGCGGCGCGATAGCCCCGGTCGTCGCCGTAATAGCCATAGATGCCGTGCCGCGTCATGCCGTTGAGCGCCTCGGTCACGCAGGCGGGCGGGCGGAAATCCATGTCGGCCACCCACATGGCGAGGCCGTCCTGGGGCGAGATGCCGTATTTGGCCTGCATCATGTCCCACTTGTCGGAATGGGTGCCGCGCCGGTCGATGATCTCGTCGAAATTCATGGGGGTCTCCTCTGCCGCTGCGCGCAGGGTAGTGATCTGCGCGGCGGCTGCAAGGACGTTGCGGAAGCGATGGGGATCGCCTAAATCACACTCCATGAAACGCCCCATCCTCATCCACCCCGACCCGAGGCTCAAGAAGGTCTGCGCGCCGGTCACCGGGATCACCGATGATCTGCGCACGCTTGCCGCCGACATGCTCGAGACCATGTATGACGCGCCGGGCATCGGCCTTGCCGCGCCGCAGGTGGGGGTGCTGTCGCGGCTGATCGTGCTCGATTGCGTCAAGGAAGAGGGCGAGACGCCGCGCCCGCTGGTGATGATCAACCCCGAGGTGGTGGCGTCGTCGGACGAGACGAACACCTACGAGGAGGGGTGCCTGTCGATCCCCGATGAATATGCAGACGTGACGCGGCCTGCGGAGGTCGAAGTGCGCTGGACCGATGCGGACGGCACCGAGCACCAGCGAAGGGTTCGGCGGGCTCTGGGCCACCTGCGTGCAGCACGAGATCGACCACATCAACGGCAAGCTCTTCATCGACTATCTCGGCGCGATGCGGCGGCAGATGATCACCCGGCGGATGGTCAAGCTCAAGCGCGAGAAGGCCCGCGCGTGAGGGCGGTGCTGCGCTGGCCCGACGCGCGGCTGCGCCGGGTGGCGGAGCCGGTGGCGGAGATCACCGAAGGCGTGCGCGCGCTTTGGGACGAGATGGTTGCGGTGATGGAGGCGATGCCGGGGGTGGGGCTGGCCGCGCCGCAACTGGGCGAGTGCCGCGCGCTCGCCGTGGTGGACGCGAGTGGCGAGCGGAGCCGCGTGGTTCGCATGGCGAACCCGGAGGTTCTGCACGCGAGCGTGGAGTTGCGCGAGCACGAGGAGGCCAGCCCCTGCCTGCCCGGTGTCTCGGCGATGATCAAGCGGCCCCGCGCGGTGACCGTGCGGTTCCTGAACGAGGGCGGCGTGGTGGAGGAGCGCGATTTTGTCGGGCTCTGGGCCACATCCGTGCAGCACCAGATCGACCATTTGCGGGGGCGGATGTATTTTGATCGGCTGGGCAAGGTAAAGCGCGACATGCTCTTGCGGCGGGCGCGCAAGGTGCGTGCGCAATGAATGCGCACGCTACAGAGGGAACGAGTAGGGTGCGCATTCATTGCGCACCCATGCAGGGCGGACGCCAGACATGCGTGTGATCTTCATGGGAACGCCGGAGTTCTCGGTGCCGGTGCTCGATGCGCTTGTCGCGGCGGGGCACGAGGTGGCCGCCGTTTACTGCCAGCCGCCGCGCCCGGCGGGGCGGGGCAAGCGGGATCGCCCAAGCCCGGTGCAGGCGCGCGCCGAGGCGCTGGGGTTGCCCGTGCGCCATCCGACGAGCCTCAGGGGGGCGGAGGAGCAGGCAGAGTTCGCGGCGCTTCGGGCCGATGTGGCGGTGGTGGTGGCTTACGGCCTCATCCTGCCGCAGGCGGTGCTGGATGCGCCCGCGACGGGCTGCCTCAATATCCATGCCTCGCTCTTGCCGCGCTGGCGCGGGGCGGCGCCCATCCATCGCGCGATCATGGCCGGCGATGCCGAGACCGGCGTCTGCATCATGCAGATGGAGGCGGGGCTCGATACCGGGCCGGTGCTGTTGCGTGAGGCGGTGGTGATCGGTGAGACCGAGACCACGGGCGGCCTGCATGACCGGCTGTCGGCGCTGGGGGCGCGGCTGATCGTCGAGGCGCTGGCGCGGCTCGATGAGTTGACGCCCGAGCCGCAACCCGCCGAAGGCGTCACCTATGCCGCCAAGATCGACAAGGCCGAGGCGCGGGTGGACTGGGCGCGACCGGCGGAGGAGGTGGACCGGCTCATTCGCGGCCTGTCGCCCTTTCCCGGTGCGTGGTGCATGGTGGGGGCTGAGCGGGTGAAGCTCTTGGGTTCGTGTCTTGCCGAGGGGACGGGCGCGCCGGGCGAGGTGCTCGACGCCGCCCCCACCGTGGCCTGTGGCACCGGCGCGGTGCGGCTTTTGCGCTTGCAACGCGCGGGGCGCGCGGCGCAGGATGCGGGCGAATTCGTGCGGGGCATGGCGCTTTTGCCCGGCACGCGACTGGAGTGAGGCGATGGTCCTGCAACTCTTCGGCACGGTGGTGATCGCGGGCATCGTCGGATACGTGAGCGAGAAAAGCGGGTTCACCCGCAACGGCTACGTCCCGTCGATCATCATCTGCGTGGGCGGCGCGTTCCTGTTTTACTTCATCCGCATCATGTTCGGCATCCGGTTCGGCGCGCCGGGGGTGGATGCGATCCTTTCCTCGGTGGGCGCGCTTGTCATCGTGCCCACCCACTGGCGCAGGCGGAGGTAACGGCCATGTCGGTTGTCTGGCTGGTGATCGTGGGCGCGGCGGCGGGGTTTCTCGCGACGCGGCTCATGGGGGTGCGGGCAGGGGTGGTGGAAACCGTGCTGCTGGGCATCGCGGGCGCGCTCATCGGCGGGGTGCTGATCCGGGTGATCCTGACCGTGACGGGGCTTCTGGGCGGGCTGATCGGCGCGGTTCTGGGGGCGGTTCTGCTGATCTGGCTTTACCGGGTGTATCTGGAGCGGCGGTAACGCTCCACACCTGACACCTGCCACCCGGTGCTGCGTGGGGGCAGGTTCGGCCTGAAGGGGACAGTCGCCACCGAACGGTCGGGGAGCCGCGCAGCGCCCGACCGCGGGTGCGGCGCTCCGACGGTGAAGCGAGGGCAATTCATGGTGCGGTATATCCAGACCTTGTCGATAGAGCTGGAGGCGTTGAATAGCGCCCGCCCGGGTGCGGTCGGGCCGAGGCGCGGCCTCGGCATGACGCTGCGCGGCGCCTCGACCTAGTCCGCGCAAGGGGGCTTCGCCTTCAACGTCGGCAAAGGCCAATTCACGACGCCTGCCCGAAGCCACGTCCGCAGCACAGCAGGCAGAATTACCATTGGTAATTGTCGGTCAGGTGTCGATCACCGGTCGGTGATCATCCCCCGGCCTTGCCCGGCTTGAACGGGGCCATGCCCTCGCGCGCCAACTCGTCCGCGCGCTCGTTCTCGGGGTGGCCCGCGTGGCCCTTGACCCATTCCCATGTGATCGTGTGGCGCTTTTGCGCCTCGTCGAGACGCTGCCAAAGCTCGACGTTCTTCACCGGCTTTTTCGCGGCGGTTTTCCAACCGTTCTTCTTCCAGCCGTGCATCCAGCCGGTGATCCCGTTCTTCACATAGGCGCTGTCGGTGACGATGGTGATGTGGCTTGGCTTCGACAGCGCCTCGAGCGCGTGGATCGCGGCCAGAAGCTCCATCCGGTTGTTGGTGGTCTCGGCCTCGCCACCCTTGAGTTCGCGCTGCTTGACGATTGTGCCCCCCTCCGTCGCGCGCATCAGCACGCCCCAGCCGCCGGGGCCGGGATTGCCCGAACAGGCCCCGTCGGTATAGGCGAAGAGATCGGGCATCAGGCGAACACTCCAATGGCGAGGCAGGCGATCGCCACGGCACTGAGCAGCAGCCGTAGCGGCATCCACCAGTCGGGCGCAAGGCCCCAGCGGGCGAATTGCCAGTCGAGAGCCAACAGCCCGGCAAAGCCGAAGATGAGGCTCAGCCCCGCCGAGTGCGGCCCGCCGCCGGTCATGAAGAACGCCCAGAGCGCGGGAACGGTCGAGAGCGCGTAGCCCATAGTGGCCAGCGTGCCGGTGGCCCGTGCGGCAAAGCCCCAGAGCACGCCGGACATGAACGACAGGATCACCGCGCCGTAGAACAGCATCACGTAGGGCCCGGCGAAGCGGGGGCCGATGGCCTGCGCCGTCCACAGGCCGAGATCGGGCCGCAGCACGGTCAACGCCCCCCAGAGGAAGGGCAGCAGACCGGCAAGGCCGAGGATCAGCGGGGCGCGGGGAATGGTCTGGAACATGGGGCGGAAACTGGCGCTGTGGTGCGGGGTTGGCAAGGGCGGATTGGGGGAGTTTGTTGTGTGGCTGCTATGCGGGACTATTCTGCGGTTCGCTGCAACCGCGCAGAAGTCCTTTGTCGTTGCGGCATCACCAACACGGAGGGTGCACAACGAACTAACGTCACGTCGCTCTAACTTACAATGCCGCGCCGCAGCATTATCTATAGGGAATACCCAGCACCAAGGGAAAGGAATTATAATGTTGCCCGTCATCTCTCAACCGCATGCGGCTCCTCTCGCGGGCACAGTTAACGACTGGCGGCGCGCGTTAGGCGCTCACTACCTGCAGCTTGGCCGGACTTCGCGACAGCGCAGGTTCATGACGGTCTTGCCTAACCGTTCGATCAGCTTGATTGCCAATCGGGCCAGCCCCGATATCGTCCTCGGTATAAAGGCAGACGGGCGCGTGATCGGCGTTGTCGAAGTATTCTCCGGGATCGACCATCATGCCGAAATTGGCATATCCGTCGAAGACCTCTACCAAGGCCAAGGGTATGGCAGGGCTTTGTTCATGGACGGGCTGGTGGCGGCCGACAAGATTGGCGTCCGAACTGCCGACCTGTATTTTGCCAGTGAGAACCACGGCATCCGCAGTCTCGTCCATGCCGCAGGCGGTCAAGTGCTACAGCATGGCGCTGATTGTGAAGCCCACATCGACATTGCCACCTTTCTCGCAAGCTGCGATTAACGCCTGGGAGCAGAGGTGCTTCATGACAAATTTGAACCGCGCCTCGACATCAGCCTTCGGCAATATGATCGGCTTGTAGGGGCCAACGGCACATGGGATCCTAAAGCGTACTGCCGATCCGGCTGGTGGATTTTTCCCAAGGGCAAATTGGCCGGGGCTTATTTAAGAGCGCAATGTTTGTCTGACCGCTGGCCCTTCGAATTTTTTGCACTTCTTCTTCTGGTGTCTGGTCGGAAGCTGATCTGGCAAGACCGCTTCGCCCCGTATCGCCGTCATTTGTCGCCGCGCCTGCATAGTGATCGAACGCTCAGAGCACTGATAAAATGACCGCGGAGGGCTCCTGGCTGTCACCCGACACATCGCACCCACCATCCCACCTCACGCCGGTTCGCGCAGCACCCTCGGCACCTTGAACTCGACGTTTTCCTGAGCGGTCTCGACCTGCCTCACGGTCACGTCATAGCGGGTGCGGAAGGCGTCGATGACCTCGTTGACCAGCACTTCGGGGGCCGAGGCACCGGCGGTGAGGCCGATGGAGGTGATGCCCTCCAGAGCGCGCCAGTCGATATCGGTGGCGCGTTGCACAAGTTGTGCGTAGGAGCACCCGGCGCGTGCGCCGACCTCGACGAGGCGCTTGGAATTGGACGAGTTGGGCGCGCCCACCACGAGCATCGCGTCGGCCTCGCGCGCCATCGCCTTCACGGCCTCCTGCCGGTTGGTGGTGGCGTAGCAGATGTCTTCCTTGTGCGGGCCGATGATGGCCGGGAAGCGGGCCTGAAGCGCGGCGACCACCTCGGCGGTGTCATCGACCGAGAGGGTGGTTTGCGTGACGAACGCGAGGCGGGCGGGATCGCGCACCGTGAGCGTGGCCACGTCGGCGGGGGTCTCGACCAGGAGCACCTCGCCCTCGGGCAACTGCCCCATCGTTCCAGCCGTCTCGGGGTGGCCCGCGTGGCCGATCATCACGATCTGCAGACCGTTCTCATGGTGGCGCTCGGCCTCGATATGGACCTTGCTCACCAGCGGGCAGGTGGCATCGACATAGAGCATCTCGCGGCGCGCCGCCTCGGCGGGCACCGATTTGGGCACGCCGTGGGCGGAGAAGATCACCGGGCGGTCGGCGGGGCAGTCGTCCAGCTCCTCGACGAACACCGCGCCCTTGGCGCGCAGGTCATCGACGACGTATTTGTTGTGCACGATCTCGTGGCGCACATAGACCGGCGCGCCGTATTTCGCGAGCGCCATTTCCACGATCTTGATCGCGCGATCCACACCGGCGCAGAACCCGCGCGGCGCGGCGAGCCAGAGGGTGAGGGGGGGCTTGGTCATGGCGCTCTCCTGCATGGCCCAGAGGTAAGCCAGCGGGTGGCCCGCGTAAAGGGTGGCCTGCCCTAACCGCCCGCCTGCGCCGTCAGCCAGGCGAGCACGATGTATCGGCCTGTCTTGGCGATGGTGACGAGCACCAGAAACAGCCAGACCGGCGTGCGCATCATGCCCGCGATCACGGTAAAGCCGTCGCCCAGAGGCGCCCAGCTCAGCAGCAGGGTCCAGACGCCCCAGCGGGCATACCAGCGTTGCGCGCGCGCCAGTTGCGCGGCGTTGACCGGGAACCAGCGGCGGTGGCGGAACCGCTCGATCCCGCGGCCCATGACGTAATTCACGACCGCGCCCAGCGTGTTGCCGACACTCGCCACGATCACCAGCGCCGCCACCGATGCGCGGCCCGTCACCTGAAGGGCGACGAACACCACCTCGGACTGGAACGGCAGGATCGTCGCCGCGCCGAAGGCGGCGGCGAAGAGACCGGCAAGCTGGCCGATGAGCGCCGGATCGGGGATCATGCGGCAAGAGGCGGGCGGGCGAACATGGCCGCGGGTCTAGACCATATCGCCCGGAAACGGGAGCGGGTTTCGCCCGGCGCGTCTGCCGAAAATGACCCGGTATGATCAGCTCGCATGACCGCGAACCAACGCGAGCAGGACCCGAGCCGGATCGCGCGGGGTGGCACGGCCATGAATTCGGCTTTGCAACAATCTGTTCGTTCGCGGGCGCGGCAGCGCGCAATTCTTTTGCCTGGCCCTTTGCCTTGCGACATAGATTTGCACATTACGCCGGGTAATCATGCAAGATCCGCTGCGTGCCGGTGTCGCCTTTTCAAGTCGAATACAATAACCAAGCCGAGGGTTCCATCATGAAATCAATCACTTGCCGCAAGGCGATCCTCAACGGGGCCGCGGTCATGGCCCTTGCCATTGCTCGGGTTCGACCGCCGTGGGCGGCAATGCGCAGGCGACCGGGGCCAATTCGGCGGCCTTCGGCGAGGACGCGGCGGCGACCGGTGACAATTCCACCGCGCTGGGCGAGCAGAGCGTGGCCTCGGGTGAATTCAGCACGGCGACGGGACAGGGCAGCAGCCGCTCTCCGGCGACGGGCAGCACGGCGACAGCGGGCTGGACCAGCGTCGCGCACGGGACGATTTCAGGCGATCGGCGACGGGAGCGAAGCAGGCCGCGCCTTCGGCGATTTCAGCACGGCGACCGGGGCAGAGCAGCCGGCGTTGCCGGCGAGGCGAGAACAGCGACGAGCGATGGCGCGAGCAGCGCCGCCTCGGGCGCGAACAGCACCGCGCTTGGCCAGGGGGCGCAGGCCACGCATGACAACGCGATGGCGCTGGGCTCGGGGGTGCAGACCACGGCGGCCAACCAGGTGGTGATCGGCGGAGCGACCAACACCTACACCACCCCCGGCATCGCCTCGGCGGCGAGCCGCGCGGCGCAGTCGGGGCCGGTGGAACTGGTGACCACCGACCTCAACGGCAACCTCGCCTCCGACGGGGGCGCGACCGCGGCGGCGATCCGGGGCCTCAACGAGGATGTCCGCGAGAACCGCGACGGGGTGGCGATGGCGCTGGCCATGCAGTCGCCTTCGCTTGCCGGGGCGGAGAATTTCGCCCTCTCGGGCGGGTTCGGGGCCTATGCGGGCGGCAGTGCGTTTGCCGCCACGGGGGCCGTGCGCATCTCGCCCAATGCACAGCTTGACGGCGGCATCGGTGTCGGCTTTCGCGAGAACCGCGTCGGCGGCCGGGTGGGCGTGACGTTCAAATGGTGACATGGCTACGGTATGCGGTGCGCGCGGTGCTCTTGAGCGCCGCGCTCGCCGCCCCCGCGACCGCGCAGACCGCGCCACCTCCCGAAAGCGAGGTGGCGCGGCTCATATGGTCTACGCTGATCGCGCTCGACCACGCCAACCGGACCGGAAACTACACGGTGCTGCGCGACCTGTCGGCACCCGGATTTCGCGACGCGAACGATGCGGCACGGCTGGCCGGTGTGTTCGCGCGGACCCGCGACCTGCCGCTCGGGCAGGCGGTGCTCTATGCGCCGCAACTGAGCGCTGCGCCCGGGATCGGGGAGGATGGGCTGTTACGGCTGAACGGGCGTATCCCGATGCGCCCCGACGCGGTGCTGTTCGAGATGCTGTTCGCGCAGGCGGGCACCGAATGGCGGCTCTTCGGCCTGTCGGTCGGTCGTGGAGGACGCGCGCCCGACGACGAGAGCGAGGCGCGCGAGTAAGCCCCGCGCGCCCCGGCCCTGTCACTCTTGCGCGGCGGCGTAGGCGGCTTCGCGCCCGGCGTGGTCACGCGGCTCGCGCGGGGGACGGCCGATCACGTCCTTGAGGTCGTCCAGTTCGATGAAGTTGTCGGCCTGGCGGCGCAGGTCGTCGGAGATCATCGGCGGCTGGCTGCGGATGGTCGAGACCACCGACACGCGCACGCCCTGGCGTTGCAGGCTCTCGACAAGCGGCCGGAAATCGCCATCGCCGGAGAAGAGCACGATGTGATCGACGCGCGGCGCAAGCTCCATCGCGTCGACGGCAAGCTCGATATCCATGTTGCCCTTGACCTTGCGGCGGCCCTGGCTGTCGGTGTATTCCTTGGCCGGTTTCGTCACCATCGAGTAGCCATTATAGTGCAGCCAGTCGACCAAGGGGCGGATTGGCGAATACTCGTCATTGTCGAGAAGCGCGGTATAGTAGAACGCGCGCAACAGCTTGCCCCGGCGCATGAACTCGTTGCGCAGCAGCTTGTAGTCGATGTCGAAGCCAAGCGCCTTGCCTGCGGCGTAGAGATTCGAGCCGTCAATGAACAAGGCGAGACGGTCATCCTTGTAAAACATCTTGGAATGTCCTTTCAAATCGGTCCGGCGTGCCTTGTGAGTGGTGCGTGTGTGAGTGGTGTGGCACGTCAGATAGCCCGGAGGAGTTAATGGGTGGTCGGAGGACCTTCAAGAGAGTTAAACGTCACAAAAGGATAGTTTGGCGATGACGTCGGATCAACTGTGCTTGATCGCGCTGGGCGCAAACCTGCCGTTGCGCCACGGCAATGGCGGGGACGGTCCGGGGGCGACGCTCGATGCCGCGCTACGGCGTCTGGAGGCGGTGACGGGCGCGGCGATCTCGGTGAGCCGGTTCTACCGCACCCCGGCCTTTCCGCCGGGTGCAGGGCCCGATTTCGTGAATGCCGCCGCCGCGTTGCGACTGGGTGATGCGCCCGAGGCGGTGCTCGCGCGGCTGCACGCGGTCGAGGCGGAGTTCGGGCGCAGGCGCGAGGCCCGCTGGGGCGCGCGCACCCTCGATCTCGATCTCATCGCCGTGGGCAACCGCGTGCTGCCGGATGCCGCCACGCAGGCACGCTGGCGCGCGCTCACTCCGCGCGCGGCGCAGGGGCAGGCCCCTGACCGGCTCATCCTGCCGCACCCGCGGATGCAGGAGCGCGCCTTCGTGCTGGTGCCGCTGGTGGATGTGGCGCCGGACTGGCGGCATCCGCTGCTCGGGCGGACGGTGCGCGAGATGCTTGCGGCGTTACCGGAGGCGGCGCGCGCCGAGGTGGTTGCCCTGCCGAATCGGCGCTTGTAAATCCGCGCCGCAGGCTTTAGATACGAGGCTTCTGATCGCAATGCCCGAGAGATACCGGAGGTCGCATGGCCCGCGTAACCACAGAAGACTGCGTCGACAAGGTCCCGAACCGATTCGAGCTTGTGATGCTCGCCGCGCACCGGGCGCGCGAAATCACCGCCGGCGCGCCGCTCACCGTGGATCGCGACAACGACAAGAACCCGGTCGTGGCGCTGCGCGAGATCGCCGAGGAGACGCAATCGGCGGCTGATCTGCGCGAGCGGCTGATCGAATCGAACCAGACCCAGATCGAGGTGGACGAGCCCGAAGAGGACACGATGGCGCTGATGATGGGCGCGGAAACCGATCAGCCGGAACCCGACGACATGTCGGAGGAAAAGCTGTTGCGCGCCCTCATGGAAGCGCAGGGCGAGGGCTGAGCCCCGCCCCCGCGAGGAAGGCCGGGCACACTGTCAGATGATCGCTGTCGACGACCTGATCACGCTGGTGCGCCATTACAATCCCCGGACGGACGAGGCCCTCATCCGCGCAGCCTATGACTATGGCCGCAAGATGCACGAGGGTCAGACGCGCCATTCGGGCGAGCCGTATTTCACCCATCCCGTCGCCGTCGCCGCCATTCTGACCGAGCAGCGGCTGGATGATGCGACCATCGTCACCGCGCTCCTGCACGACACGGTCGAGGATACCAGGGCGTCCTACCGGACTGTCGAAGAGCGGTTCGGCACCGAGATCGCAGAGCTTGTCGATGGTGTGACCAAGCTCACCAACCTGCAACTGTCGAGTTCCGAGACCAAGCAGGCCGAGAATTTCCGCAAGCTGTTCATGGCCATGTCGCGCGATCTGCGGGTGATTCTCGTCAAGCTCGCCGACCGCTTGCACAACATGCGCACGATCAAGGCGATGCGCCCCGACAAGCAGGCGCAGAAGGCGCGCGAGACCATGGACATCTATGCGCCGCTCGCCGGTCGCATGGGGATGCAGTGGATGCGCGAGGAGCTCGAGGACCTCGCGTTCCGCGTGCTCAACACCGAGGCGCGCGCCTCGATCATCCGCCGCTTCATCACGCTGCAGCGCGAGACCGGCGACGTGGTCGAGCGCATCACCGGCGACATGCGCGCCGAGCTGGACAAGGCGGGGATCGAGGCCGAGGTTTTCGGGCGCGCCAAGAAGCCCTACTCGATCTGGCGCAAGATGCAGGAAAAGCAGATGGGCTTCTCGCGCCTGTCGGACATCTACGGCTTTCGCATCATCACCCGCAGCGAGGCCGATTGCTACGGTGTGCTGGGCGTGATCCATCAACGCTGGCGCGCGGTGCCGGGGCGGTTCAAGGATTATATCAGCCAGCCGAAATCCAACGGCTACCGCTCGATCCACACCACGGTGTCGGGCCGCGACGGCAAGCGCGTGGAGGTGCAGATACGCACGCAGGCGATGCACGACGTGGCCGAGAGCGGGGTGGCGGCGCACTGGTCCTATCGCGACGGGGTGCGTGTCGAGAACCCGTTTGCCGTCGATCCGGCGCGCTGGATATCGTCGATGAACGAGCAGTTCGACGCCGAGGAGGATCACGAGGATTTCCTCGAGGCGGTCAAGCTCGAGATGTATGCCGACAAGGTGTTCTGCTTCACCCCAAAGGGCGACGTCATCAAGCTGCCGCGCGGCGCGACGCCGATTGATTTCGCCTATGCGATCCACACGCGGATCGGTCATGCCTGTGTCGGCGCCAAGGTGGACGGGATGCGGGTGCCGCTCTGGACGCGGGTCAAGAACGGGCAGTCGGTCGAGATCATCACCGCGGGCGGACAGATGCCGCAATCGGCCTGGCTCGACATCGCGACCACCGGCAAGGCGCGCGCGGCGATCCGCCGCGCCCTGCGCGAGTTGGACCGGGATCGCTATGTCAAGCTGGGCCGCGAGCTGGCGCGTTCGGCCTTTGAGCATGTGGGCAAGCGCGCCACCGACAAGGCGCTGGAGGCCGCCGCGCGCACCCTGCGCCTGCGCGATGCCGACGAGGTGCGCGCGCGGCTGGGTAGCGCGGAGTTGACCGCGAGCGAGGTGCTGCGCGCGGTCTATCCCGATCTGGTCCCTGCGGGCGAGGCCGAGGTTGCGCGCGACCGGGCGGTGATCGGGCTCGGGGCGGACCAGGGATTCGACCGGGCCCGCTGTTGCCAGCCATTGCCGGGCGAGCGCATCGTCGGCATCACCCATCGCGGGCAGGGCGTGGTGATCCACGCGATAGATTGCGAGACGCTGTCGCGCTATGACAGCCAACCGGAGCGGTGGCTCGACCTGCACTGGCACACCGGCAAGCACCCGGCGGCCTATGCCGTCACGCTCGACCTGACAATCGGCAACGACGCGGGCGTACTGGGGCGGATTTGCACCTTGATCGGCGAGCAGAAGGCCAATATCTCGGATTTGACATTCGTTGACCGGAAACCAGATTTCTACCGATTTCTGATCGATGTCGAGTTGCGCGATGCCGAGCATCTGCACAGCGTTCTCTCGGCCCTCGACGCCGAGGCGGACGTTGCCGCTGTGGAGCGATATCGCGATCCGTCCCGCTCGGGGGACAAGCGCGAGGAGCCGTAGGCGTGATCTTCAGACGCCGAGACCGCAGGCCGTGGTGGCGCGTCGTGGCCGATTTTCTCTGGCCGCGCGGCGGCTGGACGCGCGCGTTCACCTATGTCAAGCACCGCGTCAATCGCCTGCCCGATCCGCCCGACCGCATTGCGCGCGGCATTTTCGCAGGCGTGTTCACCACGTTCACGCCGTTCTACGGGTTGCATTTCATCGTGGCCGCCGCGCTTGCGCTGGTGGTGCGCGGCAACATTCCGGCGGCGCTTCTGGCGACGTTCTTCGGCAATCCGCTGACCTATCTGCCGATCGGGGTGGTCTCGCTTCAGACAGGCCATGCCATCCTCGGGCGGCACACCCCGCCAGAGCACGAGATCAGCCGGTCGCTGGGCGGCAAGTTTCTCGATGCGGGCGAGGACCTGAAAAACAATGTCATCGCCGTGTTCACAGACCGGCAACCGGATTGGCACGGGCTGGGTATTTTCTATGACGAGGTGTTTTTTCCCTACATGATCGGCGGAGTTGTGCCGGGGATCGTCGCGGGGCTGGCCGCCTATTACATCAGCCTGCCGGTAATCACCGCTTATCAGAAGCGGCGCAGGGGCGCACTCAAGGCCAAGTGGGAGGCGCTCCGGGAAAAGCGGGCGGCAAGGGACAGATCGGCGCGCGCGCCTGACGCGGACCGCAAGGCGGGCCGGGATGGCCCCGCGATGCCAAAGGAAGGAACCGAGCGATGACCGCAGAGACACGACTGCGCCTTGGCGTGAACATCGACCACGTTGCGACCGTGCGCAACGCGCGGGGGGGCGCATACCCTGACCCCTTGCGCGCCGCGCGCATCGCCGAGGAGGCCGGGGCCGACGGCATTACCGCGCACCTGCGCGAGGACAGGCGGCATATCAGTGACGCCGATATCGACGGGCTGGTGGAGGTGCTGAGCGTGCCGCTCAATTTCGAGATGGCGGCGACCGAGGAGATGCAGAGGATCGCCCTGCGCCACAAGCCCCACGCCGTCTGCCTGGTTCCTGAGAAACGCGAGGAGCGCACCACCGAGGGCGGGCTGGAGGTGGCGCGCGAGGAGAACCGGCTCGCGCATTACATCGCCCCCCTGCGCGAGGCGGGCTGTCGGGTGTCGATCTTCATCGCCGCCGACATGCGCCAGATCGACGCCGCGCACCGCATCGGCGCGCAGGTGATCGAATTGCACACCGGGGCCTATTGCGACGCACATGCCGAGGGGCGGTTCGAGGATCGCGACCGCGAATTGGAGAGCCTGCGCGAGATGGCGGCCTATGCGCATTCGCTGGGGCTGGAGGTTCACGCGGGCCATGGCCTTACCTATGACACGGTGGGGCCGGTGGCCGCGTTCCCCGAGGTGGCCGAGCTCAATATCGGGCATTTCCTGATTGGCGAGGCGATCTTTCTCGGGCTCGCGCCCGCGATTGCCGAGATGCGCCGGTTGATGGACGAGGCGCGGGGGTGATGGGGCTGATCGGGGCTTTTCGGCGTGTCGGCAAGTTGCTTGTCGTTCTTGTGGTCCTTGCCTCGATTGCCCTTAACGCTCATCCACCTGCATGATCGGCTCGTCCGGTGTCTAGCCACGGCTTCGGCGGCGCTTTCGGGGATCGGGGTCACGACTGTTGCGGCGCGCGAGGCGAGCGCGCGTCTTGTGGCGCGCAATGCCAAGCGAAAGATCGCTCAAAAGACCGCCCGAACAGTCACAAGGCGCATGGGGCGCGGCGCGGCCCGCAACATCGGATCGGCGGCGGGCGAGGCGATTCCGTTCATTGGTATCGGCGTAATCGTTGGCGGCTTGGCGCTGGAGGTGAGTGATATGTGCAATACCGCGCGCGACATGGCGGGGCTGCAAGCGGCGCTTGCAGCCGACGGCGATCCTGAACTGGCGCAACAGAAGGCCAAGAATGCGTTTGATTGTAAGGCGATGATCCGCGAGGAGCTGCCGCGGCTACTGCGATGTTCCCTGACCCGCGCAGACTTTGTGGCAGCTATTCGCGAAAGCCCGGCTGCGGCTTGGAATGGCGCAAAGAGATACATGCCCGATCTGCCCGACTTTTCAGAAAGCGATGCGTCGGGGCTGTCGTGGGTCACCGGTCTGGCCTGCAAGGTCCGGCCTTGCGACGGGCAAGAGGCCTCCCCCGAATGATCCTCGGCATCGGCACCGATCTGGCGAATATCGAGCGGATCGCCGGCACGCTGGAGCGGTTCGGGGACCGCTTTCGCAACCGCGTGTTCACCGATATCGAACAGGCCAAGGCCGAGCGCCGCGCCGATGTGGCGGGCACCTATGCCAAGCGGTGGGCGGCGAAAGAGGCGTGCTCCAAGGCGTTGGGCACCGGGCTGCGCATGGGGATCGCGTGGAAGGACATGGCGGTGACGAACCTTTCCACCGGGCAGCCGGTGATGCAGGTCACCGGCTGGGCCGCCGAGCGGCTGGCCGAGATGACGCCCGCGGGGCATGAGGCGATCATCCACGTCACGCTGACCGACGATCACCCCTGGGCGCAGGCCTTTGTATTGATCGAGGCGCGACCGCTGAAAGAGCGCTGACATCGCCGCTTGGTGATTTCCCAGACCAGCGTTTCGGGCTATCTCTGTCGGATGGATATCGTTTTTCTCACCACCATCGTCGCCACGCTGTTCCTCGTGCTCGGGCTGGCCGAACCGCTGGCCACGCGGATGCGCCTGCCCTACAGCGTGATCCTCGCGGGTCTCGGCATCCTCGTCGGCGTGGCGGCGAGCTTTTTCCTGCGCACCGATCTGACCGATGCGCTCAACCCGGTGGCCGAGGCGATCCTCGGCCTGCCGATCCGCTCCAACGTGTTCCTCTATGTTTTTCTGCCGACGCTGCTTTTCCAGGTGACGCTGGGGATGAACCTGCGCCGGATGCTGGATGACTGGGTGCCGATCATCGTGCTGGCGGTGGTCGCGGTGGTGGTGGCGACGCTGTCGGTGGGCTACGCGCTGGCCTGGGCGAGCGCGCTGCCGCTGGCGGCCTGCCTGCTGATCGGCGCGATCGTCTCGACGACCGACCCCTCGGCGGTGGTGTCGATCTTTCGCTCGCTGTCGGCGCCGCGGCGGCTCACGCGGATTATCGAGGGCGAGAGCCTGCTCAACGACGCCGCCGCGATTGCGCTCTTCGGCCTGTTCATGGGCTTCGTCATGCTGGGCACGCCCGACCCGAGCCCGGTCGACGCGCTGGCGCGGTTTCCGGTTCTGATGGCGGGGGGCGCGCTCACCGGCTGGCTGGCGGCGCGGGCGGCGCTCTGGCTGATGGCGCTCTTTGCCGCGTGGGAGCGGGCGCAGATCTCGATCTCGGTGGCGCTGCCCTATCTCGCCTATATCGTGGCAGAGCAGAGCATCGGCGCCTCGGGCGTGATCGCCGTGGTCAGCGCCGGGCTCACCCTCAACCTCGGTGCGCCGGGGCGGTTGCGCCCCGAGGCCTGGACCAACATGCGCGAGGTCTGGGACCTGCTCGCGCATTGGGCCGGGGCGCTCATCTTCATCCTTGCGGCGCTGTTGATCCCGCGGCTGCTGGAACAGGTGCGGGTGGAGGATTTCGTCCTCATCGGGGTGGTGATCCTCGCCGCGACGGGCGCGCGGGTGGTGATCCTCTTTGGGCTGCTGCCGCTCCTGACCGCGCTGCGGCTCTCGCCCGAGGTCGAGCGGCCCTACCGGGGGGCGATCCTGTGGGGCGGGCTGCGGGGGGCGGTGACGCTCGCCCTCGCGCTCGCCGTGACCGAGAGCTTCCGTGTGCCCGATGGCATTCAGCGCGTGGTCGGCATCCTCGCCACCGGCTTCACGCTCTTTACGCTGATCGTGCAGGGCACGACGCTGCGGGCGGTGATCTGCCGCCTCGGGCTTGACCGGCTGTCGCCCATCGACGAGGCGCTGTCGCGGCAGGTGGTCGCCGTCGCGTTGCAGACCGTGCGCGAGGACGTGGCGCGCATCACCGAGAATTACGAGCTGAACCACGACATCGTGCGTTCCGAGGCCAAGCGATTCGGCGAGCGGCTGGACGAGGCGGTAAAACGCGCCGAGGCGCGCGCCGAGATCCTCGACCGCGACCGCATCACGCTTGGCCTGATCGCGCTGGCCGGGCACGAGCGCGACACGATCCTTGCCCGCGTGCGCGAACGCACGATCTCGGCGCGCATGGCCGAGCAGGTCATCACCGATGCCGAACGGCTCATCGAGGCGTCGCGCATCGGCGGGCGCAGCGGGTATCAGCGCGCTGCGCGGCGCAGCGTCGCCTATGGCCGTGCCTTTCGCGCCGCCGTCGTGCTCAACAACCGCCTGCGAGTCTCGGCCCCGCTGGCGCACCTGACGGCGGACCGCTTCGAGCATCTGCTGTCGCAGCGCCTTATCCTGCGCGACATGGGCGGTTTCATCGACCGGCGCATCCGCCGCATTCACGGGCGGCGGGTGGCCGAGCTGCTGCGCGAGCTTCTGGCGCGGCGCATCGAGGGGGTGGAGACTGCCCTCGACGGGCTGCGGCTGCAATATCCGGGCTATGCCGAAAAGCTGGAGCGCCGCTTCATCCGCCGCACCGCACTGCGCCTCGAGGAGCGCGAATACGACACCATGCGCGAGGACGGGCTGATCGGGGCCGAGGTCCATACCGCGCTGATGGCCGATATCGCGCGCCGCCGCGCGGCGAACGAACAGCGCCCCCGGCTCGACATCGCGCCGCAACGCACCGAGCTTGTGCGGCAGCTGCCGCTGTTTTCCGATCTCGACGAACGTGGTGTCCGGCGTCTCAGCCGGGTGCTCACGACCCGCTATGCCAATCCCGGCGAAATGCTGATGCGCAAGGACATGGCGGCGCGCAGCGTGTTCTTCATCGCCTCCGGCGCGGTCGAGATCGAGCGTGCGGGCCAGACATGGCGGCTGGGTCGCGGCGATATGTTCGGGCAATTCGCGGTGCTGTTGCGCAAGACCCGGCGCTTCGAGGCGCGGGCCATCGCGCCCTCGACGATCCTGGTGCTCGACGAGGCGCGCTTTCGTCGCCTGTTGCGTCGCAGTGCCGCCCTGCGCGACGCCGTGCGGTCCAGCGCCGAGAAGCGCGGGATCGACCCCGAGGCGCTGTTTTCCGAGGAGCCGCAGGTAGCCTGATACGGCGTGGTGCCCGACGCCTTGATGCCCCGCCTTGACACCCCGCGCCCCGCGCCGCATGAAGCGGCGGACCACAGGCGCCCACAGGCCACCCACAGACATCCCCGGCGGAGACAGGCATGGCATCGCAGACCCAGAAAGGCAGCTCCATCTGGGAGACGGTCAAGACCGTTTTCTGGGCGCTGGTGATTGCCGGCATTTTCCGCACGCTGTTTTTTCAGCCGTTCTGGATTCCGTCCGGGTCCATGAAGGACACGCTGCTGATCGGCGACTTCCTGTTCGTCAACAAGATGGCCTATGGCTATTCCTACGCCTCCTGCCCGTCGATCCGGCTGGGCGGGCTCGATATCGACGCCAAGGATATCTGCGGCTGGCTCGACGGTGACAACACCCGCATTCTCGGCGGCGAGCCTGAGCGCGGCGATATCATCGTGTTCCGCCACCCCGTCGATGGCACCGATTTCATCAAGCGTCTGATCGGCCTGCCCGGCGACCAGATACAGATGCGCGGCGGGGTGCTGCATATCAACGGCGCGGCGGTCGAGGTCGAACCGGCGGGCGACTTCGTCGAGGAGTTCGCGCCGCAGGGGCCGATGCGCATCCGCCCGCGCTGTGCCAATGGCGTGGTGGGCTTGGGCGCGGACTGTATCAAGCCGCGCTTTACCGAGACGCTGCCGGGCGGGCGCAGCCACGCGATCCTTGATATCGGACCGCAGCGCGCCGACAATACCGGCGTGTTCACCGTGCCTGCGGGGCATTACTTCTTCATGGGCGACAACCGCGACAATTCCACCGATTCGCGCTTCCCGCAGGCCGTTGGGGGCGTCGGCTTCGTGCCTTACGAGAACCTGATCGGGCGCGCGAACCGTGTGATATTCTCATCGGCGGGGCGGTCGATGCTGTTCTTCTGGACATGGCGCGGGGATCGGTTCTTCGAGGGGCTGGAGTGAAATTATCGAGCGAGGTGAGGGCGTTTGCGGCGCGGATCGGGCATGAGTTTGCCCGGCCCGCGCTGTTGATCGAGGCGCTCACCCATTCCTCGATCTCGTCGCCGGGCCGCGACGACAACCAGCGGCTTGAATTCCTCGGCGACCGGGTGCTTGGCCTTGTCATGGCCGAGGCGCTTCTGGAGGCCGATACAGCCGCAGCCGAGGGCCAGCTTGCGCCGCGCTTCAACGCGCTGGTGCGCAAGGAAACCTGTGCAGCGGTGGCGCGCGAGACGGGTCTCGGCGCTGTGCTGCGGCTGGGACGGTCCGAGATGCTGTCGGGCGGGCGGCGCAAGGAGGCGCTGCTTGGCGACGCGATGGAAGCGGTGATCGCCGCCGTTTACGTCGATGCGGGCTACGAGGCGGCGCGCAGCATGGTGCGCAGGCTCTGGGGCGCGCGGATCGCGACCGTCGAGGCGGATTCGCGCGACGCCAAGACGAGCTTGCAGGAATGGGCGCAGGCGCGCGGCCTTGTGCCGCCGTCTTACGTCGAGACGGCCCGCACCGGTCCCGATCACGCGCCGCAATTCACCATCGAGGCGCGGCTTGAAGGGGGCGAGAGCGCCACCGCCACCGCCGGATCGAAACGGCAGGCGGAACAGGCGGCGGCGGCGGCGCTGCTGGCGCGATTGGAGAGCGGAACATGACCACCACCCGCGCCGGATTCGTCGCCCTGATCGGAGAGCCCAACGCGGGCAAGTCCACGCTGCTCAACCGGATGGTCGGGGCCAAGGTGAGCATCGTGACGCACAAGGTGCAAACCACCCGCGCGCGCATCCGGGGCGTGGCGATGGAAGGCGATAGCCAGCTTGTGTTCGTGGACACGCCGGGCCTCTTTCAGCCGCGCCGCAGGCTCGACCGGGCGATGGTCGCGGCTGCGTGGGGGGGCGCGGCGGATGCCGATATCGTGGTGCTGCTGATCGAGGCGCATCGCGGCGTCACCGACGGTGTCGGGCGCATCCTCGAGGGGCTGGATGACATCGCCAAGGGACGAAGAATTATCCTTGCGATCAACAAGATAGACCGGGTGGAGGCGCCCGCCCTGCTGGCCCTCACCAAGGAGATGAACGACCGCTTCGCCTTCGAGAAGACCTTTCTCATTTCCGCCGAGAAGGGGCATGGCGTGGACGATCTGCGCACCTGGCTGGCGGGCGAGGTGCCCGAGGGGCCGTGGCTCTATCCCGAGGATCAGATCGCCGATCTGCCGATGCGCATGATCGCCGCCGAGATGACCCGCGAAAAGCTGACGCTGCGCCTGCATCAGGAACTGCCCTATCAACTGACCGTCGAGACGGAAAACTGGGAAGAGCGCAAGGATGGCTCGGCCCGCGTGGATCAGGTGGTCTATGTCATGCGCGACGGGCACAAGGGGATCGTGCTGGGCCACAAGGGCGAGACGATCAAGGCCGTCTCGAAGGCCGCGCGCGAGGAGCTCGAAGCGTTTCTCGGGCGGCGTATCCACCTGTTCTTGCAGGTAAAAGTGCGGGCCGGATGGATGGACGAGGCGGAGCGCTACTCCGAGATCGGGCTGAATTTCAAGGACGGGAGCTGAGCCCCGTGGCGCGGCTGACGGCGCGGTTCTGGATCGACGCCTATCTCGCGCGCTTGCGGCTGGCGGATATCCCTGCTTTCGTGGTGGCGCATGGCGATGACACAGCCGGTGCAGTGCTGGTCAAGCTGAACACGCTGGATGGAAAAGCCGTTCTATATCAACGCTCTGTTGATCTCATGACGGGCGAGAGGGCGTGGATCACGCTGACCGGGGGCGACGAGGCGGAGGTCGATGCGTCCATCACCCGGCAGCGCGGGTTCGATCCTGATATCTGGGTGGTCGAGGTGGAGGACCGGAAGGGGCGGCACATGCTGGATCAGGACGGGTTGAGCGGGTAGCGGGGTGATGGACTGGCGCGATCAGGGGCTTTTGCTGAGCAGCCGACGACATGGCGAAACCTCTGTTATCATTGAAGTTTTCACGCCGGACCACGGGCGTCACGCGGGCGTGGTCCGCGGTGGGGCGTCGCGCCGGATGGCGCCGGTGCTGCAACCCGGGGCGCAGCTCGATGTGGAATGGCGCGCGCGGCTTGAGGATCACCTTGGCACCTTCCGGGTTGAGCCTTTGAAATCAAGGGCCTGGGTGATGGGAGACCGGTTGGCGCTGGCGGGGCTGAGTGCGGTTTGCGCGCTGCTGCGCTTTGCCCTGCCGGAGCGCGAGGCGCATGGCGTGCTTTATCGCAAAAGCTTGATATTGCTGGATTTACTGGATCAGCCGGAGGTCTGGCCGCTGGCTTATCTCAACTGGGAACTGACGCTTCTGGAGGAGACGGGCTTTGGTCTCGACCTGCGGCGGTGCGCGGTGATGGGGGAAAAAGCCAATGATCTCAGTTATATATCGCCCCGAACGGGGCGCGCGGTGTCGCGGGCGGGGGCCGGGGACTGGGCCGACCGGCTGTTGCCGCTGCCGCCCTGCCTGCTGGGGCAAGGCCCCGCGCCGGATGCGGAAATAATGCAGGGATTTCAAGTGACTGGCCATTTCCTGCGCGATCATCTGGCCCCACATCTGGGCGAGCGCCCGCTGCCCGACGCCCGCGCGCGGCTGGTGGACCTGATGGCGGCGCGGGCGGGGTGAACCGCACGGCTCAAACCACGAACCGGGAGGTTCGCGTGAGGCACCGCGCGGTGCCCCGGTCAGCGGACCGTGACGACCGTGCAGGCGGCGTGATTGTTCACCTTCTGCGCGACGCTGCCGACGAGCAGCGTGCGGATGCGCCCGAGGCCGCGATGCCCTATCACGATCATGTCGGCCCCCACCTCTTCGGCCATTTCGAGGATGCCGTCGGCGGGATCGTCATCGGTTGTCTTGGTGTCCACCTTTTTCGCGCCCATGCCCTTGGCGCGGTCAATACCGCGCCGCAGGATTTCGTCGCCGACGAGGGTGATCATGCGCACCACGTCCGAGGAGGGCCGCGACGGGGCGAAGAGATCGCCCCCGCCCGAGCCGCTGAGGATGTTGTAATCGACCGTCTGTTCCTTTTGCACCGTGTCCACGATATGCTCGATCTCGGCCATCCGGGCGAGTTCCTTCGGCGGGCGACCGAATTGAAGCACATGCCCGATGGTCAGCGGCACATCGAATGCCGCCGCGAACTCGGCGGCGAGGTCGATCGCCTTGTTGGCCGTGTCCGAACCGTCGGTGGCGACGAGAATATGGGTCTTCATGGCTGGGTTCCTCCCTTTTGCCGTGCGGGGCCGGGCCCGTGGCGCGCTGCCCCTCCGGTGACAGTGTAGCCGTTTCGGTGGGACGTTGGCTTTGATCGCGATCAAGGTTGGCGGGGGGGCTTTTTGTGGCCTGAAGGGGACGGTTGCCACCATGCCCCGGCGCGGAATCAAGGCCGAAGGCCGCCGCGCCATCGGTCATGCCGGAGGCATGCTTTCAGCATGACCCGCCCCCCGGACTGGCGATTTCGTCACGTATGCGCGCTACTTCGAGGTTTTTCGGATGCTGAGAGATAAAGTGCCCTGAAACATCGTTGGATCGCCAGCCCGCGGCCTGTCGATGGCACGGCTCGTTAACGTTTCCCCCAACGTCCCCTCAAGGCCAAAAGCCTTTCTCGCTGTCCCTCTACTCCTCCGCCCGGAACAGCATCTCGCGGCCCGCGTCGTTGCTGAGGATCAGCGTCTCACCCGCCACCTCGGACAGCGTCATCTCTGACAGGGCGCGCAGGTAGCGATTCTCGGCGTCGAGGTCGGGGCAGGCGCGCTTGGTGGAGATGATGCGCTCGGCGGCGAACCACGGGTAGGGCACGGTCTGCTGCGCGGAATAGCGGTTGCAGGGGGCCTCGCCCGCGATCACGCCCTCCCCGGGGAAGGTGAGGGTGGCGCGCGCCGAGACCGGCGTGCCGTCGAGGCTGTGCAGCACCCATGTCGTCGTCTGTCCGCCGTGGCCCGAGACCGTCTCGTCCTGGCAATAGCCCAGAAGGGACATGGCGATGAGCAGGAGCGCCGTGCGCATGGCTCACCTCAGTGCAAGGATGAGATCGACCAGCGAGCCGATGGCGTCGCGGTTGGCCTGCCTGCCCCCGAGCGCCTGCATCCCGATGGCGGCGCCGAGGATGAGGCGCGCCATGTCGGGGTTGGCGATGCCGCATGTCGCAAGAAGGGCTGCGAGCCTGTCGAGGCGGGCGGCGTCGGTTGTTGCGACGGCGCGGGCGGCCAGCGGGTCGGTGGCGGCCCAGGCGCGGATCGCCGGTTCGGCATCAAGCGCGGGGGCAGGGTCCGGGGCGGCGATGGCCTGTGCGCAGGCGCGCAGCCGGGCGGCGGCGGGCTCGCCCTCGTCCGGCTCCAGCGCGGTCTCTGCCGCCGCCTGCCAGAGTGCCAGCAGTGCTGCGGAATAGGCGGGGACATCGGTGAAGTGCCAGTAGAACGAGCCCTTGGTGGCCCCCACGCGCCGCGCCAGCGGCTCGGCCCCGAGGGCCCCCGGCCCGGTCTCGCACAGCGCGGCGAGTCCGGCGGCGAGCCAGTCGTTTCGGGTCAGGCGGGGACGGGGTGCGGTCATGCCCAAAATGCTTACGCGGTGGGCAGGCGTGCGGCAAGGGGCCAGATGGTCACGGGCCGCAGGGGCCGCTGTCACGAAAGCTTTGCGAGATCGTTGCACGGTTTTTGCATGGCGCGCCTCAGGGCCTGTGGACATTGAGGAATTCCCAAATCACCTGAGGTCTGATGGACCTTCCAAAGGGAGGTTTGAATGGACGAGCGGAGGTTTGTGATTTCCGATGACGTCTGGGCGCGGCTGGGGCCGCTTTTGCCTGGCAAGCCGGGCGACAGCGGAGCGACGGGCAAAGACAATAGGTTGTTTCTGGAGGCTGTTTTATGGCGGGTGCGGACGGGGTTGCCGTGGCGTGATCTGCCAAAGGAATTCGGCAATTGGAACAGCGTGTTCCGGCGTTTCCGAAGATGGGCTGAAGCCGGAGTTTTCGAGCGTGTTTTCAGAAAGATAAGCGGCGATCCCGATTTCGAGTATGCGCTGATCCGACGGCACGATCGTCCAGGCTTCACCAGAAGGCGAGCCGGCTCAAAGGAACTCGAGCATCAGGCCATCGGACGCTCGCGGGCGAACTGGACGACCAAGGTCGTGGCGCTCGTCGACGCCTTGGGAAACCTGTTCGATTTTCTTCTTCTGCCCGGGCAGGCGCATGACATGAAAGGCGTCGCGCCGCTGATCGAAGGCGTGGATTTCGATGTCGTTGCTGGCCGACAAGGCGTTCGACGCCGATTGGCTGCTCGCCGAGCTTGATACACGCGGAGCCAAGGCGATCATCCCGCCCAAGGCAAACCGAAAGGTCACGCGCGACTACGACAAACATGCCTACAAGTGGCGGCACCTCGCTCGAAAACTTCTTCGCAAAGATCAAGGAATTCAGGGCAATAGCCACGAGATACGAAAAGACCGCGTCCAGCTATGCCGCCAACTGGCAACTCGCAGCGACGGTCATCGCCTCAAGGTGAATGTCCACGGACCCTAGAGAGCGCGCAACAGCCTTGGGGGTGACACGTGCTTTAGCGAAGAGGCCACATCGACCGCGATCGAAACGCTGGATCGTGGCTTCGTGCGCCCGTTGCGCGAGGCGGAGGCCGCGATCTGACGACCCCCCGGCCCGCCGGGGGGTGGCGGGCCAACACCCAACCGGAGAGAGACCAAATGACCAGACTGCTTGCGGCCATCGTGGCCACCACCGCCGCCACCACCGTCCTTGTCAGCCCCGCGCTGGCCGGGGAGACCATCGTTGCGGTGTCGAACGGCGATGTGGATGCGGGCGTGACCTGGGCCGACGGTCTGGGTGAATGGGCCGACGGCTACAACTCGGGCGCGCTGCGCAAGGCGTCGGATGCCGGGATCATCGACATGAACGAGCTGGTCGGGATCTGGAAATCCAGGCCGATCCCCGAAGGCGCGTTCGTGATGCGCAAATCGCTGCCTGCGGACGTCAAGGGCAAGATCACCGGCCTCTTGGCATCGCTGCCCTATACCGATCCCGATTGCGCCTGCAACGTGCTGATGGGCGAGGCGCTCGGCGTGCTGCCGATCACGCACGAGGCCTATGTCTCGATCATCGAGGCGCGCAAATCGCTCGAGTGATGGCGCGCGCATGAACGTGGCCGGGCCCCTCGCGCGGTGATGCTGATCGTGTTCGTCGCGCTGATGGTGTCGGGGTTCCGGCTGGCGGATGCGCGCAACGCGGGCGGGTTCCGGTGATGATCGCCATCGCGCTGCATACCACCGGCGCGCTGGGCAAGCTGTTCTCGGAGGCGCTGGAAAACGTCGATCAGCGCGAGATCGAGGGGGTGCAATCGACCGGTGCGACACCGCTGCAGCGCTACCGCTTCGGGGTCATCCCGCAGATCACGCCGGTGCTGCTGAGCCAGCTTCTCTATTACCTCGAATCCAACACCCGCAGCGCCACCATCATCGGCGGCGACTCATCACCTCGGATGACGGCTGGCATTGAGAGGGCGGATTTGAGTATTTAAGCCAAGAAGAAGACATGGTGGGTTTCTTTTTGGGAAAAATACTCGCGCCGCAGGCATTCATCTCTTGAGGAGTGCGACATGGCGCGATTGCGGGCCGACGGGGCGGTGATCCATCCCGAGTGCGAGGTCACCGATCGCGCGTCCTTGCATCATTTTCTCTATCGCTCGGCGTCCTATTGGGCGGATGCGGGCGACGATGACGCGTGGTTCGCGCAGCGCCGCGCGCGGGTGGCGCGGATCGGGCATGACACCTGGATCGGGCATAATGCGCAGATCAAGCCCGAGGTTACCGTGGGCCACGGCGCGGTGGTGGCGGCGGGGGCGGTGGTGACGCGCGATGTCGATCCTTACATGATCGTTGCCGGGATGCCCGCGCGGCCCTTGCGCGCGCGGCTTGCCCCCGTTCTGGCCGAAGCGGATGATCGCGCTGGCGTGGTGGGACTGGGGTCACGCGCGGCTGCGCGCCGCGCTGGGCGATTTTCGCAGCCTCGCACCGGAGGCGTTTCTCGACCGGTATGAGCAGCAATAGGGCGACCCCTGCGGGGCCGCCCTCGATGCTGAAATCGTGCCTGGAAAGGGGACGTGGAATGCGCCCCGTTTAGTGGCCCGGTGTGACAAGGGCGTGACGCCGACCGTGGTTTTTCAGGGATCGGTAAGGGTGAGGGTCATCCTGTCGCCCGCGAACCATGTGCGCCCGTATTCGACCGGCACGCCGTCGGGGTCGATATTGACCGAGACCGTGCGCAGGAGCGGCGCGCCGGGGGCAAGCTCGAGGTGCAGCGCTTGCGTTACCTCCGCGAGGGTGGCGGTGAGGCGGGTGGAGGCGCGGGTATAGTCGGCGATGCCCGCCTCATCGAGCGCGGCGGTGACCGAGCGCAGGCGGGTGAGCGCCTCGGGCAGTTCGGGCAGTCGCGCCGCCGGAAAGCTGGAGCGGAAGAGCGCCACGGGCACGCCGTCGGCGCGCGAGAGGCCGTCACAGACATGCACCTGCGCGCCGGGAGGGAGGTCGAGGGCCGCGCTCTCGTCGGCGTCGGCGGTGCGGGTTTCGATGGCGAGGATGTCCCTGGCCGGGAGCCGCCCGGCGGCGCGCAGGTTCTGGTGAAAGCGCACGCGGCGGCCAAGCGGATACTCGGTGGGGCGATGGGCGACGAAGGCCCCCGCGCCGCGCCGGGTGCGGATGGTGCCCGCCTCAACGAGGGTGGCGAGGGCGCGGCGCACGGTGTGGCGGTTGACGCCGAAGCGGGCGGCGAGCGCGGCCTCGGTGGGCAGACGCGCGCCGGGGGCGTAGCGACCTGCGGCGATGTCGTCGTGCAGACTGTCATGGATGCTGCGCCAGAGGGGAGGATGTGTGTCGCGGGGCATGTCACGGAAGTTTCACGGGGGGTGGGCTTGTCTGGCGGGCGGGTTTGCGGTAGTTATTTGTCTAGTTGTATAGTGACTTCGACAAATCCGCAAGGTGTCCGCATGAACGATGTATCGGAGCGCAAGGCGTGGATGGGCCTTCTGGCGCGCGCGCCTGCCGGGGAGGTCGACCGGCTTTGGCGGGCGGCGGGGCTGGCCCCCGATCACGCCCTATTGCGTGCGCCCGAGGTGGGCGCGGTGATGGTGCGGGGCCGGGCCGGGGCGACCGGCGCGCCGTTCAACCTGGGCGAGATGGTGGTGACGCGCTGCGCGGTGCGGCTGGGCGACGGCCGGGTCGGGCATGGCCATGTGCAGGGGCGTGGCAAGGATCATGCGCGGCACGCGGCGCTCATCGACGCGCTGATGCAGGGCGATGAGGCGGGTCATTTGCGCGTGGAGGTGCTGGACCCGCTGGCCGAGGCCGAGGCGGCGCGGCGCGGCGCGCGGGCGCGCAAGGCGGCGGCCACCAAGGTGGAGTTCTTCACGCTGGTGCGGGGGGAGGATTGATGGAAGTTGATGCACTCGGGGGCGGTTTTTCCGATGCGCCGGTGGAGGCCGCGCGGGCGTTTCGCGCGGTGATGCGGGCGATGGCGCGGCCCGGCACTCTGGAACGGGTGGCGGGGGCCGCGCCGCCCGCGCCCATGTCGGTGGCGGCGGGGGTGGCGGTTTTGGTGCTGTGCGATGCGGGCACGCCGGTGCATCTGGCTGGCGCGCATGAGTGCCGGGCGGTGCGCGACTGGATCGCCTTTCACACCGGGGCCCCGGTTGTGGCGCGAAAGGACGCGATGTTTGCCTTGGGCACATGGGCGGCGTTGGGGCCGCTCGGGGCCTATCCGGCGGGTGAGCCGGAGTTTCCCGACCGCTCGGCCACGCTGATCGTGGAGATGGAGCGGCTGGAGGCGCGGGGCGCGCGGCTGACCGGGCCGGGGATCAAGAGCGAGGCGGCGCTGTCGCTGCCCGACGTGGCGGCGTTTCAGGGCAACGCGGCGCGGTTTCCGCTGGGGCTGGATTTCCTGCTGTGTTGCGGCGACCGGCTGGCCGGGCTGCCGCGCAGCGCCTGCGTGGAGGCGGGCTGATGTATGTGGCGGTGAAAGGCGGCGAGCGGGCGATCGACGCGGCGCATGACTGGCTCGCCGAGGAGCGGCGGGGCGATGACGCTGTCGCGGAACTGGGCGTGGCGCAGGTGCGCGAGCAGATGAGCCTCGCGGTGGGCCGCGTGATGGCCGAGGGCTCGCTTTATGACCCGGACCTTGCGGCGCTGGCGATCAAGCAGGCGCGGGGCGACATGATCGAGGCGATTTTCCTTATCCGCGCCTATCGCACGACCTTGCCCCGGTTCGGGGCCTCGACGCCGGTGGAAACGGCCACGATGCGCTGTGACCGGCGGATTTCGGCGGTGTTCAAGGATGCGCCGGGGGGGCAGGTGTTGGGGCCGACGTTCGACTACACGCACCGGCTGCTGGATTTCAAGCTGGCCGCCGAGGGGGAGGCCCCGCGCGCGCAGGAGGCCGAAGCGGCGGACGGGGCGATGCCGCATGTGATGGGGTATCTGGACCGCGAGGGGTTGATGGAGCGGGAGGCGGAAGGCGACGGTGTGCCGCCCGACATGACCCGCGCGCCGATGGACTTGCCCGCCGACCGCGCGCTGCGGCTTGCAGGCGCTGGCGCGGGGTGACGAGGGGTTCCTGCTGGGCCTCGCCTATTCGACGCAGCGCGGCTATGCGCGCAACCACGCCTTCGTCGGCGAGCTGCGCATCGGGGCGGTGGCCGTCGAGATGGACATCCCCGAATTGGGGTTCGCGATCGAATTGGGCGAGGTGGTGCTGACCGAATGCGAGACGGTCAACCAGTTCACCGGCTCGAAAACCGCGCCGCCGCAATTCACGCGGGGCTATGGGCTGGTATTCGGGCAGAGCGAGCGCAAGGCGATCGCGATGGCGCTGGTGGACCGGGCCTTGCGGTGGAAGGAGTTGGGCGAGGAGGACCAGGGCGCGCCCGCGCAGGACGAGGAATTCGTGCTGATGCACGCCGACAATATCCAGGCCACCGGGTTTCTCGAGCATATCAAGCTGCCGCATTACGTGGATTTCCAGAGCGAGCTGGAGCTTGTGCGGCGGTTGCGGCGCGCGGCGGAGGGCGGGGGCTTGGAGTATTTGGACCAGGAAGAAACCGGGGGTGAGCGGTGAGCACGGTGGTGTTCGATATCGGCAACGTGCTGCTGCGCTGGGAGCCGCGGGCGGCGTTTCGTCATGCCTTTGCCAGCGATGCGGAGATCGACGCGCTGTTGGGCGAGGTGGGGTTTTCCGAGTGGAATTACGCCAATGACCGGGGGCGCGGGCGCGCGGAGGCGGTGGCCGCGATTGCCGCGCGCTGGCCGCAGCATGTGGCGGTGATGGACGGGTATTTCGACCGGTTCCACCTGACCATCCGCGAGAAGATCGAGGCAAGCTGGGAGGTGTTGCGCGATCTGCGGGCGGCGGGGCACCGGGTGTGGGCGCTGACGAATTTCTCGGCCGATACCTGGCCCGAGGCGCTGCGGCTGCACCCCGAACTGGGCGAGGTGTTCGAGGGGATCGTGGTCTCTGGCCACGAGGGCATGGTGAAGCCCGAGCGGGAGATTTTCGACCTGCTTTGTGCCCGGGCCGGGGTGGCACCCGAGACGTGCTTTTTCATCGATGACAGCGCCGCCAACGTGGCGGGGGCGCGGGCGGCGGGATGGGCGGCGCATCGCTTTGCCGGGGCCGGGGAATTGCGCGCCGGGTTGTGCGAAAGGGGGCTTTTGTGAGCGATTACAATTTTGCCTATCTCGACGAGCAGACCAAGCGGATGATCCGGCGGGCGATCCTCAAGGCGCTGGCCGTGCCCGGCTACCAGGTGCCGTTTGCCAGCCGCGAGATGCCGATGCCCTACGGTTGGGGCACCGGGGGCGTGCAGGTTTCTGCCGCCTGCCTGATGCCCGAGGATACGCTGAAGGTGATCGACCAGGGCGCGGATGATACCACCAACGCGGTGTCGATCCGGCGGTTTTTCGAGCGCACGGCGGGGGTGGACGTGACCACCGAGACGGCGCGCGCGAGCGTGATCCAGACGCGGCACCGGGTGCCGGAGGCGCCGCTGAGCGAGGATCAGGTGCTGGTCTACCAGGTGCCGATCCCCGAGCCGTTGCGGTTTCTGGAGCCGCGCGAGGTGGAGACGCGCAAGATGCACTCCCTGGGCGAATACGGCCTCATGCATGTCAAGCTTTACGAGGATATCAGCCGTCACGGGGCGATCGCCACCGCCTATGCCTATCCCGTCCGCGTCGAGGGGGGCTATGTGATGGACCCGTCGCCGATCCCGAAATTCGACAACCCGAAGCTGAATGATTGCCCGGCGATCCAGCTTTTCGGGGCGGGGCGGGAGCAGCGGATTTACGCGCTGCCGCCGTGGACGGAGGTGGTGAGCCTCGATTTCGAGGATTATCCGTTCGAGGCCACCAAGGCGGATCATCCATGTGCGCTGTGCGGGGCCGAGGACAGCTATCTTGACGAGGTGATCGTGGATGATGCGGGCGGGCGGATGTTCGTCTGTTCCGACACGGATTATTGCCGGTCGCGGCGGGCGGCGGGGCATACAGGCGCGCAGGGCGCGCCGTTCGAGGAGGCGGGGGCATGACGGCGCTGTTGCAGGTGCAGGGCCTGACGAAGTTCTATGGCGCGCGCGTGGGCTGCGAGGGCGTGTCGTTCGATCTGTGGCCCGGCGAGGTGATGGGGATCGTGGGCGAGAGCGGGTCGGGCAAATCGACGCTGCTGGCGTGTCTGGCGGGACAGATGGCACCCGACAGGGGCGAGGTGATCTATGACACGCGCGAGGCCGGCCCGCGCGACACGCTGGCGATGTCGGAGCCGGAGCGGCGGATGCTGATGCGCACCGACTGGGCGCTGGTGCATCAGAACCCGCGCGACGGGCTGCGCATGGGGGTGAGCGCAGGCGGGAATGTGGGCGAGCGGCTGATGGCCGTGGGCGCGCGGCATTACGGGGATATCCGCGCGCAGGCGGTCGATTGGCTGGGGCGGGTGGAGATCGCCGCCGACCGGGTGGATGACCGCCCGACGGCGTTTTCCGGCGGAATGCAGCAGCGCTTGCAGATCGCGCGCAATCTGGTGACCGGGCCGCGGCTTGTGTTCATGGACGAGCCGACGGGGGGGCTGGATGTGAGCGTGCAGGCGCGGCTGCTCGATCTGCTTCGGGGGCTGGTGCGCGAGATGGGGCTGTCGGCGGTGATCGTCACGCATGATCTGGCGGTGGTGCGGCTGCTCGCGGACCGGTTGATGGTGATGAAGGAGGGCCGGGTGGTGGAGGCGGGGCTGACCGATCAGGTGCTCGATGATCCGCAGCACGGGTATACGCAGTTGCTGGTGTCGAGCGTGTTGCAGGTGTGAAGGGGGCGCTGCCCCCGTCGCGCGATGCGCGACTCCCCCGGGATATTTGGGGCAAGATGAAGGAGCGGAACGGTGATCGAGGTCGAAGGTCTGGGCAAGCGGTTCGTGCTGCACAACCAGGGCGGTGCGGTGATCGAGGTGATGGCGGGGGCGCATCTGCGGGTGGGGCGCGGCGAGTGCGTGGCGCTCACCGGGGCGTCGGGCGCGGGGAAATCGACGCTGATGCGGATGATCCACGGCAATTACCGGGCGAGCGCGGGGCGGATTTGCGTGGCGGGCGTGGACGTGGCGCGGGCCGCGCCGCGCGAGATCATCCGGCTGCGGCGCGAAAGCCTTGGCCATGTGAGCCAGTTCCTGCGGGTGGTGCCGCGCGTGCCCGCGCGCGAGGTGGTGGCCGAGCCGCTGCTGGCGCTCGGCGTGGCGCGGGAGGAGGCGGTGGCGCGCGCCGAGGCGCTTTTGGCGCGGCTCAACATCCCGCGCCCGCTGTGGGCGCTCAGCCCGACCACGTTCTCGGGGGGCGAGCAACAGCGGGTGAATATCGCGCGCGGCTTCGTTCACGCCTTTCCGGTGATGCTGCTTGATGAGCCGACCGCGAGCCTTGATCCGGCGAACCGCGAGGTGGTGCTGTCGCTCATCGAGGAGGCCAAGGCGCGGGGCGCGGCGATATTGGGGATTTTCCACGATGCCGAGGCGCGGGCGCGGGTCTGTGATCGCGAGGTGGATGTGGGGGTGTTTTCGCCGGGGCATGTGGCATGAGCCGGGGGCGGCTCATCGCCGTGGTCGGGCCGTCGGGCGTGGGCAAGGACACTGTCATGCGCGCGATGGTCGCCGCGCGGCCAGGACTTGCGGCGGGTGCGGCGGGTGATTACGCGGCCTGCCGATCCTGCGGGGGAAGGGCACGAGGCGGTGAGCGAGGCGGAATTCGCCGCGCGGCTGCACGAGGGCGGGTTCGCGCTCGACTGGCGGGCGCATGGGCTGCGCTATGGCGTGCCGGTGGGGATTTGCCTCGATCTGGCGATGGGGCGCGATCTGCTGGTGAACCTGTCGCGCGGGGTTCTCCCGGAGGCGCAGGCGCGGTTCGCGCCGTTTGCGGTGCTGCACCTGGTGGCGGCGCGCGAGGTGCTGGCGGCGCGGCTGGCGGCGCGGGGGCGCGAGGCGGGCGCGGAGATCGACGAGCGGCTGGAGGGGGCCGCGCAGGCGCTGCCCGAGGGGGTGGGGCCGGTGGTGCGGCTCGATACCGATGCGCCGGTGGAGCGGCTGGCGCGACGGGCGCTGAAGGCGCTTTACCCGGTGAGGGCGTGACGGTGAAGCAGGTGAAAGCGGCCCTCGGCATCCTCGGCCATGAGCGACAGTGCGTCCACCGGCAAGGGGCGCGGCAGGATCGGTGCGAGATGCGCGGCGAGCGTGGTCTGGAGCGCGGGCAATTCGGCTTTCGGGCGTTTGCCGGTCAGGGTGATGTGAAAGCGGAAGCCCGCCATCACATGCGGGTAGCCCCATCGCGCGAGGCGGGCCTCTTGATCGGGGGTCAGCCCGCCCGCGCGGCGGCGGGCGCGCTCGGCCTCGGTGAGGGGCGCGCGGAACGGCTCGAATGCGCGGACGCAGTCGGCGGCGAGGGCCGATATGGCGGTCTGATCGCCCTCGGGCAGGAGCGCGAGGAAGCGGCCAAGGGGGGCCACGGCAAGGCCGTCGAGCGTGACCGGCGCGGTATGGGCGCAGAAGCGGGCGAAGGCGTCGCGCAGGGTGGCCTCGGTCTGGCCCGGAGCGAGGGCGAAGGGCGGCTTCATCGTGGCGTGCAGGCCGTATTTGCGGGGCGCCTCTGTCAGGTCGGCAATCGGCGCGGGCAGGCCGGGGATATCGGGGTGCGGCACCGTTGCGCCTTGCGCGGCATCCCATCCGAGCCATGCCGCGCCGAACGCGGCGAGCGGCCCCGGCGGGGGCGTGACATAGATGGCGTAGCGGGCGGGGGTCATCGGCTCTGTCATCGCTGCGGCACCGTATTGCAGGAAAATGTGAGCGTGACATGACAGAAGAGATCATCCTCGCCAATGCCCTCATTGTGCTGCCCGGCGAGGTGCGGCGCGGCTCGGTGGTTTTGCGCGACGGGCGGATCGCCGATATCGGGACGGGCGCGGGCGTGCCCAAGGGGGCGGTGGATTGTGGCGGCGATTACCTCGCGCCGGGACTGGTGGAGTTGCACACCGACAATCTCGAGCGGCACATCCAGCCGCGCCCCGGGGTGGACTGGCCGCACGAGGCGGCGATCCTTGCGCATGATGCGGAGCTTGCCAGCGTCGGGATCACCACGGTGTTTGACGCGATGCGGGTGGGGTCGATCCCCACCGGCGTGGGGCGGTATGGCGAATATGCGCGCGGGCTGGCGGATGAATTGTGGGCGCTGCGGGCGGGCGACGCGCTCAGGATCAGCCATTTCCTGCACCTGCGCGCCGAGGTCTGTTCGGAAACGCTGGAGGCGGAGATGGAGGCGTTCGGCCCCGGCGACCGCGTGGGGATCGTGAGCCTGATGGATCACACGCCGGGGCAGCGGCAGTTTCGCGATCTCGCGAAGTTCAAGGCCTATGTGATGGGCAAGCATGGCCTCGACGAGGCCGGGTTTGCCGCGCATGTGGCGCAACTGAGGGCGCTGCGCGAGGCCAATGGCGCGCGCCACGAGGCGGCGGCGGTGGCCCATGCGGGGCGCTATGGCGCGGTGCTGGCGAGCCATGACGACACCACCGAGGCACAGGTGGCGGTGTCGGATGGATATGGCATCCGGCTGGCGGAGTTTCCCACCACGGCGGAGGCGGCGCGGGCCTGCCGCGAGCAGGGGCTGGCGATCATCATGGGCGCGCCGAACCTCATCCGTGGCGCGTCGCATTCCGGCAACGTGGCGGCGGGGGACCTGGCGGAAGCGGGGATGCTCGATATCCTGTCGTCGGATTACGTGCCGTCGGCGCTGCTCTATGGCGCGGTGCGGCTGGGGGTCCTGTGGGGGGACATGGCGCGGGGGCTGGCGACGGTGACGGCGGCCCCGGCGCGGGCCGTGGGCCTGACGGATCGCGGGCGGATCGAGACGGGAGCGCGCGCGGACCTTGTGCGGTTTGGCCTGCGCGGGGATGTGCCTGCGCTGCGCGCCGTGTGGTCACAGGGGCGGCGCGTGGGATGAGGTGAGGTGAGGGGTGTGAATGGCCTTGCTGCCATTCAAGGCAAAGCCCCCCTTGCGCGGCTCCCCGACAGTTGTGCGACCGTCCGCTTCAGGCCATTGCCGGACCTTTTCCACAACACTCTCGCCCCCGTTTTCGCGCGATGGCGCACAGGTTTGTCTGCGCCAGAAAACCGGCCTCACGATGTGGTGAACGGCGCGGTGGTTTCCCTCCCACCCGCTGCTGATTAGCTCTATCACAAGCGCAACCAAAGGAGGGTCATGATGACTGCCGAATACAAACTCGATCTCGAACCCGTGAGCGATGACGCCGCCGAGGGCCACGCCAAGGACATGCTCGACGGGGCCCGCGAAAAGCTGGGGTTCGTCCCGAACATGTATCGCAACATGGCGATCAACCCGGGGCTCTTGAGCACCTATCTGCACGGCTATGCGCATTTCCGCGAGCAGGCAAATTTCACCCCGCCGGAGCAGGAGGTGGTGTTCCTGACCATCTCGATGGCCAATGGCTGCGACTATTGCACCGCTGCGCACTCGATGCTGGCGATCAAGGTCTCGAAACTCAGCGAGGCGCACACGCAGGCGCTGCGCGACGGCAAGCCGCTCGATGACGCCAAACTCGAGGCGCTGCGCCGGTTTACCCACCACATGTGGGAAACGCGCGGCCTGCCGACGAAGGCCGAGACCGAGGCGTTCAAGGCGGCCGGTTACGGGGATATCCATATCCTGGAAATCATCCTCGCGATGGCGGTCAAGACCATCTCGAACTATTCCAACCATGTCGGGCACACGGATGTGGATGACGCCTTCGCGCCCTATGCGGTGGACAAGACGGTGGCGGCGGCCTGAGCGGCGCTCAGGCCCTGCGCTCCTGCGCGTCCGGTGCGTCCTGCGCGCCGGATGCGCAAAATATCTCGTAAAGCACGCCGAGCAACCGTTCGGTGCGCGCGTTGGCAAGGCTGTAGAAAATGGTCTTGCCGTCGCGGCGCGTGCGCACGAGCCCCTCGTGGCGCAGGCGCGCCAATTGCTGCGACACCGCCGCCTGCCGCGCGCCAAGGAGCGCCTCGAGCTCCGAGACGGATTTCTCGCCGGTGACGAGGTAGCACAGGATCATCAGCCGCCCCTCGTGGCCGAGCGCGCGCAGGAATTCCGCCGCGTCGGTGGCGTTTTGTTGCATCTGCGCCATGTCGACGCTGTCGGGATCGAGGGTGAGCATCGCTTAAAGCTCCTTTCCACAATAGCTTAAAGCGGTTTCGCGCGCGCGGCAATTGTCAAACCCGTGATCGTGCGCGGCCCGTGCCAAACGGACCACGGGTTTCACGCAACCTGCCCGCAAATCGTCCACGCGCCCTTGCAGGGGATGGGGCGCGCTACTAAGACTCCGTTAGCACGCCGTCGGCTATGATCGGCGTAACCATTTCGCCCGGGCAGGACGGTCGGGCCGCAACAGCAGGCGGGACAGGATGAAAGACCCTAACGACATTTACATGAACACGCTGGTGCCGATGGTCGTGGAGCAGACCAGCCGCGGCGAGCGCGCCTACGACATCTTTTCGCGGCTTCTCAAGGAGCGGATCATCTTCGTCAACGGCCCCGTCCATGACGGCATGTCGAGCCTCATCGTGGCGCAGCTCCTGCACCTCGAGGCGGAAAACCCGTCGAAGGAAATCTCGATGTATATCAACTCGCCCGGCGGGTCGGTGATCGCCGGGATGAGCATCTACGACACGATGCAATACATCAAGCCGAAGGTGTCGACGCTGGTCTGCGGTCTCGCGGCCTCGATGGGATCGGTGATCGCGCTGGCCGGCGAAAAGGGGATGCGTTTCTCGCTGCCCAATTCGGAATTTCTGGTGCACCAGCCCTCGGGCGGCAGCCAGGGCACGGCCGAGGATATCCTGATCCAGTCGCGTCACATCGAGCAGACGCGGGAACGGTTCTACCAGCTTTACATGCGCCACACCGGCCAGGATTACGACACGGTGCGGCTGGCGCTCGACCGCGACAAGTGGATGACGCCCGAGGAGGCCAAGGACTGGGGCCATATCGACGAGATCGTGACCAGCCGGATCAAACCGGGCGACGAGGGTGACGCCAAATAGGGCGATGACCAACGGGTGATCGCCCGTGCGCGGGCGGTCGCCAATTTCACGTTGTGGTGTCTTCCGCCCTGACTTAAGCTGGCGCAGGAGACGCAGACGGACCAAGCGCCCGGGCATCCGGGACAAGACGGCGCTGAAAGGTGAAGCATGGCGAACAATTCCGGCGACAGCAAGAACACGCTCTATTGCAGTTTTTGCGGCAAGAGCCAGCACGAGGTGCGCAAGCTGATCGCAGGGCCGACGGTGTTCATCTGCGATGAATGCGTGGAACTGTGCATGGACATCATCCGCGAGGAGACCAAGAGCGCGGGGCTCAAGGCCACCGACGGGGTGCCGACGCCGCAGGATATCGCCAAGGTGCTCGACGATTACGTGATCGGGCAGGCGATGGCCAAGCGGGTGCTCTCGGTGGCGGTGCACAACCACTACAAGCGGCTCAATCACGCGGGCAAGGGCGATATCGAACTCTCGAAGTCGAATATCCTGCTCATCGGCCCCACCGGCTGTGGCAAGACGCTGCTGGCGCAGACGCTGGCGCGCATCCTCGACGTGCCGTTCACGATGGCCGACGCCACCACGCTCACCGAGGCGGGCTATGTCGGCGAGGATGTCGAGAACATCATCCTCAAGCTGTTGCAGTCGTCCGAGTATAATGTCGAGCGCGCGCAGCGCGGCATCGTCTATATCGACGAGGTCGACAAGATCACCCGCAAGTCGGAAAACCCCTCGATCACGCGCGACGTGTCGGGCGAGGGCGTGCAGCAGGCGCTGCTCAAGCTGATGGAGGGCACCGTGGCGAGCGTGCCGCCGCAGGGCGGGCGCAAGCATCCGCAGCAGGAATTCCTGCAGGTGGACACCACGAATATCCTGTTCATCTGCGGCGGGGCGTTTGCCGGGCTCGACAAGATCATCGCGCAGCGCGGCAAGGGCAGTGCGATGGGCTTTGGTGCCGATGTGCGCGACAGCGAAGAGCGCGGCGTCGGCGAGGTGCTGATGGATCTCGAGCCGGAAGACCTGCTCAAGTTCGGGCTGATCCCGGAATTTGTCGGTCGCCTGCCGGTTCTGGCGACGCTGGAGGATCTCGACGAGGATGCGCTCGTCACCATCCTGACCGAGCCCAAGAACGCGCTGGTCAAGCAGTATCAGCGGCTGTTCGAGCTGGAAAACGCGACGCTGACCTTCACCGAGGATGCGCTCAAGGCCATCGCCAAGCGCGCCATCGCCCGCAAGACCGGCGCGCGGGGGCTGCGCTCGATCCTCGAGGATATCCTGCTCGACACGATGTTCGACCTGCCCAGCCTCGAGAATGTCGAGGAGGTGGTGGTCAACGAGGAGGCGGCGACCTCGGACGCGGCACCGCTGATCATCTATGCCGAGACCAAGGGCAAGAAGGGCGGCGCAAGCGCCGGCTGAACGTCGCGAATCGCATGAAATTCGGGGGCCTGCGCCGGTGGCGCGGGCCTTTTTCGTGGGGGGGATGGCCGCTCATGGCCTTGAGCGGACGGTGGCGGCGAAGCCGCCCAGCGCGGAATCGAGGGCTGAAGGCGCCGCCGCGCTGCGCCGATCGCCCCCCGGTCGGGCGCTATCTCAACGTTATCAAGTCACTTGAGACGTTCGAGATATGCTGCGTAGCCATAAAGTGCCGTCGTGCACCGTCGGAGCGCCCAGCCACGCGGTCGGGCGCTGCGCGGCTCCCTCGACCTGTTCCGCGCGACTGCCCCCTCAAGGCCAAAAGCGCCCGCGCGCAGCACCATGACCCTCCGCGTCAGGCGCCGGCCTCTCAGCCGTTCGCCGCGACGTTGCGGTTGGCGGGTTTGCGGCCGGTGTGCCGCCCGGCATTGGCGTCCATGAAGTCGAGCACGAGGGGCCGGATGTTGTTGCGCCACGACCGGCCCGCGAAAATGCCGTAATGGCCGGCCTCCGGCTCGAGATAGCTGGCCTTCATGCTGTCGGGCAGCCCGGTCAGCAGATCGAGCGCCGCGACGCATTGGCCGGGGGCCGAGATGTCGTCCTTGCCGCCCTCGACGGTCTTGACGGCGACATCGGTGATCTTGCCGATATCGACGGGGTGGCCGTTCACGACAAAGCGGTTCTGCGCGATTTCCAGACCCTTGAAGATGCGCTCGACGGTGGAGAGGTAGAATTCGGCGGTCATGTCCATCACCGCGAGATATTCGTCGTAAAAGCGGTTATGGGTGTCGTTGTCGCTCGCCTCACCCTGCGCCACGCGCACGATCTGGTCGGTGAACGCCTTGGTGTGGTGCTCGCTGTTCATCGAGATGAACGAGGCGAGTTGCAAAAGGCCGGGATAGACCGTGCGCCCCACGCCCTTGTGGCTGAATCCGACCCGCTGGATCATCAGCTCCTCGAGCTGCCCCATCGTCACGCGGCGGCCGAAATCGGTCACGTCGGTGGCGGCGGCGTCGGGGTCGATCGGCCCGCCGATGAGCGTGAGGCTGCGCGGCTGCGCCTCGGGCTCGATCTCGGCGAGATAGGCGGTCGCGGCAAGCGCCAGCGGCGCGGGCTGGCAGACCGCGACGACGTTGATCTCGGGGCCCAGCTCCTTCATGAAATCGACAAGGTAGAGGGTGTAATCCTCGATGTCGAACTTGCCCTCGGACACCGGGATATCGCGCGCATTATGCCAGTCGGTGACATAGACCTCGCAATTGACGATGAGCGATTTGACGGTGGGGCGCAGCAGCGTCGCGTAATGCCCCGACATCGGTGCCACCAGCAGCACCTTGCGCGGCTGTTCTTCGCGCCCCGACACGTTGAAATGGATGAGATCGCCGAACGGGCGCGACACCACCGTTTCGATATTCACCAGGTGGTCCTTGCCGTCCTCGCAGGTGAAGGTGCGGATGCCCCAATCCGGCTTGGCCACCATCCGCTGATAGGTGCGTTCGGTCACCTGCCCCCAGGCCGACATCCATGTGAATGCGGGATTTGGCAACATGCTGAAAAGCGGATAGGATGCAAAGGAGAGGGCGGAGGCACCAAACCATTGATTTGCGTTTCGGATCGATTCCATCAAATCATAGGTGGACATCTGGCGCATTGTCTTCTCCTTTTGCGGAAAGCTGAGGGCGATCAGCGCGCCCGGCATCGCGTTTGCGAAACGGTATGCTGCATGGCAGAAAATGTTAAGGGGAAATCTTCGAAATGACAACGCAGGACGATGTCGCAGGGACAAACGTCGAGAAACTCAACGAAAATCTCGCCAAGGTCGAGCAATTGTCTCAGCGGCTCATCCAGGTGATGGCCGCGCGAACCCCCGCGAATCCGTCATTGGGCAGCCCCTCGAAGGAGCTTTTCACCAAGGCCGCGACCTCCTACTGGACCGAAATGCTGGAGCATCCCGGCAAGCTCTACGAGCAGCAACTGGAATACTGGGGCAAGTCGGTGCATCATTTCCTCGACGCGCAGCAGATGATGCTGCGCGGCGGTGCGCAGGACGAGGCGGAGGATGACGATGCGCCAGACCCGCTCGCAGGCGACAAGCGCTTCGCCAACCCGCTGTGGGACAGCCACCCGTTCTTCAAATACATCAAGCGGCAATACGCGCTCAACGCGCAGTCGATCGAGCAGACGCTCGCCGAGATCGACGACGATCTGCCCGACAAGGATCGCCGCCGCATCGATTATTTCGCGCACCAGATCATCGACATGATGTCGCCCACCAATTTCCTCGGCACCAACCCGGATGCGCTCGAACGCGCGCTCGAGACCGAGGGCGAGAGCCTCGTGCAGGGGCTGGAAAACCTGATCGCCGATCTCGAGGCCAATAACGGCGAGATGGTCGTGCGGCTGGCCGACGATCACGCGTTCGAGCTGGGCGAGAACATCGCCACCGCGCCCGGCGAGGTGGTCTATCGCAACCGGATGATGGAGATCATCCAGTATGCCCCCGTGACCAGCGAGGTCCACGCCACACCGCTGATCATCTTTCCGCCCTGGATCAACAAGTTCTACATCATGGATCTCAAGCCCGAGAACAGCCTGATCCGCTGGATCACCGAGCAGGGCTATACCCTTTTCGTGGTAAGCTGGGTCAATGCCGATGCCACACATGCCGATGTCGGCATGGAGGATTACGTCGAGGAAGGGTTCCTCACCGCGATTCGCGAGGTCAAGGCGATCACCGGCGAGAAACAGGTCAACGCCGTGGGCTATTGCATCGCGGGCACCACGCTGCACATCGCGCTGGCGCTGATGGCCAAACGCGGCGACAAATCGGTGAAGTCGGCCACGTTCTTTACCGCGCTTACCGATTTCTCCGAGCAGGGGGAATTCACCCCCTTCCTGCAGGATGATTTCATCGACGGGATCGAGGAAGAGGTGGCCGAGCAGGGCATCCTGCGCTCGTTCATCATGGGGCGCACCATGTCTTTCCTGCGCTCGCGCGACCTGATCTATCAGCCCGCCGTGCGCAAATACATGATGGGCGAGGCCCCGCCCGCCTTTGACCTGCTCTACTGGAACGGCGACGGGGCCAACCTGCCGGGAAAGATGGTGATGCAGTATCTGCGCGGGTTGTGCCAGCGCAACGAGTTCGTCGAGGACGGGTTCGATCTTGGCGGCGAGCGGCTGCATATCCGCGACGTGAAAATCCCGCTGATGTCGGTGACCTGTCAGGGTGACCATATCGCCCCGTGGAAGGACTGCTATCGCGGGTTTCAGCAGACCGGATCGAAGAACCGCACCTTCATCGTCTCGGAATCGGGCCATATCGCCGGTATCGTCAACCCGCCCACCAAGAAGAAATACGGCCATTACACCAATGACGACCTGACCGGCACCGCGGATGAATGGATGGAAGGGGCCACGCGCCACGACGGCTCGTGGTGGCCGCGCTGGGAGGAGTGGCTCGCGAAACGGTCGGGCAGGATGGTCCCGGCGCGCGAACCCGGCGATGCCGAGCACCCGTCGCTCGCCCCCGCGCCCGGCACCTACGTGCGCAAGAAGTCGGCTGGCTAGATCGCTGCGCTGTCCGTTTGTGCCGCCGCGCGCGGGGCTTTGGGCAAGGGGTGCCAATGGCCTTGAGCGGACCTTTGACGCCTGGCACCCTTGCGCGGAATCATGTGCTGCCAAACCGACGTTGGATTGCCGCACCAAGGCCCGGCGATGCGCGGCTCCCCGACCGTTGAGCGACCGTCCGCCCAAGGCCCGACCCGGACTCTTTCGGCGTCATCGTCGACCGTCTTCGCCGTCCGCAAAACCGCCGGTGACACCTGCGTCATGTTGGCCGTCACCGGCTTTACGGCCCGGCGGGAGGGGCTTGCACAGGCGCAAGGCGCGTGGAAGGTATACGGGGCGCGACATACCCGGCGCGCGCCCTTGTGACCGGAGGTGTCCCGTGCCCGTCCCCCGCCTCGCCGCGCGCGCCGTGATCGTCGAGGAGGGGCGGTTGCTTCTCGTCAATGCGTTTGCCGATGCCGCCAGCACGCTGTGGTGTGCGCCCGGTGGCGGGGTGGAGGCCCACACCTCGCTGCCCGAGAACCTGATGCGCGAGGTGCATGAGGAGACGGGATTGACGATCGCCGTGGGCGCGCCCTGCCTTGTCAACGAGTTTCACGCGCCGGAGCGGGGCTTTCACCAGGTGGAGGTGTTCTTTCGCTGCCGTCTCGTCAGCGGCGTGCTCAGCGACGCGTGGCGCGATCCCGAGGGTGTGGTCAGCCGCCGCCGCTGGGTGACGCAGGGCGAGATGGCGGCGCTGCGCGTCAAGCCCGACAGCCTGCCGCAGGTCGCCTTTGCCGACGGTATGGGATACGACCCGCTGGAGCGCCTCGTCAGCCCCTGAACCGCAGCACCGAGACCGCCACGCCGCCCAGCACCAGCGCGCTGGCGAGCACGGTTTGCAGTCCGAGGCTCTCGCCCAGAAACACCATGCCGCCCGCCACGGCGATCACCGGCACGGTGAGTTGCGCCACCGCCGCGACCGCCGAATCGAGCCCCGGCAGCACGCGATACCACAGCGCGTAGCCGAGCCCCGAGGTGACCGCCCCGGCAAGGATCGCCAGCGCGATGCCCTCAAAGCCCACATGCGTGCCGCCTGCGCCTGCGGGCAGGGCGAGACCGATCAGCACGCCCAGAGGGGCGGCGAGGATGAAATTGGCCGCCGTTGCCTGAAGCGCGTCGGCCGCGCGCCGCCCGGTGAGCGAGTAGAGCCCCCAGCCGACGCCTGCGAGGGCCATCGACAGCCCGTGCGGCACGCTGACCTGCGGCCCGGCACCGGGCCAGAGCAGCCAGGCAAGCCCCGCGAAAGCCAGCGCCGCGCCGATCCAGCGGCGTGGCGGCGTGGCCTCGCCCGCGACAAGCCCGCCCGCGAACATGGTGATCTGCACCACGCCAAAGAGGATCAGCGCGCCGAGGCCTGCGTCGAGCGCGGTATAGGCGGCGGAAAAGCCATACATGTAGACCAGCAGCGCGATCACGCCGGTCGCCCGTCCCGCGCCCGCCAAGCCGCAGCCCGCCGCGCAAGGCGATGCAGAGCGCGCCGAGCATCACCGCGCCCGCGATCAGGCGGATCGAGCCGAAGCTTGCCGCGTCGATGCTGCCCCCGGCAAGCGCCATCCGGTTCAGCACCGAGTTGGCGGCGAAGGCGATCATGGTGAGGGCGGTCAGAAGAACGAGGCGCATGGCCCACGCATAGCGCGGCATGGGCGGCGCGTATAGTCACGGATCAGGGAGTGGTTCTTGTTGACCTCTGCCGGGCGGCGGCGCAGTTTGCGCTCGCAACCGCATGACAGGACCGCCATGACCCCCGAAGAGATCGCCCGCCTGCCTTATCGCCGCTGTGTTGGTGTCATGCTGGTCAACCGCGATGGCCATGTTTTCGTCGGGCAGCGCATCGACAATGACGCGCCCGCCTGGCAGATGCCGCAGGGCGGCATCGATGCGGGCGAGAGCGTGCGCGAGGCGGCGTTGCGCGAGTTGCACGAAGAGACCGGCGTGACGCCCGACAAGGTGCGCATCGAGGCCATAACCGAGGATTGGCTTACCTACGACCTGCCGCACGATCTGGTGCCGCGCATCTGGAAGGGGCGCTATCGCGGGCAGGAGCAGAAATGGGTGTTGATGCGGTTTCTCGGGCAGGACGATGACGTGACCATCGCCACCGATCACCCGGAATTTTCCGAGTGGCGCTGGCTCCCCGCAGGCGAGCTTCTGGCCAATATCGTGCCGTTCAAGCGCGCGGTTTATGCCGCCGTGCTCGACGCGTTCGAAGGCAGGCTCTGAGCGCGCCGCCCCGGCGCTTGCACCGTTTCTGCCCGATGAGATGTCGGAATCGGCTTGTTGCGGGCGGGGCCATCCCTATACTGCCTTGATAACGCGAGAGGGTTCGGCCCGCACCACTATGAGTGCGGCTTGAGGAGCGGACCACGGGACCGGGACAGGGGGGCAGGCCGACATGGAAAGCGCCGCAGTGTTCTTGCCGATCATCGCAGCGCTGCCGTTTCTGGGCGCGCTGCTGCCGGGGCTCATGATTCAGGCGGGGCGCAACGCCTGCGCCGCATTTACCGCCGCGCCGACGATCCTTGCGCTGATCCTGCTTATGCTCTGCGTGCCGTCGGTGATGCGTGGCGAGGTGCTGACCTTTGGCCTCGAGTGGCTGCCAAGCCTCGGCCTCAACGTCAATTTCATGCTCGACGGGCTCGGCCTTCTGTTTGCCGGGATGATCCTCGGGATCGGCTTGCTGATCATCCTCTACGCGCGGTTTTACCTGTCGCGCGAGGATCCGATGGGGCAGTTCTATACCTATCTGCTGCTATTCCAGGGCGCGATGGTGGGGATTGTCCTGAGCGACAATATCCTGCTTTTGCTGGTGTTCTGGGAGCTTACGTCGCTGTCGTCCTTCCTGCTGATCGGCTACTGGAAGCACCTGCCCGAGGGGCGGCAGGGCGCGCGGATGGCGTTGGTCGTCACAGGCATGGGCGGGCTCGCGATGATCGCGGGGATGCTGATCCTCGGCGATATCGCCGGAAGCTATGACCTGAGCGTGATCCTGACGCAGAAGGAGGCGATTCAGGCGAGCCCGATGTATCTGCCCGCGCTGATCCTCATTCTGCTGGGGTGCTTCACCAAGTCGGCGCAGTTCCCGTTCCATTTCTGGCTGCCGCACGCGATGGCCGCGCCCACGCCCGTCTCGGCCTACCTGCACTCGGCGACGATGGTGAAGGCGGGGCTTTTCCTGATGGCGCGGCTCTGGCCGGTGCTGGCGGGCACACCGGAATGGTTCTGGATCGTGGCGTCCACGGGGCTGATCACGATGGTGATGGCCGCGCAGATCGCGCTCTTCAAGGATGACCTCAAGGCGCTGCTGGCGTTTTCCACGGTCAGCCACCTCGGGCCTGATCACCATGCTGCTGGGGCTGGGGACCAAGGCGGCGGCGGTGGTGGCGGTGTTTCACATCATCAACCACGCCGCGTTCAAGGCGGCGCTGTTCATGACCGCGGGGATCGTCGATCACGAGGCGCATACCCGCGACATCAAGCGGCTGGGGGGGCTGCGGCACCTGATGCCCATCACCTTTACCATCGCCACGGTGGCGGCGCTGTCGATGGCGGGGATCCCGCCGCTCAACGGGTTCCTGTCCAAGGAGATGATGCTCGAAGAGGTGGCGCATACCCACTGGATCGGGCCCGCCTGGATGATGGGAGCGGTGGCGACGCTGGGGGCGCTTTTCTCGGTGGCCTATTCGTTTCGCTACATCGCGCATGTGTTTCTCGGCCGCAACGGCATGATTACCCGGCGCATCCGCATGATCCCGGCTTCGGCATGTGGGCCGCGCCCGCCTTCCTGACGGTGCTGGTGGTGCTGATCGGGTTCATGCCGATGACCTTTGCCGGGGATCTGGTGCGGGTGAGTGCGCAGGCGGTGACGCAGGCCGAGCCTTATGTGAAGATCTATCACTGGCACGGGCTGGTGCCCGCGTTCTGGATGTCGGTGATCGCGGTGCTGGGCGGCGCGGTGCTGCTGGCGCTGCACCGCCCGCTCGCCGCGGTCTGGAACGCCACGCCGCGGCCGGAGGCGAAGGTGATGTTCGACGCCGTCACCCGCGCCGCGACGCGGGGCTCCACGGCGCTGACCGACGGGGTGCATAATGGCAGCCTGATGCGCAATGCCGCCGTGTTCTCGGTGGTGGTGCCGGTGCTGGGCTGGTTCGCCTTCGCTGCGGGCGGGCTTGCGCCGCCCACGCGCGAGCCGTTGCCTGTGGCGCTGGTCCCGGCGGTGGGCTGGGTGCTGCTGCTGGTGGCGACGGCGCTTCTGGTGGTCTATCACCGGGCGCGGTTCACGGCGCTGGTGCTGCTGGGGATCGTCGGGCTGATGGTGTCGCTGGGCTTTGTCTATTTCTCGGCTCCTGATCTGGCGCTCACGCAGATATCGGTGGAGGTGGTGACGATCATCCTCTTGCTGCTGGCGCTCAATTTCCTGCCCAAGGAGACGCCCGCCGAGAGCAGCGGCGCGCGGCGGATGCGCGACGGGGTGATCGCGGTGGTGGGCGGCGTGGCGGTGACCGGGCTGACCTATGCGATCCTCGTGCGCGATTTCGCGCAGGAGAGCATCTCGGCCTTTCACCTTGCCAATTCCTACAAGGGCGGCGGCGGCACCAACGTGGTCAACGTGATCCTGGTGGATTTCCGGGGCTTCGACACCTTCGGCGAGATCATCGTGCTGGGGATCGCGGCGCTGGTGATCTTCGCGCTGACCGACACGGTGCTGCGCGGCGCGGGCGGGCGCAGGCTGGCGAAACGCGACCCCGATACCAACCCCGAGGGTCAGGCCGGGGACCGCCACCCGCTGATGATGGTGGTGGCCACGCGGGTGATGATGCCCATCGCGCTGATGGTCGGGGCCTACATCTTTCTGCGCGGGCACAACGAGCCGGGCGGCGGATTCATCGCCGGGCTGATCGTGGCCATCGCGTTCCTGATGCAGTACATGGCCTCGGGCTATGCCTGGGCGGAGGCGCGGCAGCGCGTGACCTATCACGCCACCATCGGCCTCGGGGTGCTGATCGCGGCGCTGACGGGGATGGGCGCGTGGCTGGCGGGGCGGCCGTTCCTGACCTCGGATTACGGCTATCTGCATTTCCCGCCGATCGAGGAATTCGAATGGGCCACGGCAATGGGCTTCGATCTGGGCGTGTTCCTGACGGTTGTGGGCGCGGTGATGCTCGCGCTGCAAAGCCTGTCGAGCATGGCGCGGCGCGCGGGCGAGACGGTCAACGTCTTCCCGATGGACGTGAACCCGGCGCGCGAGGACGAACAGCGCGGGGGAGGGGCCTGACATGGAACTGCTCGTGGCAACGGCTATCGGTGTGCTGACGGCGGCGGGGCTCTACCTTGCGCTGCGGCTGCGGACGTTCCCGGTGATCGTCGGGCTGTCGCTGCTGACCTACGCGGTCAACCTCTTCCTGTTCATCACCGGGCGGCTGGCGGTGGACATGCCGCCGATCCTGCGCAAGGGCGTCGAGACCTATACCGATCCGCTGCCGCAGGCGCTGGTGCTCACCGCCATCGTGATCTCGTTCGGCATGACGGCGGTGGCGGTGATGCTGGCGCTCGGGGCGTATCTGTCGGCGGGTGACGACGATGTGAGCCTGCCGCCCGAGGATCGGGGCAAGGAGGGCGGGGCATGAACCACTGGATCATCGCGCCCGTCGTGCTGCCTGCGGTGCTGGCGGCGATCATGACATTGTCGATGCGCCACCATCCGGCCCTGCAACGGGTGTTCTCGGTGGCGGGCTGCGCCGCCCTTCTGGCCATCGCGCTGGGCCTCGCGGTCGAGGCGGCGGGGGGCGGCATCGGGGTCTACGAGCTGGGCAACTGGCCTGCGCCCTTCGGCATCGTGCTGGTGCTCGACCGGCTGTCGGCGCTGATGGTGCTGTTGACAGCGGTGCTGGCGCTGGTGGTCCTGCTTTATGCCATCGGCACCGGATGGGATCAGCGGGGGCGCAATTTCCACGCGCTGTGGCAGTTTCAGCTCATGGGGATCTGCGGCGCGTTCCTGACCGGGGACGCGTTCAACCTGTTCGTGTTCTTCGAGGTGCTGCTCATCGCGTCCTACGGGCTGATGATCCACGCAGGCGGGGCGCGCAGGCTCAAGGCAGGGGTGCAATACGTCATCTACAACCTGCTCGGCTCGACGCTGTTCCTGTTCGCGCTGGGCACGCTCTACGCCGTGACCGGCACGCTCAACATGGCCGATCTGGCGGTGCGCGCCGCCGAGATCCCGGTGGAGGACAGCGCGCTTTTGCGCGTCGGCGCGATGCTGTTGTTCCTCGTCTTCGCGGTCAAGGCGGCGCTGTTGCCGTTGCATTTCTGGCTGCCCAACACCTATGCCGAGGCGCCCGCGCCGGTGGCGGCGCTTTTCGCCATCATGACCAAGATCGGGGCCTACGCGATCCTGCGGTTCTACACGCTCATTTTCGGCCCCGATCTGGATGTCACCGCGAACCTCATTGACGACGTGCTGCTCTACGGCGCGCTGTTGACGCTGGCGGCGGGGATGATCGGCATTCTGGGGGCGCGGCATATGGGGCGGCTGGCGGCGTTTGCCGCCATCGGCTCGATGGGCACGCTGCTCATCGCGGTGGCAGGGTTCACGCCGCAGACCACGGCGGCCGCGCTTTATTACGCGGTCCATTCGACGCTGGGCGCGGCGCTGCTGTTTCTCGTGGTCGATCTGGTGCGCGAGCGGCGCGGGGCGCTCGGCGGCGCGCTGGTGCCGGGGCCGCGCATGGCGCAGCACGGGATGGTGACATCGCTGTGGTTCGGCGCGGCCATCGCGGTGGCGGGGCTGCCGCCGCTGTCGGGCTTCGTCGGCAAGCTGCTGATCCTCGACGCCACCCGCGACATGGCCGATGTCTGGCTCATCTGGTCGGCGGTGCTGGCCACCTCGCTGGTGGCGGTGCTGGGATTCGCGCAGGCGGGCAGCGCGGTGTTCTGGAAGCCGGGCGAGGCCCGGCACGCGGCAGAGCCTGCATCGCAACCGGCGTTGCCGCTGGTGGCCTGTTTCGCGCTGCTTGCCGGGGTGATCGCGCTGGCGGTTCTGGCGGGCCCGGTGATGGGCTATCTTGAGGCGACGGCGGCGCAGATGCACGCGCCCGCCGGATATATCGCCGCCGTTCTGGGACAGGGCTGAGGGAGGGACGAGACATGCTTCGCAAGATCCTGCCCCATCCGCTGCTGACGCTTCTGCTGATCGTGGTGTGGCAGATGCTGGTCAACAAGGTGACGGTGGGCAACCTCGTGCTGGGCGCGATCCTCGGGGTGATCATCCCGCTGGTGACCGCGCCCTACTGGCCCAACCGGCCCAAGCTTCGCAGCCTGCCGCGAATCGTGGAATACGTGTTGGTCGTTCTGTGGGATATCTGCGTGGCGAACGTGCAGGTGGCGTATGTGATCCTGTTCAAGTCCAACGCCAACACGCACCCGGCGTGGATATCCATCCCGCTGGACTTGCGCACGCCCGAGGCGATCACCGTGCTGGCGGGCACCATCACCATGACGCCCGGCACCGTCTCGAGCGATGTGAGCGCGGACGGGCGCAGCCTGCTGGTGCATTGCCTCGATGCGCCCGACCCCGACGGTGTGCGCGACGGGATCAAGGCGCGCTACGAGGCCCGGCTGAAGGAGATATTCGAATGATCGGGTATGCACTCACCTTTGCGTTTGCCTGTTTCGGCCTTGGCCTCTTGCTCAACATCTACCGGGTGGTGTGGGCCCCGACCAAGGGTGATCGCATCCTCGCGCTTGATACAATGGTGATCAACGCCATCGCGCTCCTGGCGCTGTTCGGCATCCTCAAGGGCACCACGATGTATTTCGAAGCGTCGATGATCATCGCCATGACCGGATTCATTTCAACCGTGTCCTATACGCGCTTTTTGTTGCGCGGGGACATCATCGAATAGGGAGAGAGGCCATGATCGTGGAGATCGCCATATCCGCCTGCCTCGTCATCAGCGGCATTTTCGGGCTGGTGGGCTCCTTCGGGCTCATCAAGCTGCCCGATCCGATGATGCGGCTGCACGCCCCCACCAAGGCGACCACGCTGGGAGTGGGGGGCGCGCTCATCGCGTCGATGCTGTATTTCGATTTCATCGTGGGGCAGTTCTCGTTTCACGAGCTGATGATCACGCTGTTTTTGTTCCTGACCGCGCCGATCACCGGGCATTTCATCGCCAAGACGCATCTGCACCTCACCCACAAGCCCGGCGATCTGCCGCCCACCGGCGGCGACCGGCCCTGGGCGGGATATGAAAGCGATGTCGAGCGCGCCCGGATCGAGGCGGAGGCGGACGCGGCGGCGCGGCAGGGGTAGGCAAGGTTGGTTTTGGCCTGTTGCGGACGTTGACGTGAGCCGCGCCGGGGTCAGGCGGCGACCGTCCCCTTCAGGCCAAAGATCACCCCAGCCGCTGCCCTGTATCCCCATCGAAGAAATGCATCTTCTCCGGTGACACGGAAAGCCGCAGCGTTTCGCCCCCGTGTCCTGCCTGATGCACGCCCGGCAGGCTCGCCGTGAAGCTCTGACCACCCGCAAGCTTGCCGTGCAGCAGCGTGTTGGCCCCCAGGGGCTCGGCGAGCAGGACCTGCATGGCGAGCGGCCCGTCAGGGTCCGGCGTGAGATGCTCGGGGCGCAGCCCGAGCATGATGTGGCCCTGAACGCCGCCCGGATTGGGCAGGACCGCACCGCCGAGATGCACCCCGTCCTCGCGGCCCTCGGCCTCCACGATATTCATCGACGGGCTGCCGATGAATTGCGCGGCGAAAAGGCTCGCGGGCCGCTCATAGACATCCATGGGCGTGCCGATCTGTTCGGCGCGGCCGGCGTTCATCACGATCATGCGGTCGGCCATGGTCATCGCCTCGACCTGGTCGTGGGTGACGTAAAGCGCGGTGATCCCGAGTTTTGCCTGCAACTCGCGGATTTCAAGCCGCATCTGCACCCGCAGCTTGGCGTCGAGGTTCGACAGCGGTTCGTCAAAGAGAAACACCGACGGCTCGCGCACGATGGCGCGGCCCATCGCCACGCGCTGCCGCTGCCCGCCCGAAAGCTCGCGCGGCCTGCGATCAAGCAGGTCCGACAGTTGCAAGAGGTCCGCCGCCGCGCGCACCTTGGCGGCGATCTCGGGCTTGGGCAGACCCTTGATGCGCAGGCCATAGCCCATGTTCTGCGCCACGCTCATATGCGGGTAGAGCGCGTAATTCTGGAACACCATCGCGATGTCGCGGTCCATCGGCTCGCGGTCGTTGGCGCGGGTGCCGCCTATGCGCAATTCGCCCTCGGTGATGGTTTCCAACCCCGCGACCATGCGCAGGAGGGTGGATTTGCCACAGCCCGACGGCCCGACGATGACGATGAATTCGCCGTCGGCCACGTCGAGGCTGACGCCCTTGATGACCTCCTCGGGGCCAAAGCGTTTGCGGATATCGTCCAGTTCTACGGTTGCCATATCGCCTATTTCTCGCTGTCCACGAGGCCGCGGATAAAGAGTTTCTGCATCGAGATGACCACCACCACCGGCGGGACCATCGCGAGGATCGAGGTGGCCATGATCACCGGCCAGTCGGCCACGTCATCGCCCGACGGGAACATCTGCTTGATCCCCATCACGATGGTGTTCATCGACGGGTCGGTGGTGATCAGGAGCGGCCAGAGATACTGATTCCAGCCATAGATGAACAGGATCACGAACAGCGCGGCAATGTTGGTGCGGCTCATGGGCAAGAGAATATCCCAGAAGAACCGCATCGGGCGCGCGCCGTCCACCCGCGCGGCCTCGGCCAACTCGTCCGGCACGGTGAGGAAGAATTGGCGAAAGAGGAAGGTGGCCGTGGCCGAGGCGATGAGCGGGAAGATGAGGCCGGAATAGCTGTTGAGCATCCCGAACCCCGCGATCACCTCGTAGGTGGGCACGATGCGCACCTCCACGGGCAGCATCAGCGTGATGAAGATCAGCCAGAAAAACAGGTTGCGCGCCGGAAAGCGGAAATAGACGATGGCGAAGGCCGACAGGAGCGAAATGAGGATCTTGCCCACCGCGATCCCCACCGCCATGATCATCGAGTTGCCCAGCATGGTGAGCACCGGCACGTTGACGCCCGAGAAAAGCGCGGCGGTATAGTTCTCTATGAGGCGGTCGCCGGGCCAGACCGGCATGGGCGGCTGCACGATCTCGGGCTGCGCGACGGTCGAGGCGACGAAGGCCAGCCAGATCGGGAAGAAGATCACCAGCACGCCCGCGATCATCACCAGATGGGTGAGCCAGAGGCCAAGCCCGCGCTTTTCCACCATGCCCGTGATCTCGGTTGCCATCAGTAATGCACCCGTTTCTCGATATACTTGAATTGCAGCACGGTGAGCAGGCCCACGACCAAGAGCAGGATCACCGATTGCGCCGCGCTCGATCCCGAGATCCTGCCCCACGAAGCCGTCGGAATAGACCTTGTAGACGAGGATCGTCGTGGCCTGTTGCGGGCCGCCGCTGGTGATCGTGTGGATGACGCCGAAGGTCTCGAAGAAGGCATAGACGATGTTGACCACCAGCAGGAAGAACGTGGTGGGTGACAGGAGCGGCAGCACGATGGTGAAGAACCGCCGCCAGAACCGCGCGCCGTCGATCGCCGCCGCCTCGATGATCGAGCGGGGCACGGCCTGGAGCGCGGCAAAGAAGAACAGGAAATTGTAGCTGATCCGCCCCCATGCGGAGGCCACGACGACCAGCCCCATCGCCTCGCCCTCGTTGAGGACGTGGTTCCAGTCATAGCCCAACTGCCCCAGATACCAGGCCACCACGCCGACACGCGTGTTGAACATGAAGAGCCACAGCACCCCTGCCACTGCGGGCGCGACCGCGTAGGGCCAGATGAGCAGCGTGCGGTAGGCGCCTGCGGATTTGACCAGCCGGTCGGCCATCACCGCCAGAAACAGCGCCGGGATCATCGCCGCCAGCGTGACCAGCGTGGAAAAGATCGCGGTGGTGACAAAGGAGGCGCGGTAATAGGGGTCGCCCAGAAGGTATTCGAAATTCTCCAGCCCGACGAATTGCGACGACAGGCCGAACGGGTCGGGGATGAAGAGCGACTGCCATACCGCCTGACCGGCGGGATAGAAAAAGAACACCGCAGAGATGAATACCTGCGGCGCGATCAGGCAGAGTGGCAGAAGCCAGCCCTTGAAGGTGACGCGTTTTTCCATGCGGGGGTGAGGGGGCGGTCGCCCGCCCCCGTTGCCTTTTAGTTGCTGGCGCGCTCGAACCGGCGCAGCAGTTGGTTACCGCGTTCCACCGCTGAATCCAGCGCCGCCTGCGCGTCCTTGTCGCCGGACCAGACGGCCTCCAGCTCTTCGTCGATGATGCCGCGGATCTGATCGAAGGAGCCGAGGCGCAGCCCCTTGGAATTGGCCGTAGGCGCGTTGGTGGTCATCTGCTTCACGGCCACGTCGGTGCCGGGGTTTTCGGCGTAAAAGCCCTGTTCGCGGGTCAGATCACCGGCGGCAGAGGTGATCGGCAGATAGCCGGTGTCCTGATGCCACTTGGCCTGGATTTCCGGCGACGACAGGAAGTTGAGGAAGGCCCCCGCCGCCTCGTAGTCCGCCGGATCATGCCCCTCCATCACCCAGAGCGAGGCCCCGCCGATGATGGTGTTCTGCGGTGCGCCCTCGACGCCGTCCCAATAGGGCAGCGGGCGCACGTCGAAATCGAACTGCGCCTCGGATTTGATGCCCGCATACCCGGCGGAGCTTTCGGTGAAGAGCGCGCATTCCCCGGCGCGGAAATTGGCTCCGCCCTCGTTGCGGCGACCGGCATAGATGAACTTGCCTTCCTCGGCCCATTCTCCCATCGCGCTGATGTGCTGCACCTGCACGGGGCCGTTGAACGCAAGCTCTGTGTCGAGCCCGGCAAAGCCGTTATCCTGCGTGGCGAACGGCACGTCGTGATAGGCCGAGAGGTTTTCGAGGTGAACCCAGCTTTGCCATGCGGTGGTGAGCGGGCAGTCGTGCCCCGCCTCGGCCAACTGATCCAGAACCGCATCGACGTTCTGCCATGTGCTCAGATCGGTATCGGGGTCGATGCCCGCGCCTTCCAGAGCGTCGCGGTTGACCCACAGGACCGGGGTGGAGGAGTTGAAGGGCAGCGACAGCATCTGGCCATCCGTGGTGGTGTAATAGCCTTTTACCGCGCCGATATAGGCGTCGGGGTCAAAGTCATCGCCCGCCATCACCTCGTAGACCGGCCTGATCGCGCCCTGCGCGCCCATCATCGTGGCGGTGCCCACCTCGAACACCATCAGGATATGCGGCTGCTCGCCCGCGCGGAAGGCGGCGATGCCGGCGTTGAGCGTTTCGGAATAGTTGCCCTTGTGGGTGGCGTTGACGGTGTAATCAGACTGGCTCTCGTTGAAGGTGGCGACCTGCTCGGCCACCAACTCTCCCAACCGACCCGTAAAGGCGTGCCAGAACTGGATTTCGGTCTGTGCCATCGCCGCCAGCGGCGACAGCGCGGTGGTGGCGGCCAGAAGCGCGCCGAATGCCGTTTTCTGCATGGTATTCTCTCCCTTATGACGAGCGCAGCCGGACATCCCCTGTCGGCTGATGCGATCACGCGAGGCGAAGATTGGACAAAGACCGTCAGTCGATCAAACACTTTCATGCGTGATCATGAGATTGTCATATTCAGGGCTATCTGGCGCGCGGGCCGCCGTCCTTGCTTGACGGTCCCTGACGCATGGGCAGCACATGCACGGCGGGCCCGGTCAGCACGGCGAGCGCCTCTTCCCTCATGAGCCCTGTGAGCGCAGGGTCGTCGCACGAGAGCCCGCCGGTATAGGTGCCGTAGGCGGGCAGGATCACGCGGTCGCCGTCGATGAGAAAGGCCGGGCGGCTGATCGACTGGCCGCGCAGCGCGAGCCGCATCTTTGGGTGGTAATGGCCCGACACCTCGCCCGACTGGCCGGGATGGGCGATGTGGCGAAAGGTGAGCGGGGGGCTCGGCAATTCGGCCAGGTGCGCGCCGCCGAGGTCGACCGGGCCGGGATCGTGGTTGCCCTCGATCCAGACCCAGCGACGGCCCGCCTGCAACCGCGTGATCCAGAGCTTTTCCGCCGCGGGCAGGGCAAGCGCGGCCAGCGTGTCGTCGAAGCTGTCGCCAAGGCAGATCACCGTGGTGGCCCCGGTGCGGCGCAGGTCCGATTCCAGCCGGGTGAGCGTGTCACGCGTCTCGTAGGGGGGCAGCGGCGGCTCGCCCGCCCGCGCGCGGCGCAGCGCCTTGCCGAGGTGCAGGTCCGAGACGCAGATAAGATTGCGCGCCTCCCAGTAGAGCGCGCCCGAGGACAGGGCGAGGAGCGTGGCCCCTGCAAGGGTAAAGCGATGGCCGTCCATGCCTCTTGGTGGCCCGTGGCGCGGTGAAAGGCAAGGGTGTGCTGAGATGACCGTCACACCGCCGGGCCGGGACGCTCCTGCACGAAGCGGGGCAGGATCACCGGCATCGTCGTGGCCGACAGCGCGGCGGCGGTCAGGAACATTGCCTCGGCACCGACCGCGTCGGCCATGATCCCCGCCGTCACCGGGCCGATCACGCTTCCCGCCGCGACGGCGATCAGCGCTGCGGTAAAGCTGCGCGCGGGCATCTGCGGAAACAGCCGCTCCGACCAGAAGGCGAGGATCGCGCTCATCATCATCACGAACGCCCCTTGCAGGCCCGCCGAGAGGATAACCCCGGTCCATGATGCCGGAGCCAGCGCCATGAGGCCGAGCGACAGCGCCGACCCGAGGAGCAACACCCGCAGCAGGGCCGAAAGGCCGATCCTGCCCTTGATGCGCCCGGTGGCCAGCCCGGTCAGCCCGACGATCCCGAAGCACAGGAACAGGATCGCGGGGGAGGTGCCGGATGGCACATGGGGCAGCCCGCCGGATTGCTCGATCCGGTCCGCCGCGAAGGAGAAATAGATCGCGGTGGTCGTGCCGAACGACAGCGCGATGGCATAGAGCGGCATGGCCGATCTGTGCAGCAGCGTGGCCCAGGGCTGGCGCGGCCAGCTTGCCCCGAGCGGGCCGGAGGGTTCGCGCAGGGCCGCGACATTGCCAAGGCCCGCGATGGCCCCGGCAATGGCAAACGCCGCCCACGCCGCCTGCCACGGCAGGTCGGTCAGGCTGACAGTGATCGCCGTGGCCCCCGCAGCGGCGATGCCGAGCCCGGTGCCCGTGCTGATGACCGCGAGGGCCGAGGGCCGCGCCTCATCCGGCAACCGGCGGTGCACTATGTTGTTGAAGGGCGACCACGCGAACCCGGCGCTCGTCATCGCGAGCACGATGCCGAGGGTGAGGACGGGCAGGCCCGAGGCCCCGGCCACGAGGCCGGTCCCAATGGTGGCAAGGCCGAGGCCCAGCAAGACAGAAGCGCGCGGCCCGACACGCGCGAGGATCGCGTAGGCCGCGATCAGGCCCAGCAGCATCCCGAGAAACCCGAGGCTGGAAATCAGCCCGGCCATCCCGGTGGAGAGCGCGAAATCCGCCCGGACCTCGGAGAGGAACAAGCCAAACCCCATCCGCGCCGGGCCATAGGTAATGGCGGTCGCGGCGAAGCCTGCGACGGAGAGTTTCCAGAACGGTGCCATTGCGCTCCTTTGCCGGGGTCAGGTGTCCCTGCGACAAAGGTCGTCGTTCATTCGGCGTGTTTCAACGCCGCCCCCGTGCGGTGCTGTCCCGTATCGTTCAAGGCGACATTGCAACACCGACATATCCGCCCGGCGGTGGCATGGGGCCGGGCGGATACCGGTCAGAGGGAGTTCAGCCGAGCAGACGGCGTGCCACCACCTGCGCCTGGATCTCGGCGGCACCCTCGAAGATGTTGAGGATGCGCGCATCGCACAGGATGCGGCTGATGGGGTATTCCAGTGCAAAGCCGTTGCCGCCGTGGATTTGCAAGCCGTTATCGGCTGCCGACCACGCCACGCGGGCCCCGAGCAGCTTGGCCATCCCGGCCTCGAGATCGCAGCGGTGACCGTTGTCCTTTTCCCAGGCCGAGAAATAGGTGAGCTGGCGCGCGACCATGATCTCGACCGCCATCATGGCGAGCTTGCTTGCCACGCGCGGAAAGGCGATGAGCGGCTTGCCGAACTGCTTGCGGTCAACCGCATATTTCATCGACACGTCGAGCGCCGATTGCGCCACGCCGATGGCGCGTGCGGCGGTCTGGATGCGCGCCGCCTCGAAGGTCTCCATCAGCTGCTTGAAGCCCTTGCCCTCCTCGCCGCCGAGCAGGTTCTCGCCCTTGACGTGGAAGCCGTCGAAGGCGATCTCGTATTCCTTCATGCCGCGATAGCCCAGCACCTCGATCTCGCCCCCGGTCATGCCGTCGGTGGGGAAGGGGGCCTCATCCGTGCCCGGTTCTTTTTCGGCGAGGAACATCGACAGGCCGCGATGGTCGGTCGTGTCGGGCACGGTGCGCGCCAGAAGCGTCATCAGGTGGGTGCGCGCGGCGTGGGTGATCCAGGTCTTGTTGCCGGTCACGGTCCAGTCGCCGTTGTCGTCCTTGACCGCGCGGGTGCGCAGGCTGCCGAGGTCCGAGCCGGTATTGGGCTCGGTGAACACCGCGGTCGGCAGGGTCTCGCCGCTGGCGAGCTTGGGCAGCCATTTCTCCTTCTGGTCGTCGGTGCCGCCGCAGAGGATCAGCTCGGCGGCGATCTCGGAGCGGGTGCCGAGGGAGCCGACGCCGATATAGCCGCGCGAAAGCTCCTCGGAGACCACCACCATCGACGCCTTGGAGAGGCCAAGCCCGCCATATTCCTCGGGGATGGTCAGGCCGAACACGCCCATCTCGGCGAGCTCCTCGATGATTTCCATCGGGATGAGCTCGTCCTTGAGGTGCCATTCGTGGGCGTGCGGCTCGACGCGATCCAGCGAGAAACGGCGGAACTGTTCGCGGATCATTTCGAGCTCGTCATCGAGCCCGGTGCGCCCCACGGTGATCTCGGCGGCGCGCTCCTGCATCAGCGCGACGAGGCGAAGGCGCGTGCCTTGCGTGTTGCCGCGCGCGATCAGGGTCTGCACCTCGGGCGTGCGGAAGGCCGCGAGGGCGGCCTCGTCGACGCCCATATCAGAGAGACGGGCGATCTCGCCCTGGTTCATGGCGATGCCGCCGGCGATCTGCGCGAGGTATTCGCCGAAGGCGATCTGGAGGATGAGCTGTTCGACCTCGCCGAATTCTCCGTTTTTTTCCAGTCTCTTGGCCCATCCCTGCATCTGGCGCAGCGATTCGACATAGGTGGCGAGCCAGGCAAGCCCGTGGGTCGCGCCCTGGGCTGCGTCCATCGCGCTGCCGGAGACTCGGCCATCCACGGTGACCATGCCGCGCACGGCCTCGCGCGCCTGCGCCAGCAGGGTTTCGGCGGGTGCGACCGCCGCGCCGGTGAGCTCCGTGAGGTCGCTCAGGAGGATGGGGTCCGACATTGCGATATCCTGTCCGTCATGTGCCATGTGTCATGTCCTTTCCGAGTTGCTGCGCCTTTTATCCATGATGCAGTTGCAGCGCAACTATTATGCCAATTGTCGCAGGTTTTTGTTCTAAAATTGCGTGCGGTTTTCCTGTGCCGTGGCGCTGATCCTGTGCTAACACTCTGGTATGGAGACGTTTTTTGACATAGCGCCGGTTTGGGGCTGGGCAATCGCCTTTGGCGTGGCGGTTTGCGCGGGGCTGGTCAAGGGGGTGGTGGGATTCGCCATGCCCACGGTTCTGATCGCGGGGTTGGGCACGATGATGGCGCCGGACCTGGCGTTGGCGGGGTTGATCCTGCCGACGCTGGCCACGAACCTGTGGCAGGCGTTGCGGCAGGGCGTGGGCGCGGCGCTGGCCTCGATCCGGCGGTTCCGGGTGTTTTTGCTGGCGGGGGGCGCGGTGATGGTGGTGGCGGCGCAGGCGGTGCCGGTGCTGCCGCCCGCCGCGATGTTCCTGTTCATCGGGCCGCTGATCACCCTCTACGCGCTCTCGACGCTGGTGGGCCGGGGGCTGCGCCTGTCACCGGATGGCGGCGCGCGGGGCGAGGCGGGGATGGGCGCGCTCGCCGGGCTTTTCGGTGGATTATCAGGCATTTGGGGGCCGCCCACCGTGGCGATGCTGACCGCGCGCGGCACGCAAAAGGCCGAGCAGATGCGCGTGCAGGGGGTGATTTACGGCCTCGGCGCGGTGCTGCTTCTGGCCTCGCATGTCGGCTCTGGCGTGCTGCGGGCGGAGACGGTGCCGCTGTCGCTGGCGCTGGTGCCACCGGCGCTTGTGGGCATCGGGCTGGGGTTCTGGTTGCAGGACCGGTTTGACCAGGACACCTTCCGCAAGGTGACGCTCTGGGTGCTGCTGCTGGCGGGGCTGAACCTGATCCGGCGGGGGGTGATGCTGCTGTGAGGCCCCGAAACGGGGGGCTGTATCGCGTCGGTATTCTGTCGGTATTTTGTCGGTGCGACCGGGGGCAGCCCGCACGGCCCCGCCGCGACACCCTGTCGCGGGCCGTCCGGCTGAAATGAGACGCCCGAAGGACGCCCGGTCCGGGGCATGGGGCGGCTATGTTTGAGTGAAACGGTCGGATGAGGGGGAGGGGGGCGGACGTGGCGTTTAGTCTTGGTTAGGATGCTGCGGGTGCGAAGGGTGGGTGGCGGTCTGGTCGACCGGCTCGTCGAAGCAGTTAATGCCTTTCGTCGGCCGAGGCGACATCAGCCTCCGCTGTAGGCTCGGTTGCCCTCGCCCGACTATTGGAACGCTCGTAGTCTGCTTTTCGACCTGCGCTACCGGTGCAAATCGCTCGAGGGAGCGACGAATAGATGAGGTGAAGTCAGATGCTTGATCGACATCTTGGTTTTGGTCGTGCTTTTCACGGTTTCGCCTTCTAGTACGCCCGAACCGTCCAAAAGCCGGCGGTCTGGTGGGTTACGACGCGGAAGCTGTATCTCGAGCACTTCGGTGCGGAAGGTATTCCATTCTCTTGGGCAGGGTTTCGCGGAAGAACGCGCGGATGGCGCTCGGCGGACTGCTTTCCGGGTGGGGTAGTGGCGATTGTGGGTCACGCATTGGTGCATGACGGCCCACAATCGCTCGATCGGGTTCAGGTGCGGGCAATAGGGCGGCAGTTGGATCAGGTGGATGCGGCAGTCGGGCCGTGCAAGGAACGCCCTGAACGTCTGGCCCTTTGTGGTAAGCGGCGTTGTCCCAAATCACATGGATGAGGCGTTTGTCGGGATTGCGCGCCTCGATCTTGGCGAGAAGCTGCGCGGCGCTGACCCCGTCCACGGTGGTCGGCTCAACAAAGGGCGCATCGAAGGTTTCAAGGTTGAGCGCGCCATGGATGTTCACGCGCCCGCGCCCTGCGGTGGTTGTCACGGCGGGGTTTGAGCCTGCCTTTACCCAGCCATAGCTTGGTTTTGTCTGGTATTCGGGATGCACCGCGTCGGCGAAATACACGGCTTCATCTGCGCCCAACTCGTTCAGCAATCGCTCGTACATAGCGATGAATTCGGCCTGCTTTTCGGCAGATGCAACGCGTGGAAGCCCTTTCGGCTTTCGATACTCAAACCCCAGTCGGGCCAGAAGCTTGATGCAACCGGAATGGGAGTAATCGACGCCAAACTGCGCCGCGATATGCGCCCTAATCTCCACTGTCGATCGACAGAACGCGTCTCCAGCCACGCGCATAGCTGCGGCTTCCTGAGCCGGCGTTCATGCGGGACTGACCGCCCTTGCCAGCCGTCAGGTGCGAAAGCGCGTCCCAGCCATCCGCGCTGGTAGGTCTTGTACCAACCCCGGATCGTATCGTCGTCCAGGTAGAGAAACTTCGCGATCTGCGCGCAGCTTTCGCCGTCATCGAGCAGCAGGATCGCATTGGCCCGACGCGCAACGCCGTGGTCTTCGCGCTGACTACGAACGCGAGCCTCAAGCTCGAGGCGGTCTGCACAAGAAAGAAAACCGGGACGGATCATGACCTTACCTAAATCGATAAAAGATTGGACGTCAACCCCGTTGAACTTCGGGTCCTCAATAACTCTGAGTATAGTTAGAAAGTTCTTGCGTTTCCCGCCTTAAGTGTGCTTGCTTCTGAGAAATTTGAGTAAGAAAAGGATCGAAGCATGGAAGCGCTGGCAATAATTGGGTCGGTTTGTTTTATCATTTCCCCTTGGCGTTAATTTCTTTCTGCTTTCGCAACTATCTCAGATTAAAAGCGGTCCCTTCTCGATCTGTGTGGGTTGTCGGGCTCAGCGGGGCTTGGGGTAACCCTATATGTTGTTCCTCCGGCAGGCGCGTCCGGCGCGGAGACCTCAGTCATCGGAGCGGCGGACGCGCCGGGCCATCTTGGCCCGTGCACGGGTCTTGGTTAGCCTGTCGCCAGTCTGAACGATGGGGGACGCAATGGGACCGGAGACAAGCCTTTTCACGATGGCACTGGGGCTGGAGGCGCCCTGGCATGTCGAGAATGTGCGCTTTGACAGGGCCTTGAAGCAGATCGATTTCGATGTGGCGTTCAAGCCCGGCAGTCGCTTCGAGTGCCCCTGCTGCGGCGCGGCGGACCAGCCGGTCTTTGACACGCGGCGGCGCAGCTGGGAACACCTGCGCTTCTTCGAGCACAAGGCCTTCATCCACGCTGCCATCCCACGGGTCGCTTGCAGCCAGTGCGGCAAGACCCGGCAGGTCACGGTGCCCTGGGCGCGTAGCGGATCGGGCTTCACGCAGCTGTTCGATGCCTTCATCATTGCGCTGGTGCGCGAGATGCCGGTGAAGGCCGTGGCCGACCTGCTGGACGTGGGCGACGACCGCATCTGGCGCGTCGTGACGCATTACGTCGAGGGGGCGCGGGCCCGGGAGGATTTCAGCGCCGTCACGGCGGTCGGGATCGACGAGACCGCGGCGCGACGCGGACACGATTATATCACCCTTGTCCATGATCTTGAGGCGCGGCGCCTGCTCTATGCCTGCGAAGGGCGCGACCACGGCACTGTGGCCATGTTCGTCGAGGACCTCGAGGCGCATGGCGGCGACGCAGCCAGGATCACCGCCGCCTGCATCGACATGAGCCGGTCTTACATCGCCGGGGTGGACAAGCATCTGCCCGAGGCCGAGATCACGTTCGACCGCTTCCATGTCGTGAAGCTCGCCAATGAGGCGCTGGAAGAGGTCCGACGTGCCGAAGCGCGCATGGAGCCCGCCCTCAAGCGATCGCGCTGGATGTGGCTCAAGGACAGGCATCGCTGGACGACGACGCAGGTCGCGCAGCACCACGACCTGTCGCGCCGCAAGCTCAAGACCGCGCGGGCATTCCGGATGAAGGAGGAGCTGCGGGACATCTTCGCCCAAGCCACCGGCAAGGCCGAAGCGACGGAGCTGCTGACCGCGTGGCTGTCATGGGCGAAGCGCTCCCGCCTGGCACCGTTCCGCAAGCTCGCCAGAACGCTCAAGGCGCACTGGGAAGGGATCCTGAACGGGTTCGACAGCTGGCTCTCGAACGGAGGCGTCGAAGCTATCAACGGTCTGATCCAGGCGGCGAAGGCCCGCGCTCGCGGCTATCGCACAAACCGGAACTTCATCAACATGGCATACCTCGTCGCGGGCCGCCTCAACCACCTGCCCGCATCACCCTACACCACAACATCTGGTGTCGTCGTGAACTGACCCGAAACTTGCCCACCCACACAAATCGCGAAATAGCCAGTATTTGAGTACGAAATCTCACGTTTAACAGAAAATTTGTTGATGGCTGATGTTATTCGAAACCGCGACAGCACTTTAGGTGGGACATGGTTTTTTCGACGTGACAATGGGGCATTTTGGGTTGCTCACGTGGTGACAATCGGTATTCCAGTTTCAGTCGCAATAACAGTGCCTTCTCGTATACGATACCCTTGCTGCAAAGCTTTAGAGGGAACAATCTGAAGTTGATATTTTTGACGGGAACGCGATCAAGAAATCTGTATTGGAAGTAATTACTGGCTTGCAGTTTATGGAGCCGTTTGCGTCGCAAGATGAAGTAGCACATGGTCTTCCGCCTACGTTCGTAGATATGGTAGTGCAAATGAATTTATTCACGTCTTAGACGCCGGGTTTTGTAGAAACTTGATCATCCCAAGTTCGACAACAAATCGCATAAAATCACCACCTGAGACTTTTCACACCTATGTTTTTCAATGAGTTATTGCACCCAAATGCCTCGTTCCGGCAGATCCTTGTTGTAACACGTATTAGCATTATTTTATTTGCATGGATGGCGTAATCGGATTTATTGTTAGTCCAATGTATACGCGCATCTCAAAGTCAGGCGGGCGCAGCTATCTCCAGTTGGTGGAGGGGCATCGCGACGCGGAAGGAAAGGTCAGGATCAAGGTGGTCGCTAATCTTGGCCGCCTGGACAGGCTGTCGCCCGAGAAGCTCGATCCGCTGATCAATGGGTTGAACAGAGCCGTCGGACGCCTTGAGAACACGGCGCATGAGATTTCACATGAGCCCGCCCGCACCTTTGGCACGGTCTTCGCTCTGCACGAGCTGTGGAAGGATCTCGGGTTTGACCGCGCGCTCAACCGGGTGCTTCGCTCGGGCAAGCGCAGCATCGATGTCGAGGCACTCGTCCGCGCCATGGTGTTCAACAGGCTTTGCGATGCCACAAGCAAGCTGGGCTGCCTTCGCTGGCTGGAAACAGTGGCGATGCCAGCGATACCCGAGACCGTCACCCATCAGCATTTGCTGCGCGCCATGGATGCGTTGATGGACAACGCTGAAGGGGTCGAGGATGCTCTGGCGCGTCAGATCCGACCCCTTGTCGATCATGACCTCACAATGGTCTTCTACGACCTGACCACGGTGCGCATCCATGGCGAAACCCGGCTGGAAGATGACATCCGCGCCTTTGGCATGAACAAGGAAACGGGCGGCATCGCGCGTCAATTCGTGCTGGGTGTGGTGCAGACCGCCGATGGACTGCCGCTCATGCACACGGTGCACCCTGGCAATGTCTCCGAAACCAAGACCCTGCAGGGTATGCTGCAAACGGTCATGCAACGCTTTCCCATCCAGCGCATCATTCTGGTGGCTGATCGAGGCCTGCTCAGTCTCGACAACATCCATCATCTGACAGAGATGGCCGATCAGGACGCGCGCAAGCTTGAGTTCATCCTGGCCGTGCCTGCGCGCCGCTATGGCGATTTGGTAGAAACCTTTCAGGGCTTTGACTTCAGCGCAGGTGACGGACTGCGAGAAGCCAGCTTTGAGGGGCACCGCCTGATTGTCGCGCATGATGCTGCACGCGCGCGAGAACAAGGTGAGACGCGCCGCGCGCGGATTGAGGAGTTGGACGCCATGGGCAACGCCATGGTGGCCAAGCTTGACCGGCAAGACGAAGGCAAGAGCGAAAAAGGGCGGCGCGCATCAGACCGGGGGGCCTATAGCCGGTTTGTCCGTGCCATTGCCGATGCTGAACTCACCCGCTTCATCAAGGCGGATCTGACGGCGGATCGCTTCAGCTGGGACGTCGATGAAGACGCCATCGCACGTGCGGCCCTGTTTGATGGCAAACTCGTCCTGCTGACCAATGTCCCCGAGATCACACCGGCTGACGCGGTCGCGCGCTACAAGGCCCTGGCCGATATCGAGCGCGGCTTTCGGGTGCTGAAATCCGACATCGAGATCGCACCGGTTCATCACAGACTGCCCGACCGCATCCGCGCCCATGCCTTGATCTGCTTTCTGGCGCTCACCCTCCACCGGGTCATGCGCATGCGCCTGAAAGCCAAAGGCCATCATGCAAGCCCTCAGGTCGCGCTCGACATCCTGTCACGCATTCACAAACACACGGCATATGCCGGAAGCCGCAGCTTCCATGGCATCAGCAAAACCACACCGGAGCAACTGAACCTCTTCGATACTCTCAACCTGCCAAAACCCGCCTGACGGCGCCCGTGTTGTAACATTTTTGGCCATTCAGCCTAAATGAAATCAAGCACTTATCGATTTTGTTGATGAACTTGGGGATCATGAATTTGTGAAGGGAACGTTTATTCCTCATATTCTTGAAAGCGCTAGGGTTGCGGCGCGGAACTGACGTAATTGCGACGTAGGTAAAGGTGCGTTCTCTGGCTCAGTCATTGACCGGATGGCGCGCGAAATTATCCGGATCGCAAACGGATTGAACATCTACGAGATTGAGTTTAACGTTATTCTTCGACTTGTGACGGAAGTGATGATCGAAACCGCATTTATGGCATAGTGAATTCCTGAAGATCAGGTTTTCTGTGGTTTCATACAATATGGAAAAGGCGCAAGAACATCTCGACGAAATCACCAGCAGGATTGCAGGGAATAGCCCCCAGCATGCTGTCCCATCGGCGCTAGAATGCGCTGCCCATTCATGCGCCGCTATTCTTGGGGGATATGGTTTTATGCTCGGTGTTGAGTTTAAGTATGGCTTGGACGAGTTAATCCGGCTTTGCAATATTAAAAGTTCGCGTCGGAATTTAGTCCTCTGGGACTTCTGTGAGTTAGAATTGTTTGACAAAAATCTTGAGAAGGCGGGAATGACGGTAAAATCATTATCGTCGTTTCTAAACCCGCCTTATTCACGAGGGTGTGCTGAAGCGGCGTGACCGGCGGCTTATGGGCGGTTTGGGCGGCCCCGTTGGGCGTGCTTGGAGTAGTGTTGGGCACCTGCGGGCTGCGTTTCGTGTCTGGGGCGAACTATGTGGCGCTCGAGACTCCTTTGCGGGTGTCGGTCTTTGTTTTCGTCCACGCCTTCTGGCGCGCCATGGCGCGATGTTTTGGGCGCAGGTCTCCAATCGTCGTTCGGTCAGGGGCCGGCCCAGTGCAGCGTGTTGATGCGTGCCCATAGCAGCGCCCAGAAGGGGGCCGCGGCGCTGGAGAGGGCGAGGATCATGCGCCGTCCGGATGTGATCAGCCTTGCGCCGGCGCGCAGCACGCGTTCGCGCAGGCGGCGCAGGCTCCAGCCGGTTCCGGTCGCGTGACCCATGGCACGACGGGCGATATGCATGACCTCATAGGCGAGCAGCGAGATCAGCAAGCGCACCTCGTTGCACGCAAAAGCGTCGACGGCGGGTGTGGACGTCCGCGGAGCCCGACGGTGCCAGTGCGACTTCGGCCTGTTTGTCGACGACAACGCAGGGTCCAGCACATCCTTGAGCTCGCCCATATGTCCTTCGGCCGTGCCACGCTCCCTGTAATGATCCAGAACCTCCCACCGGCTCATCTGTTCGATGTCCAGCGAGGTGACCAGGAAGAAGCGATCCAGCAGGAGGTCACCCGGGCGCTCCTTGACGACCAACACAACCCGACGCGCCTTGGTCCAACTGTCGGCCCGATAGGTCAGCGTGTGCAACCACATCCGCGGCTCGGCAGGCCGCCGTCCGGGCGGACGTTTCATGTGGGGCGCAGCCAGCCTGTCCAGAGCGGGGTTGGCTTTCAGCCGCGCGACATAGTCGATGCCGCGCGCCTCCAGCCCGGCGAGCAGCTTCGCCGAGGGAAAGCCTGCATCAATGCGCACCATCGCGACGTCGCAAAGGCTGGTCTGCGCCCGGTCGACGACGTCGAGGATGACGTCGAGCGCTCCGTCCGCCGTGCCGACATTGCCGGGACGCAGGCGCGCGTCCAGCATGTCGCCGGTCTCGGCCACGGAGGTGATCAGCGGATGATAGATACGGCCATGGTAATGGCCATTCCATTCCGCCTTGGGCTGGTGGCCATGGACGTCGATGGGCATGCTGTCGACGTCCAGCGTCAAACGTTCCAGACGTCGGCCTTCCCGCTCAGCCCGCGCGCCACGCGCGCCAAGCTCCAGAACCGCCTCGCGCAGCGCCTTGAGGTTCGCAGGCGCGGACATGATCGACGTGAAGCGTGACAGGGTCGGCTGCGATGGCAGGCCGCGTTCCTTCAACAGCGGCGTTTGTCCCGCCGACGAGCTGATCGCCAATCGAAAGGCCGGATCATCCCGAAGGGCATCTGCGTCGTCATGGTCGCGCCACCCTTGGGCAGCCAGCAGAACACTCGTCCGGATCAGCGACGCCAGATCATGCACGACATCTTCCTGGCGGCGCGGATCGCGCAGCTGCGGCATCATCCACTCCATGATCCCGCTGCGTTCAAGGACCTCGCGAAGAACGACCGCACCAGGATCCCCGGTCAAACGCTCGGGGCGGTGCTCTATGCGAAGCGAACGGTTGAAGCTGGTTGTGACTGGCTGTAGCGTTTCACCCATGGCGCGCTCCGCAGGTTGTCATCGGATCTTGCGTAACAACCTGATTCTAAACAACTGCGCAGAGCGTGCCAGCCATTTCTAACGATTTGGATGAATAAGGCGGGTTAAACCGTCTTGCGATCATATTAAGGTCTGTAGATAAGAGCAATGATGAGCTTCGCGCAGTGTTTGATTATTGCGGAGAGTTAAAGCAAATCACAAACCAACTTGTTGCAAGAGAATGAGGCTGCCTGTCCTTTTCGGAAGTAGCAAGCGTAGGGTGGGCAGTCCTGCCCACCAATCCGACTGGCCCCGCCATGGTGGTAATTGGTGCCCGACCCCTACACGAAACGCCCGCCCCGCGCGGGATGGAGGCGTGCTTGCACGCCGCCGCGCGAGCGCCCGTCCGCCCCGTCGCACCGGAGGTGCGCCGACAAGGTCGGCACGCCTCTGGCGTGACGGGCGGGCGCTTCCAACGGCGCGAACCCTGCGTAATCGTTGGATGTGTTTGGCACCATAAAGCGCGCCCCACACCCGTTGCAGCGCCCACCCGGCGGACGGGCGCTCGCGCGGCCCCGCCCCCCACCCTCACCCGATCGCCGCCGCCTTCACGTCGTCGTCGATGAAGGGGAGGTATTGCTCGAAATTGTCGGCGAACATTGCCACCAGCTTGGCGGCCTGCGCGTCATAGGCGTCGGCGTCGTCCCAGGTGCGGCGGGGGTCGAGCAGGACTTCGGCGACGCCGGGCACCTCGACCGGCACCTCGAAGCCGAAATTCTCGTCCTTGCGGAATTCGACATCGCCGAGCGAGCCGTCGAGCGCCGCTGTCAGCAGCGCGCGGGTGGCCTTGATCGGCATCCGCGAGCCGGTGCCGTAGGCGCCGCCGGTCCAGCCGGTATTGACCAGCCAGCAGGTCGCCCCGTGCTTGGCGATCTTTTCGCGCAGCAGGTTGCCGTAGACCTCGGGGCGGCGCGGCATGAAGGGCGCGCCGAAGCAGGTGGAGAAGGTCGGCTGCGGCTCGGTCACGCCGCGCTCGGTGCCCGCGACCTTGGCGGTGAAGCCCGACAGGAAGTGATACATCGCCTGCGCGGGCGTCAGCCGCGCGATGGGCGGCAGCACGCCGAACGCGTCGCAGGTGAGCATGATGACGTTCTTGGGGTGCCCGCCGAGCGCCGTCTCCGACGCGTTGGAGATATAGTGCAGCGGGTAGGCGCAGCGCATGTTGGCGGTGAGGCTGTCATCCTCGAAATCGAGCTCCAGCGTCTCGGGGTCGAACACCATGTTCTCCACCACGGTGCCGAATTTCGAGGTGGTGGCGTAGATCTCGGGCTCGGCCTCGGGGTCGAGGTTGATGGTCTTGGCATAGCAGCCGCCCTCGAAATTGAAGGTGCCGCGCTCGGACCAGCCGTGCTCGTCATCGCCGATGAGCGTGCGCGCGGGATCGGCCGAGAGCGTGGTCTTGCCGGTGCCCGACAGGCCGAAGAACACGGCGGCATCGACGGGGTTGTCGGGCGCGTGGTTGGCCGAGCAGTGCATCGGCATCACGCCGGCGTCGGGCAGCATGTAGTTGAGCAGGGTGAAGATGGATTTCTTGTTCTCGCCGGCGTATTCGGTGCCGCCCACGAGGATCGTCTTGCGGTCGAAATCCATCGCGATCACGGTCTCGCTGCGGCAGCCGTGGCGCGCCGGGTCGGCGCGGAAGCCGGGGCAGTTGATGAGCGTGAAATCGGCGGTGAAATGATCGAGCGCGTCGCGCTCGGGGCGGCGCAGCATGGTGCGGTTGAACAGGCTGTGCCAGGCCAGCTCGGTGATCATGCGCACGTTGATGGCGAGCGCCGGATCGGCCCCGCCGACGAGATCCTCGACATAGACGTCGCGGCCCTGAAGGTAGGCGAGCATGTCGTCGTAGAGCGCGGCGAAGCTCTCGGGGGCGAGCGCGCCGTTGTTGTCCCACCAGATGGTGTCTTCGGTGGTGGCGGAGCGGGTGATGAACTTGTCCTTGGGCGAGCGGCCGGTGAACTTGCCGGTGCTGACGAGGACCGCGCCGCCGATCCCGAGCGTGGCCTCGCCGTTTTTCAGCGCCGCCTCGATCAGCGCGGGCTCGATGAGGTTGTAATGGACCGTGCCCAGCCCCGTGATGCCCTGATCCTCCAGCCGGAAAGCCGGGTTCACCCGTCCGATTGTCATGTCGCGTTGCTCCTGTTCAACAAAACCGCCGATGCGCCGCCCGGCTCTCGGGGGCGGCCCTTGCCCGGTTGCGCGCGTCTTAGCATGACGGGTTCATGAAATGACAGACGGGTTTGGCGCAGTTAGCGCAACCACCGCCAAGTTAGCGCAATCAGCGCGATGGTGGCAGTGTGTTAGCGGAAACGCCACGCGGCGCGGGCGGCAAAAGTGAGTCCATTTAGCCATTGTCAACGAAATTCCGGCTCAATGGAGGCCGGTGGAGCGGGTGATTCGCAGATTTGGATTGATCCCGAGGCGGCAAAAGGCGCATAATGAGAAAAAAATCAAAAACTCAGAGCAGTATGAGGAATAAGAGCAATGTCGAAAATCGCCCTTGTGGACGATGACAGGAATATCCTGACATCGGTGACCATGACGCTCGAGGCCGAGGGCTTCGAGGTCGAAACCTACAACGATGGCCAGCAGGCCTTTGACGCCTTCAGCAAGAAACTGCCCGACATGGCCGTGCTCGACATCAAGATGCCGCGCATGGACGGGATGGACCTGTTGCAGCGCCTGCGCCAGAAATCGCGGATGCCGGTCATCTTCCTGACCTCCAAGGATGACGAGATCGACGAGGTGCTGGGCCTGCGCATGGGCGCGGATGATTACGTGAAAAAGCCGTTTTCCCAGCGTCTTCTGGTCGAGCGTATCCGCGCGCTCCTGCGGCGGCAGGAGGTGGCGGAAGGCGGCGCGCTGGTCGAGGGCGAGGATGGCAAGGTGATCGAGCGCGGCGAGCTGCGCATGGACCCGCTGCGCCACGCGGTGACGTGGAAGGGGCAGGACGTATCGCTCACGGTGACCGAGTTCCTGCTGTTGCAGGCGCTCGCGCAGCGTCCCGGCTTCGTCAAGAGCCGCGATCAGTTGATGGATGTGGCCTATGACGATCAGGTTTACGTGGATGATCGCACCATCGACAGCCATATCAAGCGCCTGCGCAAGAAACTGCGGATGGTCGATTCCGAATTCTCGGCCATCGAAACGCTCTACGGGATCGGGTATCGTTACAACGAGGACTAAATGGCCCTGGCCGAGGGGATAGACGTGGGCGACACGCGACCGCGCAGGGATGGCGATCTTGTCCTCGGGGATGATTTCGTCGCCCCCGACCGCATCGAGGAGGCGGAGCTGACCGAGCGGCGGGCGCGGCGCGGCTGGCTGTCGCTGCGCCGCTCGACGCTGACGCGCAAGATCGTGACGTTCAACCTCATTGCGCTCAACGTGCTGGTGATCGGCATTCTCTATCTCAACGGCACGGAGGACATGCTGGAGCGCCAGCATGTCGAGAGCCTGCGCGAGCGCGCGTCGCTTACCGCCGACGTGGTGGCCGCACGGCTGCCGACGACCGCGCCGGTCAACCTCGCCACCGGCGACGGCATAGATATCGAGGACACGCTGGAGCGGCTGGCGCCGCGGCAGGGCACCGAGGCGTATCTCTTTGACCGGACCGGGCTTTTGCTCGGGCAGAAGGCGGGCGGAGCCGCGCGTGACGTCCCGGGCGTCGAGCAGCGACCGACGCCGCTCACCGATTTCCTGGGCCGGATATGGGCGGTCATCTCGGTGCCGTTCGCGGCGCAGGGCACGGGCGACGCAGCGCAGGACAGCATGGCGCAGATTCGCGACCTGGTGGATGCCGCAGTGTCTGAGGGCGCGCAGGTGCGCGCGTCCGACACCGGCGGCGATACGGTGCTGCGCGCCGCCGCACCGGTGATGCGGGGGGCCACGCCGCTGGGCGCGGTGGTGCTGGTCGACACCTCCGGCGACGTGGACCGTATCTCGGCGGCAGAGCGCGAGCGGGTGCTGCAGATGTTCCTGATCGCCACGCTCATCTCCATCGGGCTGAGCCTGGTGCTGGCCTCGACCATCTCCAACCCGCTCGCCGACCTGGCCGCCGCCGCCGAGATCGGGCGCGAGCGCAACCGCGGGCGCAGCGGCGGCGGGCGCATCCGCATCCCCGACCTCACCGCGCGCCCCGACGAGATCGGGCGGCTGTCGGGCGCGCTCCGGGGCATGGTCGGCGCGCTTTACAGCCGGATCGAGAGCAACGAGCAATTCGCCGCCGACGTGGCCCACGAGATCAAGAACCCGCTGGCGAGCCTGCGCTCGGCGGTGGGCACCATGCGCATCGCCAAGCGCGAGGATCAGCGCGAGCGCCTGCTCGAGGTGATCGAGCATGACGTGCGCCGCCTCGACCGGCTGGTGAGCGACATCTCCAACGCTTCGCGCCTCGATTCGGAACTGGTCAAGGAGACGCAGGAAGGATTTGACCTGGTCGCGCTGTTGCAGAACCTTGCGCAGTATCTCAGCGAGGAGGCGGGCAAGAAGGGGGTCGAGTTCATCACCGATTTTCCCGCCAGGCCGGTGGTCGTCACCGGGCTGGAGGCGCGGCTGGCGCAGGTGTTTGTCAACCTCATCACCAACGCCATCAGCTTTTGCGAGGAGGGCGACGCGATCCGCATCTGGGCGCGGCGCCGCGCCAACCGCGTGCTGGTGGTGGTCGAGGATACCGGGCCCGGCATCCCCGCGGAGGCGCTCGAAAAGGTCTTTCAGCGGTTCTATTCGGAACGGCCCGAGGGCGAGTTCGGCAACAATTCGGGGCTGGGGCTGGCGATTTCCAAGCAGATCGTGGAGGCGCATGACGGCGTGATCTGGGCCGAGAACATCCGCCCGACCCATGCCGATGCGACATCCGAGCCGCTGGGCGCGCGTTTCGTCGTCGGCCTGCCGGTCTGAGCCGGGATGGCGGGTGCGGCGGGGTGCGATCCGGCCGGGACCGTCCACGCAAGCTGCGTGGCGCTGGCAGGGCGCGCCGCGCTCATCCTTGGCGCGGCGGGGCGCGGCAAATCGGGGCTGGCGCTGCAACTCGTGGCACTGGGGGCAGGGCTGGTGGCCGACGACCGCACGCGGCTGTGGCGCGCCGGCGCGCGGGTGATGGCCGATGCGCCCGACACGATCCGCGGGCGGATCGAGGCGCGCGGCCTCGGCATCCTGCGCCTGCCCGCCGCCGGGCCGCACCCGCTCGCGCTGGTGATCGACCTCGACCGGGACGAGACCGACCGCCTGCCGCCGCCGCGCGAGACGCGGATCAAGGGAGCCGCGCTGCCGCTTGTTCACGGATGCGGGCACGCGCATTTTCCGGCGGCGATCCTGCTCTATCTCAGGTATGGAGAGCTTGAGTAACACCGAAAGCCGCAGATCATGACGTCTCACATCGCGGATACCGACAGGCCTCCCCGGCTGGTCCTTGTCACCGGCCCGTCGGGGGCGGGGCGCAGCACGGCGATCCGCGTGCTCGAGGACCTCGGCTTCGAGGCGATCGACAACCTGCCGCTGTCGCTTTTGCCGCGGCTGTTCACCGGGCCGCAACTCGACACGCCGCTGGCGCTGGGCATCGACGTGCGCAACCGCGATTTCTCGACCCGCGCGCTGCTCGAGGTGATCGAGGGCGGCACGGTCCCGGCACCGGGCAAGATGGAGGTGCTCTACCTCGACTGCCGCGCGGATATCCTCGTGCGGCGGTTTTCCGAGACGCGCCGGCGGCACCCGCTCGCCCCCGGCGGCAGCCCGGAGGAGGGCATCGCGCACGAATTCGATCTGCTGGGCCCGGTGCGCGCGCGCGCCGATATCGTCGTGGACACGTCCGACATGAGCCCGCACGATCTGCGCGCCGAGTTGGAGCGGTGGTTCGCGCCTGCGGGGGCGAAGCGGCTGTCGGTCTCAGTGCAGTCGTTTTCCTACAAGCGGGGCTTGCCGCGCGGGCTCGACATGGTGTTCGACTGCCGGTTCCTCAAAAATCCGCACTGGGAGGAGGGGCTGCGCACGGCCGACGGGCGCGACCCGCAGGTGCAGGCCCATCTGCGGGGGGATGCGCGGCTGGCACCGTTCCTCGACCGGCTGGGCGCGCTGCTCGACCTGCTGCTGCCCGCGCACGAGGCCGAGGGCAAGGCCTATCTCGCCATCGGCACCGGCTGCACCGGCGGGCAGCACCGCTCGGTGGCGGTGGCGGAATTCCTGGCCGCGAGGCTTGCAGAGCAGGGCTGGCCGGTGTCAATAAGACATCGGGAACTGGAGCGGCGCGAGCCGGGGAGTGGACGGCCGTGATCGGGATCGTGATCGTGGCACATGGCGGGCTGGCCCGCGAATACCTGAGAGCGGTCGAGCACGTGGTCGGCGCGCAGGGCGGAATCGTGGCCGTTTCGGTCGAGGGAGAGTATGACCGCGCCGAAAAGCAGGACGAGATCTGCGCCGCCGCCGACGCGGTGGACAGCGGTGACGGGGTGGTGGTGGTGACGGATATCTTCGGCGGCTCGCCGTCGAACCTGTCGCTGCGCGCCTGCCGCCCCGACAACCGCCGCATCCTCTACGGGGCCAACCTGCCGATGCTCATCAAGCTGGCCAAGAGCCGTCACAGCCCGGTCACGGTGGCGGTGCGCGCGGCACTCGAGGCGGGGCGCAAGTATATCGACAGCCACAATGTTTCAACGGAATAGGGACACCCGCAATGACCGAGCACATGCGGCGGCAACTCGAGATCGTCAACGAAAAGGGGCTGCACGCCCGCGCCGCCGCCAAGGTCGTCGAGGTGGTCGAGGGGTTCGACGCGCAGGTCGAGGTGAGCCACGGCACCGAGAGCGCGTCGGGCGACAGCATCATGGGGCTTTTGATGTTGGCAGCGGCCAAAGGAAGCATTATTGACGTCGAGATCATGGGGGCGGATGCCGGGCCGCTGGGCGATGCGCTGGCCGCGCTGGTCGCTGATCGCTTCGGCGAGGACATGTAGGCCGCGCATGGCACCGGCAGGGCGGAACGGGACACACGACGTGAGCAGCAAGGCGCAGCCAGAGACCGGCGGGGATACGGGCGAGCGGATCGAGTTTCACAAGTATGATCGCCGCAGCCTGACCTATGCCAACAGTTTCGACAACTCCGCCACCTCGACGATCATTCGCGGGATGGAGTGGCTGACCGGCAAGATCAGCATCATCCGCATGATCCGCGCCTTCGAAAAGAGCGGCGCGCCCTCGGGGCAGGCGTTCTGGCGGGCGGCGCTCGACATCATGCGCATTCCGCTGCTGACGCCCGACGCGCAGATCGCCAACATTCCCGCCGAGGGCCCGTTGGTGGTGGTCGCGAACCATCCCCACGGGCTGGTGGACGGGATGATCCTCGCCGAGATTATCGGACGGCGGCGCACGGATTACAAGCTTCTGACGCGCTCGCTGCTGACCGGCATCGACGAGGTGGCGGCGTCCTATATGATCCCGGTGCCGTTCCCGCACGACCCCGAGGCGCAGCGCAAATCTGTCGAGATGCGCGCGAGCGCGATGGCGCATCTGCGGGAGGGGGGCGTCATCAGCGTGTTTCCCTCGGGCGTGGTGGCGTCATCCGACACGCTCTTTGGCCCGGTGGTGGAGCGCGAGTGGAACGTGTTCACCGCGCAGATGATCCGCCGTTCGGGCGCGCAGGTGGTGCCGATCTTCTTTCCCGGCTCCAACTCGCGCTGGTACCAGATCGCCAACCGCATATCGCCCACGATGCGGCAGGGGCTGCTCTTGCACGAGGTGGTGGGCAGTTGCGGCAAGCCGCAGAAACCGGTTGTCGGCAAGCCGGTGGGTGCGGACAGGATGCAGATGCTGCAGGACGACCCGCGCGGCTTCATGGAATGGCTGCGCGCGCATACGCTGTCGCTGGCAGAGCGGCGGGGGTAGGCGGGGGCGGTCGGGTTTTGGCCTGTTGCTGGCATTCAAGGCAAAGCCGCTGCGCATCGACAGGCCGCGGGCTGCGCGCTCCGACGCGTCGCACGGAGGGCACTTTATGCGCGGCAGCACTCCGCGCGACTGGACGGGCGCTAGACGACGTAGAAGTCGCCAGTCCGGGGGGCGGTCCGGCGCCATAGCGCGGCCGTCGCCTTGCGGCACCTTGATTCCGCGCCGGGCGCTGCGTGGCTCCGACCGTCCCCTCAAGGCCACAAGCCGCCCCCGCCCTCTCACCCTTTGTGCCGGATGCCGATGCGGCTGCCCACGCCCTCGGGGCGGGGCAGGGTGGCGTGGGCGCGGGCCATCTCAGCCACCCGCGCGGCGATATCCTCGGGCATGGGGGCCACGCGCGGCCCGGACATATCGACATGCAGCGTCAGGCTCTCGCCGGTGGCTGCGCACCAGCCGTCCTCGTGAAACAGCTCCTGGAAGAAGTGGAACCGCTTCTCGTCATGGTCGAGCAGGTAGAAACTGCTGCGCACCCGGTCGCCGAGCTTGACCTCGCGCAGGTAGCGGATGTGGAACTCGGCGGTGTAGGTCGTCAGCCCCCGCGCCGCCACGTAATCGGGGCCGAACCCCATTTCGGCAAAGGCCTCGTCGGCGCAGCGATCCATGACCACGGTGTAATAGCCCATGTTCATGTGACCGTTATAGTCGATCCAGCCCTCTTCGACCGTGTGAAGACTGGACAGGAAAGGCGTGGCATCGGGCATCGGAGAGACCTTCTTCAGGCTGGGACGCGTGCGTTCTAGGGGGTTTCATGGCAGGATTGCAATGGTGGCGGCGCGGGCGGATGACACGCGGCCCGCAATTTCGTGATTTGGTTTCCGGCGGTCCGACCCCAGATCAACCGAAAGCGTGGCAAGGGAGACGATCATGGCGGGGATGACACGGCGGCGGGTATTCATCGCGGCGGGCGTTCTGGGGCTGGCGGCGGTGGCCGTTGCGGGGCAGCGCTACCTCGGTGGGATCAAAGAACTGGCCACGGCCCCCGTGTATGCCCCCGACGGCGTGGCGATCCGGGGCACCGATCCCGTGGCCTATTTCACCCAAGGCAGCGCCGTGCCCGGCACGCCCGATCATGCGCTGGAGTGGAACGGTGCCACCTGGCATTTCGCCAGCGCCGACAACCGCGCGGCCTTTGCCGACGACCCCTCGGCCTATGCCCCGCAATACGGCGGGTTCTGTGCCTGGGCGGTGGCGGAAAAGGGTAAGCTCTATTCCACGCAGCCCGACAACTGGGCCATCGTGGGCGGCAAGCTCTATCTCAATTACAATGACGACATCCAGGCGCGCTGGCAAGCGGACATCCCCGGCTTCATCGCCGAGGGAGATGCCCGCTGGCCGGAAATTTTGAAGGCTGGCTCTTAAGCTCCTTCACACCCACGGCCCGCGCGCCTGACCGGCCATCTCGCGCAGGGCGGCGATGCGGTTCTCGGGGGCCGGATGGGTGGAGAAAAGCTTGTCGCGCGCATGGGCGTGAAGCGGGTTGATGATGAACATATGCGCGGTGGCGGGGTTGCGCTCGGCGGTGTCGTTGTCGATGCGCGCGGCGAGGCCGGATATCTTGCCCAGCGCCGAGGCGAGCCAGAGCGGGTTGCCGCAGATCTCCGCGCCCACCCGGTCGGCCTCGTATTCGCGGCCCCGGCTGATCGCCATCTGCACCAGCGCCGCGCCAAGCGGCGCGAGGATCATCAGCGCCAGCGTGCCGATAAGGCCCAGCGGATTGTTGCGGCTGCCGCCGAAGAACAGCGCGAAATTCGCCAGCATGGAAATCGCCCCCGCGAAGGTGGCGGTGATGGTCATGATCGTGGTGTCATGGTTGCGAATATGGGCCAGCTCGTGCGCCATCACGGCGGCGATCTCCTCGCGGCTCAGGTGGCGCAAGAGGCCGGTGGTGGCCGCCACCGCAGCATTTTGCGGGTTGCGCCCGGTGGCAAAGGCGTTGGGCTGATCGCCTTCGATGATGTAGATCCCGGGCCGCGGCATCCCGGCGCGGTCGGCCATCTCGTGGACCATGTGCGCCAGCGCCGCCCCCTCGGGCCCGGAGGCGGGCCGCGCGCCGTGCATTCTGAGCACCATCTTGTCGGAATTCCACCAGGTCCAGGCGTTCATCGCCACCGCGATCACCAGCGCGATGAGCGCGCCGCCCGTGCCCCCCAGGAGCGCGCCGATCCCGAGGAAAAGCGCGGTCATCGCCGCCATCAGCACAGCCGTGCGCAGGTATCCGGTCATCGTCGTCTCCTTGTCGTCACCGGCAAATATGGGGACGGGCGGCGGGGGCGCAAGCTGCGCGCACGGGTGTCGCGAGTTTTAGGCATTTTCCGGCGGGCCATTAAGCCGGTGTTGACCGGCGGCGGCGAGGCTGACGCGAAACGGAGACACGCATGGCCACCGCATCAGACTTGCCGATCGACACCGACGCCTCCGCGATGGACATGGCCAACGCCATGTTCGGCACCGGCATCACCGTGCTGGATGCGAGCTATCAGGGCGCGGGGCACGCCTCGGGCATTTACTCGGACGGCGACAGCGCGGCCCCCGGCGTCACGCCTTCGGACAGCGGCGTGATCCTCTCGACCGGGCGCGCCACCGACATCACCAATGCCGGCGGAGACGCCAACACCTCCTCCGGCACGACCACGAGCAACGGCACCGCGGGCGATGCCGACCTGAACGCGATTTCCGGGCAATCCACCTTCGATGCCGCCATCTTCGAGGCCGATTTCGTCCCCGAGGGCAGCACGCTCACCATGCAGGTCGTGTTCTCTTCCGAGGAATATCTCGAATACGTCGGATCGGGTTTCAACGACGCGGTGGGCATCCGGGTCAATGGCGAGCAGGCCGAACTCACGGTGGGCAGCGGCGACATCACCATCAACAACATCAACGACGAGAGCAATTCCAACCTCTACATCGACAATCCCGCCAGCGGCGACACGTTCAACACCGAGATGGACGGCTTTACCGTCACGCTCACGCTCAAGGCCCCGGTCAATCCCGGCGAGACGAACAGCATCCGCATCGGCATCGCCGATGGCGGGGACCGCTTGTATGACAGCAACCTGCTCATCGCGGGCGATTCGGTGCAGACCGCGCTTGTGGCGGGCGATGACGAGATCGAGGCCCGGCTCGGCGAGGAGGTGGAGGCCGATCTGCTGGCCAATGACCACAGCGCGGCGGGCGGCACGCTCACCATCACCGCGATCAACAACCAGCCTGTGGAGGTGGGCGACACGGTGGTGCTGCCCTCGGGCGAGGCGATCACGCTCACGCCAACCGGCATGATGCGCGCCGCCAGCGCCGAAGATCCCGGCGACAGCACGTTTTCCTACGAGGTGAGCGACGCGGCGGGCAATACCGATATCGGCTTCGTCACGCTGACCACCACGCCGTGTTTCGTCGCCGGAACCCTGATCGACACGCCGCGCGGCCCGGTCCCTGTCGAGATGCTGCGCCCCGGCGATCTGGTGCGCACCCGCGATCACGGGGCGCAGCCGCTGCGCTGGCTGGGCCTCAGCACACGGCGCGCGGCGGGCGCGGATGCGCCGGTGCGCATCGCGGCGGGGGCGCTCGGGCCGCACGGCGCGCTGGAGGTGTCGCCCAACCACCGGGTGATGATCGCCGACGCGGCGGCGGAGCTGTTCTTCGCCGAGGTCGAGGTGCTCGTGCGCGCGCGCGATCTGGCGGGCCGGGCGGGGATATCCCGGCGCGAGGACGGGCGCGCGGTGCGCTATCTCCACCTGCTGTTCGACCGGCACGAGATCGTGCGCGGAAACGGGCTCTGGAGCGAGAGCTATCACCCCGGCCCGGAAACGATGACCGGCTTTGATGCGCAGGCCGAAGAAGAATTGCGCCGCCTGTTCCCCGGGGTGTTCGACGGGGCAGGGCCCGCAGGTTTCGGCCCCGCCGCGCGCCGGGTGCTGCGGCGGCACGAGGCGGGGCTGCTTATCGGGTCGGCCCTGCATTCGTGCCCTGGGGCAGGCGTCGGGATTTGGCCTTGAGCGGACGGTCGCTCAACGGTCGAGGAGCCGCGCAGCGCCCGACCGCGGGTGGGCGTTCCTACGGTGAGATGACGCACTTTATGGTGCGGCATACCCCAACGTTCTCAATAACTTACAACGCCGAATAGCGCCCGCCCGGGCGCGTCGGGCGTGGCGCGTGCCTTGCGGCACCTCGATTCCGCGCAAGGGGCTTCTCCTTCAACGGCAGATCAAGGCCAAAACCCGCCCCGACACGGAACAAGGTGCCTCGTGTCCGGTGTCGACCCAGCGCGTGGCCCGATGACACCTTGCGTGGCGGCGCGGGGTGCAAGACCGGTTTCCCCCGGTCCGGTCCGGCTCTAGACTGTGCCCATGATCCTCTCGCGCGACCGTGGCCTCATCTTCGTGCACATCCCCAAGACCGGGGGCACTTCGCTGGCCCGCGCGCTGGAGACGCGCGCCACCGCGACCGATATCCTGATCGGCGACACACCCAAGGCGCAGCGGCGGCGCGGACGGGTGGCGCGCCTGCGCGGGCAGGCGCGGGGGCGGCTGTGGAAGCATTCCACGCTCGCCGATATCGACGGATTGCTGACCCCGGATGACATCGCCGCGATGTTCACCGTCACGCTGGTGCGCAACCCGTGGGACCGGATGGTGAGCTATTACACATGGGCGCGGACCCAAAGCTTCGACCACCCGGCGGTCCGCCTCGCGAAGACTTGCGATTTCGAGGGGTTCCTCTGCGCCCCCGAGACCCGCGTCGCCTGGGCGGCGCATCCCGCGCGCCGTTACATGACCGCCGCCGACGGGCAGGAATACGCGCGCCTCTACATCCGGCTCGAGCATTTCGGGACGGAGGCCGCGCCGCTCTGGGAGCATCTCGGCTTTCGCCTCGATCTGCCGCATCTCAACGCCTCGGCGCGCGGGGAGTATCGGCGCTACTACAGCGACCGCACCGCTGCCATCCTCGCCGATATCGCCGCCGAGGATATCGCGCGCTTCGGGTATCGGTTCTGACCCGGTTAGAGCATGTCGCTCAAAAGTGGGAACCGGTTTTGAGCTCCTCGAACATGCGACACGCTCTGGATTTGATCAAATCATGTTTCACCTCTGGCCAAGCCCACCCCCCTGCGACACTGTCAGCGTCATTGACCTTTACGCCGGGAGCCCGCCATGACCCATCCCCCGATCCGCATCGCCATCAACGGGTTCGGGCGCATCGGGCGCACCATCCTGCGCATCCTTCTGCGCGAGCGCCCCGGGTTCGAGCTTGTCTGCATCAACGAGATCGAGCCGCTGGCGACCTGCGCCTACCTGTTCCAGTATGACAGCGTGTTCGGCCCCTGGCCCGGAACGGTGACAGCCGAAGACGACGCGACGCTGGTGGTGGACGGGCGCGCGATCCCGTTTCACGCGGCGCGCGATCTGAGCGACCTCGACCTCGATGGTGTCGATGTGGTGCTCGATTGCACCGGCATGGCGGGCGCGCGCACGGTGGCCGAGCGCGGGCTGGCGGCGGGGGCGCACAGGGTGCTGGTCTCGGGGCCGTCGATTGAGGCCGACGCCACCATCGTGATCGGCGCGAACGAGGGCGAATTGGCCGCGCAGCGGATCATCTCGAACGCGTCCTGCACCACCAACGCGCTGGCACCACTGGCGCGGCTGATCGACGAGGCCTATGGCATCGAGAGCGGCCAGATGACCACGGTGCATTGTTATACCGGCAGCCAGCCCACGGTCGACAAGCCGCGCGGCGCGCCCGAGCGCAGCCGCGCCGCCGCTCTGTCGATGGTGCCGACAACCACGAGCGCGCAACACCTCACGGGCCGCGTTCTGCCGGGGCTCGCGGGCCGGATCGAGGCGCGGGCGATCCGGGTGCCGGTGGCCTCGGTCTCGTGCATCGACCTGGTGGTGCAGACCCGCGACCCGGTGACAGAGGCGCAGGTGGCGGAGATGCTGCGCGCCGCCGCCGCGCGCCATGCCTGGCTGGGCTGGACCGACGCGCCGCTGGTGTCGTCGGACCTGCGCGGGCGGCCCGAGAGCCTGATCGTCAGCGGCCCGCAAATTTCGGTGTCGGCGGGCGGGCTGCTGCGGGTGTTCGGCTGGTATGACAACGAATGGGGATTTTCGGCCCGGATGCTCGACATGGCGCTGATGATGGGGCGGCGGGGATGAACCCCGCTTTAGAGTGGTCGCGAATGTTCGAGGAGCTCAAAACCGGTTCCCACTTTTGAGCAACATTCGCTACCGCAGCCGCACATTGCCGAAGCCCATGCCGCGCAGCCGCGCCGCGCCGCTGCGCGCGGCGGCCTCGGACCCGAACGGCCCGGCGAGCACGAGGGTCAGCCTGCGCCCGTCGCGGTTGAGCGTGCCCTGCCGCGCCGGAAGCCCGGCCTGCGCCACGCGCTGCGCCGCCGCGCGCCCCTGCGCGGCGTCGGCGAACAGCCCCGCCTGCGCGTAATGCGCCTTTTGCCGGGCGGGCTGCGGCGCTGCATGGGCCGTGGTGGTGGCCGGGTCCGAGCGGGTCGAAACCGTGGCACCGGGCGCGGCGGCACTGCGGTGGCGCGCCTCGGCGGTGGTGACCGGGTCCGGCACATACACGCCGCGCGTGGCCACCGTCACCCCGGCGGCGCGCTGCGCCTCGAAGCTGGTATGCGGCGGCTGAAGCCCGGGAAACTTGTGGATCACGTCCGCCCCGGTGCGCCGGTCGATCAGGCGGCGCGGCACGGTGCGCGTCCACATGAGCTCCATTTGCGCCTTGCCCTCGAATGTCTGGTGCGCGCGGCGCGGGTTGAGGCGGTCATCCTCCCAGACCGGTTTCATCCCTTCGGGCACGCTGATGCCGGCAAGGCTGGTCTGCTGGCTGGCATAGACACGGGCCGGGGCCACGCGGGTATAGGGCGGCACGGTATCGGGCGTGGCGCGGGTGCCCGGCGGCGGTGTCACCGCCCCGCTGCCGCTGCCGCGCGCATAGGTGACATGATGCGCCTTTTGCGGGCCGCAGCGCACCGGCGAGCCGGTGTGCTGCACGGTATAGGCCGCCGACACCCCGGTCAGCCCGGCGCAGGCGGTGCGGCCGGGGTTGGGGGGCGTGATCCTGCGCGCGCGTTTCGCCGTGGCGCGCGGCGCGGGGGCCGGGGCAGCGGCCGGGCGCGCAGGGGCCGCCGTGGCCACGGGGGCACCGATGATGGTCACGCGTTCGGGCGCGCGTCCTGGCGCGGCTGCGGGTTTTGCGGGGGCCGGGGCCGCGATGCGGCGCGGTTCGGGTTCGGGCCTTGGCGGGGGGGCGGCGACGCGGGGTTGCGGGGCCTCTGCCGTTGCACGCGCGGCGTTGGGCAGCGACGGCGCGAAACCGCAAAGCGGCTTGCGTGAGCGCGTGAGGCGCGGCACCCATGTCACATTGTCCCCGACACCCGCCCGGATGAAGGCGCACCCGGCGCTGTCCACGTATTGGGTGCCGGAATAGGACGCGGGCGGGAATTCCGCCGGAACCGGCAGGTCGCGCAACGATTGCGCCGATCCGGGCCCCGGGGCCACGGCAATCGCTGTGCAGGCGATGAGAAGAAAACGACGAGACGACATGCGATAACCCCCAAGTAATCCCGGGAAAGTTGCCTTATTTTTGACATTTAGTAAACAGGTATTGGCTCATTTTGTGCCGCGTGCGTCCTGCGCCGCAGGTGCTGGGGGCGCGGCCCGGCGCGTTGCCCGGCCTCGGGCATCCGTCCGAAGGGTTTTGCGGTCGTGACGCGGGGTTTGCGCACCGGGTGACTCGTGCTAAGACCGCAACGGTTTAACGTTAAACGATCACCGGAAAACGATCACCGAGTTGAGCCGTTCCCGGCCGGGAGGAGACCCATGACCGACAGCCCCGCAGACAGCCCAGCAGACAGCCCCAAGGACAGCCAGCGCCAGGCGGCGCTCGATTATCACGAGCACCCGAAGCCCGGCAAGCTGGAGATCCGCGCGACCAAGCCGATGGCCAATGGCCGCGATCTTGCGCGCGCCTACAGCCCCGGCGTGGCCGAGGCCTGCATCGAGATCAAGGCCGACCCCACCAACGCGGCGCGCTACACCGCGCGCGGCAACCTGGTGGCGGTGGTCACCAACGGCACGGCGGTGCTGGGGCTTGGCAATATCGGCGCGCTTGCCTCCAAGCCGGTGATGGAGGGCAAGGCGGTCCTGTTCAAGAAATTCGCCAATATCGACTGTTTCGACATCGAGGTGAACGAGCCCGACCCCGAAAAGCTGGCCGATATCGTCTGCGCGCTGGAGCCCACCTTCGGCGCGATCAACCTCGAGGACATCAAGGCGCCCGATTGCTTCATCGTCGAGCGGATCTGCCGCGAGCGGATGAACATTCCCGTGTTTCACGACGATCAGCACGGCACCGCCATCGTCGTGGGCGCGGCGGCGACCAACGCGCTGCACGTCGCCGGCAAGCGGTTCGAGGACATCAAGATCGTCTCCACCGGCGGCGGCGCGGCGGGCATCGCCTGCCTCAACATGCTGCTCAAGCTGGGGGTGAAGCGCGAGAACGTCTGGCTGTGCGACATTCACGGGCTGGTCCACGAGGGCCGCGAGGTGGACATGAACCCCGAGAAGGCGGCCTTCGCGCAGACCGTCAGACCTGCGCACGCTGGACGACGTGATCGACGGCGCCGACCTGTTCCTGGGCCTGTCGGGGCCGGACGTGCTCACGCCCGAGATGGTCAAGAAGATGGCCGCGCGACCGATCATCTTTGCGCTGGCCAACCCCGCGCCCGAGATCATGCCCGATCTCGCGCGCGAGGCGGTGCCGGACGCGATCATCGCCACGGGCCGGTCGGATTTTCCCAACCAGGTCAACAACGTGCTGTGCTTTCCCGTTCATCTTCCGCGGCGCGCTGGACGTCGGCGCGACCGAGATCAACGACGCGATGCAGATCGCCTGCGTCGAGGGCATCGCGGCGCTCGCCCGCGCCACCACCAGCGCCGAGGCGGCCGCGGCCTATCGCGGCGAGCAGATGACCTTCGGCCCCGACTACCTGATCCCCAAGCCCTTCGATCCGCGCCTGTCGGGGATCGTGTCGTCATCGGTGGCGCGGGCGGCGATGGAGACGGGCGTGGCCACGCGGCCCGATCGACGATCTCGACGCCTACAAGCGCGCGGCTCGACGCCAGTCGGTGTTCAAATCCGCGCTGCTGATGCGCCCGGTCTTCGAGGCCGCGCGCACCGCCGCGCGCCGCATCGTCTTTGCCGAGGGCGAGGACGAGCGCGTGCTGCGCGCCGCACAGGCGATCCTCGAGGAGACCACCGAGACGCCGATCCTGATCGGGCGCCCCGAGGTGATCGCGCGGCGCTGCGAGCGGGCGGGGCTGGAAATCCGGCCCGAGCGCGATTTCAACATCGTCAACCCCGAGAACGACCCGCGCTACCGCGATTACTGGGAGACCTATCATCGGATCATGGCGCGGCGCGGCGTGACGCCCGACATCGCCAGGGCGATCATGCGCACCAACACCACCGCCATCGGCGCGGTGATGGTGCAGCGCGACGAGGCCGATTGCCTCATCTGCGGCACGTTCGGCGAGTTTCGCTGGCATCTCAACTATGTGAGCCAGGTTCTGGCCAACGGCGACCATCACCCGCATGGCGCGCTCAGCCTGATGATCCTCGAGGACGGGCCGCTTTTTATCGCCGACACGCAGGTCTACACGCCGCCCACGCCCGAGCAGATCGCCGAGATCGCCATCGGCGCCGCGCGCCATGTGCGCCGCTTCGGGATCGAGCCGCGGGTCGCGTTGTGTTCGCAGTCGCAATTCGGCAATCAGGCCGAGGGATCGGGCAAGCGGTTGCGGGCGGCGCTCGACATCCTCGACGCCGCGCCGCGCGATTTCGCCTACGAGGGCGAGATGAACGTCGATACCGCGCTCGACCCCGAACTGCGCGCGCGGCTCTTCCCCGACAGCCGGCTTGACCGGGCGCGGCCAACGTGCTCATCTTCGGCCACGCCGATGCCGCGTCGAGCGCGCGCAACATCCTCAAGGCCAAGGCCGGCGGGCTCGAGGTGGGGCCGATCCTGATGGGCATGGGCAACCGCGCGCATGTGGTCACACCGGGGATCACGGCGCGGGGCCTTCTCAACATGGCCGCCATCGCGGGCACGCCGGTGGCGCATTACGGGTAGAATGGCCGCTAGCGGGGGCGTTCGGGAAATTTGCACATCGCCGAAACGTCGCTTTTAGCGCCATCAAGGCGGAGCTTGCAAAAGTCGCAGCCGCGATCGCCCGTTTCTGCAAAATTTTCGCGGCCTTCTGCCGCGTTCGCGTGCTCAACGCTTGCCGCAGGGGCACGTGATCCGTAACACCAATGCAACGGATCGGAGGAGGATACGATGGGATACAAGGACATTTACGAGCGCTCGCTGGCCGACCCCGAGGGGTTCTGGCTCGAACAGGCCGAGGCGATCGACTGGGTGCAAAAGCCCTCCAAGGCGCTTTTCGATGAGAACGCCCCGCTCTACGAGTGGTACAGCGACGGCATGGTGAACACCTGCTGGAACGCGGTGGACCGCCATGTCGAGGCCGGGCGCGGCGCGCAGGCGGCGATCATCCATGACAGCCCGGTGACCGGCACCAAGCACCGGATCAGCTATGCGCAGCTGCGCAGCCGCGTGGCGCGGCTGGCCGGCGCGCTGCGCGCCAAAGGCGTGGAAAAGGGCGACCGCGTCATCATCTACATGCCGATGGTGCCCGAGGCGCTGGAGGCGATGCTGGCCTGCACCCGCATCGGCGCGGTGCATTCGGTGGTGTTCGGCGGGTTCGCCGCGCATGAGCTCGCGGTGCGGATCGACGATTGCACCCCCAAGGCGATCATCGCCGCCTCCTGCGGGATCGAGCCGGGGCGCGTGGTGCAATACAAGCCGCTGCTGGACGGGGCCATCGAGCAGGCCGCGCACAAGCCCGAATTCTGCGTGATCTTCCAGCGCGAGCAGGAGGTGGCGCAGCTCATCGAGGGCCGCGATGTCGACTGGCACGCCTGTCAGTATGGGGTCGAGCCCGCCGATTGCGTGCCCGTCGAGGGCAACCACCCGGTCTACATCCTCTACACCTCCGGCACCACCGGTCAGCCCAAGGGCGTGGTGCGCCCCACCGCCGGGCACCTGGTGGCGCTCAACTGGACGATGAAGAACATCTATAACGTCGATCCCGGCGAGGTGTTCTGGGCGGCCTCGGATGTGGGCTGGGTCGTGGGCCACAGCTATATCTGCTACGCGCCGCTGATCCACGGCAACACCACCGTCGTGTTCGAGGGCAAGCCGGTGGGCACGCCCGACGCGGGCACCTTCTGGCGGGTGATCTCCGAGCATAACGTCAAGAGCTTCTTCACCGCCCCCACCGCCCTGCGCGCGATCAAGCGCGACGATCCCGAGGCGAAGGAACTGGCGAAATACGACATCTCGCACCTGCGCGCGCTCTATCTCGCGGGCGAGCGGGCGGACCCGGACACCATCGATCTGGGCGCAACGAGCTGCTGGGCGTGCCGGTCTATGACCACTGGTGGCAGACCGAGACCGGCTGGACCATCGCCGGCAACCCGGCGGGATGCGAGGCGCTGCCGGTCAAGATCGGCTCGCCCACCGTCGCGATGCCGGGCTACGACGTGCGCATCCTCGACGAGGGCGGGCACGAGGTGCCGCCCGGCACGCTGGGCGCGATTGCCGTCAAGCTGCCGCTGCCGCCGGGCACCCTGCCGACGCTGTGGAACGCCGAGGATCGGTTCCGCAAATCCTACCTCGACACCTTCCCCGGCTATTACGAGACGGGCGATGCGGGCATGATGGACGAGGACGGATACCTCTGCATCATGGCGCGCACCGATGACGTGATCAACGTCGCGGGTCACCGCCTGTCGACCGGCGCGATGGAGGAGGTGCTCGCCAGCCACCCGGACGTGGCCGAATGCGCGGTGATCGGGGTGAGCGACACGCTCAAGGGGCAGGCGCCGGTGGGCTTTCTGTGCCTGACCAAGGGCGTCAACCGCGCGCATGACGAGATCGCGGGCGAATGCGTCAGGCTGGTGCGCGATCAGATCGGGCCGGTGGCGGCGTTCAAGCTGGCGGTGGTGGTGGACCGCCTGCCCAAGACGCGCTCGGGCAAGATCCTGCGCGCGACCATGGTGCGCATCGCCGACGGGCAGGACGTTCAAGATGCCCGCCACCATCGACGATCCCGCGATCCTCGACGAGATCAAGAGCGCCCTGCAAGGCATTGGTCTGGCGAAGGAATAACACAAAATACCCCCGCGCGGGCAGACCCGCGCGGGGGAGCGCCGTGCCTCAGGACGAGCGCGCGGTCAGGATCGTTACCGTCACGGAGGTGGGGACGAGACTTGTTACCGAGGCCGGATCGGGGCTGTTTCCATCCCGCTCCGGATACAGAATGACCCCCGCGATAATCAGGCTTCCAAGCAGAAATATCCTGATGGCATTCATTACCCGCATGACCGTGCCTCCTTTCCCTTGTGTTGGCACACCTGCGTTCGGCAGGCCAATTCACGATGCGCCGGGGGCCACGAGACAGGCAATAACGCGCCGATGATATCCGATAACAGGGGCTTTCCGCGCCGGTCGGGCGGCCTACCTAATCGCGAGGAGACTCATCATGCGCCTTGATATTCTTGCCCTTTTCGCGTTTCTGGTCGGTGCCATGCCCATCAAGAGCCATGCCGAAGGGTTGATCCCGGGCTACGCCCCGCCACCGCTGACGGCGTATGCCTTTTTCACCGACCAGGTGATGGGCGGCGTTTCGACCGGCGCGGTGCGGATTGCCGGTGCCAAGGGCGCCCGGCATCTGCGGCTCACCGGGACGGTGAGCACCGCCAATCGCGGCGGTTTCATCCAGGCGCGGGTGCGCCTGCCCGCGCCGCTGCCCGAGGGGGCGCGCGGCGTGGTGGTGCGGGTCAAGGGCAATGGCGGGCGGTATTTCGTGCATCTGCGCACGCGCGGCACGGTGCTGCCGTGGCAATATTACCAGGCCGGGTTCGAGACCACGGGCGCGTGGCGGGAGGTGCGGCTGCCGTTCACCGATTTCGCGGCGTCGGGGGCGCTCATGCGCGGCACACCGCACCCCGAAACGGTAACGAGCCTTGCCGCCGTGGCCTATGGGCGCGACCACGAGGCGGACCTGTCATTCCAGTGGCTCGGGCTCTACTGATCGGTTTTGTGAAATCCTGCGGGCGATTACGGGGATAACAGGGGCATCCACATCGCTTCAGGTAAATTGCTCGCGCAGCAGCCGTTCCTCCAGCCCATGCCCCGGATCGAACAGGATGCGGTGCGCGATGTCGGTGCGCGAGCGGATTTCGACCCAGTTCACGCTTTCCACCCAGCGGCTGTCGGCATCGGCCATCACCGGGCGCTTGTCGGGCTCGATCACGTCAAAGCGCACGCAGGCCGTCTTGGGCAAGAGCGCGCCGCGCCAGCGACGGGGGCGAAAGGCGGCGACGGCGGTGAGCGCGAGCACATCCGCGCCGATGGGCAGGATCGGCCCGTGGGCGGAATAGTTGTAGGCGGTGGACCCGGCGGGCGTCGAGACGAGCGCCCCGTCGCAGATCAACTCCTCCAGCCGCAGCCGCCCGTCGATGGAGATGCGCAGCTTGGCCGCCTGCGGTCCTGCGCGCAGCAGCGACACCTCGTTGATCGCCAGCGCCTCGTGGATGGTGCCGTCATTGGCCTCGGCGCGCATGGCGAGCGGGTTGATGACCTCTTCCTCGGCGCGGGCGAGGCGCTCGGGCAGGTCGGTCTCGGAATAATCGTTCATCAGGAACCCGACGGTGCCGCGATTCATCCCGTAGACCGGCGTGTCGAGCGCCTGTGTGCGGTGCATGGTGTGCAGCATGAACCCGTCGCCCCCCAGCGCCACGATCACGCCCGCCTCTGCCTCGGGCGTATCGCCGAAACGCGCCACGAGGGCGGCGCGCGCGGTCTGCGCGCTGGGCACGTCGCTGGCGACGAAGGCGATCTTGCGGCGCATCTGCGCTCCTCCCGGCTTGGCTGCGCGGATCGAACCACAATTCGCCCGCCGAGACCAGCCATGCCGGTTGGATCGTGGAATGTGTCGCTTTGCGATCTTTCCTTGGAGGGGGCTTTCCGCTACGTGACGCCCAAAGTCATCTTCTGACGGAGGACATCCCATGCCCCATGACGGACACCGGCCCGCGACCGATAGCGGCTTTTTCACCGAAGGATTGGCCACGCGCGATCCCGAGATCGCCCGCGCGATCGAGCAGGAACTCGGCCGCCAGCGCGACGAGATCGAGCTGATCGCAAGCGAGAATATCGTGAGCGCCGCGGTGATGGCCGCGCAGGGCTCGGTGATGACCAACAAATACGCCGAGGGCTATCCCGGGCGGCGCTATTACGGCGGCTGCCAGTATGTGGATATCGCCGAAAACCTCGCCATCGAGCGGGCGTGCGCGCTGTTCGGCTGCGCATTCGCCAACGTGCAGCCCAATTCCGGCAGCCAGGCCAACCAGGGCGTGTTCACCGCGCTGCTCAAACCGGGCGACACCATTCTGGGCATGAGCCTCGACGCGGGCGGGCACCTGACGCATGGCGCGGCCCCGAACCAGTCGGGCAAGTGGTTCAACGCGGTGCAATACGGCGTGCGCCGCGAGGACAACCTGATCGATTACGACCAGGTGCAGGCGCTGGCATCGGAGCATCGGCCGAAGCTTATCATCGCCGGCGGCTCGGCCATCCCGCGACAGATCGACTTTGCCAAGATGCGCGAGATCGCCGACAGCGTCGGCGCGTATTTGCACGTGGACATGGCGCATTTCGCCGGGATCGTCGCGGCGGGCGAGCATCCCTCGCCCTTCCCGCACGCGCATGTCGCCACCACGACGACGCACAAGACGCTGCGCGGCCCGCGCGGCGGCATGATCCTGACGAATGACGAGGCGCTCGCGAAGAAGTTCAACTCGGCGATCTTCCCGGGCATCCAGGGCGGCCCGCTGATGCATGTGATCGCGGCCAAGGCGGTCGCCTTCGGCGAGGCGCTGCGGCCCGGAGTTCAAGAGCTATATCGAGGCCGTGGTGGCCAATGCGCAGGCGCTCAGCGGACCAGCTCATCAAGGGCGGTCTCGACACCGTGACGCATGGCACCGACACCCATGTGGTGCTCGTCGACCTGCGCCCCAAGGGCGTCAAGGGCAACGCCACCGAGAAGGCTCTGGGGCGCGCGCATATCACCTGCAACAAGAACGGCGTGCCGTTCGACCCCGAGAAGCCGACGGTGACCAGCGGCATCCGCCTCGGCAGCCCGGCGGGCACCACGCGCGGCTTTGGCGAGGCCGAGTTCCGCCGGATCGCCGACTGGATCATCGAGGTGGTCGACGGGCTCGCGGCGCATGGCGAGGACGGCAACGCCGCCGTCGAGGAGAAGGTCCGCGCCGAGGTCGAGGCGCTCTGCGCGCGGTTCCCGATCTATCCGGGGCTGTGAGGGGAAGGGCGCCGGGGCGGATTGCGTGGCCTGATGCCGCGACGGTCGTAGGACGAACGCCGCCCTCTGCGCGGGATCAAGGTGCTGCAAAGCACCGCCGCGCCAGCGCCCGACCGCCCCCGGGCGGGCGCTATGTCAACGTTACAAATTATTGACAACGTTGCGGGGATGCGACGATAAACTGCATCATCTCACCGTTGGAGCGCCCACCCGCGGTCGGGCGCTGCGCGGCTCCCCGAACGTTGCGCGACTGTCTCCTTCAGGCCAACCTACGACGCCCCCACCACCCTTGGGCACCATCCGCCACGCGTTATCCAGAGACCGCGCTCGCTCGCACCCTCCTCATTCGTCGAGCGCGCCGTGGACGGCCACGAGGTCAAGCTCGGCCCCCTGCGGCGCGATGGTGCCATAGGTTTCGCGCACCCCCGCCCCGGTCAGTTCGCGCATCACCGTGAGCAGCGTGTTGGGCGCGTGATCCTCGCAGAGGTCGGCCATCTGTGCCACCTCGTCGCGCGCCACGGGCAGGGCGGCCTCGATATCCGGTGCGCCGTAGATCTCGACGAAATGCCGCGCCAGCGCCTGCGTCACGGCCTCGGCCTCGTCGGCCTCGATCTGCGTCACCGCGACGAAGGTGACCCGCCCGAACGTCTCGGCCCCGAGCCAGCCATTGGCAAAGGCCTGCCGCGCCTTGCCCACCAGATCGCCCTCGCCCCAGTCGGAGAACTCGAACCCGCCCGGGAGGCACCATTCGCCGGTGCGCGCCGGGCTGTGATAGACGCGCAGGTCGCTCTCGTCGAAATGGATCGCGCGGGCGAGTTTCATGTGCCGGCCTCCAGCAGGGTTGTCAGCGGGATCAGGCGCGTCTCGTCGCCCACACGCAGGAGCATACCGAAATCCTCGTCCACGCCAAGCCATGTGCCGGACATGCCGTCCTGCGTGATCGCCTCTCCCATGCCCCAGGCAAGGCCGCGCCACTCGGTATGAAGCGCGCCCGCGCCCGCGTCCTCCCATGCGTTGATCCAGACCAGCGTGTGCCGCCCCCAGGCCTCGAGCAGGGCGATGGGATCGACCTCGGCGCAGCCTTCCGCCAGCAGGGCGGTCTCGTCGGGGGTCTCGCCGGGGCGGTCACTGGCGGGCATAACGGGCACCTCCAGCCCCACCACCAGCCAGCCGGGCAGGGCCTCGGGGTCGGTGCCGCCCGCCGCCACGCGCAAGCGCCCGCAGCGCGCGCCGTTCACGCGGATGCCGCCCGCCCATTCGAGATGCACCGCCACCTCGGGCGGGGCCAGCGCGCCAAGCGCGTTCTGAAAGCCGACGCCGCAGGCGGGCAGCATCGCCATCGCCTTTGCCAGCGGCACCTCGGGGGCCATCACCAGCGCCGCCGCCAGCATCCGGTCGCTCACATTATGCACCACCAGCCCCGCGTCGCAGCCCAGTGCCGCCATCGCGCGGGCCTTGTCGAAGGGCGCGATCGTGCCGGTGACGGCAAGGCCCGACATCAGCGGCGGGAAGCCGGGTGCGCTCATGCCACCCCCATGCCGACGAGATCGCGCGCCACCTGCCGGAACGCCTGCGCCTGCGGGCTGTCGGGCCTGGTCACGACGATGGGCGCGCCGCCATCCGAGGCGAGCCGGATGTCGAGATGCAGCGGGATTTCCGCCAGCAGCGGCACGCCCATCTTCTCGGCCTCGGCCTTGACGCCGCCGTGGCCGAAAATGTGCTCCTCGTGCCCGCAGTTCGAGCAGATATGCGTGCTCATGTTCTCGATCAGGCCCAGCACCGGCACGTGCAACTGGTTGAACATGTCGATGCCCTTGCGCGCATCAAGAAGTGCCACGTCCTGCGGGGTGGAGACGATGATCGCGCCGTCCACTTCGGTCTTTTGCGCCAGCGTCATCGACACGTCGCCGGTGCCCGGCGGCAGATCGACGATCAGACAGTCGAGCGCGCCCCATTGCACCTGCATCAGCATCTGTTGCAGCGCGCCCATCAGCATCGGGCCGCGCCACACCACCGCCTGATCCTCGTTCACCATCAGGCCGATGGACATCATGGTGACGCCGTGGTTGCGCAAGGGCAGGATGATCTTGCCGTCGGGGCTTGCCGGGCGGCCCGACACGCCCATCATCCGCGGCTGCGAGGGGCCATAGACATCGGCATCGAGCAGGCCCACCCGGCGGCCCTCGGCGGCGAGCGCGCAGGCGATATTGGCCGAGACGGTGGATTTGCCCACGCCGCCCTTGCCGCTGGCAATTGCGATGATGTGATCGACACCGGGCACGCGCTGCGGGCCCTTCGGCTCAGCCTTCTTCTTGGGTTTGAGCTCGGGCGGCTCCTTGGCCGAATGGGCGGTCAGCACCGCCGAAACGGTGGTCGCCCCCGCCGATTTCACCGCCGCCTCGGCGGCGTCGCGCACCGGCTCGTAGGCCTTGGCCCTGGCCGGGTCGATTTCCAGCACGAAGCGCACATCCGTGCCCTCGACATTGAGCGCGCGCACCACGCCCGCCGCCACGATATCGGACCCGCTCACCGGGTCGGTGATCTGTTTCAGCGCCTCGAGGACGCCCTCGCGTGTTGCGGTCACTTCAGTTCTGCCCCTTGATCGTTCCGGTCACCACGTGCTCGATATCGAGCCCCTCGACGGTCAGCACCACCCTGGCCTCGAATTCCTCGCCTGCGGTCGCGCCCCTGGCGCGCAGCCCCTCCTCGATGGCCTGCTGCGAGGTGACGCCCACCTGCTTGAGAAACTTTCGCATCGACATGTTGAACTCGTCGCTCATTGTCGCCTCCTTTCCATGTATCGCGTGCTTGACGCGGATATAGTCCTGTTTCTACGCTCCGGTATGGTCTGGCTCCTGTCGAAACTCCACTGTCTTTGCGCGCTGCTTGTGCTCATGCTGCCCGTTGCCGCTCAGGCCGATGACAAGCGGTTCCGCCTCGCCGCGCCCGAGGGGTTGGTGGAGAGCGGCTTGCTCGACTACATCCTGCCGCGCTTCTCGCTCAAGACCGGCGTGCGCATCGAGGTGCTGCCCGAGAGGGGCGAGGCCGAGGCGGCGTTCGGCACGCGCGAGGGGCGCGCGGTCTTTGCAGGCCAGGGAGCGACGTGGCGGCTGCACCTTGCGGGCGATCACCCGGGGGCGGCGCGCTTTGCCGATTGGCTGCGCTCCGAGATCGGGCAGCGCACGGTGACAAGCTTTGAGGTGGACGGCTCTGCCCCCTTTGCCCTGCCCGAGGCCGAGGCGGCGGAGAAAGAGGCCGTTGCCTACGATGGTGACGCGGCCCTCGGCCAACGGGTGGCGCAGGCCAAGTGCGGGCGCTGTCATGTGGTCGATCCCGCGCGGTCGGGCGGCATCGGCTCTACTCCGTCTTTTCCGGTGCTGCGCACGTTCGAGGATTGGGACACGCGGTTCCAGACCTTCTATGCGCTGCGGCCCCATCCCGCCTTCACGCAGGTCACCGGCGTGACCGAGGCGTTTGCCAGGCACCTGCCGCCCGCCATCGTGCCCATCGAGGTCAGCCCGCGCGAGATCGAGGCGATCCTCGCCTATGTGGCGGGGATACCTCCCGCCGATCTGGGGGCACCGATTCAATTTCAGTGATCCTTGCGGTTGGACGGCTGAACCGTGCGGTTCGCGAGGTCATCCTCGGTCGTGCGCACGCGCGGACGCGCGGCGGCGGCAAAGGGATTGTCATCGGAATTGAACTGCGCGTTGATCCGGCAATCCTCGCACATCTGGATCATGCGAACGGCCTGGGACGTGCCGAACATCGAATGCTTGCCGGCGAGTTTTTCGGTGATCTTTTGAATCGTCGATTTCGAGCCGAAGAGCGCGCCGCATTCGATGCAGGCAAACGGCTCTTCCTCGTTGAGCACCACCTGCCCGAGCGCCGCGTCTGTCACGTTCATGCGCGGCTCGAGCGTGATTGCCTTCTCCGGGCAGATCGTGGCGCAGATGCCGCATTGCAGGCAGGCATCCTCCTGAAAGCGCAGTTGCGGCTTGTCCTCGTTGTCCATCAGCGCGCCGGAGGGGCAGAGCGACACGCAAGACAGGCACAGCGTGCAGGCGTCCTGGTTGACCAGCACGGCCCCATAGGGGGCGGCGTCGGGCAGGGGCAGGGTCTCGGCCCCGGGGTTGAGCGCCCGCGCCGCGAGCCGGGCCACCTGCCGGCGGCTGCCCATCGGCAGGACCGGCTCGGGCAGGCGGCGCGGGCGCCTGCCGCGTAGAGCGCCTCGCAAAGCGCGTCGGGATCGCTGAGGTCCAGCAGCCGCACCGCGTGATCGCCCGCCATCGCCTGCGCGAGCGGGATTTCGAGGTCCGGCGCGTCGCGTTCGGTGGTGGGTGACAGCAGCACCGACACTTCCGCGAACCCCGAGGCGAGCGCGGCGAGAATCTCGGCATGGCCGAAGCCGGCGAGCGCGCGAGACCTCCATCGGGATCACGTCGGCGGGCAGGCCGCGCCCGTGGCGGGCGGCGAGGCCGATCATCCCGGCCCCGAAGCCCGCGTCATGGACGAGCAGCCGCGGCGCCGCGCCGCCCGCGCGCGCGGTAGGCCGAGGCCAGCGTCTGGATGCGGCGCAGGATCATGTCGGGCGGCGGCGCGTCATAGGTGATCGCGCCCGAGGGGCAGCGCGCGGCGCAGGCCCCACACCCGGCGCAGACCATCGGATCGACGCTGACATGATCGCCCGCAGGCGTGATCGCGCCGGTGGGGCAGATGTCGAGGCACTTGCTGCACCCGGTCTGCTCGGCGCGGGAATGCGCGCACAGGAGCGGCTCGACGGCCACGTAGAGCGGCTTTTCGAACGTGCCGGTGAGCTGCGAGGCGGTGAGGATCGCGTCGGCCACCGCCCCCATACTGCCGGGATCGGCGCGCAGATAGCCCTCGCGCTTCTCGGGCGCGGGAAACAGCGGCGTGCCGCCCGTGAGGTCGAGGATGATGTCGCAGGTGGTCTCGGCCCCGTCGCGCGGGGCGGTCCACGAGAGCGCGCCGCGCCCGCCGGGATCGACCTGCCGCAGCGCGTCGAGCCGCAGGGTGAAGCCGCCGAGCGCGCCCTTCGCCTGCGTGATGCGCGCGCTGATCGTGTCGAAATCGCGATTTTCGGGCGGGTCGCTGACGTCGGTCAAAAGCACCGTCACCCCGAGCAACGGCGCGAGCCGTTCGGCGGCGGGCAAGGCCGCATCCGCGCCACCGATGATCAGGCACAGCCCCTCGGAGGTGACATCGACGCTCTTGTCGGGGCGCGCGGGCAGGGTCGCCTCGGCCACCAGCGCGGACATTTTGGGCAGGGTCGGGGCGGTATCGTCGGTCCACCCGGCGCGGTCGCGCAGATCGAGGAAGGCGGGCGGCTCGACGCCGAGATCGGCGGCGAGGTCCTCGAAAACGCGGGCCTCCTGGGTGCAGCAGATGATCGGCTCTTGCCCGTCCTCTGCCGCGATGGCCTTGGCCGCAGAGCCCGTCTCGGCGGTGCAAAGCGCGCTGTGCATCCGCGAGCAGGCCAGCCCCGTCGCCTGCGACAGGGCTGTGGCGTCGATGGCCTGAGAGCCGGAACAATCGCACAATATCAAGTGTTTGGGCATGTTTCCCCCAAGGGTGTCCGGTGACGGGAAAGGCACGGCTGATGCCGGTTTCGCCAAAGCTTAGGCATGATTCGCAGCCGCCGTAAACAGCCATTCGAATCACGCGGCGTGATTGGAAGCCGCGATTTTCGGCGCTTTGCAAGCCTGATTGATTCCGTGTGTTTTCAGCAACTTGCCATGCGGCGACGCAGCATTTCGCGAGGCACCCGGTCAATCTGTCCGTTCTGCCCCGCTTGCCGGGGTCGCGTGGTTCAAAATGTCCGGGATCGGGCCTCGGTGGACGGTTGCACACAGAAAAAGCTTTGCGCGGTCAGAAAACTGCACCAATCTGAGGTCAGGCCAGCAATTGGGGATACAGCCAGCCGTGACCGCCTTGGCACATGACAAGCAACTGCTCTTGCCCATCGGGGTGGTGGTGCGGCGCGCGCCGGGGGTGACACGCTGGGTGCCGTGGAGCTGGCGGGCGGTGGCGGTGCTGCCGGGGGCCGGTCAGGCGGAGTGGCGCGAGATGCGCCGCGAGGGCGAGGCGGTCGAGTATCACGCCGCGACGCTGACCCTCGATCTGCACCACACGCAAACCGATGCCTATCTCGAGGCGCTGCGCGCGCGGGTGCCGTCGGTCTACGTGGTGATGCGCCCGGTGGTGGCGGGTGATGCGCAGATGCCGTTCGAGGTGACGCTGGTCACCGCCTCGCCGTTCGAGGCGCAGGATTACTGCGACACCGGCGAGGAGATCGTGGAGCGGGTGCCGATGCCCGAGGGGCTGATCGCGCTGGTGCGCGATTTCATCGCCGCGCACCATGTCGAGGAGGAGTTCAAGAAGCGCAAGCGCGACCGGCAGCGGGTCGATGCCGTGCAGGACGGGATCGGCGATGCGCGCATTCCGCAGGCGGCGGATGTGTATCGCGCGCCCTCGCGCGCCCGCAAGGAGCGGATGCATTGACCGGGGCGGCGAATTTCTGGTCGCGCCGCAAGGCGCAGGTCGCCGCCGAAGAGGCGGCAGAGGCGCGCATGACCGAGGCCGAGGCCGCCGCCGCTCAAGACGCGGCGCTGGCCGACAAGAGCGACGCGGAGATTTGCGAGGAACTGGGCCTGCCCGATCCCGACACGCTGGAGGCGGGCGACGATTTCCGGGCCTTCATGGCGCGTGCGGTGCCCGAACGGCTGCGCCGCCGGGCGTTGCGGCGGTTGTGGCTGAGCAATCCGGCGCTCGCCAATCTCGACGGGATGGTGGATTACGGCGAGGATTTCACCGACAGCGCCTGCGTGATCGAGGGGATGCAGACCGCCTATCAGGTGGGCAAGGGAATGCTCGCCCATGTCGAGGAGATGGCGCGGCAGGCCGAGGCGGAGGCCGCAGCCGAGGCCGGGGAAGACGAGGCCGGGGGCGAGGTGGAAGAGCCTGCGCCGGTGGCCATGACGGAGGTGGAGCAGGAGCCGGAGCCGGAGCCGGAGCCTGCGCCGCGGGAAACCGCTGCTGACGAGATGCCGGACGATGCCCCCCCGCCGCCGCGCCGCCGGATGCGCTTTGCCTTTGCACAGACCACAGCTGACATGGCCGGGGAGCAGGCATGACCAACCAAGAGGCCCTCATGGACACAACCGAAACCGCGCCCGCGATCACCGAAGAGGACGCGCTGCGCGCCGATCTCTACGATTTCCTCGCCGCCCTTCTGGCGCGCCCCGCAGATGCCGCGCTGCTCAAGAAATGCGCCGCGCTGACGGGCGACGACACCGCGCTTGGGCAGGCGGTGAGCGCTCTGGCGCGGGTGGCCGGGGTGAGCACGCCCCGCGCGGTGGAATCGGAATTCAACGCGCTCTTCATCGGGCTGGGGCGGGGCGAATTGCTGCCCTATGCCAGCTATTATCTCACCGGCTTTCTCAATGAGAAGCCGCTCGCCAGCCTGCGCCGGGACATGGCCGCGCGCGGGATGCGCCGCGCCGACACCGTCTACGAGCCCGAGGACAACATCGCCTCGCTCATGGAGATGATGGCCGGGCTGATCCGGGGGCGGTTCGGCGCGCCCGGCACGCTCGGTGATCAGAAGGTGTTCTTCGGACGCCATATCGGCCCCTGGGCGGGGCATTTCTTCACGGATCTGGAGGGCGCTCAGTCCTCGGTTCTCTATGCCTCGGTCGGCGCGCTCGGCCGGGTGTTCATGGAGATCGAGGCAGAGGGCTTTCGGATGAGCGGGGCCTGAGGCCGCGCACGCAACCGGCGGCGGAGGCCGCCATCAAACAGGGGAGGAACCCTCAATGACCAGGAAACCCGAGGAGGCCACAAGCCGCCGCGATTTCCTCCGGCTGGCCGCCACCGGCGCGCCCGTGGCCGCCGTGGCCACGGCCATGACCGGCACTGCGGCCGAGGCCGTGGAGCCCGACCTCGCATCCGAGCGGATGCAGGACACCGCGCATACCCGCGCCTATTACGACAGCGCCCGGTTCTGACGACCCGGACGCCGTGATCTACCGCCGACGACTGGTTGCGTGACGCCCGACTGTCAGCGGACACATCAGTACCCAGCCCGCAAGACGGGCCAAGGGAGGAGAGAGACACATGCTCAGGAAAAAGACCAACGGGGTTGCGCGACGCCCCCAGCGGACCGGTATCCTTTCAGAGGTTGGCGGCACATCCGTTGACCGCCGCGCGTTCCTGCGCGGCAGCGGCCTTGCCATCGGCGGCCTTGCCGCGCTTGGGGCCACCGCCGGCACCGTCAGCCGCGCCAACGCGCAAAGCGCCGCGGGCGAGGCCGTGAAAACCGTGAAATCGGTCTGCACGCATTGCTCGGTCGGCTGTTCGGTCATCGCCGAGGTGCAGGACGGCGTCTGGACAGGGCAGGAGCCCGGCTGGGACAGCCCGTTCAACCTCGGGGCGCATTGCGCCAAGGGCGCATCGGTGCGCGAACACGCGCATGGCGAGCGCCGCCTCAAATACCCGATGAAGAAAGAGGGCGGCGAGTGGAAGCGGATAAGCTGGGAGCAGGCGATCGACGAGATCGGCGACGGCATGATGCAGATCCGCGAAGAGAGCGGCCCTGACAGCGTCTACTGGCTCGGCAGCGCCAAGCACAACAACGAGCAGGCCTATCTGTTCCGCAAGTTTGCCGCCTACTGGGGCACCAACAACGTGGACCATCAGGCGCGCATCTGCCACTCCACCACCGTTGCCGGGGTTGCGAATACATGGGGCTACGGTGCCATGACCAACTCCTACAACGACATCCACAATTCCAAGGCGATCTTCATCATCGGCGGCAACCCGGCCGAAGCGCATCCCGTCTCGCTGTTGCACGTGCTGAAGGCCAAGGAAGAGAACAACGCGCCGCTGATCGTCTGCGATCCGCGCTTTACCCGCACGGCGGCCCATGCCGACGAGTTCGTGCGCTTCCGCCCGGGTTCGGATGTGGCGCTCGTCTGGGGCATCCTGTGGCACATCTTCGAGAACGGCTGGGAGGACCGCGAGTTCATCCGCACCCGGGTCTGGGGGATGGACCAGATCCGCGACGAGGTGAAGCAGTGGACCCCCGAAGAGGTCGAGCGCGTGACCGGCGCACCCGGCTCGCAGCTTCGCCGCGTGGCCCGGACGCTCGCCAACAGCCGCCCCGCAACCGTGATCTGGTGCATGGGCGGCACGCAGCACACCAATGGCAACAACAACACGCGCGCCTACTGCATCCTGCAACTGGCGCTCGGCAACATGGGCACCGCCGGTGGCGGCACCAACATCTTCCGCGGCCATGACAACGTGCAGGGTGCCACGGATCTGGGCGTGCTGAGCCACACGCTGCCCGCCTATTACGGGCTGAGCGCCGGGGCCTGGGCCCACTGGGCGCGCGTCTGGGAAGAAGACCCGGACTGGCTCGCGGGCCGCTTTGCATCGATCACCGACAAGCAGGGCAAGGAGAAATCGCTCCAGAACCTCTCCGGCATCCCGGTGAGCCGCTGGATCGACGGCGTGCTCGAAGACCCCGCCAACATGGACAACCCCAACAAGGTGCGCGCCATGGTGCTCTGGGGCCACGCGCCCAACAGCCAGACCCGCGGCAAGGAAATGAAGACCGCGATGGAACAGCTCGACATGCTGGTCGTGGTCGATCCCTATCCGACGGTCTCGGCGGTGATGAACGACCGCACCGACGGGGTCTACCTGCTGCCCGCGTGCACGCAGTTCGAGACCTACGGCTCGGTCACCGCGTCCAACCGGTCGCTGCAATGGCGCGAGAAGGTGGTCGATCCGCTCTTCGAGTCGCGCACCGATCACGAGATCATCGGGTTGTTCGCGAGGAAGTTCGGCTTTCACGACCGGATTTTCCGCAATATCGCAATCGAGGAGGACGGCGTCACCCCGAACATCGAGGACACGCTGCGCGAGATCAATCGCGGCACCTGGACGATCGGCTATACCGGGCAATCGCCCGAGCGTCTGCGGATGCACATGGCCAATCAGCACACCTTCGACCGCACCACGCTGCGCGCCAATGGCGGGCCCGCCGATGGCGAGACCTACGGTCTGCCGTGGCCCTGCTGGGGCACGCCGGAGATGAAGCATCCGGGCACGCATATCCTCTATGACATGTCCAAGCCTGTCAGCGAGGGGGGCCTGACCTTCCGCGCCCGGTTCGGCGTGGAGCGCGACGGCGACAACCTTTTGGCCGAGGGCGTCTACTCTCAGGGCTCCGATATCCAGGACGGGTATCCGGAATTCACCATGCAGATGCTGATGGATCTCGGCTGGGACGGTGAACTGACCGACGAGGAGCGCGCCGCAATCGACGCGGTCGCGGGGCCGGGCACCAACTGGAAGACCGACCTCTCGGGCGGCATTCAGCGGGTGGCCATCGCGCATGAATGCGCGCCCTTCGGCAATGCCAAGGCGCGGGCGGTCGTCTGGACCTTCCCCGACCCGGTGCCGATCCACCGCGAGCCGCTCTATACCAACCGGCGCGATCTGGTGGCGGATTATCCGACCTACGAGGACCGGTTCGCCTACCGCCTGCCGACCATGTATGCC
>JAXHLV010000021.1:0-271177 GCA_034521935.1 Roseovarius sp.
GATAAAGTGCCCTCAACGAAGCATTCGGATCGCCGGCCCGCGGCCTGTCGATGGCGCGGCTACACCACCGTCCGCTTCAGGCCAAATCTTGCCCCTCCTCACAGCCCCACCCTCGGTGCACCTCCTCCGCCAAATGCCAACTCCATGACCGCCGCCACCCGCGCCATGTCGGGCCCCGAACGCCGGATATCCCGAGCAGGCGCAATGGCGACGGTTGCCTGATCCCCAAGGGCGCCGCGCCGCCCGCGCCCTGAGCCGCTGCGGTTCGCGCCCCCGAACCGGTCGGTTATGGCGTTCAGCCCCCGGCCTTTTCCAGCCGCGCGAGGGCGTCTTCCACACAGGCTCTCGGCCTTGGCGATGCCGTCCTCGATCTCGGCATATTTGCGCTGCCAGGTGGCGAGCGTGCCGGGGTCCTCGTAGACGTCGGGATCGGCGAGCTTGGCCGCGACCTTGCCCTCCATCTGCATCAGCTTCTCGACGCGGGCTTCGCAGGCGCGCACCTCCTGTCGCAGCTTGAGCTATATCATCGCGGGAAGGTTTCTTTCGCTTTCTGTTGCAGGCTTTTGCGTCGGCTTTCTTCACCTGGCTCCGGCGATCTTCAGAAGCATCGACGCGATAGCTCTCAAGGTCGCCGTCATAGGGCGTCACCGTGCCATCCGTTCACCAGCCAGAGCCGGTCGGCCACCAGGCTCAGCAGGTGCATGTCGTGGCTGACCAGGATCACCGCGCCGGTATAGGCGGTCAGCGCCTCGACCAGCGCCTCGCGGCTCTCGATGTCGAGGTGGTTGGTCGGCTCGTCGAGGATCAGCAGGTGCGGCGCGTCGAGCGTCGGCGAGCAGCAGCGACAGCCGCGCCTTCTGCCCGCCCGAGAGATTGCCTACCGTCGGTTTCGGCCTGCTGCGGCGCCGATGCCGAACCCCGCGAGGCGCGCGCGCAGCCGTGGCGGCGGCTGATCGGGGCGCATCCGGCGGATATGCTCGAGCGGGGTCTCGTCCACGTGCAGCTCGTCCACCTGATGCTGGGCGAAATAGCCGACGCGCAGCTTGGACGCCTTGTGAACCTGCCCGTCCAGCAGGTCGAGCTTGTCCGCCAGCAGCTTGGACAGCGTCGACTTGCCCTCGCCGTTGCGGCCGAGGAGCGCGATCCGGTCGTCCTGATCGATCCGCAGGTCGAGCCGCGGCGCAGCACCGGCACGCCGTCATAGCCCGTCGCCGCCTCCTCCAGCCGCGAGGATCGGCGGCGACAGCTCCTCGGGCTCGGGAAAGGTGAAGCGGCGCAGCGCGGCCTCCTGCGGCGCCGAGATCGGCTGCATCCGCGCCAGCGCCTTGATCCGCGCCTGCGCCTGACCGCGCCTTGTCGGCCTTGGCGCGGAACCGGTCGACATAGGATTGCAGATGCGCGCGGCGCTGCTCCTGTTTCTTGGCCTCCGATTGCGCGGCGGCCAGACGCGCGGCGCGGGTCGCGGCGAACTTGTCGTACCCGCCCTGATAGAGCGTGAGCTTGCGATCCTCGAGATGCAGGATCGCGCCGACGGCGCGGTTCAGAAGCCCGCGATCGTGGCTGATGATCAGCACGGTATGCGGATAGCGCGCGAGATAGCTCTCGAGCCAGAGCGCGCCCTCGAGGTCGAGGTAGTTGGTCGGCTCGTCGAGCAGCAGCAGGTCTGGACGCGAGAACAGCACCGCCGCCAGCGCCACCCGCATCCGCCAGCCGCCCGAGAAGGCCGAGCAGGGCATCCGCTGCTCGGAGTCGGTGAAGCCCAGCCCCTTGAGGATGGACCCCGCGCGCGCCTCGGCCGACCAGGCGTCGATATCGGCCAGCCGGGTCTGGATCTCGGCGATCCGCGTGCCATCGGTCTCGCTCTCGGATTTCGGCCAGCAGATCAGCGCGTTCGGTATCGACGCGCCAGCACCGTGTCGATCAGCGACACGTCGCTGCCGGGCACCTCCTGCGCCACGCCGCCGATGCGCGCGCGCGCGGGCAGGGTGATGCCGCCGCCCTCGAGCGGCAGCTCGCCGCGGATCAGGCGAAAGAGCGTGGTCTTGCCGGTGCCGTTGCGCCCGACGATCCCCACCTTGTGCCCCTCGGGATAAGGGCAGAGGCATGCTCGAACAGGCGGTGACCCGCGATGGCATAGGTGATGTCGTCGATGTTCAGCATGGCGCGGAGATGCCCCAAGCGGCAGGCGGCGTCAATCGCGGCTTTTCAAGCAGGCAAGCCCCATGCTATCGGGTCCGCGATCTAGCCGCGCGGGGCTGTGTCCCGGCGGCATCACCCTGAGAAAAGAGGCTGACATGGCTGTGGAACGCACCCTGAGCATCATCAAACCCGACGCGACCGCGCGCAACCTCACCGGCAAGATCAACGCCAAGTTCGAGGAGGCGGGCCTGCGCATCGTCGCGCAAAAGCGCATCCAGCATGACGCCAGGCGCAGGCCGGCGACGTTCTACGCCGTCCACAAGGAGCGGCCGTTCTACGGCGAGCTGTGCGAGTTCATGGCCGAGCGGGCCGGTGGTGGTGCAGGTGCTCGAAGGCGAGGGCGCGATCGCGAAGAACCGCGAAGTGATGGGCGCGACCAACCCCGCCGATGCCGCACCGGGCACGATCCGCGCCGAATTCGCCGAATCGGTGGGCGAAAACTCGGTGCACGGCTCGGACGCGCCCGAGACGGCGGCCGCCGAGATCGCCTTTTTCTTCTCGGGGCTCGAACTGGTCGGCTAATACCAACGGCCCTATCATTTGACCGCTTTGGCGTAGTCACGGGTTGTGATGGATCTCGACGGCCTCGATGTCGCCTGCGAAGAAGTTCCAGGCGTCGCAGCATCGCTCGACGATCTCCGCGTCAGGTCTCGAAGACGGAGATGGCGAGGCGGTTGGCGCGCAGACAGGCCCAGACGTTCTCGATGGGAGTGAGTTCCGGAGCATAGGGTGGAAGCAAGAGGAGGGTGATGTTTTCCGGGATGCACAGGGCCTTCGAGCCATGCCAGCCGGCACCGTCGAGCACGAGAATGGCGTGCGCCCCCTCGGCGACGGTCTTTGAGATTTCGACGAGATGGGCGTTCATGGCCTGCGCGTCGGCATGGGGCATGACCAGCGCGGCGGTCGCCCCGCGCTCGGGGCAGACGGCACCGAAGGCCGCGAGCTGGCATTGTCCGCCATTGATGAAGTGGATGGCTCCCGCTTCCGGCATCGCAATGTGCCATGTTGGGTGCTGTGAACACGGCCAACAAAGGGAGCCATCCATGAACCAGATTGCCACAATCGGGATCGATCTGGCGAAGTCCGTTTTCCAGCTGCACGGTGTTGACGCCGAGGGTCGTCCTTCATTGCGCCGCCAACTCCGGCGCAGCCAGATGCTGGAGTTCTTCCAGCGTCAGCCACCCTGCCTGATCGGCATGGAAGCCTGCGCCAGCGCGCATTACTGGGCGCGCGAGTTGACCAAGTTCGGGCATGACGTCCGGCTCATGCAGCCGAGCTATGTGAAAGGCTATGTCAAGCGGGGCAAGACAGATGCTGCCGATGCCGAGGCGATCTGCGAAGCCGTGTCGCGCCCCTCGATGCGGTTTGTCCCCGTGAAGAGCGAGGACACGCAGGCGTTGCTCATGACCCATAAGGCGCGGGAGTTTCTGGTGCGCCAACAGACCCAGATCGTGAACGCCATGCGGGCGCATCTGGGCGAGTTCGGCATCGTCGTCCCCAAGGGCATTCATAACGTCGAGCGCCTGATTGGCCTGTGACGGGGCCGATCTGCCCGCGCCAGCGCGCAAGGCCCTGAGCCTGCTTGCCGATCAATTGGTCGACACCCAGAAGAAGATCGAGGCTCTGACCGCAGACATCCGCGCAGACGCTCGCGCCAATGACGCGGCGCAGCGCCTGCAAACGATCCCCGGCATCGGGCCGATCACCGCCAGCGCACTCGTGTCGCCGCGCTGCCGGACATCACCGATTTCAAGTCAGGCCGCGATCTGTCCGCTTGGCTCGGGCTGACGCCGAGGCCGCATTCGACAGGTGGCAAGGAAAGGCTGGGCCGCATCTCCAAGATGGGCAACAGGTATCTGCGCCGGCTGCTCTATCTTGGTGCGATCGCGCAGGTCAGTGCTCGGCGCCGTGGCGATCCCGGCGAAGATTGGCTGTGGAAGATCATCCAGCGCAAAAAACCGAAGCAGGCCGCGATCGCCCTGGCCAACCGCATGGCGCGCACGGCCTATGCGCTGATGAAGAACCAGACGGAATTCCGGGCGGCAACCGCCGCCTGACAGAGCCAGGGGGTATCACCCCTACAAGAAGGCAAGTGCATCGTGAGATGATGGCAAATGACGGACAAATCGCCAAGGACACCCTGTTCGGACCGGAGCGCCATCGAGCGCGTGCCATTGATTGGGACCAAAGCGACCGCGGACTTTCATCAGGGCGCGCAGCCACCGTGCTGCAATCCAGACGCCGTATACATGGCCGCAGCCGAAATCATGCCAGCTTCAACCGAAACGCTCTTGCCCCGCGGGAGCCATCCATACATGGTCCGAGGAGTTGCCAGCGATGGCGCCACCGGTTCAAGCCCGCTGGCGACGGCGAGCGGCCCATTGTAGCGGGTATCGCGCGGGGCGCGGGGGCGAGTTCCGCGCTCGGCCCAGATGCGGGTGAGGGTGCCCTGCTGGCCGACCCGCGCTTCATCCTGGAACCATACTTCCAGCGGTTTGCCCCGGGCCTGCTTCGGGAGGACTTCCTCTACCGTGGCGGCGAAGTTTTTTTGAAAGCCTCTTGTGCCTCGGGGTCGGATTTCGGGTGTTGCGGGCGCACCGAAAGACGACGAAACCCCAAAGCGGCCAGGTGTTTACCGACCGTGCGTTCATGCATGACCACGCCGAATTCCGCTTCGATCCGGTGCTTCAGATCGATCCGTCGCCACCGGACAACGCCGTCCTTGGCACGATCGGGACCCGCACGCACCCAATCGGCCAGCGTGGCTTTCTGCTCAGGCGTCATCCGGGGCCGCCGGCCTCCCGAGCGCCGGTTTGTCAGACCCTCCAGCCCCTCGGCGTTATAGCTGCCGGGGCTCCGCCCGTTCCGGGCTGAATTCTGTCCACCGGACAGAATTCCGGGCGCCCGTCACCCCAATCACGCAGCGTTTGGCGATCCATGCCGCAAACCTCTGCCGCAGTTTTACGGTCATAGCCCTCCAGAACCATCGCAATCGACAACATGCGAAGCGCCGCTTTCGCATCCTTGCATTTCGCCGCGACCGCGCGAAGCTCGCCCGCCGTCCGGTCTTTTCGTGTGATCGTCACCGCCATCGAAACCTCCATTGCCTCATTGGCAGTGAATCATCTTCGAAAGCGCATGCAAAGACCTTGGCGAGTCAGCGCGAAGGGCCGTTGGTATGAGAGGATAATGGCACTTGCTTGAATTCCCTGGTCAAACACGCGACAGTCTGCAAGTCGGTGAGGTCAGTGCAAAAGTAAGGCGCTGACGCGGGAGAGGCTGACGAGGGGGGGAGCGTGATGGTCATACGTGTGATAAACGGTCTCAACGAGGTCGTTGGACGGATCGTATCGCTCCTGGCCGTCGTTTTTGCCGGGATCATCATCTATGACGTGGTTCTGCGATACGTCTTTGGCGAACCGACGCGATGGGCCTTTGACGTGTCCAAGCAGCTCTTCGGGTTCTATTTCGTTCTGCTCGGGGGCTACGCGCTGCGTCACAAGGCGCATGTGCGGGTCGATATCCTCACGGAAAAGCTCGGTCGCGGCGGACAACGGATCACGGACCTGCTGGGATACGCGCTTTTCTTCTTTCCGTTCACCTGGGTCTTTCTGTCCCGCTCGTGGGAATTTGCCGAGCGGTCGTGGTCGCAGGGCGAGGTCACATACGGGGCTATCCAGATGCCGGTCTATCCGCTCAAGATAGCGATGTGCATGGCCGCCGGGCTGCTGCTGCTTCAGGGGATCGCCGAGGTTCTCAAGATCGTGTTCGACCGGCAGGAGGCCTCTGAATGAACCCTGAATTCATCGCCGTCCTGATGTTCGGCCTGCTTCTGGTGGGCCTGTTCCTAGGACATCCTCTGGCCTTCGTTCTGGGCGGCACCGCCGTGCTGACCGCGATCATCGCGGGCAAGCCGATGGTGCTGGGTATCGTGATCAACCGGATTTTCGGCGACGTTCTGGACAATTACACACTGATCGCCATTCCGCTTTTTGTCCTGATGGCGCGATTCCTATCGGATTCAGGTGTAACCGACCGGATGTTCGAAACCTTGCGCCTGATGCTCAGCCAGGTGCGCGGGGGCCTGGCGCTGGCGGTTGTGTTCATCTCGATCCTGCTGGCGGCCACCACGGGCATCATCGGCGCGTCAATCACGGTGATGGGCGTGATGGCCCTGCGCCCGATGCTGCAATACGGCTACGCGCCCTCTCTCACCGCAGGGGTGATCGCGGCCTCGGGCTGTCTCGGCATCCTCATTCCGCCGTCGATCATGCTCATCCTGATGGCCAGCTATTCGCCCCTGTCGGTGGGCGAGCTATTCGCGGGCTCGATGATCCCCGGTGTGCTTCTGGGCCTGAGCTACGCGGTCTATGTCTACATCATCTCGGTGCTGCGCCCCGATCTCGCCCCGGCGGTGGAGCCCGACGAGAAGGTCGAACGCGCCACGCTGCTGCGCATGCTGGCGGTCGAGGCGCTGCCGCCGCTGGTGCTGATCTTTGGCATTCTCGGCTCGCTTCTGGCGGGCATCGCCACCGCGACCGAGGCGTCGGCCATCGGCGCGGCGCTCGCGCTGCTGATCGTTATCGCGCGCGGACGTTTCCAGCTGGGCACCTTCTACGGCGCGATGATCGAGACCGGCCGGACCTCGGCGATGATCCTGTTTATCGTAGTTGGGGCCACCGCCTTTACCGGCGTGTTCAATATCACCGGCGGCCTGCGCGCCACGCAGGAACTGATCCGCACGCTCGACATGGAGCCGTGGATGCTGATCACCATGATGATGGCGATCGTGTTCATCCTCGGCGCGTTTCTGGACTGGACGGGGATTGTCCTGCTGTCCTTCCCCATCTTCCTGCCGATCATTCAGGAAATGCCCGATGTGAACCTGCTTTGGTTCGTCGTGCTGATGGCCGTCGTGCTGCAAACCTCGTTCTTGACACCACCATTCGGCTATGCGCTCTTTTACCTGCGCGCCATTGCACCCAAGGATTTGCGCACCGGCTCGATCATTCGCGGCGTAATGCCCTTTATCGGACTGATTCTCGTGATGTGCGTGCTCGTTGCGGTCTTTCCGGCGCTGGTCACCTGGCTGCCGGATGCCCTCTATACCAAATAACCGTAACCATGGAGAAAGGATATCCCATGACCATCAAGGCATACATTCTCGCGGCCGGTGCCGCGACCGCGCTGGCCGGGCAGGCCACCGCGCAGGAAAGCTGGACGATGACCACGACCTGGCCGTCCTCGCTGGAACTGATCGAGACCGACAAGCATTTTGTCGATCTGGCGAACAAGCTGACCCAAGGCGAATTGACCATCGAGTTCTTCGAGGGTGGCTCGCTGGTGCCATCGGGCGAGGTATTCGGCGCGGTCGAGTCGGGCACCATCCAGGCCGGTGCCGACTGGCCCGGCTACTGGGCCGGGCGCGACGCGGCCTTCTCGCCGCTGGCTACCACGCCAAGCCTCTTCAACGCCGTGGACTACGTGAACTGGATCCAGCAATGGGGCGGTGCCGACCTCTATGACGAAATCTACGGCAATTACGGCATGGTCTACCTGCCTTACGGCGTCACCAACAACGAATCCGGTTTTCGCACCAACGAGCCGATCATCACGCTCGAGGACCTGCAAGGCAAGCGCCTCCGCCTCTCGGGCCTGGAGCAGGGCAAGCTGCTGGAACGCCTCGGCGGCAATCAGGTGTCCATGGCAGGCGGCGAAATCTACCAGTCGCTGGAGCGTGGCGTGATCGATGGGGCCGAGTTTTCGACCCCCAACGTGGACTGGTCGGGCGGCTTTCAGCAGGTGACCCAGTATTGGGCGACGCCGGGCTGGCACCAGTCGGCCTCTGTCTTTGGCGTCATGATCAACAAATCCTCCTGGGACGCGCTCAGCGCCGAGACGCAGGAGAAACTGCAGATCGCCGCCGACGCGACGCTTCTGTGGTCGCTTGCCTTCACCGAGAAGCGTGCGACAGAGGCCTATGCCAAGTTCGACGAGGTGGTCGAGATCAACCGCTATGACGACGAGACGCTCGCCAAGGTTCAGGACATGGCCAATGAGGTAATCGTCGAGACCGCCTGCGCCAACCCGAACTCGGCCAAGGTCTATCTCAGCATGGTCGAATACCTTGAGGACTATGCTCAATGGCGTGACGCTTCGGCACCGTTCAACCTCGGGCGCACACCCAATGGACCTGATGTCGCCGCTCTGCGCGACTGTGCTCAGTAAGAATAATGCCGACCTTGGCTCACATGCCCGCCATCAAAGGTGGGCATGTGAACGTAGAGGAATTTGATCATATTTTGTCTTTACTGGAGAGCGTTGCGACCTGTGTGACCCGGGTTTGCCCGGAGGCTTGATCTGTGATCCTAGCTTCATAGCAGGTATCGGGGGTGAGGTTGGAAAGTCACATCCTATAGCTCTTCAGGAGCGCATTGTCGCATTTGTGGGCGAAGGCCACTTACACCGGGCTGCGGTCGCGCGCGGTTCCGGGTCTCGGTAACGCTCGTCAACGACATGGTCATCCTGAAGCGCGCGAATGGCGGACTGAAGCTGCGCCGACAAGGCAATGGTGGCGGCCATGGCAAGCTGGGCCATCAGCCGGTTCGGCCGAATACCATTCCGCGCCGCCACCGCGTTCACCGTTCCGCCTGGTCGCAAGCTCTCCTCAACCACCTCTGAGGGCGTCGCCGGGGAATTTCCACCACTTTCGAGACACCCCCCCGCTAAGCGTTTTTCTAATGTGGGGCTTTACGTGGGGTGTATTTGGTGAAGCGCAATTTTATCCAATGATTTCTATGGTGCTTGGCGGACCGAGGAGGATTCGAACCCCCGACCCCTTGATTCGTAGTCAAGTACTCTATCCAGCTGAGCTATCGGTCCGTTAATGGAAGCGTTTAGACATTGCCGCCTGCGGATGCAAGGGGCAGTTGGCAGGATTATCACGCGGAGTCAAAATTTCCTCCCGGCAGGGTAATGCGGAAACATGTGCCGCTCTCGTCGCTGCGTTCGAGCGTCAGGGTGCCGCCGTGGCCGCGCACGAGTTCGGCGGCGATGGTCAGGCCAAGGCCGGTGCCGCCGGCGCTCGCCCCGCCGCGGAACGGTTCGAACAGGTGCTCGCGCGCCTTGGGCGGCAGGCCGGGGCCGGTATCCTCGACGTAAATGATGCAGTCGCGCTCCGTGGCCTCGGAAGAGACGGTGATGCGGCCTGGCGCACCGGTCTTGACCAGCGCCTGCCGCGCGTTGCGCAGCAGGTTGGTGAGCACGCGGTGAAACTGTTCGGCATCCACCGGCAGCACGACATCCGCCGCCACGCGGTTTTCGAAGCGAACCGGGTGGTTGCCTGCGGCGAGGCGCTCGCCCTCGATGGCATCGGCCACCAGATCGGTGAGGGTGTGGCGGGCGAGTGTCGGCCCCGGTTCCTCGGCCTTGCCGTAGGCGAGGGTGGATTCGCACAGATGCACCGCGCGGGTGAGCGAGTTGACCAGCTTGGGGGCCATGCGCCGCACGCGGGGGTCGTCGCTCATCTCCAACCGGTCGGTAAAGAGCTGGGCGGAGGTGAGGATGTTGCGCAGGTCGTGGCTGATCTTGGCCACCGCGCCGCCAAGCTGGGCAAGGTGCTCTTTCTGTTTGAGCGCCGAGGTCAGTTGCCGTTGCAGCGAGTGCAGGCTTTCCTCGGCCTCGCGCAACTCGGTGATGTCGGAGGAGGGGGTGATCACGAGGCGGGCATCCTCGGGGTCGGCGGCATAGCTTTGCATCGCGCCCACCACGCGGCGGATGGGGCGCACGACGAAGCATTGCACCACCACGAAGAGCAGCCCCGCCGTGATCACCGAGATCACGAGCGACAGCCACAGGATACGCAGCCCGTAATCGACCATCGCGGTGCGCAGGTCCTTGGTGTCGAGCGTGATCTCGATGAGCAGCCCGCCCATGCGCACCGGCTCTCCGATCACGCGGATCACCTCTGGCTCGGCCTTTGCCAGGCGGCGGAAGGCATCGGCGATGAGGGTCATCGCGGTCGGATCACGCAGGTCGAAGCTGTGGGCCACGGGCGCGGGCACCGGCGACGAGAGAACAAGCTGGCGCGCCTCGTCGCGGCGCAGCACCACGTTGAAAACCTCGGCGTTGCGCAGGAGTTCCTCTTGCAGGTCGGGCGACACCTCGCCGCCCGCGAGCAGCCCCAGCGAGGCGATCTGCGCGCGTTGCAGGCGGTCGAGCAGGAACTGCTCGCGAAAGCGGGCAACAGACGGCACGAAAATCAGCACCTCGGCCAGCATCACGAAGATGGCGGTGAGGATCAGGAACCGGCCTGAAAGCGATTTGAGCACGCGCGCCCTCCCATAACCCCGGTCAGGGCAGCCAGCGTTGCACGAGGCCGACCACCCGCTTCAGCATAGGGTTATCAAAGAGCTTGGGCGAGAAATAGGCCCCAGCCGCGCGTTTGTTGATTTCGCCCAGCGTCGGGTAGGGGGCGACCATGCCCGCCACATGCTTCATCTTGAGCCTGTTAGCGAGGATGAAGGCCCAGAGGTTGATGAGCTCGCCCGCCTGCGCGCCCGCGATGGAGACGCCAACGGGCCGTCCACGCACCACCATGACCTTGATGAGACCGTCGGTCTTGCGCTCGGCGATGGCGCGGTCGTTATGCGCATAGGGAAAGCGAATTACCTCGAGATTGCCGCCATGCGCCTCGCGCGCCTGTGCTTCGGTGAGGCCGATATGGGCAAGCTCGGGGTCGGTATAGGTGGCCCAGGGGATGTGATCGGTGCGGTTCTTCGCCGGCAGGCCGAGGAGCGCCTGGCGAATGATGAGCCCCGCCTGGTAGCCCGCAACATGGGTGAATTGCAGCCCACCCGCCACGTCGCCGATGGCGTAGACGCGGCGGTTGGTGGTGCGCAGCGAGCCATCCACCTTGATGCCCGCCTTGGTCGTCTCGATCCCGGCGGCGTCGAGGTTGAGGCGGCCGGTATTGGGCTTGCGGCCCACGGCCATGAGCAGGTGCGTGCCCTTGAACACGCGCCCGTCCTTGGCTTCGACCTCGATGGCACCGGCCTCGCCGCGGATTTCCGAGGCCATCGCGCCTTCTTCGATCGTGATGCCCTCGGCGTCAAACCGCTCGCGCAGCACCGCGACCATTTCGGGGTCGTCCTGGCCCAGCACCTTGTCCCCCTCGATCACCGTCACGTCGCAGCCGAGGCGGCGATGCGCCTGCGCCATTTCCATACCGATGGGGCCGCCGCCGATGATCAGCAGGTGATCAGGGCGTTCGCGCAGCTCGAAAATCGTCTCGTTGGTGTCAAAGGGCACGCTGTCGAGGCCCGGTATCGGCGGTACCAGCGGCGAGGAGCCGGTGGCGATGATCGTGCGCCGCGCCGAGATGATGTGCGCGCCTGCGCGCACCTCGGATGGTGAGATGAAGGCACCATACTCGCGGATCACCCGCACGCCCAGCCCTTCGAACCGCTCCTGGCTGTCCGCCGGCTCGATCTGCGCGATGACGCCTGCGACGTGGTCCTTGGCGGCTGCATAATCCACCTGCGGGGTGACATCGGCAACGCCATAGGCCGAGGCATGGGCCTGCGCGTGGGCGGCCTTGCCGCTGGCGATGAGCGCCTTGGAGGGCACGCAGCCGAAATTGAGGCAGTCGCCGCCCATCTTGTGGCCTTCGAGCAGCACCACGCTCGCCCCCATCTGCACGGCCCCGGCGGCAACCGAAAGCCCGCCCGAGCCGGCCCCGATGACCAGCACATCCGGTGTCAGTTTCTGCATGTTCAAATGTCCTTTTTACCACGAATGGCCTTGATCAGCATGGGAAGTGCCGCAAGCGCGGCAAGCCCGAGAATAGGGCCGATGATCTGCGGCTCCCACAAGAGGGAAAGATCGGGCGTGTCGCCCCGGTCGAAAACCTCGCCCAAGCCGACGCCGATCCAGGTGAAGACGATGGCACCGGGGATGATGCCCAGCACCGTGGTCAGCACGAAGTTGCGAAACCGCACGCCGACAAGGGCGGGCAGCAGGTTGGCCACGAAGAACGGCACCGCGGGCACCAGCCGCATCAGGAACAGCACGCTGATCTCGTTGTCGTGGAGCCGCTGCTTGAGCCGTTTCATGCGGCCCTCCGAGGTCTCGATCCGCGCCGCGAGCGCCGCGCCAAGGCCCCAGCGGGCGGCGAGGAAGATCGCGATCGCGCCGAGCGAGGCGGCGGTGACGTTGAAGGTCGTGCCCAGCACCAGCCCGAAGAGAAAGCCGCCGGTGACCGAGGCCACCGCCGCGCCGGGCAGAGAGAAAGCGACGATTGCCACGTAGGTGGCGATGAAACCGACCGCCAGCGCCGCGAAATGGCTGTCGCGAAAGGCCAGCAGCGTCTCGCGATGATCGCGCAGCGTGTCGAAGGTGATATGGTCGCGCAGGGTGATGTAGCCCACCACCGCCGCGATGAGGATGACGGCAAGCGGCGCGTGACGCAGCAGGCCCCGCCTGCGCGGCGTGGGCGTGGAGGAGCGGCTTTGGTCCATGACATCACCGGGTTTGTTCATTCTCGTCCCTAGATGCACGGTCCGGTGCCTGCCTGCCAGTGCCCTCACGAGGGGGTGATCCCGGGTGATACCCGACACAGGTTTTTGTAATACGCAAAAGCGGGGGAAATCGCCGGACGGGGGTTTGACTTGGGTGCCCCCCGTCTTTATACGGCGGGCTTGGAACACAATTGGGTGCGGCGCGATTCCAACCGCTTGGCACCCCGCAAAACCGGAGACGGAGCGATGAAACGCACCTTTCAACCCTCGAACCGCGTGCGCAAGAATCGCCACGGGTTTCGTGCGCGCATGGCAACCAAGGCCGGACGCAAGATCATCAACGCCCGCCGCGCGCGTGGCCGCAAGTCGCTGAGCGCCTGAGCGCCAGACCTTCGACATGACAGATGCACCGCCGGAGGCCCCTGAACACACGGCAGGGACAAACGCCCCGGCGCTGTCTCCGTGTGCGTCGCCCGGGCCCGAGGTGTTGCGCAAGCGCGCCGATTTCCTCGCCGCCGCGCGGGCGCGTCGGCAGGGCACCGCGACGATGATGGTGCAGGGCCGCGACCGGCGCGACGGCGATCCGCGCATCCGGGTGGGCTTTACCTGCTCGAAAAAGGTCGGCAACGCCGTGGCGCGCAACCGCGCCAAGCGGCGGCTGAGGGCCGTGGCCCGCGAGATATTGCCCTCCAAGGGGCAGCCTGGCTGGGACTACGTGCTGATCGGACGCGCGGGCGAGACCGGGCAGCGTCCCTACGACGATCTATGGCGCGATCTCGGCTTTGCGCTCGACCGTCTGCGAGGACGGGGATGAGCCCGCTCGCCCGCCTCATCGCGCTGCCGATCCGCGGCTACCGGCTGATCCTGTCGCCCTGGCTTGGCTGGCATTGCCGCTATCAGCCGACATGCAGCCAATATGCGCTCGAGGCGCTGGACCGTCACGGCGCGGCGCACGGCGGGTGGCTGGCGCTGCGGCGAATCGCGCGGTGCAACCCGTGGGGCGGCTGCGGCTATGATCCGGTGCCGGGCGCGGGCTGTGGCCCTGGCCAGAACGCCCTTTCAACCCCCCGTGATCCGTGCGATAGGGACCCGCCAAACGACACATTCACGGAGAAACGGAATGGAGATTCGCGAGGCACTTACCTTTGACGACGTTCTGCTGGTGCCTGCGGCATCCTCGGTGCTTCCCTCCACTGCTGACACGCGCACGTGGGTTACTCGCGATATTGCTCTCAACATACCGCTTCTGAGTTCGGCCATGGACACGGTGACCGAGGGGCGCATGGCCATCTCGATGGCGCAGATGGGCGGCATGGGGGTGATTCACCGCAACCTCACGGTCGAGGAACAGGCCCGCGAGGTGCGCCGGGTGAAACGATTTGAGTCGGGCATCGTCTACAACCCGATCACGCTCACCCCCGAGCAGACGTTGGCCGACGCCAAGGCGCTTCAGGAGCGCTACAAGATCACCGGCTTTCCGGTGGTGGATGGCGCTGGCCGCGTGGTGGGGATCGTCACCAACCGCGACATGCGGTTTGCCGAGGACGAAAACACGCCGGTGAGCGTGATGATGACGTCTGATAATCTCGCGATCCTGCGCGAGCCCGCCGACCGCGACGAGGCGCGCTCGTTGATGGAGGCACGGCGCATCGAGAAACTGCTGGTGACCGACGGCGAGGGCAAGCTCACCGGGTTGCTGACGCTGCGCGATTCCGAGCAGGCGGTGCTCAACCCGACGGCCTGCAAGGATCGGCTGGGGCGCCTGCGGGTCGCCGCTGCCTCGACGGTAGGCGATGCCGGTTATGAGCGCACGCAGGCGCTTGTGGAAGCGGGCGTCGACATGGTTGTGATCGACACCGCGCACGGCCATTCCGAGGGCGTGGCGCTGGCGGTCAAGCGCGCCAAGACGATCTCGAACGAGGTGCAGATCGTGGCCGGCAACGTCGCCACGGGGGCGGCCACCCGCGCGCTCATCGACGCAGGTGCCGACGCGGTCAAGGTGGGGATCGGGCCGGGCAGCATCTGCACCACGCGGGTGGTGGCGGGCGTCGGGATGCCACAGTTGACGGCGATCATGGACAGCGCCGCTGCGGCGGGCGACGTGCCGGTGATCGCGGATGGCGGCATCAAGTTCTCGGGCGATTTCGCCAAGGCGATCGCGGCGGGCGCGTCCTGCGCGATGGTGGGCTCGATGCTGGCGGGCACCGACGAGAGCCCCGGCGAGGTGATCCTCTACCAGGGCCGCTCGTTCAAGGCCTATCGTGGCATGGGCAGCCTCGGGGCGATGGCGCGCGGCTCTGCCGATCGCTATTTCCAGAAGGATGCCGCTTCGGACAAGCTGGTGCCCGAGGGGATCGAGGGGCAGGTGCCCTACAAGGGACCGGCGAGCACGGTGCTGCACCAGCTTGTTGGCGGGCTGCGCGCGGCGATGGGGTATACCGGCTGCGCCACCGTTGAAGAAATGCGCCGGAATTGCGAGTTCGTGCGGATTTCCGGGGCGGGCCTCAAGGAAAGCCATGTCCATGATGTGCAGATCACGCGCGAAACTCCGAATTACCGGGTTGGTTCATAATTTCAGGGTGTTGCAGGCCATAGTTCAGGTGCTTTCATGACCCCTGGAGCACGGGTTGCGGCGGCGATCAGCGTGATCGACGAGATACGCGAGGGTGCGCCCGCCGAGCGGGCCCTGACCAATTGGGCGCGCCGGGCGCGTTATGCCGGCTCCAAGGACCGAGCGGCGGTGCGCGATCACGTCTACGACGTTATAAGGCGGTGGCGCTCTTGCGGCGCGCTTGGCGGCGGGGCTGAGGCGCGCGCACTCGTGATCGGTCTGCTGCGCGGTCAGGGCGTTGATCCTGATGAAATTTTCACCGGAGAGGGTTATGCACCCCCGCCGCTCTCAAAGGCGGAGCGCGCTGCGGGATATGCCCCGCGCGCAGACGAGGCGCGCGACCTGCCCGATTGGCTCTGGCTGCGGTTTCAGGCCTCCCTCGGGGCCGAGGCAGGCGAGGCCGCCGAAACGCTCCGCCACCGCGCGCCGGTCACGCTTCGGGTCAATGCGCGTCGGATGTCGCGGGACGCGGCGCAGGTGGCGCTGGCGGACGAAGGTATTCTGTGCCAGCCTGTGAATCACGTGAAGATGGCATTGCAAGTAATTGAAGGTAGCAGAAAAATATCGTCATCCCCGCTCTACCTTTCTGGCGCAATCGAGCTTCAGGATGCCAGCAGTCAGGCCGCGATGGAGACGCTCGAGCTGCAACCACGGTCGCGCGTTCTTGATTATTGCGCGGGTGGCGGTGGAAAGACCCTCGCGCTCGCCGCGCGGGTCGAGGGCGAATGGTTTGCCCATGACGTTTCGATGCGACGCATGTCCGACCTGCCTGCGCGTGCCGCGCGGGCCGGAGCCGAGGTGCGGCTCTGTGAGACGCAAGAATTGCACCGGCTCGGCCCCTATGATGCGGTGCTTTGCGATGTGCCGTGCTCGGGGAGCGGCACATGGCGTCGAGGGCCGCAGGCAAAGTGGGATCTGACGCCAGAGGACCTTGTGGATTTGTCCCTCGTGCAGGGTGAAATCCTCGCGCAGGCGTCGGCACTGGTGGCTCCGGGTGGTCAGCTGATTTATTGCACTTGTTCAGTATTATGCGAAGAAAATGAGTGTGTTATACAGCGTTTTTCACGTAATGTCCCCGGCTGGCACTGGATGGCTCCCAAGCGTTGGCTAATCAGCGAGGCGGGTGATGGCTTCTTTCTCGCGCAGCTTTTTCGCGAACGCTCTGATTTTTATCAACCTTGACGAGATTTTCCTGATCCCGTTAAACCTGTCTTAAACCTTTCGCCGCAAGATCGCGCCGGAGAGGTGATGGAGCGGAAGGCGCGGCAGGTGGCATCCCTGACGACATCCGAAGGCAACTGGCAGCGTGCCGGGAACCGGCTTGCGCCGCGTGCGGGTATGATCGGTGTGGCTGCGGTTTTTTTCGCGGCGACCGGGTTGATGATCGGGGGCGGGCACGCGGGTTGGTTGCTGTTGCTGGCTGGCGCTGTGCTGCTCTGTGCTGCCCTCTGGCTCTGGGTGATCAGGTATCGCTCCGGGCGGCATCGCGCGGCACGTTTGTCGGTGGCCAAGGCCCTGACAGAACACGATTCTCAGTCTCTCCTGTTATCCGGCCCTGAGGGGGCGATACTCTTCGCCAATCGTGCCGCGCGTCAGGATTTTGCAGCTGAGCAGAACAAGAAGCTCGCCGCAGTCCTGCGAGAGCATCTTGCCAATCCAGGGCCGCTTCTCTTCCGCATGGAATCGCGCGCAGCGTCAAGCGGCGCGGCGCATGAGGACGTCGTGACACGCGCTGGACACATGCGCCTCTCCGTCCATCGGGCGGGTGAGGCACTCTACATGTGGCGCGTCGAGAAATCCGCGGACCCACCGCTCAGGGACCCCGAAGCACATCCGCTTCCGATGGTGACGCTCGGACGCAATGGCACGGTGCTCTACATGAATCCGGCGGCACGAGACCTGATCGGCACCCGCGTCCGCACGCTCGAAGAGGCTTGTGGCAACGGACCCCTCCGGTCGGGAAAGGTGTGTACGGTGGCCACGCCGAACGGCGCGCTCGACTGCCTTTTTGTCGAACGGCTGGGTATCGCCGGGCGACGCGAAGCGTATCTGCTGCCGGGGGTAGAAGCCGACCCCGCGACGGTGGATGGCTGGGCCTTTTTCGATCATCTGCCGGTTCCGCTTCTCAAGCTTGACACCGAGGGCCGGATACGATTGTCCAATAGCCCCGCCCGCGCGCTTCTGGGCTGCGAGGAGACCGACGGGTTGCGGCTTGGCGAGGTGCTTGAGGGGCTTGGCAGACCGGTGGCAGACTGGATCGCCGATGCCGCCGCCGGGCGTGGAACTGTGCATCCCGAAGTCCTGCGGGTGAGGCGTGCCGACGGAGAGACATTCGTTCAGGTGGCCCTCAACCGTGCGCGCGATGGCGACGACACCGTGATGATCGCCGTCATTACCGACGCAACCGAATTCAAGTCCCTCGAAGCACAATTCGCCCAGAGCCAGAAAATGCAGGCGATCGGTCAGCTTGCCGGGGGAATCGCCCATGACTTCAACAATCTTCTGACCGCGATCACAGGTCATTGCGATCTGCTGCTGCTCCGTCACGATCCGGGAGATTTGGATTATGCCGACCTGACCCAGATCAATCAGAACGCCAACCGTGCCGCTGCGCTGGTCAGCCAGTTACTGGCCTATTCCCGCAAGCAGACTATGCATCCCCGCATCCTTGATCTGCGCGATACGTTGTCGGATCTCACGCATCTGCTCAACCGTCTCGTCGGAGAGCGGACAGCCCTCGCGCTGAGTCACGAACCGGGCCTCGATGCGATCCGTGCCGACAAGCGGCAACTCGAACAGGTCATCATGAATCTCGTGGTCAATTCCCGCGACGCCATGCCCGAGGGCGGGGAAATCCGTATCGTGACGCAGAATATATCCCTTGACGAGCCTCTGCGTCGCGACCGCGCGATTGTGGCACCCGGTCGCTATGTTTCGATCGAGGTCATCGACGAAGGCATCGGCATCGCACCGGACAAGCTCGACAAGGTTTTCGAGCCGTTCTTTACCACCAAAGGTGTCGGCAAAGGCACCGGGCTTGGCTTGTCGACCGTCTACGGGATCGTCAAGCAGAGCGGTGGATTCATTTTTGCCGACAGCATCGAGGGGAAGGGCACGACATTCAGGTTGCTGTTTCCGGCCCATGCGCATTGCGAAGCCGTGCGGATGTCGGGCGATAGGGCAGGGGCCTTTGAATCCCGCAGCCACGGAACGGTTCTTCTCGTTGAGGATGAGGTTCCCGTACGCGCCTTTGCGAGCCGCGCATTGCAACTGAGGGGCTTCAGTGTGATCGAGGCCGGATCAGCGGAAGAAGCGCTCGAAGTCCTTAGCGACACCACGGTTTCGGTAGACGTTTTCGTCACGGATGTCGTGATGCCTGGGCTTGACGGACCGGGTTGGGTACAAAAAGCGCTGGCCGACCGACCCGAGGTGCCCGTGGTGTTCGTGTCCGGCTATGCCGAGGAAACCTTTGGCGATGCGCAGGCACGGATCGCAAGGTCGGTGTTTCTGCCCAAGCCTTTCTCTCTCGACGAGCTTATCGAAACGGTCCAGCGGCTGGCACCGGGCTGTGACCAGGGAAATGATGATGCCGGATGCAACGCCGCAAGAGCGCCGGATCAGTTGGCGGGCCGGGAGGGCGGGTGGAACGGAACGTAGCGACCATCGGAAGCTATGCTGTTGTAAAGCGTGAAAACGTCTGCGTGCTTATGGCGCAGACGGGCCTCGGTCTGCGCGGAGAGATCGAGATCCAGCGGCGGCGAGCGATTGAATATCCCGGTTTCAACGGCGATCCCGAGTCTCGCTTCGAGGAAGCCCCGCAATCCTTCCTGGTCGTCATAGCGGAACAGGTGGGTGACACGCGTGCCATTGCGCTGGGGTTCGAGGAATTTTGCCTGACTGCCGACCCGGGCGAAAGGCGGCGGGCTGCCACGGCAATAGGCGGCCACGAAATCATCGAAACTCACGCCGATAGTGCTGTTGGGATGGTCCTTGAGCGCGTCGCGGCGTCGGTACCGATACCAACTTCCCAACCAGCCGACCGGTTCGCGCATCACCGCGACCACGTCCGGGTCGGGCCCCACGAAGCGTTCGATCATCGGCCTGAAGAAGCGATTGTAGCGAAAGACGGGTGCGTGCTTGAGTTCGGGCGGCGCGCTGATAACCATTGCGGCATGGGGGGCAAGCGCCGCCTCGAACGCGGTGCTGCCGGTCTTCGGGACCGAAAGAAGGACAAGGTTCTGTCGGGAAAAAACTAGCAATTCCGGATATTTCCGATTCTGGTCGCCATGTGTCGCAGTAGCGTCAACCAATTCTTAACGCCTTGTCGCGAACCTGTCATCATCAAGATTACCCCTTGTCAGGCAGCATCTTTTGCATCATGACTTGGAACAAGTCGAGAACATCGGTGGGCATTGCCGCCCTCCGCAGCGTATGAAATAACGGAGCGACGCAATGGCAACGGCAGATCTTCTATCAATGGATAACAAGCGTATGGCGGACAAGCAGAAGGCACTCGACAGCGCGCTGGCGCAGATCGAACGGCAATTCGGCAAGGGCTCGATCATGAAGATGGGTGGCGACAATCCCGTCGCCGATATCGCGGCCACCTCGACCGGCTCGATCGGCCTCGATATCGCGCTTGGCATCGGCGGCATTCCGAATGGGCGCGTGGTGGAAATCTACGGGCCCGAAAGCTCGGGCAAGACCACGCTCACGCTGCATTGCGTGGCCGAGGAACAGAAGAAAGGCGGCGTTTGCGCCTTCGTGGATGCCGAACACGCGCTCGATCCGATCTATGCCCGCAAACTCGGCGTCGATCTTGACGAGTTGCTCATCTCGCAGCCCGACACCGGCGAGCAGGCGCTCGAGATCGTCGATACGCTGGTGCGTTCCGGCGCGGTGAGCCTCATCGTTGTCGATTCGGTCGCGGCGCTGACCCCGAAATCGGAGCTCGAGGGCGAGATGGGCGACAGCAGCGTGGGCGTGCACGCGCGGCTCATGAGCCAGGCCATGCGCAAGCTCACCGGCTCGATCAGCCGCACCAAGTGCACGGTGATCTTCATCAACCAGATCCGCATGAAGATCGGCGTCATGTTCGGCAGCCCCGAAACCACCACCGGCGGCAACGCGCTCAAGTTCTACAGCTCCGTGCGCCTTGATATCCGGCGTATCGGGGCCATCAAGGATCGCGACGAAGTGGTGGGCAACGCGACCCGCGTCAAGGTGGTCAAGAACAAGGTTGCGCCGCCCTTCAAGCAGGTCGAGTTCGATATCATGTATGGCGAGGGCATTTCCAAGACCGGCGAATTGCTCGACATGGGCGTGAAGGCGGGGATCGTTGACAAGTCCGGAAGCTGGTTCAGCTATGGCGATGAGCGCATCGGCCAAGGCCGCGAGAATGCCAAGACATTCCTGAAGAAGAATCAGCACATCGCGCTCGAGATCGAGGACAAGATACGCGCGGCGCACGGGCTTGATTTCGACATGCCGGGCGGGCCGGATGCGGAGGATATCGTGGAGGCGTGAATCGGGCCATGCCCTGGGCTGTGGACATGGACCCCGGTGACGGCTAAATCGGCTCGAAGGTCCCGAGACAAAAGCCGAAAGTTACACAACCATGCCCACGCTCAACGAGATACGCAGCGCCTTCCTCGATTTTTTCGAGCGGAACGATCACCGCGTCGTCGAAAGCTCGCCCCTCGTGCCGCGCAACGATCCGACGCTGATGTTCACCAATTCCGGCATGGTGCAGTTCAAGAACTGTTTCACCGGCGTCGAGCATCGTGACTACACCCGCGCTGTAACCAGCCAGAAATGCGTGCGAGCCGGTGGCAAGCACAATGATCTTGACAATGTCGGCTACACCGCCCGGCACCATACCTTCTTTGAAATGCTGGGAAATTTCAGCTTCGGGGATTATTTCAAGGAACAGGCGATTCCCTATGCTTGGGATCTGCTGACCCGCGATTTCGGCATTGACCCCTCCAAGCTCCTCGTGACGGTCTACCACACCGATGACGAAGCCGCCGATATCTGGAAGAAGCATGCGGGCCTGCCCGACGAGCGGATCATCCGCATCGCCAGCGACGACAATTTCTGGTCGATGGGCCCGACCGGCCCATGCGGGCCATGTACCGAGATATTCTATGATCACGGGCCCGATATATGGGGTGGGCCGCCGGGCAGCGCCGAGGAGGACGGCGACCGGTTCATCGAGATATGGAACCTCGTCTTCATGCAGAACGAACGGTTCGAGGATGGCTCGATGCGCCCGCTCGACATGCAATCCATCGATACCGGCATGGGGCTCGAGCGGATCGGCGCGCTGTTGCAGGGCAAGCACGACAACTACGATACCGACCTGATGCGCAGCCTGATCGAGGCGAGTGCGCACGCCACCAGCGCTGATCCCGACGGGCCGGGGGCGGTTCATCACCGCGTGATCGCCGATCACCTGCGCTCGACCTCGTTCCTGATCGCCGACGGCGTAATGCCCAGCAACGAGGGGCGCGGCTACGTGCTGCGCCGGATCATGCGTCGGGCGATGCGGCATGCGCATATGCTGGGCGCGCGCGACCCGGTGATGCACCGGCTGGTGCCGGCGCTGGTGTCGCAGATGGGGCAGGCCTTTCCCGAGCTTGGCCGCGCGCAGCCGCTCATCACCGAGACGCTGCGTCTTGAGGAGTCGCGGTTTCGGCAGACGCTGGAGCGTGGCTTGCGGCTTCTGGAGGATGAGCTGGGGCACCTTCCGCAAGATGCCGCGTTGCCCGGTGCCGCAGCATTCCGACTCTACGATACCTACGGCTTTCCGCTCGATCTGACGCAGGATGCGCTGCGCGAAAAGGGGCGGAGCGTCGATCTTGACGGGTTCGAGGCGGCGATGGCCGAGCAGAAGGCCAAGGCCCGGGCCGCCTGGGCCGGATCGGGAGAGACCGCGGATCAGCAGATCTGGTTCGATCTCGCCGAGACGCACGGGGCCACGGAATTCCTTGGCTACGAGACCGAGCGTGCCGAGGGTCGTATCGTGGCACTGGTCGCCGACGGGGCCGAGACCGCGTGCGCGGCCACCGGCGCGCGCGTGCAGATCGTGCTCAACCAGACGCCGTTCTATGCCGAGGCAGGCGGGCAGGTGGGTGATACCGGGGTGATCGAGACCGAGAGCGGCCGCGCCCGTGTCAGCGATTGCAAGAAGGTGTCAGGCGTGTTCATTCACATGGCCGAGGTCGAGACGGGAGAGGTCAAGGCGGGCGAGGCCGCGCGGCTGATGGTCGATCACGACCGGCGCAGCACCATTCGCGCCAACCATTCCGCAACGCACCTTCTGCACGAGGCGTTGCGGCGCGCGCTTGGGCCGCATGTGGCGCAACGCGGAAGCCTCAACGCGCCGGACCGTTTGCGCTTTGACTTTTCCCATGCGACCGCACTTGCCTCAGAGGAGCTTTCGCGCATCGAGGCGGAGGTCAATGCCTTCATCCGCCAGAACAGCCCCGTGGAAACGCGGATCATGACCCCGGATGATGCCCGTGCCATCGGCGCGCAGGCGCTTTTCGGCGAGAAATACGGTGACGAGGTGCGGGTCGTGTCGATGGGCCATCTGGACGGATCGGGTAAGGGCATCGACGGGGCCACCTATTCGATCGAGCTGTGCGGCGGCACCCATGTGCGGCGAACCGGCGATATCGGGACCTTTGCCGTCATCGGCGAGGGGGCGTCGAGCGCCGGCATACGCCGCATCGAGGCGCTCACAGGGGCGGCGGCCTTTGACCATCTCAACGCCCGAAGCGCCGGGCTTGCCGCCGTGGCGGGGGATTTGAAGACACGGGCCGAGGACGTGCCCGCGCGCGTTCGCACCCTGATCGAGGAACGCCGCGCGCTGGCCAACGAGGTGGCACAACTGCGTCGTGAACTGGCGATGGCGGGCGGCAACGATGGACAGGCCGGACCCGAGCCTCGGCAGGTGGGCGGCGTGGCCTTTCTCGCGCAGGTGCTTTCGGGCGTGCAGGGGCGCGATCTGCCGCCGCTTATCGACGAGCACAAGGCGCGGCTCGGCAGCGGTGCGATCTTGCTTATTGCCGATACCGGCGGCAAGGTGGCGGTGGCGGCGGGCGTGACCGGCGATCTTGCGGGCCGCGTCTCGGCGGTCGATCTGGTTCGCGCGGCGGTGCCCGCGCTCGGCGGCAAGGGCGGCGGCGGTCGTCCCGACATGGCACAGGGCGGCGGCAGCGATATCGGCGGTGCCGAGGCCGCGATCAAGGCGGCGGAGGAGGTTCTTGCCTCCTGAGGAGGGAAGATGAGTGCCTATATCATCGGTCGGATCAATATCACCGATCCGCAGGATTACGCGGCCTATGCCGAGCAGACCGAGGCGCTGGCCGAGAAGTACGGCGGGCGGTTTCTGGTCAAGGGCGGCGCGCAGACGGTAATCGAGGGCAATTGCCCCGACAGGCATGTCATAATCGCGTTTCCCGACCGGCAGACCGCGCTCGATTGGTATAATTCCGACGAGTATCGCCGTATCCTGCCGCTGGCTCTGTCATCGTCGAGTCGCGACCTCGTGATCGTCGACGGGGTCTGACCCCGCGCCTCTTGAAAGGAAAATCTCATGCCCGCGCTCTGGATTGCCCATGTCACTGTGACCGATGCCGAGGCCTATGGCCGCTATGCCGCGCTCGCCGGTCCTGCCATCGCCGCGCATGGCGGCGAATTCATCGCGCGCGGTGGCCGGTATGTCCAGCTTGAGGGGCGCGACCATTCGCGCAACGTGGTTGCGCGTTTTCCCAGCCTTGAGGCGGCGGAGGCCTGTTACCGCAGCGCCGCGTATCAGCAGGCGCTCGATCATGCACGCGGTGCGTCCGAGCGCGATCTCGTGATCGTCGAGACGACGGAATAGACGCGCGTGCTGTGAATTAGCCCTGTTTCGACGCACGCTTGCGTTCGTGCGGGTCGAGGTGGCGCTTGCGCAGGCGTATCGCGTTCGGCGTCACCTCCACCAGCTCGTCATCGTTGATATAGGAGATGGCCTGTTCGAGGCTGAGCGTGACCGGCGTGGTGAGGCGCACTGCCTCGTCGGTGCCCGAGGCGCGCACGTTCGTGAGCTTCTTGCCCTTCAGGGGATTCACTTCGAGATCGTTTTCGCGGCTGTGCTCGCCGATGATCATGCCGGTATAGACCGGTGTTTGCGCGCCGATGAACATGTGCCCGCGCTCTTCGAGGTTCCACAGCGCGTAGGCCACGGCCTCCCCCGATTCCATCGAGATGAGAACGCCCGCGCGCCGCCCCGGAATCGGGCCACGATGCGGCACCCAGCCGTGAAAGACGCGGTTGAGCACGCCGGTGCCGCGGGTGTCGGTGAGAAACTCGCCGTGATAACCGATTAACCCCCGCGACGGCACATGCGCGACGATCCGCGTTTTCCCCGCGCCCGAGGGGCGCATCTCTACCAGGTCGCCCTTACGCGGGCCGGTGATCTTCTCGATCACCGCGCCGGTGAATTCGTCATCCACGTCGATGGTGACTTCCTCGACCGGCTCCAGCCGCTCGCCGTTTTCACCCTCGCGCATGAGGACCTTCGGGCGCGAGATGCTCAGCTCGAACCCCTCGCGGCGCATGTTCTCGATCAGCACACCCATCTGCAATTCGCCGCGCCCCGCCACGTCGAAGGCCTCGCCGCCGGGGGTGTCGCTGATCTTGATGGCGACGTTCGATTCGGCCTCTTTGTGCAGGCGCTCGCGGATCACGCGGCTCTGGACCTTCTTGCCGTCGCGGCCGGCGAGCGGGCTGTCATTGATGCCGAAAGTGACCGAGATGGTCGGTGGGTCGATGGGTTGCGCGGCAATGGGTTCGTCAACGGCCAGCGCGCAGATCGTGTCGGCCACGGTGGCTTTGGACATGCCGGCGATGGTGACGATGTCGCCTGCGACCGCCTCGTCGATATCCTGGCTGGCGAGGCTGCGGAACGCCTGGATGCGGCTCACGCGGAATTGCTCGATCTTCTGGCCGATGCGCGACAGCGCCTGCACCGTCTGGCCCACCTTGAGCCGCCCCGATTCGACGCGGCCCGTCAGGATACGCCCGACGAACGGGTCAGCCCCGAGCGTGGTGGCGAGCATCCGGAAATCCTCGTCCGCGTGCGCGATCTGTTTCGGCGCGGGGACGTGATTGACGATCAGGTCAAACAGCGCCGACAGATCGCGCCGCGGCCCGTCGAGCTGGTGATCGGCCCAGCCATTGAGCCCGGAGGCGTACATGTGGGGAAAATCAAGCTGGTCGTCATTGGCGTCGAGGCTGGCGAAGAGGTCGAACACCTCGTTGAGCGCGCGGTCGGGCTCGGCGGCGGGCTTGTCGGCCTTGTTGAGCACCACGATGGGCCGCAGCCCGAGGCGCAGCGCCTTGGAGGTGACGAACTTGGTCTGCGGCATCGGCCCTTCGGCGGCATCGACGAGCAGCACGACGCCGTCGACCATGCTCAGGATGCGCTCCACCTCGCCGCCGAAATCGGCGTGGCCGGGGGTATCGACGATGTTGATGCGGGTGTTTTTCCAGACGACCGAGGTGGGCTTGGCAAAGATGGTGATGCCGCGCTCGCGCTCGATGTCGTTGCTGTCCATCGCGCGCTCGTCCACCGCTTGCCCCGCGCGGAATGCACCGGACTGCTTGAGCAATTCGTCGACAAGCGTGGTCTTGCCGTGGTCGACATGGGCGATGATGGCGATGTTGCGCATATCCATTGGGCGGTGTCCTGATACTGTTCTGACCGCGCCTTAGACGCCGCAGCGCAGAATGACCAGAGATAAAGCGGATGGCGCGGGTCCGGGATCAGAACGGGATCTCGTCATCCATGTCGCTGGAGGGCCGCCCGGCAGGGGCACCACCGCCTTGGTCGCCGCCGCTGTAGCCTTGATCACGGTCGCCATCATAGCTGCCGCCGCCACCGCCACCGCCACTACCGCCATCGCTGCGACCGTCGAGCATGGTCAGAACGCCTCCAAGCCCGGCCACGACAACATCTGTCGAATACCGGTCCTGCCCCGATTGGTCCTGCCACTTGCGAGTCTGCAGCTGGCCCTCGATATAAATCTTGGACCCCTTTCGCAGGTATTGTTCTGCCACGCGCACAAGTCCGTCGCCGCGCAACGTGACATTGTGCCATTCTGTGCGCTCACGACGCTCACCGGTGTTGCGGTCCTTCCATGTCTCCGATGTGGCGACGCGCAGGTTGCACAGCTTGCCGCCATCCTGAAACGTGCGCACCTCCGGGTCGCGGCCGAGGTTGCCGATGATGATGACCTTGTTGACGGAGCCGGCCATGTTGCCCTCCTTTGCCCAGTGTTTTGCATTGTCTTTGGTTACACCATCGCAACAGCGTGAAGGAAAGGTTAAAATTCGGGTTCAATTGGCGATTTTCCGCGCTTCGAGGCAGGCGGGGCGGAAAAGGCTCGAAAATCCTGCGAAATCCTGTAAGGTCCGCCGTGAACAATCCGTGGGGGATGACAGAGGATGCGCTGGATCGTGGTGGCGCTCATGGGTGTGCTGGCGGGGCCGCACCTGGCGGTTGCGGATACGCTGTCGACCAAGGGGCGTGTGGGTGTGTTCAAATCGCAGGCGAGTGTGCTCGACCAGCGGGCGACCCAGAAGACAAAAAGCACCGTTCGGATCGAGCGCACCGGCTTTCGCGCGCCGACCATGTGGGACGATCTCGCGCCGTCGCCGATGTTTCGCGGGGCCTATCGCGGCCCCTATCTCGACATCGCCAAGCAGGCGGCGCGGCGTAATGACATACCCGAGAGCCTGTTCCTGCGGCTGGTGCAGCAGGAATCAGGCTGGCGCGCCGACGCGGTGTCGCACAAGGGGGCGATCGGTTTGGCGCAGCTCATGCCGAAGACGGCGCGCCTTCTTGGCGTCGATCCGAGCGATCCGCGGCAGAATCTCGAGGGCGGCGCTCGCTACCTTGCCGCGCAATACCGCAAGTTCGGTTCGTGGCGTCTGGCGCTCGCGGCCTACAACGCCGGGCCCGGCGCGGTCGAAAAGCACGGCGGCGTTCCTCCTTACAAGGAAACGCGCAATTACGTGCGGGTGATCCTCGGAAGCTGAGCCGCCGCTCAGGCGGCAAATCCGATTCGGTAGAGGTGGATTTCGTGGGCGGGATGCTTTTCGCCATTCACCACGCGCCCGTTATGATGGTTGTGCAGATCGCGCCAATAGGGCTGAATGATTGCCCCGTCCTCGCGCAGGATAGCCTGAAGCCGCGCCATCACCCGGCGGCGCGCGTCGGCGTCAAACAGCGCGTTGGCCTCGTCGAGCAGCGCGTCAAATTCGGCATTGGCAAAGCCGGTCTCGTTCCACGCGGCGTTCGAGCGGTAAGCAAGCCCGAGAACCTGCACCGCGAGGGGGCGGTGGTTCCACTGGGTGCCGGAAAAGGGATAGTCGCGCCAGTTGGCCCAGAAGCTTGCCCCCGGCACGATGCGCCTCTCCACCCGCAGGCCCGCGTCGCGTAACTGCGCGGCGACCGCATCGCCACTGTAGCGCTGCCATTCATCATCCAGGGTCACAAGCTCGTGCTTGAAGCCCATGAGCCCGGCTTGGGTAACAAGACGCCGCGCCTCGGCCGGGTCATAGGCGACGGGGCCAAGATCGGCATGGGCGGGGTGCAGGGGGCTGACGTGATCGTTGTGGGCCACGGTGCCGCGCCCGTCATGGCCAAGCTCGAGGCAGATCGCGTTGTCCACCGCCAGCGCGAGCGCGCGGCGCACGCCCTTGCGGGCATAGGGGTTGGTGCCGGTGATGCGCGCGTTTTGCGCGCCGCGAAACACGATGGTGGCGGCGCTCTCGACGCGGGTGGCCACCCAGCCGATCGCGTCCATCGCCGGGATGAAGGCCCCGACGCTTTCGTAAAGCATGTCGATCTCTCCCGCTTCGGCGGCGGCGAGCCAGGTGGTGGGGTTGGTGCCCAGATCGACGAATTCCACCCGGTCGAGCCACGGCCCGCCGAACACCTGCGTGCCCCACCAGCGGTGGTCGGGGTGGCGCTCCAGCACGCAGCGCTCGCCCACGGAGAGGCTGACGGGGCGGAACGGGCCGGTGCCGATGCCATGCGCGAAAGGATCGCCGCCCTCGTAGCTCGGGTGCACGATGGCCGCGGGGTAATCCGACATGCTGGCGATGAGCGAGATATCGGGGCGGCTGAGGTGGAGCGTGACGGTGAGCGGATCGGTGATCCTGATCGCCCCCTCGCGCGCCTGCCCGGTGGCGAGGTCGATGAGCGCCGTGACGCGGCTGGCCATCGAATTGCCCGGCGCGGTGGTATCGCACCAGCGCGCGATGTTGTGCGCGACATCCCCGGCGGTGAAGGCATCGCCATTGTTCCAAAGCACACCGGGCCGCAGGCGCAGCACATAGCGGGTGGCGTCGGCGTTCACCTCCCAGCCCTCGAGCAGCATTCCGTGAAAGGTGCCGTCGCGGCGGTATTCCACGAGGTATTCGAGGAACCCGCGGGTCTGGTTGCCCATCTCGCTCCAGTCATAGCTGCGCGGATCGCCCAGCGGCTTGACGTTTTGCTGGATGCGCAGCGTGCCGCCACGGGCGATGGCGGGTTGCGCCTGCGTCCCCTCTGGCAGCCCGGCGAGCGACAGCCCCGCTGCGGCCCCGACGCCGAGCGCCGTGGCATGACCGAGAAAGTCGCGCCTTCCCATCCGGCCCGCGTGCAGATCCTCGCACATGGTGACGAGACCGGGATGGCGGGGCGGGGCAGGGTGCGTCATGGTGGGAGTCTCTCGCTTGAGGGCCTTATTCCATTAGAGACCGCCTCGCCCGCGCGCGCAACCCGGGCCTGCGTCAGATCACATGCCGGGATGCGGTGCGTGCCCGCGCCGCGCTGCGCAGGTCGGACGGCGTCTTGTCGGTATGGTGCAGGATGAAGCGCGAGAAATAGGCGGCGCTGCCAAACCCGAGTTCGGCGGCGATCTGTGCCATCGGGCGCTCGCTCGCCTCGATCAGGTCGCGCGCGGCGTGAAGGCTGCGTTCGGTGAGCAACTCGGCTGCGCTCAACCCCGAGAGGCGGCGGCAGACGCGGGTGAGGTGCGTGGGCGTCACGCCAAGGGTTCGGGCGTGATCGGCCATGCTGCGGGTGCTGGCGTGATGCCGCTCGATCAGCGCGGCATAGGCCCGGACCAGCCGTTCGGCAGCCCCGGGGACGGGCTCCTCGGGTTGGGCAAGCATGGCGCGGCGCAGCCAGACGCTCATCAACGCCGCCTGCGCATCCACGGCCTCCTCGGCGAACGGGCGCGCGTCGTTCTGCTCGCGCTGCATCGCCTCGAAGATCGCGGTCAGCTCGTTCTGGCCCATGACATCGCGGATCCGCAGGTGTTGCGGGCGGTCGGGCATCGGCGCAGACGCCTGCGCGGGCATCTCGCAGACGAGACCGAACCCGGCTTTGCCCGCGTCGAGCGAGAACATCGTGCCCGCGGGTAGCACCAACGCATTATGCACGCCGATGCCACGGCGCACGCCCTCGACCACGGCGATCCCCTGTCCGCGCGTCATCCAGACAAGCGCGTGGTGCGGGCAGGAATGTTGCAGCGTGAGCCGCCACTCGTCCCCGTGCGCCCATTGCACGAGCGTCATCACTGTTGCGTGGTCCATACGCGCCCCCATCACCGGAAAGATCGCCTTTGGACTATGGATGTCACGGATCAGGGACGATGTCAGGGGTGAAATGCCTGTTTTGGGAAAATTCTCAGCGTTGCCGCCGTGCCATGAAGGCAAGCCGTTCGAACAGGTGGACGTCCTGCTCGTTTTTCAGGAGCGCCCCGTGCAACCGCGGCAGCGCATCGGCCCCGTCGCGGCGCAGATCCTCGGGCGTCAGGTCTTCCGCCAGAATCAGCTTGAGCCAGTCGAGCACCTCGGAGGTGGAGGGCTTCTTCTTGAGGCCAGGCGTGTCGCGAATCTCGTAGAACTGCGTCAGCGCCGTGCTGAGCAGCGCCTCCTTGATGCCGGGGTGATGCACCTCGATGATGCGCCGCAGCGTCTCGGCCTCGGGGAAACGGATGTAGTGAAAGAAGCAGCGCCGCAGGAAGGCGTCGGGCAGCTCTTTTTCATTGTTCGACGTGATGATGATGACAGGGCGGTGTCGCGCGCGGATCGTTTCGCCCGTCTCGTAGACGTGAAACTCCATCCGGTCGAGTTCCTGCAGCAGGTCGTTGGGAAACTCGATATCCGCCTTGTCGATCTCGTCGATGAGCAGGACCACGCGATCCTCGGCGGCGAACGCCTCCCAGAGCTTGCCGCAACGGATATAGTTGGCCACGTCGTGCACCCGCGCGTCGCCCAACTGGCTGTCGCGCAGCCGGCTGACGGCGTCGTATTCATAGAGGCCCTGCGCCGCGCGGGTGGTGGATTTGACGTGCCATTCAATGAGCCGCATCCCCATCGCCTGCGCAACCTGCCGGGCCAGTTCGGTCTTGCCGGTGCCCGGCTCGCCCTTGACCAGAAGCGGGCGTTCAAGCGTGATCGCGGCGTTCACCGCAACGGTCAGGTCGCCGGTTGCGACATAGGCATCGGTTCCCTCGAATTTCATCGGTCAGTCAGCCCTCTTGTGCGCAGAAATGGAAACAATGTCGGGACACTAGACGCTCCGCCGGGTCACATCAATGCGCATGATTGGCTAGTGACATTCCCCTGTGCCGCGTGTAGATGAGCGCCAAAGGCACCGACTGTCTGAGGAGTTCAATATGCCGGACACTGGCCTTGATGAGGGGATCGAGATGAAAGCCGAAGTGTTCCTTCCGGAAGATTACAAACCTGCGGAAAACGAGCCGTTCATGAACGAGCGGCAGCTCGAATATTTCCGCCGCAAGCTGGTGCGTTGGCGGCAGGAATTGCTCGAAGGCAGCCGCGAGACCATCGAGGCGTTGCAGGACGGCACGAGAGCGATTCCCGACGTCGCCGACCGCGCCAGCGAAGAGACCGACCGCGCGCTGGAATTGCGCACCCGTGACCGGCAGCGCAAGCTGGTAGCGAAGATCGACGCGGCGCTGCGCCGCATCGAGGACGGTGAATACGGCTATTGCGAAAAAACCGGCGATCCGATCAGCCTCAAGCGTCTGGACGCGCGCCCCATCGCGACCATGACGCTCGAGGCGCAGGAGCGTCACGAGCGCCGCGAAAAGGTGCATCGCGACGACTGAGGCGATACTCTTGGCCAGCGGGAACGGACAGGCGCGCGCCGGGGCACCACCTCCGGCGCGCGTCTTTTTCGGGAAAGGGTGTGATGGGTCTGGACGCATTGAAAATCGCCGTGATCGGCGCGGGTATCGGCGGTCTGGCCGTGGCGCAGGCGCTGGCTCAGCGCGGGGCCGATGTCACCGTGCTCGAACAGGCCCCGGAGATCGCCGAGGTCGGGGCCGGGCTTCAGATCAGCCCCAACGGTGCCAGGGTACTTGACGCGCTCGGTTTTGGCGCGGAGCTGCGGGCGCGCGCGGTTACCGCACATGCGGTGCAGCTTTGCGATTACCGGGGCGGCGAAGTGCTGCGGCTGGATCTCGGAGAGACCGGGCAGGGCGGGTATCACTTCCTCCACCGCGCCGACCTCATCGACCTTCTGGCCGACGGCGCGCGCGCGGCAGGCGTGCGCATCCGGCTCTTGCAGACGGTCACGGGTGTCACCGGCGGGGCGCGTCCGCGCGTTCACCTGGCCAACGGGGCGGGCTTTGACGCCGACCTGGTGATCGGCGCGGACGGGCTGCATTCGGTGGTGCGCCCAGCCCTCAACGGTCCTGCCACGCCGTTCTTTACCCGCCAGGTGGCATGGCGCGCGCTCATTCCCAACGCGGCCGCGCGGGGGCCGGAGGTCCGCGTCCACATGGGGCCGCTGCGCCATGTCGTGAGCTACCCGCTGCGCGAGGGCCGCCTGCTCAACCTCGTTGCGGTGCAGGAGCGCGCCGCCTGGACCGCCGAGAGCTGGAGCCAGCAAGACGACCCGCAGGCGCTGCGCGCGGCGTTCGACGATTTCTGCGGCGAGGTTCAGGACATGCTTGGCGCGGTCGAAAGCGTGAACCTGTGGGGCCTCTTCCGGCACGAGGTGGCGCGCGTCTGGCACCGCGACGGGCTGGCGATCCTCGGCGATGCCGCGCACCCCACCTTGCCCTTCATGGCGCAGGGAGCGTGCATGGCGCTTGAGGATGCCTGGGTGTTGGCTGCCTCGCTTGATCATGCCGGGGATGTGGGCCGGGGGCTGGCGCAATACCAGGCCCTGCGCGAGACGCGCACCCGCCGCGTGGTCGCGGCGGCGAGCGGCAATGCGTGGAAATACCACCTCGCGTTTCCGCCGCTCAGATGGGCCGCGCATACCGCGCTGCGCGCCGGGGCGCGGCTCGCGCCCGACCGGATGGTCCGGCAGTTCGACTGGATCTACGGCTACGATGCGGTCAGGGCGGCGGCCCCTCAGATGTCGAGATCGACCCAGACGGGGACGTGATCCGACGGCTTCTCGCGCCCGCGCACATGGCTGTCGATGCCGCAATCGGTCATGCGGTCGGCGGCCTGCGGGCTGAGCAGCATGTGGTCGATGCGGATGCCGTTGTTGCGGTCCCAGGCACCGGCCTGATAATCCCAGAAGGTGTAGTGCCCCGGCCCCTGCACACGGGCGCGGAACGCCTCTGTGAGGCCGAGATGCAGCAGGCGGCGAAAGGCGGCGCGGCTCTCGGGCAGGGCAAGCGCGTCCTCGCGCCAATCCTCGGGGCGGGCGGCGTCCTCGTCCTGCGGGATGACGTTATAGTCGCCGCCGATAAGCACCGGTTCCTCGGTGGCCAGAAGCTCCGCCGCGCGGGCGTGCAACCGCGCCATCCACGCAAGCTTGTAGTCGTATTTCGGCCCCGGCGCGGGGTTGCCATTGGGCAGGTAGAGCCCGCAGACCCGCAACGCGCCCGCAGCACCCGTCACCGTGGCCTCGATCCAGCGGGCCTGCTCGTCGCTGTCGTCGCCGGGCAGACCTCGGTGCACGTCCTCGAGCGGGGCTTTCGACAGGATCGCCACGCCATTGAATCCCTTCTGCCCGTGGGTCTCCACGTTATAGCCGCGATCCTCGAACATCTCGCGGGGGAAAGTCTCGTCCATCGACTTGATTTCCTGCAACAGCACCACGTCCGGCGCGGCCTCGTCGAGCCAGTCGCAGAGCGCAGGCAGGCGCGCCTTGATCCCGTTGATGTTGAAGCACGCGATGCGCATGGGCTATCCCTCCGAGCCGACGCTCCCTCTATCGCGCGGCCCTGCGCGGGGCGCAAGGCTCAGATGGAGAACGACGTGCCGCAGCCGCAGGAGGCGGTGGCATTGGGGTTGTCGATGGTGAACCGCGCGCCGATCAACTCCTCGGTAAAGTCGATGGTCGCGCCTGCCAGGAACGGCAGCGAGACGCTGTCCACCACCACCTTTTGCCCCTCACCCTCGAGGATGAGGTCATCCTCGGCAGGCGCATCGAGCCGGATGTCGTATTGAAACCCCGAACAGCCGCCGCCCTCCACCGCCACGCGCAGGGCGTGGCCCTTCTCACTCGCACCGATCTCGGCGAGGCGGGCATAGGCGCGGGGGGTGACCTTGGGGGGCAGTTGCATGGGGTTCCTCGGTGGTTTCGCGTCGCGTTCCTTTCTGCAATATATGCCCCAAGCGCGCCGCCACAAGGACCGATCCATGCCAGCCCCCTTCGCGACCGATCCCCGACAGACCCGCGGCCGCCGCGTGGCCGAGGAGGAGAGCGCCTTTCGCTCGCCCTTTCAGCGCGACCGTGACCGGATCATCCATTCCAGCGCGTTTCGCCGCCTCAAGCACAAGACGCAGGTGTTCGTCGCGCACGAGGGCGATTATTACCGCACGCGGCTCACCCATTCCATCGAGGTGGCGCAGGTGGCGCGCACCATCTCGGGTGCGCTTGGCCTCAACGCCGACCTGACCGAGGCGGTGGCGCTGGCGCATGATCTGGGCCACACGCCCTTCGGTCACGCGGGCGAGGATACGCTGGCGGCGCTGATGGCCCCCTATGGCGGGTTCGATCACAACGCGCAGGCGCTGCGGATCGTGACGGTGCTGGAGCGCCACTATGCGGAATTCGACGGGCTGAACCTGACCTGGGAGACGCTGGAAGGGCTGGCCAAGCACAACGGCCCGGTGACCGGTGATCTGCCGCTGGCGCTGGCCGAATGCGACGCAAGTCACGGGCTGGAACTGACCACCCATGCGGGGGGCGAGGCGCAGGTCGCGGCCATCGCCGACGACATCGCCTATAACAACCACGATCTGCATGACGGGCTGCGCGCCGGGCTGTTCACCGATGACGAGATCGCGATGCTGCCCATCGTCGGCCCCTGTTACGCCGAGGTGGACGCGCTCTATCCGCGTCTTGACCCCAAGCGCCGCCGTTTCGAGGCGCTGCGCCGGGTGTTTGGCGAGATGGTGGGCGACGTGATCGTCGAGAGTGACAGGCAGCTCGCCGAGGCCGCGCCTGGCTCGGTCGAGGCGTTGCGCGGCCTCGATGCGCCGGTGATCCGGTTCTCGCCGGCCATGTGGCAGGATTTGCAGGCGATCCGCAGGTTTTTATACACTCGCATGTATCGCGCCCCCGCCGTCAACGAGATGCGGCGCATGGTGGCGCGCGTGATCGGCGACCTGTTCCCGGTCTACCTTGACGCGCCCCACCATCTGCCGGACGAGTGGCGCGCCGATGTGGTGCAGGCGGGGGACCGCGCGGCACTGGCGCGGCTGGTGGGCGATTACATCGCCGGCATGACCGACCGGTTCGCATTGCAAAGCCACGCCCGGCTGGTCGGTGGCGAGGCGGCGACGGATTTGCCCGAGGGCGTGTAGGCATAGCGGCAGGCACGCGGGCAGGGGCGCTCGATCCGGTGACGGTCTTCGCGCTGTTGGGGGCGCCGGGCTGGCTCGGCTCGACGTGCCCATGCTGGAGAGTGATCCTAACCACGAACAACCGCGCGCGAGGCTGGGCACCTTCTTTAGCGACATCCCGTCCGAGGCCGCCGAGCACCGTGTCTTACAGGTGAGCTTCGGTCAGGTCGTGGCGCTCACCGGCAACGACGCCTACAACACCCGTCACCACCGATCTCGCGCCCGAATTCGGGCGTGACAACGTCTATCAGCATTGCCGCGAACGCGAGGACGGCGCGCGCAATGCCCTGGCCGCAACCTTGGGCGGGCAGCGGATCGCCGACGCGCCGCGATTCATCGCGGTTGAGGGCGCGCCGCTACACGACACCGGCGGCGGGGACGCCTGACCGGCGGGTACGTTGAAGCGTGCGCGGCGCGGTACTATATCACAATACTGGGGGCGTATCGAAAGGGTAGAGGGTCGTGTGGACGCGGAGAGATCGCGCAAATCCGTTCTGATCGTCGCGGCGGGCTGTTCTGCCGGGAGCGAGCTGGCCAAAGGGTTCGCGGCGAAAGGGGCACAGGTGATCGTGGTCGATCACGTTGAACGCCGCGCATTGGCTCTGGTGCGGCGTTCGCCCCGGTTTATAGAAAGCCTGACGCTCGATCCGCTGCGCCCGGGCCAGTGCCGACGCCTTGGCGAGATATGGGCCGACACGCCGCTTGACCTGCTGGTGCATCTGCACCCGCTGCGCAGCCCGCGCCGCATTGGCGCGGCGGTGGCGGCGATACCGGCGCTCACCCGCGCGCTCGGGCGCGGGCTGAGGGAGGGCGAGGGGCTGGTGATCGTGGCCTGCCGCGCGCCGGAACAGGGCGCGCCGCCCGAGGCCCATGCCTTCGATGCGGCGCTGACAGCTCTTGCCCCACACATGCAGGCCGATGCAGGCGAGTGCGGGCAGGTCGCTGTTCTGCGGCTCGCTGCGGGGGCCGGTGGTGCGGCTCTGATGCGGGCGGCAGGGATGCTCACGGATCAGGGGCAGGCCGGGCCACGCGGCGCGGTGCTCAACGTCCCGGAGGCAGGTGATAAGCCCCGTGGCCAAGGCGATTGACGCGCGGGCCACGGGTGGTAAACCGGCGCGCGTGCCAACACGGAAAGGCGGGTCATGAACCTCTTCGAAGACATTCGCGGTCTCGTTCTCGACACACTCGGGCAAATGCAGGACGAGGGTGTGCTGCCCGAGGCGGTTGAGACGGGCAATGTCACCGTAGAGCCGCCGCGCGATCCGGCGCATGGCGACATGGCGACCAATGCCGCGATGGTGTTGGCCAAGCCTTCTGGCCTCAAGCCGCGCGACATCGCCACGGCCCTGGCGGATCATCTCGCCGCCGATCCGCGCGTCGCGAGCGCCGAGGTGGCAGGCCCCGGATTTCTCAACCTGCGGCTCACCCCCCCGGTCTGGCACGAGGTGTTGCGCGCGGCGCTGCGGGATGGCGCGGATTTCGGGCGCGCCACGCTGGGGCAGGGCAAGCGCGTCAACGTCGAATACGTCTCGGCCAACCCCACCGGGCCGTTGCATGTCGGCCACACGCGCGGCGCGGTCTTTGGCGATGCGCTGGCAAGCCTGCTGGCCTTTGCCGGATACGAGGTCACGCGCGAATATTACATCAACGATGGCGGTGCGCAGGTCGATGTGCTCGCGCGGTCGGTCTACCTGCGTTATCTCGAGGCGCACGGGCAGGAGGTGGCGTTTCCCGACGGCACCTATCCGGGCGATTACCTGATCGCAGTCGGCGAGGCGCTCAAGGACGAGGTGGGCGATGCCTATGTCGATCAGCCCGAGGCGGTCTGGCTTGAAGCGGTGCGCGATTTTTCGACCGACGCGATGATGGCGCTCATTCGCGAGGACCTGGCATCGCTCGGTGTCAAGATGGACCGCTTCTTTTCGGAAAAGTCGCTCTACGGCACCGGCCTCATCGAGGCGGCGATCGAGGATCTGCGCGGCAAGGGCCTCATCTATCGCGGCGTGCTCGAGCCGCCCAAGGGCAAGATGCCCGAGGATTGGGAGCCGCGCGAGCAGACGCTGTTCAAATCCACCGAGCACGGCGACGACGTGGACCGCCCGATCATGAAATCCGATGGCGGCTGGACCTATTTCGCCCCCGACATCGCCTATCATTATGACAAGATTTCAAGAGGTTATGACCTTCTGATCGACGTGTTCGGTGCCGATCACGGCGGCTATGTCAAACGCATGAAGGCCGCCGTTTCGGCGCTGTCGGGCGGGCGCGTGCCGGTCGAGATCAAGCTGTGCCAACTGGTCAAGCTCTACAAGAACGGCGAACCGTTCAAGATGTCCAAGCGCGCGGGCACCTTCGTTACTCTGCGCGACGTGGTCGACGAGGTCGGCGCGGACGTGACCCGCTTCGTCATGCTCACGCGCAAGAATGACGCGCCGCTGGATTTCGATTTTGCCAAGGTGATGGAGCAGTCGAGGGACAACCCGGTATTCTACGTGCAATACGCCAATGCGCGGGTCAACTCGGTGCTGCGCAAGGCGCGCGAGGCGGGCATCAAGGTGGAGGATGGCGACCTCGCCGGAGCCGACCTGTCGGTGCTCGCGCACGATGCGGAACTGGCACTCGCGCGCAAGATCGCGGAATGGCCGCGGCAGATCGAGATCGCCGCGCGCGCCGGAGAGCCGCACCGGGTGGCGTTTTTCCTCTATGATCTGGCCTCCGATCTTCATGCCTTGTGGAACCTCGGCCATGACGAACCGTCGCTGCGGTTCCTGCAAGAGGGCGATCCGGCCACATCTGCCGCGAAAATCGCGCTTGTGCGTGCCGCAACGGTTGTGATTTGCGCCGGTCTTGGTATCTTGGGGGTCAAGCCGGTGGATGAGATGCGCTGAACGCCGCCGCCACCGGATCGAGCAGGCAATCATGAACCGGCGGCCATGTATCGCCGGTGGCGAGAGGCAGAGCATGGCGGATATTCAGGCATCCCGGATGGAGTCCGGGGCGGACAGTCGCGCGGCGGGTGTTGCGAGATTCATAAATATTTCGGGTGCGCTCGTGTCTGTGACGCTGTTGGTCGGCATCGGCCAGTGGGGCTATGAGATCGTAATGCGCGACGTGTCGGGCGTGCCGGTGGTGCGCGCGCTGGCAGGCCCGATGCGCGACACGCCTGCCGAACCGGGCGGGCGCGAGGCCGCGTATCAAGGGCTTTCGGTGAACCGGATCGCGGCGCAGGCGGCAACGGCAGAGCCGCCCGAGCAGGTCATCATCGCGCCTCCGCCGCTTGACCTGACGCTCGAGGATGTTGCGCGCGCCCCTGTGGCTTCGGCAGAACCGTCCACCCCGGCGCGGGACAGCGGTGTGCACCTGGCCGTGGTCCGAAATCCGACGCGGGCGACAGCGCAAGCCCCGGCATCGCGGTCAGAGTCCGCAGCCGAAGCGAAAGATCCTGACGCGGTCAAGGATGGCGGGCTCGGGCGCTCGTTGCGTCCGCGTCTGCGCCCGGCGCTGCCCGATCCGGTGACCTATGCGCTTGCGGCGGCGTCGGCCACGCCGACGCGCGAGGTCGACCCCGACAATTTGCCCGTGGGCTCGCGGCTTGCGCAACTCGGGGCGTTCGACTCCGCCTCAGTTGCGCGCTCCGAATGGGAGCGGTTGAACACGCGGCTTGGCGACCTGCTGGATGGCAAACGCCGCGTTGTGCAGCGCGCCGAGAGCGGCGGGCGGACCTTCTACCGGCTGCGGGCGGTCGGCTTCGACGATCTTGCCGATGCCCGCCGCTTCTGCTCGGCCTTGCAGGCCGAACAGGTCGAATGCATCCCGGTGGTCACGCGGTGAAACCGTTTGGCGCGCTTGTCACCGGGGTTGAAGGTTTACGGCTAACCACCGGCGAAAAAGTGTTTTTTCACGAGGCGCGTCCCTTTGGATTCATCCTCTTCGCCCGCAACGTTGAAAGCCCCGATCAGGTGCGCAGCCTCTGCGACGAGTTGCGCGAGGCGGCGGGGCATCATGCGATCATCACGATAGATCAGGAAGGCGGACGGGTGCAGCGCCTGCACGCGCCGCAATGGCGCGAGTGGCCCGCGCCGCTCGACCACGTGGCGGCGGCAGGGCCGGATGCAGCCGAGGCGATGTATCTGCGCTACCGGATCATCGCGGCGGAACTGAGCGCGTTGGGGATCGACAGCAATTGCGCGCCGCTGGTGGACGTGGCGGCGCGCGACACGCACCCGTTCCTGCGTGATCGCTGCTATGGCGAGACAGCGGGGCGGGTGGCGCTCCTCGGTCGGGCGGTAGCCGACGGGCTGATGGAGGGAGGCGTTCTGCCGGTGGTCAAGCACATTCCCGGACACGGGCGCGCGGGTGCCGACAGCCATCATGACCTGCCCCACGTAACGGCCCCGCCCGAGCATCTGGCCGAGGTGGATTTCGCCCCGTTTGAGGCGCTCGCCGATTTGCCGATGGCGATGACGGCGCATGTGGTCTATGACGCGCTGGATGCGCGGCCCGCGACCTTATCTCCTGTAATCATTGAGATAATACGCCGGTCCATCGGGTTTGACGGGCTGCTCATGACCGACGATATCGGCATGGACGCGCTGTCGGGCACCCTGGTGGAGCGGGCGCGGGGCGCGCTCAAGGCGGGCTGCGACGTGGTCCTGCATTGCAACGGCTCGCTGGCGGAGCGGCAGGCGGTGGCTGCGGCGGCGGGAGAGATGCGCGCCGCCGCGCAGGGCCGCGCCGAGCGGGCGCTTGCAGCTCGCCGCATGCCTGATCCGGTTGACATTTCCGGCCTCGCGGCGCAGCTTGATGCGCTGACAGGTGGACGGGAGCATGGCTGAGGACACCTTTGACGAGAGCGTGGGACCGGAGCCCGTGGCCGAGCGGCTGGCTGCGGAGGCGCTCATCGTTGACGTTGACGGGTTCGAGGGGCCACTAGACCTGTTGCTGACGCTCTCGCGGACGCAAAAGGTTGATCTAAAGCGCATTTCCGTTCTGCACCTGGCGCGGCAATACCTCGCCTTCATCGAGCGTGCGCGCACGCTGCGGATCGAACTGGCCGCCGATTACCTGGTGATGGCGGCGTGGCTGGCCTTTCTCAAATCGCGGCTTCTGCTGCCACCCGACCCGGCCGAGGAGGGGCCGTCGGGCGAGGACATGGCGGCGCATCTGGCGTTTCAACTGGAGCGGCTTCAGGCGATGCGGGAGTGCGCGGCGCGGCTCATGGCGCGGGACCGGCTGGGGCGGGATTTCTTTGCGCGCGGATTGCCCGAGGACGTGACGCGGCGCCGCGAGACGCGATTCACGGCGACGCTGCTCGATCTGATGCAGGCCTATGCGCGGCTGCGCACGCGCGACGAGTTTCGCCCTTACGTCATGGACAGGGACGCGATTTTCACGATGGAACAAGCACTTGAGCGGTTGCGGGGGGTGATCGGCGGGGCGGCGGCATGGACCGATATCGCACGATACCTGCCCGAGGGATTCACCACCGATCCGCAAAGGCGGCGCTCGGCCACCGCCTCGACCTTTGCCGCGGCGCTGGAGCTTGTGAAAGAGGGGCGCGCGGAACTGCGGCAAACCGAGACTTTCGCGCCGGTCGAGCTTCGGCGGAAAGATTAAGTTCATGCCGCAAGATATTGATGATAAAAAACAAATCATGTCCGAAGCCCCGCCGATGGCAGAGCAGGAGCGCATGATCGAGGCGATGCTTTTCGCCGCGACAGAGCCGCTGGAGTCACGAGAGATGGCAGCGCGGATGCCGCAGGGCTGTGATCCGGCGGAGGCGCTGGTGCATTTGCGAAAAAGGTATGAGGGACGGGGGGTTACGCTGACAAAGGTGGGCGATGGCTGGGCCATGCGCACGGCTCCGGACCTCGGCTTTCTCATGCAGCGCGAGGTGGTGGAGACGCGCAAGCTCAGCCGCGCGGCGATCGAAACACTGGCGATCATCGCCTACCATCAGCCGGTCACCCGTGCCGAGATCGAAGAGATCAGGGGCGTCTCGGTCAGCCGGGGAACCGTCGATCAACTCCTTGAAATGGAATGGATTCGCTTTGGCCGACGCAAGATGACGCCGGGCCGTCCGGTGACCTTCGTGGTGACCGGAACGTTTCTTGATCATTTCGGTCTGGAAAGCGCGCGCGACCTGCCGGGGCTCAGGGAACTGCGCGAATCCGGGCTTCTGGACAACCGCCCGCCGCCGGGGACCCTGCCGCAGACGGACGAGGACGAGGACGAGGCCGCGCCGGGGCAGAACGAGCTGTTCGAGGATTGAGCAACCGCACGGTTCGGGCTTTGAACCGCACGGTTCGCGGAATTTTTCCGCGCTCGGTTTACGCTTCTTCAACACTTTTCGTGCATCCTGCCCTCAAATCGGCATGTTTCAGACCTAACTGGGAAAGGAGGCAGCAAGAGAGGAGCGGCGCAATGAACGCCAATCAGATGATCAACATGGTGATCCGGTTTGTCATGCGGCAGGTGATGCGTCGCGGCGTCAATGCCGGGATCGACCGGGCCACGCGGGGACGCGCGGAGACTGGCCCCGATGGCAAGAAGACCGCTCGCAACGCGCGTCAGGCGCTGAAGTTGGGCCGCCGGATCGGGCGGTTCTGAAAGGCGGCATCCGACACGGGGTTTTGCGGGGCTGCGGCGAGGTGTCAGGCGCGGAAGTGCTTTGACAGCTTGAGGCCCTGACCCTGGTAGTTCGAGGCGATGCCTGCACCATAGAGGTGATCGGGGATCTGGTCCATGCGCTCGTAGACGAGACGCCCGACGATCTGGCCGTGCTCGAGCACGAAGGGGGCCTCGTGGCAGCGCACCTCGAGCACGCCGCGCGCGCCTGCGCCGCCCGCAGCGGCGTGGCCGAAGCCGGGATCGAAGAAACCCGCGTAATGCACGCGGAACTCGCCCGCCATCGCCACAAAGGGGGCCATCTCGGCGGCGAAGCGCGGCGGAATGTGAACGGCCTCGCGGCTGACGAGGATGTAGAAGGCACCGGGATCGAGGACGATATGGCCGTCGCGGGCGTGGATCTCTTCCCAGAAATCCGCCGCCGGGTAATACCCGATCCGGTCGAGGTCGATCAGGCCGGTATGCGGCTTGGCGCGGTAGCCGGTGAGCGTGCCCGCCTCGGGGCGCAGATCGACCGAGAAGGCGAGGCCGCCGTCGATCACCGCCGGGCCGTCGACGAGGGGCGTCTCGGCGTGCAAGCGATGCATCTCGGCATCCGTCAGCCGCGCGTCGCCCAGGCGAAAGCGGATCTGGTTGAGCCGCATTCCGGGGCGCACCAGCACGGAGAAGGAGCGCGGGCAGATCTCGGCATAAAGCGGGCCGGTATGGCCGGGCGGCACGCGGTCGAACTCGGTGCCGCCATCGGTGATGGTGCGGGTCAGCAGGTCGAGCCGTCCGGTGGAGGACTTGGCGTTGGCCACCGCCTGCACGCCCTCCGGCAGGGCGAGGTGCTCCATCAGCGGGACGAGGTAGACGCAGCCCTTTTCCAGCACCGCGCCGGGGGCAAGGTCGATGCGGTGCATTCCGAACTCGTCGAGCCGGTCGGCGACGGAGCGCCCGGTGCCGGGCAGGAACGAAGCGCGCACGCGGTAAGCCACCGGGCCGAGGCGCAGATCGAGGCTGGCGGGCTGGACCTGATCGGGCCGGATCGACGGGTCGGCGGCAATGGTCCCTGCGTCGATCATGGCGGCGATCTGCTGGCAGGAAAGAACGCCGGTCATCGCTGGCCCCCTTGGCCCTGGCAGAGGCCCCGCGGCAGGAAACGGGCGGGATCGTCGGTCGATTTGGTCGGGCTAGCAGGACTCGAACCTGCGACCTTCCGTCCCCCAGACGGACGCGCTACCAGGCTGCGCCATAGCCCGACGATGCGCCGTTCATACCGGTTTTGCGGGCGGGGGCAAGGGGGGCGTTGCGAATAAATGGTGCCGCTCATGCCTTTGGCGCGGGCGTGTCGCGCAGCCGCCGGGCGAGCGCCGAGAGCGTGCTGGCGAGATCGGCGGGCAGGGGCCGGGGCAGGGTGGCGAGGCGCGCGAGCGGGCCGGGCGCGGCGGGCGCGATATCGGGCGGATCGGGGGGCAGATCGGGCAGCGGCGGCAGGGCCGGCGCGGCGGGTTCTGCGGCGGTGTCGGTGCCGGCTGGTTGCGGCGCAGGTTCGGGACGGGGCGCGGGATCGGGCTCCCGGGCCGATTCTGGTTCTGGTTCACGCTCCGGTTCAGGTTCAGGCTCTGGCTCTGGCGGTGTTTCGGGGTCCGGGGTGGGTGCGGAGTCCGGCGCAGACTCTGCGTCTGCCTCCGGCTCTGCCGCGTCTTCGGGTTCGGGCGTGTCGTCGGCCTCCGGCGCTTCGGGAACGGCCTCTGTCTCGTCCTGCTGGGCAGTGTCGGGCGGTGTGTCGGGCGGCGTGTCGGTGCGCGAGAAGCTCAGCACCTGCGCGGCCATCGGCGAGGCGGGGGCGGGTGCGGGCGCGGCGCCATCGTCATCGAGAGCGGGCGAGAGCGCGGCGACGTGGCTCACGCCCTCTTCGCGCAGCAGTTTCTGCACGCCCTTGATGGTCATCCCGTCGTCGTGCAGCAATGCCTTGATCCCGCCCAGGAGCCGCATGTCGGCGGGGCGGTAATAGCGCCGCCCGCCCGCGCGCTTGACCGGCTTGACCTGGGTGAACTTGCTTTCCCAGAAGCGCAGCACATGGGCGGGCACCTCGAGCCAGTCGGCCACCTCGCTGATGGTGCGGAAGGCGTCGGCGGATTTGCCCATCGGTGGCAGAACCTTCAGCGCTTGTTGCCGAGGGCCACGCGATCCTTCATCAGGTGCGAGGGCCGGAAGGTGAGCACCCGGCGGGGCTGGATCGGCACCTCTTCGCCGGTCTTGGGGTTGCGGCCCACGCGGGCGGTCTTGTCGCGCACCGAGAAGGTGCCGAAGGAGGAAATCTTGACCGGCTCGCCGCGCGCGAGCGAGTCGGAGACGTGGGTGAGCACGCTCTCCACCATCTGGGCCGCGTCGTTGCGCGACAGGCCCACCTCGCGGAACACCGCCTCGCTCAAATCCATCCGTGTCAATGTCTTGTTGGTCATACCATCCCCGCGATTTTTCGGTGTAGTGTGCGTTGAAGCCGCGGGCCTGTCAATGTCGATGGCCGTCCGGGGCCGGGCGATATGCGGAATTTCGCAGGCGCAGGCACGGTTTACCAGCGCAGGACCACCGCGCCCCACGCCAGCCCGCCGCCGATCGCCTCGGAAAGGACGATCTGTCCGGGGCGGATGCGCCCCTCGGCCACGCCCACCGACAGCGCCAGCGGAATGGAGGCGGCGGAGGTGTTGCCATGATCCTGAACGGTGACGATCACGCGATCCATCGGCAGGCCGAGTTTCTTCGCGGTGCCCTGGATGATGCGGATATTGGCCTGATGCGGCACGATCCAGTCGACATCCGGGCCCGACAGGCCCACCTTGCCGAGCGCGACCTCAGCCGTGGCGGCGAGTTTCTCGATGGCCTGGCGGAAGAGCGCGTTGCCCTGCATCCTGAGCTTGCCCGCCTCGCCGGTGGTGGACACGCCACCGTCGACATAGAGCATGTCGCGGTAGCGCCCGTCCGAATTGAGATCGACCGAGAGGATGCCGCGATCGGCGTTGGTGCCGGTGCCCGTCGTGGCCCCGAGCACCAGCGCGCCCGCGCCGTCGCCGAAGAGCACGCAGGTGGAGCGGTCGGTCCAGTCCATGATGCGCGAGAACGTCTCGGCCCCGATGAGCAGCATCCGGTCGGCCTGACCGGACGTGATCATCGCGTTGGCGGTGGCGAGCGCGTAGATGAAGCCCGCGCAGACCGCCTGCACGTCGAAGCCAAAGCCGCGGGTCATGCCGAGCCCCTCCTGCACCATCGTGGCGACCGAGGGGAAGGTGAGATCGGGGGTGGAGGTGGCGACGATCACGCCGTCGATATCGTCCGGGGTGAGCCCGGCATCGGCGAGGGCTGCGCGCGCGGCGTGAAGCGCGAGCATCGAGGTGGTCTCGCCTTCGGCGGCGAAACGGCGGCTCTCGATCCCCGAGCGCGAGCGGATCCACTCGTCCGTGGTGTCGAGGGTCGCCTCGAATTCGCTGTTGGGCACGATGCGCGCGGGCAGGTAATGCCCGGTGCCCAGCGCCGTGGCGCGGCGGATCATGGCGTGGCCTCGTCGGTGCTGTCGCCGGCGTCATCGGCGGCGATGTCGGGGGCAATGGCGGCGGCGACGCGCGCCGCGAGCCGTTCGGTGAAATTCGATTGCGCCAGCTCGAAGGCGAGCTTGATCGCCGAGGAGACGCCGGTCGCATCGGCCGCGCCGTGGGATTTGACCACGGTGCCGTTGAGCCCGAGGAACACGCCGCCATTGGCGCGGCGCGGGTCGATCCGCTTTTTCATGCGCCGCAGCGAGGGCAGCGCCATGAGCGAGGCGAGCCGCGATAGCGGTGAATAGGCGAACGCCTCGCGCAGCAGGTCTGCGGCGAGCTTGGCGGTGCCCTCGCCGGTCTTGAGCGCAACATTGCCGGTAAAGCCGTCGGTCACGATCACGTCGCAGGTGGTGCCGGGCAGGTCGCGCCCCTCGACGAAGCCGACGAATTCGAAATCCGAGGCCCCGGCGTTGGCGGCGATGAGGTCATGGGCCTCGCGCAGTTCGGCGCGGCCCTTGTGTTCCTCGGTGCCGACATTCAGGAGGCCGACGCGCGGGCAGGCGAGGCCGAAGCCGTTGCGCGCGTAGGACGCCCCCATCAGCGCGTATTGCATCAGATCCTTGGCGTCGGCGCGGATATCGGCGCCGCCGTCGAGCATGATGTTGTGCTGTTGCGGGTTCTGCGAGGGCCACATCACCGCGATGGCGGGCCGGTAGATGCCCGGCAGCTTGCGCAGGCGGATGACCGACATCAGCATCAGCGCGCCGGTATTGCCGCAGGAGACGCAGACCGTCGCCTCGCCCGCGCGCACCGATTCGATGGCCGACCACATCGAGGTGTCGCCGCCGTGGCGCACGACCTGACTGGGCTTGTCGGTCATCGACACAACTTGCGGTGCGTCGCGAATCTCGACCCGGCCAACAAGCTCGCGGCGCCTGGCCACCAGGGGCGCGAGCGTGCCCTCGGGCCCGTGGAGGATAAAGCCGATGCGCGGGTTCTTGCGAGCCGACATGGACATGCCCGCCACCACCGTGGCAGGCCCCTCATCGCCGCCCATCGCGTCAACCGAAATGACGAAGCGCGCCGCGTCGGTCATGTGTTGATCGCTCTGAGCGCTCATGCGGCCGATGCCCCCGGAAATTGTCTCAGGCGGCGTCGTCTTCCAGGTCGATATCGTCAACCATCGCAACGACTTCGCGCTCGGCGTAGTGGCCGCAGGCCCCGCAGACGTGGTGCGGGCGCTTCAACTCGCCGCAATTGGGGCACTCGTTCGGGTTGCCCGCGGTGAGCGCATCATGCGCGCGGCGATTGTTGCGGCGCGATTTCGAGACCTTGTTCTGCTGGACGGCCATGTCACAACCTCAATTCCTGCGGGCCTGTGAGGGCCCATGTTTCACGGGTGTTCGCGGCTCTTAATCCTGACAGAGCCGCCGGTTCAACCCCAAATTCCGGTGAGATCGCGAAAATACCGAGATTTGAGGGCGGGGCAAGCGATTCTTGGGGTGGCAGCGGGTGTCAGCCGGAGGACCCTCCGTCATTGCCTTCGCCCTGGTCATCGCCGGCCAGCCGGTCGCGCAACCCCTTGAGCCCGGCGAAGGGGCGCGGGGCCGCGTCGTCGGGCCGTGCATCGGCGGGCGCGGCGGCCATCGCGTCGAGCGTCGCACCCTCGCTGCGCGGCCAGGGCGGCAGCGCCAGCGCCAGCGCCTCGGCGATGACGGCGTCGAGGTCGATCACCGCGCCCAGCGGCTCGATGGTGACGTCTTCGGGCATTTCCATCTCGTCGCCGGGCAGCGCCTCGGGCGGGGTGGCGTCGGGCGAGTAGCGGCGCGTCACCGTCTCGTCGATGCGGGTGGTGACGGGCGCGAGGGTGACGCCGCAGGGCTGCACCACCGTCGCCCCGAGCGTGGCGTCGAGCCGCCAGCCATTGGTGGCGTCGTCGTCGGCGGTGATCTCGCCCGCGAGGCGCAGCTTGCGCAGGTCACGCAGGTCGAGCCGCGCGGCGAGGGCGGCGCGGGCGGGCGTGTCGGGCACGATCTCGAACCGGTGGCCGCCGCGCCTTGCGAGGCGCGAAACGGGGATGCGGTGGGTGGAGCCGGTCTCGCCGGTCATAGCGGCCTCCTGCTTTGCATTCTTGAACCCGGGGGGTGCCTTGATGTAAGCGGGATAAAAGCCGCGCGCGGCCATGACAAGGGGGCAGAAATGAAGGCGATGTCAATGCGGATGCTGCGCATCCTCGCGGTTTGCGGTCTGGCGTTCCTCGCCGCCTGTGGCTCGACCTATCAGAACCACGGCTATGCCCCGCCCGAGAGCGACCTCGAGAATCTGATCGTCGGCGTCGATACCCGCGCCACGGTGGACGATCTGGTCGGCCCGCCCTCGGTCTCGGGGCTGGTTGGTGACGGCGATTATTACTACGTGCGGATGCGCAAGCGCACCACCCTGATGCTGCGCCCCACGGTGATCGAGCGCGAGGTGCTGGCGATTTCGTTCAACCCCGATGACACCATCGCCAATATCGAGAGATTCGGGCTGGAGGACGGGCAGATCGTGCCGATCTCGAGCCGGGTGACCGACACATCGGTGGTCAAGGACGGCTTCCTGCGGCAATTGCTCAGCAATATCGGGGCGATCAACCCGGCTGAGGCGTTTGGCAGCTAGGGCATGTTGCTCAAAAGCGGGACCCGGTTTTGAGCGCTTCGCACATGCGACATCACCAGGTTGGAGCGGGTCGCGTGACTGCGGATGATCGCGGGCACGCTCTGGCGGGTGAATGGGCCGGAGCGGTCGTTCAAGGCTCCGGCCGCCCGCGCGGAATCCGGGGAGATGACGCACCGCCGCGCCGGCGCCCGCGATCCCGGCCCGACCGGGGGCCGCGACAGGCCGACCGCGCGTGACCGCAGTGGTGGTGGTGCTCAGCCGCCGCTCTCGATGTCGAAGCCGAGATGTTTGGCGACTGTATAGATGTCCTTGTCGCCGCGCCCGCACATGTTCATGACCAGCAGGTGATCTCGGGGCAGGTCCGGTGCGATCTTGGTCACATGCGCCAGCGCGTGGCTTGGCTCCAGTGCCGGGATGATGCCTTCGGTCTCGCAGCACAGCTGGAACGCCGCCAGCGCCTCGGTGTCGGTGATCGAGACATATTTAGCCCGGCCGCTCTCGTGCAGCCAGCTATGCTCCGGCCCGATGCCGGGATAGTCGAGCCCCGCCGAGATCGAGTGCCCTTCGAGGATCTGCCCGTCATCGTCCTGCAACAAATAGGTGCGGTTGCCGTGCAGCACGCCGGGCCGCCCGCCGGTCAGGCTCGCGCAATGCTCCATCCGGTCATCGACGCCGTGGCCGCCGGCCTCGACCCCGATGATCGCCACCTCCTTGTCGTCGAGGAACGGGTAGAACAGCCCCATCGCGTTCGACCCGCCGCCGATGGCGGCGATCAGCGTGTCGGGCAGGCGGCCCTCGGCCTCCATCATCTGCTCGCGGGTTTCGCGGCCGATGATCGACTGGAAATCGCGCACCATCGCCGGGTAGGGATGCGGCCCCGCCACCGTGCCGATGCAATAGAAGGTGTCGCGCACATTGGTGACCCAGTCGCGCAGCGCCTCGTTCATGGCGTCCTTCAGCGTGCCGCGGCCGCGAGCTGACGGGCTTCACCTCGGCGCCCAGCAGCTTCATGCGGAACACGTTGGGCGCCTGCCGCTCGACATCGTGTCGCGCCCATGTAGACCACGCATTTCAGCCCGAACTTGGCGCAGACCGTGGCCGTGGCCACGCCGTGCTGCCCCGCGCCGGTCTCGGCGATGATGCGCTGCTTGCCCATGCGGCGGGCAAGGATGATCTGCCCCAGCACGTTGTTGATCTTGTGCGCGCCGGTGTGGTTGAGCTCGTCGCGCTTCATGTAGACCTTCGCGCCACCCAGCCGCTCGGTCAGCCGCTCGGCGAAATAGAGTGGGCTAGGGCGGCCCACGTAATGCTTCCAGAGAAAATGCATCTCCTCCCAGAAATCCGGGTCGGTCTTGGCGTGCTCATAGCGCTCTTCGAGTTCCAGGATCAGCGGCATCAGCGTTTCCGACACGAACCGCCCGCCGAAATCGCCAAACCGCCCCTTCTCGTCGGGGCCGGTCATGAAACTGTTGAAAAGATCGTTCATCGGGTCATTCCCTGCATTTTCCACCGCGCCCCGCCCGAACCAGGCCGTCCGCAAAGCTCACGCGCGCGCGTCGATATACCAGTCGTCACAGTGGGATATATGCGAAAACACCCGCCTGTAACCACGTCCCGCGAGCAACTGCGTGGATTTTTTCCCGCATCGGCGTGAAATTATGCTCGCAGGTTATGACCCGGAACCGGTATTTCGTGAAATCCGACCGCGCTCAGGAATCTCGAACCTCGCTGCCCTCGGTATCGACCGACAGATAGTCGATCTGCCGGGGGCACCGCGTTTCTCCAGCATGTCGTTCAACGAAATCGTACGCACAGGATAGACTTCGCCCTTTCTTCGCGTCGCGCCGCCGCCCGTCGGACCGGTCGAACGTGGTCAGCGTCGACAGCGCCCCCTCCTCCAGCATCCGGAATTCAAGCTCTTCGCCGGTGGCCCGCCAGACGCAATCGAATTCGAGCGCGCAATCGCGATTCTCGCGCAGGGCGGCGTGCCAGTTGCGCCCCGGCTCGGCAAGGATGCCGGACCAGCCGAAACTCTTTTCCAGCAGGTGCGAATTGCTCAGGTCCACCCCGTCGGTCGCGCCGAACTCGACGAAATAGCCCTCGCGCTTCATGCCGCAGGCGAGCCAGGCAAAGACATCCTGCCCGAACTGCGCGCGGCTCACCCCCTCGCCGCAGGTCTCGAGAACAAAACCAAGCAGCCCGCGCGCGTCGCTCTCGCACCCGTGCAGCCGCTCGGCCCTCGCGGCGCTCAGCACCCTGAATTTCGAACGCCTTTGACCGCTTTGGCGTAGTCACGGCTCGTGATGGATTTGACGGCCTCGATGTCGCCCGCGAAGAAGTTCCAAGCGTCGCAGCATTGCGTGACGATCTCGTCGCAGGTCTCAAAGACGGAGATGGCGAGGCGGTTGGCGCGCAGATAGGCCCAGACATTCTCGATTGGGTTGAGTTCCGGAGCATAGGGCGGAAGCAGCAGGAGGGTGATGTTTTCCGGAATGCACAGGGCCTTGGAGCCATGCCAGCCGGCACCGTCGAGCACGAGAATGGCGTGCGCCCCCTCGGCGACGGTCTTTGAGATTTCGACGAGATGGGCGTTCATGGCCTCGGTGTCGGCATGGGGCATGACCAGCGCGGCGGTCGCCCCGCGCTCGGGGCAGACGGCACCGAAGATGTAGGCCCATTTGTAGCGGGTATCGCGCGGCGCGCGGGGGCGAGTTCCGCGCTCGGCCCAGATGCGGGTGAGGGTGCCCTGCTGGCCGACCCGCGCTTCATCTTGGAACCAGACCTCCAGGGGCTTGCCCCGGGCGTGTTCCGGCAGGGCCTCGGCTACCGTGGCGGCGAAGTTTTTTTGAAAGCCTCTTGTGCCTCGGGGTCGGATTTCGGGTGCTGCGGACGGACCGAGAGGCGGCGAAAGCCCAGCCCTGCCAGTTGCTTGCCCACGGTCCGCTCATGCATCTCGACACCGAAGCGCGCCTCGATCTTGCGCTGCAGGTCAACGCGGCGCCAGCGCACCACCCCGTCCACCGCCGGGTCAGGACCCTCGCGCACCATCTGCGCCAGTTCAGCTTTCTGCTCAACGCTCAGCCGCGGCGACGGCCCGGCCGAGCGGCGGTTCGACAGCCCCTCCAGCCCTTCGGCGTTGTAGCGATGAACCCAATCGCGCAGCGTCTGCCGGTCCATGCCGCAGGTCTCGGCGGCGGTCTTGCGGTCCACCCCCTCCAGCACCAGCGCGAGCGCCAACATGCGCCGCGCCGCCTTCGCATCCTTCGCCTTCGCCGCTGCCCTCCGAAGCTCGCGCGCCGAAAAGTCCGTCCGTGTGATCGCCACCGCCATCGAAGCCTCCATCTTTCGATGGTAGTGAATCACAGATCAATCATCGCTTGGACTCCGCTTCAACCGGGGCGCGCGCCCTGCCCCCGGCGAGGCAGGCAAGGCGCGCGCCATCAGTATTCCACCACCGCGCGGATCGATTCGCCCCGGTGCATGAGGTCGAAGCCGTGGTTGATCTCGTCGAGGGTCAGCTTGTGGGTGATCATCGGGTCGATCTCGATCTTCCCGTCCATGTACCAGTCGACGATCTTCGGCACGTCGGTGCGCCCGCGCGCGCCGCCGAAGGCCGTGCCCTTCCAGACGCGGCCGGTGACCAGCTGGAAGGGCCGCGTGGCGATCTCCGCCCCCCGCCGGCGCCACGCCGATGATGACGCTCTCGCCCCAGCCCTTGATGCGCGGCATTCCAGCGCGTCGCGCATGACCTGCACGTTGCCGGTGCAGTCGAAGGTGTAATCCGCGCCGCCGCTCGGTCGAGCTCGCACCAGATGCGGCGACGATGTCGCCGTCGACCTCCTTGGGGTTGACGAAATCGGTCATGCCGAACTGTCGCGCCATCTCCTCCTTGGCGGGGTTGAGGTCGACGCCGATGATCATGTCGGCGCCCGGCCAGCCGCAGGCCCTGGATGACGTTGAGGCCGATGCCGCCGAGGCCGAACACCGACCGCCGTCGGCGCCGAGCTCCACCTTGGCGGTGTTGATGACCGCGCCGATGCCGGTGGTCACGCCGCAGCCGATATAGCAGATCTTGTCGAAGGGCGCGTCGCGGCGCGGACCTTGGCGAGCGCGATCTCGGGCACCACGGTGTGATTGGCGAAGGTCGAGCAGCCCATGTAGTGGCAGGATCGGCGTGCCATCGAGCATGGAGAACCGCGTCGTGCCGTCGGGCATCAGGCCCTGCCCTGGCGTCGCGCGGATCGCCTGTGCACAGGTTGGTCTTGGGCTGCAGGCAGGATTCGCATTCGCGGCATTCCGGCGTGTAGAGCGGGATCACGTGGTCGCCCGGCTTCGAGGCTCGTGACGCCCTCGCCGACCTCGATCACGACGCCCGCGCCCTCGTGGCCGAGGATGGCCGGGAAAATCCCCTCCGGGATCGTCGCCCGAGCGGGTGAACTCGTCGGTATGGCACAGCCCCGTCGCCTTGATCTCGACCAGCACCTCGCCCTTGCGCGGGCTGTCAAGCTCCACCTCCATCACTTCCAGAGGCTTGCCGGCCTCCATCGCAACCGCCGCTCTTGTCCGCATCATCGCCTCCCTGATCTGTGTCCTTTTTAAGCCCTAGCGACAGATGCGCGCACGCGCAATCCCGCCATGCGTCCAAGGGCTTTGACAGGGGCCGCGCGGGCGGGTATCTGAACGGGTGTTCATTTACCCCTCGGGAGGCCCCCATGCGCATCACAGAGACAGCCGCGATCATCACCGGCGGGGCCTCGGGCCTTGGCGAGGCGACGGCCCGGCACTTCCGCGAGGCGGGCGCGCAGGTGACGCTGCTCGACCGCGACACCGAGCGCGGGCGCGGCGGTCGCCGCCGAGATCGGCGCGAGCTTCGTCGAGACGGATGTGACCGACGAGGCCTCCGTCGCCGCCGCCATCGCACAGGCCAAATCGTCGATGGGCCGGATCACGGCGGCGATCAACTGCGCGGGCATCGCCACCGGTGCGAAAACGCTCGGGCGCGACGGCCCGCACCCGCTGGAGGCCTTCCGCAAGACCATCGACATCAACCTTGTCGGCACGTTCAACGTGGCCCGCCTCGCCGCCGCCGAGATGGCGGGCAATGACCCCGACACCGACGGCGCGCGCGGCGTGATCGTCAACACCGCCTCGATCGCCGCCTTCGACGGGCAGAAGGGCCAGACCGCCTATGCCGCCTCCAAGGGCGGGATCGTCGGGCTGTCGCTGCCGATGGCGCGGGACCTGTCGCGCGAGGGCATCCGCGTCATGGCCATCGCGCCGGGCATCTTCGCCACCCCGATGATGCGCGGCCTGCCCCAGGAGGTGCAGGACAGCCTCGCCGCCGAGGTGACCTTCCCCAAGCGGCTCGGCGACGCCGACGAATACGCGCGGCTCGCGCGGTTCATCATCGAATGCGGCTATCTCAACGGCGAGGTGATCCGCCTCGACGGCGCGCTGCGGATGCAGTGATGGGCGGCGCGCCGCCCTCACCGTGCCGCGCCCTTCCGTCTCGATCTTCAACTCGGTTCCGCAATGCTTGCAATGGATCGCGTCCGGGTCGTGCTTGAGCAGCCCGCATTCGGGGCATTTGTGGCGCACCTTGGCGGGCACGAAGATCGCCCGCGCCAGCCGCAGGAACAGCCCTACGCCGATCACCATGATCCCCACCGCCAGCACCCGGCCCATACCGCTCTCCATCGCGATATCGCCGAAACCGGTGGTGGTGAGCGTTGTCACCGTGAAATACAGCGCGTCGATATACGTGACCAGCCCCGGCTCGCGCCCCCCGCGCAGCAGATGCACCAGCGCCGTCATGGCAAAGATGAACACCAAGAGGTTCACCGTGGCGAGGATCGCATCCTCGTGCAGGCGAAAGAATCGCCAGTCGCGCCGCAGATCGCGCAGCAGATGATAGGAATGCACCAGCCGCAACGCGCGCAAGAGCCGCAGCGTCGCCCAACCCTGCCCGAGGATCGGCGTCGCCACCAGCGAGGCGAGCACCACAAAATCCACCAGCACGTAGATCTGCCGCATGTGCCGCAGCCGGTTCTCGGCGATCCAGAGCCGGGCGAGGAAATCCGCCAGGATCACCGCGCCGAACACCATGTCGGCAATCAGGATCGCGGGCGTGATCGCCAGCGTTGCGCTCGCGACAAAGAACACGATGCTCACCGCGTCGAAGAGCAGCAAACCGTAGCGAAACCGCGTCGCGCGCTTCGAGCGGCCATCGTAAAGCAGGCGCACGCGGTCATGAAGGCTTCGGTTCGATGTGCTCATGCGCCCGAGCATAGCCGCGCAACCGCCCGGACCACAAAGGAAATCAGCCGGCCCCTTCGGCTTTTTCGGCGAGCGTCAGCCATTCTTCCTCGGCCCCGGCCAGCGACGCCTGCCGCGCGCGAAGCGCCTCGGTCGCGCGGCGGAATTTCACCGGCTCGCGGGCATAGAGATCGGGATCGGCCAGCAACCCCTCCAGCTTGCCGATCTCCGCCTCCAGCCGCGCGATCACCCCCGGCAACTCTTCCAGCCGGTGACGGTCGGTGAAACTCAGCCGCGCGGCGGGTTCCGCCTGCTTCAACTCCGCCTTCCTCGGCCTTGATTTTCCGCCACTTTTCCCGGACTCGCCCGGCGCATCACCGCCCCGCTGCGCGCGATAGTCGCTCCAGCCGCCGGCATAGACGGTGGCGCGCCCGTCGCCCTCCATCGCGATGGTGGTGGTCGCCACCCGGTCAAGGAAATCGCGGTCGTGGCTGACCAGAAGCACCGTGCCGTCGTAGTCGTCGAGCAATTCCTGCAACAGGTCGAGCGTCTCGATATCGAGGTCGTTGGTCGGCTCGTCGAGCACCAGAAGGTTGCTCTCCCGCGCCATCAATTTCGCCAGCAGCAGCCGCGCTTTTTCCCCGCCCGACAACGACTTGACCGGCGCGCGCACCTGCCGCTCGTCGAACAGGAAATCCTTGAGATAGCCCACCACGTGGCGTGGCTGCCCGCGCACCAGCACCTGATCCGCCTGTCCTGAAACGCGCATTTCCGCGTCGCCCGTCAGGCTGTCCCACAGCGTCATTTCCGGGTCGAGCTTTGCCCGCGCCTGATCGAACACCGCCGGCATCAGGTTGGTGCCCCGCACCACCGTGCCGCTGTCGGGCTCTACCTCGCCCATCAGCATTTTCAACAGCGTCGTCTTGCCCACGCCGTTGGGCCCGACAAAGGCCACCCGCTCGCCCCGCATCACCCGCAGGCTGAACGGCCGCAGGATCACGAGATCGCCGTAAGCCTTTGAAATCTCCGTCGCCTCGATCACCTTGCGGCCCGAATTCGGGCCGCTCTCCAGCGCCATCGCCGCCGTGCCCTGCCGCTTGATCTGCGCGCGCCGCTCCTCGCGCAGCGCCTGAAGGTTGCGCACGCGGCCCTGATTGCGCTTGCGCCGCGCGCTGATCCCCTCCACGGCCCAGCGGGCCTCGGCCTTGATCTTGCGGTCGAGCTTGTGGCGCTGTTGATCCTCTTCCTCCCAGACCTTGTCGCGCCACGCCTCGAAATGCTCGAATCCCTGCTCCATCCTGCGCGTCATTCCCCTGTCAATCCAGAGGGTTGCGCGGCTAAGTTCACGCAGAAACGCGCGGTCGTGGCTAATGAGGACAAAGCCCTTGCGCGTGGCCTTCAACTGCTCTTCCAGCCAGCCGATCGCCTCGATATCGAGGTGGTTGGTCGGCTCGTCGAGCAGCATCAGTTCCGGTGCCTCGGCCATCAGCTTGGCCAGCGCCGCGCGCCGCCGCTCGCCGCCCGAGGCGGTGGCCACGGGCCGCGCGGGATCGAATTTCAATCCCTCGCCTGCCATCTCCACGCGATACATCTCGCCCGCGTCCAGATTGCTCATGGCAAAATCGCCCAGCGTGGCAAAGCCCGCCATGTCGGGCTCCTGCTCCATATAGCCCACGCTCACCCCCGGAGACACGACGCGCGCGCCACTGTCCGGTTCCACCAGCCCGGCCATCACCTTCATCAAGGTCGATTTGCCCGATCCGTTGCGCCCGACAAGCGCCACCCGGTCGCCGGGATGCACCACCAGCGACAGATCGGAGAAAAGCGGCGCGCCGCCAAAGCCAAGCGCGATATCGGAGAGTTGCAAGAGCGGGGCACGGGCCATGCGCGTGGGGCTATCCCGCCGCCCGCGCACAGTCAAGCCGCGTCAGGCCTCAGCCCGCCAGCGCCCGCAAGAGCCGCTGCCGCGCCGCCGGAATCGCGCTGATCTCGACCCCGGTAAAGACGTGCAGCGTGCCCATCTTCCGGTCGATCACCGCGTGATCGCTCACCCAGCCGCCCATCATCAGGTAGGTGCGCAGCAAGGGCGGCATGTGCCGCATGGCCGCCTTCAGATCGGGGGTGTGCCGCTTCAGCCGCTCGGCGAAACGGAACACGGCAGGCGCCTTGACGCGCGGCCACCACCGCTTCGGCGCAAGGTGCCGCGCCCCCAGCACGGCAAAGGCGTCGAGGTAAGGGTCCGCCTCCACCCCCTTGAACGAGGAACAGCCGAACAGCATCGCCACGCGATGGTCGTCCACCAGCCGCGTCATCGCAGCCCAGGCCACGCGCAGGATATCCGCGTCGTGCAGCCCCGGCGCGATGCAGAACCGCCCCATCTCGGCCATCCGCCCCTCGAACAGCGCCAGCGCCGACAGGTCGTAGAACTGCGCCGAATAGCTGCGCTCCACCCCGCCCCCACCCTCCAGCAGCAGCACCCGGAAACAGCATACAAGCCGCCCGCTTGTCACCTCCTCGACCAGCACATGCAGGCACGCCGCGTCATGGTCATCGACGTCGCGCGCCCCGGCATCGCCCAGAAACGCCGCCGCGCGCAAGGCTTGCGCACGCGCCACATCGTCGGGCCCGCGCGCCAGCCGCGCCACATGGCCCCCTTGCCGGATTTCCTTCATGGTCGGTGCCCCTGCGCTGCCGCGAACCTGTTGCCGCTCAGCCTTGCACAAGGGGCCTGACAGCTCAATGACCGCGCGGGGGGCGTCCCGTGCCTCGATTGCGCGCAAACGGGACCCGGGCCGCAAGCGTCCGCTCCGGGCCAGACCCTGGCAGGTCAGGCCAAAGGTGTCCCGACCCCGCTCAGTTCCCCAGAAGCGGGTTGGGATCGAGGCTTTCGATGCCGTCGCGCACCTCGAAATGCAGCGCCGGGCTGCCCGAGGCGGGCAGGGTGCCGATGGTCTGGCCGCGGCTGACGCTGTCGCCCTTGGCCACGTTGAGCGCGGCGAGGTTGGAATAGACCGTCAGCAGGTTGCCCTCGTGGCGGATGACGGCGATGGGGCGACCGTCGCTGTCCTCGATCACCGCTGCGACGGTGCCGGCACCGGCGGCGCGCACCGCCGCGCCGGGCGTGCCGGCGATGTCGATCCCGTCATTGCGGCCCTTGGCATAGTCGCGCACGATCGCCCCGTCGAGCGGGCGGGCGAGGCGCGTGTCGCGGGTTTGCGTCTGCGTCTGGCCGAGATCGGGCGCGGCCACCGGCTCGGGGGCGGTGTCCTCTTCCTCGGGCAGCGGGCGCTCGGCGCTTGGCGGCTCGGGGGTGGGCGTGCCGCTGCCCGGCGGGGTGGTGGCGGCCTCGGCCCGTGGCGCGGCGCGGTCCTCGCTGCGAGTCCTGTCGCGGCCCTCTGCGCGGCCCGGGGCCTGCGCCTCGGGGGCTGGGACGGGAATCAGCAGGAACTGCCCCTCGCGCACGGTGAAGGCGGGGCCAAGCCCGTTCCAGTCGGCGAGGCTGCGCACAGGCACGTCGTAGAGCCGCGAGATGGAATAGGCGGTCTCGCCGCGCTCGACCTTGTGGCGCACCGGCTCTGCCGCGCTGGGGGCCGGGGCGAGGGCGCTGGTTTCGATGCCGTCACCGTCGGCGCGGTCGATGGCGCTGCCCGCGAGCGCCGCGATGTCGGCGTCGGGGCGGATCGGGCCGCCCTCGGGCTCGGCCACGCGGTTCGGCAGGGCGACGATCTCGCCCTCGCGCAGGAGGTCGCCGGTCTGGATCCCGTTGTAGCGGGCAAGCGCGCGGGCATCGGCACCGATGCGCGTGGCAAGCCGCGCCAGCGTGTCGCCGCGCTGCGCCACCGCGACCTGGTAGCCGGGGTAGGAGATGATGCCGCGCGCGTCCGGTGCGGGCCGCGCGGCGGTGGCACCTTGCGCCGCCTCTGCCGTGCTGGGCGCGTTGCCGAAGCCGCCGCGCATGTCGATATCGAGCGGCCCGCTGCACCCGGCGAGGCCAAGCGCCATACCGATCCCGAGGGTCACCCTGCGTGGAAACCGTGTCATTGAACTGCTCATCATCATACCCTTTGTCTCTCGCCTGTGCCCGTTCTTGTGCCCGTTTCAGACATCGCGCCCCAGCCCCCCGACCAGCGGCACGAAACGCACCGGGCGCAGCTCGTCATAGTCGTATCCGGTCTCGTGCCGGGTCACGCGGATGAGTTGCTGCACCGTGTCCGACTGGCCAACGGGCAGCACCATGATACCGCCGATCCGAAGCTGGGCCAAGAGCGGCCCGGGCGGATCCTCGGCGGCGGCGGTGACGAGGATGCGGTCGAACGGGGCCTGATCGGGCAGGCCGAAGCTGCCATCGGCAGTCAGCGGGATGATGTTGGTCAGATCGAGCGTTGCAAAGAGGGCCGCGGCCTCGCGCACGAGCTGGCGGTGGCGGTCCACGGTATAGACGCGGCGGGCCAGCTGGCTGAGGATTGCCGCCTGGTAGCCGCTACCGGTGCCCACCTCGAGCACGGTGTCGCGCCCCGTCAGCCGCAGCGCCTGGGTCATCAGCCCCACCACCGAGGGCTGGCTGATGGTCTGGCCGCAGGCGATGGGCAGCGGCATGTCCTCGTAGGCGCGTTCCGCGAAATAGCCGCGCACGAAGGCGCCGCGGTCGATCCGCTCCATCGCCGAGAGCACGCGCGCATCGGTCACCCCCCGCGAGCGCAGCGCGAAGAGGAACTGCATCTTGCGCCGGGCGGTATGATCGGCCTCGTCGCTCATTCGATCGCCTTGAGCGCCTCCAGCGCGTCATGCGCCGTGAGGTCGGCGCGCATCGGCGTGACCGAGATATATCCCTGAAGGTTCACATCCGCGTCCGAGCCGGGGCTGGTGGGCATGTTCTGCGGCGCGCCGGTGACCCACAGGAACCGCCGTCCCGAGGGGGCCACGTGGGGCTGCACGCCGAATCCCATGTCGCGCCGGAACCCCTGCCGCGCGGCGCGGAGGCCCTTGACCTGTGCCGCCGGGCATGGGGGGAAGTTGATGTTGTAGAAGATGCCGTAATCGTCGCGCGTCCAAACGCCCTTGTCGAGCAGGCGTTGCAGGGTGGGCAGGCCGTGGGCGCGCGCGGCCTCGAACGTGTCGTCGAGGTCGCGGTTCTCAGGGCCGTAATACTGGCTGAGCGCCACCGCCGGAACCCCCTGCAACGCGGCCTCCATCGCACCGCCCACGGTGCCGGAATAGACAGCATTTTCGGCGGCGTTGTTGCCGCGATTGACGCCCGAGAGCACGAGATCGGGGGGCGTGTCCTTCATCACGTCATGCAGCCCCGCGAGCACGCAATCGGCGGGGCTGCCCTCGGCGGCGAAGCGGCGCTCGGCCATCTTCGAGATCATCATCGGCCGCGTGTAGGAGATGCAGTGCCCGACGCCCGATTGCTCGAAGGCGGGGGCCACGGTCCAGACCTCGCCATCTTCGCCCGCGAGCGCGGTGGCGATTTCCTCGAGCGCCTTGAGCCCGGGGGCGTTGATGCCGTCGTCATTGGTGATGAGAATGCGCATGGTGTCTGTTCCGTTCGCTGCCCCGGGCCTGATGCCTCTCTACCCGTTGCGCGGCGCGGCAACAAGCGGGCGGGAGCGTTGGGCGCGGCCCCCAAGATGCGAAGGACGTGAGGGGAGGGTTGATGAGCCGCGCAGCGCCCGACTGCGGGTGCGGTCGGCAGGTGCGCAATGAATGCGCACCCTACAGCACTCTGTCCGGCGTAGGGTGCGCATTCATTGCGCACCGATGTCCCCCCCCGTCACCGCGAAAGCAGCGCCAGCAGCCTTGCCGCCTCGTCGCGGGGCTGCGCGAGGGCCGCGCGGTCCTCGCCGGGGAAGAACCGCGCGCGGGTGGCGGTGGGCATGGGCGCGGGTGTCAGGATATGGATGCGCGGGCCGGTCCGCGCGGTCTCGGCCTGCCAGCTTCGCGCGAGCGCGATCTGCGCCGCCTTGGTGGCCCCGTAGGCGCCGAAGAATTTCTCGCCTGCGCGCGGGTCGTCGAAGAACACCGCCTGCCCGTCGCGGCCCAACAGAGGCGCGACGAAGGGAATGAGCGTGCCGGTGGCGGTGACATTGGTGGCGACGGAGCGCTCGAGATCGCGCGCATCGACATGGTCGGCGGGGCTGAGCGGGGCGGCGTGGATCGCGGTATGAACCCAGAGCGCGAGCCGCCCCCAGCGGTCGTATATCCCGCGACAAAGCTGCGCCATCGCGTCGCGGGTGGTGATGTCCATCGGCGCGAGGGTGGCTTGCCCGCCGCGTGCCTGAATGCGGTCGTCCAATTCCTCCAGCGCGCCGGTGGTGCGCGCCACGGCGACGACGTGGTGGGTGCTGGCCAGCGCCTCGGCCATCGCGGCCCCGAGGCCGCGGGACGCGCCGGTGACGAGGGCGATGGGGGGATGATGGGGGTCTGTCATGGCCGTCAAATCCCACCCCCGCGCCAGCGGATCAAGGACAATCGCTTGACTTTCGACGCGCTGCGGCGAAAAAGTCGGGTTGGAATGGATAAAGGAGGGACGCGGGATGCGCGCACAAACACTGACACGGGCCCTGCACGGCCACGACACCCTGCCACGCAAGGCGGGGCTGGTTCTTGGCGGGTCGCTCTTCATCGCGCTGGCGGCGCAGGTGAGCGTGCCGTTCTTCCCGGTGCCGCTGACGCTGTCGACGCTGGCGGTGCTGCTGGTCGGGCTGACGCTCGGGTCGCGGCTCGGGGCGGCGGCGGTGCTGGCCTATCTCGCCGAGGGCGCCATGGGGCTGCCGGTCTTTGCCGGGGGCATGAACGGCGCGGCGCTGGTCGGGCCGACCGCCGGGTTCCTCTACGGCTTTGTCGGCATGGCCTGGCTCGCCGGTCTCGCGGTGGAGCGCGGGCTCGCGCGCGGCGTGATCCCGACGGCGGCCTGCGGGATCGTGATCTCGGCGCTGCTCTACATCCCCGGCCTTGCCTGGCCGGCGGCGGTGATGGGCATGGGCACGGCCGATCTCTGGGCCTACTGGATGGCCCCGTTCCTGCTGGGTGACGCGGTCAAGGCCGTGATCGCGGCGATGGTCGTCTGGGGCGGCTGGAAGGCGCTGTCGGCGCGCGGCTGATCCGCCCCTCATGCTTGTGAGGATGAGATCGCGCCCGGTAATCCGGGCGCGATTTTTTCATGTGCCGGGCAGGGCGAGTCGCTCGGTCCGGCCGCCACGCGCGAGGATCACGACGCCCTCGCCGATGGCGGCCACGGTGGCATTGTCAATGCGGTCGCCGGTTGTCACGGTCTCGACCCGCCCGGCTTTGCGCAGGAGCGCACGGGCGCTTTTCGGGCCGTGGAGCGTGCCGAGAAGGCTGAGCCGTGCGCCGGGCAGCGCGCTCTCCTGCGTGGCCGCCTTGAGCGTGGCCGCCGGGATTTCTGTCTGGTCTGTCATGATGATCCTGTGAGCGGTGTGAAGGCTCAAGCGCATAGGCCCGCCGCGCGGCGGGATAAAGCGGCTATTCTGCGCTGCGGCGAAACCTTGCCGACCGGGCGGGGCCTGCCTATTCGGCGGCCTTGAGCTCGAACCCCTTCTCGATCTGGTCCGAGGGGGCCACGGGGTAGTCACCCGAGAAACAGGCGTCGCAATATTGCGGGCAGGCGGTGTCGCGGCCCTGTGCCTCGCCCACCGCGCGGTAAAGCCCGTCGAGCGAGATGAAGCGGATGCTGTCGACGGTGAGATGCGTGCGCATTTCCTCCTCGGACATGGTGGCGGCGAGCAGTTTCTCGCGCTGCGGCGTGTCCACCCCGTAGAAACACGGCCATGCCGTCGGCGGCGACGCGATGCGGAAATGCACCTCGGCCGCGCCGGCGTCGAGGATCATTTCCTTGATCTTGCGCGAGGTGGTGCCGCGCACCACGCTGTCATCGACGAGGATCACGCGCTTGCCCTCGATGAGCGCGCGGTTGACGTTGAGCTTCAGGCGCACGCCCATGTTGCGGATCTGCTCGGTCGGCTCGATGAAGGTGCGGCCGACATACTGATTGCGCACGATCCCCATCGCGAAGGGGATGCCCGATTCGTGGCTGAAGCCGATGGCGGCGGGGGTGCCGCTGTCGGGCACGGGGCAGACAAGATCGGCCTCGACGGGTGCCTCGCGGGCAAGCTCCACCCCGATCTGGTGGCGGGTCTCGTAGACCGAGCGCCCGCCGATGATCGAATCGGGGCGCGAGAAATAGACATGCTCGAAGATGCAGAACCGCGATTTGCGGCGGCGGAAGGGGAAATGGCTCTCGACGCCGTTCTTGGCGGAAATGACCACCATCTCGCCCGGCGCGATCTCGCGCACATATTTCGCGCCGAGAATGTCGAGCGCGCAGGTCTCGGACGACAGCACCCAGCCCTCGCCCAACTGCCCCAGCACCAGCGGGCGCACGCCCAGCGGGTCGCGCACGCCGATGAGCTTGGAGCGGGTCATCGCCACGATCGAGAACGCGCCCTCGACCCGGCGCAGCGCGTCCTCCATCCGCTCGGGGATGTTGCGCTGCAGCGAGCGGGCCATCAGGTGGATGATGCACTCGCTGTCCGAGGACGACTGGAAGATCGAGCCGCGCTCGATCAATTCGCGGCGCAGCGCGTCGGCATTGGTGATGTTGCCGTTATGGGCGATCGCCGCCCCGCCCATCGAGAACTCGCCGAAGAAGGGCTGCACGTCGCGGATCTGCGTGGGCCCCTTGGAGCCGGAGGTGGAATAGCGCACATGGCCGATGGCCAGTGGCCCCGGCAGCGTTTCCATGAGGCTCTGGCGGGTGAAATTGTCGCGCACATAGCCGAAGCGCCGCGCCGAGTTGAAACCGAGCTCGGAGTCGTGGCTGACGATGCCGCCCGCCTCCTGCCCGCGATGTTGCAGGGCGTGCAGCCCGAGGGCGACGAAATTCGCCGCGTCCTTGAGGCCGATGACCCCGTAGACGCCGCATTCCTCGCGCAGGGTGTCGTCGTCGAACGGGTGGGCGGGGGGCATGGTTGCGCACGTGGACAAGGGCAGCTCCGAATCCGTGGATGTCGCTCGGCCCCCTCATACGCCGTCGGGCGGGTCATGTCACGGAACTATCACAGTCTGTGTCAGGACGATCACGCAGGGGGCGATTGTGTCACGCCTGACGGCGTCCCCCCGGCACTCTGACGCGCCGCCCGGCGCGACGGTGCCTGGTGCCGCGCGAGGGCGGGTTCTGGCCTTGAGGAGCCGTTCGACTCTTGCCCCCGCGCGGCTCAACACTTTATTCGCAACGTCCGCTCCAGGCCATTCTCCACGCCTGCCTCACACCCTGTGTGCGCCAACGGCCCGGACCTGCGCGATCACGGCGCGTCGCACTTGCCGACAAGCTGCTCGTATTGCGCGGTGATCCAGCCCAGCGCCTGTTCGGGTTTCTGCTCTGCCACCGCGTCGGTGAGTTGCGAGAACACCTTTGCCGAGCGGCTGTCGTCGATCATGGCGATGGATTGGGCGGAAATCACCGTCTCATACACGAAATAGGCAATCGCGATGAGCAGCACCCCGCGCGCCACGCCGAAGAGGAACCCGACCCCCTGATCCAGCCCGCCCAGCGCCGAGCGCTGCACCAGCGAGGAAAACAGCGGCGTGATGAGCGAGGCGAGGATGAGCGCCACCGCGAAGATCACCGCGAAGGCGCCGATCATCGACAATTCGCAACTGTCGGCGATGAATTCGCCCACCACCGGTATTTCCTTGATCAGCGGCTCCACCTGCGGCGCGAAGATGAAGGCGACGATGCCCGCGACCACCCAGCCCGCGATGGCCAGCGCCTCGCGCATGAAGCCGCGCGAATAGGCCAGGAGCGCCGAGAGCACGATAAAGAGCGCCACGACCCCGTCGATGATGGTAAACCCGTCCATGCCTCGCACCTCGCTGCCGCGCGCCTATCCTGCGCCGAAAACCTCGCCCACGAACGCGGTCAGATCGCCCATGCGGGTCAGGCTGAGGCCGCTTTTGCCGCCGGGCTTGCCGCCTGACGGAACGATTGCAGACGTGAAACCAAGTTTTTGCGCTTCTTTCAACCTGTTTTCGGTCTGGCCCACGGGTCGCAGCGCGCCCGACAGGCTGATTTCGCCGAAAATCACCGTCTCAGACGGCAGCGCCACATCCTCGCGCGCGCTCAGCAGGGCTGCGGCGACGGCAAGATCGGCGGCGGGCTCGGTGATGCGCAGCCCGCCCGCGACGTTGAGATAGACATCGAGCCCGGCGAACGGGATGGCGCAGCGCGCCTCGAGCACGGCGAGGATCATGGCGAGCCGCGCGCCGTCCCAGCCCACCACCGCGCGGCGCGGCTGTGCGTGGGGCGTGGGCGCGACCAGCGCCTGCAATTCCACCAGAACGGGGCGGGTTCCCTCGATCCCCGCGAACACCACCGAGCCGGGGGCGGGCGCGCCGCGACCTGCCAGGAACAGCGCCGAGGGGTTGGCGACCTCGGCCAGCCCTGCGCCCGTCATCTCGAACACGCCGATCTCGTCGGCGGGGCCGAAGCGGTTCTTGACCGAGCGCAGGATGCGGAACTGATGCCCGCGCTCGCCCTCGAAATAGAGCACGCAATCGACCATGTGCTCGACCACGCGCGGGCCCGCGATCTGGCCGTCCTTGGTGACATGGCCGACGAGGATCACGCTCGCCCCGCGCCGCTTGGCAAAGCCGGTGAGCTCGTGCGCGGCGGCGCGCACCTGGCTGACGCTGCCGGGGGCCGAGTCGATGCTGTCGGACCACATGGTCTGGATCGAATCGATGATCACCAGATCAGGCCGCTCGGCCTCCAGCGTGGTGAGGATATCGCGCAAGCTCGTGGCGGCGGCGAGGCGCACCGGCGCGTGTTCCAGCCCCAGCCGCTGCGCGCGCATCCGCACCTGCGCGTTCGCCTCCTCGCCCGAGATGTAGAGCGTCGAAAGCCCCGCCCCGGCAAAGCGCGCGGCGGCCTGCAACAGCAGGGTGGATTTGCCGATGCCGGGATCGCCGCCCACCAGCACCGCGCTCGACGGCACAAGCCCGCCGCCCAGCACCCGGTCAAGCTCGGCCAGCCCCGAACAGGTGCGCGGCGGCGGGGCCTCTTCGGTCGACAGGTCGGTGAGCGTGAGCGCGGCCCCGCGCGCGGGCCCGAGGCTCTGGCCGCGCGGGCCGCGCGAGAGCGGGGCCTCCTCGACAATCGTGTTCCACGCGCCGCACGCGTCGCAGCGCCCCGACCAGCGCGCATGGTTGGCACCACAGGCGGTGCAGGTGAAGGAGGCGGCGGGTTTTGCCATGACCGCTCACATGCCCCAGCAGGGACCGCGCGTCAAACGCGAAACGGCGGCATCACGGTCGCAGGATCGAGCGGCGCGGCTCCAGCGTCAGCGCCTCGGGCCAGCCGAAGAAAAACTCGATCCCGGCGATGGCAAGCCCTGCGCCGATCACGATCAGCACCAGCCGAACCATGCGCGGCCCCGGCGGGCGGCGCGCCCAGCGGGCCATACGCAACAGCCAGATGATATTCACGGGTCGATGAACCGCACCGTGCCGATATAGGGCAGGTTGCGGTTGCGCTGTGCATAGTCGATGCCATAGCCGACGACGAACTCGTCGGGGATCTCGAACCCGATCCAGTCGGCGCGGATATCGGCCTCGCGCCGCGACGGCTTGTCCAGCAGCGCGATGGTCTTGAGCCGGGCAGGGTTGCGGCTGGCCAGCAGGCGCACCACATGGGTCAGCGTGTGGCCGGTATCGACGATATCCTCGACCACCAGCACGTCGCGCCCGGCGATATCGCCGCGCAAATCCTTGAGGATGCGCACCTCGCGGCTCGATTCCATCGCGTTGCCATAGGACGAGGTTTCGACGAAATCGACCTCCACCGGCAGATCGAGCTCGCGCACCAGGTCGGCGATGAAGATGAACGAGCCGCGCAGCAGCCCCACCACCACGAGTTTCTCGGTGCCCTTGAATTCCGCCTCGATCTCGTGCGACAGCGCCTCGATGCGCGCGGCGATGCGCTTGGCCGAGATGAGCTTGTCAATCGCGTAGCTGCGCTGCGGCATGTCTTCCCCTTGAATTTCCGCCGCCAGTCTAGGAAAAACCACGACACTGTCACGAGGAAAACCGGGGGCGTCATGCCAACACATGCCGAAACGCGCCGCCTGCCTTACACGGCGGACCAGATGTATGCGCTGGTCGCCGATGTGGGCCGCTACCCCGAGTTCCTGCCGTGGACAGCGGCGGCGCGGGTGCGCAGGGTCACGCCGCAGGACGACGGATCAGAGGTGATGGAGGCCGATCTCGTGATCAGCTTCAAGGTGTTCCGCGAGCGGTTCGGCAGCCGCGTGGTGCTCTGGCCCGAGACGAAACGGATCGAGACCGAATACCTCGACGGGCCGTTCCACCACATGCGCTCGAACTGGGCGTTCGCCGATGTCGAGGGCGGCTGCGAGGTGAGCTTTGACGTGGATTTCGCGTTTCGCAACAGGCTTTTGCAGAAGGCCGCCGACGTTTTCTTCCTCGAGGCCATGCGCCGCATCGTGGGCGCCTTCGAGCGCCGCGCGCAGGCGCTTTACGGCTGACCCTTGCCGAGTGCGTCCAGCAGCAGCGCAAGCGCGTGGTCGCGGGTCAGGCGGCGCACCTCGGCGCGGCCCTGCGCGCCGAACTCAATGGTCTCGGTGCGGGTGGGGTGGCCGGTCAGGGCGAGGCCGAAGCACACCCGACCTTCGGGTTTGTGCTCTGACCCTCCCGGTCCGGCGATGCCGGTGATCGACACGGCAAGCTGCGCGTCGCTGTGGGCGAGCGCGCCGTCGGCCATCTCGCGGGCGACCTCTTCGGAGACCGCGCCGTGGGCGTCGAGCGTGGCGGGGCGCACGCCGAGCATCTGCGCCTTGGCGGCGTTGGAATAGGTGACGAAGCCGCGATCCACCACCGCCGAAGAGCCCGCCACATCCGTCAGCGCCACCGCCACCATACCGCCGGTGCAGCTCTCTGCTGTGGCGATCATGATACCACGTTCGATAGCATTATCAAGTATTTGCGAGACGATCTTCATGCAAATACCCCGTGCGCGAGCCAGGCCCCCAGCATCACGCAGAGCGCCGCCGCGATCCCGGCGAGGATGTCGTCGAGCATCACGCCAAGCGCGTCATCCCGCCGGTCGGCCCAGCCGATGGGCCCCGGCTTCCAGATGTCGAACAGGCGGAACGCCACGAAGGCGGTGATCCAGCCCGGCCAGAGCGCGGTGAGCGCCACGCCCGCATGGGCCGCGCCGATCGACACGGGCAGGAAGGCGAGCCATTGGCCCGCCACCTCGTCGATCACGATCTCCGACGGATCGTGATCCGTTTTTCCCTTTGTTTCCAACGCGGTGGCCCACCATCCTGATGTGAATGCGAGGACCACGCCAAGCGCCAGCAACACCGGCCCGCCGAGCGCGTGAAGCGCCCATGCGGCAGGCAAGGCGGCGAGCGACCCCCATGTGCCGGGGGCGGGGCGCAGGTGGCCGATGTAAAAGAACGTGGCGATGAGATGGGTCATGCGGGGCCTCGCGTCAGCGTCACGGCGGCCTGCGCGGCGATGCCCTCGGCGCGCCCGGTAAAGCCGAGGCGCTCGGTGGTCGTGGCCTTGACCGAGACGCGGCTCACGTCGATGCCGGTGATGGCGGCAATGGCCGCGCGCATGGCTTCCGCATGGGGGCCGATCTTCGGATGTTCGCAGATAAGAGTGACGTCCATGTTGTTGATCCTGAACCCTTTGTCGGCAGACAGCCCCATCGCGTGGCGCAGGAAAACATGGCTTTCGGCCCCCTTCCACTGCGGATCGGAGGGCGGGAAATGCCGCCCGATATCGCCCTCGGCCAGCGCGCCGTAGATCGCGTCGGTCAGCGCGTGCAGCCCGACATCGGCGTCGGAATGGCCTTGCAGCCCGCGCGCGTGCGGCACTTCGACGCCGCAGAGCATGACGTGATCGCCCGGCCCGAATCGGTGAACGTCAAAGCCGGTGCCGGTGCGGATATCCATCGCAGCCCCCAATATGCGGTCGGCCCGCGCGAAATCGGCCGCGTGGGTGATCTTGAGATTGTCCGGGTCGCCTTGGGTGATCGTCACCGGCAGACCGGCGGCGCGGGCGACGGCGACATCGTCGGGCGCGTCGCCGTCATTGGCGCGATGCGCGGCGAGGATCGATTTAAAATCAAAGCCTTGCGGCGTCTGCGCCGCATATAGCCCGTCGCGGTCGTGGGTGCCGGTCACGCAAGCGTTCTCGCCGGTCCAGAGCGCGTCGGTCACCGGCAGCGCCGGGGCGGCGGCGGGCGCGCCCGCGTCGAGTGCGGCGATGACGGCTTCGATGACGGCGCGCGGCGGGGTGGCGCGGGCGGCGTCGTGGATGAGGACGTGGCGCGGGGCAGGGCCGGTCTTGGCCAGATGCTCCAGCCCCGCGCGCACCGAGGCCGCGCGGGTGGCCCCGCCCGCCGTGGTCTCGACGCCGCCGGGCGCGCGATCCATGTCGTCGGGGTGCAGCACGAGGACCACGCGCGCCACATGCGGGCGCGAGCGCGGCCACGGTCCAGTCGATCACGCGGCGGCCCGCGAGCGGCTGCCATTGCTTGGGCAAATCCCCGCCCGCGCGGGTGCCGCGCCCGGCGGCGACGATGAGGGCGGCGCGTGTCATGCGCCCTGATTACGGCGCGGCGCGCGCAAGCGCAATGGCCGGGTCGTTGCCTGATTTTCAGGCAAAGCGGTCGCGACAGCGGTCGAATTGAGCCCTGCTACGTTGTGCGCGCGGGGGACTAGGGCTAGAAGGGAGGCATTGCACAGGGATTGGGCAAAATGATCTCACTCGCCGACACATCCATCGCGCCGCCGGTGCTTCTGGCACCGATGGCCGGAATCACCGACCTGCCGTTCCGCGAGATCGTCAGCGGTTTCGGCGCGGGGCTCGTGGTGAGCGAGATGATCGCGAGCGCCGAGATGCTGAGCGCGCGGCCCGGCGTGCGCGAAAAGGCCGAGTTGGGCCTTGGCGCGGGCAACACCGCGGTGCAGATCGCGGGCTGCGAGGCCGGGCCGATGGCCGAAACGGCGCGGGTGCTCGCGGGCGAGGGCGCGCGGATCATCGACATCAACATGGGCTGCCCGGCCAAGAAGGTGACGCGCGCGCGCGGCGCGGGGGCGTCCGGTTCGGCGCTGATGCGCGACCCCGATCACGCGCTGCGGCTGATCGAGGCGGTGGTCGGCGCGGTCGATGTGCCGGTGACGCTCAAGATGCGGCTGGGCTGGGATCATGGCTGCCTCACGGGGGCGCAGATCGCGGCGCGCGCCGAAGGCGCAGGCGTGGCGATGATCACCGTTCACGGGCGCACACGGTGCCAGTTTTACAAGGGCCGCGCGGATTGGGCGGCGATTCGGGTATATCGAGTGCCGTTAACCTGCCGGTCATCTCCAACGGCGATATCGCCGATGCCGGACTCGGCCGCGCGCGGCGCGGGCACAAGCCGGGGCGGCGGGCGTGATGATCGGGCGCGGCGCGCGGGGCCGTCCGTGGATATTGGCGCAGGTGGCGGCGGCGCTTTACGGCGCGCCTGCGCCGGTGGTGCCGCGCGGCGCGGCGCTGGCCGATCTGGTGGCCGGGCATTTTGAGTCGATGCTGGCCTTTTACGGGCGGGCGCTTGGCGGGCGCGTGGCGCGCAAGCACCTGGGCTGGTACATGGATCACGCGGGCACGCCACCGGGCCTGCGGCGCAGGGTGCTGACGGCGGCGGGGCCGCGCGAGGTGCTGGCGTTGTTGCCGGAGGCCATGCAGGCGGGCGCGGCGGCCTGCGGCGCGCGCGGGGATGCGGCCATGCGTGACAGGGATGCAGCATGAGCACCGAGCCCGCCGACGAGCCGCTCTGGTCCTCGCTGCCGATCCCGGCGCTGGTGGTCGATGCCGCCGACCGGATCGTGCGGATCAACCCGGCGGCCGAAGGCTTCATGCTGGTGTCACAGCGCGGTGTGACGGGCGAGCCGGTCTGGGACCGGCTCGCCGTTGACGCGCCGCTCGAAGAGGCGTTCGAGCGCGCACGCCAAAGCGGCGCGCCGCTCTTCGTCAACGATGTGGATATCGGCACCGGGGCGCGCGCGCCGATGCTGTGCAACCTTCAGGTGGCGCCGCTCTCGGGCGCGCCGGGGCAGATGCTCATCCTGCTGTCCCCGCGCGAGCTTGCCGGGCGGATGGCGCAGAAAAGCGGCGTCAAGGCCGCCGCGCGCTCGGCCATCGGCATGGCCGAGATGCTGGCCCACGAGATCAAGAACCCGCTGGCGGGGATCACCGGCGCGGCGCAGCTTCTGTCGATGAACGCGGATGCCGGGGATCGCGAGCTGACCGATCTCATCGTCGCCGAGAGCCGCCGGATCGTTGGTCTGCTCGACCGGGTCGAGCAGTTCGGCAATGTCACCCGCCCGGTGCTGCGGCGGGTGAACCTGCACGACGTGCTCGACCGCGCGCGGCGCTCGGGACAGGTGGGGTTCGCTGCCGGGATCACCTTTGTCGAGGAGTATGACCCCTCGCTGCCACATGCCCTTGGCGATGGCGATCAGCTTTTGCAGGTGGTGCTCAACCTGCTGAAGAACGCCGCCGAGGCGGCACCGGGGGGCCGTGGCACGATCCGGCTCCATACCTATTACGACGGCGCGTTGCGGGCGCGGCGCGGCGATGGCGACAACATGGCGCTGCCCTTGCAGATCGAGATCATCGACGACGGCCCCGGCCTGCCGCCCGACATCGCCGAGGAGGTGTTCGAGCCGTTCGTGTCGGGGCGCGAGAACGGCACCGGGCTGGGCCTCGCGCTGGCGGCCAAGATCATTTCCGAGCATGGCGGCTGGATCTCGGTGAGTTCGGTGCCCGGGCGCACCGTGTTCCGCATATCCCTGCAACGCGCCGAGGCGCAGGACGAAGAAGGAGGCTGAGCGATGGATGGCACGGTTCTCGTGGCCGATGATGATCGCACGATCCGCACGGTTCTGACGCAGGCGCTGACGCGGGCGGGGTGCAAGGTCCATGCCACGTCGAGCCTGACCACGCTGATGCGCTGGGTGGGCGAAGGGCGCGGCGACGTGGTGATCTCGGACGTGGTGATGCCCGATGGCAACGGCCTCGAGATGCTGCCCAAGATCGCGCAGGACCGCCCCGGCCTGCCGGTGATCGTGATCTCGGCGCAGAACACCATCATGACCGCGATCAAGGCCGCCGAGGCGGAGGCGTTCGACTATCTCCCCAAGCCGTTCGATCTGCCCGACCTGATGAAGCGCACGGCGCGCGCGCTGGCGGCGAGCGAGCGCGCCCCGGCGCGCCCGGCGCAGGACGAGCGGCCCGAGGAATTGCCATTGATCGGGCGCAGTGCCGCGATGCAGCGGCTCTACAAGGTGGTGGCGCAGGTCATGCACAGCGATCTCGCCGGTGCTGATCACGCGGCGAATCGGGCACCGGCAAGTCGCTGGTGGCGCACGCGATCCACGACTATTCGGATCGTCGCACGCTGCCGCTGGTGACGGTGACGGGCGCGGACCTGCACGATCTCGACGGGCCGTCGCAGGTGATGGCGCGGGTGCGCGGCGGCACCTTGGTAATGGACGAGGTGAGCGACCTGTCCCCCGAGGCGCAGGGCCGGGTGGTGCGGATGATGGACGCGCCGGGCGAGCACGCGCCGCGCTTCATGGCGACGAGCCGGGTGCCGCCCGCTGCGGCGCTGGAGACGGGGCGGCTGCGCGAGGACCTCTATTACCGGCTGAGCGGGGTGACCATCGAGGTGCCGAGCCTTCGCGACCGGATCGAGGATATCGACCTCCTGGCCGCGCATTTCCTCGGCCGCGACCTGCGCCCCGGACAGCCGGAGCGGCATTTTTCCGGGGACGCGCTCGAAATGATGCGCGCCTATAGCTGGCCCGGCAACGTGCGCCAGCTCGAGAACGCGGTGCGCCGGATCGCGCTCACCGCGCAGACCGAGGACGTGGGCCGCGCCGAGATTGCCGCCATCCTCGGCACCCAGCCGCGCGCCGAGCCGGTGATGCAGCCCGGCCGCAGCGAGACGCTGACCGGCGCGGTGGCGGCGCATCTGCGGCGGTATTTCGACCTGCACGGCAGCGATCTGCCGCCGCCGGGCCTGCATGGCCGCATCCTGCGCGAGATCGAGGCACCGCTCATCGAGATCGCGCTCGAGGCCACGGGGGGCAACCAGATCCGCTGTGCCGAATTGCTGGGAATCAACCGCAATACCCTGCGCAAGAAGATCACCGATCTCGATATTCACGTGACACGCCGCCGCAAGTTGATGTAAAACTGCAACAGCACTGTGACGATCAGGGCGCATGTCCGGCTCCGGCCCCAAGGGTTTGTGGGTAACGCCGGCGCGCCCACCGTATGACGAGGGGACGACGTGGCCGAGGCGACACGCGGATTGCGCGCAGGCAGGCGCGGCTGGCTGGGGCCCGGTCGCATCCGGCGGTTGCGCAACTGGGGGGCCTTCGGTCTTGTACTGACCGGCCCGGCGCTGGCGGTGCTGACCTTCATGGTGATGGGCCCGCTCGATCGCGGCAGCGGGTCGGGGGCGCTGCGGCTGGTGCTGCTGGCCGACATGATCTACGTGCTGATCGTCGCCGGGCTGGTGCTGCAAAAGGTGGCGCGGATGATCGCCGCGCGGCGCTCGCGCTCTGCCGGGTCGCGGCTGCACCTGCGGCTCACGGGCGTGTTCGCGGTGATGGCGCTCTTGCCCACGGTGGCGGTCGCGGTGTTCGCGATGCTGTCGATCAACATGGGGCTGGAGGCGTGGTTTTCCGAGCGGGTGGGCCGCGTGGTGGACAGTTCCGTCGCCGCAGCCCAGGCCTATGAGGACGAGCACCGGCGCGACCTGCTGGCCGATGCGCGTGTGCTGGCACGGGTGATCGACGGCACCCGCCGCGCCTCGGTCTACATGAGCGACGGCGATATCCGTCAGGTGCTCTCGTCGGGGCAGCGCGAGATTCAACGGGGGCTCAAGGAGGCCTTCGTCATCGACGGCACCGGCGAAATTCGCGCGCGCGGCGAGCGGTCCTATCTCTTTGATTTCGAGGAGCCGACGCCGGCGCAGATCGCGCAGGCGCGCAAGGCGGGCGAGCTGGTGATCCGCGACTGGGACAATGACGAGTTTCGCGCGCTGGTGCCGCTCTCGGCCTTTGCCGACCGGCTGCTCTATGTCAGCCGCACGGTGGATGGCTCGATCCTCAACCTGCTCGACGAGACGCAGGAGACCGCGACCTTCTACAAGCAGCGCGAGAGCGAGCGGGGCCGCGTGCTGTTCGAGTTCGGGCTGGTTTATTTCGGCTTTGCGCTCATTCTCATCCTTGCCGCGGTGTGGCTGGGGATGTGGTTCGCCGAGCGGCTGTCGCGGCCCGTCGGGCGGCTGACGAGTGCGGCGCAGCGGGTGGGCGAGGGCGATCTCGACACGCAGGTGCGCGAGGAGGAAGGCGATGACGAGATTGCCGAACTGGGCCGCTATTTCAACCAGATGACGCAGCAGTTGAAGGGCCAGCGCGACCGGCTCTTGTCCAACACGCGGCAGATCGAGCGACGGCGGCGGCTGTTCGATTCGGTGCTGGGATCGGTTTCGTCGGGGGTCGTGGGCCTCGATGCGCAGGGGCGCGTGACCTTCGTGAACCGCGCCGCCGAGCGGCTGCTCGACTGGCAGGAGGATCAGCAATCGCTGGCGCTGGCGGTGGCGGTGCCGGAATTCGCGGCGCTCTTCGCGCGATTGATGCAGAGCGCGCATGGCTTCGTGCAGGAGGAGATCGCGGTGACGCGCGGGCGGCGGCAGGAGAACCTGCTGGTGCGCATGTCCACGCGGGCAGGCGAGGGCGGGCGGCGCGAGGGCTATGTGGTGGCCTTCGATGACGTGACCGAGCTTGTGACCGCGCAGCGCATGGCCGCCTGGGGCGACGTGGCGCGGCGCATCGCCCACGAGATCAAGAACCCGCTGACGCCCATTTCGCTCAGCGCCGAGCGCATCAAGCGCAGGTTCTCGCGGCAATTGCCCGAGGACGAGGCCGGGAAACTCGGCGAGTTGACCGACGTGGTGGTGCGCCAGACCAACGATCTGCGGCGCATCGTCGACGAGTTTTCCAAGTTCGCGCGGATGCCGCAGCCCAAGACGCGGATCGAGAGCCTGGCCCGCGTCTTGCGCGAGGCGGTGACGTTGCAGGAGGCGGGCCAGCCCGACACGCGGTTCGAGCTTGACCTGTGCGACGAGGATTTGATGGCCGGGATCGACGCGGCGATGATCGGGCAGGCGCTGACCAACCTGGTCAAGAACGCGGGCGAGGCAATCGAGAGCCTGCAAGAGGCCGGTGCGCCCGAGGGGCATGTGCCCACCATCCGCGTCGAGAGCCGGGTGGAGGAGGGCGAGGCGGTGATCGCGATTTCCGACAACGGGATCGGCCTGCCCGATGATCGCGCGCGGCTGTTCGAGCCTTACGTGACCACGCGCGAGAAGGGCACGGGCCTCGGCCTGCCCATCGTCAAGAAGATCATCGAGGAGCATGGCGGCACGCTGGTCCTGGAAGACGCCGAACCGTTCGCGACCGGGGCCCGTGCCGGGGCGCGGGCGGTGGTGCGCCTGCCGCTGCGCGAGAGCGGTGAAACAAAGGTAAGGCCCCTGCGGCCGAGTGAGGATGGTATGAGCGACATTCTGATCGTCGATGACGAGCGCGACATTCGCGAGGTGATCTCGGATATCCTGGATGACGAGGGCTATGCGACGCGGCGCGCCGCCAATTCCGACGAGGCGATGGCCGCGATCCGGTCCGAGCCGCCGTGCCTTCTGATCCTCGATATCTGGCTCAAGGACAGCCGGATGGACGGCATCGACATTCTCAAGACGGTCAAGCGCGACCATCCCGATATCCCGGTCATCATCATCTCGGGGCACGGCAATATCGAGATCGCCGTGGCGGCGATCAAGCAGGGCGCCTATGATTTCATCGAAAAGCCGTTCAACATCGACCAGCTTCTGGTGGTGATCCGGCGCGGCATGGAGGCCAGCCGCCTGCGCCGCGAGAATCAGGCGCTCCGGCAGCGCGAGACCGCGCCGTCGCAGATGCTGGGCAACTCGACCGGCTTTCGCGCGCTTGTGGGGCAGCTTGACAAGGTCACGCGCTCCAACGGGCGGGTGATGCTCACCGGCCCGTCAGGCTCGGGCAAGGAGCTGTCGGCGCGCTATATCCACGCCAATTCGGCCCGTGCCGAGGCCCCGTTTGTCACCGTCAACTGCGCCGCCGTCGCCGCCGAGCGCATGGAGGAGGTGCTGTTCGGTCGCGAGGCGGCGGAAGGCGGGATCACGCCGGGCCTGCTGGAGCAGGCCAATGGCGGGGTGCTCTACCTCGACGAGGTGGCCGACCTGCCGCCGGGCACGCAATCCAAGATATTGCGCGTGCTGGTCGATCAGACATTCAGCCGCGTGGACGGGGTCGACAAGGTCAAGGTCGATCTGCGGGTGATCTCGTCCACCAACCGCGATCTCGAAGCCGAGATCGCCGCCGGGCGGTTCCGGCGCGAGCTTTTTCACCGGCTCAACGTGGTGCCGATCCGGGTGCCGGGGCTGGAAGAGCGGCGCGAGGACATCCCGCACCTTGCCGCGCATTTCATCGAGCTGCTGCACGAGACGCAAGGGTTGGCGAAACGCGCGCTGTCCGAAGAGGCGGCGGCGCTCTTGCAGACGATGAACTGGCCCGGCAACGTGCGGCAGTTGCGCAACGTGATCGAGCGGGTTCTCATCCTCGGGGAGGGGGGCGACACGATCGCCGCCTCCGAGTTGCCGGGCGAGACCGCCGCACCCTCGGAAGGGGCGCGCGTGATCCTGTCGGGCAGCGTCGCCACCCTGCCGCTGCGCGATGCCCGCGAGGCGTTCGAGCGTGAATACCTGATGACCCAGATCAACCGGTTCGGTGGCAATATCAGCCGCACGGCGGATTTCGTCGGGATGGAACGCAGCGCGCTGCATCGCAAGCTCAAGTCGCTGGGGGTGGTGCCACCGTCGCGCGGTGATCGCGACGATCCCGCCGCGGCAGAGTAACGACCGTCAGAGGCAGTCGCGCAGGCGCCAGCCGCCCGCGTGCAGCCGCAGCGGCCCACCGCCGGTGAAGCTGAGGATCAGCGTGGCCAGCAGGGCGGCGACAAGCTCGACGCTCAGCACCGGGTCGCCTAAAAGCACGATAGCTGCGCCGAGGACAACCATGCCCATGATCGCGATGACGCGGCTGTAGATGCCGAGCAGCAGCCACAGGGACACCATCGCGAAGAATCCGACCGCCCCCATGTCGAGCACGGGGGTGTGGGTTTCGATGCCAAAGTCGAACGCGCCGAGCGCCCCTTGCGAGAGATATTCGACCACATGGCCCATGAAGAAGACCGCGAGGAATATCCGGGAGAAAAGACCGGCGGCCTTGATGAGTGCCTGTTGCATGACTGCCTCGATTGTCTGCGTGTTTTCATCGAGGGTGCAGCAATGCCCGGCGGCGTTCAACCTTGAATTGTGGAAAGCCGCCTTTGCGTCCCCTGCAATTCCTCTGCCGGGTTGGGCATGGATGCGAGGTGGCGCAGGATCCAGTCCACCACGGCGCGCAGATCCTCGTCGTCGCTGCGGCTTTCGTGATAGATGAGGTGAAGATCGCGGGTCACGTCAAGCCCGCTGCCCGGCACATGCACGAGATCGGGCGCGTCCCCGGCCATCACCGTGGGCAGCACGCAGGCAAGCCCGAGATTGTGCATCGCCGGGATGACCTGCGCGAAACTGTCGGCCTTGAGCACGGCGTCGTGGCCGAAATACGCGCGGCGCGCCTCGGCATATTGGGCGGCGTAACGGTCGGTGAGGCTGGCCCAGCCATCGCCCTTTTGCCAGCCGCGCGGCGCGTAGAGCGCATATGGAAAGGCCCCGCAGCGGCGGGTCTTGAGCCGCCCGCTTTCGGGGATGCCGAAGACAAGCGCAACGTCCGACATGCCGAGCCCGGCCTCGTAGACGCGGTTCTCAAAGACCGGGCGCAGGTGGCGGCGCTCTGCCCACAACTCGTTCACCTTCGGGATCAGCACATGCGAGATGACCTCTTCCAGCGCGCCGATGCGGATGTCGCGGGCCTCGTCGGGCGCGCTTTCGGTGACCCGCGCCAGCTCCGACAGGATCATGCCGTCGGCATGTTCAAACGCCTCGATCAGGGTCGAAAGCCGCGGGTTGAGCAGCCATCCGCCATCGGATTTCACGAACGGAGAGATGCCAAGCTCGCTGCGCAGGCGCGCGATCTGCCGCGAGACGGTGGATGTGGTGGTGTCAAGCTCTTCGGCGGCGCGGGTCATCGACCCGCAGCGATGCACGGCAAGCAGCACGTGCAGATCGTCGAAAAGACGCGCGTAGGACAGTTTCTGGCGGGATGGTGCCAATCTGTTTTCGCTCCTTCCGGAAATGACGGTGTTGATCGGATGTTTGCGCCGGATATGGCATGTCTGCCGTCAGCTTCAAGCTATCCGCTTGCATGACCGCTATGACCGGGACGCCCGGCCAGGGGCCGGGACTGCCCGAAGAGCGGCTTGCCTGCCCGCGCCCCCGGACAAAGCGATTGACCGGTTTGCGGGGTTCTGTCATGCAGGCGGCCTCAGTCAGGTCGGGACGGGCGGAATGAAGGTCATCATCTGCGGGGCCGGTCAGGTGGGCTGGCAGATCGCGCGCCACCTGTCGGGCGAGAACAACGACGTGACGGTCGTCGACAACAACCCCGAACTGGTGCGGCGCGCCACCGACACGCTCGACGTGCAGGGGATCATCGGCTTTGCCTCGCACCCCGATGTGCTCGACCGGGCGGGGGCGACTGATGCCGAGATGATCATCGCCGCGACCTATTCCGACGAGGTCAACATGGTCACCTGCCAGGTGGCGCATTCGGTCTTTGGTATCCGCCGCAAGATCGCGCGGCTGCGCGCGCAGACCTATCTCGACCCGGCCTATACCGATCTCTACCGCCGCGATCACATGCCCATCGACGTGATGATCAGCCCCGAGCGCGAGGTCGCCCGCGCGGCGCTGCGGCGGCTGGCGATGCCGGTGGCGTTCGACACCGAGATGTTCATGGGCGGCGAGGCGCAGCTTCTGGGCCTGCGGCTCGACGAGGAATGCCCGGTGGTCAACACCCCGCTCAAGCAGTTGAGCGATCTCTTCTCGACGCTGCGGGTGGTGGTGCTGGCGGTGCGGCGCGACGGCCACCTCTTTGCGCCGGATTCGGGCGATCAGCTCTTCGAGGGGGACGATTGTTATCTCTTTGCCCCGGTGGAGGACGTGCCGCGCACGCTCGAAGTGTTCGGCAAGGCGCAGACCCGGCAGGAGCGCGCGGTCATCATCGGCGGCGGCAATATCGGCCTCGCGGTGGCGCAGGCGCTCGAGTCGCGGCAGGGCGGGCGCATCCGCGCCAAGGTGATCGAGAAGGACCGCGCCCGCGCCGAACGCGCGGCGGACGCGCTGGAACGCACCATCGTTCTGCATGGTGACGGGCTGGGCGCGGCGATCCTCGCCGAGGCGGGAATCGCGCGCGCCGACGCGGTGCTCGCCGTCACCGACGACGACAAGACCAACATGCTCGCCGCCGTGCGCGCCAAGTCCGAAGGGTGCCCCTATGCCATCGCGCTGATCAACGATCCCACGCTGGTGCCGCTGATGGAGCCGCTGGGCATCGACGCCTATATCAACCCGCGCGCCACCACCGTGAGCTCGATCCTGCGTCATATCCGCCACGGCAAGGTGCGCAATGTCTACTCTGTCGGCGATGCCGAGGGCGAGGTGCTGGAGGCCGAGGTGCTCGCCACCTCATCGATCGCCGGGGTGGCGCTGCGCGACGTGGATTTCCCAGAGGGCGTGCTCGTCGGCGGGGTGCGCAAGCCAGAGGGGCTGATCAAGCCCTCCGGCTCGTTGCGGCTCGAGGCGGGCGACGTGGTGGTGATCTTTGCGCTGGCGGCGGATGTGGCGGCGGTCGAGCGGCTGTTGCAGGTGTCGGTGGACTATTTCTGACGCCATGACCGCGCGGCTGCTCCGATACCCGCTCATCCTGATCCTCACGGGGATCGCCGCGCTGCTGATGATGCTGCCGGCGCTCGATGCGCTGATGCGCGACGACACAAGCGTGGCACGGGCGTTCTTCTATTCGGGGTTTCTCGGCCTCGCGGCGGTGATCGCGACGGGGCTGGCGATTTCGGGCCGCGTCGCGGGGCGCGAGCCCACCGACGCGCAGCACCTCGGCTCATTGTTGCTCGCCTATCTGCTGTTGCCGTTCTACCTCGCGCTGCCGTTCTTCGAGGCGGTGGGCACCACCACCTTTCTCAACGCCTATGTCGAGATGGTGTCGAGCCTGACCACCACCGGCGCCACCATGTTCGGCGCGTCGGGGCGGCTCGTCGAGAGCCTGCACCTGTGGCGCGCGCTGGTCGGCTGGGGCGGCGGGCTGCTCATCTGGATCTCGGCCTCGGCGGTGCTTGCGCCCATGAGCCTCGGCGGCTTCGAGGTGACGGTGCGCGCCGAGCCGGGGCAGGACGACGTCATGCTGGGCCGGTTTCAACGCGCGCAGCCCGCGCGGCGCGTGGCGCTGGTCGCGCGCACGCTGACGCCGGTCTATGCCGGGTTGACGCTGGTGCTGTGGATCGTGCTGATGGCCGGGGGCGAGCGGGCCTTCGTGGCGCTCGTTCATGCCATGTCGACGCTGGCGACGAGCGGCATTTCACCGGTGGGCGGGCTGCACAACGGGGCCTCGGGGCTGGGCGGCGAGATCGCGGTGTTTGTGTTCCTGATCTTTGCGCTGTCGCGGCTCACATTCTCCTCGGACACGGTGCCCACGGGGCGGCCCGGCCTGCTCAACGACCCCGAGTTCCGGCTGGGCCTCGTGCTGGTGCTGACGGTGCCGCTGGTGCTGTTCGCGCGGCACTGGATCGGCTCCATCGAGGTGACGGAAGCGGCGCACCCGACCGAGGCGCTGCGCGCGCTCTGGGGGGCGGTGTTCACGGTTCTGTCATTCCTGTCGACCACCGGGTTCGAGAGCGCCGACTGGCAACAGGCGCGCGACTGGTCGGGGCTGGGCGCGCCGGGCCTCATCCTGATGGGGCTGGCGATGATCGGCGGCGGCGTGGCGACGACGGCGGGGGGCGTGCGGCTGCTCCGGGTCTACGCGCTCTACCTCCACGCGCAACGCGAGTTCGAGCGGCTGGTGCATCCCTCGTCGGTGGGCCGTTCCTCGGGGACGGGGCGGCGCATCCGGCGGCAGGGGGCCTATATCGCGTGGATATTCTTCATGCTGTTCGCGCTGACGCTGACCGCCGTGACGGCGCTTCTGGCGCTGGCGGGCCTCGATTTCGAGGGCGCGCTGATCGTGGCGCTTGCGGGGCTATCGACAACCGGGCCGCTCATCGCGAGCGCGAGCGAGGTGCCGGTCCGCCTGATCGAGCTTGGCACGTTCGGCAAGCTGGTCTTTTCCGCCGCGATGGTGCTTGGCCGGGTCGAGACGCTGGCGCTTGTCGCGCTCATCAACCCGGCGGCGTGGCGCGAATGAGCGCGCCCGAAATTCGGGCTGGAAACCCGGCCCGCCTCGCGACATACTGCGCCGGAGTTGAGGTGAGCCCGGCACCGGTCACGGTGCCCGCAAGAATAAAGGCAGGGACGTAATGGCATCAGATCGTCAGAATTTGCAGGACGCGTTTCTCAACCATGTGCGCAAGACCAAGATTCCGGTCACCATCTTTCTCATCAACGGGGTGAAATTGCAGGGCGTGATCACCTGGTTCGACAATTTCTGCATCCTGTTGCGCCGTGACGGCCAATCGCAGCTTGTCTACAAGCACGCGATCTCGACCATCATGCCGTCGCAGCCGGTCTCGCTCTACGAGGGCGATGGCGAAAATTGACGGATCATGCCCGCCCGCTGACCCGGGCCCTTGTCCTGCATCCCGAGATCGACACCGGCCCCGATGCGCGCGACGCAGGCCTGGCGCTGGAAGAGGCGGTATCGCTGGCCCATGCGCTGCCCGATCTCGAGGTCGTGGGGGCAGAGGTGGTGCGCCTGCGCAAGCCCGATGCCGGGCGGCTCTTCGGCAAGGGCAAGATCGCGGAATTGAAGACACGGATCGCGGAGGCAGAGGCCGGGCTGGTGCTGGTCGATGGCCCGCTCACCCCGGTGCAGCAGCGCAACCTCGAACGTGACTGGGACGTCAAGATCCTCGACCGCACCGGCCTGATCCTCGAGATTTTCAGCGACCGGGCGGCGACGCGCGAGGGCGTGCTGCAGGTCGAGATGGCGGCGCTCAGCTATCAGCGCACCCGCCTTGTGCGCGCCTGGACCCACCTCGAGCGGCAGCGCGGCGGGCTGGGCTTCGTCGGCGGCCCCGGCGAGACCCAGATCGAGGCCGACCGCCGCGCCATCGACGAACAGCTCGTGCGGCTGCGCCGACAACTCGACAAGGTGGTCAGGACGCGCGGCCTGCACCGCGCCGCGCGCGCGCGCGTGCCGTATCCGATCGTGGCGCTGGTGGGCTACACCAATGCCGGCAAATCCACGCTCTTCAACCGGCTGACCGGCGCCGAGGTGATGGCCAAGGACATGCTCTTCGCCACGCTCGACCCCACCATGCGGCGCGTGGCCCTGCCGCATGGCGGCCCCGAGGTGATCCTTTCCGATACGGTGGGCTTCATCAGCGATCTGCCCACCGAACTGGTTGCGGCGTTCCGCGCCACGCTCGAAGAGGTGCTGGAGGCCGATCTCATCTGCCACGTCCGCGACATCTCGCATCCCGAGACAGAGGCGCAGGCGCGCGACGTGGGCACGATTCTCGACAGCCTCGGGGTGCGCGCCGAAACCCCCCGGATCGAGGTCTGGAACAAGATCGACCGGCTGGATGCACAGGCCCGCGACGCGGTGCTCACGCAGGCGGCGCGGCACGCGGATGTGCAGGCCGTCTCGGCGGTCACGGGGCAGGGGGTGGAGACGCTGATCGCCGCCATGTCCGAGGCGCTGACCGAGGCGCGCCATGTGAGCGAGGTGCATCTGCACTTCGAAGAGGGGCGCAGGCGCGCGTGGCTCTTTGAAAACGATCTCGTCGAGGAGGAGCGCCAGACCGAGGACGGCTTTGCCCTCACGGTGCGCTGGTCGCCCCGGCAAGAGGCGCGGTTCCGCGCGATGTGAGGGTGCGCGGGGGCCCGGACGGGGTGTCGCCCCGCCCCGCGCTTCATTTTTCCATCTGCGCAAGCTCTGCCAGTGTTTCCGCATCCAGGATGCGCACCACGCCCCGCTCCAGCGCCACGATCCCCCGCCGCGCCAGCGCGTCGAGACGGCGCGAGACCACCTCCCGCGCCGATCCGATCATCACCGCGATCTCGGCATGGGTGGCGTTGATCCGCCCGCCCTCGGCGCGCTCCAGCAGGCATTGCGCCAGCCGCGTCTCGATCCGCTGAAACGCCACCCGGTCCAGCAGGTGCATCATGGATTGCAGCCGCGCGGCAAAGGCGCTGAACACGAAACGGCGAAAGCCCGGATCAGTGTCCATCAGCCGCAGGAACGTCTCGCGCGGCACCAGAACGATCTCCGACGGCGCGCGCGCCACCGCCTCGCCGGAATAGTCATCGCCGCCCATCAGGCCAAGCGTGGACTGCACGCAGCTTTGCCCCGGCTCGACCTCGTAGAGCAGGATTTCGCGCCCCGACAGCCCGGTGAGGTAGACCTCGATCCGCCCCCGCAGGACGATCACGAACCCCTTGACCGTCTCGCCGGGGCGAAACAGCACCGCGCCCTCGGGCACGTCCATCGGCGTGAGCCGCTCCAGGAGCGCCGCCGCCTCCGTGCCCGGCACCGGCAGCCCCGTGGCGCGCCCCAGCCACCCCATCAGCCGCGTCCGCGACCTTCGAGCCGGGGCAGCATGGCCGAGAAATCCCGGCCCTTGCCGTCCTCCCTCTCGACGAATTGCTCATAGAGCCGCATCGCCGCCGCGCCCAACGGCGTGTCGGCATCTGCCCCCTCGGCGGCGTCCTGCGCGAGCCGCAGGTCCTTGAGCATCAACTCGGCCGCGAAACCGGGGGTGTAGTCGTTGTCGGCGGGCGATTTCGGGCCGATGCCGGGGGCCGGGCAATAGGTGTTCATCGACCACGACGAGCCTGACGAGGTCGAGACCACGTCGAACATCGCCTGTCGGTCGAGGCCCAGCTTGTCGGCCAGCGCAAACGCCTCGCAGGTGACGATCATGGTGGCCCCGAGGATCATGTTGTTGCAGATCTTCGCCGCCTGCCCGTTGCCGGACGGGCCGCAATGAACCGCCTTTTGTCCCATGATATCAAACAGTTCACGGGCGATCTTGAACCCCGCCTCATCACCGCCGACCATGAAGGTAAGCGTGCCCGCGCTCGCCCCGCCGACACCGCCCGACACCGGCGCATCCAGCGCCGAAAGCCCCGCCGCCTGCGCCTGCGCGCCCACGTCGCGCGCCGATTGCACATCGACCGTGGAGCAGTCGAGCAACACCGCGCCCGCGTCCATCGCCGGGATCACCTCCGCCGCGACCCGGCGCAGGATGTCGCCGTTGGGCAGCATGGTGATGACCACCTCCGCGCCCTTCGCCGCCTCCGCGCCGCTCGCGGCCATCGTCACGCCGTCGACCTCCACGGCGGCGACATCGAAGCCCACCACGTCGTGCCCCGCCTTCGCCAGGTTGGCCGCCATCGGCGCGCCCATGTTGCCCAGCCCGATAAATCCGATCTTCATTGCGTCTCCTCCTTCTCCAGTGTCAGGGCGTCCGGCCCCAGCGGCATCAGCATTTGCGACACAGCATACCCCGGCAGGCTGTCAAGCCCATGCTTCCATTGCGGTTTTCGATCCTTGTCGATGATCGCGGCGCGTATCCCCTCGAGAAAATCCCCGCTCTCCATCGCGCGATACGTGAACCGGTATTCCAGCCCCAGCGCGCGCCCGATCTCCGCCGACGGCCCGCGCAGCCGGTGGATGATCTCTATACAGCAGGCCATCGACAGCGGCGAGCCGCGCCCCATCGCCTTGAGCGCCTCACGCGCGACATCGCCCTCCGCGACGCGCAGCGCGTTGACGATATCCCGCACCCCCTCGCCGCCGAACTGCGCATCCACCTCCGCTTGCCGCGCGCGCAGGGCCCCCTCGGGCGGGGCCTGCGTAATCCCGTCGATCACGCCCGGATCGCCGCTTTCCACAACCGCCGCGACCATCTCATCCCACTTCAACTGTGGCACGTAAACATCTGCAAATCCGCAATATATCGCGTCGCCCGGCCCCATCCGCGTGCCCGTGGTCCCGAGGTATTCGCCCATCCGCCCCGGCGCCCGCGCCAGCAGCAGCGAGCCGCCCACATCCGGCACCAGCCCGATGCCGCATTCCGGCATCGCCAGCTGCGTGCTCTCGCACACCACCCGGTGCGATCCGTGGCACGACACGCCGACGCCGCCGCCCATGACAAAGCCCTGCATCAGCGCGACATAGGGTTTCGGATAGCGCGCGATCTTGGCATTGAGCCGGTATTCATCGGCCCAGAACCGCCGCCCATAGGCGAAATCCCCGGCGCGCCCGGTCTCATACAATTGCTGGATATCGCCGCCTGCGCAAAACGCGCGATCCCCCTCGGCGTCGATCAGCACCAGCGCCACGTCCTCATCGTCGCGCCACGCATCCAGCGCCGCCTCGATCGCGAGGCACATATCATAGCTCAGCGCATTCAGCGCCTTGGGCCGCGTCAGCGTGATCCGCCCCGCGCGCCCCTCTTTGCGAATGTGGATATCGCCGCTCATCGGTCCGCCAGCATCTGCCGCGCCACGATCAGGCGCATGATCTCGTTGGTCCCTTCGAGAATCTCGTGAACGCGCAGATCGCGCACCAGCTTCTCGATCCCGTAATCGGCGAGGTAGCCATAGCCGCCATGCAGTTGCAGGCACTGGTTCACCACGCGGCTGCCCGCCTCGGTCACGAATTTCTTGGCCATCGCACAGAATTTCGTCGCATCGGGCGTGTCATTGTCAAGCTTCCACGCCGCCTGCCGCAGAAATGTGCGCGCCGCCTGAAGCTCGATCTCCATGTCCGCCAGCCGGAATTGCAGCGCCTGGAACTGGTCGATGGGCTTGCCGAAAGCCTTTCGCTCGCCCATGTAGCGCAGCGTCATGTCGAGCCCCTGCTGCGCCGCCCCCAGAGAGCAGGCGGCGATGTTGAGCCGCCCGCCATCGAGCCCATTCATCGCGTAGGTAAAGCCTTTTCCCTCCTCGCCGATCAGGTTCGCGGCAGGAATGGCGCAATCGTCGAACTGCACCTGCCGCGTCGGCTGCGATTTCCAGCCCATCTTGTCCTCCAGCCCGCCATAGCTCAGGCCCTTTGTCCCGTCCTCGACATAGACGGTCGAGATCCCCTTCGGCCCGTCGCCGCCGGTGCGCACCATCACCACGTAGGCATCCGAATACCCGCCCCCCGAGATGAACGCCTTGGTGCCGGTGAGGGCATAGCCCTCGTTCGTGCGCGCGGCGCGGGTCTTGAGTGCTGCGGCGTCCGAGCCCGATCCCGGCTCGGTCAGGCAATAGGACAGCACCGTTTCCATCGTCATCGCGCGGGGCAGCACCCGCGCCTTCATCTCGTCGCTCGCGAACTTGTCGATCATCTTGGCGCACATGTTGTGGATCGACAGAAACGCCGCGACCGACGGGCACGCCATCGAGAGCGCCTCGAACACCAGCGTCGCATCGAGCCGCGAAAGCCCCGCGCCGCCCGAGTCCTCGCTCACATAGAGGCCGCCGAATCCCAGCGCGGCGATCTCGGGCCAAAGCTCTTTCGGGATGGTGCCGTCGCGCTCCCAGTCGCGGGCATGGGGCGCGATCCGCTCCTGCCCGAAGGCATGAGCCATGTCGAATATGGCGGTCTGTTCCTCGGTCAGGGCAAAGTGCATGGGCTACTCCTGTCGGGTGAATTGAACACCCGTTTAATTACCAATCCTTGCAGCAGTTTTGCAAGGGCCGGACGCTCAGAGATCGGCATGATACTCCTCGATCAGGTGACGGACCACCGCGCGCAACGCCTCCGCATCATCCGCGCCGCCCGCGCGTGCGCCATCGCGCACGGCGCGCTGGCGCTCGGCGCTGGTGCCGGTTTCGATCATGTCGCGGATGCGCGCCACTTCTGAGAGCGACGAGAAGAACTCGGCATCCTCGGCCACCAGCTCGAGCAACTCCGCCGCCAGCTCCGCCATCGGCACGATCTCGCCACGCCCGAGGTCGATCAAGCCTTCCGTGGTGCCATACCGCTGCGCGCGCCAGCGGTTCTCGCTCACCAGAAAGGCGTCGTAGATGCGCCAGCGCTGGTTGCGAATGGCCAGCCGCCACAGCATCCGCGCCAAACCTTGCGTCAGCGCCGCCAGCGTCAGCGCATCCTCAAGCCGCGGCTGCACATCGCAGATGCGCGCCTCCAGCGTCGGAAAGCGCGACGAGGGCCGCAAATCCCACCAGATTTTCGAGGCGTCCTCGATCACCCCCATATCCACCAGCACCTGCACCGAGCGCTCGAAGCTACCGAAACTCTCCATGCGCGGCGGCAGCCCGGTGCGCGGCAGGTTGTCGAACACCGTCAGGCGGTAACTTGCAAGCCCCGTGTCCTGCCCTTGCCAGAACGGCGACGAGGTGCTCAGCGCCAGCAGGTGCGGCAGGAAATAGCTCATCTGGTTCATCAGGTCGACGCGCCGGTCGGGCGGGTCGATGCCCACATGCACATGCATCCCGCAAATCAGCATCCGCTGCACCACGCCGGCCAGGTCGTGTTGCAGGTCGTTATAGCGTTTCTTGTCGGTATGGGTCTGGCTGCGCCAATCCGCGAACGGGTGGCACGACGCGGCGATGGGGGCGAGGTTGTGGGTGCGGGCGTGCTTGGCCACGGTGCTGCGCAGGCGCCTGAGGTCCTCGCGCGCCTCATTGATGGTCCGGCACACCCGGCTGCCGATCTCGATCTGGCAATTGAGGAATTCGGGACTGACCTGATCTTCCAGATCGCTCTTGCACGACTCCATCAGCCCTTCGGGCGCATCCGCGAGCGCGAGGCTGTCGAGATCGACGAGAAGGTATTCCTCCTCGATGCCGATGGTGAATTCCGGGTGGGTGATCGCCATGCCGTGCCTCCGCCGTCACTCACAGCCAGCAAACACCGCAGCCGCGCCGCTGCCAAGGGAAAAACCCGCCCCGCCCCGGTTTCTTCTGGCCGAAATACTCCGGGGGGCCTACGGGGGGCTGGCCCCCCGTTTCCCGTCCTCTGACCAAGCCCCCCGGCCTCCGTCACGGTGCCCTATTGAGCCGTGCGGTTCGCGGCCCGAACCGTGCGGTTCGGGCGCGCGCGTCTTAGTCCATCGCGCGGAACGCGCGTCTCAATCCATCGCCTTGAAGTTGAACTCGCCGCCGTCCTTGATCCCCGACGGCCAGCGCGCGGTGACGGTCTTGGTGCGGGTGTAGAACTTGAACGCGTCCGGCCCGTGCTGGTTGAGATCGCCAAAGCCCGATTTCTTCCACCCGCCAAAGGTGTGATAGGCCAGCGGCACCGGGATCGGCACGTTGATGCCGACCATACCGATATTGATTCTATTGGCAAAATCGCGCGCGGCGTCGCCGTCACGGGTAAAGATCGCGGTGCCGTTGCCCATCTCGTGATCCATCGAAAGCTTGAGCGCCTCCTCATAGCTGCCCGCCCGCACGGTGCTCAGGACAGGCCCGAAAATCTCCTGCCGGTAGATGTCCATCTCCGGCGTCACCCGGTCAAACAGGTGCGGGCCGACGAAAAACCCGTCCTCGTAGCCCTGCAACTTGAAATCCCGACCATCGACAACCAGTTGAGCTCCTTGGGAAATTCCGCTCTCGACCAGCCCGAGAATGCGCGCCTTGGCTTCACCCGTCACGACGGGGCCGTAATCCACGTCATTGCCCGCGGTGTAGGGGCCGACCTTGAGGTTCTCGATCCGCGGCACCAGCTTTTCGATCAGCCGGTCGGCGGTCTCGTCGCCCACCGGCACGGCCACGGAAATCGCCATGCAGCGCTCGCCCGCAGCGCCGTAACCGGCCCCGATCAGCGCGTCGGCGGCCTGGTCGAGGTCGGCGTCGGGCATCACGATCATGTGGTTCTTGGCCCCGCCAAAGCATTGAACACGCTTGCCATTTGTGCAGCCGCGCCCGTAGATATACTCGGCGATGGGGGTCGATCCGACGAAACCGATGGACTGGATCACCGGATCGTCGATGATGGCATCGACGGCCACCTTGTCGCCATTGACGACCTGCAACAGCCCCTTCGGGAGCCCCGCCTCCTCCATCAATTCGGCGAGCATCAAGGGCACCGAGGGGTCGCGTTCGCTCGGTTTCAGGATGAAGGCGTTGCCGCAGGCCAGCGCGGGCGCGAACATCCACATCGGGATCATGGCCGGAAAGTTGAACGGCGTGATCCCGGCGCAGACGCCCAGCGGCTGGCGCATCGAATACATGTCGATGCCGGGCCCGGCGCTGTCGGTGAACTCGCCCTTGAGCATCTGCGGCGCGCCGATGCAGTATTCCACCACCTCGAGGCCGCGCTGCACATCGCCCTTGGCATCGGGAAAAGTCTTGCCATGTTCACGGCTTAGCGCCTCGGCCAGTTTGTCCATGTCGCGGTTGAGCAGGCGCACGAACTCCATCATCACCCGCGCGCGGCGCTGCGGGTTGGTGGCCCCCCACGCGGGCTGCGCGGCCTGTGCGGCGGCGACGGCCTGCGCCATTTCCTCTGCCGAAGCCAGCGGGCAGCGCGCCTGAACCTCGCCGATGGCGGGGTTGAACACGTCCGAGAAACGGCCGGATGTGCCCTGCACATGGCTGCCGTTGATGTAATGGGTAAGGTCCTGCATTGTTGTCTCCTCCTGAGAATGCGCGTTGTCCGCAGGGTAGCCTTGCAAAACGCGGGGCAAAAGGGGCAAGTTTCCAATACGGATTTGCAAAAATGCAAAGGAGCAGGGCCGGTGACGCCGCATTGGGACGATATGCGCATCTTTCTGGCGGTGGCGCGCGCCGAGAGCCTGTCGGGCGCGGGCCGGGTGCTGCGCATCGACCCGGCCACCGTGGGCCGCCGCGTGGCGCGGCTCGAGGAGGCGCTTGGCGCGCCTCTGTTCGCCAAATCCCCCACCGGCTATGCGCTCAGCGAGGCGGGCGCGCGGCTCATGGCCCACGCGATCCGCGCCGAGCAGGCGATGGAGGCCGCCGCCGAGGATATTGCCGGGCAGGCGGGGGGCCTGTCGGGGCAGATCCGCATCGGCGCACCGGATGGCTGCGCCAATTTCGTGCTGCCGCAGGTCTGCGCCGCCATCGGCGCCGAGAACCCGGACCTTGAAATCCAGATCGTCGCCCTGCCGCGGGTGTTCAATCTCACCCGGCGCGAGGCCGACATGGTGATCGCGGTGAGCCCGCCGACCGCCGGCAGGCTCACGGTGCAGAAGATCACCGATTACCGCCTGCACCTCGCGTCCAACGCGCGCTACCTGCGCCGCCACAAGGCGATCACCGGGCTGGAGGACCTGAACGCCCACAGGATCGTGGGCTACATCCCCGACATGATCTTCGACCGCGAGCTTGATTACCTGAGCGAGGCGGGGATTGCCCGCGTGGATATCGCGTCGAACTCGGTTTCGGTGCAGCTCAACCTGGTGCGGCAGGGGGCCGGCATCGGCGTGCTGCACGATTTCTCGCTGCCCTGGCTGCGCGGGGCGCGGCGGGTGCTGCCCGATCTTTTCAGCCTCACCCGCAGTTTCTACCTCGTGCGCCATGCCGACGACCGGCGGTTGGAGCGACAGAACCGTTTCGCGGCGGCGCTGCTCGAGGGGATGCGCGCCGAGGTGGCGCGGCTGGAGGCGCAGGCTTGACAGACATTATGTTGTGGCCCACGCTCGTTTCACGCAATTTTCATTTCGGGAGGGCGTCGTGATGCTGGTCCAGCAGATTCTGAAATCCAAGGGCGATAGCGGGGTCATCACGGTCACGCCCGAGACGCCCGTGGCGGAAGCCGCCAACATCCTCGCCGAGCGGCGCATCGGCGGTGTCGTGGTGTCTGCCGACGGCACCACCGCCGATGGCATCCTGTCGGAGCGCGACATCGTGCGCGCGCTGGCGGTGCGCGGCGCGGCCTGCCTCAAGGAGACGGTGAACGAGATGATGACACGCAACCCGGTCTGCTGCTCAAGGCAGGACACCTCCGACGCGGTGCTTGCGCGGATGACCGATGGCCGCTTTCGCCACATGCCGGTGGTCGAGGAGGGCAAGCTCGTCGGGATCGTCACCATCGGCGACGTGGTCAAGGCGCGGCTCGACGAGCTGTCGCTGGAAAAGACGGCGCTGGAAGGGATGATCATGGGCTACTGAGGGGGTTGCATTCGGCGGCGCAATATTGTTGCGTGCCGCGACACGGCAACAATGGAGCCGCCCGATGCGCATCGCCCTCTATCCCGGCACGTTCGACCCGATCACGCTGGGGCATATCGACATCATCCGGCGGGCGGCGATACTTGTGGATCGGCTCGTCATCGGGGTGGCGATCAACCGCGACAAGGGGCCGCTCTTCACGCTGGAAGAGCGCGTGGCGATGATCGAGGCGGAATGCGTCGCGCTCAGCGCCGAGACCGGGACCGAGATCGTCGCGCACCCGTTCGACAACCTGCTCATCCACTGCGCCCATGACGTGGGCGCACAGCTCATCGTGCGCGGGCTGCGCGCGGTGGCGGATTTCGAATACGAGTTTCAGATGGTCGGCATGAACCGGGCGCTCGACAACACGGTCGAGACGGTGTTCCTGATGGCCGATGCCGGTCATCAGGCGATCGCGTCGAAACTTGTCAAGGAAATCGCGCGGCTGGGTGGTGACGTGACGAAATTCGTGACCCCGGCGGTGCAGGCGGCTCTGACAGAGAAGTTTGCCTGAAGGGCGTTGGGGTGGTCAGGTTGATTTTGGCCTGTTGCTGCCATTCAAGGCTCATCCCCCTTGCGCGGAATCAAGGTGCCGCGAGGCACCGCCGCGCAGCGCCCGACCGCCCGGGCGGGCGCTTCTGCACCGTTCAACTCCCTATGATCGTTGGAGTTTTCCGAGCCATAAAGTGCCCTCCTTCACCGTCTGAGCGCCCACCCGCGGTCGGGCGCTGCGCGGCTTCGCAACCGTTGCTCGACCGTCCGCTCAAGGCCAAGACCCGCCCCCGCAGCTCAGGCCAGCATGACCATCGGGTTCTCGAGGTTCTCCACGATCTGCTTGAGCAGGTCCGCCCCCATCGCCCCGTCGATCACCCGGTGATCCACCGACAGCGTCACCGACATGACCGTGGCGACCGTCAGCTCGCCATCGGCCCCCACCACCGGCTTTTTCAGCCCCGCCCCGACGGCGAGGATCGCGCCGTGCGGCGGGTTGATGACCGCGTCGAAATTCTCGATTCCGAACATGCCGAGGTTGGAAATCGCGAAGGTGCCGCCCTGGTATTCCTCGGGGGCAAGCTTGCGGTCACGGGCGCGGGTAGCGAGGTCCTTCATCTCGGCCGAGAGCGCCGAGAGCGATTTCATCTCGGCATCCCTGAGCACGGGCGTGAACAGCCCGCCCTCGATGGCCACGGCGACGGCCACGTCCGACGGCTTGAGCCGCAGCACCTTGTCGCCGGCCCAGACGGCGTTGGCGTCGGGCACCGCCTGCAAGGCGAGCGCGCAGGCCTTGATGATGAAATCGTTGACCGACAGCTTCACGCCGCGCGGCTCCAACTGCTTGTTGAGGTCGCTGCGGAATTTCATCAGCGCGTCGAGGCGGATTTCGCGGCGCAGGTAGAAATGCGGCACGGTCTGCTTGGCCTCGGTCAGGCGTGCGGCGATGGTGCGGCGCATCCCGTCGAGTTTGACCTCCTCGAATTCGCGGCCCTCGTACATGGCCATGACTGCATCCGACGAGGGGCCGGTGGGGGCGGCTGACGGGGCAGGGGCCTTGTCGGCGGGTTTCTCGGCCTCTTGCGCGGGGGCAGCCTTGGCCTTGGCATCCTCCACATCCGCGCGCACGATCCGCCCGTGCGGGCCGGAGCCGGTGATCTGCGCGAGATCCAGCCCTTTCTCGGCGGCGATGCGGCGCGCGAGGGGCGAGGCGAAGATGCGCTCGCCCTTTTCGTCCTTCGGCGCGGCGGGGGCGACCGTGTCGGATTTGGCGACCGGTGCGCTCTTGCCCTTGCCCGACCCTTCGCCGCCAGCCTTCTCCGCTTTCTCCGGGGCCTTCTCTTGCTTGGCCCCATCGTCCTTGGATGCGCCTTCGGACGCCGGGGCGCTTTCGATGTCGTCGGCGCTCTCGCCCTCCTCCAGAAGCACGGCAATCGGCGTGTTGACCTTCACGGCTTCGCTGCCCTCCTCTACCAGCAGCTTGCCGATGGTGCCTTCGTCCACGGCCTCGAACTCCATCGTGGCCTTGTCGGTCTCGATCTCGGCCAGCAAATCACCGGCGTTGACGGTATCGCCCTCTTTCACCAGCCATTTCGCCAGCGTGCCCTCTTCCATCGTGGGCGAGAGGGCGGGCATCAGGATTTCGGTCGGCATCGCGTCTCTCCCTTACCGGTAGGTCACTTGGCGCACGGCGTCGATGACCTCGCTCACCGAGGTCAGCGCCAGCTTTTCCAGATTGGCGGCGTAGGGCATGGGCACATCCTTGCCGGTGCAATTGATCACCGGCGCGTCGAGGTAATCGAATGCCTGTTGCATCAGCACCGAGGAGATGTGGTTGCCGATGGCCCCCACCGGCCAGCCTTCTTCGACGGTGACGCAGCGGTTGGTTTTCATCACGGATTTGATCACCGTGTCGGTGTCCATCGGGCGCAGGGTGCGCAGGTCCACCACCTCGGCCTCGATGCCGTCTTCGGCCAGTTTTCCCGCCGCCTCCAGCGCGTAGGTCATGCCGATGCCGAAGCTGACGATGGTCACGTCGTCCCCCTCGCGCCAGATCTTGGCCTTGCCGAAGGGGATGGTGAAATCGTCCAGTTTGGGCACCTCGAAGGACTTGCCATAGAGGATCTCGTTTTCCAGAAAGATCACCGGGTTGGGGTCGCGGATGGCGCTTTTCAACAGGCCCTTGGCGCAGGCCGCGGAATAGGGCTGCACCACGCGCAGGCCGGGCACCTGCGCATACCACGCGGCGTAATCCTGGCTGTGCTGCGCGCCCACCCGCGCCGCCGCCCCGTTGGGGCCGCGAAACACGATGGGGCTGCCCATCTGCCCGCCGGACATATAGAGCGTCTTGGCCGCCGAGTTGATGATCTGGTCGATGGCCTGCATGGCGAAATTCCAGGTCATGAATTCGACGATGGGGCGCAGGCCCCCCCACGACGCGCCGACGCCGATGCCGGCAAAGCCGTGCTCGGTGATCGGCGTGTCGATCACGCGCCTGGCGCCGAATTCGTCGAGGAGGCCTTGGGTGATCTTGTAGGCCCCCTCGTATTCGGCGACCTCCTCGCCCATGACGAAAACCGCGTCGTCGCGGCGCATTTCCTCGGCCATTGCCGTGTTCAATGCCTCGCGCACGGTCATCTTCTGCATCTCGGTGCCCTCGGGCCAGTCGGGGCTGGTGTCGGCCTTGGGCGCGTCGGGGGCCTTGGGCTTGGCGGGGGCGGATTTGGGCTTGTCCTCTTCCGTGTCCTCGTCCTCTCCTGCGTCCTGCGATTCCTGCGCGGTTGGGGTGCTTGCGCCGCTGTCGATATCATCCGCGCTCTCGCCCTCCTCGAGCAGCACGGCAATCGGCGTGTTCACCTTCACGCCCTCGCTGCCCTCTTCGATCAGCAGCTTGCCGATGGTGCCCTCGTCCACGGCCTCGAACTCCATCGTCGCCTTGTCGGTCTCGATCTCGGCAAGGATGTCGCCGGCGGCCACGGTATCGCCCTCCTTCACCAGCCACTTGGCGAGCGTGCCTTCCTCCATCGTGGGGGAGAGAGCGGGCATGAGAATTTCGGTCGGCATGTGTCTCTCCTCCTCAGGCGTTCTGCGGTGCCACATCGGCGATGATGTCGGTCCAGAGCTCGTCTGTCCCCGGCTCGGGGCTGTCCTTGGCGAAATCGGCGGCCTTGTTGACGATCTCCTTGATCTCCTTGTCGATGGCCTTGAGATCCTCCTCGGAGGCGTGATCGCCCGACAGCAGCAGCTCGCGCACATGCTCGATCGCGTCCTTCTCGTCGCGCATCTTCTGCACTTCGTCGCGGGTGCGATACTTGGCCGGATCGCTCATCGAATGGCCGCGATAGCGGTAGGTCTTGATTTCCAGGATATACGGCCCCTTGCCCGCGCGGCAGTGCTTGACCGCCTTCTCGCCCGCGGCCTTGACGGCGAGCACGTCCATCCCGTCGACCATTTCGCCGGGAATGCCGAACGCCTCGCCCCGGTGGTAGATGTCGGGCGAGGAGGTGGAGCGTTCCTGCGAGGTGCCCATGGCGTATTGATTGTTCTCGATCACAAAGATCACCGGCAGGTCCCACAGCGACGCCATGTTGAACGTCTCGTAGACCTGCCCCTGATTGGCCGCGCCGTCGCCGAAATAGGTGAAGGTCACGCGGTCATTGCCGAGATACTTGTCGGCAAAGGCCAGCCCGGCGCCAAGCGGCACGTTCGCGCCGACGATGCCGTGGCCGCCGTAGAACTGCTTCTCGGTGGAAAACATGTGCATCGAGCCGCCCTTGCCACGGCTGTAGCCGTCTTCGCGGCCAGTCAACTCGGCCATGACGCCCTTGGGGTCCATCCCGCAGGCGAGCATGTGGCCGTGATCGCGGTAGGTGGTGATGCGCTTGTCGCCTTCCTCCGCGGCGGCTTCGAGCCCGACGACGACCGCCTCCTGCCCGATATAGAGGTGACAGAACCCGCCGATCAGCCCCATGCCATAGAGCTGCCCGGCCTTCTCCTCGAATCGGCGGATGAGCAGCATGCTGCGGTAATATGCCTTCAGCTCGTCGGCGGAAACATTTGGTTTCGCAGTGCTTTTCCGGGGGGCCATGCGCTGCTCCTCCTTGGTGGCGGAAATGGTTTAGCGTTAAACCATTGATTACACCAATCCCGCATTTGTGGCGAGGACGAATTTTCGCGGGAGGACTGCCTCAGCGGATCACGATCTCGTCGCCGCGCAGCAGGCCGAGCACGTCGCGGGCCTGTTGATCGAGCAGGTCGAGGTCGAGATAGTCGTCCGACAGCCGCCGGGTGAGGTTCTCCATCCGGGCAACCTCCGCTTCCAGCGCGGCAAGCTGGTCCGCAAGTTCGGTGTTCTGCGCCTCGATTTCGGCGCGGCGGAACAGGCCGTAATCGCCCTGCACCGCAGCGTAGGCGAAATACGCGCCCAGGAAAAACGCAATGGTCAGCCCGGCAAGGGCGCTCCACGGGCGGCTTTTCGGTTCCATGCTCTGCTCCTCGGCGCGCGGTCTGAAACGCCGCACTTCGCCACAAACCATGCCACAGGCGGCGCGGCTTGGGAATCCCCTTTTCTCTTGCGGCGGTGCGGCTTAGCCTCGGGCAGAAGGAGTAGGCCGATGCACGACAGCCCCGCCCGAGACCGCTTGCCAACCCACGAGGTGAGCAACCAGCCGCCGCCGCGCGGCGATCTCGACCTGTGGGGCGGTGATCCGGCGCTTTGCGATCATGCTGCGGCGGCGGGGGCCGATGCCGCGCGGCTGGCGGATTTCGGGGCGACGACGGGCACGGCGCAGATGCGCGCGGCAGGGCGCGACGCGGGCCGCCACCCGCCCGAGTTCGTGCCCTTCGATGCGGGCGGACGGCGGCTTGACGAGGTGCGCTTTCATCCCGCCTATCATGATCTGATGCGCGCCGGGATCGGCGCGGGCTATGCCGCGATCCCGTGGGAGGGGGCGGCGGGCGGCCATGCCACCCATGCCGCGATGGTCTATCTCATGAGCCAGGTGGAGCCCGGCGTGTGCTGTCCGATGACCATGACCTATGCCGCGATCCCCGCGCTCCGGGCCGACGAGGCGCTCTTTGCCGAGTGGGTGCCCAAGCTCACCGCGCGGCTTTACGATCCGGCATCAAGACCGCTGGCGCGCAAGGGCGGCGCGACGCTGGGCATGGCGATGACCGAGAAACAGGGCGGCTCGGATGTGCGGGCCAATACCACCACCGCCACGCCCGACGGCGATCATTACCGCCTCACCGGCCACAAATGGTTCTGTTCCGCGCCGATGTCCGACGGGTTCCTGACGCTGGCACAGGCCGAGGGGGGCCTCACTTGCTTCCTCGTGCCGCGCTGGCTTGAGGGTGCGCGCAACGCGATCCATATCCAGAGGCTGAAAGACAAGCTGGGCAACCGCGCCAATGCCTCGGCCGAGATCGAGTATCACGGGGCGCGGGCATACCGGCTGGGCGAGGAGGGCGCGGGCGTGCGCACCATCATCGAGATGGTGCACCACACGAGGCTCGATACCGCAATCGCCCCGGCTGGCCTCATGCGCGCAGCGCTTGGCGAGGCGCATCACTGGGCGCGCCACCGCACGGCGTTTCAGAAAACGCTCATCGACCAGCCGCTGATGCGCGCGGTGCTGGCCGATCTGGCGCTCGACTGGGAGGGGGCGCTGGCGCTTGGCCTGCATGTGGCGCGGGCCTTCGACACGCCCGGGCCCGAGGCGCGGGCGTTCGCCCGGCTGGGCGTGGCGCTGGCGAAATTCCTTGGCAACAAGCTCTGCCCCGGCGTGGTTTACGAGGCGATGGAGGCCCTCGGCGGCATGGGCTATGTCGAGGATACACCCTTGCCCATGCTCTACCGCGAGGCGCCGCTCAACTCGATCTGGGAAGGCTCGGGCAACGTCATCTGCCTCGACATCCTGCGCACGCTGGCGCGCGAGCCGGCGGCGGGCGCGGCGCTGACCGCCGAACTGGGCGCGGTGGCCGGGCAGGACCGGCGCTTTGACGCGGCGATGCGCGCGCATATGGCGACCTTCCCCAAGCCGCCCGGGGAGGCGCAGGCGCGCTGGTATGCCGAGAGCCTCGCCACGCTGCTCACCGCTTCGGTGCTGATGCGTCACGCGCCGGGTGCTGTGGCGGAGGCCTATATCGACACGCGCCTCGGCGCGCCGCGCGGGCGCGTGGCGGGGGCCATCGGTGCCATCGACACGGGCGCGGTGCTGGCGCGGCTGGGCGGGCCCGAATTCGGAAATTTGAATGTGTTTGATGCAGATCAAGGTTCGGGGCGTGTCGGGCCCCTAGAAACGCGGGTGAGTAAAGAGAGATTCTGAAGTCACCTTAACACCCGAGAGGTTCCCATGCGTAAATTCCTGACCGCCGCCACCCTTGGCCTTGCCGCCCTGATCGCGCCCGCTGCGCAGGCCGAAGAGGCCGACAAGCTTGTGACCATCCTGACCAGCGAAGAGCCGCAGACGCAGCTCATGAGCATGGTGCTGACCATGCAATCCATGCAGGCGGGGGCGGGGGCCTACGTGCTCTTGTGCGGCCCGGCGGGCGATCTGGCGCTGAAGGATGCGCCCGAGGCCGCGACCGCCCCGCAAAAGCCCAAGGGGATGAGCCCGCAACTTCTGATGCAGAAGATCATGGAGCAGGGGGCAACCGTCGAGGTCTGCGCCATCTACCTGCCGAACAAGGGCGTCGGTGCCGATGCGCTGCTCGATGGCGTCGGCTCGGCCAAACCACCCGCAGTGGCCGCGCGGATGCTGGCGACCGGCACGCGGATCATGTCGTTCTGAGAGGCAGGGTGCCCCCGCCCCCGGGGGCACCCGCTCAATTCGCTGCGTGCTGCTGCAAGACCTCGAGCGGCACGATATCGAGCGCGCGGGCATGGGTGGCCGCGAGCCGCACCTGCGGCGCACAGCCCTCCTCCTGGGCCTGTAGAAAGCGGCTCGCGCACAGGCACCACTGATCGCCGGGTTTCAGCCCGGCAAAGCCGAATTCGGGGCGCGGGGTGCTCAGATCGTTGCCGACATATTTCGAGAAGGCGAGAAACTCGGCCGTCATCAGCGCGCAGACCGTGTGGCTGCCGCGATCCTCGGCGCAGGTATTGCAATGCCCGTCGCGAAAGAACCCGGTCACCGGGTCCGACGAGCACGGCGACAACGCCCCGCCCAGCACGTTTTCCGACTCGACTTTCTGCATCTTCTCGGCCCCCTTCTGTCGTTTCACGTTTCCTCGAGCACCGTCTCGAACCCTTCGAATTGCGGAGGGCCCGTCAGCGCATCCTGCGTCGTGCGGTTGCCCGCGTCCTTGTGCGCCGCGCGGAACGCGTCGGATTTCGTCCAGGCCTCGAACGCCGCGCGGCTCTCCCAGATGACATGCGACGAATAAAGGCGAAAGCCCTCGCCCTCGGGCCCCTTCAAAAGGCGGAATTCGCGAAAGCCGGGGACGCTGGCAAGATGGCTTTCGCGCTCGGACCACATCCGCTCGAACCCGTCCTCATGGCCCGGCTTTACCTGAAAGCGGTTCATGGCGATGAATGTCATGTCGTGCCCTTCCTGAAACTGGCATGTGGAAGGCTGGCTTGGGTCTCCACCCGACTCTACGGGGGAGCATAGCGCCGCCACGCGCGCTGGCAAGGCGCGCTCAGAGCGCCGCAGCGATGGCGCGCAACGCGTCGATATTGGCCGCGCCCACGCCGTCCTCGCGGAATCCGCGATCCGCGGAGGTGACCACGATCACAGCGTCGCGGACGCGGTCGATATAGATATACTGGCCATAGATGCCGTGAGCGAAAACCTCGCCCGGTCGCGCATCGGCGGGCATCCACCAGTGCAGCCCGTATTGGCGTTCGCCCTCCGGCGTCGGCGCGCCCGGGCGCGTCGAGGCGGCGATCCAGTCTTCGGGCACGATCTGCTGCCCCCGATACCGGCCCATCTGCGCCACCATCAGCCCGAACCGCGCGTAATCGCGGGTGGTGAGGTTGAGCCCGCCAAGGGCAAAGGCCACGTCCTCGCCATCGGTGATGTAATAAGGGTCGGCCTCGAGCCCCAGCGGCGCGATGACCCGCTCCGACAGCAGATCGGGCAGGGCGCGCCCGGTGGCCCCGCGCAGCGCCATCGCCAGCGCATGGGTGTCGATGGAGACATATTGCCACCGCGTGCCGGGCGGGGCGGCGCGCGCCGAGAGCCCGGCGGCAAAGCCGTCCATCGAGCCGCCCAGCGCCAGCACCCGGCCCATGCGGTTGATATCCGAATCGTAGTCGAGATAATCCTCGTCGAACGCCACCCCGCTGGTCATCTGCAAGAGCTGGCGCAGGGTGACGCCGTCATAGGCGCTGCCCGCGAGCGCGGGGGCGTAGCGCGTGACGGGGTCGTCGAGCGAGGCAATCTCGCCGCGCTCCAATGAGAGGCCGATGAGCGCCGACAGAAAGCTCTTGGCCATCGACCAGCTTATCCTGCGGTCCTCGGCGGTGGTGCCGAGCCGATAGCTCTCATGCACGATCCGCTTGCCATGCAGCACCAAAAGCGAGGTGACGCGCCGCGTCTCCGTCCAGTCAGAGACCTGCGCGGGCAGGGTAAGGGGCACCCCCCCGGGCAGGGGCGAGACCGGCCCGTCGCCTCGAGGCACCGGCGTGGTGAGAAAGGCGCGGTCCATGCCTGAGAAATTCGCGACGATGTTTTCCTCGGAGAAAAGCGAGTTGACCGCCATGAGCCGCGCGATCTCTTCGCGCTTCCACACCCCTACGGCCACCGCCGCCAACACGAGCGCCAGCGCGATCCGCCCGGCCCATTTCAGGATCCTGCGCATGTCCTGTCTCCCTTTTTGCGCGAGCAAAGCCCGCGCGCACCGGGAAATCAAGCCTGACGCGGCGGCGTGCAGAAGCGCGATTGCAAGCGCAGCCCCCGCTTGACTTCTGCGCGCGCGCCCGCCATATGCCACTCAACCGATATTTCCTGCCGCGTGAGCAGCACGGCCCCGAGGGGGCGTTCCTTATGAAATGTCGCGGATATGTTCCCAATATCACGCGTGGGGCCAACGACCTGTCAGGGGGCAGGGGGCATCCGGCCCCGTGCCCGGCGGTCAGGTGCAACCACGACGACCGGGCCGCGGCATCTCCGCGCGTCCGCGAAAGGATACGGATTTGAACCTCTTCGACGAGATGGGCCTGCCCCAATCGCTCACCCGCAAACTGGCGGACCAGGGCATAACCGAGCCCACCCCGATCCAGACCCACGCCATCCCTTATGCGCTTGACGGCCATGACGTGATGGGGCTGGCCCAGACCGGCACCGGCAAGACGATGGCCTTTGGCCTGCCGCTGGTCACCCGGCTGATGGAGGCCCCGGCGCGGCCCGCGCCCAAGGCTGTGCGCAGCCTGATCCTCGCCCCCACCCGCGAACTCGCAGGCCAGATCCGCGACGCGCTCATGACGCTCGTCAAGGATAGCCCGCTGCGCATCGGCCTCGTGGTGGGCGGCGCGGGCATCGGCCCGCAGATCAAGCGGCTGGATCGTGGAACCGATATCCTCGTGGCCACACCCGGGCGGCTGCTCGATCTCATCGACCGGCGCGCGCTGCGTCTTGATACCACCGAATTCCTCGTGCTCGACGAGGCCGATCAGATGCTCGACCTCGGCTTTATCCACGCGCTGCGGCGCATCGCCGGGCTTTTGCCCGCCGAGCGCCAGACCATGCTGTTTTCGGCCACCATGCCGAAACAGATGGAGGAGATCGCCGGCAGCTACCTGAAAAACCCGCGCCGCGTGCAGGTGAGCCCGCCGGGCAAACCCGCCGACAAGGTCACGCAAGAGGTGCATTTCGTCGCCAAGGCGTCCAAGCCAGAGCTGCTGATCGAGTGCCTCGACAAGCACCGCGACGAGCTGGCGCTGGTCTTCGGCCGCACCAAGCACGGCTCCGACAAGCTTGCCCGCAGGCTGGAGCAGGCCGGGTTCTCGGTGGTGGCGATCCACGGCAACAAGAGCCAGGGCCAGCGCGAGCGCGCCCTTGCCGCGTTCCGCGAGGGCCGCGTAAAGGTGCTGGTGGCCACCGATGTGGCGGCGCGCGGCCTCGATATCCCGGCGGTGATGCATGTCTACAACTACGAATTGCCGAACGTGGCCGAGAACTATATCCACCGCATCGGGCGCACTGCGCGCGCCGGGCGCGACGGCGCGGCGATCGCCTTTTGCGCGCCCGACGAAATGGGCGAGTTGAAGGATATCCAGAAGGTGCTGGGCACGACCATCCCCGTGGCCTCGGGCCGCGCCTGGGAGGTTCTGCCCGACCCCAAGGCCAAGCCTGCGGGCCGTGGCGGTCCGCGCCGGGGCGGCGGGGCCAAGCCGGGTGGCAATCCCGGTGCCGGGGCCAAGCCGGGCGGCCAGCGTCGCAGGCGCCCGCGCCGCGCGGCCTGAGCGCTACTTGATCAGGGCGATCACCTCGCGAAACGCGGGGTGATCGGCCCCGCCCAGCCACTCGAAGAGCACCATCTCGGTGGTGACGATTTCGGCACCGGAACGCGCCATGCGCGCCAGCGCCGCCTCGTGATCGCCGGGCACGCGCGAGCCGGTGGCGTCCGCGACCACCGCCACATCGCGCCCTGCCTCCAGCAGCCCCAGCACCGTCTGCAGCACGCAGACATGCGCCTCGCAGCCCGCGACAACGATCCGGTGCCCCGGGGCGATCTGCGTGGCGAGCCCGGTTTCCGGGCACGCATCAAAGCGCGATTTCGCCAGCACCGTCTCGCCCGGTTGCGGGGCCAGGTCGGGCACGGTGTGGCCCAGCTTGTCGGGGATCTGCTCGGTAAAGCTGCGCGGCACCTCCATGAGCCGCGCGCCATCAAGCAGCTTGCCTGCCCGCGCGGTCACCTTCGCGCCCTCGTGAATGGCGGGCATGAGCCGCGCCTGAAAGTCGATCAGCAGGAGATGCGAGCCGGAGGCGGAGAGAATGGCCATGCCACGGAACGTAGATCATGCAAGACGTGGTCTGCAAGTGGTCATGCCGGGACGGTCGGGCACCTGCTCCCAACTATCCCCCGGATTTCCAGGTATTGAGCAGCAGGCTCGTCTCGGAGCTGGCGATCCCGTCGAAGCGGCGTATCTGCGCCAGCACCCGGTCGAGCGCCTCGAGCGTTTCGGTGCCGATTTCCACGATCAGGTCCCAGCGTCCGTTGGTTGTGTGGATCGCGCGCACCGCCGGCAGGCCGCCCAACTGCCGGATGATCCGCTCGGTGCCGCGCCCCTCGATGCCCAGCATCATCAGCCCGCGCACCGGGTCGCGCAGCGTGTCGCCCCTGAGCACCACGGTAAAGCCGACGATCTCGCCGCGCGCCTGAAGCCGCTCGATCCGCGCGCGCACGGTGGTGCGCGACACGCCAAGCCCAAGCGCAAGATCAGAGAGCGAGGCGCGCGCGTCGTGGCGCAGGGCCGAGAGCAGGCGGCGGTCGGTATCGTCCATATCGAAGCCTTTTGCATCCGTTTCGCAATTACTGCGCCCGATTAGTGCAAAATACCCGCTTCAAATCAACCCGATTCGGAGCCACTCCTGCCATGAACAGATATGGAGACGATCATGACCCCTAAGGAAATCCTTCTCGTCGGCGCGCCCGTGGATAGCGGCAAGGCGCGGCGCGGCTGTCTCATGGGCCCCGATGCCTACCGCACCGCAGGGATTGCCGAGGCGCTCGGCGATCTGGGCCTCACTGTGCGCGATCTGGGCAATGTGACACCCGCAGATGCAGCCCCCGCCCCCGATATGCCGCCGCACGTTCATGCCCCGGCACAGACGGCGGGCTGGACCGCTGCCCTCGCGCAGGCGGGCGAACAAGCCGCCGCCCGGGGCCTGCCCATCTTCATGGGTGGCGATCACAGCTTGTCGCTCGGCTCCATCGCCGGGGTGGCCAACCATGCAGCCGCCCGAAACCGCCCGCAATTCATCCTCTGGCTCGACGCGCATAGCGACATCCACACGCCGCAGACCACCGGATCGGGCAACCTGCACGGCACGCCCATCGGCTATGCCACCGGGCGCGCGGGATTTCACGGCTTCCCGGAGGTCGCCAACCCGGTGGCGCAGGCCAATATCTGCATGATCGGGCTGCGCTCGGTCGATGGCGCCGAACGCGCCGCATTGGCCGAAACCGCGATCCGCACCCATGACATGCGCGAGATCGACGAGCGCGGCATCGCCCGCCCGCTGGCCGAGTTCCTGTCGGATGTCGAGAAGGTTGGCGGGGCGTTGCATGTCTCGCTCGACGTGGATTTCCTCGACCCCTCCTTCGCGCCCGCCGTCGGCACCACCGTGCCCGGAGGGGCCACCATGCGCGAGGCGCATCTGGTGATGGAGATGGTCTGCGACAGCGGCCTGCTCACCTCGCTCGACCTCGTCGAACTCAACCCGTTCCTCGATGATCGCGGTCGCACCGCGCAGGTGATGGTCGATCTCGCCGCCTCGGCGCTCGGCCGCCGCGTCTTTGACCGCCCCACAAGCGCCCACACCTGAGGAGAGCCCCCATGTCACTCGCCCCCTCCGAGAAGGCCTATGTGCCCTTCGTCTCCGTCGAACACATGATGAAGCTGGTCCACCATATCGGGATCGAGCCGATGCTGGCGGGCCTCGCCGCGTATATCGAGGCCGATTTCCGCCGCTGGTCACTCTTCGACAAGACGCCGCGCATCGCCTCGCATTCCGACGAGGGGGTGATCGAATTGATGCCCACCTCCGATGGCGAGGTCTATGGCTTCAAATACGTGAACGGCCACCCCAAGAACACGAAGTCGGGCCTGCAGACCGTCACCGCCTTCGGCCTCCTGGCGAATGTCGGCAACGGCTACCCGGTGCTCTTGTCGGAAATGACCGTGCTCACCGCGCTGCGCACTGCCGCCACCTCGGGCATGGTGGCGCGCCACCTCGCCCCCAGGGGCAGCCACACGATGGCGATGATCGGCGCGGGCGCGCAATCGGAATTCCAGAGCCTCGCGATGAAGGCGCTGGTGGGGATCAAATCCGTGCGGCTCTACGACATCGACAGCGCCGCCACGCAAAAGGCCGCGCGCAACCTTGCGGGCACGGGGCTTGACGTGGTGCCCTGCACATCGGCGGAGGCGGCGATGGAGGGCGCGCAGATCATCACCACCTGCACCGCCGACAAGCAATACGCCACCATCCTTTCGGACAACATGGTGGGCAGCGGCGTGCACATCAACGCCATCGGCGGCGACTGTCCGGGCAAGACAGAGCTGGCCCCCGCGATCCTGCACCGCGCGTCGATCTTCGTGGAATACCCCGAACAGACGCGCATCGAAGGCGAGATTCAGCAATTGGACGCCGATCACCCGGTCACCGAGATGTGGCAGGTGCTCGCCGGAGAGGTGCCGGGGCGCACCAGCGCAGAGCAGATCACGCTTTTCGACAGCGTGGGCTTTGCCATCGAGGATTTCTCGGCGCTGCGCTACATCCGCGACCATATCGGCGGCACCGACTATTACCGCGATCTCGACCTGCTCGCCGACCCCGACGACCCGCGCGATCTCTTCGGCATGGTGATGCGCGCGGCGGGCTGAGCGGCGCGGCTTGAACAGGGGGGCGGGGTCTGGCATAGCCGGGGGCGCAAAGAGCGGACCCGTGCCATGCCAGCCCCATCGTCACCTCGATCCCGCCCGTGTTCTCGCGCAAGGATGCGCAGGGCAACGAGATCGGCGATGCCTATCTCGCGCGCTGCGTGCAATCGTGGCGCGATTGCGGGTTCGCCGCCGTCACGGTCAACTCGGTGAACGAGGCCCTCCATCCGCTGATCGCCGATCTCGGAGTTGAGGTGGTGCGCGTGCCGCGCGACGCCGCCGCGATCAACGGACGACCGCATGTGTTCACTGCAAGACCTGCTCGACGCCGCGCGCCGCGTCTCGACAGAGCGGGTGTTCGTCGTGAACGCCGATATCGAGCTCGAGATGACGCATGACGCGCGGCGGCGTTGGCGAGCCTCGGGCCGATGCAGGCCCGGCGCGCCGTGCGCCGTCGCGATCACAACGGTGAAAAGACGCACGACACCCCGCCCTACGACTGCGGGGTCGACCTGTTGGGGGCGGGCTGCGCGGCGCTTGACGGTCTTGACGCAGGCGAGTTGATCTTCGGGATGCCGTGGTGGGATCACTTCGAGCCGATGATGCTGCTCTGGCGCGGGGCAGAGGGCCTGACGGGCACCGGCGTCAATGTCTGGCACCTCGACCATGACGGGCGCTGGAACAAGAACCAGTATATCCGCTCGGGGCGGGAATTCCTGCGGCTGCTCGGCGCCGTGCCACCGGACATGCGGCGCGACGCATGGGTGAGCGACCACGTCGCGGCCCTCGCCCGCATCGGGCGCGGCGTTTATGGCAGCAACGTCCTGCGCCACATCGAAGCGCGGCTTTTCGCCCACCTTCTGCCGCGCTCGCGCACCCATATCCGGCGCGTTCTGCGCGAGACCTCGCTGGCCAACACGGCGGTGCTCGACCGCCTGACCGGTGACGCGTGAGCAAGGTGACGAGCAGCCCCATGCAATTCACCATTCTCATCCCCGTCTTCAACGGCGGCGACAAGATCGACCCGCACCCTCGACAGCCTGCGCGCGCAAACGGCCCTTGCCGCGGGCGCGGCGCGGCTCTCGGTGCTGGTGATGGACGGGGCCTCGACCGATGACACCTGCGCGCGGGTCGCGGCGTTTGACGATCCGCGCATCGAGGTGTTTTCCGACCCCGACAGCGGCATGTATGACGCGCTGGCCAAGGGGTTGGCGCGCGCGGGCGGCGATGTCACGGGCTACTTGCCCGCAGGCGAGGTGCTCGACCGCCATGCCTTTGCCGTCGCCGCCGAGGTTTTGACGCGCTACCCGGAGATAAAGTGGATCACCGGGCAAGAGGTGACGCGCAACGCCGCCGGGCAAATCATCAATTGCCGCCTGCCGCATCCGTTCTGCCGCCGCTTCTTCGATTGCGGCATGTATGGCACGCGGCTCACCGTGCTTCAGCAGGAAAGCACGCTCTGGCGCAGCGCGCTCAATGCGCGCATAGACCCCGAGCGCCTCGCGGCCTGCCGTCTCGCGGGCGATTACCTGCTGTGGCGCAGCTTTTCCCGCGCGCACGATCTCTACGTGATCGACACGCATATCGGGTCTTTCACCGTCGAGCCGGGGCAATTGTCGAAACAGGAGCCGGGGGCCTATCGGCGCGAATTGCGCGCCCTGCGTCGCCGCCCCATGCTCTGGGAGCGTCTCGCCGCCCTGCTTTACCGCCAATACGTGAAACGCACCCGCCCCGGCAGATCGGCGCGCCGCCTGATCCGGTTCGACCACGAATTGGGCGAATGGCGGCTGACCCGGCGCTGAGCGGGGACGGGGCGGGAACACGTCGCGAAACCATGACACTGCGGGCGCGACTGGCCCCGACCGTCCCCTTCAGGCCAATCGCGGCGCGTCATCCCGACCTTATCTCGCGCGCAGCGCCAGCACCCACAGCATCGCGAGGCCGAGCGACGCGACCATGTTCCAGCTTGCCATCGACAGGCCCAGCATGTCCCACGGCACCTCGTCGCACCGCACCAGCGGCGCGGCCATGATCTGATCGATCAGGTCCTCGGCGCTCATCCCCGCGACCGGGCCGCCCGAGCAATCCGCAGGCCCCGGCCACCAGCCGCGCTCGACGCCCGTATGATAGCCGCCGATCCCGGCGGTGGCGAGGGCGGCGAGCGCACCGAGCGCGGCCATCAGGCCGGGCAGGGCCATCAGGCCAACCACGCCCGCCCCCACAGCGATCCCGTGCGGCCAGCGTTGCCAGAGGCAGAGCTTGCACGGGGCCATGCCGCCCAGGTGCTGGAACGCCAGCGCACCGAGCAGGAGCGCGGCGGACCCGGAGGCGGCAAGCAGGATGAGGGTCTTTTGACGGGTCATATGGGTCACAGGTGGCGGGTGAGGTAAAAGCCGCCAAAGAGCAGCACGACGAAGACGATGGTCAGCAGGCCCAGCCGCCGCTCGATGAAATCGCGGATCGGCGCGCCGAATTTCCACAACAGCCCCGCCACGAGGAAGAACCGCAGCGACCGCGCGAGAATCGAGGTGGCGACGAAGGTCGCGAGCGGCATCCCCGTCCAGCCCGACATGATGGTGATGACCTTGTAGGGAAACGGCGTCACCCCCGCCGTCAGCACCGCCCAGAAGCCCAGGTCGTTGAACCGGATGTTGAACGCCTCCATCGCCTCGCCCTTGCCGAGGGCCGACAGGATCGGCTGACCGATGCTCTCATAGGCAAAGGCCCCGATGGCATAGCCCAGCATCCCCCCCACAACCGACGAGACGAGCGCCACGCCGGCGATGAGCCAGGCCCGCGAGGGCCGGGCGAGGATCATCGGGATCATCAGCACATCGGGCGGGATCGGAAAGACCGAGCTTTCGGCGAACGAGATCACGGCCAGCACCCACAACGCGCGCGGGTGATCGGCCATGCGGATCGTCCAGTCGTAAAGTGCGCGCAGCATCGGCATTCCCCGGCCAGGTGACGCGGTGAAACAGCATGGCTGCCTGTCGCGGTCAAGTCCTTTCAGAGCGCACTTGGCCTCTGGACGCGGCCCGCGCGCTCGGCTAGAGACGCATAAGGCGCGGGTGTGGCGGAATGGTAGACGCGAGGGTCTCAAACACCCTTTCCGCAAGGAGTGCCGGTTCGAGTCCGGCCACCCGCACCATGTTCTTGGGCCTGCCGCCTCCGGCTACTCGAGGCCGGGTGTTCCCCCCCGAAAGCAACAAAAAAGGCGGCACCGATGTACCGCCTTTCCCACCCTTCATCGCGTGGCGTCCTACCGGCCCCAGGAGCGGACGGGGCCGCAATCCATGTGAACAAAATTCGACCGCGAATAGCGCCCCACGCCGCCGCCGTTGCAGGCCATCGCAGCGCGGTAGATTTGCTCCACCGATCGACTGCCGAGGCGCAGGTCTGCGGCTTCTCCGATCAGGTGACGCGAGTTCTTGGCCACCCCGCTCGAGCGCGCGCGCAGCATGGCGTTGGTTTTGGGGCTGCGATAGCCGCTGAGCAGCGTATAAGGCTCGTGCACATCGAGCAGGTTGTGGCTCGCCGCCATGATGTCGACGGTGCGGCGGTCGATCACGCGCGTCTCGTCGGTGCGCCAGTCGCGCATGAAAAGCGTGATCTCGTTGAGCGCCTCCGGGATATAGTCGCCCTCGATCCAGTAGATCGTATCGAGCCGCTCGCCCGTTCGGGGCGACATCATCCGAAGCCGCCGGATATCGCCAGAGCCCCGAAGAAACCCTGCGGCGTTGGTGAATGTGGGAGCCGCGGCAACTGCCGTGGCTGCGAAGGCTGCGAGCACGCCGCGCCGTGTCATTCCAGTCGAGCTGAATTCTGTCATTGCCAAGTGCGCCTGTCCCGTCGCTTGATGTCAGGCCGCTTTGCGCGACCGTTGATGTCATCCCCAAGTGCAAGACTTGTATTGCACAACGAGAATCGCCAACCAAGCCCCTGGGTGACACTTTGCGCGTGGCGCAAGTCATTTCGGCAAATTCCCGCGCATCCTTGATCCGGCGTGACGAAAATGCGACTCTGGGATCCCGTTACTGCCTGCCTCACGAACATATTCCCGAAAGTGACATGAAATCGTTAGGAAGAAATTGAGATTCGCGTGAAAGATTGCTTATTATCAGAGTAACGGATTGTGTCTCAGGGGGGTTGCATGTCACGGGGTCTGTTTGTCGGATTGGGTCTTGTTGCGTTCGTGGCGGGGGTATCCGGCGCGCCCCATACGCGGGCTGAGGGTGGTCAGGTCGCCGTGCCGACGGTGATTCCGGCCGTGATGGCCGGGGCGATGGCCGACGCGCTCGACGCAGCACGCGAAACCGCGTTTCGCCAGGCCGTGGCCGAGGCCGCCGGCAGCGACCGGGATCTTGCGGTGTTTTACCGCGAAACCGGGTATCGCGCCGTCTGGACGGGCGAGGACGCGACCCACCGTGCCCGGCGCGCGGCGCTTTTGCGCGCGCTGGATAATGCCCGCCTGCACGGGCTGCCCGCCGGTCGCTATGATCGGGCCGGGCTGCTGGCGCGCATGGCCGATATCCGCTCGGCCCGCGAATTGGGCGAGGTCGAGGTGGCGCTGAGCCGGACCTATCTCACCTATGCGCGCGACGTATCGTCCGGCGTGCTGAGTCCGGGCCGCGTCATCGATGACATCAAGCGCAGCGTGCCGCGTCGCGCGGCGGGCGATCTTCTGGCAGACATGATGCAGGGCGATCCGCGCGACGTAATCCGGGCGCTGCCGCCGCAAACCAACGAATACCACCGCCTGATGAAGGAACGGCTGCGCCTCGAATCGCTTATCGCCGAGGGTGGCTGGGGCCCGACCGTGCGCGCAGACAAGCTCGAGCCCGGCAACACCGGCCCCGCCGTGATCGCCCTGCGTGACCGTCTGTTGGCACAGGGATACCTCGCGCGGAGCGCGACCGCGCGTTACGATGGCCGGATACAGGCTGCGGTGCAGGCGTTTCAGGCCGATCACGGGCTCGAGACCGACGGCATCGCGGGGCGCAGCACCATCGCCGCGCTCAACGTCACGCCCGAGGCGCGGCTACAAGCGTTGACCGTCGCGATGGAGCGCGAGCGCTGGCTGCCCGCAGAGCGGGGCGCGCGTCATGTCCTCGTCAACCTCACGGATTTCAGCGCGCGCCTCCTCGACGATGACCGCGTGACTTTCGAGACGCGGGCGATTGTCGGCAAGAATACGAACGACCGGCGCAGCCCGGAATTCTCCGACGAGATGGAGCACATGATCATCAACCCGACATGGCATGTGCCGCGGTCGATCGTCGCACGGGACTACCTGCCCAAGATGAAGAGAAACCCCAATGCCGCGTCCTATCTTCAACTCTATGATTATGCCGGGCGCCGGGTCAGCCGCGCCTCAATCAATTTCAATGCCTATAACGGTCGCAATTTTCCGTTCGCGGTCAAGCAGCCGCCATCAAGCAGGAACGCGCTGGGGCTGGTGAAATTCATGTTCCCCAACAAATATAACATCTACCTGCACGACACCCCGCAAAAGCACCTCTTCGACCGTGAAAAGCGTGATTTCAGTTCCGGCTGCATCCGTCTCGCGCAGCCGTTCGACTTCGCCTACGCCTTGCTGGCCCCGCAAGAGAGCGATCCGAAGCGTCGGTTCCATAACGCGTTGGACAGTGGCCGGGAAACCCAGATCAACCTCGATACCCATGTGCCGGTTCACCTGATCTATCGCACCGCGATCACCCGCGCAGGGGGACATACGCAATACCGCGATGACGTCTACGGACGCGACGCGCAAATCTGGCAGGCGCTGGAGCGGGCAGGGGTTTCGCTGGTCGCGCAGGGCAGCTAAACACCTCTTCGACATCAAGAGGTGGCGCATGTCCTACAGTATCGAAGAGGTGGCCCGCGCACTCGGTGCGCGCGCCTTCGGGGCGACGGAGATCGCGGTTGACGGGGTAGCAGAGCCCGCCGATGCCGGCCCTGGTGATCTCGCGCTTGCGATGAAGCCCGACTATGCCGAGGGGCTGACGCGGGGCGGCGCGCGCGCGGCGGTGGTCTGGGACGGGGCCGACTGGCAGGCGATGGGGCTGGAGGCCGCGATCGTCGCGCCGCGCCCGCGTTACGTGATGTCGGGGCTGACGAAGCTGCTCGATCCGGGCCAGGGATGGGGCGGCGGCGTCCACGCTTCGGCGGTGATCGACCCCGGGGCGGAGCTCGCCCCTGATGTGGCCGTGGGGCCGCTCGCGGTGATCTGCCGGGGTGCGCGCATCGGCGCGGGATCGGTGATCGGGCCGCAGGCCTTCGTTGGTGCCGACGCGGTGCTGGGCGACGGCGCGATCCTGCGCGAGGGCGTGCGCATCGGCGCACGGGTGCGCATCGGCGCGCGATTCATCGCGCAGCCGGGTGCCGTGGTGGGTGGCGACGGGTTTTCCTACGTTACCCCCGAGACCTCGGCGGTCGAACAGGGCCGCGCCACGCTGGGTGATATCGAGGGCGCAGAGGTGCAGAGCTGGACGCGCATCCATTCGCTGGGCGGCGTCACCATCGGCGACGATGTGGAGCTTGGCGCCAACTGCACCATCGACCGCGGCACCATCCGCGACACCGCCGTGGGCGACGGCACCAAGATCGACAACCTCGTGATGATCGGCCACAACGTCATCATCGGGCGCGATTGCCTGCTATGCGGTCTGGTGGGCATTGCCGGATCGACGCGGATCGGCAACAACGTTGTGCTGGCGGGCAAGACCGGCGTCAGCGACAACATCTTCATCGGCGACAATGTCATCACCGGCGGTGGCACCATCGTGCTGTCGAATATCCCCTCGGGGCGGATGATGCTGGGCTATCCGGCGATGAAGATGGAAACCACCGTCGAGGTGTTCAAGGGCTTCCGCCGCCTGAAAAGATTGTTCGACGATGTGGCAGCCCTTAAGAAAACCGTTACAGACCTGTCGCACAAGGGCTGAGATTGTCCCGCGCGGGGACGCCAACGGAAAGCAGAGTGCCATGAGCAATATCGAGGACCGGGTCATCGCGATCATCGCCGAGCAGGCGGTGCTTGAGCCCTCCGACGTCACCCTCGACAGCACGCTCGAGGATCTGGGTATCGACAGCCTCGGGCTGGTCGAGAGCATCTTCGCCATCGAGGAGGCGTTCGACATCTCGGTGCCGTTCAACGCCAACGAGCCGGAGAAGAGCGATTTCGACATCTCCTCGGTGCGCGCCATCATCGCGGGCATCGAGCGGCTGATCGCGGAACGCGCGTGAAGCGCGTCGTCATCACCGGGGCGGGCACGATCAACGCGCTCGGTCACGATGTGCCCGCCACGCTCGATGCGATGCGCGAGGGGCGCTGCGGCATCGGCCCACTGGCATTCCGCGACGTCGAGCGGCTGTCGATCCGCATCGGCGGGCAGGTGCGTGGCTATGACCCCGAGACCGTGTTCAACCGCCAGCAGCTTGCGCTCTATGACCGGTTCACGCAGTTCACCCTGATCGCCGCGCGGCAGGCGATCACGCAGGCGGGGCTGGAGTTCAAGGGCGAGTTGGCGGCGCAGGCGGGGGCGATCCTGGGCAATTCCGGCGGTGGCATGACCACGCTCGACGACAATTACCGCTCGGTCTACGAGGAGGGCAAGAACCGCGTGCATCCCTTCGTGGTGCCGAAGCTGATGAACAACGCCGCCGCCTCGCACCTGTCGATGGAGTTCAACCTCAAGGGGCCGACCTTCACCGTCTCCACCGCCTGCGCCTCGTCCAACCACGCGATGGCGCAGGCGTTCCAGATGGTGCATGGCGGCATCACGCCGGTGATGGTGACCGGCGGCTCGGAATCGATGCTGTGCTTCGGCGGCGTCAAGGCGTGGGAGGGGCTGCGCGTGATGTCGCCGCGACGCCTGCCGCCCGTTCTCGGCCAACCGCAACGGCATGGTGCAGGGCGAGGGCGCGGCGATCTTCGTCTTCGAGGAACTCGAGCACGCGAAGCAGCGCGGGGCCGAGATCCTCGCCGAGGTGGTGGGATTCGCCATGACCTCGGACGCCGCCGATATCGTCATGCCCTCCAAGCAGGGCGCGGCGCGGGCGATGGCGGGGGCGCTCCGCGATGCGCGGGTAAACCGCGACGAGGTGGGCTATATCAACGCCCACGGCACCGGCACCGCGGCCAATGACAAGACCGAATGCGCGGCGGTGGCCGACGTGTTCGGCCACCATGCCGACAAGCTGATGATCTCGTCCACCAAGTCGATGCACGCGCACCTGATCGGCGGCACCGGCGCGGTGGAACTGCTGGCCTGCATCATGGCGCTTCGCGATGGCGTCATCGCACCCACGATCGGCTATGAAGAGCCCGACCCGGAATGCGCGCTCGACGTGGTGCCCAACGAGGCGCGCGAGGCACAGATCGAGGTGGCGCTGAGCAATGCCTTCGCCTTCGGCGGGCTCAACGCCGTGCTGGCGCTCCGGCGCTTCGCTTGACAGAGCACGTCACCCTCCGGCCCGTCCGGAGGGTGACGGCCTGCCTCAGTTGTTCAGCGTCGAAGCTGCGTCGTAGGCGGCGGTAAAGCCCGAGAGCGAAACGCCGATGCGCACCGTCTGGTCGGGGGCCTGCGCGGGGATGATCTCGATCGTCGCCTCCGCGCCCTTCTTCATCGCCTCGACCTCGGGTCCGGTGAGCCCGATCCGCGAGAAACAGCCGCCCATCGTGCAAAACGAATAGGCATAGCTCTTGGCCTTGCCATCGTCGACCGAGAGCTTCATCTCTTCGGTGAGCAGCGTGCCGAGCGGCACGGCGACGGTCGCCCCCGCCGCGACATTGCCCGCATTCGAGAGCTTGTAGAGGGTGAACTCGGCCACCGGGTTGCCCTCGGATTCGGTCAGGAGCTGATACATCTGGCACAGATCCTCGCCCGTCTCGTTGGGGAAACAGCGCACCGACCAGTCGCCGTGCGTTTCCTTGATGTAGGATTGGTCTTCCCCGGCCACTTCGCGCCCGGTATCGAGCCCGGCCACCGGGGCTGCGGGCGTGTCTGCGCCCTCGCTGTCTGTGGCGGCCTCTTGCGCGCCCGCAGCGGTCGAGAGCGCGAGAAGCGCGGCGAGAGAGAGATGAAGCAGGGTCTTGGTCATGGCGTCCCCTTGGAGTTGCACAAAATCATGATGATGCCTCTAGCACGCCGTTGCACGACTGTCAGGAAGAAATCGTGTGCGGGATTGCCTCTCCGCATCAGGAACCATGTCGCCCGTGAGATCGCCACCCGAAAAACAAGAAAGAGGCCGCAAGGCCCCTTTCCGCTTTTCTCCCCGTCGGACTGGCCGACTTAGTAATTGAAGAGACGCTAGGCCAGAAGCGGCGATCCGTCAACTGGCCAGATCGCAGTCGGCGACAAAAAAGGCCGCACCCGGGGGCGCGGCCAGTCTGACAGGGAGGAAGTGCCCGGCGACCAGAGGACATTCGGCACCGGGCATGGTTTCAGACTGGCACGAGAGGGTTAATTTTGTATGGTCACAGCGTGACGTTTTCTGGACAGGGGGTGCCAAGCGCGTGGGTGAGACGATTTTCACGGGGGGCGGCGGGCCGGATTATGCAACGCCGCAGGAGATGCTGCTGAAATACGGCAACCGGCACGGGCTCATCGCCGGGGCCACCGGCACCGGCAAGACGGTGACGCTGCAAATCCTCGCCGAGGGGTTTTCGGATGCGGGCGTGCCGGTGATCCTGTCGGATATCAAGGGCGACGTGTCGGGCATGGCGGTGCCGGGCAGCGCCGATCAGAAACTGCACGCGGCGTTCACATCGCGCGCCGCGAAGATCGGGTTCGAGGCTTATCGCTACGACGCCTTCCCGGTGATCTTCTGGGACATTTTCGGCGCGCAGGGCCACCCGATGCGCACCACCGTGTCGGAGATGGGGCCGCTTCTGCTGTCGCGGCTGATGGCGCTGACGGACGCGCAGGAAGGCGTGCTCAACATCGCCTTCCGCGTGGCCGACGAAGAAGCGCTGCCGTTGCTGGACCTCAAGGATTTGCAGGCGCTGCTGACCTTCGTGGGCGAGAACGCGCGCGATCTGTCGCTGCGCTACGGCAATGTCGCCACCGCCTCGGTGGGGGCGATCCAGCGCGCGCTGCTGGTGCTGGAGAACCAGGGTGGGGCGCATTTCTTCGGCGAGCCGGCGCTGGCGCTTGTCCGATCTGATGCGCGTCACCCCCGAGGGGCGCGGCCATGTCAACATCCTCGCCGCCGACAAGCTGGTGAATTCGCCCCGGCTCTACGCCACCTTCCTTCTGTGGCTGCTGTCGGAACTCTTCGAGCAGTTGCCCGAGGTGGGCAACCCCGACAAGCCCCGCCTCGTGTTCTTCTTCGACGAGGCGCATCTCCTGTTCGACGACGCGCCCAAGGCGCTCGTGGACAAGGTCGAGCAGGTCGCGCGCCTCATCCGCTCCAAGGGGGTGGGGGTGTATTTCATCACCCAGAATCCCGACGACGTGCCCGAGGATATCCTCGGCCAGCTTGGCAACCGCTTTCAGCACGCGCTGCGCGCCTTCACCGCGCGCGACCAGAAGGCGCTGCGGCGCGCCGCCGAGACCTACCGGCCCAACCCGCGTTTCGACACGGTCGAAGCGATCCGCGACGTGGGCACCGGCGAGGCGGTGACCTCGCTTTTGCAGGACAAGGGCGTGCCCGGCGTGGTCGAGCGCACGCTCATCCGCCCGCCGGCCACGCGCCTCGGCCCCTGTGACGCGGCCACCCGCCGCGCGGTGATTGCCGCCTCGCCGGTCATGGGCAAATACGAGGCCGCGCTCGACCGGCATTCGGCCTTCGAGATGCTCGCCGCCCGCGCAGAGGCCGCCGCCAAGGAGGCCGAAGCCGCCGAGGCGGCGGCGGAGGCCGGGCGCGAATTCAAGACCGCCCGCCGCTATTCGGGCAGCGCACGGTCCGGGCGCACGCGGCGCGGGGCCGCCACCGACAGCCTCGGCGGGGCCATCGCCTCGGCGGTGGTCAGGGAACTGCGCGGCACCACCGGGCGACGCATCGTGCGCGGCATCCTCGGCGGGCTGTTTCGCGGACGCTGAGAGGGCGGAGGCCCGGCAGCTTTGAGGCACGATGGGCGGCGGCGAGACGCGCGCGGTTGTGGCCTTGAGCGGACGTTGGGGGAGCCGCGCCAGGGCATGGTGGCGACCGTCCGCTCCAGGCCCTCAGCCGCCCTTCGCGCGCCCGGATATTGCACCCTCTAGGTCAGATCCAACGTGGCCAGATCGTCGCGCAGCGCGCCATAGACCCGCTCGGCGAGCCGCAGACGCCGGGGCCGCAACGCGCGCGTCTCCACCCGGATGAGCGCCTCGAAACCAAGAAAGAACGGCAATACCAGCCGCCGTTCGGCCTCGGTCAGCGCGAAGGCCTCGACAAAGGCGTCGCGCATCCCTGCATCCACGCCGCACCATGTCTGCCCCGAGGGCACAACACCGCGCCGCGCCATATGCATGAGAAACCGCGCGATATCCTTCACGACCGGCATCCGCCCCGAGGCCCCGGTGTCGATCCCCGTCAGCCGCTTGCCATCCACCAGCAGGTTGTTGGGGTGAAAATCGCCGTGACAGATCGCCACCCGCCAGTCGGCCCCCTCGATGCGCCCGGCGATCTGCTCCAGCCCTGCAAGAATACCCGCCTCGATCCCGCGCAGACGGTCAAAGGGCTGCGCCTGCGCCGCCCGCTCCGCCCGCGCGAGCCACCCGGCGCACTGTGCCTCGCGCCAGATTTCCGACACATCCGTATAGCGTCGCAGCCATGCCGCCGCAGGCGCAAGCGCCGCCCCGCGCCGGGCCGCGCGCAGCCCGGCGATGTGATCCAGAAGCGGCGTTCCCGCCACCCGCTCCATCACCATCAGGTGCCTCTCGGGGAAAAACGCCAGCGGTTCGGCCACGCGGAACCGCGCGCCCTGCATGAAGGGCCAGATGCGGCACGCCTCGCGCCATTCGCGCGCCTGCGCCTCGGCGGTCCCGGGCGTGGCGAGGCGAAAGATCGCCGCGCGCCCCTGCCAGCGCCCGGCAAGGATCGTGCGCTTGCCCGGAACATGCCGGATCAGCGCGTCGATCTCCGCCCCCTCGGGCAGATCGGGATCGGGCAGGGGGGCGGGCTCGCTCATGCGCCTCAGTTTTCCGCACCCGCGGGGTGCGTCAACCGAATTGCACCGCCCTGCCTGCGTCGCTATGGTCAAACCCGAAACTCAGGCAGAAGGCACAAGGGCATGGCGGACACACCGGTCACGGAGCTGAGCTTCGAGCAGGCGATGGCGGAGCTTGAGCAGGTTGTGGGCCGGCTCGAGCGCGGCGACGTGGCGCTCGACGAGTCGATCACGCTTTACGAGCGTGGCGCTGCGCTCAAGAAACGCTGCGAGGCCAAGCTCAAGGAAGCCGAGGAGAAGGTCGCCGCGATCACCCTCGACGCCGAAGGCAACCCCACGGGCACGGTGCCGGTCGAGGGCCAGGTGATGGCCGACGGCCCGGCCGATCACCGCGCCGCGCTCGCCCTCGACGCCGAGCTTGCCCGCGCCTGCATCGAGACCGCTCTTGCGCAACACGATGGCCCCGTGGCCTCGGCGATGCGCTACGCCACCCAAGGCGGCAAGGGCTTGCGCGCGGTGCTGGTGATGGAGGGGGCGCGCCTCTTCGGCATCGACCGCACGGCCTCTGCCCCGGCGGCGGCGGCGATCGAGGCGGTCCACGCCTATTCGCTCATCCATGACGATCTGCCTTGCATGGACGATGACGACCTGCGCCGGGGCAAGCCCACCGTGCATCGCAAATGGGACGAGGCGACGGCGGTTCTCGCGGGCGACGCGTTGCAGGCGCTCGCCTTCGAGCTCATGTGCGAAACGCCCTGCCCGGAGGCCGCACGGCTCGCGCTGCGTGCGCGGCCTTGCCCGTGCTGCGGGTGTCGGCGGCATGGTGGGCGGGCAGGCGCGCGACATCGCCGCCGAACATGCCGACGCGCCCCTGACCCTCGACGAAATCACGCAGCTTCAGGCGGGCAAGACCGGCGCGCTCATCTGCTGGTCCGCGACCGCAGGCGCGGTGATGGCCGGGGCCACACCCGCGCAAACCCGCGCCTTGCAAACCTACGGCGACTGCCTTGGCCTCGCCTTTCAGATCGCCGATGACATTCTCGATATCGAGGGCGATGCAGCGCCTGACCGGCAAGGCCGTGCGGCAAGGATGCCGCCGCAGGCAAGGCCACCTTCGTGTCGCTTCTGGGGCTCGACGCGGCGCGCGGCGGCGGCGCGGCAGCCGGACGCATCTGTGTGGCGACGAGGCGCGAGCTGCGGCGCTCGCCCCTGTATGGCGCGCAGGCGCTGAGCATGCTTGCCAGGCAGGCCGGCTGCGCTTCTGCTCACATCATGCGCCGAGCATGCATGTGAAGCGACGAACGCGACATGCTCTGAGCGCCACCGGGGAGGGGCCGAATGTCCGAACGCCCAATCACACCGCTTCTCGATCAGGTGCATATCCCGAGCGATCTCAAGCGATTGAGCGACGCGCAACTGCCGCAGCTTGCCGACGAGTTGCGCGCCGAGACGATCTCGGCGGTCTCGGAGACCGGCGGCCATCTCGGCGCCGGGCTCGGCGTGGTGGAGCTGACCGTGGCGCTGCACTACGGTCTTCGACGCGCCGCGCGACAAGATCGTCTGGGATGTCGGCCACCAGAGCCTATCCCGCACAAGATCCTCACCGGGCGGCGCGACCGCATCCGCACCCTGCGCCAGAAGGGCGGGCTGTCGGGCTTCACCAAGCGCAGCGAGATCGCCCTACGACCCGTTCGGTGCGGCGCATTCCTCCACCTCGATCTCAGCGCCGCGCTGGGCTTTGCCGTGGCGCGCGATCTCGGCGGCGCCAGCGAGACGGGCCATGGCGACGCCATCGCGGTGATCGGCGACGGCGCGATGTCGGCGGGCATGGCCTACGAGGCGATGAACAACGCGGGCCATCTGGACAAGCGGCTGATCGTCATCCTCAACGACAACGAGATGTCGATCGCGCCGCCGGTGGGCGCGATGTCCGCCTATCTCTCGCGGCTCTACGCCGGCGCGCCGTTCCAGGATTTCAAGGCCGCCGCCAAGGGCGCGGTCGCCGATGCTGCCGCCGCCGCTTCCAGGAGGGCGCGCGCGCGCGCCAAGGACATGCTCAAGGGGCTGGCCATCGGTGGCACGCTTTTTGAGGAACTGGGCTTTTCCTATGTCGGCCCCATCGACGGGCACGATCTCGAGCAGCTTTTGCCGGTGCTGCGCACCGTCAAGGCCCGCGCCACCGGGCCGATGCTGATCCACGTGATGACGCAAAAGGGCAAGGGCTACGCCCCGGCCGAGGCCGCCGCCGACGGCGGCCATGCGACGCCGAAGTTCGACCTTGTCACCGGCGAGCAGAAGAAGGCGCCGTCGAACGCGCCCAGCTACACCAAGCGTCTTCGCCGAGGCGCTGATCGGCGAGGCCGAGCCGACGATCCACGCATCGTCGCCATCACCGCCGCCATGCCCGACGGCACCGGGCTCGACCTCTTCGCCGAGCGCTTCCCGACGCGCTGCTTCGACGTGGGCATCGCCGAGCAGCACGCCGTCACCTTCTGCGCCGGCATGGCGGCGGGCGGGATGAAGCCCTTCTGCGCGATCTACTCCACCTTCCTGCAGCGCGGCTACGACCAGGTGGTGCACGACGTGGCGATCCAGCGCCTGCCCGTGCGCTTCGCCATCGACCGCGCCGGGCTCGTCGGGGCCGACGGCGCGACCCATGCCGGCAGCTTCGACGTCGCCTATCTCGCGAACCTGCCCGGCTTCGTGGTGATGGCCGCCGCCGACGAGGCGGAGCTCGTCCACATGGTCGCGACGGCGGCCGCCTATGACGAGGGCCCCATCGCCTTCCGCTACCCGCGCGGCGAGGGCGTGGGCGTCGAGATGCCCGAGCGCGGCATGCCGCTGGAAATCGGCACGGGCCGCATGATCCGCAGGAGGGCAGCGGACGTGGCGATCCTGTCCTTCGGCACGCGGCTGTCGGAGGTGCATGACGGCCTGCCGAGGCGCTGGGCGCGCGCGGCATCAGCCCCACCATGGCCGACGCCCGCTTTGCCAAGCCGCTCGACCGCGACCTGATCCTGCGGCTGGCCCGCGAGCACGAGGCGCTGATCACCATCGAGGAAGGCGCCATCGGCGGCTTCGGCAGCCATGTCGGCCAGCTTGCTGGCCGAGGCTGGCGTCTTCGACACGCGGCTTCAGGTTCCGCTCGATGGTGCTGCCCGATACCTTCATCGACCAGGCCAGCCCCGCCGACATGTATGCCACCGCGCGGCTCTCGGCTGCCGATATCGAGGCACGGGTTCTGGCACTCATGGGGCTTGGGCAGGTGCGCGACAAGCGCGCCTGATCGGGCTATCATGGCGCGCAGCAAAGGAGTGTCCCGATGATCCGCCTCGCCGCCCTCTTCGCCCTTCTGCTGGCGCTTCCTGCCCACGCGTTTGAGACGCAGCGAGGCCCCGTCACCGTCACCCGCATGATCGCGGGGCTCGATCAGCCCTGGGCGCTCGGCTTTCTGCCCGAAGGCGGCGTTCTGGTAACCGAACGCGGCGGGCGGTTGCTGCTCTATCGTGATGGCGGCACCCAAGAGGTCGCGGGGGTGCCACAGGTTGCCACGGTCGGGCAGGGCGGTCTGCTGGATGTGCTGGTGCCCCGCGATTTCGCGGCCACGCGCACGCTCTTCTTCACCTATGCCAAGCCCCAGCCAAACGGCGAAGGCACGGCGGTGGCGCGCGCGCGGCTCTCGCAGGACGGGCTGCGGCTCGAAAACTGGCAGGTCATTTTCGAGCTGACCCCCGGCTCCTCGGGCGGGCGGCATTTCGGCTCGCGCCTCGTCGAGGGGGCGGACGGCCACCTCTACGCCACCATCGGCGACCGTGGTGACCGCCCTTCGGCGCAGGACCTCGCCCGCGAAAACGGCTCGGTCATCCGCATCGGCCGGGACGGCACGATCCCGGCGGACAATCCATTCGCGGAGACCGAGGGCGCGCGCCCCGCGATCTGGTCTTACGGCCACCGCAACCCGCAGGGCGCGGCGCGCGATCCCGATGGCGCGATCTGGGTGGTCGAGCACGGGGCCAGGGGCGGCGACGAGATCAACCGCATCCGCCGCGGGGCCAATTACGGCTGGCCGGTGATTTCCTACGGGCGGCATTACTCCGGGGCAAAGATCGGCGAGGGCACCCACAAGGAGGGCATGGAACAGCCCGAATTCTACTGGGACCCGTCGATCGCGCCGTCGGGGATGATGATCTACTCCGGCGCGCTCTGGCCCGAGTGGCGCGGCCACATCTTCGTGGGCTCGCTCAAGTTCGGCCTGATCTCGCATCTCGCAGGCCGGCCCCTGCGCGAGATCGAGCGCCTGAAATCCCCCGATACGGCCCGCGTCCGCGACATCCGCGAAGCCCCCGACGGCAGTATCTGGTTTCTCAGCGTGGGCAACGGTGCCGCCTACCGGATCACGCCCTGACAGGATTTCTTCTTGGCGGAAATACTCCGGCGCGGTGGGTGGCCGACGCCGATCACGTCACACCGAAAGCCGCGCCCCGTGCGCGCCGCGCTCGCGGTAAGGCGTGGTCTGGTAATGCGCCCGGTAGCATTTCGAGAAATGCGATGGGCTCGCAAAGCCGCAGGCCAGCGCCACGTTGATCACCGTCATGTCGGTCTGCATGAGCAGGTTGCGCGCCTTTTGCAGACGCAACTCCATGTAATACCGTTTCGGGCTGCGGCTGAGGTAGCGGCGGAACAGCCGCTCGAGCTGGCGGGTGGACATGCCCACCTCGCGGGCAAGGATCGAGGGGCTGATCGGCTCCTCGATATTGTTCTCCATCATCTGGATGACCTGGCTGAGCTTGGGGTGGCGCACGCCGATTCGCGTGGGCACCGACAGCCGCTGGGTATCCTGGTCGGTGCGGATCGTGGAATAGATCTGCTGGTCGGCCACCGCGTTGGCGAGCTTTTCGCCATGCGTATCGGCGATGAGGCTCAGCATCAGGTCGATGGACGCGGTGCCGCCCGCCGTGGTCATGCGGTTGCCGTCGATGACGAAGACCGACTTGGTCAGCGTCACCTCCTCGAATTCCTCGGTGAAACTGTCCTGGTTTTCCCAGTGGATCGTGGCGCGCTTGCCGTCGAGCAGCCCGGCCCGCGCCAGCGTCCATGGCTGCCGTGCAAAGCCCGCCGATGCGCCAGGCCCCGCCGCGCCTCGCGCCGCAGCCAGTTGAGCAGCCGCTTGGTCGTCGGCCTGCTGGCACGTCCACGCCGCCGCACAGGATCAGCACATGTCGTCGCGGCCAAGCTCGCGCAGAGCGGCATGTCGACATGGAACCGCGACGCCGTTCGGAGCAGGTCACGGAATCTGTCGGTCTCGCCGGTCAGCGCCCAGGTATAAAGCTTCGCGCCCGGCCATGCGGTTGGCGATGCGCAGGCATTCCACCGCGCTGGCAAAGCTCAGCAGGGTGAACCGGTCGAGCAGCACGAAGACGAAGCGGCGCGGTCGGTGCCTTCGGCACATCGACCTTGACTGTCGCGGCATGCGACATGGCGGCCCTCTCGTTGCGCGACTCTCAGGCGTCGGCTGTCACCAAACCGTCGCCGACTTCACAAGCCAGACACGCGTCGATCGTGTCGCATTTCGAGCCAAAACCGGCGTCTGGCCTCTGCGTGTGCAGGTCGGTATGAGCGATACGACCGAATGGCACAAGCGGAGACGACGACGATGACGCGAATGGCAGAAAACCGACTGGCGCAGCGAAGCCGCGGGTGCAGATGCCGGATTATCCCGACACCGACGGCGCTCGCCGCGTGTCGAGGCGCGGCTGTGCCAAGTATCCGCCGCTGGTTTTCGCCGGCGAGGCGCGCGCGCTGCAAGCGCGAGCTGGCCGAGCCGCGTCGCGCGGCGAGGCGTTCCTGCTGCAGGGCGGCGACTGCGCCGAGAGCGTTCGACCGAGTTCTCGCGCCGACGCCATCCGCGACACGTTCAAGGTGCATGCTGCAGATGGCGATGGTGCTGACCTACGGCGCCAAGGTGCCGGTGGTCAAGGTCGGGCCGCATGGCCGGGCAGTTCGCCAAGCCGCGCTCGGCGCCGACCGAGGTGGTGGACGGGCGTCGAGCTGCCCAGCTACCGCGGCGACATCATCAACGATCTGCGCCTTCACCCCCGAGGCGCGCATCCCCGACCCGGCGCAGATGCTGCAGGCCTATACCCAGGCGGCGGCGACGCTGAACCTGCTGCGCGCCTTCTCGACCGGCGGCTATCGCCGATATGCACCGGGTCCACAGCTGGACGCTCGGCTTCGCCGAGGGCGAGAAGGCCGAGCGCTATCGCGAGATGGCCAACCGCATCGCGGACGCGCTCGACTTCATGACGGCGGCGGGCGTCGACAGCGACACCGCGCCATACGCTGGCAGACGGTGGATTTCTACACCAGCCACGAGGCGCTGCTGCTGGAATACGAGGAGGCGCTGACGCCGGCTCGATTCGACCTCCGGCAAGTGGCTGGCCGGGTCGGGCCACATGATCTGGATCGGCGACCGCACGCGCCAGCCCGACGGCGCGCATGTGGAGTTCTGCCGCGGCGTGCTGAACCCGATCGGCCTGAAATGCGGGCCCGACCATGACGGCCGACGACCTCAAGCGGCTGATGGCCAAGCTGAACCCCGAGAACGAGGCCGGGCGCCTGACGCTGATCGCGCGCTTCGGCGCGGGCAAGGTGGGCGAACACCTGCCGCGGCTGATCCGCACCGTGCGCGGAGGAGGGCGCGAACGTGCGTCTGGTCCTGCGACCCGATGCACGGCAACACGATCAAGTCGGCCACCGGCTACAAGACCCGGCCCTTCGAGCAGCGTGCTGCGCGAGGTGCAGCGAGTTCTTCGCCGTCCACCGCGGCCGAGGGCACCATGCCCGGCGGCGTGCCATTTCGAGATGACCGGCCAGGACGTGACCGAATGCACCGGCGGCGTGCGGGCGGTGACGGACGAGGATCTGTCCGACCGCTACCACACCGCCTGCGACCCGCGGCTCAACGCCTCGCAGTCGCTGGAACTGGCCTTCCTCGTGGCCGAGGAACTGTCGGGCCTGCGCGAGCGCATGGCCGAGGCGCGCGCGGTCTGAGGCGCGGAGCGGAGCGACGGTTGCATCGGGTCAGGTTTTGGCCTTGAGGGGACTTTGAAGGAGAAGCCCCCTTGCGCGGAATCAAGGGGCCGCAAGGCACCGCCGCGCAGCGCCCGACCGTCCCCTCAAGGCCAACCGCGCTCCCCAAACCAAGGGGCGCGCAATCTGATGCTCAGATGACCCAGCCGCAGGTGAGAGCGGTCGCGCGGGCGGGGCGCAGATCGCGCGCCGGTGCCATTGATCGCCCGCAGCGGTGCCGCAGGCCGCTCCAGTCCATCATCGACAGCGGCACGTCTCGGCTGCACGATGGCAAACCGGCGCGGGGTGCGCCCGATCGGCCCCGTCGGTCACGAGCGCGCCCAGCGCGCGCGAGATATCGCCCAGATCGCTGCGCAAGGGCAGCATGATCAGCGTCGCCTCCGAGCGCCGGCCGTCCGCAGCCCCCGGCGGCTTGTCAGGCTCAGCCGCAGGATCGCCGGGCCGTCGAAGAGATCGACCAGCCGCTCGGCGAAGCGCGTCGCGATCCGCGGGCACGATGCAGCGTGGTGAGCGGCATCCCGCGCACCTCGCATGCCCATCAGGTCGGTCAGAGGGCCGTCCCCGCGACCCGCAGCCGCGCCACACCGGGCGCGATGCGTTCGAGCGATGAAGGCGCTGGAAATCAGCGGCTCGATCCCGCGCGGGTCGATATCGGCGCGCATCGGCACGTCCGCCCGCGGCGGCACGCCTCCCAGTGGGCGCGCGAAGGCGCGCAGATGCGCCGCCGTTCGCACGTCCGTGACGGCCTCGCGCGTTCGCGGCTTTCCGCGCCTCAGTGTCTCGTTGATCGTCCCACATGTCTCACCCTTCTGAACACCCACGCTCCGCGTCCCGGTCGGCCTCATGCGGGTCGCCGCATCCGCGATTGCGGGTAACGCCCCGCCTGCACCGTCGTGCGGTGCATTGAGATCGCCACAATTCGCATCGCATGTATCTGAATCCGCGGCATCGGTTAACCTCGCGGGACACTCGGGGGGCAGGGGCCACGCTTGCCAGCCGGGCGCGCAATGGCTAACCGGCGGCAGACCCGCCGAATGGAAGGCCCGCCGCCCATGCTTCGCTCGATGACCGCCTTCGCCACAAGCAGCGGCCAGCATGGTGCGCAAGGCTGGACATGGGAGATGCGCGGCGTCAACGGCAAGGGGCTCGATCTGCGGCTGCGCCTGCCCGAGGGCCTGGAGGGCCTCGAGACGCGCGTTGCGCGCGGCGACCGCCAAACACCTCGCGCGGGGCAACGTGACGGTGGTCGCTGCGGTTTCACGACAGCGCCGGTGGCGGGCGGCCTTGCGCTCGACGAGGGCGCGCTCGACGTGGCCCTCGCGGCGCTGGCCGAAGCCGAGCGGCGCGCCGATGCGCTGGGCGTGACGCTCGCGCCCTCGACGGGCGCGCAGGTGCTGGCGCTGCGCGGCCTCCTGGAGACCGGGACCGGGACCACCGACACAAGCGACATCACCCCGGCGCTCGCCGCCGATTTCGACGCGCTGCTGGCCGATTTCGTGCGCCATGCGCGAGGCCGAAGGCGCGGCGCTCGCCCGCGTGCTGTGCGACCAGATCGACCGGATCGAGGGTCTGACGGGGGCGGCGGCGGGCACGCTCGACGCGCGCGCCGAGGCCATCGCCGCGGCACACGCCACCGCGCTCGCCCGCGTCACCGAGCAGGCGGGCCAGATCGCGCCCGAGCGCATCGCGCAGGAACTGGCGCTTGTCGCCGTGCGGCTCGACGTCACCGAAGAGCTTGACCGCCTGCGCGCCCATGTGGCGGCGGCGCGCGATCTGCTTGCGAAGGGCTCGCCGGTGGGGCGCAAGCTCGATTTCCTCGCGCAGGAATTCATGCGCGAGGCCAACACGCTGTGCTCCAAGGCGCAGAACGCCGACGCTGACGGCGGTGGGGCTCGACCTCAAGACCGTGATCGACCAGATGCGCGAGCAGATTCAGAACGTGGAATGAGCGGAGAGGGCGGATGGATATTTCTGGCAAGATGAAGATGCAGGCGCGCGCGATGAGGGATCGGCGGGGGCTCTTGATCATCCTGTCGTCGCCATCGGGCGCGGGCAAATCCACGCTGTCGCGGCGGCTGCTGGACTGGGACGCGACGCTGAGCTTCTCGGTCTCGGCCACCACCCGCGCGCCGCGCGCGGGCGAGACGGACGGTCGCGATTATCATTTCCTGTCGGAGGAGGAGTTCAAGCGGCAGGTGGCGGCGGGTGAAATGCTCGAGCACGCCCACGTCTTCGGCAATTTCTACGGCTCGCCCGCGGGCGCCGGTCCAGGCGGCCATCGAGGCGGGCGCGATGTGCTGTTCGATATCGACTGGCAGGGCGCGCAGCAGATCCGCAACTCGGCGCTTGGCCAGCACACGCTGTCGATCTTTCTGCTGCCGCCCTCGATCCGCGAATTGCACCGCCGCCTGCACGAGCGCGGCAAGGACACGCCGGAGGTGATCGCCCGGCGGATGCAGAAAAGCTGGGACGAGATCAGCCATTGGGACAGCTATGATTATCGTTCTGGTCAACGACGATCTCGACGCGACCGAGGCGCGATCTGCGCACCATCATCGACGGCCGACGCGCCTGCGCCGCAGCCAACAGCCCTGGCTCAACGCGCATGTCCGCAGCCTGCAAACCGAATTCGAGGAGACGCTATGACGCTCTATGCGCTCGACGGGATCGCCCCGCAGATCGACGATGACACATGGATCGCGCCCGACGCCAACGTGATCGGTGCCGTGGTGATCGAGGCCGGGGCCTCGGTCTGGTTCGGCTGCACGCTGCGCGGCGATAACGAGGACATCCGCGTAGGTGCGGGCAGCAACGTGCAGGAAAACTGCGTGATGCACACCGACATGGGCTATCCGCTGGTGATCGGGCCGGGCTGCACCATCGGGCACAAGGCAATGCTGCACGGCTGCACCATCGGCGACGATTCGCTCGTCGGCATGGGCGCCACCGTGCTCAACGGCGCGCGCATCGGGCGCGATTGCCTGATCGGCGCGGGCGCGCTGGTGACCGAGGGCAAGGAAATCCCCGATGGCAGCCTCGTCATGGGCGCGCCGGGCCGCGTCGTGCGCAGCCTCGACGCCGCCGCCATCGCCGGGCTGCGCGCCAGCGCGCTGCACTACCAGGAGCGGATGCGCCGCTTCCGCGCCGGGCTGCGGAAGGTCTGACGCGCATGGAGGGCGCGGCCTCGCTGCTCGAGGGTCTGCCGCTCGCGGCGGTGCTCGTCGGTCCCGACGCGCGCATCCTTGCCGCCAACGCGGCGGCGCGCGAGATGCTGGGACAGGCCATCGAGGGGCGGCATTTCCTCACCGCCATGCGCCAGCCCGACCTGCGCGCCGCCATCGAGGCCACCGCCACCGACGGCACATCGCGCTCCATCACCTACCAGACCGCGCAGGATGGCCGCGACAGCACCTTTCGCGCCCATGTGGCCGGGGTGGACGTGGCAGCGCATCCGCGCGGCGTGCTGGTGTCGTTCGAGGACCTGACCGAACGCGAGCAGGCGGCGCAGATGCGGCGCGATTTCGTTGCCAATGTCAGCCACGAGCTGCGCACGCCGCTGACCTCGCTCATGGGGTTCATCGAAACGCTTCAGGGCCCCGCCCGCAACGATGCGGCGGCGATCGACCGTTTCCTCGGGATCATGGCGCGCGAGGCGGCGCGGATGGAACGGCTGGTCCATGACCTTCTGTCGCTGAGCCGGGTCGAGGGCGAGGAACGCGTGCGCCCGCGCGAGCCGGTGGACCTCGCGGGCGTCATGGGCACGGTGGTGACCATGCTGCGCCCGCTCGCGCGCGAGCGCGGCTGCGAACTGCTTTTCACGCCCGACGAGCCGTACCTCGTGCCCGGCAATGCCGATCAGCTTCAGCAGGTGTTCACCAACCTCGTGGAAAACGCCATCAAGTATGGCGGGCCGGACAACCGCGTGGAGATCACGATCGCGCCCCACCCGACGACGTCACGCTGCGGGGCCCGGCCATCGCCGCGACGGTGCGCGACCACGGCCCCGGCATCGACCCGCTGCACATCCCGCGCCTGACCGAGCGGTTCTACCGCGTCGACACCCACCGCTCGCGCGAGATGGGCGGCACCGGGCTGGGCCTTGCCATCGTCAAGCACATCGTCAACCGCCATCGCGGGCGGCTTCGGATCGCCTCCGCACCGGGGCAGGGCAGCACGTTCGCCGTGATCCTGCCGCGCTGGGACGGGTGAGGGGGCCGATCACCGCTGCGTGATGTCATAATTTTGTTGCAAAACCTTAACATTCCTGTTGTCGAAAACAGCTACCACGGCATCCAGGCAGCGCGGCCCCGCGCCCGATTGATGCACCCACTGCCCGCGAAACGCGGCCCCCGGCGGAGGAAGCCCATGAACGAAAAGCATATCGTGTCCTCGTTTGACCGCGATCTCGAAACCATGCAGGCGCATATCATGAAGATGGGCGGCATGGTCGAGCGCGCCATCGCCGACGCCGCGCGCTCGCTCGAGACCCGCGACGAGGAACTGGCCGAAGAGGTGCGCCGCCGCGACCACGAGATCGACGCGCTGGAGGAAGAGATCAACGAGGAGGCGGCGCGCGTGCTGGCGATCCGCTCGCCCACGGCGCGCGACCTGCGGCTGGTGCTGACGGTCATCAAGATTTCCGCCAGCCTCGAACGCATCGGTGATTACGCCAAGAACATCGCCAAGCGCACCGCGGTGCTCGCCACCATGACCACGGTCAACGGCTCTCCGGCGGCGCTGCGGCGCATGGCGCGCGAGGTCGAGGAGATGCTGCGCGACGTGCTCGACGCGTATATCCAGCGCGATGCCGACGTGGCCGCAGAGGTGATCCGGCGCGACGAGGACGTGGACCAGATGTACAACGCCATCTTCCGCGAGTTCCTCACCTTCATGATGGAGGATCCGCGCAACATCACGCCCTGCATGCACCTGCATTTCATCGCCAAGAACATCGAGCGGATGGGCGACCATGTCACCTCCATCGCCGAGCAGGTGATCTACCTCGTCTCGGGCCAGATGCCCGAAGAGCCGCGCCCCAAGGGCGACAAGACGTCCACCGACCCGTCGATCTCGCCGGTGTCGTGACGGGAGGGAAGGGACATGTCCTCTGAGCAACCCACCGTGCTTCTGGTCGAGGACGAGCCCGCGCAGCGCGAGGTTCTGGCCTATAATCTCGAGGCCGACGGCTTTCGCGTGCTGACCGCCGGCAATGGCGAGGAGGCGCTGATGATCGTGGCAGAGACACCGCCCGACATCATCGTGCTCGACTGGATGATGCCCAATGTCTCGGGGATCGAGGTGTGCCGCCAGCTCAAGACCCGGTCCGCGACGCGGGGCATCCCGATCATCATGCTCTCGGCGCGCTCCGAAGAGGTGGACCGCGTGCGCGGGCTGGAGACGGGGGCGGATGACTACGTGATCAAGCCCTACTCATTGGTGGAGTTGATGGCCCGGGTGCGCGCACAACTGCGCCGCACGCGCCCCGCGAGCGTGGGCGAACGGCTGGAATACCAGGATATCGTGCTCGACGCCGAGACCCACCGCGTGACGCGGCGCGAAAAGCCGCTCAAGCTGGGGCCGACCGAGTTTCGCCTGCTCGCCACCTTCATGGAAAAACCCGGCCGCGTGTGGTCGCGCGAGCAGTTGCTCGACCGGGTCTGGGGGCGCGACATCTACGTGGATACGCCGCACCGTGGACGTGCATATCGGGCGGCTGCGCAAGGCGCTGTGCCAGCATGGCGGCGACGATCCGCTGCGCACCGTGCGCGGCGCGGGCTACGCGCTCGGCTGAGACGGCCTGGCGGGGCAGGGGCCTCGGGGCAGGCGAGGTGTCAGGCTTGCCATAAATCCACACTTTTCCGGTGTTCGCCGAGGTCTGGCGAGTCTATCCTTGCGCATATGACACCGAAATGTTGAGGATACCGCCATGAACGCTCCCGCTTCTCCGCTCCGCGCCAAGGACGCGCCCGATCTCGGCAGCTTCGATTGGGCCGACCCGCTGCGCCTCGACGACCAGCTTTCCGAAGAGGAACGGATGATCGCCGCCAGCGCCCGCGACTTCGCCCGCGAAAAGCTGCAACCGCGCGTCATCGACGCCTATCGCGAGGAGCGGGTGGAGCCGGAGATTTTCCGCGAAATGGGCGAAATGGGCCTGCTCGGCACCACGATCCCCGAAGAATATGGCGGGCTTGGCGCGAACTACGTCAGCTACGGCCTCGTCGCCCGCGAGATCGAGCGCGTCGATTCGCGGCTACCGCTCCATGATGAGCGTGCAATCCTCGCTGGTGATGTATCCGATCCACGCCTATGGCAGCGAGGCACAGCGCGCGCAAATACCTGCCCGGCCTCGCCAGCGGCGACCTGATCGGCTGTTTCGGCCTGACAGAGCCCGACGCGGGCAGCGACCCGGCGGCGATGAAGACCCGCGCCGAAAAGACCGATGGTGGCTATCGCCTGACCGGCACCAAGATGTGGATTTCCAACAGCCCCATCGCCGATGTCTTCGTCATCTGGGCGAAGTCCGACGCCCATGACGGACGAATCCGCGGTTTCGTGCTCGACAAGGGCACGCCCGGCCTCAGCGCCCCCAAGGTCGGCGGCAAGCTGAGCCTGCGCGCCTCGGTCACGGGCGAGATCGTGATGGACGGGGTCGAGGTCGGCGAAGACGCACTTTTGCCGAACGTTCAAGGGCTTAAGGGGCCTTTTGGATGTCTCAACCGCGCCCGCTACGGCATCGCGTGGGGGGTGATGGGCGCGGCCGAATTCTGTTGGCATGCGGCCCGCCAATACGGGCTCGACCGCAAGCAATTCAACCGCCCTCTGGCGCAGACGCAGCTTTTCCAGCTCAAGCTCGCCAACATGCAGACCGAGATCGCACTCGGGCTGCAAGCGGCTTTGCGCACCGGGCGGCTGATGGACGACGCGAACGCCGCGCCCGAAATGATCAGCCTCATCAAGCGCAACAATTGCGGCAAGGCGCTCGAGATCGCGCGCCACGCCCGCGACATGCATGGCGGCAACGGGATTTCCGAGGAGTTCCAGGTCATGCGCCACATGGTCAACCTCGAGACGGTCAACACCTACGAGGGCACCCATGACGTTCACGCGCTCATCCTCGGGCGCGCGCAGACCGGGCTTCAGGCGTTTTTCTGAACATGAAGAACAGGGCGTAATCCTCTGGATAAAAAAGATAAAACAGAAATAAACTCTCTCTGGCAGGCCAGCGCCGCCGAGACCTTCGCCGCGCCCGACCTGCAAGGCGAGCGCAGCGCCGATCTCGCCGTGGTGGGCGGCGGGTATACCGGGCTTTCGGCGGCGCTCGCGGCGGCGGAGCAGGGGGCCGAGGTCGTGCTGCTCGAGGCCGCGCGCGTGGGCCACGGCGGCTCGGGGCGCAATGTCGGCCTCGTCAATGCCGGTCTGTGGCTGCCGCCCGACGCGGTGGCCTCACGCCTCGGCGAGGGCCCCGGCGAGGCGCTCAACGCCATGCTGGCCGCCGCTCCAACCCGCGTTTTTGAGCTGATCGAGCAGCACGCCATCACCTGCGAGCCACGGCGCGCGGGCACGCTGCACCTCGCCCATGCCCCCGGCGGCCTGAAGGACCTGCGCCGCCGCGCGGCACAGGCGCAGGCGCGCGGGGCAAAGGTCACGCTTCTGGACGGGGACGAGACCGCGCGCCGCACCGGCAGCCCGCGCTTTCACGGCGCGCTCCACGATCCACGGGCGGGCACGATTCAGCCGCTCGGCTATGCGCGCGGCCTGGCCCGCGCCGCCACCACCGCCGGCGCGCGCATCTTCGAGCACACCGCGGTGCGCGCCTGCGAGCATCACGGCGGCCAATGGGTGCTGCGCACCGATGGCGGCAAGCTGCGCGCCCGCCGCCTGCTGATGGCCACCAACGCCTATCACCACGCCGCCGAGGGCACGCATCTCCCCGAGTTGCCGGTGGTGCAGTTCTTCCAGATCGCGACCGAGCCGCTTGGCCACAACATCGCCGGCGACATCCTGCCCGGCGGGGAAGGGGGCTGGGATACCGGCACGGTGATGACCTCGCTGCGCCGCGATGCAAGCGGACGGGTGATCCTCGGCGGCATGGGCGCGGGCGGCGCGCTTCACGAGGGCTGGGCCCGGCGCAAGCTGACGCGGCTCTTTCCCCGGCTGTTCGACGCGCCGCTCGCGCATGTCTGGTCGGGTCGCATCGCCATGACCGGCGATCACCTGCCGCGCATCCTGCGGCTGGGGCCAGAGGGGCTGGCGGTGTTCGGCTATTCCGGGCGCGGTATCGCGCCGGGCACGGTATTCGGCGAGGCTGCCGCCACGGCGCTGCTGACGGGCCGCGAGGACGGGCTGCCGGTTCCCCTCGTGGATAGCCACACGAGGCGCTCTCGGCGCTGCGCACGCTCGGCTTCGAGGCGGCGGCGCGCATGGTCCACCTCATGGCCGCGCAACTCTGATATTTCCGCACAGGTGCTGTGACATCCGGGGATTTCTGCACGGATGCAGGGTCTACATCTCCGTTCACACCAAGGAACGGCAGAATGGCCCTGACAGACACCCCCAAGCCCGGCGCGCGGTTCACCCAAGGCAATCTCTTTCGCCACGTCACCGTGATGTCGCTCACCTCGAGCCTCGGCATCGCCGCGATCTTTGCCGTCGACCTGATGGACGTGCTGTTCATCTCGATGCTGGGCCAATCCGAGCTGGCGGCGGCGGCGGGCTATGCCGGGGTGGTGATGTTCTTTGCCAGCGCATTGAATATCGGCCTGTCGATCGCGGCGGGCGCGCTTGTGGCGCGGGGCCTGGGCGAGGACGACCCGCAGCTTGCCGCCGAACACGCGGCAAGCACCGCCGTCATCGCGCTGGGGTTCGGCGCGCTGCTGCCGCTGCTGGCGCTGCCGCTGCTGGGCCCGATCCTCGGCTTTCTCGGCGCAGGCGGGCACGAGGCGGATCTCGCGGCGGGCTACCTGTGGATCATCCTGCCAAGCACGGCGCTGTCGGGGCTGGCGATGGTGGCGGTGGCGGCGCTGCGCGCGCATGGCGACGCGCGCGGCGCGATGGTGCCGTCGCTCATCGGTGCGGCGGTCAACGGGGTGGCCGATCCGATCCTCATCTTCGCGCTGGGAATGGGGCTGGACGGGGCGGCGATGGCCACGGTGCTGGCGCGCCTCGCCACCGCCGGGCTGGCGCTCAGCCTCGGCGCAGGCGCGCCACCGCGCGTTCTGCTGGCCGCGCCCGCACTGCCTGCGCCGCGACTTTCGCGACGCGCTCGGCATCGCGGTTCCGGCCATGCTCACCACCGTGGCCACGCCCGTGGGCACCGCCATCGTCACCCGCGAAATGGCGCGCTATGGCTCGGACGCGGTGGCGGGCATGGCCGTCATCAACCGGATGATGCCGTTCGTCTCGGCGGTGATCTTCGGGCTGTCGGGCGCTCTGGGGCCGATCTTTGCGCAGAATTTCGGGGCAGGGCGCATGGACCGGGTGCTCGGCACGTTCCGCGAGGGGCTGCGCTTTCTCGCCATCTACGTGCTGGGGGCGAGCGTGGTGATGGTGAGCGTGCGCGCGCCGGTGGCTGATCTCTTCGGGGCGACGGGGCAGATGCGCGAGCTGATACTGCTCTTCATGGGGCCGCTGGCCCCGGCGACAATTCTCGGCGGCATCCTGTTCGTGGCGAACGCGGCGTTCAACAATCTGGGGCATCCGGGCTATTCCACCACGCTCAACTGGGGACGGCACACGGCGGGCACGTGGCCGTTCGCGGTGGCGCTCGGGGCGGTTTTCGGGGCCGAGGGCGTGCTCATCGGTCAGGCGCTCGGCGGTGCGCTATTCGCCGCGCTTGGCGCGTGGCTGGCGCTGCGGGTGATCGAGGCACCGTGCCGCGATCCATTGCGCGCGCATTACACATGCCCGGATCAGCGAATGCAGATCATCACCGGACGCAGCTATCGCTGACGCGGAGGGGCGACGCACACGCCCCTCCGGCATGACACACAAAGCGCGCATAATCAGTATTATGTTAAGTAACATCTTACCACACCCATACCGACAGAATACCGACGCTTTACCGACATGTGATTTCAGCCTGAAATCATATATTTGAACGCCATAGTTCAGATTGAATCGCACCCTCGACAGACCGCGCCCCCCCGGTTTATCAAGGATCACCGAGGAGACATCGCATGGCATCCATTCTGATCCTGAACGGCCCCAACCTCAACCTGCTCGGCACGCGGCAGCCCGAGGTCTATGGCCACGAGACCCTCGCCGATATCGAAGCCATGTGCCGCGCTCATGCCGAGGCACAAGGACTGGCGCTCGATTTCATGCAGAGCAATCACGAAGGCGCGCTCGTCGATGCCATCCACGCCGCGCGCGGGCATCACGACGGGATCATCCTCAACGCCGGGGCCTATACCCACACCTCCGTCGCGCTGATGGATGCGCTGAGTTCCGTCGAACTGCCCGCCATCGAGCTGCACCTGTCGAATATCCACGCGCGTGAGGCGTTCCGCCACCGCTCCTACATCGCGCGCGTGGCGCTTGGCGTGATCTGCGGCTTTGGCTCGCACGGTTACGTGCTGGCCATCGACGCGATGCGCGGCCACCTGGAGCGCCGTGGATGATCGACCCGGCGGTCCTCAACCGTCTGCTCGACGCGACCACGATGGAAGAGCTGTGGGACATTCACACGCGGGTCATGGCGGGCTACGGGTTCGACCGGCTGATCTATGGCGCGACGCAGTTCCGCACCGCCACTTCGCTGGGCTGTCCCGAGGATTTCGTCGTTCTGACCAACCACGCGCCCGACTATACCGAGACCTACGTCAATGACGGGCTCTATTTCCACGCGCCGATGGTGCGCTGGTCGCTTGAAAATGACGGGGCGTGCTCGTGGTCGGTGCTCGATGCGCGCTTTGAGGCCGACGATTTCACCCCCGAGGAGCGCAAGGTCCTCGCCTTCAACCGCAAGCACGGGGTCACGGCGGGCTACTCGATCAGCTTTCGCTCGCTGCGCCCGCGCATGAAGGCGGCGATCGCGCTGACGGCGCGCGAGGGCATGACGCAGGCCGAGGTGGATGCGCGCTGGCAGCGCGACGGGGCGACGATCTTCGCGCTCAACAACGTGGTGCATCGCTGCATCATGTGCCTGCCCTACGATTCGCCCCGCCGCCCGCTCACCGACCGGCAGCGCGAGGTTCTGGATTGGGTCGGCGACGGCAAGACGGTGCAGGATATCGCGCTCTTGATGGGGCTGACGCCCGCCACGGTGGAAAAGCACCTGCGGCTGGCGCGCCGGGCGCTGTCGGTAGAGACGACGGCGCAGGCGATCCTCAAAGCCGCGTTTCAGAACCAGATATTTACCCTCAACCGAAGATGAATTTGAAAATTGTTTCATATCAACATGTTATCTGAACGGTAAGGAAACCCTTACTTTTCTTACGCCGGGTAAAGCCGCACAACAGGCGGGTTCCGTGAGTGGTGGCCTTTTTTGGCTTGGAACATCGCGAAAGCAGGCCCATCCCAGTCGTTTTCGGGGGGTCGGTTTTCCTCCGGCTCCGCCGGTGTCCGGCTGTCGGCACCTATTTTTCGGTGTTGGCAGCCGGTTCGGTTTGACCGTCGTTCATCCCCAATTGCGACCGGTCAAGGCGGTGCGTCCCCGGGCGCACCGCCGCTTTTCCAGGCTGGCCCGACAGGACGGTAAACACGAAAAAGGCCCCCGGTTCCGGGGGCCTTGAACGCTTTAGAATGAGAGCGAATTCAGCCCTGCGCGGCCTTGGCCACCTCGGCGGCGAAATCTTCCTGCTTCTTCTCGATCCCCTCGCCCACCTCGAGGCGCACGAACCCGGTGATCGCTGTCCCGGCTTCCTTGGCAGCGGCCTCGACCGTCAGGTCGGGATTCATGACAAAGGCCTGCCCCATGAGCGTCGATTCGGCGATGAATTTCTTCATCCGGCCTACGATCATCTTCTCGATCACCGCCTCGGGCTTGCCCGATTCGCGCGCGATGTCGATCTGGACCTGCCGCTCCTTGTCGACGATCGCCGGATCAAGCGCGGCCTCGTCAAGCGCTGCGGGGTTGGACGCGGCGATGTGCATCGCCACCTGCCGGGCAAAGCCCTCGTCGCCGTCGAACGCCACCAGAACACCGATCTTGCCCATGCCGTCGGCGGCGGCGTTGTGGACATAAGAGACCACACCGCCCCCCTCGATCCGGGTCATGCGGCGCAGCGACATGTTCTCGCCGATCTTGGCGATCTTGTCGGTCAGCGTGTCGGCCACGCTCTTGCCGCCCAGGTCGGCGGCGGCGAGCGCGTCCACGTCGGCCACGTCAAGCGCGGCCCCGGCGATGTTCGCCACCATCTCCTGGAACTCGGCGTTCTTGGCGACGAAATCGGTCTCGGAGTTGACCTCGACCGCGACACCGCGACCGCCCTCGACGCGGACGCGCGACAAGCCCCTCGGCGGCGGTGCGCCCGGATTTCTTGGCCGCCTTGGACAGGCCCTTGGTGCGCAGCCAGTCGGTGGCGGCGTCCATGTCGCCATCCGTTTCTGTCAGCGCCTTCTTCGCGTCCATCATGCCTGCGCCCGTGCTGTCGCGCAGTTCCTTCACCATTGCAGCAGTGATCGCCATCTCTCGGCTCTCCTCAAATATATGCGGGTCGTCGGGGGCGGGAATGCCCTGCCCCCGTGACGGTTTCATGACGTCTCAGGCGCCGGTGTTCTCGGCGCTCTTCTCGGTCGTCTCGGCAATGACCTCTTCGACCGGCGCGGATTCGAGCGCGCCCACATCGACACCGGCCGCCCCAAGCTGTGCCGACATGCCGTCGAGCGCGGCACGGCTCACCAGATCGCAGTAAAGCGCGATGGCGCGGGCGGCGTCATCGTTGCCGGGGATGACGTAGTCGATGTTGTCGGGCGGGCAGTTGGTATCGACAACGGCCACGACCGGGATGCCCAGCTTGTTGGCCTCCGACACCGCGAGCGCCTCTTTCTTGACGTCGATGACGAACAGCAGGTCGGGCACGCCACCCATTTCCCGGATGCCGCCAAGGCTCGCCTGAAGCTTGGTCTGGTCGCGCTCGATCCCGAGGCGCTCCTTCTTGGTCAGGCCCTCGCCGCCGGCCTCGAGGATCTCGTCGATCTCGCGCAGGCGCTGGATGGATTTCGAAACCGTCTGCCAGTTGGTCAGCGTGCCGCCGAGCCAGCGGTGGTTCATGTAGTATTGCGCGCATTTCTCGGCCGCCTCGGCGATGGGCTGCGCCGCCTGCCGCTTGGTGCCGACAAACAGAACGCGGCCGTTCTTGGCCACGGTTTCGCGGATCACATTGAGCGCCGCGTCGAGCATCGGCACGGTCTGCGTCAGGTCGATGATGTGGATGCCGTTGCGCGCGCCATAGATAAACTCGCCCATGCGGGGATTCCAGCGCTGCGTCTGGTGGCCGAAGTGAACGCCAGCTTCCAGAAGCTGTCGCAGATTGAACTCGGGAAGAGCCATGATCGGTTTCCTTTTCCGGTTTGCGCCTCGGCACGGGGAGAGAAGCGGACGCTTCAACCGGTGGACCAGCGGGGATGTCTCCCCCGGCTGGCCCGCCCGTGCCTGCGGGATTTCAGTGTCGCGCGTATAGCCCCGGTATCAGGCGGGCGCAACCCCCGCCGGAATGCGGATTGAGCCATTGTCGCGCCGGTGCTACGTGGCTAGATAACGGCGGTGGCGCAAACAGGGATCGCACGATGAACACGCCCTTCGACGAATTGCAGCCCGAGCCGAAGAAACCGCGGCGTCTTTCGGGCCTCAGGGCAAGCTTTCTCACGGGCATCGTGGTGATCGCGCCGGTGGGCCTCACGCTGTGGCTCATCTGGACGGTCGCGGGCTGGGTCGACGGCATGGTGCTGCCGCTCATTCCTGCGGGTTTTCAGCCCGAGAAGTATATCGGCATCAACCTGCGCGGCGTCGGCGTCATCATCTTTCTGATCTTCACCATCGTCGTGGGCTGGGTCGCCAAGGGGCTGATCGGGCGCTCGCTCATCCTCTTTGCCGAATCGCTGGTCAACCGGATGCCGGTGGTGCGCTCGATCTATTCAGGGGTGAAACAGATCGCCGAGACGGTGTTCGCACAGTCCGAGCGCAGCTTCGAGAAGGCGTGCCTCGTGCAATATCCGCGCAAGGATGTCTGGGCCATCGGCTTCATCTCGACCGAGGCGCGCGGCGAGATCAACGCCAAGGCCGAAACCGGCAGCGACCTCTTGAGCGTGTTCGTCCCGACCACGCCCAACCCCACCTCGGGATTCATGCTGTTCTTTCCGCGCGAGGACGTGATCGAACTGGATATGTCGATCGAGGACGCGGCCAAGCTGGTGATCTCGGCGGGGCTGCGTCTATCCGCCGGATCGCGCGCCGGAGGACGCGGGCAAGCGGCACCGCCGCGCCTGACCGCCCTGACCGCCCCGCTCAGGCGAGCCGCGCCTGCCGCGCCTCGCGCAGCCGCGCGAAATCGTCGCCGGCGTGATAGCTCGACCGCGTGAGCGGCGTGGCCGAAACCATCAGAAAGCCCTTGCCATAGGCGGCCTTTTCATAGGCGGCGAATTCATCCGGGTGGATGAACCGCGCCACCGCGTGGTGCTTGGGCGTGGGTTGCAGATATTGCCCGATGGTCAGGAAATCGACATCCGCCGCGCGCATGTCATCCATCACCTGGTGCACCGCGGCGCGATCCTCGCCGAGGCCCACCATGATCCCCGACTTGGTGAACATCGTCGGGTCAAGCTCCTTGACCCGCTGCAACAGCCGCAGGCTGTGGAAATACCGCGCGCCGGGGCGCACGCCGGGATAGAGGCCGGGCACCGTCTCGAGGTTGTGGTTGAACACGTCCGGTTTCGCCGCGACCACGGTTTCCAGAACGCCCGGCGCGCAATGCAGGAAATCGGGCGTCAGGATCTCGATCGTGGTGCCGGGGCTGCGGTGGCGGATGGCGCGGATGGTCTGGGCGAAATGCTCGGCCCCGCCATCCTCGAGGTCATCGCGATCCACGCTCGTCACCACCACGTGGTTGAGGCCGAGTTTCTGCACCGCATCAGCAACGCGCCCCGGCTCGAACACGTCGAGCGTCTGCGGCTTGCCTGTGGCCACGTTGCAGAAGGTGCAGCCACGGGTGCAAATCTCGCCCATGATCATCATCGTGGCGTGCCCCTGGGACCAGCATTCGCCGGCATTGGGGCATCCCGCCTCCTCGCAGACCGTCACCAGCTTGTGCTCGCGCATGATGTTGCGGGTCTGGGTATAGCCCTTTCCCGAGGGGGCCTTCACGCGAATCCAGTCGGGCTTTTTCGGCTGGGCAGTGTCAGGGCGGCGCGCCTTTTCGGGGTGGCGCTGGTCGGGTAGCTTGAGATCGCGCACGATATTTCCCCGCGAATGATTTGGTAACGGTTTTATATTATAAGCCAGAGCGATGGTGAGTTCCAGTGGTGCATCACCGTGTGCCGGTATGCGCGTGTGTCAAGGGTGCCATCCCCTTTTAACGAGTGGTCTGGTGTTCACCGGCCCGCGCCCCCATCGGCGCGGGCCGTCGCCACAAGCGTCTCGCCCGCGTCGCGCAGCACCTGTGCCAGATCATCGAACCATTGCGCCTCTCCCGCGCCACGGCGGCGCACCAGCGCCACGCGGCGCGCAGGCTCGGGTGCCCTGAACCGGCGCAGCACCAGCCCCGGTGCGGCGCGCGCCTCGGTCGGCGCGGCGATCTCGGGCATCAGCGTCAGGCCGAACCCCGCCGCCACCAGCCGCGACAGCGTGCCCAGCGACGAGGCCCCGGTGTCGATCTGCGCGTGCCCCCTGCCCCGCCCGCAGACCTCCAGCGCCTGATCGGTCAGGCAATGCCCGTCCTCCAGCAAAAGCAGCGGGCTCTGCCCCAGCGCGGTGGGATCGGGCGCCACGCCCGCCGCGTTCAGCGCATCGAGCCGCGCGGCGCTGCCCGCGAGCAGGAACCGATCCTCGAACAGCTCCGCCGCCTCGAGATCGTCACAGGGCAGCGGCAGCGCCATCAGCGCGGCGTCGATGCGTCCCGCGCGCAGGTCATTCGCCAGCTCGTCGGTGCGCGCCTCGCGCACCCGCACGTCAAGCGCGATATCGCGCGCGCGCAGCGCCGCGAGCGCGCCGGGCAGGATATAGGGCGCGATGGTCGGGATGATCCCCAGCGCCAGCTCGCCCGACAACCCCTCCTGCCAGCGCGCCGCCTCGGCAAGCGCCTGCATCTCGTCGAGCACGCGCCCGGCATGGTGCAGCGCGCGCCGCCCGAAAGGTGTCAGCGCGACATCGCGGGCGCGACGCTCGACAACGCGCCCGCCAAGCGCCGCTTCCAGTTCGCGGATCTGCACCGAGAGCGCGGGTTGCGAGATGTTCATCGCCGCCGCCGCGCGCCCGAAATTGCGTTGCTCGGCGAGCGCGCGGAAGTAGCGGAGCTGACGCAGGGTTATGTTCATGTCGGCGAGAGTAGCCCCCCGGTGGCCCGGCGCAAGCCCCCTGCCCCGCGCGCCCGTTCAGCCGATCATCCCTGCCTGCGCGCCAAGCCGCTCGTAATGCCGCTTGAGCCGGTGAAGCGCGATGCGCAACACGATCTTGCCCGACCGCGCCGACCAGCCCATCTTCTTTTCCGCCGTCTCCAGCCCCTGCAGATAGCAGCAACAGCGCAGCGCCACATCGCCAAGGCCGGGGCCAAGCTCGCGCAGCGCGCTAATGAGCCGTGCGCGGGCCGCCTCGGCCCCGTATCCCTGCACCTCCGGTGCGCCGCCGCCCTCATCGACATGGCCGAGGAAATGCTCCCAGTTCTGCGCCATGCGCGGGGCCATCTGCGCCAACTCGAAATCCTCGCGCAACCGCTCGCCCGCCGAGACGAGACCCGCGTCAAGAAACCGCTTGCCGTCCTTGTCACGCCGCCGCGCCAGCGCTGCGAGCGGCGTGTCGCCGGGGGCAAAGCGTGTCTGATCCGTGCCCGAGGCGGGATCGCCCCCTGCCTCCGCCCCGTCGAGCACCACCGCCTCGCGCAGGCCCGAGGCGGCGTTCTCCTCTTCGGCGAGCATGGCTCCGAGCGCTGCGCGCCCCCGGCGGTAATGTGATAGCGCGAGATGCGCCCGGGGTTGTCGCAGGCGATCCAGGCCTTGAGCGCCAGCGCCTCGGCCACCTCGCGCTCGACCACGGCGGTGCGCGTGGGCATCCCCGTGCCGGTGTCGCGCACCACCACGGCCTTGTCCATCTCGGCGGCCACGGCAAGCCGCGCGCCGGTCTCGCACAGCCTGCGCAGCACGCGCCGCGCCTCGCGCCGCAGCCGCGCGTTGCTCAGCGTGGCGGGATCGTCTGTCGGGGGGGAAGGTGTGCGGCTCATGCGGGTCTCCAGGCTTGGGGAACCGGGTGTCATTGCATGACCGACGAGATCGCCCAGCCGCCGCAGCGCATCATCCACGAGCAGATCGTCGCGCCGCGTCTCGAACGCCCGGATCTGGCGCAGCACGGTCGAGGCGTGCCGCCCCGACCGCCGCGCCAACGCCCGGATCGACGCGCCGCTTTCGATATGCGCGAGATAATGAACCGCGGCCTCGGGCACCCAGGACGGCACCTTCGGCATGGTGGGTTTGGTCAAAAGCTGCTCTGGCATCGCGCGGTTCCCCGATTTTCGGCCTGCGGTCCTGCCCAGGCAGCGGGACAAGTTGTCCACAGGCTTATCCACATGGTCCGCTCAACTTCAGGCGTGCAATGATTACCGGTTCGTTAACTGTTTCCAGAAATTAAACCTTTGTTGCCAAATCATGAACAATCCCTGTTCCCGCCGAACGCTGAACCCGCGCGCCGCGCAACACCCCGCCGGGTCATGCAACGCTTGCCGCGCATGATCGCAAAAGGGAGTTCGTTCGATGCAGGATATTCAGCCCGACATTCATCAGGCGCTGGCCCGTCTGCGCCGTCCGCCGCTGCTGGTGCGCGCCGCGCGGCTGGGCGCGTCAGGCTACAAGCGCGGCGCGGCCTTGCCGCGGCTTCTGGGTGCCGGGCCGGTGCCACCGGTGCGCGCTGCATTGGCCCGGCTGATCGAGGCCGAGGCGGCGCAGGACGCCGCGCGCCGCGCGGGTGCGATCAATTACCGTGCCGCCGATCACGTCGCCCTGCTCATCGCGGTGATGGGCGAGGCGCAGCTCCTGGATGCAGAGCCGCGCGCCGCCACATCGCCCGTTCAGGAAAACGCGTCGGGCATCGCCTCCTTGCGCGTGGCCACGTAGGCCGTGAGCGCCTCGTTTGTCGCAGGGTCGAGCGCGGGCTGCTGGTAATCGGCCAACAGCTTCTTGACCCGCGCATTGGCCAGCGTCGCGGTATCGCGCCCGCCCTCCTCGGACCAGGTCTCGTAGGGCTTGTAATCGAACAGGTCCGAGCGCCAGAACGCGGTCTTGAAATTGGCCTGCGTGTGCGCGCAGCCAAGGTAATGCCCCCCCGGCCCCACCTCGCGCAGCGCGTCCATCGCCTGCGCGTTCTCGTCGATCTCGACCCCGCGCGCGATATGGTGCAGCGCGCCAAGCTGATCGGCATCCATCACGAATTTCTCGAACGAGGCGACGAGTCCCCCCTCCAGCCAGCCGCAGGAATGCAGCATGAAGTTGACGCCCGCCAGCAGCCCCACGTTGAGGCTGTTGGCGGTCTCGTAGGCGGCCTGCGCGTCCGGCAGCTTGGAGCCGTTGAACGACCCCGCCGAGCGGTAGGGCAGCCCCAGCCGCCGCGCCAGTTGCCCCGCGCCATAGGTGATATGGGCGGCCTCGGGCGTCCCGAACGTAGGCGCGCCGCTGTTCATGTCGATGGAGGTGACGAACGCCCCCGCGATCACCGGCGCACCGGGACTGACGAGCTGCGAATAGCCAATGCCCGCCATCAACTCTGCCAGAACCTGCGTCAGCGTGCCCGCCACGGAAACCGGCGCCATCGCGCCGCCCACGATGAAAGGCGACACGATGCAGGCCTGGTTGTTGGCGGCATAGACCTCGAGCGACGCCCATCATCACGTCGTCGAAGGTCATCGGCGAGTTGACGTTGATCAGCGAGGTCATCACCGTGTTGGACTGCACGAACTCCTCGCCAAAGAGGATGCCGGCCATATCCACGCTGTCCTGCGCGCGGCTTGGCTCGGTCACCGAGCCCATGAACGGCTTGTCCGACAGCGTCATATGCGCCAGCAGCATGTCGAGATGGCGCTTGTTGACGGGGATGTCCGTCGGCTCGCACACCGTGCCACCCGAATGGTGCAGCCATTTCGACATATAACCCAGCCGCACGAAATTGCGGAAATCCTCCAGCGTCGCATATCGGCGGCCGCCCTCCATGTCATGCACGAAGGGCGGGCCATAGACCGGCGCGAGCACGAGGTTGCGCCCGCCGATCTCGACATTGCGGGCGGGGTTGCGCGCGTGTTGGGTGAATTGCGACGGCGCGGTGGCGATGAGCTTGCGCGCGAGGCCGCGCGGGATATGCACCCGCTCGCCCTGCACATCCGCGCCCGCCTGCCGCCAGCGCTCCAGCGCGCGCGGGGCTTTGCACGAAATTGACGCCGATCTCTTCGAGAATCGTCTCGGCATTCGCCTCGATGATCTCGAGCGCCTCTTCGGTCAGCACCTCGAAATTCGGGATGTTGCGCTCGATATAGCGCGCCGTCTCGACGCTCACGGCGGTGCGCTCGGCCCGCCGCGCAGCCCCGCCGCCGCCCCGTGCCCGCCTGCTGCGCGCTGCTGCTTCTGCCATGAGTGCCCCCTTTTCTTCGAGACCGGTCGGAAACCTGTGATCCCCGCAAAATGCGAGGGTTTCCAACGGTTTTAACGCGTCGCCCCCGCGTCCCGGTGGCGTATAGCGGCGCGTTGGGGGGAAAAGCGACATGGGCGCGCCGCCGCAGCGCCGTGAATGACGATCTTCGGTGCACCACACGGAAAAGTGAATGCAGAATTACATTCATCAAAGCCATTAGGTGACTCGGGGAGTCGGTTTTTCATTGCCCTGCGACCGGGCGTCACAATAGTCTCTTGGCTTTGATGATCGCGGGTCAACCGCGCCGACACCGGGAGGATGAGGGACATGAAGACGCGTTTCGCCCCTTGGGCCAGGGTTTGCGCCATCGCGGGCGCGTGTTTGCTGGCATCGCCGGCATCGGCCACCAACGGCTATTTCGCCAATGGCTATGGCGGGCAGTCCAAGGGCATGGCGGGCGCGGGCGTGGCGGTGCCCACCGGTGTTCTCGGCATGGCGCAGAACCCCGCAACCGGCGTCCGCGTGGGCAATGCCGCGGGCTTTTGCCTGACCACCTTCGCGCCCGACCGCGATGTCACCATCAGCCCCGGCGGCCCGCTCACCCCGGGCAAGTTCACCAGCCGCAACGACGTGTTCTTCATCCCCTGCGGCGGTGCCAACTGGCAGCTCGATGACCGCTCGTCGCTCGGTCTCTTTGTCTTTGCCAATGGCGGCATGAACACCGAGTTCGACAGCAATTTCTTCGCCAATTTCGTGCCGCCGCCGGGCACCGCCTCGCCGCAGGTGGGGGTCAACCTCGAACAGGCTTTCTTTACCCTCAATTACGCCCGGCACGTCAGCGACCGGCTCACCCTCGGCCTCTCGCCCATCCTCGCGGTGCAGCGGTTCAAGGCGGAGGGCCTACAAGGGTTCTCCGGCCTGTCGCTCAGCCCCGGCAACGTCACCAATCGCGGGCATGACTGGTCCACCGGGTTCGGCGTCAACCTCGGCCTCATGTATGACGCAAGCCCCGAATGGACGCTCGGCGCGGCGTTTCGCAGCCGCATCCAGATGTCGTCCTTCTCGAAATATCGCGGCCTCTTCGCCGGGGGCGGCGATTTCGACGTGCCCGCCATGCTCACCCTCGGCGCGGCCTTCACCCCCAACGCCGCCCCCGACTGGACCATCACGGGCGAATACCAGCGCATTTTCTACGGCGACATCAACGCCATCGCCAATACCAGCGCCCCGCCGGGCGGGCCGCTTGGCGCGTCGAACGGCGTCGGCTTCGGCTGGCAGGACGTGGACGTGTGGCGCCTCGCAGCCATCTGGCGCAAATCCGACCGGCTCACCCTGCGCGGCGGCGTCAGCTATTCCACCGACTTCATCTCCAACACTGGCGACGTGGTCATCAACACACTCTCCCCCGCCACGCCGCAATGGCACCTCTCGACCGGGGCGAGCTATGCCATCAACGACCGCTGGTCGGCCACCTTCTCCTATACCCACGCATTCTCCAACAGCTTCTCGGGCGTCAACCCGGCGCTCACCGGCGTGCCACAGCGGGTGCGTATCAGGATGCACCAGAACGAGATCGCCACCGGCCTCAGCTACCGCTGGTAGCCACACATCCTCTTGCGCAGATCACGGGCGCGCTCTATCAGGCGGGGCCATGAGCCAGCCCATCCACGACCGCCTCCTGATCATCGACTTCGGCAGCCAGGTGACGCAGCTTATCGCGCGTCGCCTGCGCGAATTGAACGTCTACAGCGAAATCCACCCCTACCAGGCCGTGACCGAGGCGCTGCTCGAAGAGATGCGCCCGCGCGCGGTAATCTTCTCCGGCGGCCCCGATAGCGTCACGCGTGACGGCTCGCCCCGCCCGCCGCGCGCGGTCTACGATCTCGGCGTGCCGATCCTCGGCATCTGCTATGGCCAGCAGGTGATGATGCAGGATCTGGGTGGCCGCGTGGAGGCGGGCGAGACCGCCACCGCCGAATTCGGCCGCGCCTGGGTCACCCCCACGGGGCTGCAAAGCGAGCTGATCGAGGGCTGGTTCGCCGACGGGGCCGGGCGCGCGCAGGTCTGGATGAGCCACGGCGACCATGTCTCTGAAATCGCGCCCGGTTTCGAGGTTCTGGGCACCTCGCCCGGTGCGCCCTTCGCCATCACCGCCGACCGCGCGCGCCGGTTCTATGCCGTGCAGTTCCACCCCGAGGTGCACCACACGCCCGACGGCAAACGCCTCTACGAGAATTTCGTGAAGCTCGCGGGCTTTGCCGGCGACTGGACGATGGGGGCCTACCGCGAAGAGGCGATTGCCAAGATCCGCGAACAGGTCGGCGACAAGCGCGTGATCTGCGGGCTTTCGGGCGGCGTCGATTCCTCGGTCGCTGCCGTTCTCATCCACGAGGCGATAGGCGATCAACTGACCTGCGTCTTCGTCGATCACGGCCTCCTGCGGCAGAACGAGGCCGAAGAGGTGGTGGCCATGTTCCGCGACCATTACAACATCCCGCTGATCCACGCCGACGAATCCGAGCTGTTCCTGGGTGAGCTTGACGGCGTAAGTGACCCGGAACAAAAGAGAAAGATCATCGGACGGCTGTTCATCGACGTGTTCCAGAAACACGCGAACGAAATCGACGGCGCGGACTTCCTCGCCCAAGGCACGCTCTACCCCGACGTGATCGAGAGCGTCAGCTTTTCGGGCGGGCCGTCCGTCACGATCAAGTCACACCACAACGTCGGTGGCCTGCCGGAAAAGATGGGGCTGAAACTGGTGGAGCCCCTGCGCGCGCTCTTCAAGGACGAGGTGCGCGCGCTTAGGCCGCGAGCTTGGCCTGCCGGACCATTTCATCGGCCGCCACCCCTTCCCCGGCCCCGGCCTCGCCATCCGCTGCCCCGGCGAGATCACCCGCGAAAAGCTGGAGATATTGCGCAAGGCCGACGCGGTCTTCATCGACCAGATCCGCAAGCACGGCCTTTACGACGAGATATGGCAGGCCTTCGTCGCCATCCTGCCGGTGCGCACCGTCGGCGTGATGGGCGACACACGGAGCTACGATTTCGCCTGCGCCCTGCGCGCGGTCACATCCGTTGACGGGATGACCGCCGATACCTACCCGTTTTCACACGATTTCCTCGGCGAGACGGCAACGCGCATCATCAACGAGGTCAAGGGCATCAACCGCGTCACCTATGACGTGACCTCCAAGCCGCCGGGCACGATCGAGTGGGAGTGACGGATGCTCTATATCTTCTTGGCCGCAAAAGGCCCTGCACGTGGAAGATCGGAGATTGTTCCGACAATGCTCCGCTCGTTTTCGACGACATCGAGCGCGGTCGCTCGACCGAAGACGCCTGGCCGCGACGGCAACATAGCGCAACGACTTCCACGATTCTTGTCGACCATTTACCGAAATCCGCGCATCCAGCCTGGCTGACACTGCTTCTCCGCCGAGCACGCGGCGCTCGCGAACACCACATGCGGGTTCAGCGGCATTAGCGCGGACGTGTTTCCTCGAGTGCGCTCCTACGATTCCCGACCTCTGACGTTCCGACCCGCAACGCGACTCGCCCGACGAGATTCGGCTCGCGGCGCCGGTGCGCTTTGTCCAAGTCGCACTAGCCGTTATCGACCCCGAGATCGGCCCATGTGATCTGTGTCGTTCGCCATCCACCGACGACGTGACGCTGATAGCTACCATCGCTACATGACCGGGCTCTATCCTTCAATCAGGACGGCCTTGAGGCGTTGCTGCCATGCATCCGTGGCTTCGAGGCTCGAGGCATGGAAGTCAACATGTCGAATTCCTGACTTGCCACCCATGTCAATGTCGGAAACCGGTTCCTCCACCTCGTGCGCTACGAGGATTTGCTTGAGGATACGGGCGAAGAGCTGCGCACGCTTGCCCGCAATTTCGGATGGCATATCGAGGATGAGGTGATCACGCAGGCGGTCGAGGCGTCTTCACGCAATGCAATGCGTCGCCAAGAGGCCAGCGCTCGCAAGCGCAGTCCGGCTACGATTGGAATTCGTGTCCAAGGGCAGTCATCGATGGTCCCGGCTTCCGTCGAACACCGTATCGAGCAAGACTGCCGCAACGAATGCCGGCTTCTGGGATATGACGCCTGAGCTGAGAGGCAAGATAATTGAAGGGGCACATAATGCGCCACGTGATAGCAGATCGCGCGTGTCCGAACGCTTCACCGACCTGCGCCGCGGTCGCACTGCCCGATCGGGGGCGGCGACCGGCGCGCTCCTGCCGCATCCCGCTCGACCGCGACAACGTAGCCACCATGCCCGCCGATCACCATGCTGATCATTGGCGGCGCGGCTCTGAATGACCCTCGCCCCCGCCCCGCCCTCCACCGATCCCGCCGCCGTCCTGCGCGCGGCGCTGTGGATGCTGGGGGCGGTGCTGTCGTTTTCCTCGATGGCGGTGGCGGGACGCGCGGTCAGCTTCGAGCTCGATACCTTCGAGATCATGATGTATCGCAGCATCGTCGGCTTCATCCTCGTGCTCGCCGTCGCCCGCATCACCGGCCACGCGCGCTCCATCACCACCCGCGCGCCCGGCCTGCACCTCGTGCGCAACATCAGCCATTTCACCGGGCAGAACCTGTGGTTCTACGCCATCACCATGATCCCGCTGGCGCAGGTCTTCGCGCTCGAATTCACCGCGCCGCTCTGGGTGCTGGTGCTGTCGCCGCTGATCCTCGGCGAGCGGATGACGCGGGTGCGCGCGCTCGCAGCCCTCATCGGCTTCACCGGCATCCTCATCGTCGCGCGCCCGTCGCCCGAGACGCTCAACGCAGGCACAATCGCCGCCGCCGCCGCCGCCATCGGATTCGCCGGCTCCATCCTCGCCACCAAGCGGCTCACCCGCACGGAAACGCTCACCTGCATCCTGTTCTGGATGACCGGCACGCAGATCGTCTTCGGCCTCGTTTGCGCCGGGCTCGACGGCGATATCGCCCTGCCCTCGCCCGCCTCGCTCCCGTGGCTGATCGTCATCGGCTGCGCCGGGCTGATGGCGCATGTGTGCCTGACCACCGCGCTCTCCATCGCGCCCGCCACCGTGGTCACGCCGGTGGATTTCCTGCGCCTGCCGCTGATCGCGGTGATCGGCCTCATGGTCTATGGCGAGGGCATCGACGCGCTGGTGCTGCTCGGCGCGGGCGTCATTTTCGGGGCGAATTACCTCAATCTCTGGGTCGAGACACGAAAACGTGACTGATTCCCGTATGTTGCCCGCAAAAACTGTGTCCTGCCTGCCACCGCCCAATCCCTGTGCATTCGTGACGCCGCGTCAAAGATTGACCGGGAAACACGTCACGGTAGTGTGACCGCCACTCACTGAGGAGGAGAGGGACAATGAAGAAAAACGTGATCGCGATGACGCTGCTGGCCACGGCATCGGCCCCGGCCTTTGCCGCCGGGATCGAACGGCGGGGAGACCCGTCGCAGATACTGTTCGAGGAGGGACAGAATTACGTTGAGTTCAGCGTCACGTCGGTCGATCCCGATGTCAGCGGCGTCGCGCGCCCCGGTCGGCCGGGCGCGCCCACCGGCGACATTCAGGACAGGTATCAGAATTACGCGCTCGGCTACAAGCATCAGCTCAACGACCGTGTCGCGCTCGCGTTCGTGATCGACGAGCCGGTGGGCGCGGACGTGACCTATCAAGGCCCCGATTTCTTTGGCGGCGGCGCGTTTTTCGGCACGTCCCATGCCTCGGTCGACTCGGTCCGCTACACCGGCATGGCGAAATACAAGGCGACCGACCGGTTCAGCATCTATGGTGGTCTGAGCTACGTTGGCCTGAGCGGTAGCCTCGAAGTTTTTTCGCCAACCACTGGCGGACCAACGACGCCGCCGAATCCCCTGGCCGTGGGGACCTACTCCCTCGCCGTGAACAAGGATTTTCAGGTCGGCTACATGCTTGGTGCGGCTTATGAAATCCCGGATATCGCGTTGCGTGTCGCCCTCACCTACGAGTCCGAGACCGAGCACGATTTCAGGGATACCACCGGATCGCCGTTCGAGGTCGAGCTTCCCAGGTCGCTGACGCTTCACGCGCAATCCGGCATTGCCGCAGATACGCTTCTCTTCGGCTCGGTGCGCTGGCGCGAATGGTCCGAGTTCCAGGTGGCACCCCAGGACTTTTTCAGTTTTTCGCCCCTTGCGCCACCCGCAACCACGCCCATCGCCTTCGGCACCGATGACATCTACACCTACCGCCTCGGCATCGGTCGCCGCGTCAACGAGAACTGGAGCGGGGCGTTCATCCTCGGCTACGAGGAACAGACCAACAACCAGGTCGGCAACCTCGAGGGCACAGACGGCTATCTGAGTTATACTGTGGCCGTCACCCACGAGACGGAAGCGTGGGACATTACCGGTGCGCTCTCCTATGTCGACCTTGAAAACGCCACCACGTCGGTCGCCAATTTCAGCGGCAACGAGGCCTTTGGCTTTGGACTCAAGATAGGCAAACGTTTCTGAGTTTCTTCGGAACAACACACCCCGCCCCGCCCCCTCACCGGGGCGGGGTTTTTCGTGCCCGGGCCTTGCCATTTTCACCGCAACGCCGCAGGTAAAGGCACCACCGCGCCAAGGGACATCACCCATGATCTACGACACCCCAGACGCCTGGCTCTCCGCGCCCCGCAAGCGGGTGCTGTTCTACGGCATGTCGGGGCTGGGCAAGACCCATGTCTCGCAGATGCTGCGCGACGCGGGCGACTGGTTCCACTACTCGATAGATTACCGCATCGGCACCCGCTACATGGGCGAACTGATCGTCGACAACGCCAAGGCGCACGCCATGCAGGTGCCGTTCCTGCGCGATCTGCTCTTGTCGGATTCGATCTATATCGGCTCCAACATCACCTTCCACAACCTCGCCCCGGTCTCCACCTATCTGGGCAAGCCCGGCGACCCGGCCAAGGGCGGAATGCCCATCGAGGACTATCGCCGCCGCCAGGACCAGTTCCGGCAGGCGGAAATTCACGCGCTGCACGACACCGGCTATTTCATCGACCGCGCCGAGCGGCTCTACGGCTACCCGCATTTCGTCTGCGACACCGGCGGGTCGATCTGCGAATGGGTCGATGGCGACGACCCCGCCGACCCGATCCTGCTCGATCTCGCGCAACACTGCCTGCTGGTCTATATCGAAGGGTCCGACGCCCACACCGCCGAATTGATCCGCCGCTTCGACCGCGCGCCCAAGCCGATGGCCTATCAGCCCGAATTCCTGGATCGCGTCTGGGCGGAATATCTGCGCGAAAACAACGTCCAACCGGACGAAGTTGATCCCGATGCCTTCATCCGCCAGACCTACGCCCGCGCCCTCGCCCACCGCCAGCCGCGCTACGAGGCAATGGCCAAATGGGGCGTGCGCGTAAGCGCCGACGAGGTGGCGCAGGCCACCGATACCGCCCGCTTTCACGCGCTGATCGCCGAGGCCATCGCACGCCGCGAAGACTGATCCCCGAGGACCGCCCATGCCCATCAAGATCCCCGCCACCCTGCCCGCCCACGCCGTGCTCAAGCGTGAGGGCGTCATGGTGATGGACCCGGGTCAGGCCGCGGTGCAGGACATCCGCCCGCTGCGCATCGGCCTGCTCAACCTCATGCCGAAGAAAATCCAGACCGAGACGCAGTTCGCCCGCCTCATCGGGGCCACCCCCCTGCAGATCGAGTTCGACCTCATCCGCATGTCCGAGCACCAGACCAAGAACACCGCCGCCGAGCATATGGAGAGCTTTTACCGCCCCTTCGACGAGGTGGCGGCCTCGGGCGACAAATATGACGGCCTCATCATCACCGGCGCGCCCATCGAGCATCTCGATTTCGACGCCGTCACCTATTGGGACGAGTTGCGCCGCGTGTTCGAGTGGACGCAGACCCATGTCCATTCCACCTTCGGCGTGTGCTGGGGCGGCATGGCGATGATCAACCATTTCCACGGGGTGAAAAAGCATATGCTCCCCGCCAAGGCCTTTGGCTGTTTCCGCCACCGCAACATGGCCCCCGCCTCGCCCTATCTGCGCGGATTTTCCGATGATTGCGTGATCCCCGTCAGCCGCTGGACAGAGATGAAGCGCGCCGAGATCGAGGCGGTGGAGGGGCTGACGATCCTCCTCGACAGCGACGCCGTCGGCCCCTGCCTCGTCGAGGATACCGGGCACCGCGCGCTCTATATCTTCAACCATTTCGAGTATGACAGCGACACGCTCAAACAGGAATACGACCGCGATATCGCCAGCGGCACGCCGATCAACGTGCCGTGCAACTACTACCCCGGCGACGATCCCGCGCGCCCGCCGCAAAACCGCTGGCGCAGCCACGCGCACCTGCTCTACGGCAACTGGATCTCGGAGATTTACCAGACAACGCCCTATGATGCCGCGCGAATCGGGGTCGAGTCGATCGACCTGAGAGTCTGAGCGATGAAGCTCGCCCTCCTCCTGCTCATCGTCCTCGCCGCGCTCGCCGCACTCACCCTGTGGAAGGCGCGCGGCCACGAGGCCCGCGCCGTCGCCGCCGTCCCGCCCGAGGGGCAATTCATCCCCGTGGATGGCCGCCTTGTCCACGCCGTGGTGATGGGCCCCGAGGCGGGCGATGCGCCGGACCTCGTGCTCATCCACGGGGCCTCGGGCAACACCCGCGACATGAGTTTTGATTTCGCCCCGCGCCTGGCAGAGCATTACCGCGTGATCGTGCTCGACCGTCCCGGCCTCGGCTATACGGACCGCATCGGCGAGGGCGGCGCCTCGATCTCTGAGCAGGCCGCGCTCCTGCAATCCGCCGCCGCAACGCTTGGCGCGACCCGCCCCATCGTGCTGGGCCACAGCTATGGCGGTGCCGTGGCGCTCGCCTGGGCGGTGACGCGCCCCGATACGCTCGCGGCTCTCGTCTCCGTGGCCGGGGCGGCCAAGCCGTGGGACAGCGCCCTGCCGCCGCTCTACCGCGTGCTCTCGCACCCCGTGCTTGGGCCCCTCGCGGCCCCGGTGCTCACCGCCTTCGTCCCCGACAGCTATGTCGAGAACGCCGTCGCCGGGATTTTCGCGCCGCAAGAGCCGCCCGAGGGCTATCTCGCCCATGTCGGCGCGGCGCTCACCCTGCGCCGCGCGACCTTGCGCGAAAATGCCCTGCAACGCGCCAACCTGCTGACGGAGGTCGAGGCGCTACACACCCGTTACGCCGAAATCGCCGTGCCGGTCGAGATCGTCCACGGCACCGCCGACACCACCGTCGGCCTCACCATCCACGCCCGCCCCCTCGCGGATCAGGTGCCGGGCGCGCATCTCGCCGCCCTCGACGGCATCGGCCACATGCCGCACCATGTTGCACCGGAGGCGGTCATCGCCGCCATCCACCGCGCGCGCGACCGCGCCGGATTGCGCGCGCGGGATTGAATGGCCATAGTGGAGGCCCGAATAACGAGGCCCCGGCATGGACCTGCCCTTTGACGGCGCGATCAGCGCCTATCTCGACGAGCACGCGCCGCGCGATGTGCGCGACGCCATCGCCCGCGCCAACAAGGGCGACGTGCTCGACCCCGGCTTTCCCTATTCCGAACGCATGGCTTGGAAGGCCTACAAACGCGATCTCGCCCTTTTGCAGATCGAGCTGGTCAAGCTTCAGCACTGGGCGCGCAAGACCGGCGCACGGGTGGCCATCGTCTTCGAGGGGCGCGACGCCGCCGGCAAGGGCGGCACGATCTCGCGCTTCCGCGCCAATCTCAACCCGCGCGGCGCGCGCCTCGTGGCCCTGCACAAGCCATCGGATACCGAGGCAACGCAATGGTATTTCCAGCGCTACATCGACCACCTGCCCGCAGGCGGCGAGATCGTGTTCTATGACCGAAGCTGGTATAACCGCGGCGTGATCGAGCATGTCTTCGGCTTCTGCACCGAGGCACAGCGCGAATATTTCTTTGCCCAGACGCCCGATTTCGAGCGGATGCTGGTGCACGAGGGCATCCACCTCTTCAAGTTCTGGCTCAACGTGGGCCGCGCCGAACAGTTGCGCCGCTTCCTTGATCGCGAAAGAAATCCGCTCAAGCAATGGAAGCTGAGCGATATCGACGTGGAGGGGCTGGCCAAATGGCCCGACTACACCGCCGCCATCGCCGAGACGCTGGAGCGCACCCATACCGATGACGCACCGTGGACGGTGGTGCGCTCGGATGACAAGCGCCGCGCCCGCATCGAGGCGATCCGGCATGTGCTCTCGGCCATCGACTACGGGCGCAAGGACCACCCGGTAATCGGCGCGCCCGACCCGGCGATCCTCGGCGGCCCCGACCTCTGGAATGGCTAAGCGCGGCTACCACCACGGCAACCTGCGCGACGCCCTGATCGAGGCCACGCTCACGCTCATCGTCGCAAAGGGGCCGCAGGGCTTTACCCTGGCGCAGGCCGCACGGCAGGCAGGCGTCACCCCCGCCGCCATCTACCGCCATTTCGCCGGGCGTGACGATCTCATCGCCGAGACCGCCCGTCAGGGCTACGTGCTTTTCGCCGCGATGCTCTCGGAAGTGGCCGACACGCCGGGCGCGCCGCGCGTGCGGGCAATGGCGCGCGCCTATCTCGCCTTCGCCGAGCGCCACCCCGGCCACTACATCGCGATGTTCGAAAGCGGCATCGACCTCGCCCGCCGCCCCGCCCTCGCCGAGGCCGCAACCCGCGCGCGCGACCTGCTGCACGCGGCCTGCGATGGTCTGGGCTGTGACGCCGAGGAGGTCACCGCGCATGTCTGGTCGCTCAGCCACGGCGTGGTCGAGCTTTACCTGCGCAATTCCGCCGGTCTGAGCCATCCGCCCGTCGCCCGCGCCACGCTGTCGCGCGCGGTCGATACCTACCTCTCGGGGCTCGCCGCCCCCGCCTCGCACAGCAAGCGGTAGAGGTGCCACGTCGCGTGCCCCAGAAGCGGCAGCACGATGAACAGGCCGAGGAACGCGGGCACCAATGCCACAAAGGTCAGCCCCGCCACCAGCGCCGCCCAGGCCAGCATCGGCACCGGGTTTTCCGTCACGACCGTAAAACTCGTCAGCATCGCGGTCACGAAATCCACCTCGCGATCCAAGAGCAGCGGCAACGAGATCACCGTGATCGCATAGATCAGCAGCGCAAAGCAAAGCCCCACCCCGCTGCCCACCACCAGCATCGAAAGCCCCTCGCGCGTGAAATAGATATCGAACGACGACGACACGTTGGTCATCGTCGAAAGGCCCATGAACAGCGCAAAAATCATATGCGCCAGAAAAAACCAGAACAAAAACACCATGATGACGATCACACAGATCGACGGCAGTTGCCGCCGCCGCTGATGGGCGATCACCCCGAGGATGTCGCCCAGCTTCAGCGGACGCCCCTCGTTCAGCCGGTGGCTCACCTCGTAAAGCCCCACCGCCGCGAACGGCCCCACCAGCGGAAAGCCGACGGCGGCAAAGATCAGCCAATAGCTCTTGCCGGTGGCCCACGTGATCCCCGCCATGGCCAGCCCCACGGCCACGTAGACCCCGGCGAACAGCACGCCATAACCGGGCGCGCGCCGCATATCGGCCCAGCCGCGGCGCAGCGCCTCGCCCAGCATGGCAAAGCGCACCTCGCCCATCTCCGGCACGCCGTAAGGCCGTGTCTGCGTCTCGGTCATCGGCTCTCCTCCCCTGCCACGGCCAGACTAGCCAAGGCGGGACGAGGCGCAAAGATCGAATTGAAAATCAGCTTTATGCACCGTCGCGCCTCGGCGGCACCGAATAGGTCAGGCTCGCCCGCGCCACCGGCTCATCCATGCCATCGGAAAAGATCAGCACCTCCCCCACCGCCAGCACGCGACCGACCTTCAGCAGGCGGCACTCGGCAATCAGATCGGTGTTCGCGGCGGGCTTGCGCATGAAATCGATCGAGCAATTCGTCGTCACCGCCAGCGCCTCCGGCCCGATCATCGCCAGCAGCCCGAGATACACCGCCACATCCGCCAGCGCAAAGATCGACGGCCCCGAGACCGTGCCACCGGGCCGCAAATGCCGCTCACCCACGGCCAGCCGCACCCGGATGCGCCGCGCGCCGACCTCCTCGATGACGAAATCCTCCGCCACCTGCGGAAATTCGCGCCCCATGAATTCGGTCAGTTCCCCGGCGCTCATCGTGACGGTCATGCTTTCCTCCCTGCCCCGTTTCGTGCGAGAATGGGCACAACACTGAAAGGGAGACAAGATGGCAATTCTCGAACGCGACGACAGCGGCGCAATCGCACGCCTCACGATGAATTCACCCGGCAACCTCAACGCGCTCTCCGACGCGATGCTCGCCGCGCTCTCGGCCGAATTCGAGCGGCTGGCCGAGGATCGCAGCATCCGCGTGGTCACCCTCACCGGCGCGGGCAAGGCATTCTGCGCGGGCCACGACCTCAAGGAAATGCAGGCCGCCCGCCAGTCAGAGGATAATGGCCGCGCCTATTTCGCGGATCTCTTCTCGCGCTGCACCGCCGTGATGACCGCGATCCGCAACCTGCCCCAGCCGGTCATCGCCGCCCCCCACGGCATCGCCACCGCCGCCGGGTGCCAGCTTGTCGCAAGCTGCGACATGGCCGTCGCGGCACACGGCACGCGCTTTGGTGTCAACGGCGTCAATATCGGCCTTTTCTGCTCCACCCCGATGGTGGCGCTGTCCCGCAACATCCCCCGCAAGCAGGCGTTCGAGATGGTCACCACCGGTCAATTCATCGAGACCGACCGCGCGCTGGAGCTTGGCCTCATCAACCGGTCGGTTGAGCCCGCGAACCTTGCGGTTGAGACAATGACCCTCGCCGAAACCGTCGCCGCCAAGCTCGGCTCGGCGGTGCGCATCGGCAAACGCGCCTTCTACGAACAGATCGAATTGGGGCTCGATGATGCCTATGCCCATACCGGGGCCGTGATGGTCGAAAACATGCTCGACCGCGACACCGACGAGGGCATCAACGCCTTCCTGCAAAAGCGCACGCCGGATTGGAAGCAATGAGCGAACCCCTGCACATCGTCGGCGGCGGTATGGCCGGGGCCGAGGCCGCGTGGCAGGCGGCAGAGATGGGCGTGGACGTGGTGATCCACGAAATGCGCCCGAAAATCAAGACCTTCGCGCATCGCACCGGCGATCTGGCGGAAATGGTTTGCTCCAATTCCTTCCGCTCCGATGATGACGAACAGAACGCCGTGGGACTCCTGCACTGGGAAATGCGCGCCGCCGGGGGCCTCGTCATGGCGATGGCCGACCGCCACCGCCTGCCCGCCGGGGGCGCGCTCGCGGTGGACCGCGACCCCTTCGCGCAATCGGTGACCGAACGGCTCATGCAGCACCCGAAGATCGCCGTGCAACATGATGAAATCACAGAGCTTCCCAGCAACGGACACTGGATCATCGCCACTGGACCGCTGACCTCCGAGGGTCTCGGCGCGGCCATCGCCCGCGAGACCGGAAGCGACGCGCTCGCCTTTTTTGATGCCATCGCCCCCATCGTCCATTACGACAGCATCGACATGTCCCGCGCATGGATGCAGTCGCGCTATGACAAGGGCGACACCGAGGAAGAGCGCACGGCCTATCTCAATTGCCCAATGGACAGAGATACTTACGAGGCGTTCATCGACGCGCTCCTCGCCGCCGACAAGACCGAGTTCCACGAGGGTGAGACCGCCAGCTATTTCGACGGCTGCCTGCCCATCGAGGTCATGGCCGAGCGCGGTCGCGAGACCCTGCGCCACGGCCCGATGAAGCCGGTGGGCCTCACCAACCCCCACCAACCGCAGGTGAAGCCCCACGCCGTGGTGCAGTTGCGCCGCGACAACGCGCTCGGCACGCTCTACAATATCGTCGGCTTCCAGACCAAGATGAAGTATGGCGCGCAAGTCAATGTTTTTAAGATGATTCCCGGTCTTGAGAACGCACAATTCGCGCGCCTCGGCGGCATCCACCGTAACACGTTCCTCAATTCTCCCACCCTGCTCGACGCCCACCTCCGCCTGCGCGTGCGGCCCAATATCCGCTTCGCCGGACAGATCACCGGGGTCGAAGGCTACGTCGAATCCGCCGCGATGGGCCTCGTCGCCGGACGCCTCGCCGCCGCCGAGGTCCTCGGCCAGCACATGCCCCCGGTGCCGCAAGACAGCGCGATGGGCGCGCTTCTGCACCACATCACCGGCGGCGCGGACGCCAAGACATTCCAGCCGATGAACGTGAATTTCGGCCTGTTCCGCCCGGTGGACGGGCTCAAGGGCGGACGGCGCGGACGCCGCGACCGCTACAAGGCCTATACCGACCGCGCCAAGGCGGCGTGGTCCGCTTGGCTCGCGGCGCAGGACATGAGCATTGCCTCGTAACTTATTGCAAATATGTTCATAACTCGCTTTGCGCCCTCCCCCACGGGGCCACTCCACTTGGGCCACGCCTATTCCGCGTTGCTGGCCCATGACCGCGCGAGCGCGGCCTCTGGCACGTTCATCTTGCGGATCGACGACCTGGACCAAAGCCGCTGCCGCCTCGAATGGGAGTCGCAGATATTCGACGATCTCGGCTGGCTCGGCCTCGATTGGCCTCGCCCGGTGATGCGCCAATCCGCGCGCCTTCCACGCTACAGAGAGGCGCTGAAAATACTTTGGGATCAAGGCCTTCTCTACCAATGCTCATGTACGCGCGCCGATATCCGCGCGGCGGCCTCCGCACCGCAGGAGGGCGCACCGCTGCACGGCCCCGACGGGATCATCTATCCCGGCACCTGCCGCCCCGACACGCCGCCGACCGGCCCGATGCCGGAGGGCGCGGCCCTGCGCCTCGATATGGTCCGCGCCTGCAAAACGCTCGACAACCCGTTGCAATACATAGATAAAGATAAAACCATCTCGCCGCAAAATCTCCCCGAGACCGTCGGAGACGTGGTGCTCGCGCGCCGCGACACGGGCGCGGCCTACCACCTCGCCGTGGTGCTCGACGACGCCGATCAACAGGTCACCCACGTCATCCGCGGCGAAGACCTCGCCCCGGCCACGCAAATCCACGTCCTGCTGCAACGCCTGCTCGGCCTGCCCACGCCCGTCTATCACCACCACCGGCTGATTCGTGACGAGGCGGGCAAGCGCCTCGCCAAGCGCGACGACGCCCGCGCCATCGCCACCTATCGCTCCGAGGGTGCAACCCCGCAGGATATCCGCGCGATGGTGGGCCTTTGACCGTTCATCTTATTGAAAACACTCACTCCGACGCGGCCATCGGCGCCATGATCTCGATTTCCTCGCCCCCGCGCAGCGCCGTGTAGAAACACGACCGCCGGTTGGTGTGGCAGGCGGGCCCCGTCTGCCGGATCAGCAAAAGCAGGCAGTCGCGGTCGCAATCCACCCGCATTTCAACCAGTTGCTGCACATGGCCGGATGTTTCGCCCTTGATCCAGAACGCCTGCCGCGACCGGCTCCAATAGGTCACGCGCCCCGTCTCGAGCGTGCGCGCCACGGCCTCGGCGTTCATCCAGGCCATCATCAGCACCTCGCCGGTCTCATGCTCCTGCGCGATCGCGGGGATGAGGCCACGGGCATCGTATGTCAGCGTTTTCGGATCGAAGGGCATGACAAAATCCTTTTGCATCTGCGGCTCGACCGCCTATCTATTGGGCATCGGCAAGAAGGAAAAGCCATGAGCGGCGAAACCGACCTTATCAAGCTCTATTCCGGTCGCATCCTCGAACTGGCAACAGATATTCCGCACCACGGTCGGCTTGCCAATCCGCAGGCAAGCGTCCGACGTCGCGCGCCGCTCTGCGGCTCCACCGTGACCGTCGATCTCGCCTGCGAGGACGGGCGTGTGAGCGACTATGCCGCCGAGGTCAAGGCCTGTGCGTTGGGCCAGGCGGCTGCGAGCGTGGTGGGCGCGAACATCATCGGCTGCACCCGCGAAGAGATCATCGCGGCCCGGGACGCCCTCACGGCCATGCTCAAGGAAAACGGTCCGACCCCGCCCGTGCCCTTCGACGGGCTCGAGGTGCTGCGGCCCGCGCGCGACTACAAGAACCGTCACGCCTCGATCCTGCTCACGCTAGAGGCGGCGTGCGAGGCGATGGACGAGATCGCTGCCCGCAGCCCCTGCGCCTGAAATGTGACAGTCGTATCTCGCGAACGCGTTCCCGCGTGAGGATAGCGCCTGTTTTTCATCGCACCTTTCCCGCCTATTTGGGTGACAATGACGCAGGGAGAGTGACATGACGCGCCGGAGCCTCGACGAGAGCAATCCGCTGATCGGACGGTTCGATCAATCCTTCCTCATCCACATGATCCGCGACTTCTTTGTGCTTCTGGTGTTGGTCACGGTGCTGGAATTCGCGCTCAAGGCCGGGATGGTCTATTACTCGTTCCGCACCGAGGGGCCGGACACGGCCCGCGAGGTCGCTGCCGATATTGCCGCCAACGTGCGCTCGATCATGCGCAACGAGGGCGGGCCTGTGGCCGCGCGCACCGTGTATCCGATCCTTCAAACGCAACTGGAACGACCTCGGCTACCGCATCGCCATCACCCCCTCGCCGGTGACGATCCGCTCGATCGAGGCGGGGTTCGGTTTCACCCCCGACGGCGTCCCGCGCGGCGAGTGGCCCGATGCCGTCAACAACACCGCCACCCTGCCCGTCACCGCCGAGCCGTTCTGCCTGTCGTGCCATAGCGAGGCACAGGTGGGTGACGTGCTGGGCGAAGTGGTTGTGCGGCGCGACCTTTCGACAGACTTCTCGGAATGGGTGGCCGACATGCGCCTCTCGGGGCTTCTGTCTCTGGGCAAGATCGTGCTGCATTCCGTGTTGCTGTTTCTCATTCTGCGCGCCCGGCTCGAGCCGCTTCTCGGCCTGCGCTCGGTGGTCAGCCGCCTCGCGCGTGCCTATGGCGGTCTCACCCACCGGGCCGAAATTCGCACGGCGGACGAATTCGGCGTGCTGGCGCGCGATCTCAACCTGTTCCTCGACCGCGTCTGCAGACTGATGGAAGAGCTTGACGCCGTGTTGCAGCGCGTGGTCGCCGTCAATGCCGATATCGTCAGTATCCAGGGCGACTTGCGCGACCGGATCGACGGCGTGACCAGCCGGATCCGCCATCTCGAACGCTCTGCCATGCTCAGCGCGAAGGCCGAGCCGCGCCTTTCGCAGGCATGGTTCGACACCGCACGCCGGGCGGTGGCCGATCTCGAGGCGCGGAGCAAGGCCGCGCCCGAGGGCACGGATATCGGCGATATGCTTGAGGATCTGCGCGCTGTCGTCGGCAATGCCGAGGCCCAGATCGAAACCAGCGAGCAGGTCTTTGCCGATCTCGGAGAACTGGGCGATGAAAGCGAGAAGCTCAAGCGCGCCATGGCCGAGATGATCCGGCTCGAAGAGCGGATGGAAGGCATCGTCGAGACCGGCAGCGTCCTCGTGCAGCGGATCAAGCCGCCCGAGGGCCAGATGCATTGAGCGGGGAGTCGCGAAATGGCCTTGAGCCGCCATTCGTCTCCTGCCTCGCGCGGCTCATCGTCAGACCTTTACCGCCCGCTAAAGGCCAAACGCCGTGACTCATGCCCCTTCCCCGCCCCCGCCAAAAAAACCGCCGCACGTTCCTTATGGAACGGCGGCGGGGGAGTGGCCGGGTGCGGCCCTGTCGCGGACACCGGGGGCAAGAGGCGGCCCCCTCATGACTTGGGACAGGCAGGCGTCGGAACCCGATTTGGGACAGGGGGCTCCACAGGGACGCGCACCGGCAGGCAGAAAACGAAATCGTCAGACAAGAACCGGCAGGTAAAGCGCCCCGACCAGCATCACGGCCAGCGCGCAGGCCCCCACCGCATCGCCGACAATCGTATCCCCGGCGCGGGCGGCGGATGTTCTGATCTGGTGTAGCATGGGTTCCTCCGATCTTTTGTTGCCTGATTGTTCTCATATCGATCCGGTCGAGTCAAGAACATTAAGAGAACAAATTTCAACCGACCGAAATCAGCCGGATCGCCTGGTCGCGCTCCATCAGCCACAACAGCACCCGTGCCGCCTGACCACGCGGCGAGGCAAGTTCGGGATCGTCGGAGAGAAGCTTGCGCGCGTCCGACTGCGCCACCGCCATCAGCGCCGCCTGCGACTCGAGATCGGCCACCCGAAACCGGGGCAGCCCCGATTGCGCCGTTCCGATGAGATCGCCCGCGCCGCGCATCTCGAGATCGACCTCCGCGATGCGAAACCCGTCCTCGGTCTCGCGCATGGTCTCGAGCCTGCGCCGCCCGCTTTCCGAGAGCGGCGGCTGATACAGCAACAGACAGGTCGAGGCCGCCTCGCCGCGCCCCACCCGCCCGCGCAACTGATGGAGCTGCGCGAGGCCGAAGCTCTCGGCGCGCTCGATTACCATGATCGAGGCATTGGGCACATCCACCCCCACCTCGATCACCGTGGTGGCCACCAGCACCGTCGTTTCGCCGCGTTGGAACCGCGCCATCGCGGCGTCCTTGTCCTCGGGCGGCATCTGGCCATGCACCAGCCCCACCTGCCCCTCGCCGAGCGCCGCGCGCAGGCGGCGATAGCGCTCCTCGGCGCTGCTGAGGTCCACCGCCTCGCTTTCTTCGACCAGCGGGCAGACCCAGTAGGCCTGCCGCCCCTCGCTTATGGCGTGGCGCAGGTGACCCACCACCTCGTCCATCCGCCCCATACCGACGAGCGCGGTGGTGATCGGCTTGCGGCCGGGCGGCTTTTCATCCAGCACGCTCACGTCCATGTCGCCGTATTGCGCCAGCGCCAGGCTGCGCGGGATCGGCGTCGCGGTCATCACCAGCACATCCGCCTGCGCGCCCTTCTTTCCAAGCTCCAGCCGCTGGCGCACGCCGAAGCGGTGCTGCTCATCGACCACGGCAAGCCGCAGATCGGCGAAATCCACGTCGCGCTGAAAGACCGCATGGGTGCCGACGAGGATATCGGTCTCGCCCGCCGCCAGCGCCTTGAGCTTGGCCGCGCGCGTGGCCCCCTTGTCGCGCCCGGTGAGGATGTCCATGCGCACGCCCGCCGCCCCGGCCAGCGGCGCAAGGCCCTGCCAATGCTGCCGCGCGAGGATTTCGGTAGGGGCCATCAGCACGCCCTGCCCGCCCGCCTCGACGGCGATCAAAAGCGCCTTGAACGCCACCAGCGTCTTGCCTGCGCCCACATCGCCCTGCAACAGTCGGTTCATCCGCGCAGGCGCGGCCATGTCGGCGGCGATCCCGGCGATCGCGCGGGTCTGCGCACCCGTCAGGGCATAGGGCAGCGCATCGAGCACGCGGGCCTGCAACGCGCCGGTGCCCACGGTGGCGCGCCCCTTGGCCCGGCGCAGATGCGCGCGCGCCAGCGCCAGCGTGAGTTGATGCGCCATCAACTCGTCATAGGCCAGCCGCGCGCGCGCGGGGGCGGTCGGGGCCAGATCATGCGCCGCTCCCGGCCCGTGTGCGGCCTCCAGCGCGCGGTGCCAATCGGGCCACCCGGCCTGCGCCTTTTGCGCCGGGTCGATCCACTCGGCAAGCTCGGGCGCGCGCATGAGCGCCGAGCGCACAGCCTTGGCCATCACCCGCTGCGTCAGCCCCGCAGTCAGCGGATAGATCGGCTCGAAGGCCGGGATATCCCCTGCCTCGTCCAAAGGCAGCACATGATCGGGATGCACCATCTGCGCAACCCCGTCAAAGAGCTCGACCTTGCCCGAAACGATGCGCCGCGCGCCGGTGGGCAGCAGGCGGCGCAGGTAATCCTCGCGCGCACGGAAAAACACCAGATGAAAGCTGGTGGCGGCATCCTCGACCACCACGCGATAGGGGGCCGAGGGGCGGGCGGGCGCATGGTGGCGGCCCACCACCACCTCGACGGTGACAACGCCGGGGATCTCCGCGCCCTGCACGGTGGCGCGGCGGCTGCGGTCCACCCCCGATTGCGGCAGCGCGAACAACAGATCGCGGGGCCGCGTGATGTCGAGCGCCGCGAGGTGCTGCGCGGTTTTCGGCCCCACGCCCTCCAGCGTCTCGATCCCGGCAAAGAGCGGGTAGAGGATCTCGGGCCGGGTGCTCATGCGGCCCCGATGAGCCGCAGCCACGCCTCCTCGTCGATCACCTCGACGCCGAGATCGGCGGCTTTTTGTGCCTTCGATCCTGCCCCCGGCCCGGCGATGAGCAGGTCGGTGCGCGCGCTGACGCTGCCCGCGACGCGCGCGCCGAGCGCCTCGGCCCGCGCCTTGGCCTCGGCGCGGGTCATCTGTTCCAGCGTGCCGGTAAAGACCACCGTCTTGCCCGCCACCGGGCTGCCCGAGGTGTCGGGGGCTTGCGCCGCCTCCACCTCCAGATGCGCCACCAGCCGGTCGATGCTCGCGCGTTCATTCGGCTCGGTCATGGCCTGCACGAGGCTTGTTGCCAACACCGCGCCCACCCCGTCGATGCCGAGAAGCCGCTCCCATTCGGGGCCGCTCAAGCCGCTTGCTGCGTCCATCGCGTCGATGAACGCCGCCCAACGCCCGTAATTGCGCGCGATGAGGTTGCTCGCCTGCTCGCCCACATGCCGGATGCCCAGCGCGAAAAGGAGCCGCCCGAAGGGAATTGTGCGTTTTTCCTCGATGGCGTCAAAAAGGTTGGTCGCGCTCTTATCGCCCCAGCCCTCGCGGTTTCTCAACTGCGTCAGGCAATTGGGGCCGTAGCGGTCCTTGAGTGTGAAGATATCCGCAGGCTCCGCGATCCAGCCGTCGCGGTAGAACGCCTCCACCTGTTTCGCCCCCAGCCCCTCGATGTCGAACGCCGCGCGGGAGACGAAATGCTTGAGCCGCTCGACCGCCTGCGCGGGGCAGATGAGGCCACCGACGCAGCGACGCACCGAATCGCCCGGCTCGCGCACGGCGTCGCTGCCGCACTCCGGGCATGTCGTGGGAAACGCATAGGGCGCGGCATCGCCGGGCCGTTTGCCGAGGTCCACATCCGCGATCTTGGGGATCACGTCGCCCGCGCGATAGACCTGCACCCAGTCGCCCACGCGGATATCGCGGCCCTCGCGGATCGGGTTGCCGGCGCTGTCGCGCCCGGCGATGTAATCCTCGTTGTGCAGGGTGGCATTGCTGACCACCACGCCGCCAACCGTGACGGGGCTGAGTCGCGCCACGGGCGACAGCGCGCCGGTGCGCCCCACCTGGATGTCGATCGCTTCAAGCCGCGTCCAGGCCAGTTCGGCCGGGAATTTATGGGCGATGGCCCAGCGCGGCGTGGTCGCGCGAAACCCGAGCCGCGCCTGGAGCGCGAGGTCGTTGACCTTGTAGACAACTCCGTCGATATCATAACCCAGCGTGGCGCGCGCCTGCTCGATCTCGCGATATTGCGCGATGAGCGCGTCCGGGCCGTCACACAGCCGTGTCAGCGGGTTGGTGACGAAGCCGAGTTCGGCCAGCCGCCCGATGGCGCCCATCTGAGTGTCGGCCAGCGGCGCGGAAATCTCGCCCCATGCATAGGCGAAAAAGCGCAGCGGGCGCGCGGCGGTGATGGTCGGGTCGAGCTGGCGCAACGATCCGGCGGCGGCGTTGCGCGGGTTGGCGAAGGTCTTGCCCCCGCGCTCGACCTGCCGCGCGTTGAGGGCTTTGAAATCCGCGTGGCTCATGTAGACCTCGCCGCGCACCTCCAACAGGTCGGGGGCACCGTCGAGTGTCTCGGGGATATCGGTGATGGTGCGGGCGTTGGCGGTGACGTTCTCGCCGGTTTCGCCGTCGCCGCGCGTCGCCGCCTGCACCAGCCGCCCGTGCTCGTAGCGCAGGCTCAGGCTCAGGCCGTCGATCTTGGGCTCGGAGGTATAGGCCAGCGGCGCGGCCTCATCGAGGCCGAGATAGCGCCGGATGCGGGCGTCGAACTCGGTGATGTCCTCGGCGGAAAAGGCATTGCCGAGGCTCAGCATCCGCTGCGCGTGAGGGACCTTGGCAAAGCTCTCGGAGGGCGCGGCCCCTACCCTTTCCGACGGGCTGTCATCGCGCTTGAGCGCCGGAAAGCGGGCCTCGATGGCGGCATTGCGGGCCTTGAGCGCGTCATATTCGGCGTCGCTCATCACCGGCGCGTCGTTGGTGTGATAGGCCGCGTCGGCCTCGCTCAGCGCCTGCGTCAGCCGCGCGAGTTCGGCTCGCGCCTGCGCCTCGCTCAGCTCGTCAATGGCCCTGCCCTTGCTGTCTTCGGTCATCGGCCCCCCGCGCGTTCGCCCCTCTGACGTGATAGGGCGCGCGCGGGGCGAGGTCCAGATGCCTCGCCTCAGGCGCCCATCGCGAGGGCCGTGCCATCCTGAACGCCCGGCTCGGGATCGCGCAACACGTAACCGCGGCCCCAGACCGTTTCTATATAATTGTCGCCGCCGGTGGCCTCGGCGAGCTTCTTGCGCAGCTTGCAGATAAACACGTCGATGATCTTGAGCTCGGGCTCGTCCATGCCGCCGTAGAGATGGTTGAGAAACATCTCCTTGGTGAGCGTCGTGCCCTTGCGCAGGCTCAGCAGCTCGAGCATCTGGTATTCCTTGCCGGTGAGATGCACCGTCTGCCCGGCCACCTCCACGGTCTTGGCGTCGAGGTTGACGTTGATCTTGCCGGTGCGGATCACCGATTGCGAATGCCCCTTGGAGCGGCGGATGATGGCGTGGATGCGCGCCACCAATTCCTCGCGGTGGAACGGTTTGGTGAGGTAGTCATCCGCGCCGAAACCGAATCCCTTGAGCTTGTTCTCGGTATCGTCCGCGCCCGACAGGATCAGGATCGGCGTCGCGATTCGCGCCATGCGCAACTGCCGCAATACCTCGTGCCCGTTCATGTCGGGCAACCCGAGATCGAGAAGGATCAGGTCGTAATCATAGAGCTTGGCGAGGTCGATCCCCTCCTCCCCCAGATCGGTGGTGTAGACATTGAGATTGGCATGGCTCAGCATCATCTCGATGCTCTTGCATGTGGTGGGGTCATCCTCGACGAGCAATACACGCATGACGTTTCTCCGTTGGGTCACATCGACATGTTCACAACCCTGAACAGAAATGGTTAATCGCGCGTTACCAGCGTCGGAACATTTTGCCAACTCGTGTCAGGGTTGTCCAGTGCTCTTGCCGACTGTCACCTTAAGGCCCTCTTTCCCATGTTCCTGCGCGTTATGGGTCCAGCCGTCGAGCTCCTCGTCGCTCAACCCGTAGATGCGCATTGCCTCGATACGTGAAATCAATCCAGAGGCGATCCCTTGCACCACCGCGAGCTTGCGAGAGGCCACCCATCGGACGGTGTCCGGTGGGGGCAGGTCGGCCCTGCTGAACACCGTTCCATCCGGCAATGTCACCGCCCTTGGCCCGTCCACTTTCTTCAGATACATCACTCTCACCCCTTTGCTGATGCGGATCAAAGGATGCGCAGACAGATTTAACGGTCGGTGAAACCGGGCCTTGAGAGTGCGTCGCATTTTCCTATATTTCGCCGGATATGCTGCGGAGACACCCATGCCCCTCGACGACAACACGTCCTTGAATTCCCTCGGCTTTGCCAAGCCACCATCCGAAACGCGGGTGGTTGTTGCCATGTCTGGCGGCGTTGATTCGTCGGTGGTGGCGGCCGAGTTGGCCACTCAAGGGTATGACGTGGTGGGCGTCACGCTCCAGCTTTACGACCACGGCGCGGCGCTGGCCAAGAAGGGGGCGTGCTGCGCGGGGCGCGATATCCACGACGCCCGCCGCGTGGCCGAGAGCCTCGGCTTTCCGCATTACGTGCTCGATTACGAATCGGTGTTCCGCGACGCGGTGATCGACGAGTTCGCCGACAGCTACCTCGCCGGGGCCACACCTGTGCCCTGTATCCGCTGCAACGAGCGGGTGAAATTCCGCGACCTTCTGGAAACCGCCCGCGACCTCGACGCCGATTGCATGGCGACCGGCCATTACATCCAGCGCAAGATGGGCGCGCAGGGCCCCGAATTGCACCGCGCGAGCGATGCAGGCCGTGATCAGTCCTATTTCCTGTTCTCCACCACCCCCGAACAGCTTGCCTACCTGCGATTCCCGCTGGGCCATCTCGGCTCCAAGGCCGAGACCCGCGCGCTCGCCGCGCGCCACGGCCTTTCCGTGGCCGACAAGCCCGACAGCCAGGACATCTGCTTCGTGCCCGATGGCAATTATGCCGGGGTGATCGAAAAGCTGCGCCCCGGTGCCGCAGAGCCGGGCGAGATCGTCCATGCCGACGGGCGCGTGCTTGGCACGCACAAGGGCGTGATCCACTACACCATCGGGCAGCGGCGGGGCCTTGGTATCGGCGGGCTCGACGAGCCCCTCTACGTGGTGCGGCTCGACGTGGACGCGCATCGCGTGATCGTCGGCCCCAAGGAGATGCTGGCGACGCGCATCGTTCCGGTGCGCGAGATCAACTGGCTGGGTGACTCGCCGCTCACCGCACAGCCCGAGTGGCAGGTCTCGGTCAAGCTGCGCTCCACCCGCCCCCCGCGCGAGGCAGTGCTGCGCCCGCTGTCGGAGACGGAGGCCGAGGTGGACCTGCTCGACCCCGAGGAAGGTGTGTCGCCCGGACAGGCCTGCGTGGTGTATGAGGTCGGCGGCAGCCGGGTGCTCGGCGGCGGCTGGATCTGGCGCGGAGCATAAGTTGCCGTCGCCCAGGGCAAGCTGACCGATGATGCACACATACGATCCCCGGACGCGGGTGTATGACCGGGTTGCGGAGTGACAGGCCGGAGCCCGCACAACTCCCGCTCAGATATCGCGCACCGCGCCGGTGGCGAGCACGGCCCCCGTGGACGCGCCGGTGGGCGAGCCGCCCGGGGGCGCGTCCGAGACCGCGAGCACGACCGTGCGCAGGCGCGGGCGCAGGTCTTCGGGCACCGGGAGTGCGGCGCGCCGGTCCTGGGGCAGCACACCGAGCGACACCGGGGCCGCCTCGCCCGCGATCAGCCACAACTCGAGCGCGCGGCCCGGCGCGGGCGCGGGGCCGGGACGCAGGAAAAGGCCCGCCTCGATCCGCTGCCAGACATGGGCGGGCGGGGTCTGCGGCGCAGCCATGTTCGCATCGTGTTGAGCGGCACGTCGAATCGCGCCGCTAGATCGGCATAGGTCTCGCCGTCGAGATAGGCGGCGAGGCGCTGCCGCTCGGAGGCGGCGATGGCCTGGCCCTCGGGGCCCGCGCCGGGATCGGTGAGGTGGTCTTCGAGCGGGGCCGCAGTTTCGCGAAGCTGCGTACAGAGCGTGCGAAAGGCCGCCCGGTCCCCCTGCCCCGTCCGCAGGATCAACTCCTCGATATCCTCGCGCGTCGTCATCATGCCGCCGGTTGCCCCCGCCTGCGACCTGCATATCACGTCACGCCGGTATGACCAGAGCGTCGCGCCCTCGCGTGGACGTTATCGTGCCCCTTCCCCTTGCCCTCGCGCGCGATATGTTGCACCACGGCACCGATAAGCAGCGACCCTGACGAAGGACCGGCGAATTGGCTGACGGCACGATGGATATCAACGCGAAACCGACCGAGGAGGTCTCCGTCCGCGAGACCTTCGGCATTGACACCGACATGATCGTGAAGGGCTTTGCCGAGCGCACCGAGCGGGTGCCGGAATTTGATTCGACCTACAAATTCGACCCCGACACGACGCTGGCGATCCTCGCCGGGTTTTCCCATAACCGCCGGGTGATGATCCAGGGCTATCACGGCACCGGCAAATCCACCCATATCGAGCAGGTGGCGGCACGATTGAACTGGCCGACCGTGCGCGTCAATCTCGACAGCCATATCAGCCGCATCGACCTGATCGGCAAGGATGCGATCAAGCTGCGCGACGGCGTGCAGGTGACGGAATTCCACGAGGGGATTTTGCCCTGGGCGCTGCGTAATCCCACCGCGATTGTCTTTGACGAATACGACGCGGGGCGCGCGGATGTGATGTTCGTGATCCAGCGGGTGCTGGAGGCGGATGGCAAGCTGACACTGCTGGACCAGAACGAGGTGATCACGCCCAACCCGTATTTCCGGCTGTTCGCGACCGCCAACACGGTGGGCCTTGGCGACACCACGGGGCTTTACCACGGCACGCAGCAGATCAACCAGGGCCAGATGGACCGCTGGAGCACTCGTGGCGACGCTCAATTACCTGAGCCATGATGCCGAGGTGGCGATCGTGCTGTCGAAGAACCCGCTTTACAACACGGCGGACGGGCGCAAGACCGTGAGCCGCATGGTGACGGTGGCGGATCTCACGCGCACCGCGTTCATGAATGGCGAGCTTTCGACAGTGATGAGCCCGCGCACGGTGATCGCCTGGGCACAGAACGCCAGTATCTTCCGCAACGTGGGTTACGCGTTCCGGCTCACCTTTCTCAACAAGTGCGACGAGTTGGAGCGTCAGACCGTGGCGGAATTCTACCAGCGGTGTTTCGATGAAGAATTGCCGGAGAGCGCGGCGAATGTGAGCGTGCGGTGAGGCGCGCGGGGGGCTCAGACTTCGGGGCTGGTCGCGTCCTCGAGAGTCTCGACGCGCGCTTCAAGAGCGTATTGGTGGCCGGCGATGAGGGTCATGATATGGGTCACGCCGTCGATACGCGCATCGACCCCGTCAAAGCGCTCCTCAACCTCGTCGAAACGTCGGTCTATAGCATCAAAGCGCTCGCGCATTTCGCGGCGCATGTCCTGCAACAGCGCGATGGTGTGGTTTTCGGGCGTCTCGGCCATGCCGTGTCTCCTCGGGTTGCAAGGATAAGCCTGCGGACGCAGCATTGCAAACCTTCGGTTAACATCTCGCTAAACGCCACGATTCCGGTCGCAACCCCATGACCAAACCCGCCGACAACCCCGCCGACCCGTTCAAGAAGGCGCTCGCCAATGCCGCCAAGGTGATGGCCGACGACTCTGAACTGACGGTGAGCTATTCGGTCGATCCCGCCGGCCTCTCGGGCGATGCCATGCGCCTGCCGCAGGTGAGCCGCCGGATGACCCGCGAGGAGGTGCTGCTGGCGCGCGGCACCGCCGATGCGCTGGCGCTGCGGCACAGGTTCCACGATGACGCGCTGCACGCGCGCTATGCCCCGCCCGGCGACATGGCCCGCGACCTTTACGAGGCGATGGAGACCGCCCGCTGCGAGGCGGTGGGCGCGCGCGATATGCCCGGCACCGCCACCAATATCGACGCGCGGATCGCGCAAGAGGCGGACCGGCTCGGATATGACCGGATGACCTCGACCGACGATGCGCCTCTGCCTGCGGCCGCCGGCTACCTCATCCGCCACCTCGCGACGGGGCGCGATATGCCCTCGGGCGCGCAGAACGTGATGCAGTTGTGGCGCGGCTATATCGAGGAACAGGCGGGCGGCACGCTGGAGGATCTGCAAGACACGCTCGCCGATCAGGCCGCCTTTGCCCGCTTCGCCCGCCGGATCATCGAGGATCTGGGCTATGGCGATCAGTTGGGAGACGATCCCGACAGCCCCGACGAGGATCAGGAGGACGAGGCCGAGGAGACCGGTGAGGAGGACGATTCTGAGAGCCAGGGCGAGGACGACAGCGACGAGGACGAGGCCGACGCCGATCCCGAGCGCAGCCAGGACGAGCAACAGGACGCGCAACAGGCGCAGGTGAGCCTCGACGAGATGGCCGATCAGGACATGGACGACGAGGCCGAACTGCCCGAGGGCGAGGCCCCGCTCGAGCCGCCGCCGCCCCCGCCCGCGTCAGAGGCCGATCCCGGCTACACCATATTCGATGCGTCGCATGACGAGGAAATCCGCGCCGAGGAGCTGGCCGAGCCGGTCGAGCTTGAACGGCTGCGCGCCTATCTCGATCAACAGCTTGACCCGCTCAAGGGCGCGGTGGGGCGGCTTGCCAACAAGTTGCAACGCCGGCTTCAGGCGCAGCAGAGCCGATCATGGGAGTTCGACCGCGAGGAGGGTATCCTCGACGCCGGGCGGCTCGCGCGGGTGGTGGCCAACCCCACCACGCCGCTCAGCTTCAAGATCGAGAAGGATACCGAGTTTCGCGACACGGTGGTGACGCTTCTGCTCGACAATTCCGGCTCGATGCGCGGGCGGCCCATCTCCATCGCCGCCATCTGCGCCGATGTGCTGGCGCGCACGCTGGAGCGGTGCTCGGTCAAGGTGGAAATCCTCGGCTTTACCACCCGCGCGTGGAAAGGCGGGCAGAGCCGCGAGAAATGGCTGGCCGAAGGCCGCCCGCAGCTTCCCGGACGGCTCAACGATCTGCGCCACATCATCTACAAGTCCGCTGATGCCCCGATGCGGCGCACGCGCGACAATCTGGGCCTGATGATGAAAGAGGGGCTGCTCAAGGAAAACATCGACGGCGAGGCGCTGGAATGGGCGCACCGGCGGATCGTGGCGCGCCGCGAGGCGCGCAAGATCCTGATGGTGATTTCCGATGGCGCGCCGGTGGATGACAGCACGCTGTCGGTCAACCCCGCCAATTACCTGGAAAAGCACCTGCGCGACGTGATCGCGATGGTCGAGCGGCGCAAACAGGTGGAGTTGCTGGCCATCGGGATCGGTCATGACGTGACCCGCTATTACGAGCGCGCGGTGACGATCACCGATGCCGATCAACTGGCGGGCGCGATGACCGAGCAACTGGCCGCGCTCTTTGACAGCGATCCGCGCGCGCGTGCCCGCGTGATGGGCATAAAGCGGGCAAGCTGAGCGTGCCCGTCACGCTCCACAGCCTGTGTGATCTGGTCACCCTGCCCTTCGATCAGATCATCGACGTGCGCTCGCCTGCCGAATATTCCGAGGATCATATCCCCGGCGCGCTCAGCCTGCCGGTGCTGTCGGATGCCGAGCGCGCGCGGGTGGGCACGATCTATGTGCAACAGGACCGGTTTCTCGCCCGCAAGATCGGCGCAGCACTGGTGGCGCGCAACGCCGCTGCGCATATCGAAGGGCCGCTGGCGGATCGCGATGGCGGCTGGCGACCCTTGGTCTATTGCTGGCGCGGGGGGCAGCGGTCGGGCGCGTTCACGGGGATATTGCAGCAGATTGGCTGGCGCGCCGACACCCTCGCGGGTGGCTATCGCAGCTATCGGCGGCTGGTGGTGGGCGCGCTTTACGATAGCCCCTTTCCCGCGCCCGTGGTGCTGATCGATGGCGGCACGGGGACGGCGAAAACGCGGCTTCTGGCGCATCTGGGGGCCTTGGGCGCGCAGGTGATCGACCTCGAGGCCTTGGCGGGCCATCGCGGCTCGGTCTTTGGCCTCATCGGCGCGGAGCAACCCGCGCAAAAGGGGTTCGAGAGCGCGCTTGCCGCGCGGGTCGCCGCGCTCGACCCCGCGCGCCCGGTGTTTCTCGAGGCCGAGAGCCCGCGGATCGGACGCATCACCCTGCCGCCCGCGCTGGCCACCGCGATGAAGGTGGCGCAGACGGTGCGTGTTGACGCGCCGATGGCGGCGCGGGTGGGCCATATCCTCGCCGAATACGAGGACCTCATCGCCGACCCGGCCCGGCTCGACACGATCCTGTCTCGGCTGGTGCGCTATCACGGGCACGCGCAGGTGGAGGCGTGGCGCGGGCTGGCCGCAGCGGGAGCGTTTGATCGGCTCGTGGAGGAGCTGATCCGGGTTCACTATGACCCGCGTTACCGGCGCATGAGTCGCGCCGCGAGCCACGATCTGAGCCTGCCCGATCTCGGGGAGGCGACGCTGGCGGCGACGGCACGCCAAGTGGCTGATACCAAAGACCTCGGCTTGTGACTTTCCCGGGATTCCTCTGAGGTCCCCGATCTGATCCAATGCCATCGAACGATGGAGTCTTCGATGGCAGTAGAGATCACCCGGATGGAATCGTCGGCGCAGGGGCTTCGCGCTGCGGCGTCGATGGCGAAGGATGCGAAGCCGGCGCGGCGGATGCTGGCGTTCGCGCTGGTGATGGAAGGGATGGACCACAGGACGTAGACGATACCCTGCCGGGGCACGCCCTCGGAGGTGTGGTTCCAAGCGTGAGCCGGGCCAGAAAACGTTAGGGGCTGGACCCATTGCTTTCAGTTACTTGGCATGCTTCAGCGCCCGAAAACGGAGCGGTAATATGTCTGATCTTTTCTGGCTGACCGGCGCGCAGATGGCGCGTGTCGAACCACCATCGCGGGCCGGAGACGACCTCGGCGGTGGCGCCGCTTCTGGCGGACATCACCGATATTCGCGCCGATGGCGATCACGCGGTGTTCTTCTCGCTCGCGCGCGGCAATGCCGACCTGCCCTATCTGTTGTCGGATTACCACCTCGTGATCCAACCGGCGACCGAGGATGGTAACATCGAGTGGCAGAACGGCGTGGTAAACCCGGTCTGGTTCACTGCACCGCTATGTCTGGCTCTACAACCGGCAGCTTCCGCAATCAGCCCTCGGCAGCAAGCCGTCCTTGCAGGCGATGAAGGACAGGCACAAACTCAAGCCGGAGCGGTTCAGGAAGCAGCCATACTACCTTACGGGATGTGACAGTCGTTCGGGTTGGCTATAGGGTATGGCAAATGCGGGCCTGCCCGGTCCGTGCGCTGGAGCAAAGGATGCATGCCGCCCGGATATTTACCGCTGGCATGCGCGCGTGCCTTGCCCGCAGCGAGGACGTGGGCGCGCGACATGTACAGAAACACTCGACCATGTCAGCGCGGAAATCACCCGCCGCTACCAGCGCCGCCGGGTTATGAGTCCGGCCCGAGTTGACATCTGTCAACTTTCACCGTCCCTCTGGCCCTGCCCGAAGCTGAAATCAGGGGCTTGTGTTTTGCGCTTGCGCACGGATGAAATGCAGGTCACGCGCGGGCATCCGGTGGCGGCACCGGGCGGAGAACATACGGAGGCGGGATGACGGCACGATGACCGAAGCGGACAGGCTGGATCACGACAGGATACGCGCCGTCGCGGCGCGGGTGCTGCGCGCCGAGGCTGCGGCGCTCGACACGATGGCCGATTGCCCGCCCGAAGGGTTTGCGCGCGCCGTCAAGCTGATGATGGGCGCGCGGGGCCGGGTGATCGTGTCGGGCATGGGCAAATCGGGCCATATTGCGCGCAAGATCGCGGCGACCCTCTCGTCGACCGGCGCGCCCGCGCTGTTCCTGCATCCCGGCGAGGCGAGCCACGGCGACCTGGGCATGGTGACGGGCGACGATGTCTGCCTGCTCTTGTCGAATTCCGGCGAGACGCGGGAATTGTCGGACCTGATCCAGTATACCCGCCGCTTTGGCATCCCGATGATCGCCATCACCCGGGTGCCAGGCAGCACGCTGGCACGACAGGCCGATGTGGCGCTGATCCTGCCCGACGCGCCCGAGGCCTGTGCCATCGGCATGGCGCCGACCACTTCGACCACCTGCGCGCTGGCGCTTGGCGATGCGCTGGCCGTGGCGCTGATGGAGGAGCGCGGCTTTGCGGCGGATGCCTTTCACGTCTTTCATCCCGGCGGCAAGCTGGGGGCACAGTTCCTGCGGGTGCGCGACGTGATGCATCAAGGCGAGGCGCTGCCAGTGGTCGCGCCCGACACGCCGATGGGCGAGACCCTGATCGAGATGAGCGCCAAGGGCTTCGGCATCGCCGCCGTCACCGAGGGCGGCCTCCTGCGCGGGGCGATCACCGATGGCGACCTGCGGCGCAATCTCGACGGGCTGATGGAAGAAACGGCCGGGCAGGTAGCCACGCCCGACCCGCGCACCGCCACGCCCGACATGCTCCTGTCCGAGGCGCTCGGTCTGATGAACCGCCACAAGATCGGCGCGCTATTCGTGATCGAGGAGGGCGGACGGCTCTGCGGGCTGGTTCACATTCACGATTGCCTGCGCGCCGGGGTTGTCTGATCGCACCCGCGCCACGATCCGGGCCCGCTTTGACAGCTGTCAACGTTTCCCGCCGACGGCCTCAGCAGCGCCCTCATCATCGGACCTGGATGAGAACGCAGGTGACCCCGCCGCAATGCGCCGCGCTCGATTTCATGGCGCGGCTCGACCTGCCCTGCGCCCCCGAGCCGCCGCTGGTGCTGCGGCTGCCCCCCCGCCCGAGGCCGGGGGCACCCCGCCGGGCAGCTCGACGGGGCCGCGGGGCAACAGGCCGCGCTCCTGCTGATCGACCCGATGGGGCGGTTGCAGAACCTCTCGGCGGCCCTCGATCCCGAAACCGGGGCCTTTACCCTGCCCCGCTGCCGCCTGCGCGCCGCGCAGGTGGCGCAGTTCTGGCAATTCCTGGAAAACGGTATCGCGGCTGCGGAGGGCGGAATCCGCGCCACGCTGGCGGCGCTGCCCGTCGCACCCTGAGCGCGGATTTACCCCAGGCGGTCGGGCAAGTGCCCTGCTGATGTTGGCGAGGATCGCCGGGTGCGGGGGAAGACCGCTGAAGCCGTGCGTTATTGCCGCCTCCGCTCCTTTGTCCGTGTTTGTTCGTGACGTCCCCCGATATCGGGCTGCGGTTTCTGATAGTGCTGCTGATCACCCTGGGCGTGGCGCTGGCGATCGTGGCGAGCCGGCGGTGGCTGTTGCGGCGGATGCGCGACCGGCAAGACTCGACGGCGGTGCAGGCCTCGCATGTCGGCGATTCCTTGCGGCTGGGCGGGGTCGCGATCTTCGCGGGGCTTGTCGCCGGTCTTCTGGCCGGGGGGCGGGACGGGTCGTGGATGCCGGTGCTGGTGGTGGTTTCGACGGGCCCCGCCGTGCTGGCCGGGCTGCTGGAGGATCTCGGCTACGGGGTCCCGGCGCGGCGCCGCCTTGCCGCAGCTTTCATGTCCGCAGCACTCGCCGTGCTGCTCCTGGGCACCTGGGTCACGCGCGCCGACCTGCCGGGGCTCGACCGGGTGCTGGCTTACGCGCCCTTGGCCGTGCCGCTGACCCTGCTGCTGTCGGCGGCGTTCTGTCACGCCACCAACCTGGTGGACGGGATGAACGGGCTTGCCGCGACGGTGATGATCTCGGCGTCGGTGGGGCTGTGGATGCTCGCCCGCGAGGCCGGGCTTGCCGATGTGACGTTCCTTGCGGCGGTCCTCGGGGCCGCGATGGCGGGGTTCTTCGTGCTCAACTGGCCGTTCGGGACCGTGTTCATGGGCGATGCCGGGTCCTGCGGGGTCGGGCATGTGATGATCTGGAGCGCGATCCTGCTGGCCGCGCGCGCCGGGGATCGCGATGCCGGTGATCGCGGGCGTGGCGTTGGCCGATGACGCGCCCGCAGCATGGGCCGCACTGGCGGTGTTCGGCACGGTCTTCGGGCTGACCCATGTGGCGGTCACGCGGTTGGCGATCCGCCATCGGTGCCGCGCAGGGCACTCCTGTTCGGACGGAATATCGTTAATGGCCGAGAACTGTCGCTTTCCCTTGGACGAGAGTCATCCGACAGCTCTAATCGTGACGGGTATGCCGAGCGCTGTGAAGCCGTTCAAGACAGCGACACGGATCTGGAACTCGGCAACCTGACGGTCGAAGTCCCGAGCGGCCAGACGTTGGCCCAGCAGTTTCATACAATGCATCTTGGTCTCGACGCGGCTCCGGCGGTGGTAACCGCTCCATCGTCGCCAGATAGTTCGACCGAAGCGTTTCGACGCGCGAAGCGCCTCGTTCCGCGCAATCGCCCCGGGGCTATCGGGCTTCCATGGTTTGGCATTTTTGCGGGGTGGTATGATGGCCATAGCGCCGCGAGCGGCGATGGCATCATGGCACTTGCGGGTGTCGAAGGCACCGTCGGCGGTGACGCTGCCGATCTCCTGATCGGGCGGGATCTGGTCGAGAAGTTCGGGCAGCATGGGCGCGTCGCCGACATTGCTGGTGGTGAACTCCGCAGCCCGAATTTCGAGTGTTTTCTCGTCAATTCCAACGTGGATCTTGCGCCATACACGGCGTTTGGTGCCACCGTGCTTGCGCGCGTTCCATTCCCCTTCGCCCTCGACCTTGATGCCTGTGCTGTCGACCAGCAGGTGCAACGGGCCGCCTGATCCACGATAGGGAATGTTTACCTTCAAGGTCTTCTGGCGACGGCTCAGGGTGCTGAAGTTTGGCACCGCCCAGTCCAGGCCGATCAGCCGCAGCAAGCTCTCGACAAAACCTGTCGTCTGCCTCAGCGCCATGCCGAACAGCACTTTCATTGTAAGGCAGGTCTGGATGGCAGTATCGCTGTAGTCGGGCTGGCGACCACGCTTTCCGGTCGGCGCGGCCTCCCAGGTCATGGCGGGATCGAACCAGATCGTCAGCGAGCCACGGCGCTTGAGCGCTTCGTTATAGGCCGGCCAGTTCCTGGTCTTGTAGGCGGGGGGTGTGGGTCTGCTCATGATCTCCAGCTACCACACTGGATTCACGAGATGAAATCCCTCCGGGAAATGGCGACTGGGAGTCAGGGCGAATTCGACGACGGTGTTGCCGTAGTGTTGACGTAAACGCAACTTTAAACTGCGGTGTCATAATTCCATCCGGAAAGTGCTGATATTGTTAGGTATTTTGGTTGCAAGAGTCAAATTTGCACACTACACGACTCCTGAGATTTTCGCTGATTTTGTCATGATCCTGAGCCATGGTTGAATTGCGGCGAGCGGGTCGGATCGGAGGCGGTTTCTCAGGTGATCGAAGCCGGTTCGGAACCAGGATCGGGCGTAGTGGCCGTGGCTTTTGCGCGGTGGCGCACGGTTGCCGAGGAGGTCTGCGGCGGCCCGTCCGGCCCAGCCGAGAGCGAGGGCTGTGAGAGACATGAGCAAGCTGAGCTTGCGTGGGTCGGTGAGGCGCGTGTCCTCCAGATTGAGGCCGCGGGTCTTGGCGTCTCCGAACAGGCATTCGATCGCCCGGCGTTTGCGGTAGGTGTTGATGGCGGTGCGCGGGTTGACGTTGGTCACGATGATCAACCATTTGCCCTTGAGGGGTTTGGCGGCGATGTCGAGCAGCGGCGCGTTGCTCGCCTGCGCATCTTCGCGGGAGCCGAGGCGCGCGGATACGCTGCGGCCGCGCCGGGCCTGGCGCAGCCGGGCGCGCAAGGTGAGATCGTGGCCTTCTTCGGTCGTGATCCGGAGGTTCTCGCGTACGCGGATGGCAAAGGGGATGTTGTTTTTGCACAGGAATTCCATCCATCCGGCCCCTTTGATCTCGCGGTCGGCCAAGAGCATACGGATCGTTTTCGCGGGGAAATGCGCCAGATAACGCTCGATCAGGGCCCCGTATCCGAACAGCCGGGACCCTCAAGCACGGTCCAGATCAGAGGCACCCGAAAGCGGCGGGTGACGACGGCGAGCACGAGATAATTCACCTCGGTCCTGCCGATCTGCCAATTGGTGCGGTCGAGTGCCAGAAGCCACGATCCGTTCAGGCCCAGTAGCCGGACCAGCAGCGGCAGCGCCCGGTCTTCCTCGAGGCGGATCTTCACCGATCCCGACCGTTCGCAGGCAAGATGGCCAAGGTTCACGCTGCGGGCGCTCACCATCCCGATGACGATAAGACACAGTGTTTCAAAACGGCTCTTGCCCAGATCGATCTCGGGGCGCAAAATTCCCATGAGGGCGGCTATGGCAGGGTGGGGCATCGGACGTTTCCTTGGTCGGAGTCATCCAGTAGACCCCATCCAGCCGCCCTCAGCCAGCCCTGTGTCGTGTAGTGTGGAAGATAGGATCGCCCGTGTAGCCGGCGACAGGTTGCGAAGCGGCATATCGTCGATCATACGGCGGCGCAGCGGGCTTACCGCTGGTGTGGCATCAGCCATGGGATGGTCTCCTGATCAAAGGTTGGTCTCAGCAACCGAGCCTTCTCATCAGGGGGCCATTCCCGCCAATAGCGACCTCTTTCCCGCGTCAGCGGGTTCGTTCAATCTGTGCTGTCGGTGGTCTGCCGCCGTCGCGTTGCTTTCGGGTGGTACGCCCGCGCATGCGCGCTCAGTCCCCGTTCTTGCGCTGGAAGGCGGCGAAGATCAGGTTGCGCATGTCGTGGATGTCGCGCTCGATGCGGGCGAGGCGGTCATTATCGATGCGCCGGTCCTCGTCGCGGCGCTTCTCGACGCGGGCGCGCTCATCGCCCAGCTCCTGCTCGAGCTTGTGCAGCAGCGCCTCGTTGGTGAAGGCCTTGCGCGTCACCGCTGTGGCCAGCCCGGCGACGAAGGAGAACCATACGCCGATGGTCGCAGCCAACCCGTGCTCGCGCAGGGCCTGCATGACTTGCTCGGAGAGGGTGTCGCGATTGCTCATACCAGTTTCGCCCCCCAGAAAGACGTCTGGTCAGCGGCGAAGTAGCCGTCCACTGCGCGGAAGTTGCCTTGCAGTTCGACGGTATCGCCGGCGGTGAGCGCGACCATGGTCTGCAGCCAGAGTGCCGTGGCTTCCGAGACATGCGCCCCGCTGATCTCACCGCGCGACCCGCATATCTCGTCGTGCCGCTCAGCACCAGCCGCCCACTCATGCAGGCCGTGGCGCTGGCGTTGATCTTGTAGAGGAGCATCGCGCCGAAGAGGTAGGTGCCGTCGACCGGGGCAACGAAGTGATTGTTCGCGGCGTCGAAGGCCTGCGCGACATAGGTCTCGTCGCTGACTGGGCGGCTCGCGGGGCCGATGCGCCAGTTCCACAGGATGCCGAGATCGGCCTCGGCGATCGGCAGCGAGGCGAGGTTATCGTCGAACACCACCGCCCGAGCGCCCGCCGCCACCGGATTGCCCATCGCGCCCTCGGTGCCGCGCTGGCTCCGCAGGAGCCGTGCCAGCCGATACCGGCCGGGCGCGAGCAGCTCGGCCGCGCCCGCCTGGACGATCTCCCAGACGCCGGGCGCGCTCTCGATGGCCAGCGCGTTTGCGCCGCCGAACAGCGTCAGGTCGGTGACGCTCTCCAGCGTGCCGGTCAGCAGATCGACCACCAGCGCATTGCCGAGGTCGAAGCGCGAGGTCGGCCCGGCGTAGAAGTCCGAGACCAGCGTGCCGATCCGGGCGCGGCTGCCGAACGTGGTCAGCAGCTCGAACCCGTCCGTCGAGGGGCTGCGGAACACCGCCATCTCGCCCGGCCAGGGAACGGCGTGCGCCGCGACCAGCGGCCGATGCGCGGGCTGATCCTCGGTCAGCTGCGGCAGCGACGTTCGGCCTCCTCGGGCGGCACCGCCATCGGGAAGGACTCCGAGGCGATCCGCGTCGTGTCGACAGTGATCCGCCGGGCCTCGACCTGCGCGGCCTCGTAATCCTCGTCGCCGCGGGCGACCTGCCCCATTTCAGGGCCTGCGGCAGTTCCGTCTCCTGGCTGCGGGTGAGTTCCACCACGTCGCCTTCGGCATCCTGCGCATCGACCGACAGGTCCGAACCCGAGCGCACCTCGGAAGCTGTCAGCCCGCTTTCGGTCTCGAACTCGGTGCCGTCGAAGCTGAGCGTCCGCTCATGGTCGGTAAAACCGAAGGTCACGCCGTCCGCGCGAACGATCCGCCAGCACCAGGCAAGCGTGGTCGTGCCCTCGTCGAGATGGGCCTGCAAGGCGGGGTCGAAGGTTTTCATCGCCGGATATCCAGAAGCGGGATGGAGGTGATCGAGCCGAGCCGCTCGAGGTCGAGCGTCACGTCGAGCGCGTCGGTGTCGAACCGGACCCGCACGTCGAAGGCAAAGCCTGCGGTGACGGCGACGCCGACCGCGGGCGCGCTGTCGAACGTGACGACGCCGGTGGGTACAGCCCGACATCTGCTCTCCGCCGCCGAGCGCGAACCGTCCGTCCCCCTTCGACAAGCGCGCGCGGGTCAACGCAGACGTCCCGAGCCAGCCGACGGTTGAGCCGCACCTCGTCGTGCACCTTCGCCTTGCGCTTCTCCAGCATGCCAAAATCGAGGAAATCTTAGGTGACCGGTTTCTTGAGCTTGAACACCAGATCGCCGGCGAGGAAGACCCATGACATGTGCGTCTCGGTCACCTGAACATCATCAGGCCCATGCGTGTAGTTCCGCAGATCGGACAGGAAACTGACCTTGTCGCGGGTCATCCACGCCTGCGTCGGCGTTTGGTCGAGTCGGGTCGGGGAATTGTAAAGCGGCTTTCGTGGCTCGGACCACAGGCTTTGCGCCAACGGGCGGACAGTGTCGTTGATGGCTGTCAAAACCCGTGCCCCCTGTGCCGTACCGCGAACATGCAGGCAATCTGAATGGCGCGGGCTGCCAGGTCAGGTCGGTTCGCTCTCGCCCACCGTGTCGGCGAAGTTGCGGAAGAATTTTGCCGCCAGTTTCTTGGCCGTGCCCTGAACGAGGCGACTTCCCAGCTGGGCCAGCTTGCCGCCGATCTCTGCCTTGGCATCATAGGTGAGAAGCGTCTCGTCGCCGCGGTCCTCGAGCCAGACCTCGGCACTGCCCTTGGCAAAGCCCGCCGCGCCGCCACTGCCCTGCCCTGTCAGAGTGAACTTGGCCGGCGCTTCGCTGACGCCGAGCGTCACATCGCCGGCAAATCTGGCCTTCACGGGACCGACCTTGAGCAAAACCTTGGCCTCCAGTTCCGTGTCGGAGGTCTTGACCAACTCCTCGCAACCGGGAATCGACTGTCGCAGGATTTCGGGATCATTGAGCGCTGCATAAACCGTTTCGCGCGGGGCGGGGATGAGGATTTCGTCTTTCAGTTCCATTTTCGGTCCTTTTTCTGTCGTGAAAAGTCCGGTTCGGCCGAGGGGGCCACGGATCAGGTGTAAGTGTCCGTCCCGGTGGCCCCGCCGGTCGCGCGCTGGCCGCGCCGCCGTTGCCTGACCATCTCGGCCAGGATCGAAAGCGCAATTTCCTCGGGCGTGATGGCGCCGAGGTCAAGCCCCGCGGGGGCGTGAAGGCGCGCCAAATCCTCGGGCGGCACGCCCGCCGCGTTGACTCTGTCACGCAAGGCGGCTGTCTTGGCGCGGCTGCCCACGAAGGCCACATAATCGGCCGGCACCGACAGGGCGGCGCGCAGCGCGGCCTCGTCGCCCCTGCCCTGCGTGGCCACCACGATGTGCCGCGCGCGACTGCCTATCACCTCGATGGCATATCCCTCGACGCGACGGGTCCCCGCGGCGAAAGCCGAAAGCTCCTCGGCCGGAGCGCAGGCGGTGACGTCGAAGCCGAAGCGTGGTGCCAGATCGGCCAGCGCCAGCGCCACCGGGCTTGTGCCGCAGACGATACATTCCGGCGCGGGCATGACCGCCTCCACGAACACGTCCATCGTGCCCTTGCTGGGGCACATGTTGCGGGCAAAATGCACACCGTCGCGGGTCTCGCCCGCAGTAACGCCACCGGCCTCCAGCACATCCCCGGGCGCGATCGAGATCAGCCGGGGCCGACCGTCGTCCAGCGCCTCGCGCGCCGCCTTCAGGACCGCGCTGCGCGCGCAGCCGCCGCCGATCCAGCCTTCGCATATGGTCCCATCGGAGCGGATCACCGCCTTGGCCCCTGCTTTGGCCGCAGTGACCGACACGGTGCGCACCACGGTGGCCAGCGCGAAGGGTTCCTTCGCGGCCTTCAACCGGACGACGAGGTCGAGGATATCCCGGTCTTTCATGGCCGTTTCCGTCATCATATGCGGGCAAGCTCCTGCTCGAGCGTGGCAAGGCTTTCCAGCGTGTTCGCGACCGCGAACAGGTCGAGATGCGGCAACGCCGCAGCCATGCCGCGCGCCACGGGCGCATACCCCGCCCACCCCTTGAGCGGATTGAGCCAAAGGACACGGCAGCCGCGCCGTTTCAGCGCCGCAAGTTCCCGGTCCAGCAGCTCGGGCGGGTCGGTGTCATAGCCATCCGATAGGATGATCACCACACTGCGCCCGTTCACCCGCGCGCGGGCATAGCCGCGATTGAACGTCGCCAGGTTGCCCCCGATCCTTGTGCCGCCACCGAATCCCTGCGCCATCAGCGACAGGCGGTTGACCGCGCGCATGGGATCGTTATCGCGCAGCGCATCGGTAATACGGACCAGCCGGGTGTGGAACAGATAGGCGTCAGCGCGCGGATCGGCGCCGATCAACCCCTTGATGAAGGACAGGAAAACCCGCGCATAAACCGTCATCGACCCCGAAACATCAAGCAGCGCGACGATGTTGCCCGGGCGGTCGGGCCGGTGCTTGAAATGCAGGTGCAGCGGCTCGCCCCCGGTGGCCACGGACCGGCGCGCGATACGGCGCATGTCGAGGCGTCCGCGCCGCTTTGCGGCCTTGCGGCGGCGCGAGCGGCGGTCGCGGATCGCACGGGCGATCCGTTCGGCGGTGGTCTGCGCCGCGGCGATCTGCTCGGGCGTCATCATCTCGCGCAGATCAGTACGCATCATGTTCGCGATGCGCGACCCGACAAGGTGCCCGTCATCACCATGCTCGGCCTCGCCATCCATTTCTGGGTCGGGCTGTTCTGACGAGCCGGCGCGCAAGGCCGAAAGCGCCGCGCTCACGTAGGGGCTTCGCTGATGCTCCGGGTTGCGCAGGGCGGTGTCGCCCGCGGTCGTGCCCTCCCTTTCGAGCCCCCGGTTCTTCCAGTAGGCGGCGAACAGATCGTCGAACCGCGCGGCCTCTTCGGCGGTACCCGCACAGACCGCCCTGAGCGCCAGCCGCGCCTCATCGGGGTGGGTCGTGTTGATCTCTGCCAGCGCCGCCATGGCGGTCGCGGTTTCGCCCACGCCCAGCGACATCCCGTTGAGCCGCAGATGGGCGATGAACCCGACCATCCGGTCGGCCGGCCCGGTGGCCCGGGCGGGAAAGCGCGTCACCCCGGCCATTCAGGCCGCCTTTCCCGCCAGCCGCTGCGCGACCTCGGCCGGCACCGCAGCGCGATCGGCCTGCGTTTTCAGAAGGGTGACGAGGCTGGCCTGCAGCGCAGCCGGGTCTTCGGTCAGGTCGGCCACGCCCAACCCGGCGATGGCGGCGGCAAAATCCAGCGTTTCGGCCACGCCGGGGGATTTTTCCAGGTTCTCGCGGCGCAGGGCCTGGACGAACCCCACGATCTGGCCGGCCAGCCTGCTTTCCAGGCCCGGATGGCGGGCCGCCAGAATCGCCAACTCCGTTTCCCGGTCGGGATAATCCACATGGCTGTAGATGCACCGCCGCCGCAGCGCATCCGACAAATCGCGGGTGCCGTTGGCCGTCAGGATGACATGTGGGCGCGTGCGCGCATGAACGGTTCCCATTTCCGGGATGGAAACGGTAAAATCCGACAGTATTTCAAGCAGATAGGCCTCGAACTCCTCGTCGGCGCGGTCGATCTCGTCGATCAGCAGGACAGGCGGTTTATCCTGCTGAATGGCCTCCAGCAGCGGGCGTTCCAGCAGATACTCCTCGGAAAAGATGCGCGCCTCGACATCCCGGCCCGTCTCGCCGCTTTCGCCGGCGGCGCGGATCGCCAGAAGCTGGCGCTGGTAATTCCATTCATAGATCGCCTGCGCGGCATCGAGCCCCTCATAACATTGCAGACGTATCAGCCGCGCGCCCTTCAGCGCCGCCAGCGTCTTGGCGACCTCGGTCTTGCCGACGCCGGCTGCACCCTCCAGAAGCAGCGGCCTCTCAAGCGTCAGCGCCAGATGCAGCGCCATCGCCAGATCGTCCCCCGCGACATAGCCGGCACCGGCCAGATCGTCCCTAAGCGTGCGCCAGGTCGTCATGGTTTCCTCCCCGATGTTCCTCCCCGACGCGCCGATCCACGCCGGGAGCGGGTTGTGCCCGTTCAGCCATGCAGGCCCAGATCACGGGCCGTCTTCCAGATGCGCCAGTGGTCGTGCGGCATGTGGCTCTGCGTCAGGCCGAAGGCGCGAAAGGCATCGTGGACCGCGTTGGAGAAGGCCGGCACACCGCCGACATTGGGGCTTTCCCCCACCCCCTTGGCGCCTATCGGATGGTGCGGGCTGGGGGTTTCGGTGAAATCGGTGGTGTAATGCGGCGTCTCCCACGCCGTTGGCAGGAAGAAATCCATCAGCGTGGCGGTCTTCATGTTGCCCATGTCGTCATAGGTGATCTCCTGCGCCATGGCGATGGCATAGGCCTCGGTCAGCCCGCCATGCACCTGTCCCTCGATCACCATCGGGTTGATCCGGGTGCCGCAGTCGTCGAGCGCGTAGAACTGGCGCACCTGCGTCTCACCGGTGTCCACGTCGACCTCCATCACGCAGATATAGGCGCCGAAGGGATAGGTCATGTTGGGCGGGTCGTAATAGCTGACCGCCTCCAGCCCCGGCTCCACCCCCGGAACGGCTTGATGATAGGAGGCAAACGCGATATCGGCCATGGTCTTGAACCGCTCCGGCGCGCCCTTGACGGCGAAGCGGTCGATATCCCATTCGAGATCGTCGTCATGCACCTCCAGCAGATAGGCAGCGATCATCTGCGCCTTGGCACGGATCTTGCGCCCGGCCATTGCCGTGGCCGCCCCCGCTACCGGGGTCGAGCGAGAGCCATAAGTGCCCAAGCCATAGGGCGCGGTATCGGTGTCGCCTTCCTCGATGGTGATCTTGTCGGCGGGAATCCCGATCTCGCTGGCCAGGATCTGGGCGAAGGTGGTGGCATGCCCCTGCCCCTGACTGATCGTGCCCAGCCGCGCGATGGCCGAGCCGGTGGGATGGATGCGTATCTCGCAGCTGTCGAACATGCCCATGCCGAGGATGTCGCAGTTCTTGACCGGACCCGCGCCCACGATCTCAGTGAAGTGGGTGAGCCCGATTCCCAGGAGCTTGCGGGTCTCGCCGCGGCGGAACGCCTCCACCCGCTCGGCCTGTTCGCGGCGCAGGCCCTCGTAATCCACCGCCTTCAGCGCCTTGTCCCAGGCGGTGTGGTAATCGCCGCTGTCGTATTCCCAGCCGAGCGCCGAGGTGTAGGGAAACTGGTCGGCGGGTATGAAATTTATCCGGCGGAGCTCGGCGGCGTCCATGTTCAGCTTGATCGCAAGGATCTCGATCATCCGCTCGATGAAATAGGCGGCTTCCGTCACCCGGAAGGAACAGCGATAGGCCACGCCGCCCGGGGCCTTGTTGGTATAGACACCATCGACGCCGACATGGGCCACGGGAATGTCATAGCTGCCCGTGCAGATGTGAAAGAACCCGGCGGGGAATTTCGTCGGGTCGGCACAGGCATCGAACGCGCCGTGATCGGCGGTGACATGGCACTGCAGCCCGGTGATCTTTCCGTCGCGGGTCGCGCCGATGCGCCCGTCCATCCAGTAGTCTCGGGCAAAGGCCGTGGACAGCAGGTTTTCCATCCGGTCCTCGACCCATTTCACCGGCCTGCCTGTAACGATGGAGGCGACGATGCTGCAGATATAGCCGGGGTAGACGCCCACCTTGTTGCCAAAGCCGCCCCCGATATCGGGGCTGATGACGCGGATATTGTGCTCGTCCAGGCCCGACAGAAGGCTGGCAACAGTGCGCACCACATGCGGCGCCTGAAAGGTGCCGTGCAGGGTCAGCTTGCCGTTGATCTTGTCCATCGACGCCACACAGCCGCAGGTTTCCAGCGGACAAGGATGCGTGCGATGGTAATAGATGCGTTCTTCGGCGACGACCTCGGACTGGTCAATCGCGGCCTGTGCACCGTCCTTGTCGCCCTCTTCCCACAGGAAGATGTGGTTGTGATGACGGCGTGGCCCGTGCGCGCCCTCGCTTTGACCCTGCAAATCCTCGCGCAGCACCGGCGCGTCCTCCGCCATGGCCGCGAACGGGTCCACGACCACCGGCAGGTCGTCGTACTCGACCTCGACCAGCTCGACGGCGTCGGCGGCGATATACTTGTCCTCGGCCACCACGAAGGCCACTTCCTGGCCTTGAAACAGCACCTTGCCATCGGCGAGCACCATCTGCTTGTCGCCGGCCAGAGTGGGCATCCAGTGAAGGCCCAGAGGCTCCAGATCCTTGGCCGTCAGAACGGCGATCACGCCAGGCAGTTCCAGCGCGGCAGAGGCGTCGATGGATGTCACCCGCGCATGGGCGTGGGGCGAGCGTACGAAATCGCCCACCAGCATTCCCGGCAGCTTCAAATCATCGACGTAGTTTCCCTTGCCCTGGGTGAAACGGGCATCCTCCACACGTTTGCGCGAGGTGCCCATGCCCTTGAGGTTTGCACTCCGCTCCTGGCGGTCCGGGGTCATCTCATTCATTCTGCGGCCTCCCTGCCGGCGCTCATTTCGGCTGCGGCCGCCATGATCGCTCTGATGATGTTCTGGTATCCGGTGCAGCGGCACAGGTTTCCGGCCATGCCGAAGCGCACCTCCTCCTCGGTCGGGTTCGGGTTTTCCTGCAGTAAGCGCCACGCCCGGGTGATCATCCCCGGAGTGCAGAACCCGCATTGCAGCCCGTGATGTTCGCGGAACATTTCCTGCAGGACATGCATCCCCTCCGGCGACGCGATCCCCTCGATGGTGGTGATTTCCGCGCCCTGCGCCTGCCCGGCGAGAACCGTGCAGGATTTCACCGACTTCCCGTCGAGATCCACGGTGCAAGCGCCGCAATGCGACGTCTCGCAACCTATATGGGTGCCGGTCAGATTGAGCCGTTCGCGCAGGACATGGACCAGGAGCTCTCGCGGCTCTGCCAGACATTCGACCTCCGCGCCGTTGACCGTCATTTTCAAGTGCATCTTACCGGGCATCTCCGATTCCTCCCTCATACGCGCGACCATGCCCGCGCGATGGCGCGGGCCAGTATGATTCCTGCCACGTGTTGCTTGAATTCGACTGGCCCGCGATTGTCCTCCATCGGGTCGATCTCGCCCAGCATCGCGTCGATGGCGGCACGGACGGCTTTGTGATTGCAGTCGGTGCCGATCAGTGCGTCGCCCGCCGCCGCGCTGAACACCGGCACATCCGAAAGGTTGGTCATCGCGATCGCCGCTGAAGACACCTTTCCCCCCTCGGCCTGCAACAGCACGGCGGCCGCTGCCGTGGCATAGTCCCCGATCTTGCGCTTCTGCTTTTCATACGCATATCCGCCCGCAGACGGGTCGAAGCTGATCGCGACAAGGAGTTCCTCCTCCTCACGATCGGTCATGTAGGCCGCCTCGAAGAAATCGCGCGCGGCGACATCCCGTGTGCCGTCGGGGCCGACAAGCGTGAAGCGCGCATCGAGACACTGCATCAGGCCCGGCATGTCGTTGCCCGGATCGCCATTGGCGACGTTGCCGCCGATGGTTCCGAGATAGCGCACCTGCGGATCTGCAATCTGGCGTGCGGCTTCGGCAATTATCGGTGCCGCCTCGGCCAGCCCGGCATGTGTCAGCAATTCATGCTGGGTGGTCATCGCGCCGATGCGGATCGGGTGGCCGATATCAATGCCCCGCAGATCGGCGAGATCGCGAAGATCGATCAGGTGCTCTGGCGCGGCCATGCGCAGCTTCATCATCGGCACGAGGCTGTGGCCCCCCGCGACAACGCGCGCCTCGTCCCCGTGTTTTCTGAGCAGACCGATCACCGAGTCGATGTCGCTCGGTCGGTGATACTCGAATGCGGCTGGGATCATGCCCTTCCTCCCTTGCTTGGACGAAACGCCACAACTTGGCAGGCGCTTCGCATGTGCACAAAGGTTAGGCGCGACATGGCAGCGCAGGGAGCCGTCCCTGCACTGCCTGCAATGCCGGTTTCACGAACTGCGAAATGGCTTCACGAAATGCGAATTACAGGCCAAGACGCTGGCGCACGGCGGCCACGCGCCCGCGACTCACCGGCACCTTGTCCGGACCGTGCCCGTCAAACAGGCAGAGACCGTTATCCTTGCGCTTCTCGAAGGCGCTGACATGCTCGGCGTTGACCAGGTAACTGCGATGCGCGCGGATAAAGGACGTATCGGCAAGCCGTTTTTCGGCCTGCGAAATCGACCACGGGCAGAACAGGCGATCACCCTGCACGTAGGCGATGGTGTAATGGCCCTCGGCGCGGATCGCGGACACCTCGCTGGCCGGCACGAAACAGGTCATGCCGTCGCGCTCATAGGGCAGGCGGATGCCGGGCAAGGGGGCGATCGTGGGCGGGGCGGGCGCCTCCTCGGGCGCTGACGGGACCGGCGCGGCCAGGAAACTGGCCCCCGACAGGAGGAACGCGCCACAGATCATGAACGAGGCCACGATGACGGTAATCGCAAGCTGCGCGCTGTCCATCGCCGGGCGCAGATCGGCCTCGGTCGCCGCCGCGAGGAAATCGGTCCAGTACATGGCGGTAAAATGCACCGCCACCACCGCCCCGCCGAAGATCGCCGTCGCCAGCAGGATGTCGCGGCTGTGGCGCCGGCCATAGGCCACACGGATCGCGAGAATACCCAGAGCAACGGCCAGCCCCCCCGCTACCAAGTAACCCATCGGGTAGAAGATCGGCGCGCAGCCTTCGATCCCCGAGAGGCCGATATAGTGCATGGCCACAATCCCCACCCCCAGCGTCGCCCCGGCCAGTGTCATCCGCAAGCGCGTGCGCCGCCCGAAATGCACCAGCAGCAGGGCCAGCCCCGACAGAAGGATTGCCAGAAGCACAGAGGCGACAGTCTTCAACGCCTCGTAATAGACCGGAACGTTGAAGCGCATGGCCAGCATGGCGACGAAATGCATCGACCAGATCCCGCCCCCCAGCGACACCGCCGCCATGATGATCCGAAGCTGACGCACGCCGTGCGGCAAGGTCGACAACCCTCGCGTCAGCGCAAGACCGGTGAAAGCGGCCATCATCGAGATGACGACCGAGGCTAGAACCAGTCGAATGTCATAGCTGTATATCAGTATCATTCACGGTGCCCCATGCACGGCATGGGGTGTCTCCTCCCTCTGCGGCAAGGATCTGACCTGCCGGATTCGATTATCCGGCGATGAAAAGGCGGCTGTCAACACGCCACTCAGGTGTATGACGGTCTATCAGGGGTGGGTGTCAGGGTGCCCGTGCCCGTTTCCTCGGCAAGGCACAGCCGAACATCGTCCGGCAACCGATGCCGGGCTCAGCCGGATACCGCTTCCGCGCGTTCGACAATGAAAGTCGGCAGAGCGCCATGATCGTCGAAGGCGAAGGATGGAGCAGCACCTTGTCTCATACTTCTGGTGGCTTTTGTGCGAATGTGGGGTCAGTGGCCACCATGTTCGGCATGGCGGCCACTGGCGGTGGTTGGATCGTTTCGCACCCGGTCATGGAGGACCGTAATCAAGTGAGATCGACCACCGTCTTCGCCTGAGGCCTGAACGGATACGCAGCAGCTCGACGGCTCTGCACGACAAGCATAGGACAGCGAAGATGAACAATGATACCATCGGCGTCGACATCTCGAAAGCCCATCTCGACGCGCACCGCCTCACGACCGGCGAGCGCGCCCGGTTTGACAATACCGCCACCGGGTTCAAAGCGCTCAAACGCTGGCTCGGTGCGGCACAACCAGACCTGTGAGCGTTCGATCCGCCCCATAGCCCTCGGTCGCAAAATTAACTGTTCATGGGCTCAAGCGGCGGCGGAAAGGCAGCCGCTTGAGCCTGCACGCTCATCGAGACCGCCAAAATGAACAACATAGATCCCGAAGCCCGGCTCACATGGGTCCTCGAGAGACTGCCCGATCACAAGATCAATTGCATCGACGAACTCATGCCGTGGCAATGGCAGACCGAAAAAGCCTGAAACCGCGCCTCAACCGGACGGATACACTGGCAGCTCTGTCAATTGAACTGAACCCTCAGGGTGCAATGCCATTGTTTTACCAACGGAAAAAACTGCGCCATCCTGCAAGCAACGTCAGGGATCACAACGCGCAAGGCACGTAAAAAATGAACATCGGATTTATCGGATTGGGCAATGTCGGCGGCAAGCTTGCGGGCAGCCTGCTGCGAAACGGGTTTGACCTCACGGTTCATGACCTGAACCGCGATCTTGTAGCCGGGTTCGTCGAACGAGGGGCCAAGAGCGCCGATGGACCATTTGCCCTGATGCAGGCCTGCGACGCGGTGATCACCTGCCTGCCGTCGCCGGCGGCCTCTGCCGCGGTGGTGGAAGAGATGCTGCCGGCTGTGGATGGCACCAAGATCTGGCTCGAGATGTCGACCACCGATGCCGAGGAGGTGAAGCGCCTTGCATCTCTCGTCGCGGCGCGGGGCGGATCGGCCATCGAATGTCCGGTCTCGGGCGGATGCCATCGGGCGGATACGGCCAATATCTCGATCTTCGCGGGATGTGATCGCGCCACCTTTGAGCGCATGCTGCCGACCCTGACGGCCCTCGGCCGCCGGGTCCTGCACACGGGCGAGATCGGCACCGCCTCGGTCCTGAAGGTGATGACCAATTACCTCGCCACCGCCAATCTCCTGTCCTGCTGCGAGGCGCTGGTGACGATGAAGGCCGCCGGCATGGATCTCAACACCACCTATGAGGCGATGAAGATCTCGTCGGGCACGTCCTTCGTGCATGAAACCGAGAGCCAGTTGATCCTCAATGGCTCGCGCGATGTTTCCTTCACCATGGACCTGGTGAAAAAGGATATCGGCCTGTTCCACAAGATCGCCGAGGCGGCCAATGTGCCGCTGGAAATCAGCCCGCTGCTGGTCAGCATCTTCGATGACGGCATCGCCCGCTACGGCGAGCGCGAGCTGTCGCCCAACATCATCCGCAGGCTGGAGGACGCAACCGGTCTCAGCATTCAGGCACCGGGCTTTCCGGCCGAACTGGTCGATGACGAGCCCGAGGAGCCCGGCTACGAGGTGTTCCCCACCGGTCGGGCCAAGCCCCTTGCCGCGGAGTGACCCGATGGAAGACCTTGCACCACAAGCCCAAGCCGAGACTGGCTTTGCGCAGGAGCGTGCCAATCTTGCCGCCGCCTTTCGCTGGACTGCGCGGCTGGGGATGCACGAGGCGGTCGCCAATCATTTCAGTCTGGCGGTAAACGAGACCGGCACCGAATTCCTCATCAATCCCAACCAGATGCACTTCTCGCGCATCCGTGCCTCGGACCTGCTGCTCCTCGACGCGGACGACCCCGGCACGCTCGACCGGTCGGACGCGCCCGATCCCACCGCATGGGGGTTGCACGGGGCGATCCACCGCCACTGTCCGCACGCGCGCTGCGTGATGCACACCCATTCGATCTGGTCCACGGTGCTGGCCTGCCTTGCCGACAGCACGCTGCCGCCGATCGACCAGAACACCGCGACGTTCCACAATCGTCATGTCGTGGATACCGGGTTTGGCGGCCTCGCCTTCGAGGAGGAGGGCAAACGCTGCGCCGGATTGCTGTCCGACCCGAACAAGAAGGTCATGGTGATGGGCAATCACGGCCTTCTCGTCATCGGGAGCGGCGTCGCGGATGCGTTCAACCGGCTCTACTACTTTGAACGCGCGGCGGAAACCTATCTGCGCGCGCTTCAGACCGGGCAGCCCCTGCGGCATCTCTCCGACGAGGTCGCGGAAAAGACCGCGCGGGAGCTCGAAGACTATCCCGGTCAGGCCGAGGCGCATCTGCGCGAAATTCGCGCCATCCTCGATGCAGAGGCCGACCCCTACGCCACCTGAGACGCTTTTCAATCGCCGAAAGGATACCCAACCGATGAGCGACGTCACGTTTGAATTCCAAGACAAGGGCATGGTTGTCGGGCTGCCCGGCGGCCAAGCCTATTTCAACTATTACTGGCTGCGCGATGCCTGCGTGTCCTGCATCGACCCGCAGACGCGCGAGCGCGTGTTCGATACCTCGGAACTGTCGACACCGCCGCGCGCCACCTCGGCCCATGTCGATGGCGACATGGTGGTAATCGGCTGGCTGGACGAGGCGCAGGCCAGCCACGTGCCGATTGCCCTGCTGGAAGAGGTCGCAACCAAAGGCCGCGCCGACGATCCGGCGGCGATTGCGCGCAACCTCTGGTACACCGACCATCTGCCTGACATCACGCGGGTGGCTCAGGATGCGGTTATCAACACCAAGGATGGACGCGCCCGGCTGAGCCGCGCCCTGATAGAGGATGGCATCGCCATCGTCACCGACATGGAGCACAGCACCGAGAGCCTGCCACGTCTGGCCGAGGCCATCGGCCCGATCACGCCCTCGGCGGAGGGGCTGTTCTTTGATGTCCGGGTCGAGATCGAGCCGACCAACCTCGCCTTCACCGCGGGTCCGCTGGAGATGCACACCGATCTGCCGGGCGAGGAAACCGCGCCGGGCGTGCAGTTCCTGCATTGTCTGGAAAACACCGTCGACGGCGGGCTGTCGCTGTTTCTGGATGGCGCAGCCGTGGCCGAGGCCCTGCGCCAGGAGGACCCCGAGGCATTTGCCCTCCTGTCCGGTCACTACATCCCGTTCTTCTACCGGCATGACAACTGGGACTACCGCGCGCATCAACGGGTCATCGAGACCGATCTGGACGGAAACGTGACCGGCGTCACCATCTCGCAGCACCTGCAGGACAACATGGACCTGCCGCAAGACCTGCTCGACAGCTACTACCCGGCCTTCCTCAAGTTCATTCGGATGATGCAGGAGGACAGGTTCCTGATGCGTTTCCGTTCAGAGGCGGGCAATTGCGTGGTCTTCGACAATCACCGGATCGTTCATGGACGCGAGGGTTACGTGGCCGAGAGTGGCAGCCGCCATCTGCGCGGCTGCTACACTGATCGCGGCGCACTGCGCAGCACCTACCGGGTGCTGGCGCGGCAGGGCTATACCGGCGAAAGCGCGGTCGAGAAGCCTTCGGGCGCGCGCCTGAATCGGCAAGGAGCTCAGGGAAACCAGAACGGCGCGGGGTTTCCCGCGCCGTTCCGTCGTTTTGTCCAACGGCGTTCCGCCGCTTCAGGCTGCGAAGGGCGGGCGCATCTTGATTTCCATGTAATCCTCGAGCCCCTGAACACCGCCCTCGCGGCCATTGCCCGAATGCTTGAACCCGCCGAAAGGCGATCCGTAACCCGCATCCCGCCCGTTGATGTGGATGCCGCCCGCCCGCAGGCGGCGCGCGACCCGCAGGGCGCGCTCCTCGCTGCCGGTCTGGATGAAGGCCGCGAGCCCGTATTCGGTGTCATTGGCGAGCCGGATCGCCTCGTCCTCGGTATCGAACGGGGTGATCACCAGCACCGGGCCGAAAATCTCCTCGCGCCAGATCACCATCTCGGGCGTGACATCGCAAAAGATCGTCGGGCGCACATACCAGCCGGCCCGGAGATTTTCCGGCAGGTCTTCGGGACGGTCCAGCCCCCCGGTCAGGAGCCGTGCGCCTTCGTCCAGCCCCTTGGCGATCATGGCCTGCACCCGGTCATATTGTATCTCGTCGAAAAGCGGCCCCAGATGGTCGCCCTCCTGCTCGGGATCGCCCATGACGGTGGCCTCTGCGGCGGCCTTGGCCAATTCCAGCACGCGGGGATAGACGCTGCGTTCCACCAGCATGCGGGTGGGGGCATCGCAGGACTGACCGGTATTGTAGAAACACGCATCCACGCCCTCGGTCACACGTTTCTCAAGATCGGCGTCGGCAAAGATCAGGTTCGGAGATTTGCCGCCAAGCTCCAGGGTCACCCGCTTGAAATCGTCGGCGGCGTCGCGCGACACGGCACTGCCGCCACGCGTCGAGCCGGTGAAGGACATCATCGCCACATCCCGATGCCGCGACAGCGCGGCCCCCACGGTCGGGCCGTCGCCCTGCACGAGGTTGAACACCCCCGCCGGATAGCCCGCCTCATGCACGATCTCGGCATAGACCTGTGCCGAAAGCGGCGTATGCTCGGACGGTTTGAGCACGCAGGTCGCCCCGGCGGCGAGCGCGGGCACCACCTTGAGCGCGATCTGGTTGATCGGCCAGTTCCACGGCGTGATAAGCCCGCAAACGCCGATCGCTTCACGGCTCAGGATATCGCCGTTCGGAAGGGTTTCCTCCTCGTCCAGCGTCTCCAGCGCGGCGATGAACGCCTCCAGATGGCCAATGGCGGCGTCGGCCTGCACCTCTCGCGACATGGTCCTCGGCGCGCCCATCTCGGTGGTCATGGCCTGTGCGAGATCATCGAGCCGCGCCCGCGTCACCTCGGCCAGCCGACGCAACAGCGCGAGGCGCTCGTCCTTCGAGGTCATGGAAAACGTCTCGAAGGCGCGCTTGGCAGCCTGAACGGCGCGATCCACGTCCGCCGCGTTGCCAAGGGCGACGGTGCCGACCTGACGGTTGGTTGTCGGCGACAGGATCGGCATGGTCTGGGTGGAGTCAGGGGCGACCCACTCCCCGTCGATATAGAATGTGTCGAGTGTGATCATGATGATCCTCCTTTTGCGGGGCCGGATCGGCCCGCGTCATGTGTCAATCCGGTTGGCGGCGTCTCGGCGCCGATGCGCCCTGTTGCGGATGGGCGTTCGATTTGCGGCGCGGCTCACCCGGCGTCTTGCAGGACCATATCAGCCGCGCGCAGCGCAAGCATCATGGTCGGGGCGTTGATATTGCCGGAGGTGATATTGGGAAAGGCCGAAGCATCGACCACGCGCAACCCCGGCACCCCGTGGACCTGTAGCCGGGCGTTCAGCACCGAGTCGCGCGGGTCGTGCCCCATACGGCAGGTGCAGGACGGGTGATACACCGTCGAGGCGCGGCTGCGAAAGGCCTCCAGCAGGGCGTCGTCATCCATCGTGTCGAACTCCGGACATTTGGCCTCGGTCGTGACCTCTTGCAGCTGCGGGGTCCGGGCGAGATCGCGGATCACCTTGCTGGCGCGGACGGCCGCATCCCTGTCACCCTCGGTCGCAAGCGAATTGGGCTGTATCACCGGCGCATCGCGCCAGGATGCCGAGGCGATGCGCACATGCCCGCGGCTGGTCGGTCGGCAGGGTTGCGCGGACAGCAGGTATCCCGGCTGCCGGTCCAGAACCACCTTGCCCGCGCCGTTTATCTCGTACGAGGCCGGGTTGCAGAACAGTTGCACATCCGGAGCCCCCTGTTGCGGCGTGGAGCGGACGAAGCCGCCCACCTGATTGACCGGAACCGAGAGCGCGCCCTTGCGGGTCAGCGCGTAGCGCAGCGCCGCGCGCAGCCGTCCCAAAGGGCCGCCGAGCAGGCTGTTGAGCGTCGGGACACGCGCCCGGAACTGATAGGAGACCGCCAGATGATCCTGAAGCCCGTGTCCCACATGGGCCAGATCGCGGCGCACCTCGATGCCACGTGCCTTCAACAGGTCGGCCGGACCGATGCCCGACAATTGAAGAATTTGCGGGCTGTTGATGGCTCCGGCGCAGAGGATGACTTCCCTGCGCGCGCGAACCCGGCGCGGTCTCGTGCCTTGCATGTAGGCAAGACCACTCACCTGCGCGCCGTCGAACTCCAGCCGCGTCACATGCGCCCGGGTGACGACCCGCAGGTTGTCCCGCCGGGTCGCGGGCCGCAGGAACGCATCCGCCGAGGACCAGCGAACGCCGCGGCGCACGGTGCTGCGGTAGAACCCGAGGCCTTCGGTGCCGGGCCGGTTCATGTCGTCGATGAGGGAGAACCCGGCGCTGCGGCCCGCGCGCAGAAAGGTCTGCGAAAACGGATGCATCTGGTCCGAGAGGTCCTGCACCCAAACCGGACCGTCGCCAGACGGCTCCGCTTGCGATGCGGCCATCGCACGGGTCTCCATCCGGTCATAGGTGTCCTGCACCGCCGCCCAGTCCCAGCCTGTCGCACCGGCAGCCGCCCAGTCATCGAAATCGCCGGGCTGCCCGCGCACATAGGCCATGGCATTGATCGAGCTGCATCCCCCGATGACGCGTCCCCGCGGCCAATAGATACTGCGGCCCGAGAGGCCGGCATCACTTTCGGTCACATAGCCCCAGTTCAGCTTCGGATCGGCGAAGGTCATGGCATAGCCGACCGGGACCTTGATCCACATGCGCGCATCATTGCCGCCGGCCTCCAGAAGAAGCACCCGGTGGCGGCCGTTCGCGGACAGGCGGTTCGCCATCACGCAGCCCGCGGACCCGGCTCCGACGATCACATAGTCGACTTCATCCATCTGCATTTCCCGCATAGCTATCGGTTGATATAGGGACAAAGGCAGCACGGTCTCAAACAATGACTTTCACTGCCGAGACCCCATATTCTTTCGGGCACATCGAATTGCGCGCGGCGTCGCTCTCGACCATATTGCGCGTCGAAAGGAAAACCTGAATGCGACGACTGCCCCATGTCACCTGGCTGCGTGCGTTTGATGCGGCGGCGCGTAACAGTTCGTTTGCGGCGGCCGCGGATGAGCTGCATCTGACCCCGGCAGCCGTGAGCCAGCAGATCCGCCTGCTGGAAAAGCAACTCGGGGCCGAGTTGTTCAAACGCCTGCCCAAGGGCGTGGCGCTGACCGATGTCGGACAGGCCTATGCGCAACCGCTCCGGAAATCCTTTCTCGAGATGGAAAAGGCGACCGACGGGCTGTTTCGGATGCAGCGCAAGGCAACGCTTCGTGTCCGGTCGTCCATCTCCTTCGCCGCTCTGGTGCTGGCACCGCGCCTGAACGCGTTTCACGAACGACACCCGGAGATCGAGATCGAACTGTTCACCACTGTCTGGTCGGATCGCATGACGGATGCCGGCATCGATCTGGACATCCGCTATGGCGACGGTGACTGGCCGGAACGCAACATGTGGCCGCTCGAAGTCGACAATGCGGTGGTCGTGTGCCATCCCGATCATGCGTCATCTCTGGGCGACGACCTCTCGATCGAGGGGCTGGCCGTCGCCAGTGTCGTACAGGTCGTGGGGTCCGAAACCGATTGGGGGCGCCTGTCGGACAAGTACGGGCTCGATCTGCCGGTTCCGGTGCACTGGATGAAGGCGGACTCGTCGCTGATCGCGCTGCAGATCCTCGCCGCCGGACACGGCTCTGCCATCATCAGCCGCAGCTTTGCCTCGCACTATCTGGAAACCGGCGCGCTGATCGCGCCCGTTCCGTTCGAGATACCCATGCCGCAGAAGTTTTTCCTCGTTCAGTACGCTGACACGCCGAAAAGCCCTGAGATCGAGATATTCAAGGACTGGTTGATTTCTCAGCAGTTCTGAGTTGCATGGGAGTTATGCCCGAAAGTTGGTGACGGCCCTCATCAGGCGGCGCTTTGACGTTGCTTGATCCCGTCCTTGAACTCGCCCCCCTGAAAGACCTCGGCCAGCCGAGCGGCTGGTCACTGCTCACGTGATATGGCGTGAGCGCGTTGGCCGACCGACGTCGCGAAACGATCTGCCGGCCAACGCCCGGTCCGGGATCAGGCGAACCACCAGCGGTGATAGCCGCGCGCGCCATCCAGCTCCCACACGGCCGCAATGCTGTCGGTGTGCATGACATTGTCGCGCCGCGCCGAGGTGCGGTTGCGGAAGAACGGCACGATCGTGCCACCGTCATCGCGACACAGCGATTGCATTTCGGCATACATCTCGGCGCGCAGGTCCTGATCGAGCTCGGCCTTGGCCATGCCCAGCAATTCGTTGAAGCGCGCGTTGTTCCAATGGCTCTCGTTCCAGTCAACACCCGCCTTGTAGGCCTGCGAGAACATCACGTCCGGCGTCGGACGCCCCGCCCAGGATACGACGCAGAAAGGCTTTTTCAGCCAGACATCGGACCAGTAACCATCCGCCGGTTCCTGATTCACCTTCAGATCGATCCCGGCGGGGCGCGCCTGTTCGGCAAAGAGCGAGCACATGTTCGTTGCCCCCGACAAGAGCGTGTCATTGACCGATATCTGCACCGACAGCCGGTCATGCCCGGCCTTCTTCAGGTGATAGCGCGCCTTGTCGAGATCCTGTTCCCGCTGCGGCAGGTCCGCGTGATAGGGCATCGTCGGGCTGATCGGGTGATCGTTGCCGATGGTGCCGCGCCCGAACAGGATCTTGTCGACGATCTCCTGCCGGTTCATCGCGTGCTTGAGCGCGAGGCGCACGTTCACGTCGTCGAAAGGGGCCACGTCGCAGAACATCGGCATGGTAATATGCGTGCCCGACGGCACGTCATCGAGAATGACCCCGGGTGCCCGCGCCAGCATGGAGGCGGTCTTGAGGTCGATATCGGTGACCGCGTCGACATCGCCGGTGACGATCGCCGCCTGCCGGGCGTTGGGATCGTTGAGCACCGTCATCTCGACCGCGTCGAACCACGCCCCACTGCCGATGCGGTGCCAGCCGTCATGCCGCTCGAACCGGGCGCTGATACCGGGTTTGAAATCAACCACCTTGTAGGGGCCGCAGCCCACGCCGTTCTGCCACTCGATCCCGCCATCCTCGGTCGCGGGCTGGATCACGAGGTGGTAATCCGACAACAGATAGGGCAGGTCGGCATTGCCGCGCGCGAGCGAGAAGATCACCGCGTGATCGCCATCGGCGCGAATATCGGTGATGTCCGCCAGAAGCGGCGCCACCGCCGAGGTCGTCTCCGGCCCGCGATGGTGGTTCATCGAGGCGATCACGTCTTTCGCAGTCACGGCGTGCCCGTCATGGAAAGTGGCGTTGCGCGACAGCTCGAACCGCCATTCGCTGCCGTCCTTGTCGATGGCCTGCCAATCGGTGGCAAGATCGGGGCCAAGCGTGTTTTCATTGGTGATTTCCGTCAGATAGGCGCGGGCGACATGGCTGGAGTGGATCATCAGGATACTCGCCGTGGTGGCGGGGTCCCAGCTATCGGTGCTGCTGCCATCATGCACGCCGACGCGGAACGTGCCGCCGCGCGAAGGCGTCGCGCGTGCCGTGCCTGGCGCGACACCAAAAAGCCCGGCGGCAAGGCCGGACGCGGCGGCCCCTTTCAGGATGCTTCGACGGTTGACGCCACGATTTGAAAGGATGCGATATGTCATGGAGAACCTCTGTTTTGCACATTCGGATATCGATGTAGCCCGTTACCACACCGTCGCCCACCACGATCTGCCGCTGGCACAGCGCGGCGATCTTTTCATCATGGGTCAAGAAATGCTGCAGGCAGTGGTCGCGGCCCAGTCAGGGCGGACAAGCTTGGGCATCGCATTCCCAAAACCGGTCGCTCGCGCCAAATCTGGCGTCGGACCGAAGCCAGCCTCGAAGCAGACGCGATCCGCGTTGTCGTGCACCCCACGAAGACCAACAGGGAGGGCGGAAAGCGGTCACTCGCGCGCGGATCGTTGATGGCGCAATTGCGACACGCACCGACCGTGATCGGGTCGCGCGTGCTTGCGGGCCGCTGACAGAGCCGCCTGGATCAAAAGGCCACCGGCGCACCCGCAACAAAGATACAGCATTTGTATTTTCGCTCCGGCCCTCTGGCCCGATCATCCTGACCGCGCCATTCGAAACCGTGACAATAGCACTCGCTCTCGCCGGCGATCCGCAGGTATGGGTAATTGCCGGGCTTCCCCTGCAACGCGCGGTGACGGGCTTTGCCCTCGTCGCCGTCACCGGCGGTGCGCTCGGCCTTGCGGCGGGCTATTCGCCCGCGACCCTGCTCGCCCATCGCCCGGATCATACTGGCGATAATCTGCTTGGGGGCACCGATGTCACGGTGCGCACGGTGATCCTCATCCCGGCGTTGCCGGTGGTGTTTCTCGGTGCCGCGTGCAGCATCGACCTTGAGGTGGCTCGATGCGGGATCGTGCCGCGCACGGAGACCGAGCGTGCGCGGATTGCGGAAGTCACTGCGCCGCAGGAGAATTTCCCGGACGGGCGTGCCACCGGCCCCGATACGGGACCCCCCGGCTCGAGGACGACAATCCGGCCTCCTTACATCTCAGCCGGCACTAATACCGACATGCTCCTGCACGACATGGACGAGGGACGGTGGTCCGGCACGTGCCGGACCGTTTCGCGTGCTGTCAGGGCGGTCGACCGGGGCTTGCCAAACCGCACGGTTCAAGACGCGAACCGCACGGTTGAGATCGGGCACCGTGCGGCGTGAGCCTATTTCGCGGGCTGACCGGCTCCGTCACCGGCGCTGGCACGCCTGAACGGCACGGTCGCCTTGCCCTCGGTCTCGGGTTGGAGCGTTTCGCAGGTCAAGGTGCCACGGGCACTGCCACCAGTGCAGGCGATGTCGCGGCGGTGAATATAGCCGCCGTCATCGCAGGCCAGGTTTCCACCCTCGCCGAGGATGAGGCGACCATCCTGCCCGAGGCGGGCGCGGACCGGGCCCTCGCAGACCGACCCGTCATCGCCGCGCATCGCCTGCCGACCCTCGCCCTTGGCGTCAAAGCACATGTGCCAGTCGGGATAGGAGATGACCTTGCCGGTATCCACGTCGCGCGTCTGATAGCTGCTGCCGAGCGACCAGCACCCATAGAGCGTCGGCAGGTCCGCCGGGCGCAGGGCGCGGTCGGGCAAGGGGGCGTCGGGATCGGGCAGGACCAGGGTGCATTGGCGGGTTGCAAGCGCATGTTCGGCGCGGCTGATCTGCTGTTCGAGGGCGGCACCTTGCATGGTGAGGCGGTGCAGCTCGTCCTGCCGGGCGAGTTCGGCCTCTGTCGGGCAATCGCCGAGATGCGCCAGCCACGACACGTCGACGGCGCAGGCCCGGAGCGCGGCAAGGGCCGCCGCAGCGGAGACAAGCAGCAGCACGACGGCACCGGTGATCGCGAACACCCTGACGGTATTTGACATGGAGGGGGCGGCCTCTTGCTGAACGATTCACGTCCGGAGCATAGCGACCATGTTGCCCGCGTTCAATTTTTACCGCTGATCGCCGTTGGTTTTTGCCCGGGCCGGGGGTAGGTTTCAATCTGGAACGGGTGTCGACTGCCGGATCGAGCAGTTCCAGGACGATCATGATGAGCCCCGCCAAGTTGAGGTGCCGAGGGACTGAAACAAAGGACGGGAAATGGTGATGCGGATGCGGGTTTCGGCTTTGAGATGGAGTCTGGTGCTGCTGACGGGTCTTGCGCTGACCGTGCCCGGTGTCGCGCGGGCGCAGGATTTCTCGATCCTGTGGTGGAGTGCCAGCGTTTCGAAGTCTGAGGCCAATTCCTCGACAGGATCATTCTGGCAAACTATCTTGACAGTCTGCCGGGATACGACGTGGTCTATAAATTTACCCGCAAGCGTGGGTCTTTTGCCACGCATATGCGCGGGCGTGCGGGTCGGTATGACCTCGTCTTGGTGGACTCCACGGTTAAACACCGGGTGTTCAACCGTGACGACCTGAATGCATTACGCAACTTTTACGCGGCAAGCGGACGCGCGCTGATGCTTGATGGTTCACTCTGGATACGGAGCACGCGTTTCAATCCTCGCACGCGCTTCCCAGGCGATAACGGGGCATTGGCCGGGTTGCTCGTGAACCAGGTCGAGGCATTGCGCAAGGCGGGGGGCGGGCTGCTTATCGGCACCGATCATGATGATTTTCAGGTCGGTGCCAACCAGGTGTTGGGGGCGTTGGTGCCGGGCGCAAAATTCACCGGGGACACCACCCCTTCCACCGACGGCGCGTTCAACGGCAAGACGCTGCTCAGTAGTGAGGTCAGGGTGAGGCCTGCCGATATCCTGCGCCACTGGGAATCGGTTCCCAGTCAGGGCGAGGCCCCGGTGGGCCGTTTCGAGGATTTCCTCGGCAACGAGGTGATGCTGTATTCGCTTGTCGATGTGTCGGACAAACCCGGCGGCACGCGCAAGCGCAGCTATGTCTCGTTCACCGGCAAGCCGGGTTTCGAGCGCTATGACGTCGACAGCGAAGAGGCCCCGGAGCCGCCCGATTACATGCCGACACGCAAGAGCGCGCCAGTTGATTGAAACGAGGTGTCTGAAATGGTGATGGCGATGCGGGTTTCGGCTTTGAAATGGGGGCTGATGATCGTAACGGGCCTTGCGCTGATCCTGCCCGATGCCGCACGGGCGAAGGATTTCTCGATCCTGTGGTGGAGTGCGCTGAAGTGGATCGCGGACGAAAGCCAACGTGCCAACATGGTCAGCAACCGGCGCGTCCTTGCGCGATATCTCGATAGCCTGCCCGGCTATGGCGTGACCTTTCATCACACGGTTGATCGCGGGGATTTCGCTTCGTATATGCGCACAGCCGGGAGACAGTATGACTTGATCGTGCTGGACTCTGCGATCCGGGGCCCGGCTTTCAACCAAGCGGATCTGGACGCCTTTCGCGCGTACTACGCGTCGAGTGGACGCGCACTGATGCTTGATGGATCACTGACGATCCGCAACGCGCGCTATGACGCACGCACGAGTTTTCCCGGCGATAACGGCGCACTGGCCGGACTGCTCCTGAACCAGGTCGAGGCGTTGCGCAAGGCTGGCGGCGGGCTGCTCATCGGCACGGATCACGCCGGGTTTCAGGTCAGTGCCAACCAGGTGCTGAAAGCCCTGCTGCCAGGCGTGCAATTTCATGGCACCACCAATCCGTCCCGCGACGGCGCGTTCAACGGCAAGGTTCTGCTCAACGGCGAGGCGAGGGTGCGGCCCGTTGACATTTTGCGCCACTGGGAAGCGATCCCGGATCAGGCTGAGGCCCCGGTGGGCCGTTTCGAGGACTTCCTTGGCAACGAGGTGGTGCTCTATTCGCTCGTGGATGTGTCGGACAAGCCCGGTGGCAAGCGCAAGCGCAGTTATGTCTCGTTCACCGGCAAGCCGGGTCTCGAGCGCTATGATGTCGATAGCGAAGAGGCCCCCGAGAAGCCCGATTACATGCCCACCCGCAAGAGCGTGATCGCCGAGTGACGTGTTATCGGGTCACGGCGAGGGTAAGCAGGTCTGGCGCGCTCATGTCGGGCCTTGTGCGATAGGCTTCGAGGTCGGCCCAGAACAGGCGCAGCATGGCCAGAAGCGCGGTCTGTCCGGCCTCGGCAAATCTCTGCGTGAGGGTCTGGTAGGCGCTGTCGAGCGTGGCGGGCGGCACGTCCTGCGACAGGGTTTCCAGCGCCGCGCGATAGGACAGCAGGTAGGTGCGCTGGCCCGCGCGCAACGCGGTCAGCCGCTCGACATTGCTGCGGAAGGCGGCGAGAATCTGCTGCTTCTGGTCGCCTGCGGCGATGCGGGCCTGGTCGCCAAGGCTGCGGATGCGCTGTTCGATCTGGGAAATGCTGCGGTCGTCGTCGATCAGCGTCTCGACGAAGGCCGCGCCGCTCACCAGTGTCGAGGTCGCCGCCTGGCGCAGCGAGGTATCGGCGGACTCGCGCGCGCGGCGCAGTTCGAGTTGCAGATCGCCCAGAGCCTGCTTGCGGCGCGGGTCGATCTCGTTCTCGATGAGGTCGGCGAGCAGGCTTTGCGGCTCTGCCCCGTCCTGCAGGGTATCGGCGGCCTGCGCCCGGGCCAGCCATGTCTCGCGGATGAGGTCGTAATCCGCGTCCGAGACGATATGCGCGCCGATGACAAAGCGCACACCGAAGAAATCGCTGCCGAGTGCCTGCCCGTTCCGGGCATTGAACATGGGGTATTCGCGGCGCTGCGCGGTGTAGATCGCCGATGGCTCCATGTCGATGGAGCCGCCACGGGTGACGAGACCACCGGCCTGGCCGTGGGCGCGGCCCACCGCGTTGAGGCGGAAGGGTTCGAGCATCACCTCCTCGGCATTGCCATAAATATCGAAGAGCCCGGTGGGGTTGGGCTTGAGCAAACCGACAGGGCGCAGGTTTCCCCGGTTCTGCCCGGCCTTTCGGATATGCGCGTAATCTCTCATCTCGCCCGCCTTGAAGAAGCGGCGGCCGGGGAAAAGCGTGGGATCGATGCGGGCACCGCCGCGCGCGGCGTATTCCCATTCCGGTTCGGTCGGAAGGCGCACGAAGCCCATTCGCCCGTCGTCCCTTGGCAGGCTGTCGGGGCTGTTGGCCATCAACCATTCGGTCATGCGGCGCGACAGGTCCACCGCCTGAAACCAGCTCAGACCGCCTTGTGCAAAGCGGTCACGCCGGGTGAAGGGGGCGCCGCAATCGCCCTGGAGGGCGCGATACTGGGCCGCGTTCATCTCGTATCGGGCGATGTAGTAATGGGTGCCGCCACTGCCCCCGTCGGGGAAGGCCCCGCGCAGGAAGGCGGGTTTGAGATAGTCGGAAAACCCTGTGCCCTCGGCGGACTGACCCATGCGGAAGGGCCGGTCGGCGATCGGGTCGGCGGCATCCACCGGCACCGAGATGCGCTGGAACGCCATGCCGCCGCCGCAGGGCAGCGGCAGCACCAGATCGGCGCCGCCGGCCGGGTCGGTCAGTTCGGTGTCCCACGGCGTGGGGTCCTGTGCGGCAAGCGACGCGGGCATCAGGACCGCGGCCACGGCGAGCGCGGCGCGCATGTGGCGCAGCATCGCGTTTGTCATGTCACCCCCTCGCGCAACACCGTCGCCGGTTCGATCCTGAGCGCTGCGCGGCTGGCCATGAGTGACGAGAGCACGACAAGGCCGGTGACCGCAAGCGCGATCAGCGCCGCCTGCGCACCCGAGACGCGCACCAGCCCGCCTGTTCCGGCCAGACCGGTCTCGAACATGCGCTCGGCCACCGCACCGGCCACGTGCAACAGACCGAAGGATACGATCAGCGCAAGCCCCGCCGAGACCAATGCCTGACAGACCGGAAATATCCAGAGCCGGTTGCCGCCCAGCCCCATCAGCGCCAGCGACGCCAGCATCTGGCGCTTGCGCTGCACCTCGCCCCAGAAGCCGAAGACAAGCGCCGCCACCAGCCCGATGCAGGCCACCCCCGCCGTGAGCAGCAGCGCGAGGTTGAGGTTGCGCCCCAGCCGCAGCACGTTTTCCACCTGCGCCGTGCGCGCCTCTGTCGAGATGCCGAACCTGGCCTCGATGCGGTTTTGCAGGCTGGCCAGCACATCGAGCGAGACCGCATAGACCCGTATCCCCTCGTAATCCGGGGCGCGCTGGTCCAGTGGTGTGCCCTCAATGCCGTGATCGGGCAGCGCATAGCCATCGTAAAACGCCTCGACCAGATCGAGCACGGCGATATCGGTGAACACCGCGCGGCCCGAGGCGCGCCCGGGCGGCAGCACCGCCACCACGTCGAGCGGCAGGCGCAACTGGCGCGGGCGGTTCTCGGCCTGGGTGAAGATATCGATCCGCGTGCCCGGCGCGACGCCGATCTGGCTGGCAAGGCGCGCGCTGAGCACGGCCTCGCCCGCGCCCAGGCTGAGCCCGTCGGGGAGGCTGGGATCGCCGGTGCCGCTGGGAATGAGGATCGCGTCGCGCAGCCCGCCGCCGTCGGCCTTGCGCACGTTGACAAAATCGAACTGGCTGCGGGTCTTGAGCGTGACAAATCCGGCCTCGGGCCAGCCGCGCACGGTTTCGGCATCCGCGACCGTGAAGCTGGAATTGCCGGAGGTGTCGATCTGCGACATCTGCGGGTTCGACAGCATTTCCCCCAGAAGTGCGTCGTAGACACCGTTCTTGACGCCGAAAAGCACCATCAGCGGCACCAGAACCCCGGCCAGCACCGCAATATTGCAGATCAGGTGGGTCTTGTTGAACATCAGGTCGCGCAGGGCGAGGGAGAGGGTGAGCCGCATCAGATCGCCTCCGCCGGTGCCGCTGGCTGAGGGGCAATTTCGGTCAACGTGCTGATGACATGGCGCGGCGTGCCCGGATCGGGGGTCGCCGAGAGCGTCATGCGCCGCATCGGGAACCGCGCGAGCGCCGGGGCGTCATGGCTTGACAGGAACGTCGCGGTGCCGCCCGCCTGCGCCGCGCCGATAAGCAGCGACAGCGCGATTTGGGCGTTGTCGGGGTCGAGCGCCGCCGTGGGCTCGTCGGCGATCACGCAGAACGGGCGGTGCGCCAGCGCGCGCGCGATGGCGACGCGCTGGCGCTGGCCGATGGACAGCGGGCCGGGGTGCAGATGCGCCACCTCTTCGAGCCCGAGACGGTGCAGCAATTCGGCCTGCCAGGCGGCATCGGGGCGGCCCGCGATGCGCTGGGTGACGGCCACGTTCTCGGAGACGGTGAGAAACGGCAACAGCCCGCCCGATTGCGGCACATAGCCAAAGAACCCCGCCCGCGCCGCGGCACAAAGCGCCTGCGCGCGCGGGCTGCACCAATAGCCCGCGAAATCGTGGATATCCCCGGCATCGCCCCCGGCCACCGGCTCGGCCCGGTAACCGCCGCTGTCGGGCGCGCGCAGCAGGCCCAGCAATTCCAGCAACAGCGTCTTGCCGGTGCCAGAGGGCCCCGACAGCCCGATCACCTCGCCGCCCGCGACCGACCAGCTCCCGGCACAGAGGGTAAAGCGGCGCTCGCCGTCGCCGAGGGTGACGCGCAGATCGTCGATATGAAGCCGGTGCGCCATGCGTGAGTCCGGTCAGGGCAGCACGTCAAAGGGCATGGCAAAGACCATCTCGCCATCCGGGGCCCCGTCGTAAAGCGCGGTCCAGACCGTATCATCGTGGAGCCATTTGCGGTATTGTGTGAGCTTCTGGCGCATTCCGTCGATGATCGACCGGCGCATCATCGCGCTTTGCGCCCACCGGTCCTCGCTCATCGCCAGAAGCTGGCTTTGATAGGGCAGCTTGTCGAGATATTCCAGCGCGCCGCCAATGGTGGCGGCCTCGGCATTGATGCGCCTGTCGGGATTGGTGGCCATGTCGGCGATGACGCCGCGCACCTGCGTGAAAAAGCTCATCGCGTCGCCGCTGCCCTGGCTTTGTTCGCCAAGGCGCACGAGGTTGTCAATGAGTGTGGCCATCGTGGCCATCTCGTTTTTGGTGATGAGCAGGCGCGGCTCGATCGCCTGTTCGCGGGGGGCCTCGATCGCCTTGTCGGTGATCCAGCCGCTGAACACGTCGGGGGCCTGCGCCTCGTTGCGCCTGCCGAGATAGGCAAGCCGCATGGCGCGCCCGAGAAGCAGCAGGTCTTCGCCCGCCTCTTCGTCTTCGAGCAGCGCCTCCTCGCCGCGGGCGACGCGCACATGGTCTGTGATGGCGGTGACGAGGCGGCTTGCCACCCCCTCGAACGCCTGTTGCGAGCCGCCCTCGATCGGGAAGTAGTAGTCGCGCCCGGCAAAGCGCGACAGCGCACGATACTCTTCCGCAGCATACCTGTGGTTGCCGTCACCCACCGGCGTCTTGAGGTGCAGCGTCATCACGACGATGTTGCGGCCCTCGGCATCGGTCTGGATTTCGTTGACGCTGATCTGCGAGCGGGCATTGACGTCGTTGGGGCCCTTCGGGCCGGCATCGGTGACGAGGATCACGTAGCCCGCGTCGATGGGGTCGCCGCTGTCGGCCTGCTGCCAGTCGATTTTCTCGATGGCGTCCTCGACCCCGGCAAGGCTGTCCTCGTTGAAGCCCGGAGAGCTGACCATCGCCACACCGGCATTGCCAATGGCCTCGACCACCGCGCTCTGATCGGCGCGGCGGGCCAGCGGCGCGATGATGCGGGTGCGGTATTGAAGGCCCGGCGCGGCCTCGGTGTTGTCGCGAAAGCCGATGGCACCAAAGTTTACCAGGTTGCCGATTTCGGTGCCCTGGATCTGCGCGACCGTGTGTTGCAGCACCTTGCGGGTGCGGGCGATATACGGGTCCATCGACTGGGTGGTGTCGAAAACGAAGACGATGCCGACATCGAATTCGCCCGTCTCTTCGCGGCGCGTGCCACCCAGCCCCTCGTCCTGCGCCTCGAGCGGCACCGAGGCAACCTGCATGAGCAGGAGTTCGTCATAGTTGAGCGGGTGCAGATCCTCGACGAAATCGAGGATCGGCATGACGTAAAGTTCTTCGCGGATATTGACGTAATCCTTCGGCTCCACCGCGACGATGCCGCGTTCCGGGTCTGCGGTGCCGGCATCGGCCTCGGCCAGCAGGCGTTCCTGGATCGGGGTCAGCGCCTCGTGCTCAAGCAGCCAGCGCAGCCTTTCCTCCGATTCGAACAGCAGTTGCCGCCGACGTCCGGCAGGGTTGGTGAAGGCCCCGACGATATTCTGCCGCCAGTCGATGACATCGCCCCGCCTGACCCAGCCGGTCGGCCCGGCGGTGACCGAGGGGCCGACCTGCGCCCAGCCGTCCCCGGCGGCATAGACATAGAGCGGCTGGAACGCGGGCAGGCGCCCTGTCACCGTGCCGTCGCGGGCGTCGTGCAGCGGCGTGGAGGGCCGGGTGAGCACGCGTTGATAGACGGTATTGGTGCCCTCGACGAGCAGTGGCCGCGCGGGTTGTGCGTGGCCGGGCGCGGGCAGGGCCAGCGCGAGCAGGAGTGTTGCGCAAAGACCGAAGGCCAGCCGGTTTGTCATGTGACGTCTCCTCATGATCCGCAATGATCGGCGAAGGCGCTGCGCGCCAGCGTGTCCGACATGGTTTCCAGACGGGTGCACAGCGCGCCAAGCCGCTCGCGCGCCGTATCAGAGCCCGCCTCGACCGCGCGGCTGTAATAGTCGGCGGCGGTGGCGGGGGTGTCGGGCAGGCTCAGGCCGATGGTCTCTTCGATCACCGGGTCGCCTGCCTCGGCGTCATAGATTTCGCCGAAAAGCAGCAGGGCGCCCGCGTCTTGCCTGTTCGCAGCCCGTTCGAGAAGCGTGAGCGCGGTATCGGCGCTGGCATCGGCACCGCAGTCGCGCAGGGCGTCGAGCTGCGCGGCAAAGCCGTCTTCGGCGGCGATGGTATCGAGCGCGCATGTGTCGGATACTGCGCCGGTTTGCGCGGGCGCGTCGCCCGTGTTGTCGGTCGTTACCGGGCGCGCACCTTCCTGAAGATACCACCAGCCCCCGCCGAGGGCCACGAGCACAAGCGCCACGAGCCAGAGCCAGGCACCGCTGCGCCGACGGGGATCATCCTCCTGCTCGCTCTCGTCGCTCTCTTCGGGGACATCCCCCGGCTCGTCCACGGGGTCGGGCGGCGGCGGGATATCCTCTTCGGGGTCGGGCGCAGCCTCGGGCGGGTCGGGCTCTGCGGGGGGGGCGAGCCGCACGTCGAGACCCGCGCCCCCGCCCGCCTGCGGGGCGCGGGCCGACAGGATGTTGCCGATGCGCGCGGCCCCCGGGGCCGGCACGATGTCATCAGGCCAGCCGATATCCTGGGTCACATCGCCCAGTTCAAGCCGCACATTGGCGTATTCCTCGATCTGGTTGACGATCTCGGGGCCGATCAGCACGCGGGCGGTGGCCCCGTCGCGTTGCACCGCGTAGGGGCCGAACGCCTCGCGCGTGGCCTGCCATCCATCGCCGCCGAGATAGCGTTCGGAATACTTGTCGAAGACCGCCAACTCAACCGTATCGCCCGAAACCTTGTCGGCCGGCAGGCTGAGCTCGGCATAGCCGCCATGCGGGTGGCCGGGATCGGCACGAAGCGTGATCATGGCGTGGGGCCCTTTCGTGGCTCGGGTGCGGCGTCAGGCATCGGCATCACCTTCGAGGCCGCGCAGAACCCGCCCGAGGGCGAGGTTCTGCTCGATGTTGATCTCGCCTGCGTCGGTATCGCGGGCGTTGCCGGTGAACAGCACGTCGAGCGCATAGACCCAGTCGGTCCAGGTTTCCTCGGCGGCGGGGCGCGGCTCGGCGGGCAGGGTCATGGCGGTATCGACCTCGGGGCGCGGGGCAAAGACCGGCCTCGTCGCGTCATCAAGCTCCACCACCGGGCGTTCGGCCTCGGGCAGCCGGTCGGCCCCGAGGGTGAAGACAAAGCCGTTGATGCACTCGGCGCAGACGATGGCGGCGGGCGGGGCCTGCTTGTCGACGGTCATGCCATAGTCGATGGCCTTGAGCTGGGCGTGCATGTCCTCCATGACGCGCATCCGGCGCAGGCCGTGGATCATCTCGCTGGTGAGGTCGCTGGCGGCGGGCCCGGTGAGGCTGAACGCTTGCAAAAGGCCGGCATCCTCGCGCAACTCACCAAGCCGTTCGATCCAGATGTCGACGGCGGTGCCGGCCTGAAACTCCTCGGGTGACATGGTGCGGATGCGCGCGCCGGGCGTTTGCGTGTCCTCCGTCCGTGCCGCGCCCGTCTGCGTCGCGTCGCCGGTGGTCTCGGTCGCGGCCGGGGCTGGTGCATTGGCGGGGCGGCCGGGCCGGGCCGGTCGCGCGCGTCCGGGCCGGGCGGGTCCGGGCCGCGCGGTGGCGGAATGCGTCTCGGTCGCAGGTCGTGACGACACCGCAGAGCTGATGCGCACCGAGCTGGGCACGCGCGAGATCTGATCCTCGATCGCGTCCTGATCGACACAGAGGGCCTCGAGCAGCGCCCCGAAACGGTGGCCCTCAAGGGTGGCTTCGAGACAGTCGATCACCTCGGCGGCCTTGAGGCGTTTTTCCTCGATGCGCTTTTCCACATCGTCAGACACATGGAACGGCGCGAGCGCCGTCACCATGTCGCCCGCCAGTTTCTCGATCTGGCCCGAGAGCTGGCGCAGCTTGCTGTCGGGAACGCAAACCGCCGTCAATTCGCGCAGCAGGTAGCCGACACCGCCGTCGTTGAGGCTCAGCGCGGCATCCCAGGCGGCACCGGGATCCTTGAAATGGCGCTGCACGGCCCCGGAGGCGAGACAGCCCTCGCGCAATTCGTCAAGGCGGGCCTGCTTTTCGGGACGTATTCCCGTCTCGCGTTGGTTGTCGTCGTATTCCAGCAGACCCTCGACAAAGAAATTCGGGTTGCGCAGCCAGTAGCAGTTCTGGAACGGCGTGCCGGGTGTCCATGACTCGACCCAGCCATCCTTGGAGCGGCCGAATTTCTCCAGGAGCGAGGCCTGCATCCGCCGTTCGAACCGTGTGCTGTCGCCGCCGCCGGCGGCGGACTCTCCCAGGTGCTTGTCGAACTTGGTGAGCACGAAAAACAGGATGCAATCGACATCGCGCCGCGCCTTGGGCTGGTTGCCGTGGGTGAGCGCGATCCAGTTGTCCACCAGCCCCGGCAGATCGAGCGTTTCCATGTTGCTGTCGGGCACGCAGAGCAGCATCGAGGTGATTTCCTGGTTGTCGACGTAGCGGTCGAAGAGATAAGCGACCTTGCCGCGCAAGAGGAGTTGGGTGACGGTATTTTCCGGGTCTTCGAGGGTTTTCGACAGCGGCTGCTCGAACCGGTTGCGCGCGCCCGGAAAATCCAGCAGGTCGGTTTCGGCAAAGAGCGGCGAGGGCTCGTCGACCATCGGGAACACAAGCTCGGCCGCCAGCGCGCAGACCACGGCGCGCGGCAGGTCGGTCACGGTGCCGGAAGGCGCGCGCACCTTCAGCGTGTCGGCGGGATCGCCGCCAAAGAGGCCGCCCAGCGCCTTGACGTCGATGATCGAGGTCTCGCGCGGGATGAGTGCGCCCAGCGTCACATGCACCACCTCGGGATGACCGATCCGCGCCAGCCCCTCGGCGAGGGTGATGTAGAGATCGGTCAGCGCGCCATGCCCGCCCCAGAGGATATCGAAAAACGCCGCGCGGTCGCGGACCGACATGCGCGGGGCCAGCGTGGCGGCATCGTCCCAGAACGGCTTGAGCGCCGCGGCATAGGCGGTGCGCCCGAAGGTGGACTGGATGTAATCCTGAATTTCGAGCACCTCCTCGAAGCTCAAGCCCGGCACCTCGGTCGCCCCCGCCCTTGATTTGAACGCCTCTATATGGGCGTTGAGACCGGCCACGTCGGGGGCCGGTTCGGACTGATCCCCGTCCATGTAGAAGCTGTTGATGATGGTGCGCGCGACATCCGCCTCGCTCAACAGGTTGAGCTGGATGGGGAAACCCTCGGGCATGGGCTCCTTGGTCATGGTGAACCGCGTCACCAGACCGGTGCTTTCGCCTTCGCCCTCGGGGTTGATCTCGCTGATGTAATCGAGCTGGCCGCCGGGGCCCGGAAAATCGGCCACCAGCCGCCCCTCGCTGGGCCGGGCCAGCACCGAAACGAGAAAGGATTTGCCGGCCTGGCTGGGGCCGAAGACGCTCACGCTCATCTTGGTGCGGGCCGCGCGGCCCAGCTTTTCGGCGCGCCGGGCGGCGCGGCGCAAGAGGTGGACCAGCGATTTGTGCTCCGGCCCCACGGTCTCGGCGTTTTCCGCGTCCTGCACCCAGTCGAGCGCGGTGCGCGACAGCGTCGCCACCTCGGTGCAGCGTGTTGCGAGCGCGTTCTGGTCAGCCATTGTGCATTCCGTCTTACCCGTTTCGTTCAGATCGCCGCCCCGCTCAGATCGCGTAGACGCCGGTATCTATCCAGTAATCGTCGTCAAAGCCCAGTGTCTGGAGCCGCAGCACGACATCGGTGTTCTTCATCTGGTCGCCGTCGCCGTCATAGACCTCGCTGATGCGGAACGCCTCGCGCAGGGTCTCGGCGCGCAGGCGGGCCTCGGATGTCTGCTGTTCCTCGTCATCGCCCTCGTCCTTTTCCAGCGTCACCCTGATCGGCGAGGGGCGTTGCCGGGCGGCGGCATTGGCGAAATCGAGCCGGTAGAGCGGCGAGGTTGTCCAGCGGTCCAGCCCAAGCTGGCGCGTGCCGATATGCACCGGCGAGAACATCGACAGCGTCGCCGTGCGTTCGCCTGCGGCGGCCTTCTTGTCGAGGTCGATATCGGCGAAGAGCACGCGTTCGTCGAGGATCTGCCCGTTGCGGTCCATCTCGCCGATGAACCGCGCGGTCGAGCGCATCTGGAACGCCTCGGTGGTGACCTTGAAATTGGGAATGCGGCTTTCGGCCAGCGAAATCAGCATCCCGCCCACGGCGACGGTGGATTTCGGATCGCCGATGCGCTGCGTGACCGGATCGCGGAACGGATACCAGCGGCCGGTCTTGTAGCGGTGCATCGAAATGAGCCGGTGCGGCGGCACCACCATCATTTCCTCGATGATCGAGCGCACGGCAGGCAACCGCGAGGGGCGCCCGGTGAGCAGCACGATATCGGTACCGAGATGGTCGATCACCTCGCACATGTTGCTCAGCACCTTCTGGAACACCTCGCGCGAGATGGCATCGACATCCTCGCGCGAGGTGGTCAGCACGACATCGGCCAGTGTCCAGCCCGCAGCACCGGTCTCGGCGGCGGCGCGTTCGATATAGGCCAGCGTTTCGTTGACCTTGCGGGCCGCGCTTTCCTCCTCGGTGTCGGTGTCGGACCGCAGGCCCAGAACCTCGGCGATGGCAAGGTCGATGCGCGCGAATTCGCCGGACTTCTCGGAGGCGGCCAGCACCGCCTCGGCCAGCGGCACCAGCACCCGGATCGAGAACTGCCGACGGCGTTGCACCGCCTGCTGATCCTGGCCGCCACGGTCGCCACCGAAGAGCTCGCGCAGTTTCTCGGCCACGTAGCGGCCCCCGGCCTGCTCGATGCTGTCCTGCAGGCGCGGCAGGATGATGCCGCTGACCACCCGGTGAACAAGATCGTCGCCGGCCACGCGAAATCCCTCGCGGAATATCTGTTCGGGGTGCAGCACGCGGTTCGCCTCACCGCGATAGGTCGTGATCATCAGGTCGGTGGTGCCGCCGCCGATATCTATGCAGGCCAGCCGCAGCGAGGGCTGTGTGTCGCCCGTCGCCGGATTGCTACGCGGCTTGCCCTTGAGCTTGAGGAAGGTGTCGATGCGGCCCTCGAATTTCTGGGTCAGCTCGCTGTAGAGATAGACAAGCTGCGTCGCGCTCGCCTCGTCCCAGTCGATCAGCAGGTCGGGGCGGCGCGAGATCGCGTTGTCGCCCTCGTTGATGCCGAGCATCGCCCAGACGAGGTGCAGCGCCCCCGCCGCACGCGAGCGGATGATGGCCTGTTCCTGGACCGAGGTGGCGGTGGGCAGGCTGAGGATGATCCGGTTGAGCCTGCGCGGCAAATCGCTTTGCGGACGGCGCGAGCGCGAGGCCGGGTCGTTCACCTGGATGAGCGTGTGGGCGATGATTTCCGCCAGCATGAAACCAAAGAGCGAAGAGCGCGAGAATTGCGGACGGATCGCCGGGGTCATGTTGCCGGCCCGGCGCGGGCGCAACCCGCGCGACATGTCGTATTTCAACTGTTCGAGCACGTCGCCCGCCTCGTTGAGGTGGCGCATGGCCGCGCGCACCGCCTTGGGCAGGTTGTTGGGGTCGTTGTGGTTATGAAAGCGCCAGTCCTGCGCCACGGCGTCATCGTCCCACAGGTAGCGCTTGGGCGAGGACAGGCCCGAGATCGTCTCGGTGCCTTCCTCGGCCTGCACCAGGCGGCCTGCCTCGGGGCCGAGGCGCACGAAGCTGGGCCACATGAACGCGTTGCGCCGCCCCGAGCGAGAGGCGTAGCGATCATCGCCAAAGCGCAGTTCGGCGAATTCCACCCGGCTCTGGAAGAGGCCGGTATACTGGAATTCGGGGCGCGACAGGTCGCGGATTTCGAGCGGGAAAGAGCGCGCAAGCTCGACGTTCGACTCCCCGGCGAACTGCTCGATGAGGATACCGCAGGTGCGGCTGTTGCCGATATCGAGCACCAGATCGACCGAGACGGGCGTGACCGCATCGCGCGCCGAGACGGTGTTGACAAAGCGCAGCTTCGGCGGGGACACCGCCTGCTCGATCAGCCGCAGATACGCAAGGTAGCGCGCCCAGTGCTCGAACTGATGGGGCAGGTTTTCCTCGAGGATCTGCCGCCCCGGCCGTTCCGCGCGCTTGAAGCCGAGGAACAGGTCCTTGAGCCAGTCCGAGACCCAGAGTTGCAGGTCGATCACCGTGCCGTCGGCCCCCTCCTCCAGCCGCCGCAGGAACCAGTCCATCTTGGCGGGGTCGGAGACGAGGCGGAAATCGCGCGGCTTCTCGGCATCGCCGCGTTCGGGCGCGACATAGACGGCGCGCTGCTCATTGGCCACAAGATTGGTGTCAAGCGCCAGTTGCACGCGGTGGGTATGGCCGGTCTCGGGATCGGGTGCCTCAAGCTCCACCGTGCGTATCCGCGCCCAGCTTGTCGGGCCGGGATCGAACAATTCCTCGCCCCCCGCGCCGCGCTGGCTCTTCATCCGCAGCACCGGCACCGGCACCCATTTCTCAAGATAGGGCTCCAGCGCCGCGACCGGGCGGATGGAATACGGATCGTCGGTTTCCTGCGCTGCCGAAAGAACATCCGCATCGGTTTCGTCATTGCCGGTCAGCGGGATGAGCGTACGCTCCACCTGGTCCTGCTCTTCGCGGGTGATGCGTTCGATGAACTTGGCCGCCTTGATGTCGAGCGTGTTCAGATCGAAGCCGAAATCGAGTATCTGGATACCGCTATGGGGCACCAGCGTGATCTCGTCGCCGAAATCCGCCAGCGGCTTGAGCCGGTTGGTGTGGTCCTCGAACATCATTGCCCCTTGTATTGGTAATCGTGTTGCCAGTCGGGCTGGTCGTGCGTGACGCGACCGCGATGGGTGCTCACGCGCCCGTGGTCGTTGATCTGCAAGGTGAACGCGCGGGTGTCGGTGCCGCTGCGGACCTTGTAGTGATTGATCCGAACCCGATAGGTGCCGGGTTGCGGGTCCGAGAAATGCGCATTCTCGATCGGATTGGGTGAAATTTCCTGGGCGTTGGAATCGACATCGAGCCTGCCGTTGCAGGTTGCGGTTTTCATGAAGTAAAGCGTCTCCCCCGTCGGGCAGGTGACGTGCAGATCGAGATCGTCACTGCCATCCCAGATGATCGTGAAGGTCAGATCGCCGCGCACGGCCCCGGCCTGTGCTGCGCGTTCGTCGATCTGCGGTTCCGCCTGCGCCTCAGAGGGCGGTGGCAGGTCGGGGATGGTCAGGGCCGCGGGATCGGGCTGGCAGGCGCGGTCGGCGCTGGCGATCCGGCGTTCGAGCGTGTGGATGCGATCCTCCAGCAGGCGGCGCTCCTCTTCGGGGGTGACCGGCTGCACGGCGTCGCGCGGGCAATTGTCGGGCAGGAACGGCAGGCGCAGGGCGCAAGGCCGGATCAGCAGCAGGATGATGAGCGCGATCATCACTGCCAGCAAAGCCCAGCCCAGCCACAGCAGCCACCACCAGAACAGGCCGCCCGGCCGCGCTGTCGCCGCGCCCGCCGCCGCTGGGGCCACCGATGCGGTCTGCAGCGCGGCCGGTCCGCGCGGGGCGGGCCGGCGGTCGATGCCGGTGAGCGCCCCGCGCAAGCTGGTCTGCTCGTCGCGCACCCAGGCCCAGTTGACGAGCACGGGCTGCAATGTGACCGGATCACCGGCTGCGGCCCCCTCGCTGCGCAGCACCCGGATCGCGTCCTCGCCGGGGATTTCCAGTGCATTGGCGAGCGCCTCACCGAGGCGCTGATCGCCGGGATCACTGGAGTCGAGCAATTCCCCGGCCATGCCGCGAATGTCGCGTTCAAGGCTTTCGAGCGTGGCGCGCGCCACCTCCGCCTCGTCTTCGGGCAGATCGGCGAGCGGCACCGGGGTGCCCGGCGCGGTGGCGTACCAGTCAAACCGGTTGCCGTGCTGCGCCGCCACCGGCTCGGCAAAGAGCGCCGCGTGGCGGTCGCCGAATTTCTCGCGCACCGTGCCGGTGATCAGTTCGAACGAGCGTTGCGGCGCGGTGCCGAGCGGTCTGAGGCCCTCGGCAGACGTGTTGGCGAGAAAGGCTTCGAACATGCCCTGCCCCCGCTACTGGCTCTGACCGGGCGGTGGCGGGGCGGGGCGCGCGACGCGCGGCTGGCACGGGCCTTCGGACAGGGCCGGCTGCGCCGGGGTGCCGCTCAGAAAGGCCAGCAGGTCGGGCGCGGCCAGCGCGAAATTCAGGTTGCGCATCGGCCCGCGCATGACAAAGGTATTGACCCCCACTACCCGGCCGCACATGTCGATCAGCGGCCCGCCGGAATTGCCGGTGGACATCGGCGCGGAATGCACCACGGTGCGGGTTCTTTCCGAAAGGGTCTGTTCGGCGTTGACGGTGCCGTTGGTCACGGTGAGTGCGGGCACCGCCGTGATGTCGCCCCCGCGCAGCGCCTCGAACTCGCGGTCGAGGCCCAGAACGTCTCCGGGATAGCCCGCCGCGATCACCGCCTGAAGCCGGAGCGAGGCACTGTTGCGGCGGATGTCATAGGCGGGCTGGTTGGCACCTTGCACGCGCAGCAGGGCAAAATCGGCCCCCACCTCCTCCATCGGGCCGAGAGACTTGAGCAGCTCGGCCCGCCTGAGCCCGCCCATCGTCTTGCTGGTGACGAATATCTGATCGGGCGCGGCCCCGCCGATGACATGGAAATTGGTCACCAACAGATCGGGCCCGACGAAAAAGCCGGTGCCGGTGCTGAGCCCCTCGCCCACCGCCAGCACCATCGCCGTGCGGCTGTCGATATGCGCCAGCAGCGAGGCGCTATCGGCCACCTCCGCGCCCGCGCCGCCGACGACCACCCGTTGCGCATCCGGCGGCACCAGCGGGTCGGGGATGCCGGGGGCGACGCGCCCGGCCTCCCTGTCACCGGCCTCGGGGTCGGGGGGAAGCAGCCCGTCCACCGTCACGCCGCCGGGCAGCACCAGCGTGCCGTCAGCGCGGCAGACCGCGCCGGAATGGGCCGCGCGCAGATCGGCGAGGCGGTATTCGAGGGCGCGGTTGGCATCGCGCGCGGCGGCGATGGCGGCCTCGTCCGGGATCGCGGCCGGTGGCGCGACATCGTCGGCGAAGATGCGGTTTCCCGGGATCAGCAGCCATGCGAGGATCCCGCCCGCCAGAAGCAGCAACAGGACCAGCGGCAGCCACGCGACAAGCGGCACAGGGCCGCGCTCTTCGATGGGGGGCGATGACATCTCGCCCTGCGCGGGGCCGTCGGTCGGCGGCGCGGCCCCGGCTTCGGCGGCATCTGAGCTGGTCCCTGAGGCGGTTCCCGACGCGGCAGCGGGCGTGGCCATCGCGACCGTGGCCCCGGCCCCGGCGGCTGCGGCCGTTGCTGCGGCGGCGGTCGCGGTGCGGCGGGTGTTGTCCTCGGTAAAGCGCGCGCGCTCCCTGTCGTCCAGCGGCGGCGCGACGTCGAGCGGCAGAAAGCGGCCCAGGGTGGCACGGTAATGCGCCAGCCGCGCCGTGGCCCCGGTGCCGGCCCCATCGGGCAGCATCCCCCAGTTGATAAGCACGGGCACGCCGTCCACCGACCAGATGTCTTCGTCTGCGAGGATGTAGAGCGCCGCCGAGATCAGCGGCCCGGCCTCGGCGTCGTCGATGAGCGCGTCAAGCGGAGCAAGCCGGTCGCGCAGCGCCGCCTCGATCTGGCTGCGGGCAGCCTCGTCGAGCCGGTGCATCGGCACGCCGTGCCCCGGATGATCGCTGTACCACGACACCGTGGGGGCCGCCTGATCGTTGCCACGGCTGATAAGTGGTTCGGCAAACAGCCGCGCGGTTTCGGGGCCGGCCCTGTCGCTGAGGATGCGATGCAACTCCGCATGGTTGTCTATCGCGATCGTATCGCCGAGGCGTATGCAGCGGGAGAGGTCAATTCGTGACTTCGTCAGAAAATGATCGGCCATCCGCCCGCCCCCACACTATTTTACGTCGACGGCACCGCCGACCCGGCGCAGGCCTTTCGGATTTTCCATGCAGCGTGCTGCTTTACCGCAATCCAGCCTGGCGGCGCGGACCGGTCATAATTCAACCGGTCAATCCAAAACCAGATAACGGCACAACCGCGACAGCGTCAACCGGCTTGCCGCAAATGGGGCACGAAGCGCGCGCGAATTCCGGCAAGACCGTGTGTCCAGGCGCTGATGGTAAAAAAAACTGTCACCGTGGCGGCGAATCTGATTTATTTACAGAATAGCCGTAATGTGCGCGTGAAAGGATTATGCTGTGACCCATTCCAAGATCATTATTCCGACGGTGTGCGCCGCGCTGTCCCTCTCCCCGGCGCCGGCGGCTGCAAACGATGCGATCAAAATCCTCGGCGGGCTGGCCATCGGGGCCGCGATCGGCTCGGCGGTGAAGGGGCAGCAGCAGCAAAGGCGACAGCAACAGGTCCGCCGCGCGCCGAACCCGCAGCGGCAACAGAACCGCCAGGTTCAGACCGCACTCAACGCCTTCGGCTTCCCGGTGGGCGCGGTGGATGGCGCATTGGGACCGAAATCCCGCGCCGCGATCCGCAATTACCAGGACTACATGGGCTATCCCTCGACCGGCCAGTTGACGGATTACGAGCGCACGACTCTGGTGGAAGGCTACAACCGCTACAATGCGGGCGGCGGGCAGGCCTACCCGGAGGTGGTCGCCAACGAGGGCACCAAGGGACTTTTGAAGGCGTTCAGCGATCCCGATTACGTCAACAAGTATCGCCGGCAGGCGAGCGCGGACACCTACGGGGTGCCTGCAGACCAGGTTGCCGGCGCACAGGGTAGTGGCACCGCAACGGCTGGCGCGCTGCCTGCGCTCGATCTCACGCGGGGGAACGCACCGGTATCAATGGCGACCCATTGCGAGGTGGTCGCGGGGATGTCGCAGGTCAATGGCGGTGTCATCCTGGCCAGCGATGTTGCCGACCCCGACCAGGCGCTGGGCGAACAATTCTGCGAGGCGCGGTCCTACGCCATGACGCAGGGACAGGCGCTGATGACCAATGCGCGCGCCACCGAAGAACAGATGAATACGCTGTGCAGCCAGATTGCCGACAACATGGCCCCGGTGGTGGCCGGAGTGGCGAAGGAGAGTGTCAAGGTCACGAAGGCCCGGGCGACGGAGATCGCCAACAATATCTACAACGGCGACATGACGGTGGCCGCCGGTTACGGGCAAATCTGTCTTGGGACCGGCTACCGTCAGGATGACGCGGCAACCGCGCTGGGCGGTGCCTTGTCCCTGGTGGCGGCGGGCGAGATGCCTTATGCGGAGATCATGGGGCACCATGCGCGCTGGGGTTTCGGGGTGCCGCAGGCGGCAGAGGCGTCGCAGGTCTGGTACGAGACCGCGCTGTCGGCGATGGATAACGGTGCGAAGCCGGCCTTTCTGCCCAGCAAGACGGTCGAGCGTAACGCGGTGATCCGCGCCGCGCTCTCATCCCGGAGCCGACCGGCACCGGTTGAGGCCGTAGCGGGCGGGACCGACGGCGGCCTTGCGCTTCCGGCGCTCAACCTCGGAGACTGAGCAGCAAGTCACGGGCGGTGCGCGCGGTTAACCGAACAGTCCTCAACACAACAGTGTCGGGTGACTGACCCGTGGGATCGACCGGGCAATCGACGTGGAGCGAGGCCGGGTTGTGGATAAACGGCGACCCGTTTTTGCCAACCTTGGGAGACAAGCGCGGACGATACCTGCTGCGAGCGTCTGATTGATCCGCCACGGGGCGCAGGTCAACGCGGGCCTGGGAGCGGCCCTTCGGGCGTCCTCACCCCTCGCTCAGCGCCACCTTCATGTCGCGCACCTGATAGATCACCTCGCCATCGGCCTCGACGATGCCATCGGCGACCCCCATCGTCAGCCGCCGGGTCTGCACCGCCTTGGTGAAATCCACCTTGTAGGTGAGCATTTTCCGGTCAGGGCGCACCATGCCCGTGAGCTTGACCTCGCCCACGCCCAGCGCATAGCCGCGCCCCTGCCAGCCGCGCCAGCCAAGGTTGAAGCCGGTCAGCTGCCACAGCCCGTCGAGGCCAAGGCAGCCCGGCATGATCGGGTTGCCGGGAAAGTGACACTCGAAGAACCACAGGTCGGGGTGGATGTCGAATTCGGCCACCACGTGCCCCTTGCCATGCGCGCCGCCATCGCCCGAGATATCGGTAATGCGATCCATCATCAGCATCGGCGGCTCGGGCAGTTGCGCGTTGCCGGGACCGAAAAGCTCTCCCCGGGCGCATTTCAACAGGTCGTCACGATCAAAGCTGCGCGGATACTCGGTCATCTGGGGCAATCCCTTTCACATGCAGGCGGGAGAGGTGTCGCTTCCCTCTATCACCGCGCGAATCCCCCTTGCAACCCTGCTGCACCCCGGCGCCGCACCGCCCGCATCGTTTCAAGGGTGCGATTTTCGTTTGAAATCCGGGGGGCGGAAAACCTATATTGCAGGGCAAGGTCAGGGATAAGCGAATGACGCAGACGCAAAGCATCACGGCGACGGACTGGCTCGGGCGGGTCGGGCTGCGGCCCACGCGGCAGCGTGTGGCACTGGCGCGGCTGCTGCATGGCGATGGCCAGCACCGTCACGTCACCGCCGAAAGCCTCTTTGCCGATGCCCGCGACGCGGGCGAGAGCGTGTCCCTGGCCACCGTCTACAACACGCTCAAGGCATTCTGCGATGCGGGGCTGTTGCAGGAGGTGACGGTGGACGGCTCCAAGAGCCATTTCGACACCAACACCCATGATCATCCGCATTTCTTCTGGGAAGACGAGAACCGGCTGAGCGACGCCCCCGCCGAAGACCTGGAGATCACCCGCCTGCCACAGGCCCCCGAGGGAGCCGAGATCACAGCCGTCGACGTGGTGATCCGCCTGCGCCGCAGCCGGGGCTGAGCGACCGGCTCACCCTTCCTTTGCTATCCCCGACAGCCCCGCCCGCGTGATCCGGCGGCGTGAGGCGTTCAGCCCCTCCGCGAACCCGTCGGCATCGCCGTAATCCACGAATTGAGCGTAATAGGCGTGATGCGCCCCCACCCGCGCCGCGTGCTTGATCGGGCAGAAATAGGCCTCGGTCCGGCCTGCAATTTCGTGCACATACCCGATCAGCCCGTTGCAATAGCCGCAATAGACGCAGTTGAGCTTTTGCACCGCATTGAGATACGCGAGGTGGTGCCGGTCGATGCGGATGAAATCGGCGCGCTTGACCTTGTCGATGCCGTAGACGGGGAAACACACCGCCTGGTAGATTGTCACGAAAAGGTCGAGAAGCGCGAAGGGCACGATCATGGAATAGATCACCGGCGCGGTGAGGATGGTCATGGGGCGCGCGCGGCGCAGGAAGGTCAAAAGCCGCACCCGCATCTCGCGGTGACGGCGGCGCACCTCCGCCTCGAACACGACGCGCCCGTTTTTGAACCCGTAGCGGAACGCGGCGCGGCGGCGGGCGAACTCCTCCTCGAGCTCGTCTTGCAGATCGCGGATGCGGGTCAGGATGGTCTCGGTCGTGCTCACGTGCGGGGCCTCCGGTTGGCGGGTTCTGGTTGAGCCTAAGGCACCACGCGGATGACGTGAAACGATATTGGCCTCGAGCGGACGCTCAGACCTAACGCGCGCGACCGTTTGCTCAAGGCCAAAAACCGACCTGGGCAAATCTCCCGGGTTGCCACTGTCATACCCTGAAAACGCAACGCGCCGGGCAACGCCCGGCGCGCGCGATCATCTCTGCCGCTGCGGCTCAGTCGATCTCGACCAGCTCGATGGCAAAGGTCAGGTCTTGGCCCGCCAGCGGGTGATTGGCGTCGAGGATCACCTGTTCTTCTGATACCTCGGCAACGGTCACCGGCATCACCTGCCCCTGCGGCGTCTGCACCTGCAGCCGCGTGCCGATGTCGAGCGGGATATCCTCGGGAATATCGGCGCGGGGCACCGATTGCTTGGCCTCGGGATCGGCGTCGCCATAGGCGTCGGCGGCGGGCACCTCGACGGTCTTTTTCTCGCCCACGGCCATGCCGGGCAGGGCCGCCTCGAGACCGGGGATGATCTGCCCGGAGCCGACGGTGAATTCCAGCGGATCGCGGCCTTGCGACGAGTCGAAGGTCTCGCCGTCGGCCAGCGTGCCGGTATAGTGAATACGGACGGTATCGCCCTCTTTGACCTGGGTCATGCCATGTTCCAATGTTTGGGAAGGGTGAGTTTGCAAGGCCGCGCCACGCACGGGTTCTTGGTTGATGATTCGATCCTATCCGAGCCGCCACGGATTCGCAAACAGGCCGCTGGCACGCCGGGGCTTTCCCCTGTCCCGGGTTCGTGCCAGTCTCCGCGCGACCGACAGAAAGGGACGCTCATGCCGATCACAACCTGCATTTTCGACGCCTATGGCACACTCTTCGACGTGGCCGCCGCCGCGCGGGCGGCCGCGGCCGAACCGGGGCGCGAGACATTCGCCCGCCACTGGCCCGCGATCGCCGAGAAGTGGCGATTGAAGCAGTTGCAATACACCTGGCTGCGCGCGGTGATGGGGACGCATATCGGGTTCTGGCAGGTCACGCAGGACGGGCTCGACTGGGCGCTCGAATCGGAAGGGTTGCAGGACGATACCGACCTGCGCGACCGCCTGTTACAGCTTTACTGGGAACTCGAGGCCTACCCGGAGGTGCCCGACATGCTGGCCACGCTGAAATCGGACGGGGTGAACACGGCGATCCTCTCGAATGGCGCGCCCGACATGCTCGACGCGGCGGTGCGCTCGGCGGGCATCGGCGACCGGCTCGACGATGTGCTGTCAGTCGAAAGCGTGGGCATCTTCAAGCCCGCCCGCGTGGTCTATGACCTTGTCGGCCAGCGCTTCGGCTGCGCGCCCGAGGAAGTGCTGTTCGTCTCCTCCAACGGCTGGGACGCCTGCGCCGCCGCCGGCTACGGCTTTGCCACCGTCTGGGTCAACCGCGCGGGCGACCCGGTGGACCGCCTGCCCGCCGCCCCCGATGCGCAGCTTTCGGACCTTTCCGGCATCCCCGGCATGGTGCGCGGCTGATGGCGCGGTTTACCTCTTCCGACGGGCTGTCGCTGTATTTCGAGGACGATGGCGCGGGCCAGCCGGTTCTGTGCCTTGCCGGTCTCACCCGCAACAGCGCCGATTTCCAATTTGTGCTGCCGCATCTCGCAGGCTGCCGGGTGATCCGGCCCGATTATCGCGGGCGCGGGCAGTCCGACCCTGCCCCCGACCCGATGACCTATTCGATCCTGCACGAGGCGCGCGACGCGGTGGAGTTGCTCGATCATCTGGGCGTGCCCTCCGTGAGCCTGATCGGCACCTCGCGCGGCGGGCTGATCGCGATGGCGCTGGCGCATCTGCACCCGGATCGCCTTGCCGGGGTGGTGCTCAACGATATCGGGCCGGAGGTGGCCGAGACCGGCATCGCGCGGATCATGGACTATGTCGGGCGCGAGCCGGACCTGCCCGATCTCGACACCGCCGCCTCGGCGCTGGCCCATGTCAATGCCGCCGCCTTTCCCGGCGTGCCGCTCGCCCGCTGGCGCGCGCAGGCGGAGGCGATGTTTTACGAGAAACCCGAGGGCGGGCTGGGCCTGCGCTATGACGCGCGGCTGCGCGACGCGCTCATCGGTCAGGCGGGCGCGGGCGAGGCGCCCGACCTGTGGCAGATGTTCGACGCGCTCAAGGATATACCGACCGCCGCGATCCGGGGGGCCAATTCGGACTTGCTCTCGCCCGAAACCTTCGCCGCCATGCAGGCGCGCAACCCCGACCTGATCGCCGCCACCGTGCCCGACCGGGGCCATGTGCCCTTCCTCGACGAGCCAGAGGCGCTCGCCGCCATCGAGACCCTGCTGGAGCGCAGCGCATGACCGACATCACGATGATCCGCGCGGCACAGGCGCGCCTTGAGGGCCACGCGCGGCGCACGCCGCTGCTGTCCTCGCCCTTTCTCGACGAGATCGCCGGGCGGCGTGTCTTTGTCAAACCCGAGTGCCTGCAACATACCGGCAGCTTCAAGTATCGCGGCGCGCGATCCGCGCTTTCGGCGCTCGACGCGGACACCCGCGCGCATGGCGTCATCGCCTTTTCCAGCGGAAACCACGCGCAGGGCGTGGCGCTCGCGGCGCGCGAATTCGGTGTGCCGAGCGTGATCGTGATGCCCTCGGACAGCCCGCGCCTCAAGCTCGACAACACCGCCGCCCTCGGGGCCGAGGTGGTGCTCTACGACCGCGCCAACGAGGATCGCGACGCGCTCGGCGCGCGGCTTGCCGCAGAGCGCGGCCTGACGCTGATCAAGCCCTTCGACAACCGCGAGGTGATCGCGGGGCAAGGCACCGTGGGGCTGGAGATCGCCGAGGACGCCCACGCGCTCGGGATCGAGACCGCCGATGTGCTGGTGTGTTGCGGCGGCGGCGGGCTCACCTCGGGGATCGCGCTGGCACTCGAGGCCGACGCAACCGGCCTGCGCGCGCGGCCCGTGGAGCCGGAGGGGTTCGACGACGTGGCGCGCTCGCTCAAATCGGGCCGGATCGAGCGCAATGCGCGCAGCGCGGGCGGGCTGTGCGATGCCATCGTGACGCCGCAACCGGGCGCGCTGACCTTCCCGATCATGGCGCGCCTCTGCGGCCCCGGCCTCGTCGTGACCGACGACGAGGCGCTGCACGCGATGGCGCTGGCGTTCCAGCGGCTCAAGCTGGTGGCCGAACCGGGCGGCGCGGTGGCGCTTGCCGCCGCCCTCTTTCATGCGGGCGAGATCGAGGGCGAGGCGGTGATCGCCACCATCTCGGGCGGGAATGTGGATGCGGAGGTGTTCGCCACGGCGCTGGCCCGGTTCGGTGGGTGAGGGTGGCGGCGTGCAAGCACGCCTTGTCCCGCGCGGGGGCAAGAGGCGAATGGCAGTTTCAGGCCAATCGCCGCATCCCGTGGTCACCGAAGGCAGCTACGGCAACACCTGCAACCAGACCCACGCCGTCCCCACCGTCAGCCCCGTGGCGATGAGCACGCTCGACGCCGCCACGCGCTTGGCCCGGCCATAGATGTTGGCGAAGATATAGGCGTTGACGCCGGGGGCCATCGCCGCCGTCACCACCGCCGCGCGCAGGCCCTCCACCGGCAGCGACAGCGCGCGGCCCAGCCCGTAGGTGATCAGCGGATGCGCCACCAGCGAGATCGCGCAGACATAGAGGATCGTGCGCATGTCGCCCTCGGGGCGGTATTGCACCAGCACGCCGCCAAGGCCGAAGAGCGCCGCAGGCAGCGCCGCGCGCACCATGAGATCCAGCGCGTCGTTCACCGGCCCTGGAATGGGCAGCCCCGAGAGGTTGACGGCGAACCCGGCGGCGATGCCGAGGATGAGCGTGTTGGAAAACATCGCGCGCAGCACCTTGCCCGCGACCGTCGTCCCGCTTTGCCCGCGCGCGCGCACCACCTCCATCGCGGTGATACCGATGCCGTAGCAGAACGGCGAATGCACCGCGATGATGGCGAAATTGGCCGAGAGCGCCTCGATCCCGTAGGCGCGCTCCATGATCGGCAGGCCCAGGAGGACCGAGTTGGAGAACAGCCCGCAAAAGCCGATGGCGACCGCATCCTCCCACGGCCGGCCAAAGATCAGCCGCGCCCCGAAGAGGCCCAGCAGGAAGCCCGACAGCGCCCCGGCGTAGAAGCTCAAAAGCAAGCGCCAGTCGAAGACCTGCCCCAGATCGAGCCGCGCCAGCGCCGCGAACAGCAGGCAGGGAATGGCGAATTTCTGGGTGAAGGTCATGAGCCCGTCGACGCCGACCGCGCTGAACCAGCCCAGCCAGACCGCGAGGTAACCGAAGCCGATCACCAGAAAGACCGGCGCGATGACCTCCAGCAGCGCCTGCATGCGCTCAGACCGGGTAGCGGATCACCATCCCGTCGAAGGCGGGGGTGACATGCGCGGGCGTCTCCCCGGCGACGGTCGCGTAATCGAGGTCGATATGCATGTTGGTGAGCACGGCGCGGCGGGGTGCGGCGCGCGCGATCCATTCGAGCGTCAGATCAAGATGCGCGTGGGTGGGATGCGGGGTGCGGCGCAGCGCGTCCACGACCCAGCAATCGAGGCCGTCGAGCACGGGCCAGCCTTCCTCGAATATCTCCACCGCGTCGGGCAGATAGGCAAGGCCCTCCACGCGAAAGCCGAGCGTGTCGATACTGCCATGCCGTGCCTTGAAGGGCGTGAGGGTGATCTCGCCCCCTGCCCCCTCGATGGTAAAGTCGCCATCTATCGTGTGCATGTCGAGGATCGGTGGATAGGCGCTGTCCTCGGGTTGGGTGAAGGCGTAACCGAAGCGCGCGTAAAGCGCGTTCTGCGTGTCGCCATCGGCCCAGACGGCCAGGCGCTCGCGCATGTTGAAGACGATCATCCGCAGGTCGTCGATGCCATGCGTGTGATCGGCATGGGCATGGGTATAGGCCACCGCGTCAAGCGTGCCGATGCCCGCATCGAGCAATTGCGCGCGCATGTCGGGGGTGGTGTCGATCAGAACGCGGGTGATGCCCGCGTCCGTCTCGCGCTCCACCAGCATGGAACAGCGCCGCCGCGCGTTGCGGGGATTTTCGGGGTCGCATTCGCCCCAATGCCCCCCAAGGCGCGGCACGCCGCCCGACGAGCCGCAGCCGAGGATGGTAAAGCGCAACTCGCCCATCACATCACCGCCTTTGTGAACAGCCGCTCGAAATTGGCCTCTGTCTGCGCGGCGAAATCCGCGTAATCCATGCCGAACACCTCCGCCCCCTTCTGCGCGGTATGGGCCGTGTAGGCAGGCTCGTTGCGCCTGCCCCGGTGCGGCGGCGGGGCGAGATAGGGCGCGTCGGTCTCGACAAGGATGCGCTCGACCGGGGCGGCGGCGAAAATATCGCGCAAGTCCTGGCTGCGCGGAAAGGTGGCGATGCCCGACATCGAGAGGTAAAAGCCGAGATCGAGCGCCGCCTGCGCCAACTCTGGCCCGGACGAAAAGCAGTGCAACACGCAAGTGTAGGCCCCGCCCCGGTATTCCTCGGTCAGGATGCGCGCCATGTCCGCATCCGCGTCGCGGGCGTGGATGATGAGCGGCAGGCCGGTCTCCTGCGCCGCCGCGATATGGATGCGCAGGCTTTGTTGCTGCACCTCGGCGCTCTCGGCGGTGTAGTGGTAATCGAGACCCGACTCGCCGATACCGACGAATTTCGGATGCGCGGCCAGCGCCACCAGCTCATCCACCGTCGCCATCGGCTCTTCGGCGGCGGACATCGGGTGGGTGCCGGCCGCAAAGAACACGTTTGCATAGGTTTCGGCAATGGCGCGCACCTCGCGCGCCTGCCTGAGCTTCGTGCAGATCGTGACCATGCGGTGAACGCCCGCCGCGTGCGCGCGGTCGATGATCGCGTCGCGCTCGCCGTCGAAATCGGGAAAATCGAGGTGGCAGTGGCTGTCGGTGATGCGGCTATCGGTGCTCATGCGTTCCCTGCCCGGGCCGGGTCAGCCCCCGGCGGTCTGCTTCATCCTGAGCACGGTATCTAGGACAAGGCTGGCAGGGTCAAGGTTGACCGCCAGCCCGTGACGGGCGCGCGCGCCCACCTCTTCGGCCACCTGCGCCCAGGCGCGCGCGCGCCCCGCATCGGGGGCGAGCCGCGCGAGCAGCATTGCCTCATTGGGGACGGCCTCGGTGGCGGGGGGCGCGCCGGTGGCGCCGGTGCGGGCGAGCCGGGCGAGGAACAGGTCGATGAGCGAGAACAGCACCTCGCGCCGCGCCTCGGCCCCGCGTTGCGCCACGCTGTCGGCCAGCCGCAGCGCGCGCGCCCGGTCGAGCCTTGGCAGGCTGTCCATCAGGGCCACAATCTCGGCATAGAGCCCTGCCCCGTCGAGCGTCACGAGCCGCACCGCCGCGCCCACCGATCCGGCAGCCAGTTCGGCCAGTGCCGCCGGGTTATCACCTGCGTCGATCCCCGCCTGATCGAGCGCGCTTGCCATGTCCTGCGGCCCCAGCGGCCCCAGCCGCAGCGTCCGGCAGCGCGAGCGGATGGTCGGCAACAGGCTTGACGGCTGATGCGCCACCAGCAGCATCACCGTGCGCGCGGGCGGCTCCTCCAGCATCTTCAGCAGCGCGTTGGCGGCCTGCGTGTTCAATTCATCGGCGGCATCGACGATCACCACCCGCCGCCCGCCATCCGCCGAGGACAGGGCAAAGAAATTGGCCATCTTGCGCACCTGGGCGACGCGAATCTCCTGCGCCAGCCGGTCGCCCTTGTCATTGGGGCCACGCCGCAAGAGGAACAGCCCCGGCTCCGACAGCGCCAGCATCCGCCGTGCCACCGGGTGATCGGGAGCTACGTCGAGGCTCCGGGGCGGCGTCGGCGCGCCGAAAAGCCCGTCCTCCTGCGCCTCCTGATGGGCCAGCAGAAACCGCGCAGCGCGCCAGGCGAGCGTGGCCTTGCCCACGCCGCGCGGGCCGGTGAGCATCCATGCGTGGTGCAAACGGCCCGTCGCGTGGGCGTCGAGAAACGCGGCCTCTGCCTCTGCCTGCCCGAATAACTGAGCGGTTTCGCGCGGATGCGGCGCGCCCTCGGCGCGGTCGGGCTCTGGCAGCGCGTCCCCGCTCATGCCAGCCGCGCCTCCGCCGCGCGCGCCACATCCGCGGCCACCGTATCGGGCGGGCGCGCACCTTCGATCACGACAAACCGCGCGGGATACTCTTTGGCCAGCGCGAGGAACCCGGCGCGCAGGCGCGCTTGCAGGCCCTCGCCGAACCCCTCGAACCGCGCCTCATCTCCGCCGCGCGCGGCGGCGCGCGCCAGCCCCTCGCGCGGGTCGATGTCGATGAGAACCGTCAGGTCCGGCTCGCACCCGATCATCAGCGCGTGCAGCGCGTCCACCTGCCCGCGCAGATCGGCGCGCCCCACCCCCTGATAGACGCGGGTGCTGTCGATGAAACGATCCGAGATCACCACCGCACCGCGGTCGAGCGCGGGGGCGATCACCCGCTCCAGGTGGTCGCGCCGCGCGGCGGTGAAGAGCAGCACCTCCGTCTCGGGCGACCAGCGATCCCCCGCGCCGTTGAGCAGCAGCTTGCGAATCTCCTCGGCCCCCGCGCTGCCGCCCGGCTCGCGGGTGAGCACCACCTCGCGGCCCTGCCCCCGCAACCGTTCGGCCAGCAGCCGCGCCTGCGTGGACTTGCCCGACCCGTCGATCCCCTCGAAGCTGATGAAGAGGCCGTGCCCGCTCAAGATGCGCCCCCGGGCACCTCTTGCAGCCGCTCGAGCAAGCGGTCCGCCACCATGCGCAGCCGCGTGGTGAACCCGCCCGGTGCCACCGCCTCGGTCGCCACCAGCTGCACCCGCATCTCGGCAGCCCCTCGGGGCCAGCACGATCAGCTCGGCCAGCGCATCGCCCTTGGCCACGGGCGCGCGGATCGGCCCGGTATAGACCACCTCCGCCGCGAGCCGCTCGCTGTCGAGCACCGGCAACAGCGTCTCGACATCCGCCGCCGGGGCAAGCCCGATTTGCGCCGCCTCGCCCATCCAGACCGGAGCGTGGGCCACCACCTCGCCCGCGCGCAGCACCGTCTTGCGGGCGAATTGACGGAATGCCCAGTTGACGATCGCCTCGGATTCGCGGGCGCGCTGCGCCGCGCTGTCGAGCCCGGAGATCGCGAAGATCACGCGCCGCTCGCCCTGCACCGCAGAGCCCACAAGCCCGTAACCCGCCGCCTGCGTGTGCCCGGTCTTGAGCCCGTCGGCCCCGATGCCAAGGCCGAGAAGCGGGTTGCGGTTGTGGATGTTGGACGGCGCGCGCCCGTCGAAGCGATACTCGCGCTCGGCGAACATGTCGTAGAACTCGGGGAAATCCTCGATGATGCGGCGCGACAGCAACGCCAGATCGCGCATCGACATCACATGCCCCTTGGCGGGCCAGCCGTTGGAGTTCCTGAACACCGAATTGGTCATGCCGAGCGCCTGCGCGCGCTGCGTCATGTAGCGGGCGAAACCGGCCTCGGTGCCGTCGGGGCTGAGCGCCTCGGCGATCACCGCGCAGGCGTCGTTGCCCGACAGCACGACGATCCCGCGCAACAGGTCCTCGACGCGCACCCGGTCGGTGGTGTCGAGGAACATGGTCGAACCGCCATAGCTCATGGCGTGTTGCGAGACCGGCAGCCGCTCGTCGAGCGACAGACGGCCATCGCGCACCGCCTCGAAGGCCACGTAGAGCGTCATCAGCTTGGACATGGACGCAGGCGGCAGCGGCGTGTCGGCATTCTTGCTCAGCAGCACCGTGCCGGTGGTCATGTCCACCACAAAGGCGCCCCGCGCGCTCGTCTCGAAGGCGCTGGCCTGAACCGCGAAGCACAGCGCCATCAGCGCCGCCAGACAGACGTGGTACAGTTTCATCGCGGCATTCCCTCGTTCAGTTGGTGACCGGATAGGCATCGGCAAACCCGATCCCCTTGATCTTCTTGAGCACCGCGGCGCGGTCGGCGGCAGAGCCCGCCGGCCCAACCACCACCCGCCAGAAGCGTTTGCCCTGCGAGGTCTGATCGAGCACCGTGGGCACCATGCCCGCCTGCCGCAGCGCGGTGGCGGTGTTGCTGGCGTTCTTTTCGATACTGAAAATCCCGACTTGCACATAGGGCTTGTCGAGCGACGAGGCGGCGCGGGCCGACCTTGGTTCCGGCTCCGGCTCCGGCTCCGTCGTGGCCGCGGCGGCCTCTTCAGCCTCGGCTGCCTCGATCGCCACAGCGGCCCCGGCCACCGGGTCGAGATCGCTCGCCGCGATCTCGGGCGCGGGTTCGATATCGTCGGTCGCCCCGTCATCGGCCCCCTCCGCATCCTCGGCCGGAGCCTCCTCGCGCCGCAGGGCGGTGACGTTGAGCTGTTGCGGCGATCCCGCGAGCAGACCGAGCGCCGACGCCGCATCCGACGAGACCTGAAACGCGGGTCCGGGCACCTCGCGCTGCCGCCGGAACAGCGCGCCGATGACGAACTTGCCGTTGCCGGTGTTGCGGATGATGACGCGCTCGGGCTCCTTGACATCCGGGTGCGCCACCCAGACCCCGCCCAGCGAAGGCCGCCCGTCCCAGAGCCCCATGTCGGTCACCTGAAACACCTCGGGGGCCTCGACGTCGCGCTCCACCAGCCGGGTGGCGCGCGGGCTGTCAGCCGCCGTCGCGCCCTGCCCGCCCGCCTGTGGCTGAAGCAGGCTGAAATTCCCGCCCTCGTCGCATCCCGCCAACAGCGAAAGACCAAGCCCCGCCAACAGGGCCGCGCCGCAGGCCGCGTTTCCGCCTCGTGTCACTCGTTCCATGATATGCCTCTCGCCTCTGCGCCGTGCGGATTTGTCATCCTCCGCCTGCTTGCCCGGCAGTCTACCCCGTCCGCCCCGGCGTGAAAAGCGCGCAGCCGGGACCTGCGCGGATTTCCACAAGACGCGCGTCGCATCACGCGGCCACTTTCAGAATCGCGCGCATCGCGTTACGCAGCCACATACTGCACCTGCGGGCGCTTGGAAGGGTGGCAGAGTGGTCGATTGCACCGGTCTTGAAAACCGGCGATGTGCAAGCATCCGTGGGTTCGAATCCCACCCCTTCCGCCACTTATACTATTTATCCTGCTGTTTTTAATGATTTTTTTATCAAAAGAATTACTCTTACCACCAAAAATACTACCAACAAACTGCCTCATGACGCCATGCCGTGCCGCGATTTGCATCGATATGCAGGCCAGCCTCATGTTCCTGCATTGCTCACGGATTGTCGCGATATGGGTCAAGTAAGGAAAAAATCAGCGGCTGCTGACTTTTTTCGGCTCTGCCAACGACAGATTGCTATATAGCAAGCACAGCCTTGTAGCGCTCGCTTTGCGAACGGGCTGCGTTGAACTTTGTGATAGAAGGAGAAGCGCCCCAATGAATACATCACCCCGCAACCTCTACCTCTCCGTCGACCAGGTCGCCCAGCGCTTCGGTGTCTCGAAGGACTCGATCTGGCGCTGGAAGCGGAACGGCGAGTTCCCCAAGCCCTTCAAGCTGGGCGGTGCCACCCGCTGGCGCCTCTCGGATATCGAGGACTGGGAAAGCCGGCTCACCTGCGGCTTCGTCACCGATCTCGATCTCGATGTCGATGCCCTGATGGCCCGCTAACGGCCAGCAACAACGTTCTCACCAGACCCTGATCGCCCGAAAGCCGGTGCATCAGCCATATCAGCGGCGTGACCTCGGTCTCGCCGAACGATCCCCTCATGCCAATGCGAGGTAAACCGATGACAAATCACACCACCTTCCCCATGAACGCCACCGCAAGCGAGACCATCGTCACCTTTCCGAATACCGGCGATGCCTCCCGCTCTGACACGCTTTCAACGATCCACGCCTGTGACCCGGACGACATGCCGGAAGGCTTCAGCCTGCACGACGACGGCATTTACCAGCTTCAGCCCGGCGACGGCGAAGAACTGGTGCCTGTGAAGATATGCTCGCCTATTCTCGTTAAGGGGCTTTGCCGGAATGCTATAGACTACGGCTGGGGCCGCGTGCTCGCCGTGCAGGATCCCGACGGCAACTGGCATGAGCTGGTCCTCGAAGGGCGGCAGCTCTCGCAGTCGGCCAACGTCGCCCTGGCCCCGCTCTTCGACCTGGGCTTCGATCTGGCGCCGATCAGCAAGGCGGCCGAAAGCGTGCGGCGGCTGCTGCTCTCCTGGCAGCCTGACACCCGGTATCGTCGCTTCGACCGGCTCGGCTGGACCGGTGACACGCATGATGCCTTCGTTCTCGGCAACGGCCATGTGATCGGAAATGCCCTGGTGGCGACGGACAGCGTCCCTGACGATATGATGGCGGCGATCCACACGCGGGGCACGCTCGACGCGTGGAAGAGCGAGGTCGCGGCACGGTGCGTCGGCAATCCGCTGATGATGCTGGCGGTCTCGCACGCGTTCAGCGGGCCGCTTCTGTCCATTCTCGGCCAGACCGGTGGCGGGTTTCATCTGCGCGGCGTGTCGTCGCGCGGCAAGTCGACGATCCAGTATGTCGCCAGCTCGGTCTGGGGCGCGCGCTCGTTGCTGCAGAGCTGGGACGGCACGCCCAGCGGCCTCGAAGGGATCGCGGCCGCGTGCAACGACACGCTGCTGAATCTCGAGGAGCTGCACAATGCCGATCCGAGGACGGTTGGTGGGATCGTCTACATGCTGGCCAATGGCAAGGGTCGGCGCAGGGCAAAAGCGAATGGGAAGCTGCAGTCAGCGCAGCAGTGGCGCGTGCCCATCCTGTCGAGCGGCGAGGTCTCGCTCGAAGAGCATATGGCCAGTGTTGGCCGCAAGATGTTCGCGGGTCAGGAAGTGCGCCTGATCAACCTCGAGGCCGATGGTCGCGCGCATGGTGCATTCGATGCGCTGCATGGTTTGGAAAGCAGCAAGGCCTTTGCCGAACGGGTCGATCAGGCGAGCCTCGAGAACTACGGCCATGCCGGTCCGCTCTTTGTGAAATATGTGATGAGGAGCCGCGCGAAGAGAATGAGCATGCAGAATTTCGTCGATAGCTTCTGCCTCTATGTGGCGAGGCGCGCGGACCTCTCCCCTAATGATGGACAGGCACATCGCGTCCTGAAGCGGTTCGCCATTGCGGCACTCGCGGGAGAGCTGGCCACGAAAGCCGGCCTCACCGGTTGGCGGTCGCGTGATGCATGCGACGCTGCTAAGGACATGTTTCTGAACTGGTTCGAGGCCGAGGAGAGCGCGACCAATGACGATATCACCACGGCCGTGCAGCGCACGCGGGACTATATCGCACAGCACTCTGATCGCTTTCAGACGATCGGGACCGAGGATAATCACCCGATCGATGGCTGGCGGGATGGGCGCTGGGTCTACATCCGGCCGGATTGCTGGCAGGCGATGCATGCCGGGCATGACCCGGTCGAGACGGCTCGGCTGCACGCAGATGGCGGATTTCTGAAGACCCAGAAGGGCGGCGGTTATCAGGTGCGGATGCCGCGGGATATCCAGGGCCGCCGCAGGGCATATGCCGTCAACGCCTCGAAGCTCCTCGGACCGGCCGAGGCCTGAGCGATGAGCTCCCCCCGGCATCCGACGGCAGGAGGGGCGATCAGCCCCTCCCGCTCACCGGACCATTTGGACCAGCCGGACCACTCGGGTCAGAAAAACGACGTGTTTTCAGCATGGTCCAAGCGGTCCAAGCGGTCCAAGTGGTCCAGACGGTCGAGGCTCTTCGATCCGCCTAAGCATCTGCGCGATCCAAGTGGCCCAGCCGGTCCGAGCGGTCCGACCGGTCCGAGTTGTCCGGAGGCATCTTGGTTTTGAACCTGATGTCGCTCACACCTCGCCAGAGCTGCCTGTTGCGCGCGCCGTCCTGCCCGGGAAATGGTGTCGTTAGATTAATTCTATCCCCCGCCCGTTCCCCATCAGGCCGTTGCTATGAATAAAGCAAGCAGCTGACGCGCTGTGAGACAACTGACTGAAAAGAGGAAGAGAATGCCGAAGAAACCTTATGCCGACACCCGGCTCGCGAAATACATCGAGAAGCGCGTGATGGAGCTCAAGCCCCGGAAATCGCAGATCGAGATCGCCGTCGAGGCCGGCTTCGTCAGCGTCAACATGCTCTCGATGTTGAAGGGCGGGTCGAGCAAGCTGCCGCTCGATCGCGTGCCGAGCCTGGCACGTGCCCTGGAATGCGATCCCGCCTATCTCCTGCGCCTGACGCTCGAACAGGTGGAGGGCGATACGGCGGCGCATGCGCTCGTGGAGATCATGGGCACGCCGGTCACCGGCAACGAGCTCGGCTGGCTGCAGGAGATCCGCGAGGCCTCGGATCACACCGATCCGCGCATGACCAGTCGCGGTCGCGCGGCGATCCGGTCGATCTTCGGGTGGTAGGCGCATGAGGACACCCAGCAGCACGTCCATCAAGGAGGAGCCTTCCTGCACGCGACGGCTGTCCGTCGGCCCTGAAGACCTGACGGACAACGAGGTCGCCTGGGTCGAATTCCTGCGGATGGTCGGCAATGGCCGCGATCCGCGCCCGACGCTTCGCCGCGTGCAACTGCTCAGGCGCCTGTGCAGGAAATCCTGACAGCATCGCGCGTGGCCCATGATGGCGATGGGCCGCGCGCGACGCCATGCGAGATGCGTTTCCCGCTTATCTGCATCGATGTCGCGCTGCACGTTGAACCTGGCGGTCCGCATCGCGATACCAATCCCCGTCCCCCGACCCCGCCGTCGGATGGTGATCTCAGCGGGCAAGCGCCTATGGCTTGTCAGAAAGAAGCGCTGAGAGCGCCGAGGAATCGCAGTTTGCCTCGTGGTGACCCCAAAAATCCTGAAGCGCCCTTATCAAATTCTGTGAGCCTCTCAGCCACTCTCACGGGCATCATCTGGCGATCGGAGCGCATCACATCGACAAGCCCCGGCGAAGGAGCGTCGATGAACCATCAGCAATGTCTCGCCTGGCCCGCCCGTCCCCCCGTCCACGAGGGCATCATGGAGATCGGCCTAATTAGCTCTTTGCTTCATCTTTTTGTCGGATAATCTGACCTGCGAGAGGCGGCATGGCCATTGATTGAGAATGCGTGGCGCTCAGTAATCGCTGACTTTAGGCATATCATACGACCCTGGTCCGCATTCGGTCCATTGCGCGGCCCTAATGACTGGGGCACCCTTCTTAACTACACCCTCTTATACTTTCCCCTCCTTATCTCTTGTCACCAAAGAACACCAATGGACAGAGCCAGCCTGATGTTCTCAGGGGGAGACGCCTCAGACCCCGTCAAAGCCCGTCGCCCAACCCGCTCCTCACAGGCTGTCAGAAACAGGCCGTGTCACCACCCCCCACCGGCTAGGCCAAGGAAAAGGCGTGCCACCGGCGCGTCAACTCATCCAGCGCCTTGCCGACGACCTCATTCATCTCCTGCCACGCTGTCAGCCCCAGGCCTTCCCTGTCATTGGGCGGTGTCGCTTTCCTGGCCGACGCGTGCTGCGCGGCCCTCTCTTCGAATGCGCGTGCCCGGTGCCTGAGTTCGAGCCCATGGACACCACGCGTGTTCGTCTGTGCCTGTGCGTCATCCAGAAGATGTTGCCATGGATCTATGGTGGCCAGCCTGAACGACAGGAATGGTCTTGTCAGCCGTCTGAACGAGACCTCCCGCAGATCATCGATGGTTTCGAGATCGCGCGCTTTCAAAATATCACTGCCGGATAGCGTGACCTCCACGCGTGCGCGGCGGTCACGATCAGGAAGCACGATCTTGGTCTTTTTCTCGCGGTTTCGTTTGTCCGCAATCTTGTGCTGGATGGAGACATGACCCGAGCCACGCTTGCCACCTTTCGCAAGAGTGGAGTCGAGATGCAGGTGCTCGCCTGGCTCATCGGTGAGGATGCACTGCCGGATATCCTCTATCTCGATCCTGCTATCGGGTATTTTTCTCGACGACGATCCGTGAGAGAACAGGAAACGCACCTTGCTGACTTCCCCGGGCTTGTCCGGAGCGTCGAAAATCTGACGCGCATCGACATGGTGCATATTGTCGATCTCGGTATCCATAAAGCAAGAATGCGGGGTCCAATGATGGCGTTGCAACAGCCCCACCATCCGTTCGCGTCGCAGAATGGACTCTTCCGGATCCTCGCTTGTGGGATAGAAATCGACCGCCACCTCGATCATGTGAATCGTGACATCGCCACTGATGCCGGGGCCATTATGGATCGCCGTCGGGATCGCCGCCAGCATGTCCGGCACGGGATCCTGTATCAATATCCCGAAGTGATACCCGGTGCTCTTGCGGAGATCGGGGACCGGCAGTGGCTTGCCCCAGGCATCTGCCTTTTTGGGCTTCGTTAGATCCCTGACCATGACGGATCTGCCGGTCTGCGTCTCGATCTCTTTACTGAACGGTTTCTCATCTCTCTTGTCGATCGTGCTGAGCAAAATCGCGATCCGGTCGATCAGCGCAGTGACCTTGTAGTTGCTACGAATGACGACATCCGGTTCCAGCACAAGCTTTCCGGCCCGATCAGAACGCACCTTTGCGCCCTGAGACGTCGGGGACGAAGATGCGCAGCGATATTCGATGACAGCATCGTCCACGTCACGTCCGGTCGGCCCTCGATATTGCGATCTCTCCTCCGGTGATGAATAGCGCAGTGGGATCATGAAAGGTGCTGGCGTGGCGAGAACTGGCGCGGGCTGAGCGTTTTGCCGCACAGGTTGCGCAGCCTGCGCGTCTGCCTTGCCGGAAATCGCATGGAGCACGGCCTGTATCTCGGGTGATTTCGTGACCGTCCTGCCGCCATGCATGAGACTGCCCGATTTCAGATACCGAAGGTAATCGGATAACAGGCGCCGCATGGATCTCAGGCGAGAATCGAAGGCCTCAGGCCTCTCTTCCACACCGAAGATCCTGGGCCAGCAATGTGACAGATCGTGCTTGCTGACACCCAGCTTGCTGCTCCTGGATTGAGAGCTCTTCGTCTTTGCCGTGTGACTCTTCAACGCGTCGGAGCCTGTTTTTGCCTGATGCCAATGGGCACGTTCGCGCGAATGAAGTTCGATGAGGCACGCGGCAACGCATTTCGCAATCTTGTGGTAATCCGGTTGTCCGCCCGGCGTCTTCTTCGCCCCGGGGCGACCGTCCAGGAGCAACCAGCGACCGAACAGAACCAACTCGGCCTCCGGGCTTGCCACTCCATCCTTGCGTCGGATGGCACTCGCAAGACTCTTTGAGACGGTTGTAGCCTTGGTGTGACGCCGGGCGTGAACCATCGCGTTGAGTCGCAGGATGAAGCCCTGATCGGTCTTTGCTGTGGTGATCTTGCCATATTCGAATAGATCCGACTTGGCCGCCAGCGCCTTGGCTGTGACTTCCCGCACGATTTGCGCGGCTGTGTATTTCGCAGATGCCACTATCCCCTCCTGCGCCCTGGCACCGTGTGACAGCGTCGACGTTGCTTGTCAGTTGAGGCTTCGTGGATAATTCCATCGGTGACAGGGTCAACCGTCTGCTTAGCGAGTTCGCGCAGGTGATCCACTTCAGCGCATCCGGCGCAATACCGGCAATCAGCAAGATGACAAGCCTATCCACGCCACTAGTGTTCGTCACCTGACAGAAGATACCCAATGACGGCTTGGAGCCCTTGCGGACGGACAGCTTTGCCTCACAATGCCGCAAGTGCAGCGGGCTGGTCCCAGCCGCAAAGCCGACATTCTTCTCAGAACCAGGTGCGCCGAGCGGAGTGGGCGGTATCGGCGGCAAGTGGGAGTTCGGATTGGAAAAGATTCAGATTGATTGCGAGAAAAGAGGAAGGCATTTATCCAGATGGCGCGCCGTCAAGACCCTGCGCAGTTGCCCGCATGGTGCATTTTGGACGAGTTTTTTATTCCAAAACATTAAGCCCCATGCGGCGTAATGCCCAGATCGTCAGATCCTGCAGGGCAGCGGACGTGGCCTCGTTGAATCCTGCGACCACTGACGCAGGTTCGGTTGACGCTGCGGGGGCCGTGGTCTGGATCGTGCGGCTGCCGAGGATTTGCGCGTCGCTCTCGCGCACAAGGCGTGCGGTCAGGCGGACCCGCGTCGTGACCGCTTCACCGTCAGGCCCAAGCTCGGCCTGAAAATCCGTCAGTTCCGAGACCAGAAGGTAATCCGCCGTTCCGCCGATCGGGCGGCGACCCACGTAGCGTAGCGCGCCTGCGTCCTCGAAGCTGCGCAGCATCAGGTTTTGCAGCAAGACGGGTGCGGTATCCGTCCAGCGGGCATTGGGGAGATACGCGGCCTGGAACGGATCGGGGCGGATGAGGATGCGGTCGGTATCGAGCGCGCCGCCCGTCGTGGGCGTTTCGATCACCAGATCGCGCCGCAGGCTGCCCTGCACCGCTGGCGTGTTTGTGGGCGCGCGCAGATTATAGGCTTGCAGGGGCGTCGTGGCGTCGCTGAGCGACGAGAGTGCGCCACAGCCACTCAGCATGACGGCGGCGAGGAAGGGCAAGACGCGGCGTATCAGGATCATCTTCGGAACTCCGGTGTCTGACGATTGAGGAAGAACCGCGCGGGGTCACGCTCGATCTGGCGTGCGAGTCCTTCGAGATTTGTGATGAGGTTGCGGGTTTCGCGCGCCAGCCGCGTGTATTGCGGCAGCCCGGAGGCGGCGAACTCGCGCACCGAGGGGCCGGATTCTGACACGAGTTGCCCCAGTTCCTCGAAGGCCTGATTGACCGTTTCGGCTGCCTTCCGCAGATCGGCGGTGATCGCGGGAATATCGTCGGAGACCGTGGCAATGGTGCCGTCGAGCCGCTCCATGACGCGGCGCAGGTCGGCGGTGATGGCACCCACGTCCTCGTTGAGGACGCGGTCGGCCCCGGCAAAGGCGCGTTCGGCCGCCGCGAGGCTGCGCTCGCCGGTGACCAGCGCCTCGTCGATCGCCGCGAGCGTGCGGTTGGCATTGGCGAATGTCTCGGTGACCTGCTCCACCGCCTTCGATGCGTCATCGGCCAGCCCGTCGATCCGCCCGGTGGCTTCGGTCAGGTTGGTGCCGACCTCGGCGACCACGCGATTAACCGTTTCGGTCGCGCCGCGGATATCCGCGACGATGGCGGGCAAATCGGCTTCCGCGACCTTGTTGATGGAGGTGATGGCGCTGTCGGCATTGGCGATCATCGCCCGCGTTTCCGTCACGAGTGCGGTGCCGTCCCTGGTTACAAGACCGTCGAATGAGGCCGCTGCGGTGTCGATATTGCCCAGCGTTTCGACCAGACTGTCGATGGCACCCTGCGTGGCCTGCAAGGTCGCCTCCGCCTCGGTCAGCCGCGCCGTCGCAACGGTTCCCGTCTTCGAGAATTCACCGAGCATGACGCGCGTATCATCGACAAGGAGTTCCGTCTGTTCGCGCAGGAAGAGCGTGGTCGCCGTCAGGTCCTGAGAAATGGCCGGCAATTCGCCGGTCATGAAAAGCTCTGCCGCGTCGAGCGCGACACGGCCGCTTTGCAGGGCGGTATCGGCCTCGTCGAGCGATGTCTCGATCCGGCGCGAGAGCGAGGTCAGCGCGTCGAGCGTGGTATCGAGATTGCCAAGGGTGCCTTCGACGGCATTCACCACCGGATTAAGCTGTTCGGCAAAGCCGGCGATGTCTTCGGTGGCCCCGGCGATGGTCTGGCTTACGCCGGAGAATTCGGTCAGCGCCTGCGACAGATCACCCGAGGACTGCGCGAGATTGTCAAGGATTTCCTGCACCTTCTGTTGGTTCTCGTCGTTCAGCAATTCACCGAGGTTCTTCATCACCGCGAGCGCCTCTTCGACGATCTCGGGAGCGTCCTCGGTCAGGCTCTGGAGGACCGAGCGGCCCGCCTCTATCTCTGGTATCTCACCCTCGCGGCGCAACAACGGAGCGTTGGGATCGCCCGCGCTGATGCCAACGTAGGAGACACCGGTCACGCCCATCGATTCGATGGTGGCGATGCTGTCGACCCGAACCGGCGTGTCGCCCGCCACCTCGAGCCGCGCTCTCACCGTGCCGTCCTGTTCGGGCGAAAGCTGCACCGAGACGACCTGCCCTACGGGCAGCCCGGAAAACCGCACCTCGGAGGCGCGCGACAGCCCCGAGACGGAGGAAAAGCGCACGTCGTAATAGTCGAACTGACGATCAAGCTCGAACTGCGCGAACCAAAGCAGGAAACCGAGGATCCCGAAGAACCCCGCGAGGGCGAACGCCCCGATCAAGACGTAATTTGCGCGCGTTTCCATCGTTTCAGTCGATCCTGTCCTTGGCGTCTATCGCCGCGCGGGCGCGGGGGCCGTGGAAATACTCATGCACCCATGGATGATCCACTTCCAGCATCTCGGACATGGTGCCGGTCACGAGGACGCGTTTTTCGGCGAGAACTGCAATCCTGTCACAGGTTGCATGTAGGGTATCAAGGTCGTGCGTGACAAGAAAGACCGTCAAACCCAGTTGCCGCGACAGCCCCTTGATGAGGATGTCGAATTCCGAAGCCCCTATGGGATCGAGCCCCGCTGTCGGCTCGTCGAGAAAGACGATCTCGGGATCGAGCGCCAGTGCCCGTGCCAGCCCCGCGCGCTTGCGCATTCCGCCCGAAAGCTCGGACGGATACTGGTCGCCTGCCGTCCATGGCAGGCCCGACATCGAGATCTTGAGATCGGCAAGCGCGCAACGCAGGTGCGGCGGCAGATCGGGGATGGCGCGCAGCGGCACCTCGACATTCTCGCGCACGGTGAGCGAGGAAAAGAGCGCCCCGTCCTGAAACATCACCCCGTTGCGCCGGTCGATGTCGAGGCGCGCATCCTCGTCGGCGGCCAGCGCGTCGATTCCGAACATTTGGATACTGCCCGCCGTTGGCCGAAGCAGGCCCACGATGCTGCGCAGCAGCACCGATTTGCCGGTGCCGGATCCGCCGACCACCCCCAGAACCTCGCCGCGCCAGACATCCAGATCGAGGTTGTCATGCACGATGTTGTTGCCAAACTGGTTGCGAAGACCGCGCACCGAGATGATCGCCTCGCGGTCCATCACACCCCCATCTGCGCGAAAAAGATCGAAAACAGCGCATCCGCGACGATCACCGCGAATATTGCTGCGACCACCGCGTTCGAGGTCATCCGGCCAAGCGATTCGGCGTTGCTGCCGACCTTCATGCCCGCATGGCAGCCCACCACCCCGATGATGAGCGCAAAGACGGGTGCCTTGACCATCCCGACCATGACATGGTCGATATCGGTGCCTTCGATCAACCGCGTGCGGAACATGGCCGGTGAAATGCCCAGCTCCACCCACGACATGATCGCGCCACCCAGCAGCCCCATGATATTCGCGATCAGCCCCAGAATCGGCAGCATCAGCAAGAGCGCCAGGATGCGCGGCACGAACAGCGCCATCGCCGGGTCGATGCCGAGGGTCCGCATGGCGTCGATCTCCTCGCGCATCTTCATCGAGCCGATGGCGGCGGTGAAGGCCGAGGCCGTGCGCCCCGCAACGATGATCGCGGTCAAGAGGATACCCAACTCGCGCAGGATCGAGATGGCGATAAGATCGACGACAAAGACCTCGGCCCCGAACTGCCGCAGTTGCGCCGATCCCTGAAAGGCCAGCACGACACCGATCAGAAACGCCATCAGCGACACGATGGGCACCGCGCGCAGGCCGACATCCTCGCAATGATGCACCAGCGCGGTGAGGCGAAACGCGCGCGGGTGCACGAGCGCGCGACCGAGCCGGGCGAGGAACAGCCCCAGGTATCCGGCCAATTCCATCGCGAACACACCGCCTGCGGCGACCGCACGGCCCGTGGCCTCCAGCCTGTCGGTCCATGTCCGGCGCGGGGAGCCGGTCTGAGGAATGTCCGGCAGTGCGGCACGGACGCTGTCCAGCAGATCCCGATGCGATGGGTCGGCCCCCTCCATCTCTGTGCGGTGCCCGGCTTCGGTCATGCGCTGCTCGAGCGTGACGAGCGCCCATGCGCCCGCGGTGTCCAGTCTTTCGATCTGCGACAGGTCGATGCGTGTGTCCATCGGTGGCAGGCTTTCAAGCTCGACCTGAAGCCGCGCCAGCGTCCGGACCGTGACCACGCCCGATAGCGCAAGCACGCGCCGCGCGCCGCCCTCGACGGTCTGGGCCTCGATCGAGACTGTTGCGCGGTCCGGCATAAAAACCCTCGATCCTCCTCACCCTGGCGACGGTAAGGCACAATCCTACAACCGCGACCACAGAAAACAAAAGGGTCAAAGATCCTAACCGGATCACAGGATTTTGTCTGGCGTCAGATCTCTCGCGACTTTGCAGGGGCAGCTTCCTGCGCATTGCCGCCGCTCAGGTCAGCCCATGCTGGATGTGCAGCGGACGACCGCAAGGCACCGCATAGCTACCCCTCTCGACCTTGGTGTCAGGGGCGCGAGGGAAGCTTTTGTCTGGTGGCGAACACTAGGTGCACGCGCCGCTTTTCACCATGACCGAGGCAAGATCACGACCGTCGGGAAGGCGACAGGAGCCGATCCACCGGTCATAGCTCTTCCGGCCCGTGAGGCGACAGGAGAGCGTCTTACCTGATACGAGCGCCCGCATACGGTGATCAGGCCGCTCTCCGCCGAGCGTGCCGGTTTCTGCGCAATCGAGCGTCGCGAAGCGGATGGGACGACCGGCGACTTCGATCGTGTCGCCGTCCCGCACATGGGTCACGCGCCCGACCACGGTGCCAGAAGTCGACGCTGGGACGGATGGTGCCCTGTTCAACGCATTTCCGCTCAATGCATTGCCGCCCCGCAACGCCGTGGGCTTGACGGTCGTGTCGGTTCGGTCGGCGAACCCGACCCGGTCGACGTCGGGTGGGACGACCGGGACACCTGTCACCAACACGGCCGCGAGAAAGATCAGGGCCGGACCGACAATCTGCGGCGCACCTCGACGCTCGCGCCGCCGCTTCATCTTGCGCCACTGCCTCTGGACTGGTGTCGGTCGTGCCAAGTGTCTCATCGTGCAGATACGAAACACAGGATCGTGGCGATTCTTGGGGCAGAGTTCGACACTCATCCAAACGACACGGGTCGCGTGCGCCGCGCCCGGTTTGGGTGCCGGGGTCAGGAATGGCTCGCTTTTTACGGATACGCAGCCCGCCGGATCCCGGCATGAATGCGAAGCCCTAGGAATGCCTAGGTCACCACATGGGGATGCCTTCTGGTGCCACCGACATCCCACGATCCAAAGCTCCCATAGCGCACGACGTGGAGTGCAGGTTCGTCGAAATCCGATCGTGCTGTGGTCCGGTGAGAATGTTTACATAGCCGTGCACGGACGTTTACATATGTAAACGTCCGTCTCGAAAAAGGGTTACATTTCGCCGAAAAACACGGTCGAAAATGTTTACATCCTGCCAGTCTTGAGGCGCGCATGTTTACATATGTAAACGCCTGTCTCTATATAAATCAATAACTTAGCTTTCCGGGCGTGGCGAGTATCTCTTTTTTACCTGTAACGAACGCACTTCAACCGGCCTTGCAGACCATGAAGGAGCCGCGTTCGAACTGCGGCACAGCCCTTCTGGAACGTGCGGACCACCGCTGCGGACAAGCGGGTGAACGCGCTGAATATGGTGGATCATGGCGAACGCGCTCTGGATGGCTGAGCGAGGCCGGAGTATGGCGAATGCGGCCTTGAGCTTGCGCCGCTTTCTCTCGTCGGACGATGGCACGGCGCAAGTGCTCCCATTGATCGCGGTCCCCGAAAGATGCAGTGCACCCCGTGTCGCCTGTGGTCATGGACGGCTCACCATCGGAACAAGATCGATGCCCTGACGGGGCCGGGCACGGCTCTGCACCACCTCACCGCCGCCACTACCGCTGAGAGCGCCCAGTGCGCGCAGTTTGCCCGGTGAATAGCTCTGCTCGCAGCGCGCGGTTGATGGTTCACACGGTCCTGCGTTCGGTGGACCGGGGTGGATGACGGCCAGACGGAGCTTACGTGTGGCCAAGACCAGAAAAAGGAGCATCGCATGACCGACCGCAAAACACTCTTCATCACCGGCGCGTCCAGCGGCATCGGCGCGGCCACGGCGCGCGCTGCTGTCGACGCAGGCTGGAACGTCGGGCTTATGGCCCGGTCAAAGGATAAGCTGGGCAGGTTGCAAACCGAATTGGGCGAGGCAAGCCATGTCATACCCGGCGATGCGACCGACCTTGCGGCGCAGCAGGACGCCATCGCAGCCACGGCGGAGCGTTTCGGCGGTGTGCACGCGGCCTTTGCCAATGCGGGCACGGGGCTGGACACGCCGGGCACGGAGAACGGCGATCCGGAAGAGTGGCGCAAGTTGATCGACCTGAACATTATGGCCCTGCTCTATACCGCGAGGGCGAGCCTGCCGGAGCTGCGCAAGACGCGAGGCCACCTTGTGTTGACCGGGTCGGTCGCGGGCAAGGTGCATATCCCGGGCTCGATCTACGGCGCGTCGAAGTGGTTTGTGCACGGATATGGCGGGAACATGGCGCAGGAAATGCGCGAATGGGGCGGGCGGTGCACCGTCGTCGCGCCCGGCATGGTGGACACGCCATTTTTCTCCGAGCCCAAGCCGGACAAGCTGAAAGCCGAGGACGTGGCGAATGCGGTGATGTTCGCGCTGCAGCAGCCGGAGCGTGCGAACGTGCCGGAGCTGACGGTTATGCCAACCGGCTGAAGCGCAGCGCGAAGGCCGCCCCGGCTAGCCGGGAGCGGGGTATGTGTATCGCCGATGTCTTCTCCGGTTGCGTTATCTGCTTGCAGCGATGAGTGTGCGACGCATTACGGCAGGCATGCCTGGCACGGCTCGATGAGCGCGCCTTGGAGCATCCGCGCGGACATCAAGGGAAGCTAGCGGCGCGATACTTGATGCATCCCAAGCAGGCAGACGCCATTGAGCTGATGTTCGAAAAAGGGCAACGTTCGGCTCTCAACCTCTGGGTCTCTGAACGCTTCGTGGCCCAACTGCTTGCCGATGGATCACCAGCGCCACGAGATCGATGGCGGTGCCGGGGTCGGATGCGGCTCTGCACCACCTCTTGGCTACCACAGACGCATAGAGCGCTCAGGGCGCGCAGTTTGCCCGGCGCGCTGCCGAACGTCGCAAAGAGTCGCCATCGAATCCTGTGAGGCTCTCAGCCAGTCTCAGATGCATGCTGCTGGGCGGGTGACGCGTCAGACAGTGAGCATGTCGGCGCAGGAAGCGGACCCCTCGCAAATGACTCAGCGTCCCGACGCGCTTTTCGGCCTGCTCGTTTAAGAGCGCAAGAGACACGGTGACTATGGCCGAGAGACCAGAAGGGTCCCTTTGGCTCAACTATCAGGTCCGGCACCTTTCGTCATCTTCTTGAGGATGTGTATCCCTGCGCTCGCGCCCGCTCCATCACGGCCATCGCCTTGACCGACTGTGCTTCTGACAACGGTCGCAGCCGAAGCTGTGTAGCCGCTTCCAGGATACCATTCTCGGTGGGGGTGAGACGCATGCCGGAACTGCGTGCCCAGTCCCGGAGGGAGGCCCATTCATCCGACCCGATTTCCGCGACTGTCGCCTGCGCCTGTATTCCGTCCACCATGCGCTGATCACGACGGCCTTCCGAGGCTCTTTCGCGACGTTCCGCCGTGCCGATCAGCATGTCCGAAATGTCGCTGCGGAACTCGAGGTCGATCTCCATCGCGGCCTCGACACATGCCTTCTTCTTCGCCCATTCCGTTGGGTTACTGCCACCAGTCGGGGGATACAGGAGATGCATGTGCATGGCTTCCCCGTATTGATCGAGAACATCGATTAGCGCGTCGGGCAGGTCCTGTGCATTCCAGATTTTCTTTAAGTCGATCGACTGTTTTTGCTCCTCGACGTCACGGACGAGCTTCGCGATCGCATAGCAAACCGTGTTCGCGCGGAGTCCGCCGGTATACCAGGAACCGGCTGCATCCGAGACGATCCGCTCCGTCTTGCGAAAGACAATCAACTTCGAGATCGCATTACGGAACCACTCTTCCGAGAAAGCCTCATCTCGCTTGTCCCACTCCTTGCCGATCGCGTGCGCGAAATGGGCAAAGTTCTTCTGCGCACCGAGGCTCACGATTTCGGGGCGGCCGCGCCATGTCATCTCGGCCTTGGCGAGGTCGGTCTTGGTAAAGAGCTGTGCCCGTGGATGTTCGAGGTCGAACTTCCGCCGCTGCGCCGGTGTCAGGCGAGAACGGCGGTCCGCAAACTGGCCGCGAGCGCGTTCGTAGAACCATCGGCTCTGCGTGAAATTTCCGTCCTTCGCCGGGGCGTAGAGCCTGCGCGAGATTTCCTCCATTCGGACGTGGAAGGGGTGGTTGGAAAAGAAGTCCGCCGCCGCGATCCGGTTTTGACTGTTTGCATACCGGGAAATGTCCGGCACGATCTTCTCGGCCTTTTCGGCATCGACGATGGACAACTTCATCTGGACGAACGTCTTTGACAGGTCCTTCCCGGCGCGCAGGGCGGCGTGGACGGACGCGCTGGTCTGTCCTCCGTTCACTATCTGCAGATTCGTCAGGCGGGTCATCATGGGGATGCCGTCGCGATGTTCGATCTCGACAGCCTCGGCCGTCGCCGTGATCCCATTGTTGTAAGCGAAGAACATCGAAGGGTCTTCCTCGATCGTCTTTCGGATGCCCTTGTTCACGTTGCCGCGCGCTTGCAGGAACACGCGCACGTTCTGCTCGAGGAGGCGAGCCTCCCACCGGTCATAGATCGAGGCGAGAACCGATCCCGGAAGTGCCGCGAGATATGCCTCGTAGGGCGAGTCCGGCATGTGGGCGGGAAGCACCGGGATCGCGCCTCCGTGCTGGTCGAGTTCCACGATAATTTCCTCGCGCCCCATCGCGGAACTCTCGATGCGCTCGAGGCGGGTCACGTCCCATACGCTGTAACTGACCGGACGCTCCAGGAACTCCGTCATCTCGCGACCATCGACACGGCTGCTCAGCTTGCGGTCGGTGAGGAGAAGAAGCCGGATCTTCTTTACCGATGACCAACGCGCTGCGATCATGTCGGCCAACTCGAATCCCGGCGATGTCTCCTCGAGCCTGTTTCGCCAATCCTCGTCGAGAGCGGCCTTGAGGAATCGGAGAGGCCGCTTGAACTGGTTGTTCAACTCTGTGCCGGTCAATGTCGGTGAATTCGGATCGTCCGCATGATCGACAACAAGAATCGTCAATTGCTTCGACTTCCGCGGGTCGCCACCCCAACCGTCCACCCGGATTCCGGATTGCGGTGTGCCCCGATGGTGGAAATACTCCAGGGCATCGATCTCGCCCGATCCGGTTATCGTGTCGGTCACCCGCGCGAAAAATGCCTCCTCCATCGACGTGCCATTCGGATAGTGTCCCCCGGCGTGGTGTAAGAACGCCGACCTTCGGAAAGGCCCAAGTTCTGATCAGGACGCCACGGCGGGCAACCTGACGTTGGGATTGTCGTTCACGCGCGCGAGGGTTTCAAGGCTCATGTATCGGCGCGCGACCGTCCATTCGTCGTTGGTCTCGAGCATGATCGCCCCGACGGTGGAGGGGGACCGTGGCCCCGGTGGGGCCGCGTAAGCCCCGTGAACGCGACAGTGTCCCACTGGGCTTCGGCCTCGGCCTTGCTTTGCCTCAAGCGAAGATCGTCTTGAGCATCGCCGCCACGGTCGTGCGCTGCTTGGCCGGAGCATGGGCCAGAGCGTTGCGCATCCAGTGAACGCGACATCGTTGGTGGTTCGCCATTGTCGCTCGGACCAATGGCGCGACATGGCTCACCGTTGAAGACCCGCCGGGCGGCGGCAGATGTGTTAGCAGGTTTTCGTCCAGCCTTGGCAAAACCTTACGGGGTTCGCCGTTCATGGAAGGTCGTGTGGCACATCCTTGCGCTGCCTCCCACTGCTGAATCCAGCGCACGAACAAAAGTCGTGCCAAAGTTTGTGCCAGCGCAATATCCGGCCTTCCAAAATGTATATGCTGACCCCGAGCATGGCCAGACGGACCGACGGCGAGCACTGATCTATGTCATGAGAAATGGGTCTTATCGATAGTATGAACAGCTGATGGACAACCGACTTCCGAATATCCTTCAGGCGGCGTTTTTCGCTCTCACGCTGGTTATTGCCGGCGTGGCCCATTCTACGGCTCAGGGGGCGATGGCTTCTGCGAAACCCGGCGTGTTCACGATGGTGATCTGCTCTGGCGATGGCGCGGTCACCGTGTTTGTCGACGGCTCCGGACAGCCGGTTGAACCGTCGCAGGCGGACACTTGCGCGCTTTGTCCTGCCTGCATGTTCAACGCAGACGCGTCGCCATACCTACCTGCGCCCTCGATGCTCAAACACGGGGTTGCCCGGCATTCGGTATACCGCGAGCCTGGCACGGTTTCTGCGAATGCAGAGGCTCTGTTCCATCCCGCACGCGGCCCACCGAACGAAATCTGATACTGGATTATGATGTCACGTCTTATTCGCACCTCGCTGACCCTACGTCCCGGCACGCCGCTGCCTCGTAGCCCCACCGTCCCGGGCGGGCGTCTCCTGGCTCTCTTCAGTGCTTTTTTCATTTTCGCGGCCCTGTTCTTCGCATCCGGCGTGACTGCGCAGACTTCCGGGTCAGTTCTTTCCCGACTCATCAACGATGTAGCTCCCGGCGAGCTGGTCGCGGGGGCAGATGCCTTCGGCCCGATCCGCGAAGATCTGGCTGTCGCACCGGTGTTGCGGGGTGACGAGCGCATTGCCTGGGCGTTCATCGCCTCGGATTTTGTTGGCACCACCGGGTATTCGGGCAAGCCCATCCACACCATGGTCGCCGTTGACGACGAGGCGATCGTGCAAGGCGTGAAGCTGGTCAAGCACTCCGAGCCGATCGTGCTGATCGGGATACCGGACTCGAAAATTCAGGCGCTGATCGATGGTTACGCGGGGCTCGACCTGGTGGCAGAGGCCAGTTCGGGCGGCACGGCTCATGATCTCAAGATCATTGCAGGGGCGACCGTCACCCTCATCGTGATCGACGACTCCATCGTGCGGGCCGGGCTGAAAGTTGCACGGCACCTCGGGCTGGGCGGGCTCAGCGCACCGGACGCGCCAAGCGGCCCGGAATTCGAGATCGACCCGACAGCCACCGCGGCGAAGGACTGGCGGACGCTGGAGGGCAATGGAACCCTGCGCCGCCTGTCGCTGGACGTGGGGCAGGTGAACGCCGCGTTCGAAGAGGTCGATGACCCGCGCGCCGCCGAGAGGCCCATCGAGAAACCGTCCGAAACCACCTTCATCGACATGTACATGGGACTTGTTTCGGTTCCGCCGGTCGGCGAGGCCCTTCTGGGCGAGGCCGAGAATGACAACCTGCAGGAATGGCTGGACGAGGGCGATCACGCCATCATGGTCGCGGGTCGGGGGATTTATTCCTTCAAGGGGTCGGGCTATGTGCGCGGCGGCATTTTCGACCGAATCGTGCTGATCCAGGGCGATCTGTCGGTGCGGTTCCGCGACAAGATGCACCGCAGGCTGGGCGATGTCGCCGCCGAGGGGGCGCCGGCATTCTCGGAGACGGATCTGTTCAAGATCCCCGCCGACACCGGCTTCGACCCCACCAAACCCTTCCGCCTGCAATTGCTGGTCCAGCGCGACGTCGCCGCGATCGAGCGGGTCTTTACCACCTTCGAGCTGGGATATCGGCTGCCCGAAACCTACCTGCGCGCCGTGGCGCCCGCCGAGCCGGGGCCCGAGGCGACCGAGGCACAGGCCATGGCCGAGCAGGAGGAGCGTGCGGCACAGGCGGCCCTGTGGAAACGCATCTGGCAGGACAAGACTGTCGAGATTGCCGGTCTGGCCGCGATGTTGATCGTTCTGACGGCGGCGTTCTTCTTCCAGGGGTTCCTGACCCGCTCGGAACGGGTGACCTACTGGTTCCGCATGTCCTTCCTGACGGTGACACTGGTGTTTCTGGGCTGGTATGCCAATGCGCAGCTTTCCGTCGTCAACCTGATGGCGCTGTTCGGTGCGTTGACCACCGATTTCAGCTGGCAGGCCTTCCTGCTCGACCCGCTGACCTTCATCCTGTGGTTCTCGGTCGCGGCGGCGCTGATCTTCTGGGGGCGGGGCGCCTATTGCGGCTGGCTGTGCCCGTTTGGCGCGCTGCAGGAGCTGACCAACCAGATCGGGCGGCGGCTCGGCATTCCGCAATGGACCCTGCCCTGGGGGCTGCATGAACGGCTCTGGCCGCTCAAGTACATGATCTTCCTGGGGCTGTTCGGTGCATCGCTGGCCTCGATCGAGCAGGCCGAGGCGCTGGCCGAGGTCGAGCCGTTCAAGACCGCCATCGTGCTGAACTTCGTGCGCGCCTGGCCGTTCGTGGCCTACGCCGTCGCCCTGCTTGTTGCGGGTCTTTTCGTCGAGCGGTTCTTCTGCCGCTATATGTGCCCGCTGGGCGCAGCGCTGGCGATCCCGGCGCGCATGCGCATGTTCGACTGGCTCAAGCGCTACAAGGAGTGCGGCAATCCCTGCCAGACCTGCGCGAACGAGTGTTTCGTGCAGGCGATCCACCCCACCGGTGAGATCAACCCGAACGAGTGCCTGAACTGCATGCATTGTCAGGTGCTTTACCAGTCCGAAACCAAATGCCCGGTCGTCATCAAGAAACTGAAGCGGCGGGAGGCCGCTTCAGGCAGCGCGGCTGCGCTCGACCGGGCGCTCACTAACCATCCCAACCAAGCGAAAGGATAAGACGATGACCAACACAACGAGAAAACAAGGCATCAGCCGCCGCGGTCTGCTGGGCGCGACGGCCGGCGGCGCGGCCCTGCTGGGCGGCGCGAGTGGCGCGCGGCTGGCGATGCTGGGCGGCGCGGCAGGTGTTGCCACAGCGGCGGGGACCAAATCGGCTCAGGCCGCGAGCGACGCCATCAACCTCGCCCCCGGTGAGCTGGACGATTACTACGGCTTCTGGTCCTCGGGCCAGACCGGCGAGCTGCGCATTCTCGGCTTCCCGTCGATGCGCGAACTGATGCGCGTGCCGGTGTTCAACCGCTGCTCGGCCACCGGCTGGGGCCAGACCAACGAAAGCCTCAAGATCTTCGAGGATGGCATGCTGCCGGAAACCAAGGCGTTCCTGGCCGCCAACGGCAAGCGCGTCCACGACAACGGCGACTTGCACCACCCGCACATGTCGTTCACCGACGGCACCTATGACGGGCGCTATCTGTTCATGAACGACAAGGCCAACACGCGCGTGGCGCGGGTGCGCTGCGACGTGATGAAATGCGACAAGATCACCGAGATTCCCAACGCCAAGGCGATCCACGGGCTGCGTCCGCAGAAATTCCCGCGCACCGGCTATGTCTTTGCCAATGGCGAGGACGAGACCCCGATGATCAACGACGGCAAGATCCTCGACGAGCCCGACAAGTACGTCAACTTCTTCACCGCGCTCGACGGCGACACGATGGAGGTCGCCTGGCAGGTGATGGTGTCGGGCAACCTCGACAACACCGATTGCGACTACCAGGGCAAATACGCCTTCTCGACCTCCTACAACTCGGAAATGGGCATGAACCTCGCCGAGATGACCGAAAGCGAGATGGATCACGTCGTGGTCTTCAACCTGGCCGAGATCGAGAAGGGCGTCGCCAACGGCGATGTGCAGATGCTGGGCGGTGTGCCGGTGATCGACGGGCGCAAGGAGCGCAACAAGAAATACACCCGCTACATCCCGATCCCCAACAGCCCGCACGGCATCAACACCGCGCCGGACGGCGTGCACGTGGTCGTCAACGGCAAGCTGTCGCCGACCTGCTCGGTGATCGACGTGCGCAAGCTCGACGCGCTGTTCGAGGACGACGCCGATCCGCGCTCGGCCATCGTGGCCGAACCGGAACTGGGGCTCGGCCCGCTTCACACCGCGTTCGACGGCAAGGGGTTCGCCTACACCACGCTGTTCCTCGACAGCCAGATCGTGAAATGGGACATCGCCAAGGCCGTGCGCGCCTATGCCGGTGAGGAGGTCGATCCGATAATCGCCAAGACGGATGTGCATTATCAGCCCGGTCACAACCACTCCTCCATGGGTGAAACCAAGGAAGCCGACGGCAAATGGCTGGTGTCGCTCAACAAGTTCTCCAAGGACCGGTTCATCAATGTCGGCCCTCTGAAACCCGAGAACGAGCAGATTCTCGACATCACGCAGGACGACATGCCGGTGGTGCATGACGGCCCGACCTTCGCCGAGCCGCATGACGTGCATCATCGTGCGGCGCGATATCGTCAACCCCGTCGATGTCTGGGACCGCAACGATCCGATGTGGGCCGAGACCCGCAAGCAGGCCGAGGCCGACGGCGTGGATATCGACGACTGGGCCGATACGGTGATCCGCGACGGCAACAAGGTGCGGGTCTACATGTCGAGCCAGGCGCCGATGTTCTCGCTGGAGAAGTTCGAGGTCAACGAGGGCGACGAGGTCACCGTCATCGTCACCAATCTCGACGATATCGATGACCTGACCCACGGCTTCTGCCTCAACAACCACGGCGTGGCAATGGAGATCGGGCCGCAGGCGACGGCCTCGGTCACCTTCACCGCCGCCAAGCCCGGCGTCTACTGGTACTATTGCCAATGGTTCTGCCACGCCCTCCACATGGAGATGCGCGGACGGATGCTGGTCAAGCCACGAGGGGCTTGAGGCATGGCGCTCCGTTTTCTGCTGCTGGTCCTGCTACTGCTCGCGCCTCTGGCGCAGGCAGCCGAAACAGCCGTGCCGGTGCGGGACGGGGCGCTGCTAGAGGCCATCGCCGGGGCCGATCCCGGCGATGTGCTGACTTTGGCACCGGGCCGCCACCGCGGCCCGGTGATCCTGTCGCAGCCCATAACCCTTGATGGGCGGGGCGAGGCCGTGATCGATGGTGGCGGCGAGGGCTCGGTCATCACCGTGACCGGCTCAGACATCACCGTGCGCGGGCTGGAAATCATCGGCTCTGGCGACGATCACCAGACCATCGATTCGGGCGTGCAGCTGACCAAGACCGCGCGCCGCGCGGTGATCGAAGGCAACCGCATCGTCGGCAATCTTTACGGTGTGGATATTCACGGTGCCGATGACAGCGTCGTGCGCAACAACACGATCCGGGGCCGACAGGACCGGCGCATGAATGCTCGCGGCAACGGAGTCTATGTCTGGAATGCACCCGGTGCCAAGGTGATCGGCAACGACATCCGATACGGGCGCGACGGAATTTTCGTCAACACCTCGAAACGAAACACCTTCAGCGGCAATATGTTTCGCGACCTGCGTTTCGCCGTCCATTACATGTATGCCAATGACAGCGAGGTGTCCGGCAACGTCTCCATCGGCAACCACCTGGGCTATGCGCTGATGTTTTCTGACCGGGTCAAGGTGCTCGACAATCTGTCTCTGAATGATCGCGACCACGGGCTGATGCTCAACTATGCCAACAGTTCGGACCTGAGCGGCAATCTCGTCCGCGGCGGAGCGGGGAAATGCACCTTCATCTACAACGCACACCGCAACCTGATCGTCGAAAACAGGTTCGAGGGCTGCGATATCGGTATCCATCTGACCGCCGGGTCGGAGCGGAACGCGCTGACCGGCAACGCCTTCGTCGGCAACCGCACGCAGGTGAAATATGTGGGCACCACCGATGTGGAATGGAGCTATGAGGGGCGCGGCAACTACTGGTCCGACCACTCGGCGTTCGATCTGAATGGCGACGGTTTGGCCGACAGTCCGTTCCGCCCTAACGACCTGATGGACCACATCCTGTGGTCGCAACCGGCCGCGGCACTGCTTGTCGGTTCTCCGGCGGTGCAACTCATCCGCTGGTCGCAATCGAGCTTCCCGGCCACCCTGCCCGGCGGGGTGCTGGACAGCCACCCGCTGATGACAGCGGTCGAGATCGACGGTGCCCCAAGACATCCGCCGTCGATGGCGGCCAGACGCGCCGGCAAGTGGCGCAACGGACAGGCAGATGACGAATAGTTTGATCCTCTCGACCCTCACTAAGACCTACGACGGCACGCCGGCGCTGCGCGACGTCTCGCTTTCGGTCGCGCCGGGCGAGCGCGTGGCGCTGCTGGGCCATAACGGTGCCGGCAAGTCCACGCTGATGAAGATCATCCTCGGGCTCATCCCCTTCGACGGTGGTGAGGTGCAGGTTCTTGGCGCTCCGCCGGGGTCTGAAAAGGCGCGCGCCGACGTTGCCTACCTGCCGGAAAACGTGGCCTTCCACCCCGCACTGACCGGCCTGGAACAGATCCGCCACTACCTGCGACTGCGCGGTCATTCCGCCCGGCTGGCGGAAGGTCTGCTGGCGCGGGTCGGGCTCGCGGATGCCGGCAGGCGCCGGATCGGCACCTATTCAAAGGGGATGCGACAGCGTGTCGGCCTGGCGCAGGCGCTGATCGGTATGCCGCGCCTGCTGGTGCTCGATGAGCCGACCAGCGGGCTTGATCCGGTCTCGCGGCGCGACTTCTACACTTTGCTGGACGACATGGCAGCCGAGGGAGCCTCGGTCCTGCTGTCGAGCCACGCCCTCACCGAGGTCGAGGCGCGCACCGATCGGCTGGTCATCCTGTCGCAGGGACGGCTGGTCACCCAGGGCAGCCTCAGCGATCTGCGTCGTCAGGCGGCGCTGCCGATAAGGCTGCACGTCATTCCGCGCGAGGGCCACGGCTCAGCCCTGGCCGAGGCTCTGCCGAAAGGGCGAATGAACGGCACCGGGCTGCATCTGAGCTGCGCGCAGGAAGACAAGCTCTCCACGCTGTCGCGCATCGTCGGGCTGGGCGAGATCGTCCGGGATGTCGACGTGCTCCCGCCGAGTCTTGAAGACATCTACAGCCATTTCAGCCGGAGAGACGGCCAATGATGCGGATCCTGACGACGGCCACGACCGAATTCCGGATTGCTCTGCGCAATCGCTGGGTCACGATCGCCGTCGTGATGATGGTGATCTTTTCACTGGTCCTTTCTGCGGCAGGGTCCGCGCCCACCGGGGCGCTCGGGGCCGACCGGCTGTCGGTGACGGTGGCCAGCCTGACCTCGCTGTCGGTCTACCTCGTGCCGCTGGTGGCGCTGTTGATGTCCTTCGACGGTGTCGCCGGCGAGGTCGAGCGCGGCACGCTGCCGCTGGTGCTGACCTATCCGATCTCGCGGGCCGAACTTCTTGTCGGCAAGTTGCTGGCGCATCTTGGGGTGCTGACGCTGGCGGTGGCAGCGGGATACGGCAGTGCCGCGCTGGCCGCCATCGCGACGGATACGGCAGCGGTACAGGGGCTGCCCGCGCTCTGGCGGCTGATGTGGTCGTCGGTGCTGCTGGGGGCGGCATTTCTCTGCCTGGGGTACGCGCTCTCGGCGCTGGTGCCGCGCAGCACCGGCGCTGCGGGTCTGTGTATCGGTCTTTGGTTGGTGATGATCGTGCTCTACGATCTGGCCCTGCTGGCGGCCGTGGTCACCGATGGTGGCGGCTGGTTCACCACCGAAGCCTTCCCCTGGCTTCTGGTCGTCAACCCGGCAGACGCGTTCCGTCTGTTCAATCTCGCCGCCTCCGACGCGACAGCCGCCGCAGCCGGCATCGCGGGGGCGGCCAATTCCATCCCGCCGACGCATGCGCTGGTTTCGATGTCGCTCTGGCCCCTGCTTGCCCTGGGCGGTGCCGTCATGGTCTTTCGGAAGGTGACGCCATGAAACGCTTGCTTGCCTGCATCTGCCTGGCCGCTCTGACCGCATGTCAGGACGAGAGCGCCGAGAAACCGCAGCCGGTCACCATGACCGCTACGGCGGTAGGCCATTTCTGCCAGATGGACATGCTGGAACATCCCGGCCCCAAGGCGCAGGTGCATCTCGACGGGCTGCCGGGCATGCCGCTGTTCTTCAGCCAGGTTCGCGACGCCATCGCCTATATGCGGATGCCCGAACAAAGCCACGAGATCGCGGCCATCTATGTCAGCGACATGGGAGAGGCCGTCAGCTGGCATTCCCCTGGCCCTGACAATTGGATTGCGGCCGAAACTGCCCATTATGTGCTGGGCTCAAGCCGCGAGGGCGGCATGGGCGCGCCTGAACTCGTGCCCTTCGCAGAGGCCGACGTCGCCCGCGGTTTCATCGACCGCTACGGCGGGCGTCTGATCGCGCTGGACGAAATCTCCGATGACGCCGTTCTGGCACCGGTTCGAAAACCGGGGACAATCGGCCGGGACGATGACGATTTATCCGAGCGCCTGCGCGCGCTGTCGAAGGAAAGGACGAACTGACATGCAGACCTTCCCCCGCCGTCGGTTTCTGACCATCACCGCTTGTGCCGCAGCGCTGGGAACACGTGCGTCTGCGACGCCGCAGATCACGCAGTGGCACGCCACCGCGCTTGGCGCGCGCGCGACGCTAAGCCTCGCGCATCCCGATGCCCGGGCCATCGCCGAGGAGGTCTTTGCCGAGTTGCGACGGCTGGAGGGCATCTTCAGCCTCTACAAGCCCGACTCGGCGATCACCCGATTGAACCGCGATGGCAGGCTGCCGGCACCCCCTTTTGAGCTTCTGGAATGCCTTGGCCTGTGCGACCGGATGCACAAGGTCAGCGGCGGGCTGTTCGATCCGACGGTGCAGCCGCTTTGGTCCGCTTATGCAAATCCCGCTGCGCAAAGCGAGGACGACCCCAACGGAATCGAACGCGCACATGCACTGGTGGGCTGGTCTGGGGTCGCTTTCGACAGCCAGGGGATCGGCTTTGCACGACCCGGCATGGCCATCACCCTGAACGGCATTGCCCAGGGCTATATCGCGGACCGCATCGCCCGCCTGCTGAGCCGTCGGGGATTGTCCGACCTGATGATCGATACCGGTGAGTTGCGCGCGCTCGGCGGGCATCCACAGGGCGGTGGCTGGCCCATCACCGTGGAAACGGTCGATGGCCAGCGCGTTGACGCAATGACACTGCGCGACACCGCGATGGCGACCTCCGCTCCGGCCGGCACGCGGTTTTCGACCGGCGGACAGGCAAGCCACATTCTCGACCCGCTGACCGGTCAGCCGTCGCTCGCGCCGTGGCACCTGGTCAGCGTCACCGGCCCGAGCGCAGCGGTCGCCGATGGACTTAGCACGGCGATCTGCCTGATGAAGGATCATCAGGCCATAAATGCTGCATTGGTCGAATTCTCCGGCACGAGCCTGGTGCATCTGTCGTGATCGTCCCGCAACGATCGGCGGTCGGCGGCGGGCACTGACCGCGCATCAACCCGCAGAACTTCACCCCCTCTTGCTTCCACAGTGCTTCCACGGGGGGCCAAACGCGAACACCCCCGGAGGGCGGCATTCAAGAATCTGATATTATTTGGTAATTTGGTTGCGGGAGTCAGAATTGAACTGACAACCTTCAGGTTATGAAGCCGAGGGTCCGTGGACATTCACCTTGAGGCAATGACCGTCGCGGCGAGGTGCCAGTTGGCGGCATAGCTGGACGCGGTCTTTTCGTATCTCGTGGCTATTGCCCTGAATTCCTTGATCTTTGCGAAGAAGTTTTCGATCGAGGTGCCGCCACTTGTAGGCATGTTTGTCGTAGTCGCGCGTGACCTTTCGGTTTGCCTTGGGCGGGATGACCGCCTTTGCGCCGCGTGCATCAATCTCGGCGAGCAGCCAATCGGCGTCGAACGCCTTGTCGGCCAGCAACGCATCGAAATCCACGCCTTCGATCAGCGGCGCGACGCCTTTCATGTCATGCGCCTGACCCGGCAGCAGAAGAAAATCGAACAGGTTTCCCAAGGCGTCGACCAGCGCCACGACCTTGGTCGTCAATCCGCCCCGCGAGCGCCCGATGGCCTGATGCTGAGTCCCCCTTTTGAGCCGCTCGCCTTCTGGTGAGCCTGGACGATCGTGCCGTCGATCAGTGCATACTCGAAATCGGGATCACCGCTTATCTCTCTGAAAACACGCTCGAAAACTCCGGCTTCAGCCCATCTTCGGAAACGCCGGAACACGCTGTTCCAATTGCCGAATTCCTTTGGCAGATCACGCCACGGCAACCCCGTCCGCACCCGCCATAAAACAGCCTCCAGAAACAACCGATTGTCTTTGCCCGTCGCTCCGCTGTCGCCCGGCTTGCCGGGCAAAAGCGGCCCCAGCCGCGCCCAGACGTCATCGGAAATCACAAACCTCTGCTCGTCCATTCAAACCTCCCTTTTGGAAGGTTGAATCAAACCTCAGGTGATTTGGGAATCCTCAATGTCCACAGGCCCTAGTGTTCGCCACCTGACACAAGATTACCAAAGGCGGCTTGGTGTGCCATATTCGTGGCATGAGACGCGATGATATCTGTCTTTACCTGGGCCCCGCCGACCGTGCTGAGCTTCAAGCTCTGATCAGCAACCGCAACACTGCCCGCAAGCTGGTCTGGCGCGCCGGGATCGTGCTGGCGACGGCGGACGGTCATGGCAGCTTCGCGATCATGCGACGGTCTGGCGATGGCAGGAGCGGTATCTCGATGAGGGCGTGGCCGGTCCCAAGCCGTATGTCACCAAGCGGTTCAAGGTCTCGAATGACCCGCTCTTCGAGGAGAAGGTCACCGATATCGTCGGGCTCTACCTCGACCCGCCGGACCGGGCGGTCGTGCTGTGTGTCATGCCGCAGGCATGCTTTCAGCATGACGGGAAGTCCCAGATACAGGTGCCCGACCGGACGCAGCCGGGGCTGCCGCTCAAGAAGGGCCGCGCAGCTACGTCGTGTTGGAAACACGCTTCCAGCGTGATGACCCACGACTACAAGCGCCACGGCACGACGACGCTCTTCGCGGCGCTCGATGTGAAGTCCGAGAAGCCGAAGCCCTTCAAATCAAATGGACCAAAACCGCCGAAGATATCCTTACCAAGGAACGCCGTGCGCTGGACGCCCTCGATGAAATCCGCGGAAACAGGTAGGAAGTGTCAGACTCGGAACACTAGCGCACGGTCGAGACCGGCGGGAAATCCTTCGGCAGGAGCGTCCACGCGCATCCCGCCGCCGCGATATACTGGAGCGAGTTCCAGACCCGGCACAACTTCACCCGTCGTGGCCGCCCGAGGCGGTTGCGACCGGGCAACAATGGCCGCACGATCTTCCATTCCGCATTGGTCAAATCGCTTGGATAGCGCTTCGCGTGACGCCTATGCCGGGCGCGAGTGAGTTCAGTCCAGGCTATCGTGATCTCCGTTCCGTTTCACAACCGAACAGAATCACAACCTGCTGAATTCACTCAACTCATTTTCGATCAGCTTCTGAGGCCGTTGGTATAAATCGCTGTTTGCATGGCCTCGCCTTCCCGGACGCTGCCGCGATACATGCCGTCGCAATTGAAGGGCATGACCACGTTTCCGTCGCAGTCGATTGCGATCAATCCGCCCGAGCCTTCATGCGCGGGCAGATCGACCTGCACGACATGGTCCGCAGCATCGGCCAGCGATTGACCGGCATGGCGCATCCGGGCGTCGATCTCATGCGCCACGACGCGGCGCATGAACGCCTCGCCGTCGCCGGTGGCGGAGATCGCGCAGGTGGCGTTATCGGCGAATGTGCCCGCGCCGATGATCGGGCTGTCACCCACGCGACCCGCGCGCTTGGCGGTCATCCCGCCTGTCGAGGTGGCGGCGGCGAGGGTGCCGTCACGGTCGCGGGCCACGGCCCCGACCGTTCCGTGACGACGTGAAGGATCGTTGTCGAGCGTGCCGTCAGCCTGCATCCGCAGGGTTTCGTGCAAGCTGTCCCACCGCTCTTGCGTGAAGAAATAGGCATCCTCCTCGAAGGCAAGGCCCGCGTCTCGTGCGAGCGCGAGCGCGCCCTCGCCGATCATCATGACATGGTCCGTCTGCTCCATCACCGCGCGGGCGAGGTGCACCGGGTTGCGCGGGCCGAAGATGCCGGCCACCGCCCCGGCGCGGCGGGTGCGACCGTCCATGATCGCGGCGTCCATTTCATGCGTGCCGTCGCGCGTGAAGACCGCACCGCGACCGGCGTTGAAGAGCGGCTCGTCTTCAAGCGCCGCGACGGCGGATGTCACGGCGTCAAGCGCGTCGCCCCCGGCCTCGAGGACACGTTCGCCCGTTTGCAGCACCCGCGCCAAAGCAGCGTGGTACGCTGCTTCACGGTCTTGCGTCATCTGCGCACGCGGCGCGACCCCGGCACCGCCGTGAATGGCGAGGGCAAACCCCTTTGTCATTTCCGTTTCCTTTCCGGCTCAGACCCATAGCCTGCCTTGTTTTTCGGCGGGCAGTGTTACGTTAAGACACTCCTTTGGGGGGTTGTCAAAGAGCGCTCGGAATCTCGTTTGTATAGCGATACATTCCCCAATATGTTGGGTTAACGGATTGCGGACAGGAGACCCTTGATGAACATGCCGATTCACCCCGCGCCACACGGCAAGCTTGTCGCCATCGGTGGTGCCGAGGACAAGGACCTGGATACCCACATCCTTCGCCGGGTGTTCGACTGCGCGGCAACGCCCGATCCACGGGTCGGCGTCATCACCACGGCGAGCAGCATCCCGGATGACGTGTTCGCGGTATATCGCAACGTATTCGAACGGCTTGGTGCCAGTGAGGTCCTCGATATCCGGATTCGCGAACGGGCGGATGCCGCGAACCCTGCGTTGGTAGAGATGATCGAGAAAAGCGACGTGATCTTTATCTCCGGCGGAGACCAGATGCGCCTGACCCATATTTTCGGCGGGTCCGCTGCCCTGACCGCCATCCGCAAGCGGTACGAGGATGGTGCCGTGATCGCCGGAACAAGCGCCGGGGCGGCCTGCCAGTCGACGACGATGGTCTATGGCGGCAACGCGATCGATTCGCTGCGCAAGGGCGCGGTCAGGATGAGCGGCGGGCTTCGGGCTGATCGACGGGGTGATCATCGACACGCATTTCCTCGAACGCGGGCGATTCTCGCGCCTGATGGAGGTGGGTGCCACGAACCCGGAATACCTCGGCGTGGGGATCGGCGAAGATGCAGCGGTCCTTTTCGAAGATGACACAATACATGCCTTCGGACCCGGTCATGTGATCCTCGTTGACAGCTCCGGGATCACCGGCTCTAATGTATTCGACTTGACGGAAGGTGAGGCGGTGAGCGTCCACAACGTCATCATGCACGCGCTGGTCGACGGCAACGCCTACAGCCTGACCGACCGGCGTGTCCTGAGCAAAGATGAGCTCGGGGCAAGCAAGCCGGAGAAAAAGAATGCGTATACTTGAGCATCGCGCACTGCGCGGGCCAAATTACTATAGCCGCTACCAGGCGATCTACATGCGGCTCGATATTGAGGACCTTGAAGACAGACCAAGCGACAAGGTTCCGGGGATAGCGGATGCGCTTCAGGCCGTCTTTCCCACGATCTACGGGCACCGCTGCTCGGTCGGAGAGCCCGGCGGGTTCCTTCAGCGGGTGCGCAACGGCACCTATGCCGGCCACATGGTCGAGCATCTGGCGATCGAATTGCAGAACCTGGTCGGGTTCACCGTGGGCTACGGCAAGACCGTCGACAGCTACGAGACGGGCATCTATCACGTCGTCTACCGCTACCGCGACGAGGCGACGGGCCTTGCGGCGGGCGAGGCTGCGGTCGGGATCGTGCGCAAGCTCTATGATGGCGGTCATGTGGACCTTGCCCCGATCATCGACCACCTCAAGCAGGTGCGTGACGCCCATGCGCTAGGCCCCTCCACCGGGGCCATCGTCGAGGCCGCCAAGGCGCGCAACATTCCGTCATACAACCTGACGAGCGGCACCAGCTACACGCAGCTGGGCCACGGTGTGAAACAGCGCCGGTTCCAGGCCACGGTGACCGACGCGACGGGGATCATCGGCCACTCGATCGCCGACGACAAGGACTGGACCAAGCAGATCCTCGGCGATGCGGGCGTGGCGGTGCCCAAGGGCCAGACCTGTTATTCGTGGGACGAGGTGAAGGAGGCCGCCGAATGGATCGGCTGGCCGGTCGTGACCAAGCCGCTTTCGGGCAATCACGGGCGCGGCGTGACGACGGACATTTCCAGCCTCGAAGACCTGAAGTCGGGCTATGAGGCGGCCCTTGCCCGGGTGCGCGACGACTCCGGCGCGGTGATCGTCGAAAGCTACATCAAGGGTGAGGATCACCGCATGCTGGTGATCGGCGGCAAGCTGATCGCCGCCGCGCGCCGCCGCCCCGCACATGTCACCGGCGACGGCAGATCGACGATCAAGGCGCTGATCGACAAGGCGAACGAGGATCCCCGTCGCGGGGTCGGACACGAAAACCTGCTCACGCAGATCCATGTGGATGAACAGACGCATCGCATGCTGGAACAGGCGGGGCTCACCCTCGACAGCATCCCGGTCAAGAGCGAGATGGTATTTCTCAAGTCCACGGCGAATATCTCGACCGGCGGAACGGCGACGGATCTCACCGACGAGGTGCATCCCGATATCAAGTTCGCGATGGAGCGGATCGCACGGCATGTCGGTCTGGACGTAATCGGCATCGACCTGCTGGCAGAGACGCTGACCAAGCCGCTGGCGGAGCAATCCGCAGGCGTGGTCGAGGTCAACGCCGGGCCCGGTTTCCGGATGCACATGGCCCCCACCCACGGCACCCCGCGCCCGGTGGGCGAGCATGTGGTCGACATGCTGTTTCCCGATCCGAAAGATAATGGCCGCATCCCGATCACCGCGATCACCGGCACCAACGGCAAGACCACGACGACGCGCCTGACCACGCATATCCTGCGACAGTCGGGCTATTCCGTCGGCATGGGCTGCACCGGCACGGTCGAGATCGACAACCACGTGATCCTGCGCGGCGACTATTCCGGCCCGGCGGCGGCGCAGGCGGTGCTGCGCGAGCCCACGGTGGAACACGCCGTGCTCGAAGTGGCGCGCGGCGGCATCATGCGGCGTGGATTGGGCTTTGACGAATGCGATGTCGGCGTGCTCTTGAACATCGCGTCCGATCACCTCGGCGAACGTGACATCCACACGCTTGAGGAACTGGCGCGCTGCAAGACGGTGGTCGTGGATGCGGTCAAGCGCGAGGGCGGCTATTGCGTGCTCAACGCCGACGATCCGCTGGTGATGGAGCATGGCACCTATTGGGCGCGCGGCGAGATCATCTATTTCACCATGAACCCCGACACCCCCGCGCTGCGCGAACACCTGAGCGAGATGCGCATGGTCGTCACCGTGCGGCACGGGCGCATCGTCGTTCTGCGCGGCAAGGTCGTGATGGATGTCGTGGCGGTCAACGACGTGCCGATCGCGTTCGAGGGGCACGCGCCCTTCAACGTGCAGAACGCGATGGCCGCGACGGGTGTCGCCCTGGCCTATGGTCTCGATATCGAGGCGATCCGCTCCGGTCTTCTGACCTTCCACCCGACGCCCGCGCAGATGCCGGGACGGACCAACTATTTCGAGGCCGACGGCGTCAAATGCCTGATCGACTATGGCCACAACGTGCCCGCGCTCGAGGCGCTGGAGCCGCTGGTCAACGGGTTGGCGCAGCAACGCAGGATCGGCGTCTCGTCCGCGCCGGGCAACCGCCGCGACGAGGATCTGGAGGCACTCGGCGCGCAACTCGCCGCGATGTGCGATGTTCTTTACGTCTACGAGTCCGACGCGCGCGGTCGTTCCGAGGGCGAGGTGGCGCAGCTTATCAAGGGCGGGGCCGAGGCGGCCAAGGCGGATTGCGCGGTTCATGTCATCATGAGCGAGCAGGAGGCCGTGAGCGCGGCCATCGCCGAGGCCAATCCGGGCGATTTCCTGTTGTTGCTGGTGGATGATATCGAGGGCACGGCGGACCGGCTCAAGGGCCGCAGTTTCCCGGTTCAGGCCGATCTTGCCCAGCCATGAGCCGAAAGGCCGCGCGGGGATAATAGCCGCGCACTGGCATGTCGCGCGATCTGACAGAAAAGGACCACGACCATGACACAGAACGTTTTCGTCGTCGGGATGAACGCCCTGAATGCCGAGCGCCTCGCGCGGCTGCGCGGCGTCGAGGATGTCGCCTTTCACCCGCTGCTGACATCCGAGGCGGTGTCGGACACGCAGGAATTCGACATCCCCGCGATGCTGGCCGAGGCCGAGGCGACGCTCGACGCGTTTGACGGCTCGATCGACGCGATCGTCGGCTATATCGACTTTCCGGTCTCCACCATGCTGCCGCTTCTGTGCAAGAAATACGGCACGCGCAACGCCTCGCTGGAAAGCCTTCTGAAATGCGAGCACAAGTACTGGTCGCGCAAGGTGATGGCCGAGGTCGTGCCCGACCACACCCCGACCTTTACCGCCTTCGATCCGTTCGACGACAATGCCCTGTCAAAGATCGGCGAGGCCGATCTGCGCTTCCCGTTTTTCGTCAAACCGATCAAGTCCTCGGGGTCGCGTCTTGGCTTCCGCATCGACAGCCCCGAGGATTTCGACTACGCCATCGCCGCCTTCCGCGCCGAGATCGGCCAGATTTCCGAGCCGTTCAACTATGTTCTCGATCAGGCCGATCTGCCCGATGACATTCGCGCGATCGAGGGCCATTACTGCATGGCCGAGCGGGTGATCGGCGGGCGGCAATGCACCGTCGAGGGCTATGTGTACGACGGCGAGGTGGTGCCCTATGGCACGGTGGATTCGATCCGCTACCCGCAGGTGCTCAGCTTTTTCTACTATCTCTACCCCTCGACCCTGCCGCGCCGTATCCAGGACCAAATGAACGAGATTACCCGCAAGGTCATGGCGCATATCGGCTACGACAACGCGGGCTTCAACATCGAGTATTACTGGGACGAGGTGCAGAACAAGATCTGGCTGCTGGAGATCAACACCCGCATCGCGCAATCGCATTGCGACCTCTTCGAGATGGTCGATGGCGTCAGCCACCAGCAGGTGACCGTCGATCTGGGGCTGGGCCGCAAGCCGGACATGCCGCAGGGCGAAGGGCCAGAGACTGTCGCGGCCGAGTTCTTCTACCGGGTGTTCTTCAACGACGCGACCATCGCCCGCGCGCCGTCGCGCGCCGAGATCGAGGTTGCGGCAGAGCAGGTGCCCGGCACGCGCATTGCCTCTTACGTCAAACGCGGCATGAAGCTGTCGGACCTGCCCGAACAGGACGCCTACAGCTACGCCGTCGCCTCTGTCTGGATGGGGGCGGGCAAACAGTCCAAGCTTCTGTGGAATTACGAGCAGGTGATGAAGCGGCTGAATTACGAATTCACCGATATCGTCGAATAAAGCGGCCGGGGCGCGCTGGACATTGCGCGCCTTCGGGCGCACTGCACTCCCATCCCTCTCTCAGTCCGGAACCGCCCCATGACACTCGATATGAAAATCGACCACCCGCTGCCCGCCACGATCCGCGAGATCGAGCATACCGAAATCGAGATGCCCGACGGCACCCGTCTGGCCGCGCGGATCTGGATGCCCGAGGGGGCGGAGACAGCGCCGGTCCCGGCGATCCTCGAATACATCCCCTACCGCAAGAACGACAAGACGCTGGAGCGTGATCACGCCCGCGCACCGTGGCTTGCGGCCAAGGGATACGCCTATGTCCGCGTCGATCTGCGCGGCACCGGCGAATCCGAAGGCGTGATGACGGATGAATATACCGAGATCGAGTTGCAGGACGGCTGCGACGTGATCGCCTGGATCGCGGATCAGGCGTGGTGCGATGGCGGCGTCGGCATCGTCGGCATTTCCTGGGGCGGGTTCAACGGGCTGCAACTGGCCGCATTGCAGCCGCCCGCGCTCAAGGCGGTGGTGACGATCTGTTCCACCGATGACCGCTACGCCGACGACATCCATTACATGGGCGGCACGCTGCTTGTGCGATCAACTGTCCTGGGCGTCGGTGATGTTCGGCATCAACACCCTGCCGCCCGATCCGGTGCATGTCGGCGACCGCTGGCGCGAGATGTGGATGGCGCGGCTGCGCGACTCGGGTCTCTGGCTCAAGAACTGGCTGGAGCATCAGACCCGCGACGATTTCTGGAAACACGGCTCGATCTGCGAGAATTACGACGACGTGCAAATCCCGGTCTACGCCGTCAGCGGCTGGGCCGACGGCTATTGCCGCACGGTGTTCCGGCTGGTCGAGAACCTGCGCAGCCCGGTCAAGGGCATCGTCGGGCCGTGGTCGCACAAGTATCCGTATGTGGGCGAGCCGGGTCCGGCCATCGACTGGCTGACCGAGGAAACCCGCTGGTGGGATCAGTGGCTGAAGGGCACCGATACCGGCATCATGGACGAGCCGCCGCTGCGCGTCTTCCTGCAGGATCACGCCCGCCCGGCCACGCATTACCCCCATCGCGACGGGCACTGGATCACCGAACCCGCCTGGCCCTCGCCCGACATCACCCGCACCGCCTTCGCGCTTGGCGCGGATGGCACGCTGGCCACCGACGGCGATCTGCCGGGCGGTGTGCGCGAGATCAACTCGCCGCTCTGGGTCGGACGGCATGGCGGCAAGTGGTGTTCCTACGCGCATGTCGGCGACCAGCCCGGCGATCAGCGGCGCGAGGATGCCGGCAGCCTGACATTCCAGACCGCCCCCCTGCCCGAGGCGCTGCACATGGTCGGCGATCCCAATCTGACGCTGACCTTCACCGTCGATCAGCCGGTGGCGCAGGTCGCCTTGCGGCTCATGGATGTGGCCCCCGACGGGGCCGCGACGCGGGTCAGCTACGGGCTGTTCAACCTGACGCATCGCGACAGCCACGAGCACCCCGAACCGCTGGAGCCGGGCCGCAGCTATACCGTGGACGTGCCGATGAAGCATGTCGCGCAGACCTTCCGCGCCGGGCACCGCATCCGGCTGGGCCTGTCGACCAGCTACTTCCCGCTGGCCTGGCCCGCGCCCGCGCCTGTCACGATGCAGGTGGACACGGGCCAAACCACGCTGAGCCTGCCGCTGCGCGCCGACCGGCCCGAGCCCGCGCCCGCCTTTGCCGCGCCGCGCGCGGGTCAGCCGCTCGACGTCACCTTCGAGACGCCACCGCAATCGGAATGGGTCCTCTCGGAGGACGTGGATACCGGCCGCCTGATCATCGACGTGCGCGATCACGAAGGTGCCGCACATATCACCGAGCACGGGATCACCCATTCTGCCGAAGGGGTCGAGCACTATTCGATACTGCCCGATGATCCGCTCTCGGCCGAGGGGGTGGTGACATGGACCCACGAAATGCGGCGCGAGAACTGGGACATCCGCACCGAGACGACCACGCGGCTGACTTCCACTGCGTCGGAGTTTCGCATCGAGGCACGCCTGCGTGCATGGCAGGACGAGGAGATCGTGCACGAGGAAGTCTGGGATGAAGCGATTCCGCGAAACGGCCTCTGAAAGGTCGCGGCCTCGGTGCAGGTCTGCGCCGAGGTACGTGAAAATGCCGTGATTATAGAGACTTAACCCCATATCAGGACATGATGCCAATGACTTCGCCTTCACAGCCCGCAACCGGGCTCACATTCCGCCAGCCGTCAACCGAGGACGGGACGGATGTGTGGGATCTGATCCGCAACAGCGGCGCGCTCGACGAAAACTCGATGTATTGCAACCTCGTGCAATGCGACCATTTCTCCGAGACCTGCGTGATCGCAGAGCTTGACGGGGTGATCGTGGGCTGGATCTCGGCCTTCATTCCGCCGGACGCCCCCGACACACTGTTCGTCTGGCAGGTCGCCGTGGGCGAGCAGGCGCGCGGGCGTGGCGTCGCCAAGAAGATGCTCGCAAACCTGCTCGAACGTCCGGTCTGCGCCGATGTGAAACAGCTCAAGACCACGATCACCGCCGATAATGACGCAAGCTGGGCGCTGTTCAACAGCTTTGCATCCAACATGGATGCAGAGTTGGAACGCGAACCGCATTACAAATCGCGACACCCATTTCGGCGGCAAGCACGCGACAGAGTACATGGTCACCATCGGCGAGATCGCGTAGGGTTCGGGCGACAGCGCGGTGATTTCGTCCAAGCTCCGGTGTCGCATATCCCCTGGAGCATGTCGCGCTCATCCGCATTCACGCGACACGCTCCAACTTGTTGATTTCGCATGTTCGAGGAGCTCAAAACCGGTTCCCACCACACTACACGACACAGGGCTGGATGGGGTCTACTGGATGACTCCGACGAAGGAAACGTCCGATGCCACACCCTGCCATAGCCGCCCTCATGGGAATTTTGCGCCCCGAGAGGCGGTGTCCCAGCCCGTGGTGTAAGAGGCCGCGCGCGGAGCCCCGGCGTAGCGCAGCGCGCGGCCGGTGGTGACGCTGGCGGCCACCGTCGATCTTCGGCAAAGGTTCGGGTTGCAACGACTCGAAACCAAAGACGGAGATGACGATGACCGATGAGAGAATGGCACTGCTCGAGCTGGTTGAACAGCAGGCTGATGGCGATCTTGTGCGCGAGATGCTGGCCTTCGCGGCGGACCGGATCATGGAGGCGGAGGTCGAGACGCGGACGGGCGCGGCCAAGGGGACGCGCTCGCCGCTGCGGGAAGTCCAGCGAAACGGTTACCGCGACCGTGACTGGGATACCCGTGCGGGGCGGATCGCGCTGGAGATCCCGAAGCTGCGCAAGGGCAGCTACCTGCCGAGCTTCCTCGAACCGCGGCGCACTGCCGAGAAGGCCCTCGTGGCTGTGATACAGGAGGCCTACGTCCAGGGGATTTCCACCCGCTCGGTGGACGATCTGGTCAAGGCCATGGGCGCGGGCGGCATGTCGAAGAGCCAGGTCAGCCGCCTCTGCGCCGAGATCGACGAGCGCGTGAACGCGTTCCTGTCGCGGCCCTTGGAGGGGGCCTGGCCCTATCTCTGGCTCGACGCGACCTACGTGAAGGCGCGCGATGGTGGCCGGATCGTGAGCCGTGCCGTGATAGTGGCCGTCGCGGTCAACGAGGACGGCAAGCGCGAGGTGCTGGGCGTCGCCACCGGTC